>WBUK01000004.1 GCA_008933765.1 Ignavibacteriaceae bacterium | reverse complement strand
GTAGTGGAGTGGGGTAGGGGTTTGCCTCGGCGGTGTTTTTTGTGGCCGGTTGTTTTTTTGTGTAAGTGTATTTGTTTGATAACCGGCGGAAGTGCCGGCTTCAGGAAGAATCAATTTTGATTAAAAACTCACCGTTTATATCATTTTTTTACCGGTCTTCAAAAGTGCAGGGCTTTCTATCGGTGGAGGGGCTTATTTTCGCTTAACCAATTTCAGAAAAACGGCAGAAATTAAACCCGGGCGACACTTCCTTTATTTGTCATTTTTGTGTATTGTGCAAACAAAAAAGTCAAGAATTCGGGTGAGTTATCCAATCGAACAGACGGTGTTCAGGGTTTAATTATACCAAACTAACAACAATACAAACAGGAATCGCAAATGTCGGAAAAATATCAGACAATTCTCGGTGGCGGGGGCGCTATCGGCGAACCTTTGGCGAGGGAACTTACCGCCTATACCGATAAAATCAGAATTGCTGCCAGAAATCCCAAAAAAATTAACGAAACTGACCGGGTTCTCAAGTTCGATCTCTTGAATAAAGAGTCAACCCGCGCTGCCGTTAAAGGCTCAGAAATTGTATATCTGGTAGCCGGACTTAAATATTCAGCCAAAGTCTGGCAACAGCAGTGGGGCATCGTGCTTGAAAATGTGCTTTCTGCGTGCAAAGAAGAGGGAGCAAAGCTCGTTTTTTTCGATAATGTTTATTCCTACGGAAAAGTTGAGGGCGAAATGACCGAAGAAACCCCCTTAAATCCGTGCAGTAAAAAAGGAGAAGTGCGGGCGAAGCTTAACATCCGGCTCAACGATGAATATACGAAAGGGAATTTGCAGGCTGCCGTGGTTAAAGCGGCTGATTTCTATGGGCCTCGGGTGGGAAGCTCGCTCTATAACCTGCTTGTTCTGAACAACATGGTAAAAGGTAAAAAGGCGATGTGGATGAACAATCCGGCGGCAATTCACTCTTTCACATACACCCCCGATGCAGCCAAAGCAACCGCAATGGTGGGAAACACGCCCGATGCCTACAACCAAGTCTGGCACGCACCCACCGACACCCACAAAATAACAGCAGAGGAAATGGTGCGATTAACAGCCGGGCTGCTTGGGGTCGAACCCAAAATTCAGGTGCTCGGTAACGCAATGCTGCGCCTCGCCGGCATCTTTCAACCCACTGTTATGGAAATGGTTGAAATGACCTACCAAACAAAATACGACTATATCTTCAACAGCAGTAAATTTATGAAAGCGTTTAACTTTTCACCTACCCCCTACGCCGCGGGCATAGCAGCGTGTGTAGATTCCGCCCGTTGACTTTGCCATTAGCAGTTTATATTTTCATAACAGGTGCCGGCATAAAAACCTGTGTAGATTCCACCCGGGAACAGTAGTCCGCCGCCTGCTCACCGATTAGTTAATTTTGAACGCTTTTGAGAAATCGAAAAGCAGTCCGATTCGTTAGTTCTAAACTATTAAATGAATCTATAATCGCCATATATATCAATATTTTAACATAAAATTTGTATAGTAACATTTTAAATGTTATATATGCAAATAAAATGTTACAAAATTTAAGAACCAAAATGCAACTTTCTGCAACCGTTAACAATTATCTGAAAATAACTTTTGGAGTTCAGCCGAACTTTGGGTACAAAGCCGGTGCGAAAAAGCTGCCACTCTATTTGCTTCAGAGGTTTCAAATTGTTGAAGGTGAATTATTCAACACGAAGGTGCTGTTTGCATTCGATAAAAGAAAAACGCGCCTCACCCCTTATGAAATCAAAAAATCGGTTGAGGCAATTCTTCGGTTCCTGCACAAACCAGTAATATATTGCACCGAGGCGCTCACTACTGTTGAAGCGTTTCGTCTGATAAAATACAGGGTTCAGTTTATCATCCCCGGCAGGCAGGCGTATCTCCCCGATTTTATGATAAGCATTCGCAACAGAGGTCAGCAGATCAGTGAACCGAAGCACCACTTCACCCCTGTGGCGCAGCAGGTTTTCATCTTTCTTCTGCAAAATCATTCCGGAACAACCACCCCCGGGCAAATTGCCGAAAAACTTGGGTACTCGAACATGAGCGTTTCGCGGGCTTTGCAGGAACTTGAAAATAAGGAATTGGTGCGAAGAATTTCCGACGGGCGCAAAAAAATTCCGCAACTTGCAGCCGATCGCAAAACGATTTGGGAAAAAGGAAGACAGTATCTGTTTAACCCGGTGGCATCCGTTAAATTTATGGTCGGAGAAACGAAAAAAACCGTGCTTCAACTACCCGAAGCGGGCGTAACGGCACTTTCCAAATACAGCATGCTTGCCGATGACGCCGTGAAAACCTATGCGTGCAGAAACCGTGAATTTGAAAAAATGATTAAAAACGGCAATTTTGAAATGGTTGATTTCAAAGAAGGCACCCCTAAGGTTCCGGCTCGGGTTCAGATTCAAGACAATTTTGAGACGGTTGATTTCAAAGAAGATACCCATAAGTCTCCGGCTCGGGTTCCGGGCAAATTTGAAATAGCTGATTTCCAAGAAGATGCGGATTTTCAACTTGAAATCTGGAAATATAACCCCCGCCCCTTATCAGATGGCGGCACAGTTGATATATTTTCCTTGTATGCAACCCTGCAACACGATCCCGATGAACGGGTACAAGCCGCACTTGAAGAAATGATGGAGGGCGTTGAATGGTAACGGGCTTATTCCCCCCAAAAATCTAGAAATGTACAAACTATGTAATGAAAAAATGAAACAGAGTTCTGGAGAATTTTTTAATCGAAAATAATTTTGGTAATTTTGTTTTTGGTCTTAGTCATAATTCAATCGTCGGCAATTTTTACTTAACTTAAGAATGAAAGGCTGCTTTCAAAATCATCATACACAACATAATCATCAATAAAATATAAAAGGAATGAAGTAATGAAAATCTTGATTTACCTTTCTGTAGTTGTAGTTGGCATTTTCATATTTGGTTGCAAAGAAGAAGTCAAAGTTACGGTAAAACCTGAGGTGAAAATTGATTCTTCAAAACTTACACCAAGTGTAACAATGCCAAATAAAGAATTTAATATTTCATATCAGTATTTGGGTGCGCAGGGTCTTACATCAACAAAAATTTTACGAAAGTTAACAATCAAACTGACAGTAATATCGTATGATACCACTAACTTATATCACTCAAGTTTGAAACTTAAAATAAAAAACACAAGTTTTGAACCTTTTATTTTGAGTGGTGAAGATATTTTTATTCTAAAAAATGGCGAAATTTTAGGTAAACCTTTGCCCGGTTACTACCGTGTAGATATCGAATCAGGTAAAGAATTAGAGTTTTCTTTGCAGATTCCTAAAACAATGGCAACTGATGCCGATTTAATCGATGTACGAAAAAGAGCAGAAGATGGTTTGATCAGTGCCTTTCAAATTAAATTAAAATAATGGGAAGCCACGAAAATAGATTTGAATCTTACGATAAATATTTGGTAAAACAATGCGAATATTAGAAATTGCCTCACTGATTTTATTGCTATTACAAGTGATGAACTAACCGGATAATTGAAAAAAAGGAGCGAGAAGATATTGAAGTAAAACTTAAAGATAACGCCGCTAAAAATTGGTGTCAATAAGCAATATCTCTGACTAAAACGAACCGGACATATCTGAAATTCCTTCAAATAGAATTTGAAAAAACACTGCCGGAGATTTCCGAAGAATTATAAACTGTAGCTGTTCAATCTTAATTGTTGATTAACTAAGTTAATTGATATAGAATTAAATCTGTTTTGGTTCAGTGTTCGGAATATTAAATGGGACACTAATTCGAATTAAATTTAACTATCTGAGAGTTCCAATGACTCAAGAAGTTTATCGATCCTACTTTTAAACCATCGTGTTGAAGCCAATTTTTTTTTATTAAGATTGTACTTAGACAAACAAGATTTATCAAATTCAGATTTTAGACTAAAGGCTTTGAGAAATTTTTCAATATCATCTGATTCCAAATATTCGAACAATATTTCTTCATTCTGTTTAATTTTTTCTTGGGGTAATTTAAACTCTTCATACGAGCTGCGAGAATTCTTTATGTTCAGTATGATCTTCTTTATTTTATTTTTCTTTTGATTGATTAATTCGTTAAGATATTCGTTTATTGTAAAGTTTTCTAAACCAAGGCTGTTAAGATTTTCAGGGTGATATAGATAATTTTCTAAACAGTAATATTCTAAAATCTGCAAATTTGGGTGGAGTTCTCTAATCTTATTAATTTCCTCGTCGATCAAAAAATCACGATCACGCAACCCAAAAAATGTGTTATTTGCTCTTGTCTTGATAAAAACTTCGTTACTATTCTTTACTGGTGAGAAATAAATACCCTGATAGCCTAAATCATTCAATAATTCAGAATCTGTATTTTCGCAAAAAATGATAATATTTTCATTTTTATTCAATTCTTGAAGCTCATCATATTCTTTTTTAAGCGAAGCTTCTTCTAATTTTAAAAGGTCAATTTCATTTTTATTGTAATATTTCTTCTGAATTTTATCTCTTAATAATTCTAAATATGTTGCTCCCTTAAAGATAGATAATATCCTATGTTTTATTTGTTTTCGGGTTTGAATATATTCTTTGTTTGCTCGATTGATTAATTCTTCTTTGTCAGAAATCCTAATGGTGATTTCTTGAATTTGTATCTTTTTCCGTTCAATCATCCCATCAATATGATAATTTCTCCGACGTCCTAAAGAACGAGAGATATTCTCATTAATCGATTGTTCTAATTCTTTTAATTCTTTTCTAAATGTTTCATTTTCTTTGTTGACTTTTTGATGCGATTCCTTTAATGAATCGTACTTTTGTAGTATTTCCGACTGAATTAATTGAACATTTACTTCAACTGAATTACTTTGGATAATTTTACCTTTAAGAGCGATTTCGGTTAAAATTTCAGCTACTAATTCGGGACTGAAATCTTCGCTGTTTTCAAAATGTGAAATAGCTTCTAGAATTTGTATTATTGCTTTTTCTTTATTAATATCAATCTCTTTAAATAATAACGGTAATTGAATGTTACCTAAAATTGCATCTTCAAGTTTTTGTGTCCGAGGGACCCAAAATTGTAGTAATGCTATAAAGTCTTTAGGGTGAAGACATGTGGCAATCTTCTTATTCATCTGAATAAGCTTAATTCGATCAAATTCTAAGAAATTAAAATCTAAAGTTAATATCCAATGTTCGACCTCTTTTATTGAATCTATATATTCCGGTCTTAGATCATTAACATAATGCCAAATTTGACAATCATGGTTAAATTTACCATGCATAATAGATTTTTCATTTTCTTTTTGTTCTTCAGACCAACCATAAAATTTACCCTCTTTTTCAGATTTACTGAAACGGTAATTTATCTGAAAGTCAATATCATCAATAACTTTTCTGTCAGTTTCATATTCTGATAAATCAACCTGATAAATTTCCAATCCTTTGTTTCTTATAACAGAACTAAAATTGTTTAAATATGGTCCAAAATAATCATCAATTTTTATTATCGAATTTTTCTCACGGCATTTTTGGTAATAGCGTTTTATTAAACCACTAATATTTGGATTTTCTTCTAAAGCAATTGCCTGGTTGAGTTGCGGGTTTAGCTCTCGTAATCGTTCACTGATTTTTTTTATTAAATTTTGAAATTCACTGATTGTAATTGGAAGAATAAAGAATTTTACATTCACTTTTTTATTAATCTCATTTACCAACGTTTTTAGAGAGTTTGAAGCATCATTTAACGGATTATCATGCAAATCGAGTAAACTAAGCAAGAAATTCGTATCAACGAATACTTTAAGATTTGTTTGCATTTTTGAAAGAGAATAAATATGGTCTATTGTTCCGGTATCTAAATTTGTAGCCGCAAGGAAAAAGTAAGCACTTAACCTTGTAAGCAAGTATTTATGGACATTTTCATCTTTAGAATTTAAGAATTTAACCAAAATTTCTTGAATCTTAGTTTTTTTCTCAGCATATTTGGAAAGATAATTCGTGAATCGACTAAATTCTTCGAAAGAGTGTGAATTTGCCCCTGTAATTATCTCAATAGTTTTTACGCCACTCTCTTTTATCAAAGGATTTAAAAGTTGATTATTAAACTCACTCCATAGTTGTTCGGGGTCTGTTTGTTGATCGATGAGCCGACTAATTTCAAAAAAACATTTCTTTGCTTTATTTTCTACATCTAATTGTTGTTGATAATTTTCTGAGTATTCTGAATAAAAAGTTATTGATAAATTAAATTTTCCATCTGAATATTTCAGCATTTTCTTAGACAACATAACTTCAATTTGTTTTTTGATACGATCTTGATCAATCTGTAGTTCAAGTTTTTCGGTCAAAAATTGTATAATTTCAGAATCTACCATCCAGGCATTTCCATTTTGAATAAAAGCAACTGAAATGAAACTTTGGACAGATTCTTCCCACCAACCGCTCTTATTTAGTTCCACATGGTGAAGAAGTGATAATAACTCAGTAGAAAGAATAGTACTCATGTTATGTAACCTTTTAAAATGCAATTAATTAAGTTTAATTTAGTGTTTTATTAGGAATAAAAAAATGAAGGAAAGTTGTGTGATAATTTCTCAAGTGTGAATTTTTTTTGGATTGTAGGAGGGAATGCAGGAAATTTGAGACTGTTCAGGATATTATGTAATTGGTTTAAAATTCGGATTGTAGGTGGGGAGTATCTACCCTTATTTTCTTGTTATTGCACACAGTATCAATTTTTAAGAAAAACTACCATTAAACTTACACATGTTGTTATTGACCAATTTCAAAAAGAATTTATACGGGCAAAAACCCATGAAAAACTGAGAGAGAATAATGGTGTAATTAACAAACATCGCCACCGAGACGAATTAAAGCAGAAGCCCGCCTAAGGGATAATGATAATGTGATTAACAACCTGATAAAAAATTCTCTCGAGGCAATGAGAGAATCAGAAATCGCAGAAAATCTCGGTTATGAAAAACTCGCATCCGAAGGACCACTTCGTACTCCCATTTAAATAACACAAAACTCTCCGCAATCTTCATTCTTTCCGGATCATGTAATCTGTTCGTTAAGAAGAGATTTAATTTTATTGAGATCAGAACCCGGTTTTATATTATGAACCATCTGAGCGATTTCGTCCAAATTCTTTTTTGTCCCCTCACGAATTAACAGTCCGGTAGCTATAATTGCTAAATCTTTAACATTGTACTTTAAAAAACCGGAGATAGTGTTTTCGATATTTTCTTTGATCCCTTCTTCCGTTTCAACATTATCCAAATTATTAGTCGGCGATATTTTATAACCTGTTGCTTGGTTCCATACTTCAGTAATTAGCTCTTGATTAACAGCAAACTGAAGAAGGTGTGATACATCCCAACTGTAAGGCCCGTAATGATAAAGGGTGAAGTTAAATCCTAAGTTATATTTTTGATCAAGAATAAATAATAATTTTTGAACTTTCGTTCTGCCAATTTCACCAGAAGGGTCATTAGCCTGTAAAAAATTAATTAACTCTTTAAGATATTGCACTTTATAGTTGTATTTCATTTTAGTTCACCAATTATTTTTTTTGCCTCTTTTTTGTTCTTTGGGGCAACATAAATGTTTTTAAAACTTATTTCCTTTGTTAATTTTGATAAAAAAGTTGATTTTTCAGCTAAAGGGGTAATATTTCTTTCAGCATCAACAATGTAAATTTCTTTAGGGTCGAAATAAGAATCCGCATTATCAGGTTTTTTGTCTGTTTCAGTTTTATAGAAATTTGATGAAAAAGAATCAATAAAATACTCGATATTTTGTTCTTCTAATTTATCAATAATTTTAGAGAATTTAGTATTCTCATAATCAGAATCTACCTTACTGTTAGAGTAAAGTAACCTAAAATGATCTCTATTTAAAATCGCGTTACAATGAACATTATTTTTATTCTTTTTTAACTTTTCCCAGATACTACCATCATCTAATTCAATATATTTATTTAAAGAACTAGGAGCAGGAAGATTTTTATCCTGAAAAATATATTTGACTGCTTCTTCTAAATGATAGTCAAAAATTCTGCGTGTTTTATGAAGATAGACATAAAAATGCATCCAATATCTGGCTAAGACCAAACTTTCAGCTAATTGCCAACTTTCCTCTTTTATTCCGATGAATGGGTTATTATATTGATCAAACCCTAAAGTAATAGAATTAACCAATCTTGGGTGGTCATAAACGCCATATTTCACACCACAATGATAAGAATCTCTTAATAAATAATCAGCCCTATCAGCGTCTAACTGACTCGAGATTAACGATTTAAAGAAGAGAGCGAAACTTTTTAGTTCTAACCCTTTTCGATCAATCAGATCGGTAATCGATTCTTTGCTTATTTGATGAGGACTATTTTTTGGAATATCTCCAATAATTTTATTAATAATTGCTATGGTATAGTCCTCATGTTTATACTGTTCACCCGTCTTCTTGTTTTTTGGCATAACCGATTCTAAAGCATGAGAGAAAGGGCTATGCCCGATATCGTGTAACAAAGCGGCTAATCGAACTATTTGATGCATTCTGCTTAGAGATGAGTCATCAAAATAAAACTCTCGTTTTAAATCTTCACCACTTGACTCAACGACCGATTGATACATCAGAGATGCAGTGTGCATCACCCCCAAAGAATGTGACAACCTGGTGTGAGTTGCACCGGGGTAAACATAGTGGGTTAACGCAAGTTGGGAAATCCTTCTAAGTCTTTGAAAAGCCGGTTGTTCTATAACCAACTTTTCTAATTCAGTAAAAGGTATAAATCCATAAATTGGATCACGAACTTCATATTGGAATTTTAAAGTCAACTCTGTTAGAACCTGCGAAGTTTAAAATAAATTATTACGGTTGTCAATTTACAAATTTGAATTTAAATCCAATAAACAAATTTTAGAAATTTTGTGTTAAGTTATTAATCGTTTACAGATTTTCATTTTGAAAGCTGAAAAAATCTTGGCTCAAGCGAGGGATGCGAAAAGAGGTTGAAGATTATTTTGCAAAAATTCTAACAATATTCTGTTTAAAAGTGGAATTGCTGTTTTGGCGTATATTTACCGGTGATTTTTTTGCAACTTTTATTTTTGCTCTATTTTAATTCTGCAAAGTTATCTTTGTTTGTGGAATTTTTACAGGTCGCATCTAACCGAAAAAATTCCAAAAACGGAATAAATTTTTACGGATACAGTGTCCAACATAAATGCAGATTTTTTTTACAGAATTGATTTTCCATTGATAAATTGTTATGAAAACTTTTAGATTATTTACGCTTTTGTTGTTGTTGTTGTGCCTTCCGTGTAGCGCGCAGGGACAAGCCGGTCAAATTACTGCGCAACTGCATGGGGAAAAAGCGCAAGGCTCGTATTATCTGGACACCCTGCAAAATATCGCACAACTGCCGGGTGGCAGCACACACGCATCAAAAGAGGAAATTGCGGCGCAACAGCCGGGGGATAGCGCAAAAGTTTCCGATTATTTGTTTACGGTGAAAAAGGGGGCGGCGACATTTCAGATTATGGGGAGCATTCATGTTGCAAAGGGGATGGAGCTTTCCGATACTGTGAAAAGTTTGATTGAGTGGGCGGATGAAATTTTTTTTGAAGTGGATATGAAGGATATGACCGACCCACAACTTACTTTCAGGATTTTGCCGCTGATGAGGCTTCCGGACGGCAAATCCCTAAAGGATATTTATGAGCCGGATAAGGTTAAAATTCTGAAAGAAAGGTTCAAAAAGGCAGGGTTGGCTTGGAGCGTGATGAAGCATTATAAACCGATTTTCGGTGCGTTTTCTGCTGCGTCGGTGGCTGCTATGAAACAGGAAGTGGCGGCGGAACCCGGCACTGAGTACAAGGTTTATGATTATGCGCAGAAATTCAATAAACCTACCGGCGGTTTCGAGACGGTCGAGTTCCAAATCAGCCTGTTCGACAGTCTGGATTATGACACGCAGTTTGAAATGGCGCTTTCAATTTTTGACAGAATCGACTCGTTAGCCTCGGATTTGGACGATATTTTATCCGCATTCCAAAGCGGGAACATCTCGGAGTTTGGCAAGGTTCTGGACGATGACCCGATGACGCAAAATAATCAGTTTAATCGCATCTTCCTTTTGGACAGAAACAAAAAATGGGCTCAGAAAATTGAAGAACTTGCGGCTTCCGCTCCAAAAAAATATCTTATCGTTGTCGGCACCGCCCACCTGATTGGGACGGGCAGCTTAATTGAATTGTTAAGCCGGTAAAAACTTGAGGCGGCAATCGGCACCAATTCATCACCGGCAGCCCCTCACCTCACGCATTTATCACCGGCAGCCCCCCCTCACGCATTCATCACCGGCAGCCCCTCATTTCACGCATTCGTCACCGGCAGCCCCCACCTCACGCATTCATCACGCGGTTTTGGTGGTTGATGCTTTCCATGTGAACGGCTTCAAGGAAACCGGTGAGGAACTCGTGGCTTAAGCCCAGTCTTTTGCCGAGCCTCATCCCTTTTTCGAAAACTTCGTTCCATCTGCCGGGTCTCAGGATGGTCATGTTGTGCTCTTTTTTAATGGCGCCAATTTTAGCCGAAAGTTCCATCCGCTGCGAAAGAAGCTGCATCAACTCGTCGTCAATTTGGTCAATTTCGCTTCTGAACTGCTCAATTTGCGTCCCGTCTTCGGGATTTACTTCGCTTTTTCTCCAGACTAACTGCCCGAACATTTCGACAAGCGCCGAGGAGGTAATTTGCTGTTTTGCATCGCTCCACGCATGGTCAGGGTCGTTATGCACTTCGATCATCAGCCCGTCAAAATCGAGGTCGATCGCTTTCTGCGCCACGGCTTTCAGGAGGTCGCGTCTGCCGGCGATGTGTGAAGGGTCGCAGATCATTTTAAGCTCGGCATAGCGCCTTTTCATTTCGATAGCGAGGTGCCAGATGGGAGCATTTCTGTACTCAAAATGCCCGTATGTGCTGAAGCCTCTGTGAATCAGCCCGATATTTTCAACGCCTGCGTTGGCAATTCTTTCGACAGCGCCGCTCCAAAGTTCGATATCGGGATTCATTGGGTTTTTGATGAAAACGGGCACTTTTGTTCCCTTCAGGGCGTTTGCAATCTCCTGGACGCTCATCGGGTTAACAACAGAGCGGGCACCGATCCAGAGGAAATCAACATCAAAGTGAAGTGCATCCTCCACCTGTTTGCTCGTAGCCACTTCGACAGCAAGCGGAATGCCGGTTATCTTTCTTGCCTGCTGCAACCACGGCAGCCCTTTGGTTCCCACGCCCTCGAATGTGCCGGGACGGGTTCTGGGCTTCCAGATACCGGCTCTCATAATATCCACGAAGCCGGTGTTTGCCAGTTGAGTGGCTGTTTCAATAACTTGTTCTTCAGTTTCTGCACTGCAAGGGCCCGAAATAATCAGGGGCTTTTTCTGTAATAACTGTACCATTGTGCTTGTCTGTTTGTGTTTCTGTTTGTTAATGTTAGTCAAAAAGTTAGTTTAAAACAAAAAACCCGGCTCAATTTGCCGGGTGGTATCTTAAAATCTCTAATCTTAAACGACACGATTCTACAACAGCCACCCGTGACCGGTAAAGTACCAGTAAAAGTAAAAGTAGCAGTTTGTGGCTTTTTTCGTGTTCATAGGGTACAAATATAGGTGATAGATTAATTCAAAACAAGATATTTTTTGCGGAATTGTCGCCTTTTTTTAATTTTTTGGTTAAAAAAATCACTTTTTCAGCACTTTTTTAATTTCGTTCGCTTTTTTCATAAGTGATTTCAGCCGTTTGGTATCGTTATGCCTCAGGCATTCTTTCATTTCCAGCAGCCGTTCAATTTGTTCTTCCAGCACATCCAGCAGGTTTTCCCGGTTCTCCATGAAGATCGGCACCCAGGTTTCCGGGTTACTTTTTGCCAGTCTCACTGTGCTTTCGAAACCCGCGCCCGCAAGCTGAAAGATCGTATCCACTTCCTTTTCCTTTTCGAGCACTGAAAGCGCCAGCGAAAATGAAGTGGCGTGGGAAATGTGACTTACATAGGCTGCGTGCACATCGTGACTGACGGAATCCATATAGATTTTCTTCATGCCGATAGCGTCGTACATAGCTTCAATTCCGGCGAGGGAGTCGGGGTCGCACTCGTTTTTATCGCAGATTACGGTAACATTTCCACTGAATCCGCCGCGCACCGCCGCCGAGGGACCGCTGAACTCCGTCCCCCAAATCGGGTGCGAGGGAACAAATCTGCCCCGCCTCGGGTGCCCTTTCACCGATTTTGCAATTTTCTCTTTGGTTGAGCCTACATCGGTGATTATTTGGTTTTCAGTTTCATCGAGCACAGCTTTGAGCACCGGGATGGTAGCGTCCACCGGCACAGCGATTATAACCAGCTCCGATTTTTTAACTGCATCTTTAAGGGGCAGAATTTCATCCACCAAACCGAGCTTTTTCGCTTCGGCGGCGTGTTCTGGGTTTGCCTCCACTCCTGTAATATGGCTGCAGAAGCCGGAATCTTTAAGGTCAAGCGCAAGTGATCCGCCAATCAGACCGATTCCGATTATGGTTGCTGTTCTTCCTGTTTGCTTTTCGGGGGTTTTGGTGGTTTTTTCCCCTGTTTGTTTTTCGGTGTGTAGATTCGTCATTTTTCCGGTGTGCAAATTTTAAAAAATCGGTTTGCAATATGCGGAAAATGGGGGTTATTTTCAATCGGTACCCTAATAATTACTTATAAAACCTTAATCACCGACACTTCCTGAAAATTTTCGGTTGGAAAAGATAAAAATTAAAAAGCCCGGGCTGATAAAAAACCCGGGCTTAACACATATTAACTTTCCTCCTCTTCCGGTTGAGGTTTTTTTTGTGTTCTCATTGCTTTCGAAAGGAAGTATGAAAGCAGGGAGATTATCACAGTCCAGGCAGTGATCATTGTAATGAGCGCAATGGTACTCATGCAATACCTCTGTTTAGAATCCGATAATAACTTTCAGCAAGAGTGCTAAAACTCCAAGCCCAAGAACACTAAACATAACTAACGCAAAAATGGATGAATTATCCTTTTTTTCTTCTTGTGACATTGTTCTGATCCTTGTTTAAAATTTTTAGGAACAATCAACTGCAAAACGGCAATCCGAAAGAACCGACAACCTTAGCGTTGGGTGAACAACCTTAAGTGGCTCACCGGCAGCCTCAACTTTGGGCAAATATTCCGCAGGTGAGGGGGTCGCTAAACTCCACGGATGTGATTGTGTATCCCGTCGGTTGCTTAAGTACCCCGTCTGATGGCAGAACACTCAAACAGATGGTTGTGTACTCCGTCGGATGGCAGCAGTTGAAATTAATTAAAATTTAAGCGAAAGGGTCAGACTGAAGGGGGCGCCTTATTTGTCGGGTGAAGAACCGCCGGTTCCTCATAAATAGAAACGGATTCATCAAGCGCAACGGTGAACACCATCGTAGCCGGTGGCACGATTATCTCCGAAACTGAATGCACATCAAACAGAGGAGCAGGAGCAGGTGTGATGTGTTGCGGAATCCGGGCGGTGGTGATGTATTGTGTCCGGGGTGTGCCTTGTTCCGATTTCAGTATCACATTGTCGTCAAAGCGGGGGAATCCCTCGCCGGTAGCAACAACCAACCCGGCAGCGAAATAAACGAGCAATACGAACGATCTAAGAGCGCGGCACATTAAATTTTTCCGTTGTTTATGCCAAAATAATGAATTGTTTTTTAATTACCAAAAGTTTTGGGGGCTACCCCAACAACAGGCGGCGAAGTTCACTCACATCAGCTGCGAAGAAGGTTGGCTTAAGCCGAAGCAGAAACTCGCGGTTTCTGTAGCCGTATCCGGCGGCTATGGTATCAACGCCGGCGTTGTGCCCGCAACCGATATCGAACTCTGAATCACCAATCATTACCGTGTCAGCTTTGGCAGTGGCAAAGTGGTCAATTATTATCTCAAGCGGCTCGGGGTCGGGTTTAATTTTCACGCCCTGTTTCCGCCCCATCAAATAGCCAAACCACTCGTGCAGCCCGAACTTATCGGCAATTCTTTCGGTTTGGAACTGGTTTTTTGTTGTAAGCAGCGCAAGTTGCGCCCCCGAATTTTTAAGGTCAGTCAGCAACTCAGGTATTCCCGGGTAGAACTTGGTATCGTCGATGTGGTTGAAATAGATATCTTTGTAAACATCGATGTAGTGCTCAACATCAGGTACTTCTATCCCAAACTCCTCGAAAATATCAGCAAAGTGCCCCCCAATTTTTGCAGAGAATTTATCCCTTGGGAACTCAACATTTTTCATCCCTAATTTCTCGAAAGTGTCAATAGCAGCGTTGTAAATCGTGTCGATCGAGTCGAAAAGTGTGCCGTCCATATCAAAAACGGCAAGTTTATATTTTTTCATAATCTCGTGTTTTAGTTTTAAAATTGTGAGTTCGCAAAACCCTCCGAAAAACCCGGCACCACTTCCCCCCATGCCCCCTCCGGCACCAAAGGCAACACTTCCCGCCACTTCCCCTCTCCGGTTAAATAATACCCAAACGAAAAGCCCCCTCCCCGCAGAAAAGGCTGCAAAAAATTGCATTTACAAAGATACTGAAATTAAATGATACAAGATTTTGTTACTATTGCATTACAGATTTTCGGAATTGTGAAAGTGCAGCGATGTCAAAAAAAATTGTAATCACCGGCGGAACCGGCTTAATCGGAAAGAGCCTTGCCAAAAAATTACACCAACGAGGCGATAACCCCGTTATCATAACACGCGACCCCGTGCAAGCCCGAGGAATGGCTTTCATCAATGAGTTTGTCCGGTGGGACTATAAAGACCCCCAATCAATAGCAAAAAAACTTGAGGGCGCCGAGGCTTTCGTCAATCTCGCCGGCGCTTCGGTGGTGGGCAGATGGAACGACCCTTATAAAATGGTGATTCTTAATAGCCGGGTTCAGACCACCGACGCCCTTGTGCACGCAATTTCACTTCTGGAAGAAAAACCGAAAACCCTCGTTTCTTCCTCTGCTACCGGTTACTACGGCAACACCGGCGATGAAGAGCGGGATGAAACCGCCTCACCCGGTGAGAGTTTTCTTTCCGATGTCTGCCGCGCGTGGGAGCAACAGGCAATCCTGGCACGCAATCACGCTGTTAAGGTCTCAGTTGTGCGCACCGGTGTGGTACTTTCGCCCGATGGGGGTGCGCTTCCCAAAATGATGGCGCCTTTCAAATATTTCATGGGCGGCTCTGTTGGCTCGGGCACTCAGTGGATGCCTTGGATACACATCGAGGATATAGTTAACCTCTACATTTTCCTTATCGATAACCCACAGGATGGCATTTTCAACGGAGTATCGCCCACGCCGGTTACAATGGATGTTTTTTCGTTTCAGCTGGGCAAAGCGCTCGGGCGCCCCTCGATGATGAAGGTGCCCTCGTTTTTAATTAAATTAAGATTTGGTGAAATGGCGGGCACAATCCTCGATAGCCAAAGGATAGTTCCGGTGGCTGCTGAAAAGGCGGGGTTCCGCTTCTCCTTTCCGGAAATAGATGCAGCCTTGGCGGATTTGCTTAAGAAGCGTTAAGGGGGCGCCGGGGGTTCCGCTCCTCATTTTCGGAAATTTTTCCTGATGTTGCCTTGGCGGATTTGCTTAAGAAGCGTTGAGGGGGCGCCGGGGGTATTTTACCTCACTTCAGATAAACAGCTTTAACGGTTTCCGACTGCACAGCCCCGTCTGTTGCGGTTGCGGTCATTCTGATGAGGTATGTACCCGAGGCAAGCTTGCCCGGCTCCCACCCGAAAATAAACTCGCCAGCTTGGTAGAACCCTCTTGTGATTTCACTTACTAATCCGCCGTAGATATCGTAAACATCAACCTTCACATCGCTTTCTTTCCCCAGTAAAAAGGAAACGGAAGTTGATGGGTTAAAAGGGTTCGGGTAGTTCTGCTTCAGAGCGGCGAATTTGCCACCGGTGAAGTTGGGTATCCGGTTAATTGCATCGACATCCTCAACAAACTTCCAGATTTTGCCGGAGTAGTCGATAATATAAAGGTTTCTGTAGGTATCTTCGCCGAACGAAGTGATAGAGAACCCGGCATTGTTAACCAGCACTTCATTCTGAACGGGCTGCCCGGGGGTGTAAGAAAGCGCCCAAATCCGCTTGGAAACATAATCGCCGTAGATATATTTGCCGTAGAGGCGCGGGTTTTTGTTGCCGCGGTAAACGAAGCCGCCCGTGATCGAGTAGCCCCCCGCCGAGTTGTGCCGGTACTCCCAAATTGGCAGTTTCAGCCCCGTTGTGTCGCAATTTGAAGAGGGGTTATAACAGTGGAAGCCCTCCATTATGCGCCAGCCGTAGTTGCCCCCTTTTTCAACAATGTTAATTTCCTCCCACTCGTTCTGCCCCACATCAGCCACCCAGAGCAGGTTAGTTTTGGGGTCAAAGCTGAAGCGCCAGGGGTTCCTCATGCCGTAAGCGTAAATTTCTTCCTTCCACCCTTGTGTGTTCCCGGCAAACGGGTTATCCGGGGGGATGGCGTAGTTTTTTCCGGAGGAAGTGTTGTTAACATCAATTCTCAGAATTTTAGCAAGAAACACCGCCTTATTTTGCCCGTTGCCTTGTGGGTCTCCGCCCGAACCGCCGTCGCCTGCGCCGATATAGAGGTATCCGTCGGGTCCGAAAGCCACCTGCCCGCCGTTATGGTTCGTGTAGGGCTGGTTGTAGGTCAGCAACACCAATTCCGTTGATTTCATCGCAGAATCGGGGTTAGTTGGTGAAACCTGAAACCTTGAAATGTGAGTTCTTCTGGGGTTGGAAGTGGTGTAGTTTACATAAAAATACCCGTTGTTTGCATAGTCGGGGTGGAAAGCAAGCCCGAGCAACCCCTGCTCGCCGCCGTAGAGGACGCGGTCCGTGAGATCAAGAAAAACCTTCGGGTTCGAGGCTGTGGGAGTATTCGGAAAAACGAAAATCTTGCCCGTTTGAGCAACCACGAAAATGCGGTCTGTTTTATCGTAAGGCGACTGAAAATCAACCGCATTTGGTATGCTGATATTAGGAAAAGCATTCTGCAGCTTCATCGCTTGCGGAAGTGCCGGCTTGGTTGAAATCATTACGGCGGTTGAAAAAGCAACCACTATAACCAAAAAAACGGAAATTTTCATCGGCAGACTCATTTTGTTTTAATAATTGATTAAAATAATAATACAAGGCTATAAAAATAATGATATTTTTTTAACCCGTAAACATTTGCGGGAAATTATCAACTTTTGGGTGTGCAGAACTATTTTCAAACCGCCCCCGTCGGAGCAATAACCATCCCGGTTATTGAAATGTCACCTTTATTGTTGTTAAGTAACTGCGCTTTTGGTGGAATAGCAACTTTTGGCTGAGCAGCAAACACCCATCCCTTGCGGAAAGAACTCTTGCTCTTCATTATCCTGATACTAAATAAACAGAGGTTCCCCCGTTTTTGTTCAAAAGGGTCTTACTCTGAAAGGATAACAGGACGAGGGTATTTTTGATGAAGTGGAATATTTTACTGAAAATGAGTTTCTTCTGAAAGGATAACGGGACAAGGGTGGTGGTGAGAAGCGGATCGCTCAGGCAGGTAGCTGCTGCCCGGCAGTTTAATTTTCATCTCCGTTGACGGATGGGGCAACATTTCCGCCGCCGGTAGCCTCATCGCTTTGCGGATAAAAAAATTATTACTAATTTGCGAAACAAAAACAGGGTTTATAGTGCCACACATAACAATCATCATCAGTTGTGACCGCTATGCAGGTTAAATCGAAGCAGCGGGTCGCCGATCACGGCGAGGTTTTCACCTCCGAACGCGAGGTTAACGCCATGCTCGATCTCGTAAAACAGGAAACCGAGCGGATCGATTCACGGTTTTTGTTTATTTGCCGTTCCCCGCGTATGTATTCCAACAAAAATAAGGAATACCTAAAACCGGTTTATTTCTATGAAGGTTTAACTTTTCCGCAGCAATTGAAAAAAATAAGATGTGTTAAAAACTGTTAATGTAAAAATTTAATATTAAACTAATTTAATAATTACAAATCGGAGATACAAAAGATGGATACAACACAAATATTCCTGCTAATCATAGTGATCCTTTTGGTTTCATTACCGCTATTTTTGGTTTTTTATTTCAAAAACACAAAGGAACTTCTGCAAAACGATGAAAAAATTCAAAAGTTGTTCGAGAAGTTGATTGAAAATAATAACGCAAGTGCCAAAACAAGGTCAGAGGAAATATTCACACTTCATAAAGCCATTATGCAGATCAGTGAAACAAGGTCAAGGGAGATGAACACACTTCTTAATGCAAACATGCAAATCAGCGAAACCAGATCGAAAGAGATGGATTCACTTCTCACAGCAAACATGCAGATCAGTGAAACAAGGTCAAGGGAGATGAACACACTTCTCACAGCAAACATGCAGATCAGTGAAACAAGGTCAAGAGAGATGAACACACTTCTCACAGCAAACAAGCAGATCAGTGAAACACGATCGGGGGAAATTGATTCACTTTATAAAGCCATTATGCAAACCAGCGAAACCAGATCAAAGGAAATGAACACACTTCTCACAGCAAACAAGCAGATCAGTGAAACACGATCGGAGGAAATTGATTCACTTTTAAAAACAAGCTCACAAATCAGCGAAACAAGGTCGAAAGAGCATGAGAAAGTCGCGGAACTTAATGAAGCAATCATTAACAGCCTGAATGAACTCATTGAGAACAATAAAGCCATGCATAAAACTTTGCTCGAAGTTATCGACCTTGAAAATGAACTAACAGACAAGTAAAAATGAAAAAAGAAGATTTTAGAAAGCTGATTGACTACTATCATCAGTATGTTATTGAAGACAGAGAATTTAAAATTGCCACAGAAGTTGCCAAAGATGAAAAGAAAAAGAAAAGAACTTACCTCAATTTGGAGGAAGAAGAGTTTGAGTTATTTCAAAAAAATGAGAACTTTCCTGCTGATTCTATACAACGGATAAAAGAAAGACTCGGTATAAATGATGAAAAAGCAAAAGTAACAGATTTTGTAATTGGTTTCCCAATCTTTCATCAGAAAGAATACAAAAAAATAATTCCTGCTTTTGTTTTTATACTCACTGAAATGAAAGAACTTGTTTTAGTGGATTATGAAGAGTTCAGGTTTAATTCGACTTTTTTTGAAGAAATGGGAATTGACCTGAACGGTTTTCGGAGGCAGGTTGAAGCTCTTAATTTAACTGAGCCAATCAACGGGAAAAAGAGAAATATTGTTGAAGAATTGATGAAAACTTTGGAACAATTTATCAGTACGGACCCGGAAGAACAGAAGGAAAAAAATATTTATACCAATGCAGCGTCGTTTTTTATCTGTGAAAAATCTAATTTCACAAAAGGACTCGAGTTCGAGTTAAAAGAAATTGCCAAATTAAATTCAAAGTCTTTGGATGATTTTTTTTCAGAAAGTGCACTAAAATATCTGTTTGAGCCAAACCGTAAAATATCCGGGAACGAAGATGTTTCTATGTTTACACCTCTTAATGCTTCACAAAAAGAAGCGGTTAAAATGGCTTTATCCTCAGGCATAACCAATATTCAGGGACCTCCCGGCACCGGCAAGTCAGATGTTGTAATAAACATAATATTTAATGCTTTTTTGAAAAACAAATCGATTCTTTTCAGCAGCCATAACCATAAGGCGATAGAAACGGTAATGTCACGAATTGACAAATACCTTGACCAACTGCCTTTTATGCTAAAACTGGGAAGATCAGAAGGTCAAAAGGACTTAGTATCTATTTTAAAAGCGAATATTCAGGAAATTCAGGATTATAACAATTTTATGCCGGCGGAAGATCAGAAATTGCGTGATCTTTCCGCTAAATCAAAACAAATTGAACGAGAGATTGATCAACTGTTAATTGAACAGGAAGAAATAAATAACACCCGATTAAGTATTTCTGAAGAATATAGAAAATATATTAAAGGAAGAAGCGTTAATTACGAAAAAATTTATTACAACCTTCAAAAATTAAACTCAATTCCGAAAGCTGCCCTAATTTCTCCGAGAATAAAGAAAATGGTCAGGTATCACAAAGCGATTTTAAGGGCGGAAAAATTGAAGCGCGTTGAAGAACTTACAGACCTCATTTTTCGAAAAAGGGAAGAATTATTAAATATTAATAAAGCGATATTAATATTAACGATCAGGAAAAACTATTCTTTCCGCGATGAAAACGAAAAAAAATTACTGAATGAATATCAGCGATTACTTAGTTTCTGGATAGATAATCAATTCAACAGTAAGCAGGAACGAGTTGAATTTAAGGAAAAATTTTTACCAATAAGAAAATTTCTTTTAATATGGACGGTTTCAAACCTGTCTGTTTCGGGGCAACTCCCACTTTCGCCGGGAATATTTGACTATGTTATAATAGATGAAGCGAGCCAATGCGATATACCTTCCACTCTCTGTTTAATGTTGAGGGCGAAAAGTTTAATTGTAGTTGGTGATGAAAAACAGCTTAATCATATTACAAATCTTTCATCCCAAAGGCGTAAAACACTATTCAAACAGTATTTTAATTTGATGAAGTTCAATGAGTGGGAGTTTGGGGTAAGTTCAATCTTGTCACTAATAGCGCACCGTTCAAAAAATATTGACGGTTCTTCTGAAATAATGCTCGATGAACATTTTCGATCAAAAAAAGAGATTATTTCATTTTCAAACAATGAGTTTTACGGAAATAAATTAAAAATTCGTACTAATTATCTGGAATTAAATAATTGGGGGGAAAAACCAACTTTTGAGTGGATTGATGTGAAAGATGAATATATACCGCTTTATAATAAATTTATTCTTTCGAAAGAAATTGAAAAATGCAAAGAAATTTTGAGTGTATTAATTGATTCTGAAGAAATAACAAGTATAGGAATTACTTCACCGTTTCGATTACAAGTCCAAAAGATACTGGAGGCATGTACCCCGCTGCTTTCTAAGAATAAAGGAAATAAAGAAATTGTGATTGATACAATTCACCGGTTTCAGGGAGATGAAAAAGATGTAATGATTTTCTCTCTTGGAGTCAGTTACTCAATCGAGATTGAGGGTAAATTAAAAAATAATAACGAGTTCTTTTATTCAGGGAACGACAATCTTATAAATGTGGGATTGACCCGGGCAAAATCTAATTTAATCGTCGTTGGAAACAAACAGTTTTGTAAAAAATCAAAATGCAAATTATTAAGTCGTTTGGCAAAATATGCGGAAAAAAACCTTAACCCTTCAAACAATCACGAACCCGTGACACCCGAAGAAAAAATTATGGCAACAAGACTCCGTGAAGAAGGATTTGAACCGGAATGCCAGTATAATTTTTTTGCGTACAGAATGGATATCGCGCTTTTTGTTGACGATAAAAAAATCTGCATTGAAGTTGACGGCAGCGGGCATGAAGGTGCCGTTCCGGGAACGCGGAGCAGTTATGATAATGTGAGAGATTATACAATGCAAAGAGAAGGCTGGAAAGTTCTGAGATTCTGGAATTATGAAGTGTGGCATAGCCTTGAAAAATGTATTTCAAGGGTAAAAGAGGAAATAGCGGCATAAATAAGTGTTGGATTTTTTTTACGAAACCGGAAAAAACAAAAACCCGGCTCTCTTAAGGGATAAGGGGGCACATTTAGAAATTAATAAACGATAAACAACAAATAAAAAGACGGAGTAATAAAATGTACTATTACAACAAACAAAACTCAAAAGTAAATTTAAGCCCGGAGCAGTTTTTTGATTTCCGTTCTAAAATAAAGGTACAGAACCTTGAGGTAGCGCCATATCATTTAAAAGCGCTGATAAAAGATAACAAACTGTTCCTTCAGGTTGAGGGTCAAAAAAGCGACTTGTTTCTTATTCCTACCATTTTTGTCAGGAAAATTTTTCGCTGGTTTTACACCGGCACTGAAATGGTTAATTATCTTTCAACGGAGGCAAAAGAAAAGATAATTAATGATCTGCTCACTGAAATTGACAGAAGAGGACAGAACTATAACAATAGCAGAGTAAACTTACGGATTGAGAATGACTATGTCTATAGCATCTTAGCCCACAATTATGAAACCGTTGAAGATTTGAAGTTCTATGAAGCAATAAAACATTTCGGCATCACTACAGTCGATTATGATCCTTACATCACAAGATTTCGAACCAATGTAAAGTTAGAAACAGAGGTTAAAGTCGGCGATTTGGTGGGTTACAGCCTGCACTTCACCAATTCTCAGACAGGGTTTGGAGCACTTTCCCGGTCAGTCCATGTATTGAGGTATATTTGTTCCAACGGAGCGGTAACTATGGAAAAAGGAGACACTACCCTTTTCTACCACAATCGTGGTGGGTTTGAGAACTTTAAATCTTCGTTAAAAGATTTTGAAGAGGAATTTAACCGAATTGCACCCGAGTTTAATAAAAAGCTGGTTAAAGCTAATTCAATAGTCTATGGTGCTAAATTATCCCCTAAGGTTAAGAGTATCCTTTCCCCGGCAGTATCTGTTTACGATTTGAAAGAATACATGTTTCAACTTGGAAAATGCAAAACTTTGTGGGAGGTTTACGACTTTCTGACAACAGAATCCAAAAAGTTAGGAGTATATGAATGTTATCTTTTGCAGGAAGCTGCGGGAAATATCATCAATAAAATTGTTGAAAGCGAAGAGATTAATAATGAATATGGTGCCTCGGGAGGGTATGATCTTCCCTTCTGATTTTGAGATCGTTTTCTGAAGGGTGTTTATTGCTGAACTGATTCAAGTCTGCACGGTCACCAGCCATACTGTACTAATGTTTCACCGGTTTAATTATACCTGAGTAACAACTGTGCTGATTATGCAGTTTGCCAACCGTGTTTGTAGTTTGGTAATCGCCCTGTTGTAGAATGGCAACTTATGGTTGATCAGTAACCGCTGCTTGCAGCCTCTTCGCTTTGCGGATAAAAAATTTATTGCTAATTTGCGAAACAAAAACAGGGTTTATAGTGCCACACATAACAATCATCATCAGTTGTGACCGCTATGCAGGTTAAATCGAAGCAGCGGGTCGCCGATCACGGCGAGGTTTTCACCTCCGAACGCGAGGTTAACGCCATGCTCGATCTCGTAAAACAGGAAACCGAGCGGATCGATTCACGGTTTTTAGAGCCGGCTTGCGGAACGGGGAATTTCCTCGTCGAAATACTTCGCCGTAAACTAACGGTTGTCGATTCCCGTTACAAAAGCAGTCAATTCGAATGGGAGCGCTATGGTGTGCTCGCTGTTTCCTCAATTTATGGTATCGATATCCTTCCTGACAATGTAATTGAGTGTCGCGAGCGGTTATTTGCAATTTTCACCGATCGATATTCAAGGCTTTATAAAGAAAAGTGCCGGCACGAGTGTTTTAATTCAGTCCGTTTTATCTTAAATCGTAATATTCTTTGGGGTGACGCCCTAACTCTTAAAACGCCCGATAAAAAGGCAGAACCTATAGTTTTCAGTGAGTGGAGCTTCGTAAACGATAATATGATAAAAAGACGCGACTACACAATGGCTAACCTTCTTGAAAGTCAACCTCTTGAAGGAGAAAACTTGTTTTCTGACCTTGGCGAAAAGGCGTTCATACCCACTCCCGTGGCTGAGTACCCAATTACTCATTTTTTGAGGCTTACGGAAAATGAATGAGTCGGTTTACAATCCCGATGTTCTTTCTTGTTTGGCAAGCCTGAGCAGTGACGAGGTTTTCACACCGCCGGAGTTAGCAAACAGTTTGTTGGATATGTTGCCCCCTGAATTATGGAGCAACCCCGATGTAAAATTTTTGGACCCCGTTTGCAAATCGGGGGTTTTTCTCCGTGAAATTGCGAAACGGCTTAACAGAGGGCTTAAAAGTAAATTCCCCGATCTTCAGGAAAGAATCAACCATATTTATACCAATCAGATATTTGGAATTGCTATCACAGATATTACATCCCTTATATCCAGGAGGACTCTTTATTGTTCAAGACTGGCTAACGGAAAGTATTCCGTCAGCACGGGGTTTACCTCCGAAGAAGGAAATATTTTATACAACAGGATTGAACATACCTGGGTGAACGGACGGTGCTCTTTCTGCGGTGCGAGCCAATCCGTATATGACAGGGGCGAAGAACTTGAAACACACGCTTATCAATTTATTCACACAGAAAATCCGGAAGAATTATTTAACATGAAGTTTGATGTTATTGTTGGTAACCCCCCTTATCAGTTGAGTGATGGAGGTGATTCTCAAACAGAGGTTAGAATTCGAGGGGGTGCAATCCCACTTTATGATAAATTTGTCTTACAAGCGAAATCCTTAGAACCAAGATTTATTACCATGGTTATTCCTTCAAGATGGTTTTCAGGGGGAAGAGGATTAGATAACTTCCGAATTACGATGTTGAATGATAGACGGATAAGTAAATTAGTTGATTATCCAATTTCCACTGAATGCTTTCCTGGCGTAGAAATAAAGGGTGGGGTTTGCTATTTTTTATGGGATAGAGATTATTCTGGTATGTGTGAAATAACTACAAAGCAAGGTGACTTGCAATCGACAGATAAAAGATATCTTCTTGAAAAAGATTCTGACATTTTTATTAGGTTCAATGAAGCTGTTTCAATTTATCGGAAAGTTGTTTTTTTAAAAGAGAAATCTTTTGCCGAGCTTGTAAGTAATCAAAAACCATTTGGACTTAGGACATTTTATAAAGGAAATAAGCAAAGAGATACCGAAAGAGATTTGTTAATTTATGGGAACAAATCAATTTCATATTGTAGTAGGGAGATAATCCAGGTTAATAAAGATTGGATTGATGCTCATAAAGTTTTTATTACAATGGCTTACGGTGCTGGCGAATCCTATCCACATCAGATTATTAATAAACCATTTTATGGTGCACCTTCTACTATATGCTCCGAAACTTATGTTATGATAGGGCCATTTAAAACTAAAATTCTTGCTGAAAACGCAATAAGTTATATAAAAACAAAATTATTCAGATTTTTGGTTTTATTGCGTAAAAGTACACAGCATGCGTCATCAAAAGTCTATCAGTTCGTGCCAATGCAGGATTTTAATGAGAGCTGGACCGACGAAAAGCTTTATGCAAAATACGGTTTAACTGAAGAGGAAATTGCATTTATTGACTCAATGATCCGCCCGATGGAATTGAATAATGGAAATAAAGAATAAAATTTTATTGAAAACCGGCAACATTCATAACTCCGCGATTAGAGAGGAGAAAATCGTTGTCTGAGAAATTTTTCCCATTAAGGCCTGAAGTTAACCCGACAATTTACGCTTATGAAGATACGAACCCAAAGTACAACGGGCTGTTAAAAGTCGGATATACAACAAGGGACGCAAAAACCCGTGTTGCCGGGCAATACCCAACCCGCCGTCCGGGTGAACTCCCCTACAGAATCGTTCTTGAAGAAAAAGCGATGAGAGACGACGGCTCATCTTTCATGGATAAAGATGTTCACAAATATTTGAGAAAAATGGGGATTAGTAATCCCGCCGGTGAATGGTTCAGATGTACTGTTAAAGAGGTTAAATCGGCTATACTTGCCGTTCAAAAGGGGGTGACTAACGAGGCAAATCGAACACAAACATTCAAATTGCGCCCCGAGCAGGAAGCTGCGATTGAAAAAACCATCGCCTATTTTGAAAGTTTTAAATCCGAGCCGGAAAACAAAGAAAGAACGCCTCACTTCCTTTGGAATGCAAAAATGAGATTCGGTAAAACATTTGCAGCATATCACTTGGCAAAAAGAATGGGGTGGAAGAAAATCCTCGTGCTTACCTTCAAACCGGCGGTTAAAACAGCGTGGGAAGAAGACCTTCTTTCCCATATCGATTTTGCGGGATGGCAATTCTATTCCGAAAAAGGTTTAACTTTTGAAATTAGCGACAATTCCAAACCTTTGGTCTGTTTTGGTTCGTTTCAGGATTTTCTCGGAAAAAATGAAGCGGGGGGAATAAAGCCAAAAAACGAGTGGGTGCACACAACAAACTGGGACTGCGTGATTTTGGATGAGTATCACTACGGCGCATGGAGGGAGAACGCAAAAGACCTTTTTGAGGAGGAAGATAAAAAAGAGATTCAGTTCGGTGAGGGTGTCGGTATTGATTATTTTGACGAAGAATTTATGCCGATAACCACAAACCACTATCTTTATCTTTCCGGAACACCTTTCAGAGCGATTGCTTCGGGTGAGTTTATCGAAGAACAAATTTTTAACTGGACTTACTCGGATGAACAACGCGCAAAAGCTGAGTGGAGCAACCCAAACGAACCTAACCCCTACGAATCATTACCAAGAATGGTGATGCTGACTTATCAACTGCCGCCGGCAATTAAAGATATTGCGCTGAAGGGTGAGTTTAACGAGTTTGACCTTAACGAGTTCTTTAAGGCTGAAGGCGAATTCAGTGCTGCGAAATTTATTCATGAAAATGAAGTTCAAAAATGGCTCGATTTGATAAGAGGCGCACACTCACCGGCTACGGTTGATAATCTGAAACTTGGTGATAAAAAGCCGCCGTTTCCCTACTCCGACAGGCGATTTCTTCAGATTCTTTCTCATACTTTTTGGTTTCTTCCGAGTGTTTCTGCGTGCCACGCAATGGCTAATCTTTTCAGGCAGGAGCAAAATGATTTCTACCGGCAGTTCGGGATTGTGGTTGCTGCAGGTTCAGGGGCTGGTATTGGCGCAGAGGCACTTCCGCCCGTTTCTAAAGAGATGGATAACCCCGTTAAAACCAGAACTATAACGCTTTCATGCGGAAAACTTACCACCGGCGTTTCGGTTAAGCCATGGTCGGGCATTTTTATGCTAAGAAATTCCTCAAGCCCCGAAACCTATTTTCAGGCGGCATTCCGGGTGCAGACACCGTGGGTGATCAAGAACCCTGACGGCGAAAACCCGAACCAAGAAGAGATTCTGAAAAGAGAGTGTTATGTTTTCGATTTTGCACCCGACCGGGCTTTAAGGCAAATTGCTGACTACAGTTGCCGGCTTGATGTGAATAATAAAAATCCTGAAGAAAAAGTGGCTGAGTTTATCTCATTTTTGCCTATTCTTGCCTACGATGGCAGTTCAATGAAACAGATAGACGCTGCAGGGGTTTTGGATATGGCGATGAGTGGTACCACAGCGACACTTCTTGCAAGAAGATGGGAGAGCGCTCTGCTCGTAAATGTTGACAATAACACGCTCAGGCGCCTGCTGGCAAATGAGAAAGCTATGGCTGCGCTGATGAGTATTGAGGGGTTCAGATCGTTGAATCAGGATATTGAAACTATTATTAATAAATCGGAAACTATCAAAAAACTGAAAAACAGCGCGAACGACCGTGAACTTTCAGATAAAGAAAAAAGAGAGTTAACTGCTGAGGAAAAAGAGTATAAATCGAAAAGGAAAATGATTCAGGAAAAACTGATCAAGTTTGCTACCAGAATACCGGTTTTCTTATATCTGACTGATTTCCGGGAGTTTAGCCTGCAGGATATAATTAGGGAACTTGAACCTGACCTTTTCAAGCGGGTAACCGGGTTATCAATTCCCGATTTCGAGCTTTTAGTGAGTCTTGGGCTTTTCAATGAAGGGCTTATGAACGACGCCGTCTATAAATTCAAAAGGTATGAAGACCCCAGCCTTGCTTACACAGGAGTAAACCGCCACAATGAAACCTCAGTCGGGCTGTATAATACTGTAATAAGTGCAAAAGAATACGGACAAACTTTTGAGAATGAACCGGTTAATTGATTATTATTGTTTTTTTGCGTGATTTAAGTTTTATGTAATGGGTTTTAAAGGTTAAGGTTTGTGGGGTTTTATCTGAACGATTACGGTTTGCCTGGGAGTTTTTTTGGATTTAACACTTTAGCAATTTATTTGTTGAGTGTTTTTGTTACCAGCGCGTCAAATCTGACGATTACTTATAACCCCGTATCTGATAACTGCCTTACAGCCTGCAGAAAACCAAAAAAATTTCTCAATTTAGTGCATTTTCTTTTGCCATTAGCTGGATTATAATTAATTTGCAGTTGCAAACATTCACTACCTCCTGACCGGGTAATCAGCGCATCATTGTCAAGGTTTTAGCAAGTTTTCGGCAAGGTTTCATTAAGGTTTTAGCAAACGGCGCATAAATTTCGGTGTGGTCAGGGCGGAGAAATCAATCAAAACTCGGAAAAGCGGGATAGTATGGATAAAATTCCTTTTCGTACAGGCTGTGAAGTGGTGGGCGATCCCGATCAAAACCCGGAAAAGCGGGATAGTATGGATGAAATTCCTTTTCGTGCAGGCTGTGAATTGGCGGGTAACCCCAATAAAAACTTAGGCAAGCGGGATAGTATGGATGAAATTCCTTTTTGTACAGGCTATGAATTGGCGGGCGATCCCGATCAAAACCCGGAAAAGCGGGATAGTATGGATGAAATTCCTTTTCGTGCAGGCTGTGAAGTGGCGGGTAACCCCAATAAAAACTTAGGCAAGCGGGATAATATGGATGAAATTCCTTTTTGTACAGACTATGAATTGGCGGGTGACGGCGGAAACCCCCAAAACAAAAAGCATATAGAAGTTGCGACTTTGTCCGGTGGTGCGGCAAAAACTAAGACACAGCCTAACCCCAAAAACAGAAAGTGTTTAAGCGTTGCGACTTTGTCCGGTGGTGCGGCAAAAAGTAAAACACAGCCCAACCCTCAAAACAGAAAGTGTTTAAGTTACCGGGCGTTGCTCTTTAGGATTGCAATAGTTTTTGCTTTCCTGGGTGCACTTGCCGTTTTGGAAGTATCGGGCACTCTGTCCGGTGGTACAAAAGCGGGTGATTTTGGCAATAGAGGCGGCACTCTGTCCGATGAGTTAAAAGCCGGAAGTTTAGGCAATAGAGGCGGCACTCTGTCCGATGAGTTAAAAGCCGGAAGTTTAGGCAATAGAGGCGGCACCGTTTCCACAGGCACCCAAAGCGAAACCTCTGCTGGTGCGAACTTTAATCCCCGTAGCACGGCAGGTAGCACACAAAGCAGAAGCGGCACCCAAAGCGAAATACTTACTGCTTCCTTTGGGCATGATTCAGTCGGCACCGACACTCAATCCCGTACGAGCAATCGCGGGCAAGAGATCGTAGGCGGCATTTCCAACGAAATCTTAATTTTCACAGCGCTGTGCCTTCTGCTAATTACACTTTTGGTTTCCCTTTACAACTTCCACGGGATTAAAACAACCCGTCGATTGTTGGAAAAGGTACTGAAAACGGGGAATTTTGGCGAGTTTGACCTAAAGGGAACTGGCGCCTCCGCCGGAAAAAACCCCTCTGAATCCGGAAGTGCCGCCAGCCTCGGCGGGCAACTCTCCCCCGATAAAAGATACCCCTCAGAGGGGGGAGACCCCTCCGAAAATGCCCCAAGAACCGACTTCAGGCAGGGAGACCCGGCTGATACCGGAAGCAGAAAAGGCTCTGAGGCGACACTTCGAAAAACAAATCCCGATTTAAGAAGCACCTTCGAGCGCATGCGGGTAACATATTATGTGCCGGATTATAGCAGCGATATCTCACTTAAGCCCGGAACCTTCAGTGTTGACGATTTTCAAAGCAAACCGGCGAGCGACTCCTTTTTCGAAATCGTCTTCGACAGCACTATTGCTACTGCCGAGTTCCACATAAACAAAAATAACCTGACTGACTTTGCACCCGTCCTGAAAGACCGCAGTCGCCTTTTTGACTTCTGCGAGTTCGTCGCCCTGCCCAAAAAAAACTATGTGGATATTGAGGAGATCTCCCCCGGCATCCTCACCGAAGAAAACGAACTCTATACCGTAACCAAAAAAATTAAAATCAAACTTATCGAGGGGTGATAGTGGGGGGGGGATTGGGTGCTTTTATAAGAAAATGTGGTAAAATATTTGTAGTTAATTTGAATTGGCAATATAAGTAATTTCAACATTGCTTTTTTTGTAATTAAATTATTTCTAACTTAGTGGTTAAATATTTTGAATTCTAAATCAAAAAAAAGAAAATTTTCTTTCATAAAATAATCGAGGAGTTCTGTGTTGAGTGTAGCAGTTGAGAACAGTAAAGTTAACGAATGTTCAGATGAGTGGTCTTTTGCCGGGCACAGGTCTATCGATAGCTACACCCACGGTTACCACAGGTATCCTGCAAAATTTATTCCACAGATTGTTTCCAAATTGATAGAGACCTACGCTACAGAGGATTGTCTTATTGTTGATCCATTTGCCGGTTGTGGGACAACATTGGTTGAGGCAAAAAGTCATGGCTACAGGTCTATTGGGTTTGATGTTAATCCAGTTGCTGAAATGATAACAAAATCGAAAATAACTACTATTGCTCCAGGTTCGCATCAAAATTTATTAGAAATAATTCAAGAGTGGTTTAGCAACTACAACGAGGAAGAAAAATACTATATATCCGATCACCCGAGGCTTAACTATTGGTTTTGCCCAGAGCAGAAAAACAAAATCGGCTATTTGAAAAAATGTATCGAAGAAGTAGATAATAAAGAACTTGAGACTTTTCTAAAAGTTGGATTATCGAACATTCTCAAAACTTCCAGCCGTTGGCTTCAAGATAGCACTAAACCACAAATTGATCCAAAGAAACAGATTAAGGACCCTTTCAATCTCTTTGAATATCAGATTAAAAAAATGTGGAAAAAGAACATGGAATTTCATAGCTATCTAAGTAAAAAGAACCGATTGGATATTCAAAGTGAAATTCATCTCAGAGATGCGCGGGATACTGGACTTGAAAATGATTCTGTTGATCTTGTAATTACCTCCCCTCCTTATGCGACATCTTACGAATATGCGGATATTCATCAATTATCTGGTTATGTGTTTAACTTTTTTAGTGATCTTAGAGAATTTAGAAAAAAATTTATTGGAACATTTTACTCTGAAAAAATTGAAGCTGAAATAAATTGTCTGTTAGCCTCAGATACTGTTTCACAATTAGCAGTGAAAAATAAGAAAATTGCGAAAGAAATTGAGAATTATTTTATTTCAATGCAACAGGTAATTCAGGAAATACATCGAATTTTAAAACCAGGAGCAACCTGTTGTATGGTTGTTGGAGATAGTAAGCTTAGGGAAGTTACGATACCCACCTCGGATATTTTGATCAGTTTGATGAGAGAAGAAAGTTTTTATTTAGAAAAAAGAATTACGAGAAATATTTCATTGAAGCAGATTCCAACAACTCGTCACCCGATATCTGGGAGATTTACTTCTCCAAGCGAATTGAATAGTGTTAAAGTGTATCCTAAAGAACATATACTCATTTTTAAGAAACGATAGTGCCAAAAAATAAAAAAATTAAATATAAATTTGAGCCGTACGCAAGACTGTTGAGCATATTGGGTGATCAATTGATTACCGATAGGAAAATTGCTCTTACAGAGTTAATAAAAAATTCATACGATGCTGATGCTACTGAAGTTACTATTAAATACGACTCTGGTTCCCAATCCAATTCAACGAAAAATAGTGGAGAGGAAGCAATTGAAATAATCGACAATGGTTTGGGGATGGGTTTGAATGATCTGAAAGAAGTGTGGCTTCGACCAGCAACACCTAACAAACTTGATAAAAAAATAAATAGGGACAATGTAACGAAGCTTGGCCGAACAATTCAAGGTGAGAAAGGAATTGGACGATTCGCGATTCACAAAATTGGAAGAAAGGTAAGTGTTTATACCAGAAAAGATGAAGGATCAGAATTTTGTTTGGAAGTAAGTTTCGAAGGCTTAGATGATGATGAACCGACGCTTTTCACTGATGAAGGTTCAAAAAAGCATAAACTCCTTAGTGAAATAGAACCAACTATTACGGAGTTTCAAAATGGGGAACTAATCAAATCGAGTGGGACGGTTATAAGAATTACTGATTTGAGAGAAAAGTGGGCTAAAGATGATTTTAGGAGTGTTTTTGAATCAATCGAGAAATTGATTCCTGCTGAAGACCCAAAAGCTGAAGAATTGAAACAGGAAATTATCTCTGATTTTAATGTTAAGATGATTTGGGAGGGTGAGTTAATCACTAAAGAATCCCAATATTCATTAAAAGAAATTTTAATGGATTCAGATTATGAGATGTACGGGACGATTGATAATGAAGGGAAGCTTCAGTTTATCTACAACTCCAAAAACCCGATGAGAGCCTTTTCCAAGATAATTAGAATTTTTGACAATAAAATTTTAGCTAAAGAGAATTATGATCTTCAAGCACTAAATAAGAAAAAGAAAGGGTATCTGTCCAATAAGAGTAAGTTATCTGTTGGTGAATTTAAATTTTCGTTATTCGCAAATGATCTTAAAAAGCCAGATTATTCAAAGCTTAATAGAAAACAACTTCAGGCTTTTAAAAAGCATTTTATTTATGTTTTAAGAGATGGAGTAAGAGTATATCCGTTTGGCGAGAAAGGATATGATTGGTTGGAACTTGATAAGTTGCGATCAGTTCAAAAAGCCGGTGATTACCCTAGTTATAGTGACATAGTCGGTTTTGTATATATCTCTCAGGAGCATAATAAAGATTTAAAAGATACATCAAGCAGGCAAGGTTTGATGAATTCTGGTGGGATATTTGACGAATTTGCAGCAGTGGTTCTATCGATTGTACAAATATTTCACGCAGAAATTAAAATTGATAAAATACATAAGGAGTTAAAATCTACCCAAAATACGAATGCACCATACCAGTCAATTTCTGACGCAATTACAGAATTCACAGAATCTTTAGAAGAAAGAACCGATCTTAAAATTATTGAATCTGCTAATAAACTTAAGAAAAGCATTGAAGAATTTCAAAAGAATACTATCTTAAAACTTCGAACCGTTGAAGATTTGGCAGGGCTTGGGATGGCAGTTGAAAAATCTTCCCATGATACTTTCATGTTACTCTCAAGACTAAATAATATTATCAATAACAGTTTGCTTAAGATCAAGAGTGATAGGATGGATTTCTCAGAGACTGAAACTATGTTAAAAGAAGTCCAGGAGATTATCAAAATTGTGTATGAACAACTTCAGATAATTCAACCTCTTTTCAAGTTTCAAAGAAGAGAAATTAAGGAGGTTAGTTTATTACAATCAATTAAAAAAATATTGAAATATTTTGATAGTGAAATTCAGAATAAAATTAAAATAGAAATTACCGCTGATGATGACATTATGTTAAGGACCAATTTAGGATTAGTTTTACAATTCTTAATCAACATTGTTGACAATGCCATTTATTGGGTGAATTTGAAAGGGAGTAAAAATAAAAGAATCATATTCAAAATTGATTCATTGGAAAAGAAACTAACAATTGCTGATACAGGCCCAGGTGTTAAAAAAGGTATAGAACTGTTTATTTTTTCGGAATTTTTTTCAATGAAAGCACAAGGGAGAGGTTTAGGTTTATACATCGTCAAAGAAATTTTAGACAGGATCAATGCAACAATTTATGTTGCCACAAAAGAATCTGAAAGACTGACCGACGGGGCGAATTTCGTGATTGAATTTCAACAAGTAATCGATGTATCCAAAAGAAATTTTAATGTAAAACCAGAAACCAAAATATTAAACGGAGGATAAATGGAGGGTGTAATACTCTTTGTGGACGATAAGGTATTTGATCAGAAATCTGAAGAACACAAATTATTTAATGAATTGAAAAAATCAACGGAGTATTTCGTAATACCTGTTGATTCGATTCAGCGTTTTGAAGTTTTATTGGATTCTTTGGCTTCGCCGGTTGCAATTATTTTAGACTGGCAATTCGATCGTAAATTCGCACAAGATGATAATGAACTCTCACAAAATGAAGGGAATCTTATCGAACCGGGAGAATTAACTGTAGAAAACACTTTACGGGGAAAGGATATATATTCTCTTATCTATATATATTCTCAAGAGGGTATTTCAGATGAAATAAAAAAAGAATTCACCGCAAAATTTGGAGATAGAATAAGGTTCGAACGAAAACCTAAGAATCAAATTGAAGAATCTAAAAAAATATTTAAAGGAATAAAGAAATTAGCGAATAAAAACAAAGCTCTTAAAGTTCCGAGAAATTATTTAAATGCTTTGATTAGAACAATGAACAAAGAATTAAATTTTCTTGATGGAAATGATACAAACTGGATAGATTATTTTGCATATGTTAATAAATTGGACCTTTTAGAACCTGCAGTGGGTGTAATTTCGGTGTTAAACAGGTTAGTGGCGGAAAAAATTAAGAATGATGGACCCTTATTAAAGGCGATGAAAAAGCAAATCAAAAAGGATTTCACAAAGGAAAAAATTAAAAAGTTTGATGATAGGGCTGTTGAAAGGTTGTCTCAGTTAGTTAAAAATCTTTTATATTCTAATCCCCCCAAAAATGATAAATTATTTACTGGGGATATATTTAGACTTAACGGTTCTTATCATATAGTTATTACACCTGAATGCGATATTCGACATTTTTATACTAATGAACAAGAAAAACAAATAGAAATAGAGTGTCTCCTAATAATTGAAAAAGAAATAAAACTAGAAAATCAAGCCCATCTATATTTTGAATTTATCCTTCCATGGGAAAACTATAATTCAAAGCCTTGTTTAGCATGCGACTTTCGTAGAGGGACTATCTTTTTCAAAAGAGAAGCCTTATTTTATAAAAATAATCGGTCAAAAATAACAAGAGTCGCAAGACTTCAACCACCATACATACACAATTTGTTGGATAGTTATCATGCTTCCCGTTCGCGAATAGGGACTCCTTCGATAACTCCAGAGATTAGAGCGAGGTTCAAAAAATTATATACCGACAAAATAGAAAATCAAAATATTAATTAAAACTAAGTTTAATAAAATTTTAGATATTTTCCCATTTTATTAAAAATAGGAAATTCACATAATAATTTACCTTGGTTCGAAATCTTTGCCGCCGCAGGGGATGTAGTCTTTGCGGGGGTGCTCTTCGTATTTGGTGCAGAGAACGGCGGAGCGATCGAAGTGGCGGCAGCGGGAACAGAGGGAGTTTTCCAATACTTCTTTGTTTTCGGCGATGAATTTTTTGTAGGAGTTCCAAATGGGAAGGATTACCCCCGCACTTACGGCGAACAGTGTTAAAATCAGCCAAAATTTATCATCAGGCATGGCGGTGCGGATGAAAAACACCACCACTATTATTATCAATAATCGCAGTAAGGCTTCAACTACTATTTTGCCCATCGGAAGCCTTGGTTTTTAGCATTTCGGTTCTCGGGAAGCGCTTTTGGAAATATAACCCCCGCACTTACGGCGAACAGTGTTAAAATCAGCCGGAATTTATCGTCAGGCATGGCGGTGCGGATGAAAAACACCACCACTATTATGATCAATAACCGCAGTAAGGCTTCAACAACTATTTTGCCCATTGAGCTCTTCCGTTTGTTGGGTTTTATTGAAAGAAAGCCATTCCGACAACGCAAAAAAAACATATTTGAATCTCTCATCTTTCAAATTTTCTCCGGCATAACCGGCATAATATACAGTTTTTGAAAACTTAACCATCTTTAACTATCCTTGCGCATTACTTTATCATGTTGAACTGAAACGGTATTAAAATAAAAAAATACCAGGACTCCCCAATTCAAACACAACCTAAACTCACGGAAACCTAAACTCACAGAAACGAAAAAAGAAAACCCCTACCCTAAACAAGATACACATCACAATTCACCCCACTGAAACACCGACAATTCTTTCAAAATGGCAACATTTCATTATATTCGCAATACATTTTTTCAAATTTATGATACGAATATGACAAAAACCAAATTATTTATCACACTTTTATTCATCTCGTTTTCATCGGTTGCTTTCTCACAGAGCCTCGGAGTCAACTTCGCTCTTGGTTTTCCGCAGGGCGAGTTCAAAGATAATGTCGATAAACTTGGCTACGGAATTGGCGCCGAACTTATCCTGCCGACCGTAAAAGGCTCACCCGTTGAGTGGGGTGCTAACCTGATCTTCATTAACTACGGCAGCGAAACCAGAAGAGCTCCCTGGAGCTACACCATCCCCGACCTTACAGTGGATGTTACAAGGCAGAACAACCTTGTCGCTCTTAACGGGCTGATCAGAATCGGAACTCCAACCACCCTGCTGAAGGCTTATGTCGATCTGATGGCCGGCGGCCAATACCTCTATACCACCACTTCGGTACAAAGCAGAAGCGGCTCGAATCAAAATCAGGATGTGGCAAGCGATACCAACCTTGATGACTGGGCGTTCAGCTACGGCGGCGGACCCGGCATCATGTTCAATGTTTACAGCAACGAAACCACAAATGTGATGGTTGATCTGAAAGTAAGGTACCTTTTCGGAACAAAAGCCGAGTACCTGACAGAAAAAGATGTTGAAATTGATACCCAACACGGAAAGGTTATCTACCACCCGCGTAAATCAAAAACAGATATGCTCTACGCACAATTGGGCGTAAACATATCATTCTGAGCCATTCCGGTGAAAACCAAGCCGTTTTGCCATAAACCAAGCCGTTTTGCCATAAACTAAGCCACTCCTGCATAAACTGAGCCGTTTTGGCAAACCAAGCCCTTCGGAACAAGGCAAACTATTCCGGCAAACGGCTAACCCCAAAAAAAATTATTTCATTCGTGAAAGGAGTATAACACTGCTCCTTTCACGGGCTGTATATTTATCGTCGGGAAGTGTCGGCTCATCACCCGGGTTGAAGAAATCGTACGGGGCATCGTTCCCCGTATCTGCCACCACTTTCCACCCTTCGGCGTTGGCATAGCGGGGCAGCCGGAAGACCAAAGGCTCCCAAAAACTGTTGAAAATGAAGTGGTAATAGGCATTATACCAAAAATCTTTTAGCGTGAAGCAAAGGCTTAATGAGTGGGGGCTAAGGTCGGGCTTAAACGGTTCCACCCCGTGAAGATCCATGATAGATTCGCCAAAGTTTCCGCCGTTCATCCATGGTGAACACCATGAAAAAATCTCGTTTTCGTTCGTAAAACGGATGATCTTTTTGGTAAAGCGCAAAATTTCCTCGTTTTTCTCGAGCAGCCCCCAGTCGAACCAATTCATTTCGTTATCGTGGCAGTATGCGTTATTGTTCCCGAGCTGTGTTTTACGCACCTCGTCGCCCATCGAAAACAAAGGCGTTCCCTGAGCCGCAAACATCAGAATCATAAAGTTTTTAATCTGCTTTTTGCGCAGGGTTTCAACGGCAGGGTTGTTGCTTGCGCCCTCGGTACCGTGGTTCCATGAGTAGTTGTCATTTGCGCCGTCGCGGTTGTTTTCGCGGTTATCCTCGTTGTGTTTTTTATCGTACGAAACGAGGTCGTTCATCGTGAAGCCATCGTGGCAGGTTACGAAATTCACTCCTCTTGCGGGGTCTCTCAGTGGGTCTGTGTAAATATCGGGACTTGCCGCCATCCTAAGCGCGACGGTTTCCACCAACCCGGGTTCACCTTTAACAAAGCGTCTGATGTCGTCACGGAACCTGCCGTTCCACTCAGCCCATTTATATCCGGCGAAAGAGCCGACCTGATACAGCCCGCCGGCATCCCACGCTTCGGCGATCAATTTTGTGCCGGCAAGAACGGGGTTCGACTCGATCTGCCAGAGAATTGGCGGGTCCTGAAGCGGCTTGCCGTCAACCCCGCGTGAAAGTACGGAGGCGAGATCGAACCGGAAACCATCCACATGCATTTCAGCCACCCAGAAGCGGAGTGAATCGATAATCATCCTTTTAACCACGGCGTGGTTTGCGTTCAGGGTGTTACCGCAGCCGGTGTAGTTTGCGTAAAGGTACTTATTTTTATCGTTGAGGATGTAGTAATCTTTATTTTCGAAGCCCCGCAGCGAAAGCGTAGGTCCCGTTTCATCCCCCTCGGCGGTATGGTTAAACACCACATCAAGAATCACCTCCATACCGGCTTTGTGGAAGGCTTTAACCATGTCGCGGAACTCGTTAATAGGCCCAAAGAGTGAATTGTCGGCGCTGTAGGCTCTGTGCGGTGCGAAAAAAGCGACGGGGTTATATCCCCAGTAGTTCACCAAAGGCGGCGGCACATCGTTCGGGTCGAAGTGTTGCACGGGCAGCAGCTCAACGGCGGTTACGCCCAGCTCTTTCAGGTAGGGTATTTTTTCAATCAGCCCCCTGTAGGTGCCGCGGTGCGCATCTTTAACGCCGGAGTTGGGGTTGGCGGTGAAGCCCTTAACATGAAGCTCGTAGATTACGGTTCGGTTGCCGTTGCGGTTAAGCGGGGTATCCCCCTCCCAGTCGTAATCTGAAAAATCGACGACAACGCTTCTGAGGGAAGAGCCGAGGTTGCTTCCGGGTTTGCGAGCCGCCTCACGGTTATAAAGGTTATCGGTTAAAAGATGTGAGTATGGATCAATCAGCACCTTTTCGGGGTCGAACTTCAGCCCTTCTTCCGGTTTATACGGACCGTGAACGCGGTAAGCATACACCTGCCCCGCCCTTACCCCCGGAACGAAGCAGTGCCAGTAGTAGTAGCTTCTGTTGTTGGGGATGTTCATCCGGATAATATCGGAGGGAGTTGGCGCCTCCGGTGAGCTGAAAAGCAACAGTTCAACCATCGTGGCGTTACGGGAGTAAACGGAGAAGTTAACCCCCGAGCCGTCGGCGGCAACGGTTGCTCCTAATGGATAACTCTTTCCGGGCAGAATGTGTTGATGCATACTACTTGCTCCTATCCCGATAGATCGGGATAAAAATTATGCGCTTTTGCCCTCGTCCCGATAGATCGGGATTGACAGTCCGCATGTGTTGGTGCATACTACTTGCTCAGCAAAAATATTCCGTAGCCGGATGAAGGCAGTTTAACGGTAATTTTGTCAGCCGAAACGGGCAGTTTTTCCCCTGTAATCAGGTTTTCAGCGCTGCCGATGTCATAAAACTTAGGAATGGTCAGCTCAATCGTTTCGGGTTCCGCCGATTTGTTAAGCACGACCAAAATTCTGCCGTTTGCATCTGAACGAATGTAAGCCAGCAGGTTCTTTGAAGCTAAAACGGGGTAGAGGTCGCCATATCGCAAAGCGGAATATTTGTTGCGCAGTTGAATAAGTTTGGTAACATCTACCTTTGTTTGCTTTTCATATTTGTTCAGTTTGTCGCCGAAGTACATCATTCGCCTGTTATCGGGGTCGGCAGCGCCGGTCATGCCGAACTCAGAGCCGTAATAAACAACAGGAAGCCCGGGGATAGTCATCATCCAGGCGTAGTAAAGTTTCAGTTTATCGTAACTTGCGGGATCATCCACCTTCGGAGGGTCAGACCACCCCATTTCGGCGGCACGACCGTCGTTAATCGCTAAGTCACCATCGGCATAAGCCATATATCTGATTTTATCGTGGCTGTCCATGATGTTCCCCATCAGGTGCAGCGGGCCATAAACTTCGGCAGTTTTATCCATTTCGGTTTCAATCAGTTCCAAAGAGGCATTATTATCCAAAAAGGCAACAATAGCCACATCAAAGAGGTTAAAATTGAACTGTGCGCTCAGTTGCCCGTTGTTGACATAGGATGAGATCATTGCGTAGTCGCCGAAGGTTTCGCCGATTTGATACACCTCAATATCTCTTTTTCCGTTGAAGTGTCGCTTAATTTTTGCGGTAAGCTCTCTCCAGAACTCGTTGGGCACATGCTTCACGGCGTCGTGCCGGTAACCATCGGCGCCGGTTTGTTCCAACCACCAGATGGCATTATCGCTTACAGCGTCGATGGCAGCCTTCGATTTGGTGAAATCGAAAGAAGGAATGTAAGGCTCGAACCATGTAGTCAGGCGGTATTCATCGAAAAGGCGGAGGTTTTTTCTGCCATCGGGCAGATCGAGTGTCCCGAACCAGTCGGGGTGCTCCTTGAACCATGGGTGGTCTTCGTGCACATGATGGCTTACGAAATCAAGCAGCACTTTAATCCCTTTTTTGTGTGCGGTGCTCACCAATTCTTTCAATTTCGCCATCGTACCGAAATGTTCCTCAACTTTTTTATCGCTGATGGGCCAATACCCGTGGTAGCCGGTGTACCATCTGTGCGGCGGCGGAAACTCGCGCCAAGCGTTGTTGGGGTTATCGTTCACGGGAGAAATCCAGAGGACATTAACGCCAAGGTTAGTGAAGTAGCCCTCTTTAATTTTGTTTATAATTCCCTGAAAATCGCCGCCCTGATAGTTAGCGGGGAAGAAAACAGAATCTCCCTTTATCGGTTTGTTGTTGAATTTGTCGCCGTCGGAAAACCTGTCGGTAACGATTGAGTAGATGACTCCATCCAGCCAGGAGAAGTTTTTGCCGTTCGTTGCACTCCCTTTTTTGTTGTCTTTAGCGTTTCCTTTTGCGTTGTCTGCGTTGCTGCCTGCGGGAGCTCCGTTGTTCAGCACGATATACTGCCAGTTACTTTTTTGCCCCTCTTTTGTAACGGCCACCCTAAGGAGTTTTGTGCCTTTCATATCCATTCTTGGCAGTGTTACCTTAATAATTCCTTTTTCCAATGCCACTTTTGAGTCAACAATCGATTCGTTATCCAACAGCACGGTAAGTTCATTCATTTGCACGGGCACCGGTTCGCCGTCTTTTTCGAGGATGAACCGGAAAAATCTGAAAGATTTTGTTTCCTCCAAGCCCAATTTGTGCAAAAACAAACGGCTGTTGAATGGTTTGCTGATAATAATCACGGAGTTGTATGCGCCAAAACCGTTGGGAACGGAGTCCTTATTCAGCGGGTCAACAATTTCTTCGCCGTCGCCGTAGAATTTATATTCATACCTGCCGGGTTCGATGGGAACGGAGATTTCATAGATGCCGTCTCCATCGGGGTCGGTCATAGGGTCATACTGCCGGTTCCATCCGTTAAACTGCCCGATAACGGTAAGGTGTTTATACTTCTTGTTCGGTTTGAATGTGAAAGAATGAAAGCGTTGTTTCCCTGCGACAACAGGTATCACGCGTTTATCTTTCCCGTGCTCAAAGGGAAGAAGTGTAACCCCCTCAAAATCTTCCTTAGCGGTGATTTTCAGGATGCTGTCTTTTGGGTTATAGCTGACGCCAAGGTTTGGGTTTTCGCCAAACTTAATGTTATAGTCTTTTGCGTAGAAAATGTCGGAAACCCGGAACCCGGATGTTTTCCCCGAGACCACTCTTAGGGGCTGAATAATATCTTCCCCCGTTTGTGCAAACACCGCTGTGAGTGCAAGTAACGCGATAATAAGTGAGTTTACGGCAAATTTATGGATTTTCACTTAGCCTCCGTGAAAACTGTGCATGAAAACGACAGATACATGATAACGATAGTTGAGCATGAAAAAATAAAAATTACATTACTTAAGATACAAGAGACAGGTAAAATTAAGACAAACGAAAAGAAGTGGCAATTATACGAAATTGTGAAATTCTGCCTTCTCACCGGCTTTTGCTGAGAGTACCGTATTTTTTGCCGGGGGGTTTTGTGTTTTTTGCAGAGGGGTTTTACGGCACCTGCCGGGGTTTTCCATTCTGTTACCGGCACGGGGAAAGGTGTTGCGGTAACCAAAACGCGCAAAAATAAAAATGCCCGTCACTCCGAAGAGTCAACGGGCAAGGTTTAGGTTAGGTGAGGGAACCAAACTCCCTGTTCCAATGCACTTAGAGAGGGTGCACCGGAGTAATAGTCATTTTTTTTGAGCATAACTTACGGAGCCTGCTGACAAATTCCGTAAATCACACATGGTAATATTAAAAGAATTTTTTAAACAAACAAATAAAAAATGAAAAATTTCGACGAACGGATGGTATTTCGTCGAAAATTTTTCAAAAATTTTGTTTTGAAGCCGGTTTCAGGGCATTTTTAAGTCAAATTTTTTGCACAACTAATTGTTGGTATTAATCAATTATTTGACAACCGGGCAGATTTTGTTTTTGTTCTCAGCCAACTCTTTCAATAACGGCTTCAACAAATCTTTTAACCGATTTTTCATTTTTGCCGAAGAAAAGTTTCGGTTCAAACATTTGCAATTCGATCAGTTTGAACTCGTCGTTTGCCATAATGCCGTCAACTCTTGAGTAAAGAGTATCAAACCCAAGGGCGTCGTTGATGTCGTATGCCATATCTATCATATCAGCCGTAGGCTTGAAGGCTTCCACCGTTCCTCCGAACTCTTCAAACGCCCTGAACTCGCCCGGGGCAACACTTCTGATTACTGCGTGGCTGTACTCGCCGTTCAGAAAAATGAACGAATACTCGCCTCTGGTTTCGATCTCTTCAATATAGTCCTGAATCATAAGGTCGGAGGTTTCAAGAATTTTTTCAGCAATTGGGTTGAAACTTTCGGCTTCTTCCCTTGGCACTAAGTAGTTTTCGTAGCCACCGGCAGAAATAGCGGGGCGTATCACCACTTTCTTAAACCTTTTTCTCTCAAACACATCCTCGAGCTTCAAAACGCTTTTCTTTGGGATGAACATAATATCAGCGGTCAAAACCCCCCTTCGCTGCAGTTCTTTCAGATAGCTTTTGTGAAGATTTCGTTTAATAATCTCCGGTTTATTCAAAATTTTATAGCCGGCAGAGGTTGCTTTGTTGATCCAGGAGATGAACTCTGCAGTAGTGAGGTAATAATCCCACGGTGAACGAACTATCAGAAGGTCAAATTCGTTCGGCTCAAGGGGGCCGTCATTCCACACAACGGGTTTGGCTATAATTTTTTTCTCTTTTAAAGCAGGGATTAACAGCTGATCATCTTCCGTTAAATCCGGGTACTCCCGACAAGTAATGAGTCCTAATTTAATCACAGGTTAAACCTTAAATCTATTATTTTAAATAAAACGCACCACTTAAAATAAAAAAGATTTCAATTAATACAAAAATGCTTTTTGATTTAAGGCTTAAAATTTCCCAAAAAATTCAATATTTTTCACACAAAAACTTAGTTCATCTTCTTCTTATCTTTGGAAACGAATTATTTTTTTTTGAATAATTGGAAGAACATTATTTTTTTTGAACAATTTTAGAATAAACGGAGAACCATATTAATGTTTGAGTTCAATGAACAATCACAAAAAGAACCCAAAAAAAGGGAATATGAAGAGTCGGAAGAGTTAAAACTGCTTGCCGAAAAAATTATTACGCAGGAAAAAATTGATATCCGCCCCGCAAAAGTGGCTTATTTAATTGTAAGCCCCAACATTTCGAAAACGGTGCCCGGAAAAACTTTGAAAACCTCGCCCGAGTTTAAATTCTTTTCAGGATATGATTATGTAATCGAAATTTCAGCCGACCTCTGGGCTGCGTTAGACGATGCTGACCGCTACATCTTCATCCATCATCAATTGCTGCATATCCTGCCGGTTATGAATGAAAAAAAGGGGGACTGGGATTTCAAACTGCGCAAGCCCGATTTTATTGCTTTCAAATCGATTCTTGATAAATATGGGCCCGACTGGAAGCAGAAAATTAAATTAAGCCTCAGTTCTTTGCACGGGCTTACACCCGCACAGGAAGATTCTGTTAAAATTTGAAACTTTTTTTAACACCCGGATGTTTTTATCGGTTCAATCAGGATATTTGTTTCTGATTGAAATTATTAGTAACTTTAATTTTTAATCTTTTTATTATTAAATAATCAAAGGAACCTTTATGAGACACATCATTACACTTTTTGCTCTCATTGCATTTACCGGAGTCCTTTCCGCGCAAAATGTATCAGTTCAGGATTATAAAGTGCCCGTCAGTACTGCTAAAATTCTCAGGTTATCGGGCAGTTATAACTTTGCACAAACATCGGACTCTGTGCAGACTAATGTTACAGCTAACAACGCAACTGCAACAGGTTTGTTTCGCTATTTCTATTCATCGTTGCCTTTCGCGTATTTTATCGATGTTGACGCTGCAGCCGGGAAAGATTATGGTGAATACAACCACGATATCTCAATTCGCCCAAGCGTAAGAAAATATATCGTTGATAACTTAGACTGGTTCGGATTTGGCGCCCTTGATCTTCGCCACGCAAACACATTCAAACAAATTGAGTCGAATGTTACCGTTGGTGGTGGTTACGGAAGATACATCAACGCTACCGCACTGGCAAAAGCCGTAAGGATCGAGCAGCACCTTTTGAAAGAAGGCGTTATATCTGCTAATCTGCCGAAAGAAACGATGATTAAAATTGCCAATATTATCGAAAGAGAGAACGAATATCGAGGCGTTTTCGGCGATACATACGAGAAAAACTGGTATGAAGATATCGAAAAAGAGATGCGTGCAACCGGGCTGCTTACCGGCGGTGCACTGGGCGCTATCGGTATCCTGAGAACTCAGCAGGTTCTTAAAGGAATTAACGAAAAAGTTAACGACAGATACTTCGGATGGGATCTCACCGCAGGTGTGCTGTTCAACCTTTCGACCCGCGACAAATCACCGACCCGTTCACCGGCTCTTTCGGTTGGCGGCAGGTTCTCTAACCCGATCGGTTGGTCGTCGCAGGTTAACGCATTCTTTAATGTTAACACGCCGTTTGATTCAAGTTTCTTCAAAACTTTTATTGCTACAGCGGGTGTTGATTACTTCTACGAGCTTGGCAATAAAATTAACTTCGTTGCCGGTTATCAGTTGAATTACATCAAAGAAAACGCTCCAATCTGGACAATAAACGAAGACAGCTACATGGATCATGTGCTTTCAGCCGGTTTCATATTTTACTTGGAAAACAACATCAACCTTGGCATACAATCAGGTTTGATCAGGAGCGGTTTAAGAAAAACCACCGATTTCAAAACCTCGGTTACTCTGCAGTATAATGTGTTTTAACGGTTGAAGTGCAGCGTTGATTTAACTGAACTTTTTGAAAGAAAATAAAAAAAGGCTGCCCGGTTTTTCGTCGGGTAGCCTTTTTTATTTTAAAGCCTGTTAATTTTTCAGGGGCGTTTGGGTTGCAGGTTCAGTTGCTTTTGCCTGCACGGGGTAGGCCCGGTTTTCTTCATCACTAAGATAGCCGGCAAAACAACTCAGTTGCGTCCGCCTGCACGGGGTAGGCCTTGCGTGCCCCTTTTAATCAGTCTTTTTTCAGGTAAGTTTTACCGTCGGGGCTGATGTCTTTCAAATATTTTTCAGGGTCTTTCTGAAATTTAGAAACACAACCCTTGCAGCAGAAAGCGACGATTTTGCCGTTATACTCTAAAGTAGGTGCGCCCTCTTCAATATCTTCACCGGTAACGGGGCAAACGGTGTTCCACGCCTGTTTAGCTTCCTGGTCAACTTTATCGGGTTTTTTGTGCCCGGCGTCTGCCTTACCGTCGGCAGCTTCGTTAGAGCAGCATTCGCCTTCAGCTTCTTCGCCTGAGCAGCATGCCGCTTTTGAAGTGTCAACCGCTTCGCTGTGTTCGTGTTCTTTTTGTGCCTTTTTCTCGCTTTGAGCCTGAGCGTTAGCCGCTAAGAAAATGAAAGCGAGGGGTATCATGAGAAAAATAATTTTCTTCATCCAATTAACTCCTTAATTAAATTGTTAAATTCGATTTTTTCTGCGTTGACGAAATAATTCCTTTTGCAACCCGAAAGTTACGGATAAGTTAAAAAGAAACAAATACGAAATTATTGACGCAGTTTTAGTCAGTTACTTTAGATTCCGGTTTTTTGTCAGAATTTAAAGAAATTTGAAGTGTGCCATAAACCGGCCGTTGCTCAAAATTCCGGCAAGTTTGTTTGAATAGCGGGGGAAGAGTCAGCCTTTGTTCAAAATATCTGCAAGTTTGCCGGCGATAACTTTTCTGTCGAAACGGGTAACTTTGTTTAAGTCCGTAGAAAACCCGTCGGCTATTTCGAAAAATTGAGAGCCGTCTGCAGAAAAAGGGAGCATCATTCCTGCGTTTGCATCCGCAATCACCTGCGCCACTTCCGTATTATCATCTCCGTATGCGAGAATGGGGATGCCGGTTCTGAGATATTCGAAAAGTTTTCCGGGGAAGTGCCTTGGTTCCATAGCGCACACCAAAAGAAAGTCAGCCATCGCCAATGTGCGCAACATTTCACCGTAGGAAAGAAAGCCAAGAAAACGGGTGAAAGGAAGCAAGCCGGCCGATTCAATCGATTTTCGCACGCCGGGGCTTACGGTACCCGTGAACCAAAGCTGCAAATTTTCGCCCGAATCGATCCGGCGCTTAAGATAGCCCCAAAGGTTCACAGGGTTTTGAAAATCAAAAATGTTTCCGGAGTGAAGCAAAATCTTGCCGGGTGTTTCTTTCCCTACTTCATTTTTAATTGACCCCTCTCCTTTTTCATTCTTTAACTGCACTTCACCAATTTCGCCTGTTTCTCCTTCATCACCGGTCTTTTCAACCCTTTTGAAATTGGCAAATTTCTCCTCGTCGTATCCCCAATGCAGGCAATGCGCCTTCCCCTGAAGAAACGGGTAGGTTGAAATGTAGTCAGCAAGCGAAGTTTCGGTAACAAAAATGGCGTTTTTGCTTTTTTGAAGGATTTTCCTCTCCAACCTGCCGTCAATCATTTTAGTGAGGCGGCTGCGGTGCTGCCCTTTATAATAGGCAATGTTCAGCCAGGGGTCAATAAAAATGGGATAAAAAGGGATGTGTGCGTTCCGTGCGATTCGTGCCGCAACAAGGTGAACCGAATGCGGGGGACCCACTGAGACCACAGCGTCGAATTTCTCTTCACGCAGCAGCCTGTTTCCCGCTTTTACAGCGAAAGGGTACCACCCAATTCGTGCATCGGGGATGAAAAGGTTCATCCTGATCCAGAGGGAAATCCGGTGCGTAAGGCTTTTGTTTTCTTTGGAGATAGTTTCCGAAGCAACAAGTTGTGCGTCTTTCCCTTTTCCGGTGAAGATTTTGTAAAATTCGAAAGGTTCAATCGTTTTTGTTTTAATTACTTTAAGAGCGGGGTCAATTTCCTTGATCAGCGATTCATCTTTTTGGGCGAACGATTCATCTTCAACAGTCAGCACTGCGGGCTGCCAGCCGAATGTGGGGAGATACTTAATCATCGCCAAGGGCAGATGAAGTGATGCCTTGCCCGATGGGGGCCAGTAGTAGGTTAAAAAAAGAACTTTTTTCAACTCTTGGAACCTGAAAATTTAATAACATCAGCATAGCCGTTGTGAAGCTGCCCTTCGGAAAGTTTAACCGTTTCTTTTGCAAATACGGAAAACTCCAAATCGATAAAATCTTCAACAATTTGCTGAAGTGAATAGAGGAGATCGATGTTTTTTGGTCCGCCGGAGTTTTTGCCGAGCTGTGTTTTATCATAAGCTGTAAAAATAAGCTGACCGCCCGGTTTAAGGCTTTTTATGCAGTTTCTGTGCAGTTCTTCTCTTTCTTCTTCCGGCAGATGAACGAAAACCAAACCTACGGCGTCGAACTCATTTTCAGGAAAATTAAATTGCGAGGCTTCAGTAACGATGTAGTTAATGTTCACACCGTTGCTGCCGGCAAGTTTTTCCGCTTTCTTTTTTCCCTCGTCGCTCCAGTCGAACGATGTAACTTCCCATCCAAGCCCGGCGGCAAACACCCCGTTTCTCCCCTCGCCATCAGCGGGCAGAAGCAGTTTACCGGGTTTCAGTTTGGCAAGTTCTTCCTTAAAAAATTCATTCGGCTCTTTTCCGTAAACATATTCATCAGAATTGTAGCGTGAGTTCCAGTGCTCTTTCAAAAAAATCTCCTTCTTGGGTTACAGGATTACAACAGGTAAACCGTAAACATTTTTATTTCACTTTAAGTTCAGGGAGCCTGCCGGGGGTAACATGCCCGCCCAACTTTTCGAGGTCGGCTTCAAGTTGCTTCACCTCGTTTTCAGAAATTCTTTTAATTTCCGCATGAAGTGGGGGGAACTCAGCCATCAGAACCTCAAAAGCAGTTTTTTCTTTTTGGGTCAGCCCCGCCGTTGATGCCCAGTGTGTCCAGAGCAGCGTGCTCAACCGTTCGTTAATTGTAACCGGTGAAGGCGGGTTTTCTTCCGCACTTGGGAAGTTCGATCTTCTCTCAAATTTCAGTGAGATTGCGTCAAGATCGTTCAGAATTTTATCCGCCCGTAGCAGTAACTCTGCACCGGCACCGGGAGTTATAAGCGCCGATTGTTTCAGGGTGTTAACGCGCGCAATCAGATCGTTAAGAAATTGGAAAGTACCTCGGATAGTGCGGGTCAGCTCGCCGGCTTTCCGTTGAAATTCCACCAATTCACCCCGATCTGCAGCCGGAAGGGTTGTGTTCCGAAGTGCAACCGCGTTAAACTCAACGGGTTCACCAAGAGGTTTGATGCCCTCGCGGGTAACCATAGAAAGAGAAACTTTGTACTTACCGGGCATAACCAAACTTGCGCTCTGCTGCTTAGCCGAAGCGTTGAATTTTGTGCTTTTCAGTGTAGATATTTCGGGATATTTTAAATCCCAGACGATCCTCTGCACCCCTTTTGAAGCGGGCTTGGTAAGTTTTCGCACCTCGTTACCGGTTTCGTCGGTGATTGAAAAGATAAGATAAGGCGCCACTTCCCTGTTTTCTACATTCAGGGCGGAATCGCTTGGGATGGGAATAGGTTTCCCTTCTTTGAAAAGCTGCGCCTCGGATTCCTGACGGATAGCCTTCAGTGTCTTCGGCACATCTTTGATGAAATAGGTTATAACCGCGCCAAACTCGGGGTTGGGTGCGCGGTAGTAAGTGTCGCCGGAGCTAAGCCCGTCGGAGGTTTGAATGTACGCCAGCCCATCCCGAATCCCGAAAATGAGGGCGTCTTTTTCCAACATTTCGTTCGTAACGCTGCGCAGCGGGGTGTAATCATCAAGCACATAGAAGCCGCGCCCGAAAGTTGCGATTACGATGTCGCCCGCTTCGGGTTGAATTGCAATATCGCGCACGGGGATATCGGGCAGGCCGTTTGACAGCCTGTTCCAGTGCCCGCCGCCGTCAACGGAGAAGAAAAAGCCGAACTCGGTGCCGCAAAAAAGAAGGTTCGGGTTTACGGGATCTTCTTCAAGCGACCATACAGCGCCGTTCTCCGGCAGGTTTGATGAGATGTTTTTCCACGATTTCCCCTTGTTTTCACTTTTCAGGATATAGGGTTTGAAATCGTCACTTTGGTGGTTATTAAACGAAGCGTAAACCACATTTTCGTTGAATTTTGAAGGAAGCACATCGCTTACATAAGTATTATCAGGCACGCCGGGGAAAGCGCCTGCTTTGTGCCAGTTTTGCCCGTCTTCCGTTATTTGAATAAGCCCGTCGTCCGTGCCGGCGTAAAGGAGGTTCTCTTTAACGGGTGACTCCGCAAGTGAAACAATAGTTCCGTATTGCGAAGTTGATTTGTTTTTAGCGACAGCGTCAACCCCCCAGTATTTATCCATAATTTTGATTGAATTTCGGTCAATCCCGGTGGTTAAATCGGGGCTTATTTTCACCCAGCTTTCGCCTCGGTCTTCACTTTTGAAGACGAAATTGGCGGCAGTGTAAAGCCTCGTGTGTTTGTGCGGGCTTATGAACAGAGGCGTATCCCAGTTCCATCTGTAGGTGTTTTCGCCGGCGCCGGGTTCAGGTCTGATGTCGATCGATTCGCCGCTTTTTCTGTCGTAACGGCTCATTCCTGCGTATTGCGATTCAGCGTAGATTATGTTGGGGTCAGTTGGGTCAACCGCCGACCAAAAACCGTCGCCCCCGCTCGTGATGAACCAGTCAGAGTTCACAATTCCCTCTGAACTTGTAGTGCGGGAAGGTCCTCCCATGCTGTTGTTATCCTGCGTTCCGCCGTAGATGTAGTAAAATGGTTTTGAATTGTCGGCAAACACACGGTAGAACTGCGTAACAGGGAGGTTTTCTTTGAAATCCCACAATTTTCCACCGTCGAACGACTCATAAATCCCGCCGTCGCCACCGATTAACAGGTGTAGTGTGTTAGCGGGGTCAATCCAAAGGGCGTGGTCGTCCACATGTCGGTTGCCAAGCCCGAGGTTCACCCAATTTTTGCCGCCATCAGTAGTAACTTTTGAGACAACCTCCATAGAATAGATTTTATTCACATCTTTTGGGTCACAAAAAATTTCGTTAAAATATTGCCCTGAAGAGGCATAATCGCTCATTTTTTCCCATGTTGCTCCGCGGTTTGTGCTTCTGAAGAATCCACTCTCATCTTTTGCGGCTTCAACGATAAGGTAAACCACATCCGTGTTAGCGGGCGAAACGGCGATACCCATACCCCCGAGATCAACCGAGGGCAACCCTTTCATGATTTTAAACCAGGTTTCGCCTCCGTCTTCCGATTTATAGACGGCAGATTCGGGTCCTCCGCCAATTTTACCGTAGATGTGCCGGCGTCTTTGCTCGGAAGTTGCGTACATAATATCGGGGTTGGAGGGATCGAGCACCACATTATTAACGCCCGTGTTTTCACTGATTTCCAACACTTTTTTCCAGTTTTTACCACCGTCGGTTGTTTTGTAAAGCCCTCGTTCAGCACCGGGTCCCCATGCGGAGCCTTCGGCAGCAACGAAGACGATGTTAGAGTTGCGGGGGTCAATCACAATACCGCCGATTTGCCTCGAGTCTTTCAAGCCCATGTTTTCCCACGAGCGCCCGCCATCGACAGATTTATAAACGCCGTTCCCGTAGCCCAACGCCCTTTGGTGCGTGTTTTCGCCCGTACCGATCCAGACAACATGGTGGTTGTTCGGGTCAATTACGACACAACCAATCGAGTAAGCGCCGTAGTTATCGAACACAGGCTCGAATGTAATACCTGAATTGGTGGTTTTCCAGACATGCCCGCTCCCGACGGCAACGAAATATTCGGAAGGGTTCCCGGGGTTAACGGCGAAGTCGGAGATACGCCCTGAAGTAAGAGCGGGCCCAATTCCCCGCCACTTCAAGCCGCTGAAACTCTCTTTTTCGAGTGGAGTTTTATTGTCATTTTTAACCGATTGCGCCGGCAACAGTTCCGTCAGTAAAACCAATATTATAAAGAAATAAGCAAATCTCACTCGCATTTTTGTATCTCTTTCAGTATCTGTGTTAAGTGTAAAAAATCCCTCAATTATAAAGTTAAAAATAACGATTCTTTGCGGGATAATTTCAAAGAGTCAAATGTAGAAAATGAATATTCTCAGTTCCGGTGATTTTTTCTCTCATTGTTAGTAACAGCGAATAACCGGAAAGAGTTAAAATCAACCTGAGGTTTTTTCCGGTGCAGAAAAGCAAATTGTTGAAGGAATTTTGCGAAGATATTGAAGAAAATTTGCGAAAATATCGAAAGAATTTTGCGAAGATATTGAAGAAAATTTGCGAAAATATCGAAAGAATTTTACGAAAATCTTGCAAAATCTTGCGTTAAAATTGTGGTAACCTTGCAAAATCTTGCATTAATATTGCAGGGATATTGCAAAAATGCAATTATCGTAACAGAAGCGAAGCAAAATATACCCCCCAAAAAAAACTAAAACATATTGGCATACTATTTGAAATGCTTTTTTTGCGCTTGGCCTTACCTTTTAGTCGTTTCTTTATAGTTTTGGTAGTCAGAGTGCGCTTTTCTTGAAGTTAAGATAAGGAACTAATATTATGAAAAGATCATTATTTACTCCGATCATTAGCTTTTTGTTACTCTCTTCGGCTTTTTCTCAAGGTGTTCTGGTTACCAAGACAGAACTTCCGAGGATGACTTCAACAAAAATGTCGCCGCAGGTGGCTACATCCTCAGACGGATACATCTTAAATATGGGCGGGCACACCACTTCTTTCCTTAGATCAAACACATGTGCCGTAATTAAAAACGACGGGGACACCTGGTCGTATTTTACTCTGGTCGATTATCGGGATAACGCGGGGCTTGTTTTCCTCGGCAACGATTCCTGCCTTTTAGTAGGCGGGATGTCAACATCTCTTGGCGTTGGACAGTTAAGAACAACTGAATTAGTTTTTCTGAACAACCGTTCGAGCGTCAATGGTCCCACGATGCTGATACCCCGTACCTGGGCTAACGGTGTAAAACTAAAAAACGGAAAAATACTGGTGGCAGGGACATGGTGGGAAGATTCTGCCGCTGCTAAACCCGAATTAATTGACCTTTCCAACAACAGTTCAACATTTACGGGCAGGCTTCATCAGGCAAGAGCGTTCCCTACTCTTGTTGCAACTAACGACGGGAATGCGCTTCTTTTCGGTGGCATAGGCGTGTACGGAGGGTTTTTCTACCCAAATGTGGAAGAGTACAACACTTCAACCAACTCATTCACTCTTCTGAGAAACACTCTTTTTGAGAACGACACAACTTATTACTCGGTCGCCGGTGATATGGGTGACGATTTCCAACATCGAACACTGCCGAACGGGAAAATGATCTTCTTAGCGAGGGAAATAGCAACACAAGCCACTTCACACCACCAGCCGGCTTCGAAAATTTTTACCGTTGACCCTGAAACCAAAGCCTTTGAAGTGTGGGCGGAACCACTTCCGGCGATAGACACCGCTTCCGGTAATCCTTACTATTATTTCGCCCCAATGATTAACTCGCGCTTGGGTAATACTGTAATAATTCCGAGAATTTGGTACAATCAAGATGGTATAACGCAGCTTGGCTTTGTTTACAAAGACCCTAATTCAACAGGGGGATTTATTGAGTGCTCCGGGTGCATAACGGTTAACTATTATCTCTGGGGTGCTTCGAGAACCCTTTATAACCCCGGCGGGAACAAGCACGGTGTTATTTTTACCGGTGGTTCGATTAGCGATAATTTTGACGCTGTTGATTCTGCCTTTGTAGCCGTGTTCGATCATGTAACCGGTGTTGTTGAGCGGATGGATTTGCCCAATGAGTTCACGCTTAAACAAAATTATCCGAATCCCTTCAACCCGAACACTGTGATAAGGTTTGAGTTGCCGACCGCCGGTTTTGCCAAGGGCGTTGTGTATGATGTGCTCGGCAGGGAAGTGGCTACACTGATTAACGGTGAAACCGAAGCCGGCGAGCACCAACTGAACTTCAATGCCGCCGGGTTGCCCTCAGGGGTGTATATTTTCAGACTGGAATCCGGAGGCTACACCTCTTCGGTTAAAATGGTTCTGAATAAATAGGGTTACCGAGGCTTTCGGTTGTAACTTTTTACGATAAAAGTTGCTCCGCCGTCGGTGGTGCTTAATAGGTACAGAGGCTCTTGGTTGTAACTTTTTACGCAGCTGCATTTCCCTTAATGCGGCTGCGTTTTTTTATTCAGGGCAAATAAATGTAACTCAAACCGGAAAATGTTAGTGCTTTGGCACCGGTTTTTTGTGCATACCGAAGTGCTGAAATAGAACAAAAAGGTTAAACCGGGAAGTGTGGGTGCTCCAACACTTTGAGTGCCTGAAGAACATGGCGCTTTTCGTGATAGGCGAGCAAAATTAATACTTCACCGAGCGAGAACTTCATCAAAGATGAAACAGGGGAGATTATTTTATTATCATTGAGTTCATAATCACCTGACCGATTCAGTAAATCGACATACTTTTGGTGTGCCGATAGAAAATCTTCAAATACCCGTCGCGTGAACGGGCTTTCAGCAGGGTTAAATATTGCCGGATTTGGTATTTTCACGGCAGACTCAGGGTTGATCGTTTTTAGAAAAATAGAACCTGTTATCGAGGGGCGGAAAACAAGTTTTCCATTATTTTCAACGGGTGTTTCCAGAACTTCAGCCACTCGTGCAAGATACAATTCATGGCTGACCGCAATGTGCGAAAGGCATTCCGCAATCGACCACTTCTTTGGCTCAGGCTTCCAGTTGATTTGTGTTTCACTTAAACCGATGAACCGGGAATTCACAATTTCGAGTGACTCCGCCGCCATTTCGTTCATTTCTTTAAATAATCTGTCGGTTGAAAGAAACATTTACATTCTACCTAACGAAAAATTATTAAATTACATATTAGTAAAGATTAATTTAACAAGAAAATGAAAAATATAAAAGTATTCTTTTTTGCAACGATTATTGCCCTCCCTTTGGTGCTTATTCTTCAGAGTCTGCACCCACGCCATAAAAAGGGCTTTAATTTCTATCCATCGGAGTTTTTTCACCAACAGCGGGCATATCCAAATGAAGATTTTCCCACCGAAAAATATTTCAAAGCTCTTGAAGCAAGAGACAAAATGGAAGTTTCAACCGACGCTATTGCCTCCGTTAACTGGGAACCTGCGGGGCCTTCCAACATTGGCGGTAGAATTGCTGCATTCGTAGCTGACCCCGCGGATACCAACATTATGATACTCGGTGCTGCTGCTGGCGGTATCTTTAAAAGTACGGATGCAGGCGCAACATGGGTACCTAAAACTGATCAGTGGAATTCTCTATCGGTTGGCGCAATGGCTATGGATCCCAACAATTCCGACATCATTTACTGTGGAACGGGTGAGGCGAACATCAGCACCGATTCCTATGCGGGGTTTGGGGTGCTTAAATCTACCGATAAAGGGGAAACCTGGTTCCCCTCAGGCTTGGAAAACTCACGGCACATCGGCGAAATTAAGGTTCATCCGATGAATTCCAACATTGTTTATGCTGCCGTTAGTGGCGGGCTTTACTCAAAAGGACCCGACCGCGGGGTTTACAAATCTACCGATGCAGGCGCAACCTGGGAAAAAGTGCTTTTTGTTTCCGATTCAACCTCTGCCGTTGATGTAGATATTGACCCAACGGATACTAATATCGTTTTCGCAGCGATGTGGGAAAGGTTGCGGGGGCCCTCATTCAGAAAGGCTGCAGGCGCTTCAACGGCTCTGTATCGCTCGACCGACGGCGGCACAACCTGGAGCAAAGACATCCCCGGCTTGCCCGCGAATAACCCCAAATTAGGAAGGATAAGTATTGCAGTTGCACCATCGAACCCAAATTTTGTATATCTGCTTTATAAATCCGCTTCAGTAAACAATGGGAGCGACAATAATTTTTACGGGTTTTACCGCTCAACTGACCGGGGCGCCTCGTTTACAAAGATGCCGGATGGTATCCTGCCGGGCGAATTTGCCTCTTTTGGATGGTATTTCGGGCAGCTGGATGTGGCGCCGAATGACCATCTGAAAGTATATCTCGGCGAAGTTGATTTCTTCCTCTCTCAAAACGGCGGCAATTCGTGGAGCAACATTTCCAACGCTTATTCATCCTGGACCTGGGAAGAGCAACACCCCGATCATCACACTTTTTGGGTTAACCCAAACAACCCAAACCACATTATCGTCGGGAACGACGGAGGGCTGTTTGTTACCTGGCAAGGACGCGACAACTGGAAAAAGCTGCACGATCTGCCAATTTCGCAATTTTATGCCATTGAGGTTGCTTTCCAAAACCCTTTAATTGTTGCAGGCGGAACGCAGGATAACGGTACCCTGAAAACCAATGACGGCGGTATTGATAACTGGTACGAAATTTACGGCGGCGACGGATTTCACTGCAAGATTGACCCGACAAATTCAAATGTTATATACGCATGCTCGCAAAACGGGGGGTTGGGAAGGAGCACCAATGGAGGGAACTCTTTCAGTTCAATTACTTCCGGGTTGGATTTAAGCAGAACTAACTGGTCAACTCCCTATATTATTGACCCCGATCAGCCATCGAACCTATACCTCGGAAGTTATAAATTATTTAAAACCACAAATCAGGGTAACTCATGGACGGCTGTCAGCCCTGATTTAACAAAAGGCCCGAACGGCATGCTCGGAACGCTCACCGCAGTTTCTGTGGCGTCATACAACAACAGCAAGGTGTTGGCTACAGGAGCTAACGATGGCTCCGTTTATGTTTCAACCGACAACGGATCGAACTGGCAAAACAGAACTGCCGGCTTACCAAACAGATATGTTACCGATGTGGTAGTCAATCGGAAGGCACCAAATGATATTTTTGTTTCTCTAAGTGGATACAACCTTGACCAGAGTAACCCGCATGTGTTCCTTTCGCACAATTTTGGTGAAAACTGGACTGATATCTCAGGTAACCTACCCGATGTGCCCGTTAATTCTATAATTGTTGACCCCGAAAGGGATTCGGTTCTGTTTATTGGCACTGATGTTGGGGTATTCTTCACGAAAAATTTAGGCGCAACCTGGTATCCTTTGGGCGAGGGGTTGCCAAATTCACCTGTTTTTGACCTCGTTTATCATGCGCCCTCTCAGGTGTTGTATGCCGGAACGCACGGGCGATCTATTTTTGCGGCGGATGTGTCGGTGCTTACCGGTGTTAAAGAAGCAGGTGGTTTACCGGTCGAGTTTGCTCTTAAAGCGAACTACCCAAACCCATTTAACCCTTCCACAAAAATTGAATTTTCAGTTGCAGAAAAGGGTGAATATTCTCTGAAAGTCTATAACATAAACGGCGAACTTGTGGCTCAGTTGTTGCAGGGGTACCTTGAACCGGGAAGTTATTCTGCACTCTTCTCAGGAGCAGGCTACACTTCCGGAATTTATTTCTATCGGTTGGAGGGCGCCGGCAAAGCCGAATCCCGTAAGATGATTTTAATGAAATGAGTTTTTTAAGTTTTTGAGTTAATGATAATTGGAAAAGCAAGAATTGAAGAAGTGAGAATGGGGAAGCGAGAGGTGAGGGAAGCAAGAATTGGAAAACTGATAATTGGAGAAGCGACGACAATAATTTGATTGACATAAAAGTAAAAAAAACGGAACGGGCTATTTTAGTCGGGGTGCGTATCGGGCAGACGCCCCGCGAAGAAGCACAGGAACATATCGACGAACTTGAAGAACTGCTGGCTACCGCAGGTGGTGAAACTATTATTAAAATTATGCAAGACCGCCAACGGTTGGATGTGGCGTTTTATGTCGGGAAAGGTAAAGCTGAAGAAATTTTAGCGCTGATTGAGCCGAATGAAATAGACCTGATTGTGTTTGATGACGACCTTTCTACCATTCAGATGAGAAACCTAAGCAACCTGTTCAACAAAAAAGTGGTTGACAGAAGCGGGCTGATTCTCGATATTTTTGCTTCCCGTGCCAGAACGAAAGAAGCTAAAACGCAGGTGGAACTGGCGCAGCTGAAATATATGCTGCCGCGGCTTACCCGTGCGTGGACTCACCTTTCAAAACAGTACGGTGGTATCGGCACTAAGGGACCCGGTGAAACACAGATTGAAACAGACCGCCGTATTATCCGCGACCGGATTGCTATGCTTACCGCAAAGTTGAAAGAGATTGAAACCAACCGTGAAATTCAGGTGAAAAACCGGAAAGATATGGTGAAGATTTCACTTGTCGGCTACACTAATGCGGGGAAGTCCACCATTTTTAACCTTCTTACCGAATCTGATGTTTTTGCCGAAGATAAATTGTTTGCTACGCTTGACTCGACCACCCGGGTATTTCGTGTGGATAAAACCCACACTGCATTGCTTAGTGATACGGTTGGATTTATCAGGAAATTGCCGGCACATTTGGTTGCGTCATTCAAAAGCACGCTTAACGAGGTGCGCGATGCTGATATTTTACTGCATGTGGTGGACATAACCCATCCGTTTTATGAAGATCACATCAGTGTGGTTAACCAGACTTTGAAAGATTTGCACTTCGAAGATAAAGTACTGCTGCATGTTTTCAACAAAGTGGATATTCTTGAGGAGAAGGAAAGAATTGAGTTTGTAAACCGGAAATATGAAAATGTTGTGATTGTTTCGGCGGTGCGTGGTTTCCGGATAGAAGAGCTGAAAAACATGATTCGTGATATTATAGAATCAAAGTTTGGGGATGAACTGCTGGAGCTTTCTTACGCACAATCAGGTTTAGTTGCTACAATTCACAGCCTTGCAAAAGTGAACGAACTTAAATACGAAGATGACAAAATTGTTGTTAAATTCCGGGCGGATAAAGTAAGCTCCCAAAAAATCAAACGCTTAGCTGAGGGTTGAGTTTGTTAATTGTGGTTTTACACAGTAGAGGTGAAAAATATGCCTGATTTTACAACCCCTTTTGCCGGCGCTGTTTACCGGTAACAAAACTTAAATCACGGGTAAAACTAAAAATTTAGATAAAACTTAAACCACGGGTAAAACTTAAATCACGGGTAAATATCTTAACAGAAAATAAAGCGGAATATTTTATTTATCACAAAATAAAAAACAGAGAAATATATGGATCGTACAGCAGCAGAAAAAATTCTTTCCGAACGGTTCTCCATAAAATCGTTTTACGATACACAATGGACGGTCATTCAAAAGCTATTCCGTGGCGAAAAAGTTCTTTTGATTGAAAAAACAGGGTTTGGTAAATCGCTGTGCTTCCAATTTCCGGCAACCATGTTCAACGGTATTACTGTCGTTTTTTCGCCTCTTATTGCATTGATGAGAGACCAAGTACAAAAATTGCAATCATTAGGAATTTCTGCAAATTGTATTAACTCTAATCAAACACCTGAAGAAAATAAATCTATTCTTGAAGAGGCCGAAAAGAACAATCTTAAAATTTTATACATCGCTCCTGAAAGAATGGAAAACATCGACTGGATTGACACGGTGCGAAAGATAAATATCTCGATGGTTGTCGTAGATGAAGCGCATTGCATCTCTGTCTGGGGGCATGATTTTCGTCCTTCTTTTAAAAGAATCATTAATCTGGTAAAATTATTACCCCAGAATTTCCCTGTTCTTGCTACAACTGCAACTGCAACGAAGAGGGTAGAAGAAGATATTAAATCTCAAATCGGAGGAGAGATTTCTTCCGTTCGAGGAAATTTGATTCGAAACAATCTTCATTTATTTGTAATCAAAACCGACTCGAATGATGACAAAATGATCTGGTTGGCAAAAAATTTAAATAATTTTGAAGGTACAGGGCTTATTTACACAGGCACAAGGGTGGATACTTACATTTACTGTAATTGGTTAAACTTTTCCGGTATCAATGCGGCTCAATACAATGCAGGCATGGACCCGGAAAGCAGAGTCAGGATTGAAAATGCGCTTAAGGATAATAAGTTCAAATGTATTGTTTCGACAAATGCGCTTGGGATGGGATTGGATAAACCGGATATAAGATTTATTATTCATACCCAAGTGCCGGTTTCTCCGATCCATTATTATCAGGAAATTGGGCGAGCCGGCAGAGATGGGAAGAAAACATTTATTGTTTTGTTATTTAATCCGAAAGACGATTTGTCGCTGCCGAGGTCGTTTATTGAATCTGCTAAACCGGATTTAAGTAAATACCATCAGGTAATCGGAGCACTTAAGACCGAAAGCCTGGGGCTTTATGACATCTCAAGGAAGCTGAACACCCCTCTTACTCAGATTAGGGTTATAATTGCTGATTTATCAGACCAAAATATAATTCACGAAGTTAAGGTTGGGAATCGCAAAAAGTATGAATACCGTTTTGGTGCACCCGCACTCAATACAGAAGAATTTGAAAACCAAAAGAAACAAAAATTGAACGAATTTGAAAAGATGTTGGATTATATTAATATATCCGGCTGTAGAATGAATTATCTTTGTGAATTTCTTGGTGACAAACACGAGGCTGCGTGCGGAAAATGTGATAATGATATTGGATTTTTAAATAAGCCGGTTTCATCGCCCGAACTTCTTGATAAATTGGAATTGTTTAAGGATGGCTTTTTCCCGGTTCTTGAGGTTGCCACTACCAAGAGCAACCTAACTGATGGGGTTGCTGCTTCTTACTATGGCCTCTCAAGAGTTGGTAAAATACTGCATCAGTGCAAATATGAACAAGGTGGAAATTTTCCCGATTATTTAATTAGAGTTGCCGAAAAAGCGTTTAAACACGCCTTTAAAAACTCAGATTTTGATCTTATTATGTTTGTCCCTTCTACGGTGTCCGGTGATTTGGTAAAAAACTTTTGTCAGCGGCTTGGCAAGCTCTTAAATATTCCGGTTTCCGAGGGGATAATTAAAACTCGAGACACAGAATCTCAAAAGAGATTTAAGACTAATATTTTAAAAACAGATAATGTGAAAAATGCTTTCTCACTGATTAATCAGAACGAGATTATGGGTAAATCTATTTTGCTGATTGATGATATTTTTGACAGTGGTGCCACAATAAAAGAACTCGGCAGAATGCTTACTCAATATGGTGCGAAAGTAATTTCACCTTTAGTAATTGCAAAAACGATAGGACATGATTCATGAACTATGAAAAAGAACTTCCATACTGGTTAGCTTTCGCCCATTATCTTCCGAGGTGGGGTACTGAGAAAACCAACAGGCTTTTGGTTGATATTCTGCATAATGAGGGGCTTTTACTTTCGGAATTTATAGGTTTGAGTAATTCTGAAATGAGTGAAAAATTTGCGTTAGGCAATAACGATATAAACACCATTCGTTCGGCTGAGAAAGAACTGCCTAACCTTGCATTTATGGTTGAAGATTTATACTCTCAAGGTTTTGAGATTCTTCCGTTAAACTCACCGGATTATTCGAAAACCCTGAAAAATAATATGAAAACTGCAGCCTCACCGCCACTTCTTTATATCAAAGGAAACAGGCAGATTTTGGCGGAAAGTTCGATTGCTGTTGTCGGCTCCCGAGATGCCTCTGAAATCTCTTATGAGTTTACTGATAATGTCTGCAGGCAGGCAGCAAAAAATTTTAAGGTTGTGGTAAGTGGGTTTGCAAAAGGAGTTGATCAGCGCGCATTGGACAGCACTCTTGAAGCGAACGGGCGAAGCATTATTGTTCTCCCGCAGGGAATTATGACTTTTAACTCAGGCATAAAAAAATATTATCAAAAAATTACTGAGGGTGATGTTTTGGTCGTCAGCACTTTTTTCCCAAAAGCACGCTGGTCAGTTGGTTTAGCCATGGCGCGTAACCCAATAATTTACGGCTTGGCTGAAGATATTTTCGTTGCACAATCTGCTAATAAAGGCGGCACTTGGGAAGGCGTAAACGACGGGCTTAGACGCGGCAGAAAAATTTTCGTTCGTGTGGCTGAAAAGGATGAAAACAACGCAAATAATGAACTGTTAAAAAAAGGAGCAATACCCGTGGATATTAAAGGGGATGAAATATCGCCCCCGGAAAGCGCAGCAACGGATAAACAGAAAGAACTTAAACTTGAAACACCATCATTGTTTGAGTGAACCTCAGACAAGTTTCTAAGTGGTTCGCTTATCTTCCAAACTTGAGACCCTGTTAGTGTTTTATTAAACACTGTTTATAAATTGTTTAACCGCTTCGATTTTTGAGACGGTTTTTTTTATTTAACAGTTTACCGTTTCAGTAAAAATTTCCAATGTACCTCGTTGACTGTACCCCAAATCGAAAATAACTTCCCATTTCTAAAATTGTACTCCAAATAAAAGATAGCATCCCATTTCAAAAATAGCACCTTATATCTGCTATAAATTAAATTTTTTACAAAAATTAATCGCTTTAGTAACCCCTCAAAATTAGGTTTACACTCAGAAAGGGAGAAAATTCGGCTCTCTTAATTTATTCACAAAATTATAAGGAAACACCATGCGAGTGATTACATTTTTTTTATTTGTGGTTCTGTTAATTCCGTCAACAATTTTACCACAGAAAAAGGGGAGTAATAAAGAGTTAGGAAAAGCTCTGTTAGGAACCTACGAGGGGTACCAGGAAAGCTATCCGATGAGAGATCAGTATGGTAATGTTCAATATGTCGGTGGGCAAAAATTAATGGTTGATGCGTGCGACTACAAGTTCGAAATAGCCAAAAACAACAAGGTTACTATGTACCAACTACCGGCAGGAAAATCGAAACCGTATGTCTATAAAGGATCATACAAAATTATTGAAGATAAAAGCAACTATGTCGAAATTTTGTGTAAAGTATCGTTAGATAAATATACAAATCCGGAATACACCATCGTTATAGATAAAAAAACAAAAACTGCAACATGTGAAGGAACAAATGAACCTGAATTCACAATGAAGAAAACCAAATAATCAGGGTGCTGAATGGAACAACAACCTATCATCTGTATAAAATCTAATCTTCAGTTTTTATTGAAAGGAAATAAAAATGAGTTGTCTTGGTAATGTAATCTGGTTTTTCTGCGGAGGTCTCTGGATGGGTCTCGCATGGTATTTCATCGGGTTTTTGATGTTTATCTCGGTCATTGGCATCCCATTCGGCAAGGCATGCTTTACCATCGGTAAACTTTCGTTTTGGCCCTTTGGCAAAGAGATTGTAGATCGCAAAACATTAACGGGCCACGATGATATTGGAACCGGTTGCCTCGGGTCAGCAGGAAATATAATCTGGATGTGTACCGCCGGTTGGGTTTTAGCTCTGGGGCATGTGATGTCCGGAATATTTACTGCAATCACAATCATAGGAATCCCGTTCGCAATTCAGCATTTCAAGTTGGCAAAACTGTCGTTTTGGCCCATCGGCAAAGAAGTGGTGGATAAAAAGTAAGTTTAGAGCAGATTTTCATCTTACAGATCGAAAACAAAAAGGGCTGCACACCTGAGTCTGCAGCCCTTTTATTTAATTTTGATTTTTCAACAAATTAACTATTTAAACCTGTCGAAATAGTTGAAATATCTTTTCCCGTCGTAAACTTTCATAACGGGGTAAATCATTTCGTTATTGTTGAAAAATGGTGATCTTCTGAAAAAGAAGTCAAGCCTTGCAGTTGGGTTGTTTCTGAACTCTTCATCCTCTTCGAGGTTAAAGAAGAAATCTTCCCTCAAACGGCTGTCTTCTTCCATCATGTTTGCAGCCATCGGTTCGAAAACAAAATCTTCGGCGTATTCCTTTCGTTCAAACAACGAGTTAAAATATCCCCAGCTTGCGAAAGAATCGGGCGCCAAAGGCTCCAGCAGGTTAAGCACCACACGAATAGTCCGCTGGTTCACCGGCACAAAGAAAGTACCGGGCGGAACAGTAACGGTTTCTGTAAAAGGAGTAACATCGAACGAAGCTCTGAATTTGCCTTCATACGGTGCATCCGCAAACGAAGGGTTGGAAAAGCGGTATTTCTCCACTTCCAACTCAAGTTCTTTATCCAGATGTTTGAAAATTACTCCGTGAAGTTTCAGGATTCTGGGTAACCATTTATGCTCAGCGGGGATCAGGTAGGCATCAGGCACCTTAACAGTTTTGGCAATTTCCATTTTGTTAAAGTGTTTAATTTCGAACTCGACCGGCTCATCGGTGTAGGTAAGCATTTCGGCACCGGTAACATCACTCTGTTTCACTTCGGTTTTATAACCTTTGAAGTTCAGAGGCTCCCACTCATCATTTCCGGCGAGCAGAATCGGGTATCTCTTTTTCTCAATAAAATATTTTTGAATCGATCTTCTGTCTGCGAACCTGCTGAGGTCTTTCAGTTCCTTGTGGTTATTATTAATAAACTCAAGTGACTCAGAAATCATCGCCTTGGTAGCAAACACCCTTTCTTTGAACGGTTTAAGTGAGTGAGCCTCAACCAGAAGTGCGAGACGGTTCTGAAGTGCCGCATACCCTGTAGAGAATCGTGGCTCGTAAGAGTGGCTCGCGATACCGTCTTCGATATTCTCTGAAACGGGTTCAATGTATGGACCGGTAATCCATCCTTCTCTTTCAACACCGTCGATTACATTTGGGAGAAAAACTTCATTCCCCCAAATCGCCAGCCTTCTGTCTAAGTTTTGGTGTTTTTCCATCCCGTAGGAGATATGATACTGATAATCCATTCCGTTAGTAACATGAGTATCAATGAGCATATCGGGTGCCCAGGAGGAATAAAGCCTGAGGAAAGATTTGATTTCGGCACTGTCGGCTTTCATAAAATCTCTGTTGAGGTTCAGATTCAAAGCATTCGTGCGCCATCCCTGGTAAGCGGGTCCCAATTGATTGGGTCTGTTGAACGGGCTGAACCTTTCGTGCCCGTCAACATTCAAAACGGGAATCACTAATAAGGTTAGGTTCTCTAACAGGTACTCTTTTTCCCTTGTGATTAAAATTTCCCGGAGGATCATCATCGAAGCGTCTTTTCCGTCGATTTCCCCGGGGTGAATCCCGCTGTTGATCATTACGATAGCTTTCGGGCTTTTTCTGGTTCTTTTTGGTGTAAATTCCTTTGTTTCGGAAACTACCAAGCAAACCATGTTTCTGTTTTGATGCGAAACCCCAAAATTCATAAGTTTCGCATAATGAGATTTCCCGGCCAACTGCCGGAAAAATTCTACCGTCTCGGCATAAGACGGTGTGGCTGTAAAGTCACTTCTCTCGAAGTGTGTCAGCCATTCTTCGCCAAATTGTTCATTTGTATTGTAAAGCATTCCACTTTTCTATAATTTTAGTAATATTTAGAATATTATGGATTAAGTTTTCTAAATTAGGGAGATAAATTTTTTAAAACAAGAGAAAAATACTCTTAGTCAATTATTAATCTTAATAAATAACAGTTACGGAATCGGATGCAGAGTAAAAAGACGGCAATTTTGGGCGCCGGCATATCAGGTTTGGCAACAGCTTTTTATCTGAAGAAGTTGGGGTTCGAGGTGTCGGTCTTTGAAAAATTTGACCGCCCCGGGGGGCAAATTCTCTCGGTGAAAGAAAGCGACTACCTTCTTGATAAAGGTGCGTTCTCAGGGATTGAAACCACCGGCTTAATTCCGCAACTGGTTGAAGAATTGAAACTTACGGAGAGTTTCATCTATGCCGGCGAGAAGGCAAACCGTAAACAAGTCAGGATAAACGGGCGGCTTTTCGAAATATCGATGAACCCCGAAAACCTTTTTAAGTTTCCTCTCTTCACATTTCGTTCAAAATTTCGTTTTTTTATTGAGCCTTTTATACCGCGTACACGCAAAGGCGCTCGCTTAGCGGTTGCCGAATTTATTAAAAAAAGATTAGGCGACGAATTTCTGAGCTACATAATTGAGCCTTTTTCATCCGAAGTTTACGCAGGCGACACTTCAAAACTTAGCATTGAAGCGGCATATCCAAAACTATTCAGCTTAGAGCAACAATACGGCAGCGTGATTAAAGGCTTCAAAAAAGCCCCGTTGCAGCAACCGGTTAGTGACAAATTCGAGGGGAGCGGCAGGCTTTTTAGTTTTACCGACGGGATGGAAACCCTTACCTCCGCGCTTGGTAAAAATTTGGGCTACAGAGTTAACTTTCTGAATGAAATTCAAAAAATTGAAAAAAATGTGAAGGGTGGCTACTCACTTCTGATTAACAGAAAAGGTGAAATAAAACGGGAAGATTTCGACCTTATCGTTTCGGCACTACCGGCTTATACCTTAGCCGACGCAATACAGGGGCTTTCTGACGGCACTTCGCAAACCCTCAGGCGGGTTGAGTATGTCCCACTTGTGCAGGCACATGTTGCTTACCTGAAAAGCGACCTCGGAGAAACCCTTAAAGGATACACCGTGCTTATACCGGCTGTTGAAAAGAAAGAAGTGCTGAATATTACACCCGTTTCAGAGTTCTTCACCGGCAGATGCCCTGAAGAGAGGATTTTATTCTCCGTTATTATGGGGGGGGCAAAACATCCCGATGTTATCGGTATGGAACCGGATAACTTAAAAAAAATCGCTATTAACACTATAAAAGAGATTTACAAAGCTAAAGATAAACCCGTATTCGTATCACTGAAAAGCCTGAAAAAGGCGGTACCACAGTATAACACCGATTATTATGATGTTCTGCAGAAAATTGCCGCTTTTGAAGCCGAAAACCCCGGGTTGTTTATTACGGGTAATTTCCTCGGTGGTGTTTCGATCGGCGATTCAATTCTTAGCTCTTTCAAGACAGCGGAGCGTGTCGCCCGCCAATTCCCGCAATAATTAATTAACAACAAGAATCAGATATGCGCATTGCTTTCGTATCCTCCGAAGTATTTCCTTACGCCAAAGTGGGCGGTCTGGGCGATGTTTCCGGGGCACTTCCCAAAGCACTTCAGCAGTTGGGTCATTCAGTAAAAGTTTTTCTGCCTAAATATTCCGCAATTAATTTTAACGATGTGCCGTTAGAATATGTGGAAACCGCCGGTGAAATGCCGATAAGGGTGAACGGAAATGTGTTCAACACACGGTTGTTTAAATCGCATTTAACCGGAAGCAACGCTGAAGTTTATTTTATCGACTGCCCCTATTATTACCACCGCACCGGGGAGGGGGGGAAACCGGTTATTTATACGAACCATGCCGACGAGGATGAAAGGTTTATACACTTCACTAAAGCAGTGATTGAAAGCCTGCAAAGGCTGCAGTGGAAACCTGATGTTATTAATGTTAATGACTGGCCCACTGCGCTGCTGCCGCTTTTAATTAAAGATAACTACAGCTGGGATAAATTTTACCACGATGTGGCTACGGTAATTTCAGTACATAATATCGGTTATCAGGGGCGCTTCCCTCGTGAAACTATGAGTAAAGCCGAAATCAGGAAAGACCTCTTTTTCCGCAACAGCCCGATTGAAGTGTGGGGTTCTTTCTGCTTTCTGAAAACAGGGCTGATTTATGCCGACGCAATTAACACCGTAAGCCCTACTTATGCGATGGAAATCACCACTTCGGAGTATGGTGAAGGCTTGGAAGGTGCACTTCACTACAGAATTAACGATTTTTACGGTATTTTAAACGGGGTTGACTATTCAGTGTGGAACCCCGAAACCGACAGACTGATTCCGTTTAACTATTCTGTTGATGACCTCTCGGGCAAGTATAAAAATAAAAAATATCTTTTTGAACAACTCGGGCAACCTGCTGACCCCGATGTTCCTTTGATTGGGGTTATTTCAAGGTTGGTGAGCCAAAAAGGTTTTGACCTGATTGCCGGCGGTATAAACAGGCTGATGGCGTATAATGCCCGATGGATCGTGCTCGGAAGTGGCGAACAACGCTATGAAGACCTGTTCAGATACCTTGCGCATACTTTTCCGCATAAATTTATCTTCCTGAACGCAAAAGATGAAGCCGCTGCACATCTGATTGAAGCCGCTGCGGATATTTTTCTTATGCCCTCTAAGTATGAACCATGCGGGCTGAACCAAATCTACAGCCTGAAATATGGAACCGTACCCGTTGTAAGAAAAACAGGAGGGCTTGCCGATACCGTGTACGACTGGGATGAAAGCCGCCACGCCGATACTTATTTGGGGGATGGGTTCAGCTTCTATGATTACACTGCAGAAGCACTGATTTCATCGGTGGAAAGGGCGCTTAGATGCTACCTGCAAAAAGATGTCTGGAACAGAATTATTAAAAACGGAATGGTTAAAGATTATTCGTGGGAGCGGTCAGCTAAGCAATATGTTGAAATGTATAAACACGCTATTGCAAAACGAAGAGGGGAGTGAGCGTTTTGCCGATACCGGAACCCGGATATTTGGGGAGCTGTAGTTCCGGTTAAAAATGCTGTTTAAATGCCCCGGCACGCAGAGTGGTGTTTGAATGCCCTGGTAGGTAAAGTGCAATTAAAATGCCCCGGCACGCAGAGTCGCAAAGCAAAAAGGGAAAAAGTGCTTAAAAATAAAAAAGAGGCCCCCCGATACAAAATATCAGACAGCCTCTTTTTTTAATTTAATCGGTTTATTTTACTATTTTGAAATCAACTCTTCTGTTAAGAGATTTTCCTTCAGCTGTATCGTTGCTTCCGATTGGGTTTGATGAAGCCGCAGCAACAATGGTCATCCTTGATTTGCTTACGCCTTTTTTCGCCAGATAATCCCGTGCGGAAGTTGCTCTGCGTTCTGAGAGTTTCCTGTTTTTCTCAGGGTCACCTGAAGAGTCAGTGTTTCCGATTATCTGAATTTTCACATTAGGGTTATTATTCAGAAATTCAGCATTTTTATCGAGAAGAAGCTTAAATTCAGGTTTAATTTCTGCCGAATTGACATCGAAATAGACGCTGTGGAAAGTGAAATCATGGTCAATTTGATCCTCTTTCTTCACATCCGGTTTTTTCTCTTCCGGTTTATATTCATTGTTTTTTGGCAGGTTCTTTAACTGTTCTTTAACTATATCTTCAATTTTTTTGTAGTTAACTTCGGGAGCGGGTGCCGGTTTAGTCTGTGCATCTTTTATCATCTGCTCAATCTTATTATAGTCAATCTCCATACCGTGTGGGGTCTCTTCTTTTTTGATTTCAGGTCCTCTTGAGAAATAGAATTGAGCGCCGATATTAAGCGAAACATAGCTGTCTAAAGTTCCGCCGAATATACCACCGAGTGGGCCCATGATGCCGTCAAACTTATCGGTTGAAACTGTGTGGTGACCGAGTTCAACCACAGCCGCAATATTGTTTGTGAAATCATATCTGGCACCCAGAGTAACATTCATTGCCACTTCACCAATTCTTGTCTCAGAAGCGCCGGTGTTTACGGGGTTTTCAACTTTATATCCTAAAACAGATAAGCCAACGCCGCCATAGACCTTCAATGTTTTGCTGAAAGGGTTTAATGTCATCAGATAGTCAATTCCTAAACCGACTGCTTGCGTAGAGGGTGCTTTTGTCAGCCCTGTGGGGCCGGTAATGGAAGTAAATTTGTTGTATTGAGCCTTTAAGCGAAGGGTGTTCATTTCGTCAAGATCGGCTACTAAAGATAGACCACCGCCGAAGTCAAAGTTCTCGTTGTATGTGTCGGCGAACATTCTTGGTGAGGTAATGTTCACACCAAATGCCCAACCGTTCTCGTAAGTTTTTTGTCCAAAACTTAAGGTTGTAAATAAAAGTGCAATTAATACAGTCAGTTTTTTCATAATCGCTCCACTAATCCATTGTTAAAGAATATTGAAAGTCACAGAATAACAGGGTAATTCTGTGCTAAAAATTGCAAACTGATGCACAAATGTAAATAATTACAGTGAAACATTTAGTGTCAGTTGCAGTATTCATTTAATTCGTACGAACACAACCCTTCAATTTTACCCATCGGTGTTCCGGACTTACCACCCGGAGAGCACCACTCCAATTTAGTTCCGCGTTCTAATTTTGTTCTAAATTTAAATTTATTTACACATTTTAATTTTATCCCACATTCTAATTTCACCCCCTATCCCAATTTAACACTGCTTTCAAACTTCGCTTCACATTCTAATTTATCTTTACTTTCAAACTTCATCCCCCTTTCCAATTTTCCGCTGCATTCAAACTTCGTTTCACATCCAAAATTCACCCCACATTCAAACTTCGTTTCATATTCTAAAAATCATATTCAAAATTTAAATTCTATTTAAATCCCCTGTTCTATATAAAAACTATAAAAAAAAGAGGCTGCCTGATATTTAGTATCAGAGCAGCCTCTTTTGAATTTTTGGTGATCTTAAGTCACTGCGAAAAACGCGTGTTAGATTTTAAATCACCGGGCGTTTAATGCTATTGCAAAAAAATGGAATTATTTAGTTCTTACGAACTCAATTCTTCTGTTTTTCTGTCTGTTAGCATCGGTATCGTTCGGAGCGATTGGTTTATCGGGGCCGAAACCTTTTGCAGTCATTCTTGCTTTATCAATACCCTTATCGATCAGCCAGTTCATAACTGATTCAGCTCTTTGCTGCGAAAGTTTCATGTTGAATGCTCTGGAACCGGTATTATCGGTATGACCCTGGATTTCAACTGAAATTTCGGGATAAGCTGTTAAAGTCTTGTAGGCTTTATTCAAAGTAGCTTCAGATTCAGGTGAAATTTTTGCACTACCGGTTTCAAAAACGATACCTTCGAGAACCATCGGAACATTCATCTTAATCACATCATCATTAGGATCAAGAGGATCGGTTCCTCTGCTAACTTCGATACCGTCGTTCACGGAACCGCCGTCGGTGTCAGCTTTCAGAGGATTGGTCTTGTGAGTCATCACTTCGTCATAGTCATTCAAGCCGTCGCCGTCAGTATCAGCTTTCAGCGGATCGGTCTTAAACTGGGTAACTTCCTTACCGTCTTCAAGCCCGTCACCGTCGGTATCAGCCTTTAACGGATTGGTTTTGTACTGATGAATTTCTTCATAGTCAGTAAGCCCGTCACCATCGGTATCTTTCTTCAATGGGCTTGTCTTATAGGTCATAACCTCGTCGTAGTCGCTAAGCCCGTCACCGTCGGTATCAGTTTTCAGCGGATCGGAGTTATATTTCAACACTTCGTCACCATCGGAGAGTTTGTCCCCGTCGGTATCAGTTTTCAGCGGATCGGTTTTGTATTTAAGGACTTCGTCGCCGTCTTTCAAGCCGTCACCATCGGTATCAGCTTTCAGCGGATCAGTACCGTATTTAAGGACTTCGTCGCCGTCTTTCAGCCCGTCACCGTCAGTATCAGCATTTAACGGATTGGTTTTATACTTAAGGACTTCGTCGCCGTCGTTTAAGCCGTCACCATCGGTATCAGCTTTGTAGGGATCGGTTTTGTAGATTTCGATTTCATCTTTATCCAAAAGCCCGTCACCGTCGGAATCTTTGTTAATATTAGTGCCGCCGAACAAGAGGTGTAAGCCACCATTGTACCAAACATCTTTAGGATCGCCTTCGTGGTAATGGTTCAGGTCGTCGCTGAGAGTGTAGTTAAACCCTGCTGTAATGCCTACGGAGAAGTTTTCCGAAACGGCAAGATCGATGCCAAGCCCTGCGGGCACGAGTAAGGTCCAACCGGTAGGTTCAATTGGTTTTTGCGGATATTGAGTTGAAAATGCATTTGGAACCTTAACATTGTTCCAGTTTAATGCACCGGCACCTGCATAAAGATATGGCGAGACTCTTTCAAACCCGAATGGGAACCAGAGTGCTCTTAGATCTACCGGCACAACATCGGTAGCGTATTCAGAGTTTCGGAAATCGGTTCCGGCATAATTAACATAACCGGCACCAAGTTCAACTCTGAAATAATCGCTAAACCCATATCTGAAAAAGCCTCTGAAACCTCCTTTGTAAGAAGCATCAAATTCATTACCCGGCACAATTAAGTTACCTTCAACGCCAAAGTGAGTTTTTGTGCTGAAGTTTTGCGAGAAGACAGAAGTTTCGGCGAAAGAAAACACCAGAACAACTGCTAATATGGCAACTTTTCTCATTGCTGAGTCCTTTTATTATTATTAGAATGATTGAAAACAAAAAAATTATAATTACCCATTTGGGGAAATAGAAAACTCTGAGACTAAAAAATCCAAACTTGGGCAAATTTCCATCCCTAAATATACAATTAATTAAATAAAAATAATGTGATTTGATTAATTTTATTGTCTATCAGGGGGCAGAATTTTAATTTTAAGTATGAGAAATTTAAATTTTGTTAAAATGCACGGTGCCGGTAACGATTTTGTACTTATTGATAACCGGGAAGAGGCAAGAGAAAACGGCACGGAAATTATAAATAAGAATGAAATTATAAGGCTTTGCGACCGCCGAAAAGGAATTGGTGCCGATGGAATTTTGATTCTCGTCCCCTCGGAGCAGGGTGCGTTTGGTGTGAAGTTTTTTAACTCAGACGGAAGCCCCGGCTCGCTTTGCGGAAACGGTGCCCGCTGTATAATAAACTATGCGCAACTAAAGGGTGTTTTCTCTAAAGGTGCGCTTGAGTTTAAGTTTGGAGATAAACTTTACACCGGCTCGATCGAAAGTGACGGAAACCCCCGGTTTAACATACCCCGCCCGGCAAAACTGAAGAAAAATTTCCGCATCAAAGCCGGCGGGGCGTTACTTAAGGCGAATTATTGCGATAACGGCTCTCCGCATGTTGTAATAGAGATAGGCGATGTGCCTGTTGACCCTCAAAAATCACCGGTTGGCTATCAGGAGATTGAACACTTCCCCGTACACCGGCTCGGAAGTGAAATAAGGCACCACATCGATTTTGCCCCCGACGGGGTGAATGTTAATTTCGTTAAAGTGATCTCTGAGAATGAAGTTGAAATTCGCACTTTTGAAAGGGGTGTTGAGGGTGAAACACTCGCTTGCGGAACCGGTGCAGCTGCAACTGCGGTGGTGCTTTTTGCGCTCGGGAAAACCGGCACTAAGCTGAAACTGCTAACGCGCAGCGGCGACTACCTGACGGTAGATTTGGAAATAATAAACAATAAATTAGAAAACATTGGTTTAACAGGCCCTGCGGAAATTGCATTTCACGGTACTGTTGGGCTTGATTAAAACGGAGCATTAATGTCTAAAACTATTTTTTATGTATCGTATCAGATTGACCCTGAAAAAAGAGAAGACTTCATCGAGTCAATTAAGGAATATAAGAATTTGATCGGAACCGAAGGGCTGCTTTCCTACTCGTTGTTTGAAGAAAAAGGCGGCAATAACCGCTTCCGGGAGGTATTTGAGTTTGAATCTGAAGAAGCTTTTGAGAATTTTGATGATGTAGGTGACGAAAGACTTTCGGTGCTGAACAGAAAACTTGAATCGTTAAAAATACCGAAAACCACGAAATCGAAAACACTTCACCAAATCGAATTGTAGTGCCCGGGTAAACGGTAAAGGAGAAAAAATGAAAATTAATAAGGTTTACATCTATTTGCTGGTTCTTGTTGTCGCCGTTGCCGCAGTTATTATTATTGCTAATATATCGGGCAGTAAAACACAAGCCCCCGAACTTGCCGATGGAGCACAGGCACCCAATGATGAAACACACAGCGGCATGGGGTCGAGTGGCGAAAGTGCGTCGAATGTCCGCCCCGATATTCGCGAAAAAATGGAAAATTTGGAGAAAACGGCTAAGGAAAACCCGAATGATACCTCCGCTCAGTTGGAATATGCAGAGTTTATGGCGATGGCACATCAAACAGATAAAGCGATTGAAGGCTATAAAAACTACTTAAAAATTAATCCGAAAAATGTTGATGTGTTGCAGAGAATAAGCAGCCTTTATTATCAAAAGCAAGATTTTAAGGAAGCAACCAACTATTTGGATCAGGCGCTTAAACTTGACCCAAACAACGCCGAAACTATCTTCTACTCAGGTGTTCTGAAAGAAGCGACCGGTGACCACGCAGGGGCAAAATCCCTCTGGGAGAAGGTAGTTAAAGAATATTCCGGCACCGAAGCAGCAAAATTAGCAGAAGAACAACTGAAACACTAAATTTGTGGTCTGCTTTTTTTAAATTAATCAGAAAATATCGAAACGAATGGAATTTAGGCTTAGAACACACAATTGCGGGGAACTGCGGGAAGAAAATATCACCAATAAAGTTGTGCTGAACGGATGGGTGGCGGTTAGAAGAGACCTTGGAGGGGTGATTTTTATCGATCTGCGCGACAGATTCGGCATTACACAAGTGGTTTTCGACCACACCTACAACGCCGAGGCGCATAATCTTGGGAAAGACCTCCGTTCCGAATTTGTAATTTCTGTGGAAGGAACGGTGCGCAAACGCCCTGAAGGGACTGAAAACCCCGCACTTCCGACCGGCTATGTGGATGTGATGGTTGAAAAACTTACCATTCTGAACCGGGCGAAAACTCCGCCGTTTTTAATCGAAGATGATATCGATGTTGACGAGGAACTCAGGCTTAAATACCGGTTTTTGGACCTCCGCCGCCCGGCGATGCAGCGAAACCTGCTTCTGCGCCACAAAATGTATCAGGTTACGCGCAAATTTTTTGACGAAAACGGCTTTGTAGAGATAGAAACGCCCGTTTTGATGAAATCAACCCCGGAAGGTGCTCGCGATTTCCTCGTGCCGAGCCGCCTGCACAAAGGTAAATTTTATGCGCTTCCACAATCTCCGCAGCAATACAAACAAATACTGATGGTTGCGGGGTACGACCGCTATTTTCAAATCGTGAAATGCTTCCGCGATGAAGACCTGCGCGCCGACCGGCAGCTTGAGTTCACGCAAATTGATGTGGAAATGTCGTTTATCAATCAGGATTTTGTCTTTTCAACTTTCGAAAACCTGATGAAAATTCTTTTCAAAGAAGTGTGGGGGAAAGAGCTTCAAACGCCAATTCTGCGCCTTTCCTACGAAGAAGCGATGGAAAAATACGGCTCCGATAAGCCTGACCTGCGGTTTGATCTCGGGATGAAAACTCTGAACGGCGTTTTTGCCGGTACCGATTTTCGGGTTTTCAAAGATACGATTGATTCCGGCGGTGTTATTACGGGGCTGGTTGCTCCCGCTTGTGGTGACTACACGCGCAATCAGTTGGATGTGCTTACCGATTTTATGAAAAAACAGGGCGCCGGCGGCTTGATTTGGATCAGGGTTAAGGAAGAAGGGCTGGAATCGCCCACGATGAAATTTTTTACCGACGCTGAAAAGGAAAGTTTGGTCAAAGAGTTGGGCGCAAAACCGGGTGATTTGATTCTGATCTTAAGCGGTAAAAAGTATAAAACACTCGGGTTAATGGGCAACCTGCGGTTGGAAATGTCGCGAAGGTTAAATTTAGTTACCGAAGAAACAGAGCCTAAGTTATTGTGGGTTAAGGATTTCCCACTGTTCGAATGGGATGAGGAAACGGGGCGTTACTACGCAATGCACCACCCGTTTACTTCGCCAAACCCTGAGGATGTGGAACTTATGGATACCGACCCCTCACGCGTAAGAGCGCAGGCTTACGACCTTGTTTTGAACGGAAACGAAATTGCGGGCGGGAGCATCAGGATTCATAATTCTGACCTTCAGGCAAAGATGTTCAAAACACTCGGCTTTACTGATGAAGACGCAAAAGAGAAATTTGGCTTTCTGATGGGTGCTTTTCAGTATGGCGCACCGCCACACGGAGGCATTGCGTTTGGGTTCGACAGGCTCTGCATGATTTTCTGCGGCGAAAAGTCGATCCGCGAGGTTATTGCATTCCCGAAAACTGCAAATGCTATTTCACTAATGGATGACAGCCCCTCTGTGGTTTCGGAGGATCAACTGAAAGAGCTGCACCTGAGAGTTAGAAGTTAATAAACTTAACTGAGATGATGAGAAAAAGTTGGTGATAAACCTTTGGGAAACCTTTACAATTATACCTAAAGGTTAAGAGTTAGAAAAAAAGAGGCTGATCCGATACAAAATATCAGACAGCCTCTTTTTGTTTTATACGCTTACGAATATGCGTGTTTTCAGCAAATTCGACAAATTCATCAGTCACAGGTTACGGTTGCCGCCACTTCACTATAAATTATGAAGTAAACTATTCGGCTAATTGAACAGTTAAAAGCAACAATTGCCGCCACTTCACTATAAATTATGAAGTAAACTATTCGGCTAATTGAACAGTTAAAAGCAACAATTTCCGACACTTCACTGCAAATTATGAAGTAAAATGCTCAACTAACCAATTGCCTAAAACTGATAACCCTGCCAAAACTAATAATCCTATTTTTTGCTTACTCTTTCGTAGATTTTTTCCATTTCAGCAACTAAATCGTCAAATCGCTTGAAGGCTGCATCGTAGGGTTCGGCTGTCATCATATCCACGCCCGCATTTTGAAGCAATTTAATCGAATAATCACTGTTCCCGGCCTTTAGCATGCCCAGATATTTATCAACTGCGTTCGGCTTTCCGGTGATGACATTTTCCGAAAGCGCCATCGCTGAAATAAAGCCCGTGCTGTATTGAAAAACATAGAAATTATAGAAGAAATGGGGTATTTTGCTCCATTCAATTTCTATAAAATCCTCAACCTGTGTTACGCCTTTATCGTGTCCGTAATATTCCCGGGTAAGTTCTAAATATTTGTTGTTCAGCCACTCGGCGGTTAGGGTGTTACCCTGCTCGACCATTTGGTGCATAGCAAGCTCGAATTCTGCAAAAAGTGCCTGCCTGAAAATGGTTTGCCTTGCTCTTTCCAAAAACTGATCGATAATGAAAAGTTTAAGATTATCGTCTGTTTCGTTGTTTAGCAGATATTCAGTCAGCATATTTTCGTTGAAAGTTGATGCAATCTCCGCCAGAAATGTTGTGTAATTCGAGTGCGAATAGGGCTGGTACTTATTAGTTAACCATGAGTGCATTGCATGGCCAAGCTCGTGAGCCAGGGTTGAAACATTGCTGTAGTCACCGTCGTAATTCATTTTAACATACGGGTGCACATCATAAAGTGCATCGGAGTAGGCACCGCTTTGCTTATCTTTGTTGGGATATACATCCACCCATCCGTTGTTGAACGCTTCTTTTAGCCCGGAAGCATATTCGGGCCCTAAGAGTTTAGTTGCTTCCTGCACCATTTCTTTTGCCTGGTTGTAGGTGTAAAGTTTAGTTACGCTTTTAACCGCAGAAGCCCAAAGGTCGGTGTATTTCAGAACGGGCAACCCGAGCATTTTTTGCTTCAGTTTGAGGTATTTGTGCAGCGAGGGGAGGTTTTTGTGGATTTGATCGATCATGTTATAGTAAACTGTGGTATCGATGTTGTCCTCAAAAAGCCTTGCCTGCAGGCAGCTTTTGAAGTTTCTTGCGCGTGCGTTGAAGAGGTCTATCTTCATTCCGCCGTCGAACAAAATGGCAAAAGTGCCTTCAAATTTTTTCTGATTGTTGAAATATTCGCTGAAAGCAAGTTCCCTGTCCGCCGGATTTTTAGAGGCGCGGTATTTGTAATAGTTGGCATAGTTAAGTTCAACTTCGTTGCCGTCGCTGAATTTCACCGTAGGTGCCGGCACTTCCACATCATTCAGAATTGTAGCCGCTTCAGAGATGTTCGAGGAATAAAGCCCCGTAAGTGACATCAATTTCTCCTCCGCTAATGGGAGTTTGTGCTGTTTCGAGCGAAGAAGCTCTTCAACTCCAAATTTGTAAGGTGCAAGCCCTTTTTCCGACTCAAAATAGCCGAGTAGTTTTTTCTCGTCCATTTTCAGAAGGTCATCATCGATAAAATTGAGTTTCATCGAGATATCTACATACATTGCCTGCACTTCGCCCTTCATTTTGTTGAATTTACTGTTGGACATTTCCATATCGAACTGACGCTGTGCATAGCTGTATATTCTGAAAAGTTTCATGCTTAATTTGTCGGTTAACTTATACATTTCAAGCATTTTAGCGGCGGAGGTTGTCCAATCCGGTGCTTTTTTCTGAATTTCATCAAGAAGTTTGGTAACTTCGTCTTTATCGGCGCTCCAGAGTTGGTCGTTCGCATAAATGTCAGAAATTTTCCATTTATACTGGTCGGGAACTTTATCTCTGGGTGTGGTTGAGTAGTCGGGGATTTCAGCATCCTGCGCAAAAGCAGGTGCGAAGAAAAACCCGAACAAAAGTAAGAGAATCAAATTTTGTTTGATCTTCATTTTTTCTCCGTTGGTATCTCTGTTAATAAGTTTAACGAAATCTAATTGGTTGTTGCTAAAGATTCTGTAATTGAAACAGTCCTTTTTCGCAATAGAAATCCGGGCTTAATTGTTTGCTGCTGAAGATTCTGTAATTGAAACAGTCCCATAGCAAAATAAACCCGGGGCTAACTGCTTTATTGCTAAAGATTCGTAAATTAACAATGTATATATAAACAATAATTTTATTTTACGAATACAGAGAATGAAGAATGGTTCTAAAAAATGTTGTAGGAAGGTTTTTTTAGATATTGAGTTTTTTGTTTATTTTGGGTGGTTGATTGTAATTGTTCTGCCTAAAATATTATTTGAAGTTTACTTTATAACATACACTGCTTACTTTCATGTAAGGAGCAATTAGTCAAAGAAAAATTGGGTAAAAAAAGTGAGTAAAACGGTAAGATCTGACAAAAGGTATGTTAAACAATCAAGATTTTTAAAATTTTGAGATATTCAAATAATGACAGAAACAGAGTTGGATTGAATATTTTCTCTCAAGGATACTTCATACAAAGATATAGATATTTCAAAAGTTAAAGCTTATATGGCTAAGATTCTTAAATCAGAAAACGACGAAATTGGGGAGCCGGATGAAATTTTGCTTCATAATTTGAATATTATGAAAGATGGCAAATTAAAATTGGGGGGATTGTTGGTTTTTGGAAAAAATCCTCAGAAATATCGTCCGGTTTTTTGCATAAAAGCCGTATCTTTTTTCGGAAACTTTATTGGCGGCACCGATTACCTCAGCAGCAAGGATTTTGAGGGCTATCAGCGCTCAGCCAAATATTGAGTTTTTAATGATATTGAGGGTGAACAGTTTATTGTGAAGATACCTCGCCCACATATTGGTTGAAAGTAGTAAAAATTTATTGGTCATTTATTAATCCTCTTGCATTGTATTGATTTAAATAACTATTTTGCGCACATGAATTTTAGAATTGAGACAAACATAGCAAATCGCACAGCCGGAAACGGTTTGAATTGGTGGTGGTGGCACTTCCTCCAATAATTGTGCGGTGATGTGTGTCTTTTTTCCCGTTTAAGCGGGATACTGAATTTAAAGCCCTTCTCACCGAGAAGGGCTTTTTTTATGCAGTTTTCAGTATTTAGTGGTTTTGATTTGTAGCAATTAGTGGTTTTCAGTTTATAGGGGTTTTCGGGTGTCAGTTATTAGCAGTGAAAAAGCGCTTTTGGGTAGTTGAGTTGAATAAAAGCAGTAATTAGTAACAAAAATAAAAGAAAAATGACTTTGGAACAATTTTTGGAATTAGCAAACACTTACGATTATATTCCGGTGTATGAAAAGATGACAGCAGATCTTTACACACCTGTTTCGGCGTATTTACGGCTTCGGGAGAGCGGAAGGGTTAGCTTCCTTTTGGAAACAGTTGAGGGAAAAGAGAGTCTTGGAAGGTATTCCTTCATCGGGATCGATCCCGTTAAAGTGATTTCAAATGCCGGAGAATCGATTAAAATTTGTGATTACAGTAAAGTGGCAACCCATTCGACAGCCGGTTTACCGGAAAACAACAGCGCCGTTGCTTTTATTAATGAAGATTTGCAACCATCTGCGACAAGAGAACAGCTGCTGCCTGAAACAACTTTTACAACAGGCAGTATATTCGATTTGTTAAAAAAAGATTTGCATACCCGTAAACACCCGACACTTCCTGAATTACCCTCATTTACCGGCGGAACGGTTGGATTTATCGGGTACGAAAATATTTCACTGATTGAACCGAGCGTAAAACCTGCAAACGGTTTGCACGGAGAAACTATCGAAACAGCAGGAAGAAAAGCGAACGCAAAGTTTCCCGAACTAAAAGCCGTTGAAAATTCAATTTCAACACCGGAAATTCCCGGAGAAACAGCAGGAGAAATTCCCGGAGAAACAGCACCGGAAATTTTGAAGAAGCTTCAAGAGACTCCTGACTCAATTCTTGGTGTTTATGAAACTGTTATAGCTTTCGATCATTTTAAACACCAGATGATAATAATTTCGAACGCAGCTGTTAAAACACAAAACACCTCCGCCATCCGTACCACAGAGGCAGCAAAAGAGACACAAAACACCTCCGCCATCCGTACCACGGAGGCAGCAGAAGTTGAAAGCGAAAAGAAAGAGACACAAAACACCGCCGCCTACAACTGCGCAAAAGCAAAAATCAAAGAGATAAGAAAAGCCCTTTCAGCACCTTTAAAAGCCCCTGAGGGCTTCAAATTTCAGCAGGAAATTGAAGAAAGCATTTCCGATGAAGCACTTCACGCACTGATTGAAAAATGCAAAACCAATATTATCGAGGGTGAAATCTTCCAAATTGTTCTTTCAAAAAGGTTTACTGCCGGCTATTCGGGCGATTTGTTCAATGTTTACCGTGCGCTTCGAATTATCAACCCTTCACCTTACATGTACTTTTTAGAGTTTAACGAAGGGCTTACTATTATCGGCACTTCCCCTGAAAACTTAGTTAAAGTAAAGGACAACAAAGTGGAAGTGATGCCGATTGCAGGCACACGCAGGCGCGGTGAAACCCCCGAACAGGATAAAAAGCTGGAAGAAAATCTGATGAACGACCCCAAAGAAATCGCCGAACATGTTATGCTTGTCGATTTAGCCCGCAACGATGTGGGCAAAGTCTCAGAAATTGGCACGGTAAACCTGACCGAAAACATGAAAATTCACAGATTTTCACATGTTATGCACATCGTTTCACAAGTTGAAGGAAAATTAGACAAAAACAAAGACTGCATCGACGCACTAAAATCTTGCTTCCCCGCCGGCACAGTAAGCGGAGCACCAAAAATACGGGCAATGGAGCTGATTTCACAATATGAAAACGAAAAAAGAAATGTTTACGCCGGTGCGGTTGGTTACATCGATTTCTCCGGCAATTTGGATGTTTGCATCGCCATTCGCACCCTTTTCGCAAGAAACGGCAAAATCAACTGGCAGGCAGGTGCGGGTATAGTTGCCGACAGCAAACCCCATTTAGAAACAAAAGAGATACGCAACAAAGCAGCAGCATTAAAAAAAGCGTTGGAACAAGCGGAGGTTTTGGATGAAAATTCTCGTAATTGACAACTACGATTCGTTCACATATAATCTCGTTCAGTTGGTCGGAAAATTTTCCGACAGTGTAACGGTGAAAAGGAACGATGAAATTTCGTTAAATGAAGTGTCGGCAATGCAACCCGACGGCATTTTAATTTCACCGGGACCCGGCAAGCCGAAAGACTCGGGCGTTTCTCAGGAGGTAATCCGAGGATTGGGGAATAAAATTCCGATTCTCGGGGTATGTTTGGGGCACCAGACAATCGGCGAACAATTTGGTGCAGATGTGGTGCACGCTCCCGAGCTTATGCACGGTAAAACATCGAAAATAACCCACGACGGCAAAGGAGTTTTCACCAACATTGAGCAACACTTCACCGCAACGCGGTATCACTCGTTAATAATCGATGAAAAAACGCTCCCCGAGGAGCTTGAAATAACCGCAAGATCGGAAGACGGGATAGTAATGGGCCTCAGGCACAAAAAATACCCAATCGAGGGGATACAATTTCACCCCGAATCGATTCTTACAACCGCAGGCGAGCAGTTAATTAAAAATTGGGTTTCACAACTATGAGACAATTTATTGAAAAAATAATCAGGTGGGAATGCGGTTTAATTTTGAGAATATCGAGAATGGACTATTTATGAAACAATCTATTGAAAAAATAACAGAGCAGCAATGCGGGTTTATTTTGAGCAAAGTAAGAACGGACAATTAATGAAACAGTTTATTGAAAAAATAATCGGAAGGGAAGATCTTTCGGTTAACGAGGCTCACTTCGTAATGGATAACATAATGTCGGGGGCAGTAAACAACTCGCAGTTGGCAGCACTGTTGATTGCGCTTAAAAGCAAGGGTGAAACCCCCGCTGAAATTGCCGGTTTCGCAAAGGCAATGCGGGAAAAAAGCGTGAAAGTTGCCAATGACACTTCAAATTTAATCGATGTTTGCGGTACGGGCGGGGACGACTCGGGCACATTTAACATTTCCACCACGGCGGCGTTTGTGGTTGCCGGTGCAGGAGTTAAAGTTGCAAAACACGGCAATAAATCGGTTTCCAGCCGTTCCGGAAGTGCCGATGTGCTGGCTGAGTTGGGCGTAAGGATAGATTTAACACCGGAGCAAACCGTCCGTGCGATTGAAGAAACGGGGATCGGTTTTTTGTTTGCTCCCCACTACCACCCGGCGATGAAGTATGCTGCAGTTGTTCGTAAAGAGCTTGGTTTGAAGACCGTATTCAACCTTTTGGGACCTCTCACAAACCCCGCCGGTACAAAAAAGCAGTTAATAGGGGTTTACAACAACCGCTCGGCAAAACTTCTGGCTGAAGCAGCAAAATATTTGGAGATGGAAAGGGTTTGTTTCATTTGCACGGGCGACAGGCGCGACGAATTAACGCTCGACGAACCCGCAGTGGTTTATGAGTATAACGCCGGAAAACCGTTGCGGGAATTTGAATTGTTGCCGGGTGATTTTGGATTCGGTAAAGCTGAAATCTCTGCATTGATCGGCGATACCCCCGAGGTAAATGCGGCAATTCTGTATGAAATTTTAAGTTCAGGCGAGCGAAATGACAGGTTTAATGTTACCGTTGCAAACTCGGCGATGGCTCTCTACAGTGCGGGTGTATCTGATGATTTGATTGTGTGCAAAGAGATGGCGGAAGATTCACTTTTAAGCGGCAAAGCGCTGGCAAAGCTGACAAAACTAAGAGAAATAAGCTCGAGAGCAGCGTGAATATTCTTGACAAAATTGTTGCTGTTAAAAAGCAAGAGGTTGAAAGACTTAGAGCAAAAAAGGCTGTAGAGCGGATTTCGGGGTATGCTTCAGATTCGGCTGTAGGGCAATTGTCCGAGCCTGTTACAGAGCCGGCTGTGGGGCAAGTGTCTGAGCCTGTTACAGAGCCGGTTGTGAAATATTCTTCTCTGCAGACTAAAGAGCCTATCGAAAAGAGAGATACTTCACCTTATCTGAACAGATTAACGCTTACGGATACAGTCACGGGAGCAGAGGCAAATTCATACTTAAGGGAGCACAACAATTTCAGAAAGTTTAGCCTAATCGGTAAGATCAGAGAAGCGAAGGGTGTTGCGATTATTGCAGAAGTTAAAAAGGCAAGTCCTTCAAAAGGAATTATTCGTGAGGATTTTGATCATCGGGCGATTGCGGGTGAATACTTGAGAAATGGTGCTTCGGCGGTTTCTGTTCTGACTGACCGGCAGTTTTTTCGGGGAGAAATTAGGTTTTTGGAGGATATTGCAAGGTTTAAAACAGCGCCAATTCTGCGGAAGGATTTTATTATTGACGAACTGCAGATAGAAGAGGCGCACGCAAACGGAGCGGATGCTATTTTGCTGATTTCCGAAATCCTTACGAAAGATGAAATTGCCCGTCTGACCCATTTTGCTTATAAAATAGGGTTAGAAGTGCTGCTGGAGCTTCACACACCCTCGCAATTGGATAAAATAGATTTTTCGCTCAATGGATTGATTGGTGTGAACAACCGCGATTTGGAAACCTTTGTTACCGACCTGAATACAACTGAAACTGTTGCAAAACTGCTTCCGAGAGGTGTAACACTGGTTTCCGAAAGCGGGATTTCTGCCCCCGAACATATAAAGAGAATAAGAGATGCGGGGTGCAAGGCGGTTTTAGTGGGCGAGCATTTTATGAGACAAACTTCACCCGGTGCTGCACTTGCAGACATGAGGAAGTGGTGCGTAACCGATAACTGACCGGAGTTGTGTTTGTGTATATCGGACTTTCAGAAATGAGGAAGTGGTGCGTAGCCGATTACTGACCGGAGTTGTGTTTGTGTATATCGGACTTTCGGAAATGAGGAAGTGGTAGAAGAAATGAGGTGTAAGCGACCGTGTTGAAAATAAAAATTTGCGGAATTACCAATTTGTCCGATGCGATTGTTTGTGTCGAAAGTGGCGCAGATATGCTGGGTTTTGTGCTATACCCTAAAAGCAAAAGGTATATTTCGCACAAAAATGCAGCCGAAATTATTTTTAATCTGGGCACTAACCAAAGACAGAAACTGAAAACTGTTGCCGTAATGGTAAACCCCACCGAACGGGAACTTGAAGAAGCAATCAAAACGGGTGCATTTGATATGATTCAGTTGCACGGTGAAGAAACACCCGAGTTTTGTGCTTCCGTTTCGCTTCCGGTTATAAAAGCTTTTAGGGTTAAAACCACAACAGAACACTCTTCATCTTCCGTTGCTTCGGCAGCGCTTCCGGTTATAAAGTCTTTTAAGGTTAAAATCTCTAAAAGGAATGAGTTACTAAATCACGATTCGGTTCAACACCCCGGAGCATTTGGAGATTTTACCCCTGATCGTTTGGGTTTAAAAGAAGGTTTCGAAGAAAGTGTAAGGAAGAGTTTAAAGGAAGGTTTCGGGGAAGGTATAGGAGATAGTTTTGAAAAAGGTTCAGAGCGGGGTTCAAAAATGCAAAACTTCTTTGAATCAGGGGATTTAACACCCTCAGGGATAGAGAGATACAAAAACATAATACCGCTTTTCGACACCTATTCATCGGCAATACCCGGAGGGACAGGTGCGGTGTTTGATCATGCGAAAATACCGGTTCAATACAGAGAGAGCTGCCTCCTTTCAGGAGGGATTTCTAAAGAAAATGTAATTAAAGCCGTGAAAACCATAAACCCGATGGGAGTTGATCTTTCCTCGTCGGTGGAACAATCGCCCGGGAAGAAAGACTATAAGAAAATCAATGAGTTTTTTGAACTGCTAAAAAAGAAAAGACTAATTTCATGAGAATTAAAGCCGGTAACTTCACAAAAAACGAAGAAGAAACAAATAAGGTTTCTGCATTCGAAGAGCCTGATACTCAAGCCACTACCCATAATCACCAATCGGAAACTAATGTAAAGCGATCTGTTCAAGAGCCTGATACTCAAGCCACTACCCATAATCACCGGTCGGGTACTGATACCGGATCTTCATTGAAAAGGCCTGAAATCCAAACTGCGCCCTATAATAAAAGCGAAAGTGAAATGAACTTAAAGAATAGTATTGTTGCTGCTCACTCCGCACCCAAAATCCACCTGAGCCGAGGTAAGGCTGAAAATGCTTCTGCATTGGAGAAGCCTGAAACCCGGGGCACTATCCTTAACCGCCGGCCTGAAACCAGTACAAAGCGTTCTAATCAAGAGATAGAAACCCAAGCCACACTCTATAACCACCCGGATGATAAGGGAAAATTCGGTGTTTTCGGCGGAGCTTATGTACCTGAAACCCTGATACCCGCACTTCACCAATTGGAAAAATTATACAATTCAAGAAAAAACGACACAAAATTCATCGCAAAATTTGATGAACTTCAAAAAAATTATAACTGCAGGCAAACACCCCTAACCTATGCCGGAAGATTAACAGCACACTATGGAAGGGCAAAAATCTATTTGAAACGGGAAGACCTTAACCACACCGGTGCGCACAAAATAAACAATGCTCTGGGGCAGGTGCTTTTGGCTCAGGAGTTGGGCAAAAAAAGGATAATTGCTGAAACCGGCGCCGGGCAGCACGGGGTGGCGGTTGCAACCGTTTGCGCTAAATTTGGGCTGAATTGCACGATTTACATGGGCGAAACTGATGTTCACCGGCAGGCGCCGAATGTTTTCAGAATGAAGTTACTGGGGGCTGAAGTGGTGCCGGTTACCTCGGGCAGCAAAACCCTTAAAGATGCCACAAACGAGGCAATAAGAGATTGGGTTACCAACATTTCAAACACTCATTATATTATTGGTTCAGTTGTGGGTCCACATCCTTACCCGGTAATGGTGCGCGATTTTCAGTCGGTTATAGGAAAAGAAACCCGTGCTCAAATAATGGAGAAAGAAAACCGCCTGCCCGACTATATAATCGCTTGTGTAGGCGGTGGCAGTAACGCGATCGGGATGTTTTATCCTTTTTTGGAAGGTAGCCACACACAGTTATTCGGGATTGAGGCGGCGGGTTACGGGTTAGAGTCGGGGCAGCATTGCGCCTCTTTGACACTTGGGCGTCCGGGGATTTTTCAGGGGATGTTGAGTTTTCTTCTGCAGGATGAAAACGGTCAGGTGGCTAATGTTCATTCAATCTCTGCGGGGCTTGATTATCCCGGAGTGGGGCCCGAGCACAGTTTTCTCAAGGAAACCGACAGGGTCGAATACGCCTCTGTAACCGATGATGAGGCACTTGCGGCAACACATCTTTTAGCTCGGTTGGAGGGGATTATTCCCGCTTTGGAGTCGGCACACGCCATCGCATTTTTGGAGAAATTAATGCCAAAAACGAATCAAAACGAAGTGGTGGTTGTCAATGTTTCAGGGCGGGGGGATAAAGATTTAGCAACAATTATGGAAAAATCGTAACATATAACCCGGGTACCCACTGCATAATCAGAAAAAAGGATTTGTCAATTGTAATAAAAAAATCTTAAACTTCAGCTGACGGTAAGAGTTGATAAACATTAAGAAAACAGAATTAAACTTTGTTTCTTTAAACGAGGCAAGAGTTAAAACAACGCGAGAGCAACTCAGGGAAAATCAACCGGAAATTTTGCGGTTGCGCGAAGATTGCTACCGGAGGGAAAACTTGCGTATGTATATTTCGGGGTAAAACCAAAAATGCTGCGCAAGGAGTGTTAGGGGGATAAAAACCCGAACGAATTAATAAAAGTTTTCTGAAAATATAATTAAGAAAAATTTTCCAACAGTAAAAAAGTACGAACAAAACAAAACAAATCAAATCAGAAGACAAAAAAAGCGAAAATGATAAAAGAGCAGATTCAAAAAATAAACGATAAAGGAAGGAAAGTTCTCTCCGTTTTCTTAACGGCGGGCTTCCCGGAGGGGGAAAAATTCACCGACACTGCAATGAAAATAATTGAAGCGGGGGCTGACATGTTGGAAATCGGCATTCCGTTTAGTGATCCGTTGGCGGATGGGGCAGTAATTCAACGCTCGTCGGAAATTGCGCTTAAACAGGGAATTAACACACATCGGGTGTTAGAACTAACCGCGAAATTAAGAGAAAAAACCGAGATTCCGTTGATTTTAATGGGTTATGCAAACCCAATATTAAACTATGGTAAAGAAAAATTCTTCGAAGATGCCCTTTCTGCCGGTGCAAATGGTGTGATAATTCCGGATGTACCAATTGAAGAATATGACGACTTTTTTGGGAAAGGGAACCATTCGTTAAATAATATCCCGGAGAAATCAGCTGCAATTTTTTTTGAAACCGGAAAAGGCGTAGTGCTTGATTGGGACCTACAAAGCAAACAATCAGATACAGCTCCGTTGGTAACCCAAAAGCACACCGGGGTTGTTCGAAACCTGCAAAACAAAAAGTTAGATACAGTGCTGTTGGTAACTCCTCAATCAGGGAGTGAACGGATTAAGCTTATCGATGAAAAGAGTTCGGGGTTTGTTTATTGTGTAAGTGTTTCGGGCACAACCGGTGCAAGGGAAAGTTTTTCAGAAAGCGATCTGAAGGTGTTGGCAAGAACCGCAGAAACAGTGCAAAAAAACAAATTATTGGTTGGTTTTGGAATCTCAAACGGAAAAACTGCCCGGCAGGTGCTGCCTTTTTGCAACGGCGTAATTGTGGGAAGTGCCGTTATAAAAAAACTGCAAACCGGCGGCATAGCAGAGGCTACAGAATTGGTGAAAGAACTACGGGCTGCTTGCTCTTCTCCCGCTATTCTGTCTCATTCATCAATTGAATAAAATCAACGAAAATTAGGCAGAATCAGGGTTAGGCAGAATCAGGGTTAGGCAGAATCAGGGTTGGGCAGAATCAGGGTTGGGCAGGTAAAAAATCAGTTAATAAAACAGGGGAAAAACCCTCTTCAAAGAAGACTTGCTGCGCCAATTCAAGGTTTCTGCCTTGGCATGCCATCATCTGAAACCCTCTCTAAGAAGATTTGTTGCCGGGGTCCTCTTCAATTGATAAAGGTTGATCAACCGGAATTTCAACCGTGAAGCTGCTTCCTTCGCCCTCGGTGCTTTTCACACTTATTTCGCCGCCGATAAGTTTAAGAAGATCAAATACTAAACCAAGCCCGATTCCGGTGCCCTTCTCATCCGCGGTACCTTTGCGGGATTTAAGATCACCCATTACAAATAAGTGGGACAGCATCTCCTTTGGAATACCAATCCCGTTATCCTCAACACTAATTATAACAATACCTTGTGTTACAAATGCGTTTAATTTAACCTCACCGCCTTGATTCGTGAACTTAATAGCGTTATTTACCAAATTTCTCAAAATTGTTTTCAGCAAACTTGGGTCGGTGGTTAGTGAAATATCGCCCTGAACAAACTGAGTAAAAGTTAACCCTTTTTGTTTAGCCTGGGGTAACGCCAGAGCGCATATCTCGTCAATAATACTGTTAAGGTCAACCACTTCAAACTCAACTTTCAATCCGCCGATTTGCAACCTCGACCATTCCAGAAGTGTATCCACTAACTCAAGAGTGCGGTTTGAAGCCGATTTAATCCTTTCAGCATAAGAACGGGCAGTAGTAACATCCATTTCACCAATATCTTCCGCCAACATTTCGGAATAGCCCAGAATCGTCAAAAAAGGGCTTCTGAGATCATGGGAAATAATAGAGAAAAGTTTATCTTTTGTTTTGTTGGAGTACTCCAACTGGCTTGTTCTCTCTTCAACCACTTCTTCAAGGTTATCGAGTGTATCTTTCAGTTTAGCTTCTGACTCTGCGAGCGCCTTCGTTCTGTCATTCACCATAATTTCTAAGCGTGTTTGTTCGCGTGTGCTCAGCAGATATTTCAGAACCAGCACTGTTGCCGCAAAAATGGAAGTAATGGCAAGCAAAATAAACCAAATTTTAAAATAGAAAGGCTTGTCAATCATAATTAACGCAGAGTAGGTAGGGCGGCTCCAGTCGCTCAGACGGTTTTTTGCTTTCACAATCAGTCGATATGTTCCGGGCGAAAGGTTCGGGTATCTTATGCTTTGTAGTTGTGTTTGACGCAAGGTGTAGAATTTCTTATCAAACCCTTCCAACATAACCTGATATTCAATTTTTGATTCTGCAACGAACGAAATTCCTCGAAAATTGAAGTAAAGTGAATTGTCGTTGTAAGGGATCAGGTTATCCTCTTTTAAGTCATAAACTTTTCCTGAGGCAGATTCAACACTTTCGAACCAAATCCGAGGCGGGTTAATAACCTCTTCCATTCTGCCGAGTGAAATAACTGAAAGCCCGTTGCTTGTGCCCACCCAAAAATTATTATCGGAATCCACTACCGCCGCTGATCTGTTCAGCTCGAACCCTGCCAGCCCATCCATCGTTTGATAATCGCGCACCCGATTTTTACCGTCCCACCTGATTAGCCCGTCAGAAGTGCCGAACCAAAAAGACCCTTCGGGCGTTTTTGTAATAAAATAAATGTTCTTTTTGATTGTGAAATCACCACTGTGGTAGGGTACAATTTTATTACCCTCAAGTGTGCACAACCCGTCGTCGGTGCCCACAAGGATTGTATCATTGCTCATTTTAAACAAAGCAAAACAGCTGTTATCTAATTTGTTATTTCCTGTGGTGATTTGTACAACTGAATCTTTTACAACTTCGTAAATCCCCTCGCCGGAGGCAACGAGCACTTTGTTATCAATCCGGAAGAATTTTCTGTAGTTTCTCTTCAAATCCGGTGAACCGTGCACCTTCAAAACAGAATTATTAAAAGTGGATAGAATAAAATCGGCAGAAACAAGCAACCCATACTTTTTATCGTAAAACACAGCAGTGACAGGGGCTTTATCCTGCAGATAACGGGTAAAACCGCCGTTAGGATCAATTTTCACCAAACCGAACTGCCCTGTGGCTGCCCAAATGTTGCCTTTATCATCCATAGTAATATCAAGCAGACGGGAAGCGGGTTGCGAGTCCCCCCTGCCGGCTTTAAACTCCACCTTATTAAAAACACCATTTTTGTAAACAGTGTAACCTGAATTGTGCCCAAAAATGAAATTTCCGGGTGAATACTCGAGAATGGCGGTTACTTCATCCTCTAACAGCCCGTTATTTTTATCGAATATTCTAAAAGGCAGGTATGAAATTTTTTCAATTCCTCTCAGATCAGTGAACCAGACATTATTTTCGGAATCAATCAGAATTGAAGCAGTGCCGTCTGAGCTAAAATCTTGAATTCGCCGCAGGGGTGAAATGCGCCTTGTGTTTCTGTCGTACATGTTTTTTGCAAATCTGGTGCCGAAGTAAATTCTCCCGTGTTTGTCTTCAGCAATACGGTATTGAGAGGCAAGAGTATTAAATTCAATCTGCAGTTCACTGTTATATTTTTGTAATTTGCCGTCATTAACTTCACCGAACCAATCAGAAGCGAGCAAAAGTAAGTGGTTGCCTTTATTCTCCCCATAAGGAAGAGAAACTGCGTATAAAGGTTCATCAATTCCGAAAACATTCCGTGTTATTGACGGTTTCAATTCAGAGTTAAAGTCAAGTTTCCATAAACCTTTAAGAGTAGTTAAGAAAACAGAGTTCCCAACGGCTTTCATCCCTGTAATTGTTATTTTATCGATGTTTACTTGTTGCCAAACATCATTTATTAATAAATATAGTCGTTCTTCTGTACTGATTGCAATAACAGGCATATTCCTGATGTACAGAATTTCACTCGCAACAATTTGGTTATTGTATCCGTTCAGGTTAGGGATAAGAGGTATATCTACCCAGCCAAACCCCTTCTCTGCTTTGATGTTGTGCGTAATTTCCAAAGGGATCAGCCATTTAACACCTTTTTCATCAATTTTAATTCTTCTGAAGCCTATTCTGTTCCGGTCATCAAGCAGGTTATAATTAGCCCACTCCAAGCCGTCATAAACAGAAACCCCCAAAGCGGTAGCGAACCACAATCTCCCGATTTTATCCTGCTCTGCAAAATAAACCTTGTTGGTCGCTATTCCATCTGACATATTGTAACTTGTAAGCCGGTAATCTCTCGCATTCTGAGGAAATGAAGAGATTACCGACAAGCAGCAAAAAATTAAAATAAACTTAAGCGTACGAATAGCAGAGTACCTAACTGTGAATTAATAGTGCAAAACTATGCAAAGTTATGAAATAACTTTAAAAGAACAAGTTATTAATTAATCCAAATAACCGGTTCTAAGTTCTTTAGCCAATCTCTCGGCTTTGTAAACTTTCAAAATGGCCTCGTACATCCCTTTTGAATCAACCGCAACGGTGCGGTTAACTTCCGGAAGATAGATAAAATTCCCCATCAGACTTTCGATGTTCCCATCGAACGCCAAGCCGATAACTTCCGCATTTTTGTTGATAATCGCACTGCCGGAGTTGCCGCCTACAATGTCATTCGTTGAAACAAAATTAATGGGGGTTGAGAGATCAAGCCCCTCAGGTACTTTTTCCCATCTTTCGGGCAAATTGAAAGGATACTGTCCGTTGTTTGAGAAGAACCTGTCATACAATCCGAAAAATGTAGTTTTAACCGGGGCAATAGTTCCATTGTACGGGTAGCCCTCCATCAGACCGTCGCTGATTCGCAGGGTTCTGTTGGCGTCCGGGGTGATTGAGTGACCATACATCTTGTAGAGAATCTGCCCCACTAAACCAAAAGTTAAGTTTTCAGTTTCATCAATCTCTTTTTGAAGTGTCGTCAGCCGTTCATATTCTGCAGAGTTTTTAACCAGGTGCTGAATGAACGGGTCTTTCAGCGCTAAAATTTCCTCAGGTGACAGGTTAAAAAATCCCTGAACGGTTTCGGCATCGGTGAACAGCGAAGCCGCAATCAGTCTTTTCGCAGCCGTGCGTGAGTCTTCCCCTTTAAAAAGATCACGGGTAAGTTCATGGTCCACTCCGAGGTTCATTTTAATATAATCTAAGTTTATCACCATACTTTCCAGTTCGTAAACGGGGTCGTAGTTTTTTGGAAAAATATTTGCGATCATATTTTTATACCGCGGGGAATTCAGAGTCGAATCCCGTTTTTCTTCCGGAAGCATCATTTGTTTCGCAAAATAGACTAACTGGTCAGCAATAGCCCAGTGGCGAGGGGTGAAAAAAGTTTTTGCGGGGAAAGCAGCTAACCTTTGGGCAACCTCTTTCATTTCCGCACGGGTGGTGGCTATGCTGTTCCAGACATCGCCGTAGGTGCTTTTAAGTTTAGGGTCCCGGTTAACAAACTCAACGGCTTTTTTCTCAAAATCTTTTTTGCGTGCAATCAGGTATGGGTCGCAAAGTGCTTTGTATGTGTTAGTGATACTTTTCCAGCCGTTTGAGAAAGAAAGCCTTTGCTTTTCATATTCTTCGGCTTTTTCAGGGTTAATAGTTTTCAGTTCTTCTAATTTGTTGTAGAAAGAATTAAGGAGATAAGAAATGTTTCTGTATTGCACATCCCGCAAATATTCAAGTTGCGCTACGGTTCTCAGTCTGTTTGTTGAGCCGGGGTTCCCCACGGTGAAAACAAGCTCACCTTCAGCAGCGCCGTTTTCGCTCCATTTGAAGAAGTTGGTGCTTTTAACCGGTTTGCCGTCTTCACCATAAATGCGATAGAAAGTACAATCTAAGTTATATCTCGGAAAAGTGAAGTTATCGGGGTCACCGCCGAAATAACCGATGGATTCTTCCGGCTCAAAAACCAGTCTGACATCTTTGAAAACTTTGAACCCCTGCACAAAGAAAAGGCTTCCGTTGTAGTAAGTAACCACATCGCACTTCAAGCCCGTTTCTTTGGAATATTTAGCTTTAAGACTCTGCATTAAATCCCCTCTGATTTCAATTTTTTCTTTCAGGTCTTTCCCTTTTTCAATTTCGGGCACAATTTCATCGGTTATATCTTTCAGAAAAACAAGCTGCTCGGCGTAGTAATTCGGAATCGGTCTTTCGTCTTCCAATTTTTCTGCGTAAAAGCCGGTTTCCGCCAAATTTTCCCCCTCTTTTTGTACAAGATTTCTGACAAACGAAGCGCAGTGGTTATTCGTCATCACTAATCCATCGCCTGAAACGAAAGAAGCGGTGCACCCCGGAATTCTTAGAGCCGAAAGCCGGACATCATCAAACCACTCCTGTGCAGCAACGAACCCATATTTTTCTTTCAAATATTGAAACGGCGGGAACTCAAAAGTCCACATTTTACCGGTATCGTAAAGCCCTGCTTTAACGGTATCGGGGTTAAAATTATACTGAGGAAGTGCCGGCTGCACAAAAAGAAGTGCAAGCAGCAGAATAAATTTAATTTTCTTTTTAATCATTATTGTCTGTCTCCGTCTTGTTAATGATAAAAAATTGAAAGAAATGGTCTCGCTTTACTTAAAGTTTTTTGTTTACCGGATTTTAACTTACTCACCGTTTTTTTGTTTTTGGTTTAATCCGGGTTTCGGTTCTGGTTATATCAGACTTTCAGTTTTTTGGTGTTTAACCTTGCTTTAACGCAACACTTGCCCGGTTTAACCCATCCGGTAGTTTGCTTTGATCGCTCGTTGTATCACGAGAGAAGGCTTTTACACTCTGATTACCCGGGCTAATCCATCTTTTAGTTAGCGTGGGCGGGGTTCAGCTGTATTTCTTTTCCAAATCTAACATAAAAATTTTTCTTGGTATTCCGCCGCCGAAGCCGGTAAGCGAGCCGTCGCTCCCTATTACTCTGTGGCATGGAACCACGATACTGATAGGGTTATCCCCAACCGCCCCTCCGATAGCTCTTGCAGCTTTCGGTTTACCTATTGCTCTTGCCTGTTCGCCGTACGAGCGGGTTTTACCATAGTCAATACTCAACAATTCATTCCAGACTTTCTTTTGAAATTCCGTTCCGAAGAAAATAACAGGGATGTCAAATTTTTTAAGTTTCCCTTCAAAATAAAGCGCCAATTGTTCCTTTAAGTTCTCTAAGTGCTTGTTTTTATCCTCTGTGAACTCGCCGTCAAATTTCTTTTTAAGCCTTTCCCATTGTGCGTCGGGATTATCTTCCGAAAGAAATTCGAGGAAGACAACACCCTCCGGCAGAGCGCCGGTAATAATAGTGCCAATAGGGCTGCTAAACTGAGAGATTGAAATTTTCTTTTTATCATTTGAAGCCATCTGCTTACTCCTGCGATTTTTTGTTGAAAAACCCGAGAATTAAACCCAGGACGACCGACCAAACGGCAGCCAGCCCGATCTGAAACTCTTTCGGGAGCATAAAAGTAACCGTGTGTGCCGGCAACCAAAACCAGATAAGTGACCAGAACCCTTTATTGATGTTAGCCCAGTTCTGTTTTTTGGCAATCAGGTTATCCAACAGCCTGTGCAGAAGCACCAACAGCAACCCGAACTGCAGGTTCATAGTGAAAGAAATAGCAAAAGCGCGTGAAAAACTGTTTAGTTCCGGTAACAAACCTGTTTCAACCAGCACTTCCACAAAGCCTTTATAGCCCACAAAAGCGTATTTTATCAAAACGGCAAGGAAAGCCCACTCGGCAAATTTCAGCAGCAATTCAACGGGTGAAAAAGGCAAAAACACTTTTTTCTTTATCACCCACGAAGCGATCATGTCGCCAAGTGTTCCAAGCACCGCAAACTGAACCATCGCAGTGTAAATCGGGTAGCGGGTTACAAGGTCAACATACCATTCCATCCGCAGCAGCCTTTCTTTGTATGGTCAGAAATTTTATTCATATAAATTTAAAATTACGGAAAAAAGTCGATCTTAAGTGTCATAATTGAAGTGCAGATGGCTAAGTAGTTAAAAAATGGTAAAATAAGGCAAAAACTTTTTATAACTTTTCATCAAAAACTTAAAAGTGCCTATTTTACCAAACAAATTTTCTGTTATATTTACCATCAAGAGAAATATCTTTTTGAACGGTTAAATTAAATTGAGATGAATTAATGAAATGTCCTGAATGTGGGAAAGAAACTCCCTCGAATAAAAGCCACTGTCAGGAATGTGGTGCAAAACTCAATGTAGTTATTAACACATGTTCCAACGGTCATCAATACACCGGTGACAGATGCCCATATTGCCCTCCGGAAGAATCGTTAAGTGGCGCTCCTACTGTACTGGAAGAGAGCCCGGTTGCCGCTGATGGTGACAGAACAGTGATTGATACCTCGGCTCCTGTTGTGCCTATGGGTGGCGGCGGAGGAGGTGTAGCTGACGACAGAACACAGATATTAACACCAAACCAGAATGCGCCTTCACCCAATTTTTCTTATGCGAAACCACAGGCTCCTGAGATGCCGGGCAGAAAAATCGTCGGCTTTCTCGTAACTTACGATCTTAACCCGTTGGGCACGGTGTTTAATCTTTATGAAGGGCGCAATTTGATTGGCAGGGTTTACCCCGCTGCCATTCAGATAAACAACTCAACTGTAAGCGATAAACATGCTTTGATACTCTACCGTGACGATAAATTTCAGCTTGCAGACGAACTTTCCACCAACGGAACTTACCATAACGGTGTTTCGGTAGATGAAAAAGTTAAACTTTCTGATCGCGACGAGATTCGCTTCGGTGAAGTGAAAACTAAATTTATTATAATCTGAGTAAAAGGCATTTTTTTCGGATAAATTAAACCGGATGGAAGTATGAAAACAAAGATACAACTATCAATCTTAACACTTGTAGGTGTGTTTTTAATCTTTAGCGCAACAGTCAGACCGCAGGGTATTACTCTCAAATATATTAAAACTGACGCAACAGAGTTCCCGCAGAAAACTGTTTCAGCTTTAATGGTTTACGATAACTATGGTAAGCCGGTTCTCGGGTTAGGTCCGAGTAATTTCACTGCTATTCTTGACGGTAAGCAGGGCGAAATTCTTGCAACGCCTACTCTCGGTTCTACCGGGAAAGGGCTTTACACCGTGCTGTGTATTGATATCTCCGGCTCGATGAGAGGAAAACCGATGGAAGACTCTAAAAACGCCGTGCTCACTTATATCAACGAACTTGGGGCGAAAGACTTTCTCGCTATTTTCTCTTACGGTGACGATGCCAATCTGGTAGCTGATTTCAGCAACGATAAAGACTACCTACGAAAACAGGTTAAAGGTTTGGCTGCAACGGATCAAAACACTGCTCTGTTTTACGGTGCCGACAAAGGGATTGAAAAAATTAAAGACAAAGCGAGGAATAACGAACCGGTTGCAATGATTATTCTGGGGGATGGGGATAACCAAAGCAGTGGCGGCGCTTATACGGTTGATGATGTCATTTTCAAAGCTAAAAAAGAGGGGATCCCGGTTTTCACTTTCGGATACACTTCCGGCAACAAGCAGGCTTTGCAAAACTTAGAGAAGATTGGCAACGAAACGGGCGGAAGGTATTACGAATCGTTGAACAGGCAACAACTTGATGAAAACTTTAAATTGATGAGAGCGAATATCCTTAACATCTATATGGTTACATATAAAATTTACGACCTTGAAGGAAAAGGGCAGGATGTTCCGGGGGTTTTTAAGGTCAATAAAGATACTTGGTCTGCAGAAGTGGTGGAAAAGAAAATTTCTCTACCTGCCGCCGGTTCCATAAAAAAAGAAGATAATGCCGAAAAGTTACCCCTGTTATGGATAATTATTGCAGGCGGTGTGGTGCTGATTGCCGTGGTGGTTACGCTGCTTGTGCTAAGCTCGAAAAAGAAGAAACGCCTGGCGCTGGCTGCTGAAGAACGGATGAAAGAGCTTGAAAGAGAAGCCGCCGCCGCCAAAGCAGAAGCGGCTGAAAAACGGCAAAATCAGGAACCGGAGGTAAAAAGCACAAAAGAAGCTCTTCCCCCCACTTTGATTGAAGAATCGGGTTTGGGTGGCGCAGGCTCAACAGGCGCCCCCGGCGGTGGTGCATACAATGCCGGCGGAGCATACGGTGCCGGTGGTGCAACAGGTGCCGGCGGTGAAACAATCATTTTCAGAGCTGCCCCGAAACCCGGTGCAGGGGGTAATACTTTAGTGCTGGATATTAAAATTGGTGAACTTGCCGGCAAGCAAATTTCCATTACCACAGCCGGCGGCGTGATCGGAAGATCGGCAAACGAAGCCACTATTGTGCTGCCTGTGCCTACGGTTTCAAAAAAACACGCCAGAATTACTTTCGTCAACGGACAGTTTTTTATCGAAGACCTGAATTCTTCTAACGGAGTGTTCGTTAACACTGCTAAAATTTCTGCACCCGTTCCTGTTTCTGACGGAAATTCCTTCAAAATCGGCGGCTGCGAAGGCTATTTTAGAATTCAATAGTGCGGAGTGATGAATGAGCGATATAACTAAGTTAGAGTTTGGAAACAAATCCGATGTGGGGCAAAAAAGGAAAGCGAACGAAGACTATTTTGGTTCCTTCAAAGGGGAATACGGTAGTCTTTTCATTGTTTGTGATGGTATGGGCGGCTATAAAGGGGGAAGAACAGCTTCCACTACTGCAGTCGAGACGATTAAAAACCACTTCTCTTCCGTTAAAGCTGACGCAAATATGCGGACTGAACTTTATCAGGCATTGAAAAAAGCAGACGCCGAAATTGTTAAAAAAGCCCAGGAAGACCCTGAATTGGGAAGAATGGGAACAACCGCCGTTATTGCTTTGATACAGGGAAGCCAACTCTTTATTGCACACATCGGCGACAGCCGGGCTTACCGCGTCCGTGATGAAGAAATTGAACGGCTGACCCGCGACCACTCTTTTGTGGAAGAATTGGTGGCGAGTGCCGTGATCACGCCGGAACAGGCTGAAAATCACCCTAAAAAAAATGTCATTTTAAGGTCACTGGGCCCCAACGGTGATTCCGAACCGGAGGTTGACGCCAGAGACGAAGTACTTTTTAAAGATGATATTATTGTTCTTTGCAGTGACGGGCTTACCGGGCATGTCGATGATAAAGAAATAAGAGACATCGTCCTGAAGAATAACCCTGTGAAAGCCTGCGAAGAACTTGTAGCACTCGCAAACAACAGAGGCGGAAACGATAATATCACCGTTCAGGTGATTAAGGTTGCTGAAGGCAAAAAGCGGGCGCTTAGCCTTAAACAACAGGCGATGGTTAAGCAATTATACGGCACTGTTACTGCCATAATTTTGGTGATTATTCTTTGGTTTATTCTTGCTAACAACAGCAAAATTGCGGTTATTCAAAAGGATAACGATTCAAAAGGAACACCCACAGATTCAACCGGCACCACTTCCGGTTCTGATAAGCCCGATTCAGGGGGGCAGAAGTGATTTATTCCGCATGGGGAGGACCCGCACTAAATTTGAAACCGAGTTATAATGTTTGTTGAAAACCAAATCGTAAAAGACGAATACAGGATTATCCGAAAAATCGGAGAGGGCGGAATGGGCACCGTTTACCTCGCCGAGGATATCCACATGCAGCAGGAAGTGGCTATTAAACTGTTGCACCCCGCTCTGACAAAAGACCCCGAAATCGTCGAGAGATTTAAAACTGAAGCAAAAGCGCAGTATAAACTTACTCACCCATATATTATTAAATTGACGAGGTTGGTGCAGTTTAACGACGATTATTTCATCGTGATGGAGTATGTGGAGGGGATGACCCTGAAAGATATGCTGAAAAAAACGGGTCTGCTGCCGGAGGACCGTGCTCTGCCCATTTTTCATAAAATTTTGCGAGGGATTGGGTATGCGCACTCCCAGGGGATTATTCATAGAGATATTAAGCCGGGGAACATTATAATTGATAAAAGCGGCAACCCAAAAATAACCGACTTTGGTATTGCTAAAATCCTCGGTGATAAAGGGCTGACGCAGACGGGAACTAAGCTTGGTACTGTTTACTACATGTCGCCCGAGCAAATAAAGAACCCAAAAGCTGTTGACCAAAGAAGTGATATTTATTCGCTCGGAGTTACTTTTTATGAAATGTTGACGGGGAACCTGCCGTATAATGTGAATTTTGAGTCAGAGTACGACCTGATGAACGAGATCGTAAACTCGCCAATTAAAAACCCGTTGGACTACTACCCCCACATTTCGCCGGGTGTGGTGAGGATGTTGTATCACATGACGAACAAAGACCCCTTACGGCGCTTTTCTCACTGTGAAGAGTATCTTGATTATCATTTGAAACCTGTTGATAATGATGAGAAAGGAACCACCCGGAAATCTTCAGGCGGAGCATCTTCTTTCATCTTGCTGTTCGTTCTTACCGCCATTGTGATTTTGCTGTTGGTTTTTGGTTCGAATATATCGGATTTACTAAAAGGTAGCAAAATTAAAGATCAAGATACCACTTCCTCAGTCAATCAAGATTCGATTGAACAGGCTGAAAGAGACAGATTGCAGAGGGAACAAAAAGCGAAAGATGATGCTGCCCGGTTAGAGGAGGAAAAAAAGCAAAAAGAAAAAGAGGAAGAGAATAAGAAAGATTCTGCAAAAGCTGAATCCGGTTCTGTGGATAAAGACACAGTCAAACCAAATAAAAACCCTCCTGCAGAAGGGAAAAACAAACCGTCGGGTAAGGATACAATACAGGATTAATAGTTTATGTTTGATTTTATCGATAAGAAATACATTAATCAGATAAGGTTAGCGTCATTTGCAGTTTTGGCGCTGGTTGTTTTTTTTGTATTAATTGACTATCTCATTTTTCGTACACAGGATGAACCCGTGGTGGTGGGAAAAGGTGAGTTTGTTATTCAGTCTTATGACACTACTACCCATGAGTTGACGGTTAAACTTCCTTTAGTTTTTACAAATAAGTTAAGTGTTAATTTTAATTTATCGGAAATTTCCGTGAAGGTTAATGGCAAGGAAGTCGATTCTCTGAGAGACAGAGATTTTACAATCGGATCGGATGACAGCGACACACTTTTTATCCCGGTTACAATTAATGTAGCTGATTTAGGTGTTGCAAAAGGAAGTGGCGGGGATTCCCCGGCTTCTCAGGGCGCCAATAGTGCGGGTGATGTGGAGGCAAAGGTAAGTAACAACACCAATGTACAGGTTTATATCAAAACAAAAGCATACTATTTCAGTTGGATTTTGGATGATACCGTTGTATTGAACAATCAGGAAGTTGTTACTGCGCTTTTAAAAAGAATTGGGGGCGAAATAGCAAAAACAGTTAATAATACTACGGGCAATTTCGAGAGTAACAAAATCTACACTGCCACGGCAAAGTTTTTATTCAAGAACCCATCTCCCTTGCCACTTTTAGTAAATTTTTCAAATTTGGTTTTAAAGGTCAGTTCGTCTAAAGGAGTTTCTCTTAATACAAGTAAAACAAAATCTGAGACACTAAAACCGGGGGAAGAGAAAGAGATAACCTTTGATATTACTCCTGAACAATTGAAAGAATTAAGCGATACCAGTGATCATTTTAATATTACCGGAATGATGTCTGTTAGTCTGGAAGGTGTAAGTAGCAAAACCAATATTTCTATCACGGCTAAAAAGCCTCAGGAACAAAAACCGGATGAAAAAAAAACGGGGAACGAGGAAGGTCAGGTAAATCAGGAGAAGCCACAACAGGAAAACAAGGGGAACAATCCAAAACCGGAAAATCAAAAAAAGGAAAACAAGGGGAACAATCCAAAACCGGAGGCTCCAAAACCCGGGAACAAAAACCATGATACAAACGGGACTAAACAAAGTGTTAAAGTAAGCATACAAATAAATTCTTCCGGAAAAGTAACCGGTGAGATTAATGAGGTGCTTAAAAATTCAGGGGGTAAAAAAGGAGGAAAGTAAACTGCAAGGCTTAAAAATAAAATTATATCCCTGGCTTTTACCCGGGGTTTATAATTTTTATTTGTAGTTTTTTTTGTGATATCTGAAGTATTTTTGCTCAGTTTTAATAATAATATTGTTATAAAAGCAACTTTTTAAATTAGCAAGTATTCTTTTCATCCTTGAAGGTTTTCTGAAATAAGTACTTTCAAAGTATCTGCTAAAATAATTAATTGAGAAACCGGGGAGAAACACAATGTTTTTGTCAGAGTACATTCAATTCTTATTTATCCTGAAAAAATAACTATGGCTAAAATACTACAATCATACGAATTAATAGAGGAATTGGGTCAAGGCGGAATGGGTGTTGTTTATAAGGCGCGACACATCCACTTTGGTGAAATATATGCAATAAAGATTTTGTGGCGACAATTCGGAAACAACCCCACAGTGCTTCAACTTTTCATGAATGAAGCAAAACTTCTCAGAATGCTCAGCCACCCGAATATCGTTAATGTTTCTGATGTTTTCGTCTCCGAAGGGGAGTATTGTATTGTTATGGAGTTTGTTGAGGGGCGAACTCTTGAAGAAATAATAAGAAAAGAAGTGGGGCCCATACGCCGTTCCCGGGCGATTTATCTTTTCAAACAGATGCTAAACGGTATTGCATACATACACTTCCGACCGACACCAATTATCCACAGAGATTTAAAACCTGCCAATATCCTTATAACTGCGGATGATAGGGTAAAAATTGCTGATTTCGGAATCGCCAAGGTGTTAGAAGCCGGTCAGGGTGCTTCAACCGTGGTTAAAGGTACACCCGTTTACATGAGCCCCGAAGCCATTATTGATCCAGTAAAAGTTGACATTCGTGCCGATATATATTCACTCGGAATGACTTTCTATAAAATGCTGTGCGCAAAAACGCCTTTTCCCGAGGATAACAGTATTACCGTAACAGCAGTTTATGCACGAATAATGAACGGCGAAATTCCCCCACCCACTGCTTTTTATCCGGGAATATCGGAGGAACTCTCAGATTTTGTTATGAAAGCTATACACCCGGACAGGGAACGGAGGTTCTCGAGCGTGGTGGAAATGTTGAGTGCATTGGAAGTGCTGGAAAAAGAGGGCAGTGCGGATTATGGAACTGACATCCCTGTATCAACCGGTTGGCGAAGATTTCAATCAGCAGGTAGAGTTTTTCCGGATTCTGACAGCAGCCCCGGGGTATCACTTCAAAGTGGGGATAGTTGGTTAAACAACAACAGAGTCAATTTAAATCTCGGGATTGAAATGGTTTTGGTTGAAGGCGGCGAATTTATAATGGGGTATAACAGAAATCGGGATGGTGACACACCTGAACACAGGGCTAAAATTGACAGTTTTTTAATGGGAAAGTATCCGGTCACGCAGGCACAGTGGAAAAAAATTCAAGGGAGTAATCCCGCTTATTTTGAAGGGGATAATTTGCCCGTTGAACAAATTTCATGGGTAGAGGCAGTTGAATTTTGCAACAGATTAAGCATGATTGAGGGTTTGGAGCCATGCTACACTGTTACTAAATTAGGGGGAAACCAGGGCTGGAGTGACAGTATCGAGGGGACGGATGTGAATGTAGATTGCGACTTTGGTGCCAATGGCTATCGGTTGCCAACAGAAGCTGAGTGGGAATTTGCCGCAAAAGGGGGACTGAAAAACTCCGGTTTTCTTTTTTCAGGAAGCAATAATTTTGATGAAGTGGGTTGGACTACAGAAAACTCTAACGAAACAACCCACGAAGTCGGTAAAAAGAAACCTAATGAATTGGGTATTTACGACCTGACCGGTAATGTATGGGAATGGTGTTGGGATGCTTATTCGGAAAATTTCTACAGGCTTTCTCTTTTAAATAACCCTGTTTGTTCCGACTCGGGTCCTGATTGTGTTATAAGAGGTGGTTGTTGGGAGTTAGACTCCAATTATTGCTCCAATTATCTTCGGGATTACGAAGATTTGATGAGTAAAGACGCAACAGTTGGTTTTCGGTTGGTTAGAAATTTTGAGTCAGCCGGAAAGAAAACTTTGGGCTAATGAATTAAAATGGAAAGAAGTTTAATTGGTTAAAAATTAAGTCGGACTTTTTTATTATTAAGTCGGACTCTTTTTTTATTATAAATATATATGGCAAAGACCGTACAGAATTATGAGTTTATTGAACAGCTCGGGCAGGGCGGGATCCTGCACGCCTGAGTTGGAAGCAATCGTCAAGTCCGAGTTTATTGAACAGCTCGGGCAGGGCGGGATGGGTGTGGTCTATAAAGCGCGACACATCCACTTTGACAGGTCTTTTTGCGAGTTTGATCATAATTTTATAGGTCTTTTTGCAATTATATCCACATTTTAACAGGTTATTTTGAGGTTGTATCCACACTTTAACAGGTTATTTTGAGGTTGTAACCACATTTTAACAGGTTGTTTTGAGGTTGTAACCACATTTTAACAGGTTATTTTGCTGTTGTAACCACATTTTAACAGGTTATTTTGAGGTTGTATCCGCAATTGAGTGCGTAATCAGAGCAAACGGCTACCGCCTACCTACTGAAGCTGAGTGGGAATATGCTGCCCCGGGAGGCAACCGTTCAAATAACTACAAGTACAGTGGAAATAATGAGATTGAAGCTGTTGCTTAGGTAGTGATATTTCCTTCCTGTGCTACATCACCTCCACCAAAAAAACTTTACATAATCAAGACGCTTTAATAAAAAAACGGATCAGCTGAGTGGGCTGATCCGTTTTTAATTTTTTGTGTTTGCCTGATTGTTGTAAATCAGTTTTTAATGCTGCTTTGCTTAAAAAGCCGCCAAATTTTGCTTACTTCAGAAGCATCATTTTCTTGGAGATGGCTACATCTCCGGCTTCTAAACGGTAGAAATAAACACCACTTACCAACGAAGAAGCGTCGAATGTTACATTATAAAACCCGATCACTTTGTTTTCGCTCACTAAGGTTTTAACCAAAGTACCCGTAATGTCATAAACTTTCAGAGTAACGAAAGCTTCTTTCGGAACACTGAAACTTATAACGGTTGAAGGGTTAAACGGATTCGGATAATTCTGGCTTAACTCAAAAGTAGTCGGAACCTCAGGTTCACTAATCGAGTTTGGTGAAGTCGGCACAAAAGAAGCAGTTGCTGAGTAATCCGAGTAATCACCGTTATCATTTTTCGAGCGGACTCTCCAATAAACAGTGTTATAAGCGTTCAAATTACCAAGAGCAAAGTTTGTTGAAGTAATTTGCTGCGAAGTTGCATTGGTAAAGTTCGGGTTATTCGACCACTGCACTTCATACCCGGTAACTGCATTGCCTGCAGTCGGCAGGAACCATGTTAAAGTAGGCGCAGAACTTGAAATATAAACACCCTGAGCAGGGCTACCGGGACGCGGAACCACAACCCACGAGCCGGACCATACAACAAATGAAGCTACTTCAGACCAATCTGACTCGGAATTATCATCAAAAGCTTTAACTTTCCAGTAGTAACTTGCACCGAGATCGAGACCGGTCAGATTGTAACCGGTTTCTGTAATATTATCAACCACAACAGCGTTATTCCAGCCGGGGTTGTCGGCATATTTGAGCTTATACTTTAAGCCGGCAGAGGGCCCGTTCATGTACCATGAAAGCCTTTGGTCGGTAGTATAAACAGTATTGTCGCCAATGGGCCATGATGGAACAGCTTCGGGGATGCCGGCAATAGCGGGGGTTTTAAAGCTTTCAGTTCCCGTAGTGGTTAGCACATTACCATGGGAATCTTTAGCTCTAACGCGCCAATAATAAGTTTTTCCATCCTCAAGGTTGTTAATTGTGTATTGCAACTGATCACCGGCATTATAAGTGTCATATACTGCCATTGTTGGGTCATCGGAAAGATGTAACTCATAAGTTAGAGCCTCACCCCATGGAAAGTTCAAATACCAGAGGAAGGTCTGTGAATTTGAATAAATCTGTGTACCACCGACGGGCCAGGAAAGGCCAATTTGTGGTACCGGGGCTTCTTCAGCGACAACATCACGAAAATTGTTTGATGCATTGAAGTGCTCATTGGGGAAATTACCCGCTGTGTAGTTAAAACGCCCGTTGTCATAGTCAGCCACAGTCGATAAAAATTCGTGGGTGATTTCATACTCTAATCCCCATAATGTTCTTGCAAAATTAACGGCAGAATTAACAGAAACAATATAGACTTTTTCCGGATAAACCACCAGAGGTTCAGCAAGGGTAGCTGTCTGCCAGCCGTCCGCTGTTTCTCCTGCAAAATTGACCGAAGTTAAGTGCGCTCCGCTATTAGTCCATATATGCCCAACATGCGGAACTGTATCGTTTTCAGATTTATAGAACCTGATTGCGGTTATCTTAGCGACGGTAGAAACAGTAAATTTGGTCCCGAGTTCAAATGGGCCCCCACCACCTTCATCAGCCGGGACTTGCGTTGTGAAAATAGATATCTGCCCAAATGATGAGTAAGAAGCAAGAATCAAGAAGAGCGATATGAATTTTAACAATGAAAGTCGGTTCTTCGTCACTTGTTTGGTGTTCTTCATCACTTGAGGTTTATTGACGCATGGTGCTATTCGCCACTTGAACTAATTGTAACTTGCGCTACTTAAAAAATTAAAAACATAGCAGCCTTGCGAAACTTCGTCCTAAAAATTGCTATCCAATAAATCAGTGCTCTTGACACCTGATAAACCAATGCTCTTGACGCCTGATAAATAAGCATCCCCAAAACAAGCACCTGCTATCTAATCACTCTGACTTTAAGATAAGCCGCGGAATATTCAATAAAGCCCAAAAGCAATTTCCACTAAACAAACAGTGGTTTACCCCGAAAAAATTGCGTAAATTTGCAGATGTAAAATTCACGAAAAACGGAAGATCTATGGCACATCAAACAATAAAAGCAGCCCAAAGAACCGAAAATATCACCTACGCTATCAGGGACATCCTTTTAGTGGCGGATGAAGTTGCAAAAACGGGCAAAAAACTACTCTACTTAAACATCGGAGACCCCAACATCTACGATTTCGAGCCGCCCCGCCACCTGATTGAATCAACATATCAGGCGATGCTCCGAAACAAAAACGGCTACGCACCCTCCTCCGGTATTAAAGACGCAGTTGAGGCAATAAGAGCAGAAGCCGACAGAAAGGGCATTAAAAATGTAAGAGATGTGTTCGTTACTCATGGCGCAAGCGAAGCGATTGAAATTTGTCTTACTGCATTGGTTAACGACGGCGAAAATGTGCTTACGCCAACCCCCGGTTACCCGCTTTACACGGCGATAGCTTCAAAACTTTCGGCTTACGAAAATCCATATTATTTGGATGAAGAAAACGGCTGGCAACCCGATATTGAAGACATCAAAAAGAAAATCAATGGCAAAACAAAAGCAATCGTACTGATCAACCCGAACAACCCAACAGGTTCGCTCTACACAAAAGAAGTGTTGCTGCAGATAATCGATCTGGCAATAGAGCACAACCTGGTGATTTTCGCCGATGAAATCTACGATAAATTACTTTTCGACGGCAAAAAGCACATTTCTATAGCGGCACTTAACTCCGAGGTGCCCTGCATTACTTTCGGCGGGCTTTCAAAAAACTATATGGTGCCCGGTTTTAGAATCGGTTGGGGTGTAGTGAGCGGAAATGAAGCCGTTCTTAAAGATTATATGGCTGCACTCAACAGAATTTTGCGCTCGCGTCTCTCGGCTAATCACCCAGAGCAATACGGCATTAAAGAAGCACTGGAGGGCGACCAGTCGCACCTTACACTTGCCATGGAAAAACTTCAGAGAAGAAGAGACTTAACCTACGAAATGCTAAACGCAATCCCGGGTATAACATGCGTTAAACCGGAGGGGGCATTTTATGCTTTCCCACGGTTGCATACGGATAAAAGCGACTTCGATTTTGTCTCGGGGTTAATCCGCGAGACGGGAGTTGTAGTGGTACACGGCAGTGGATTTGGTCAGGTGCCGGGAACTCAACACTTCCGGGTGGTTTTTCTGCCACAGGATGATGTACTGAAGAGTTCGTACGAGAAGATTGGGCAATATTTCGCTAAATTTAACTCGTAGCCGGTTTTTCATTCGGGTTGTTCAGCAGTGCAACGCCACTTCGTACAAATTTTTACATTCCTGCGGGGCTAAAAAAAGCATCGCGGGTTTGTTTAAACTCCATAATATTCCTATATTTAAAGTTCGTTTTATCTTACTTAGTGGATATTATTGGACAGCGTAAAAATTACGAAACTCCCCGGAGGGGCAACAGTCGTCTCCGAGAACATACCGTTTGTTAAATCGTTTTCGCTGGGCTTTTGGTACAATACCGGGTCTTGCGACGAAACTGCAGAAATGGGCGGTATAACACACTTTTTGGAGCACATGCTTTTTAAAGGAACCCGGAAACGCTCTGCGAAGAGGATTTCGGACGCAATCGAGTCCCTCGGTGGTTATCTGAACGCTTTTACGGCAAAAGAGCACACCTGCTATTATGCACGGGGGATGGCTTCAAATTTTGGGAAAACATTTGAAGTGATGGCGGACATGGTTCAGAACCCGCTGCTGAAAGAGAAAGATATTAAAAATGAGATCGGAGTAATACTCGACGAGATAAACGATCTGAACGATAACCCTGACGATCTGATTTTTGATACCTTTGAAGAGTTAGTTTTTCCCGGTATTCCACTCGGATTCCCAATTTTGGGTAAAGCCGAGGTTGTATCCTCTTTCACACGGGATTTGGTTTCAGGTTATTACACTGATCACTACACGACGGGTAACCTTCTGATTTCCGCCTCCGGCAACATTTCCCACGAAGAGGCGGTTAAATTAGCCGAAAAATATATAACAGCTACAACGGTTGGCGCAAACGGCTTGAACCGCAGCTATAAAGGCGCAAACATCGGCTCGGAGCACATAATCTGCAAAGATACCGAGCAGGTTTACTCGATAATCGGCGCCCGAAGTGTCGGTTATAACAGTGGGCAAAGGCTTCCGCTTAACATCCTTTCGCTTATTCTCGGCGAGGGAACCAGCAGCCGCCTTTATCAGAATATAAGGGAAAAATTGGGGATCACTTACCAGATCAACAGTTTCATCAACTTCTACAAAGAAGCTTCCTCGTTTGGGATTTATTTCTCCACAAACACCGGCAATTTCGATAAAGCGATGAAACAGATAGATAAAGAACTTATTAAATTCAGAGAAAAAGGTATTGACCTTCACGAACTTAAACGAGCTAAAGAGTACCTGAAAGGGAATATTTTGCTCTCGCTTGAGTCAACTTCAAACAGAATGATCAGAATGGCTAACTTACAGCTTAACCACGGCTATATCATTCCGGTTGACGAGGTCATTCAAAAAATAGATGCCGTTACCATCGACGAGGTGCAAACTCTTGCCGATGAATTGCTTCGTATGGATTATTTTACTAAAGTATTTATTAAACCGCAGACAAAACTGATTACTACCGCAGCATAGGAGAAGACCCGAATGGGAAAGTTTATTTTGGACGGACAGGAAATAGAGTTCAATCCGGGACAGACAATCATACAGGCAGCAAAAGCCGTTGGTATTGAAATACCACATTTTTGCTGGCACCCTTCACTTTCTGTAGCCGGGAACTGTCGCGTATGTTTAGTTGAAGTTGAGAAGATGCCGAAACTCGTTATCGCTTGTGCTACACAGGCGGCTGACGGGATGGTAGTTCACACAGAATCGAAAAAAGCCCTTACCGCAAGGCAGGCAGTTATGGAGTTTCTGCTGATTAATCACCCGTTAGATTGCCCGATTTGCGACGAAGCAGGTGAGTGTAAACTGCAGGATTATACCTACAGCCACAGCGTGGGCGAAAGCCGCTTTACGGAAGAAAAATGGAAAAAACCGAAAAGAATACAAGTGGGGCCTTATGTTACACTTGATGTTGAAAGGTGCATTTTATGCTCTCGGTGCATCCGTTTTTGCGATGAAATTGCGGGTGAAACACAGCTTATATTCACCAAACGGGGTAACCGAGTTGAGCTTTCAACCTTCCCCGGCAAGCAGTTGGATAACCCATATTCGCTTAACACCACCGATATTTGCCCCGTGGGTGCGCTTACAAACAGCGATGCCCGCTTTAAATCCCGCGTCTGGGATATGTCGGCTACACCTTCAATTTGCCCCGGCTGTTCACGCGGCTGTAATGTTGAAGTGTGGGTGCGCAGCAACGAGGTTATCAGGCTTACACCGCGCCAAAATGACGATGTGAACAGCTATTGGATGTGCGACGAAGGAAGAATCTTCAGTTGGAAACATGTGAATGCCGAGAGCAGAGTTGACGGATCCCACATAAGGAGAGAAAACGGGTTAAGCAAAGCAACCTGGGACGAAGCCCTTTCGATGGTTTCATCGGAGTTGCACGGCTACAAGTCGAACGAGATTGCTTTCATCGGCTCGGGTAGAACAACGGTGGAAGATAACTTCATGCTTGCTAAGGTTGCGGCACATCTGCATGTTACGAATATCGATTTCCCGAGACATATAATACCCGGTAGCGGTGATAAAATTTTGATTATGGACGAGAAATCGCCTAACGATCGCGGCGCTTTGGTTGCCGGGGTTAAGCCCGGTAAAGACGGTGCCGACCTTAACGGTATTTTGAAAGAAATTCAGAATAAAAAAATTAAAGCTCTGTTGGTGGTTGAAGAAGACCTTGCCGCTCTTTCTGAAGAATGGAGCGAGGCGCTCGGTAAACTTGAACTTTTGGTGGTGTTGGCTTCCAACTTCAATTTAACAACAGAGTTTGCTAATGTAGTGCTGCCTGCCGCCACCTGGACTGAGAAGAACGGCGTGTTCATCAACTTCCAGTGGCGTGCGCAAAGGCTGAAGCCTGCTGTTACTACTGAACTTCAGGATAGAACCTTAGACGGTTTGGTGCAAAGCAGATTGGATAAGTTCGGCACCAAGTTCGACCGTTGGGGCAACTATAAAAAATATGACGCACGACCCTCCTGGAGGATCCTCTTAGACCTTGCTCACCTCTTTGGCGTGAAAAGTAAGTTCGAAGCGGCTGAGGATGTTTGGGAGGAATTTACTGAGCATGCACCCGGGTTTCACGGAATCTCTTACGATGAAATCGGGAATTTGGGTGTTGTTGTTAAACACGAGTTAGAAAAAGTTTAAAATTTAAGGAACTGACAGAATAAATGGAACCTTGGATAAATGCCGGCGTGGCACTCGGGAAATTGCTGATTCTTGCAAATATTGTGCTGATCAATGTAGCGTATCTCGTTTATTGGGAAAGAAAACTTTCTGCCTGGGCGCAAAGCAGAGTGGGTCCCAACAGAGTCGGACCTGCAGGGTTGCTGCAGCCATTTGCTGATGTGCTTAAATTGGTGCTTAAAGAAGATATTGTGCCAACTCAAGCCTATAAACCGATACACACACTTGCTCCGTTTTTGGCGCTGTTTGTCGCTTTTACAAGTTTTGCGGTGATACCAATAGGCCCCGATATAACAATTGCAGATAGTGCCTGGCAGGCAATATTTGGTGATTCGTTCTCATTTGCGATAATACCATCAATCAACCCGGGTATCCTCTACATTTTGGCGCTTACTTCAATCGGGGTTTACGCAATCACAATGTCGGGGTGGTCTTCCGGTTCAAAATACTCGTTGCTTGGTGGTGTAAGGTCATCGGCACAGATGATTTCTTACGAGATTTCGATGGGCTTTTCGATCGCCGGCGTTGTGCTTTTGGCACAGTCACTTTCCCCGCAGGCGATTATTGAATCTCAATCAGGTTGGATGTGGAACATTTTTGTTCAGCCGATCGGGTTCATAACATTTGTAACGGCTGCATTTGCTGAAACAAACCGGCTTCCGTTCGATTTACCGGAAGCGGAACCTGAGCTGGTCGGCGGCTACCACACGGAATACTCCAGCATGAAATTTGGTTCATTTTTCCTTGCGGAATATGCTAACATGACAACCGCCTCCGCGTTGATAGTTCTTCTTTATCTTGGTGGCTGGCAGGTTCCTTACATAGAAAAACTTGGGCTTTCAGAAACCCTGACCGTTATAATTCAGGTAGCGGCGTTTTTCTTGAAGGTGGCGGCACTTCTTTTCTTCTTTATATGGGTCAGATGGAGCATCCCAAGGTTCCGTTACGATCAGTTAATGAGCATCGGCTGGAAGGTTATGTTCCCGTTGGCTCTGATAAATTTGGTATGGGTAGCAGTTATAGCAATGATATTTAATTAGGAGTTACGATATGGCAGTGAAGAAACGGATGAAAGATTTTACACTGATGGAGCGGATATACATCCCTGTTATTGCAAAAGGCTTGTCGATTACGCTGCAAAACATGTTCCGCAAACCTTACACTTTGATGTATCCGGAAGAGAAATTTATTCCTACAGGGGAATATCGGGGGCGCCCTGTGCTTGTTATGGAAGAAGACGGCAGCGAAAGATGTGTCGCCTGCGGTTTGTGCGCAAGGGTCTGCCCGCCTTTGGCTATACAACTTCAGGCTTCGGAAACAGAACGGGAAAAAGAACGCTACCCGATCAGTTTTGAGATTAATATGCTGCGCTGCATTTTCTGCGGGCTTTGCGAAGAGGTGTGCCCTGAAGAGGCAATCGTTATGAGTAAAGATTATGAAGTAGCGTTTGAGTCACGCCAGGATGCTATTTTTGGATTGGACCGCCTGCTTACACCTATTGAGGAACTTCGGGATAGAATTGAGTTCGTAAGAGCAAACAAATAATCTGGATTGAATATCCCAATAAATTTGAATTGATTGCGATTAATTGCAATTAATCGTAGTGTACTACTTTTTAATCTGAAGCAATTAAAAAGAAAAAGCGGCAGAATTTTTGAAATTCCGCCGCTTTTTTGCTTTAAAGCGTTTTGTTGGGTTTTTTCTTTCAAGCTATTTCTAAAACTTAACCTCTGCTTTCAGGTAAATATTTCTGCCGGGTTCAGCTTTAACCATACCGCGGTTTGTAGCGAGGTTGTTAAAATACAGCCTGTCGAAAATGTTATCGGCTCCGGCGCTTAAAGCAATTGTGCCGTAGTGCAGATCAATCGGTTTAAGGTGAATCGCAAAGTTCACTAAACTGTAACCGCCGGTTCTCACCTCTGCCGGTGCAATTTTATTCTGGTCGTTAACGCCTGTAATTTCCAAATCAATGCTGCACATACCAATTGGTGAAACACGCACTCCTAATGTTCCGTTATCTGCAGGCATAAGTGGAAGATTCTCTTGTTTTTTACTGTCTTCACCCCGAACCATGGCGGCACTTCCGTAGAAAATCAAGCCTTTTGTAATCTGAAGTTCAAATGCGAGATCGAACCCGAACAACTTAGCAGCGCCAAAATTAACCATCTGAGTTGCAGGGCGCCCCTGAAATGTGAAACCGGGGGTTTCAACAACCATGTTGCGCAGAACATTCAGATAGAAATTTACGCGGAACATTGCGCTGTTTGAGTAGTGTCTGTATCCGATGTCGTAGAACCAGCCGTCCTCAGGCTCAAGGGCAGGGTTGCCAAGCTTCACCAAAGCACCCAGGTCTAAAAACTGGAACCTTTCTTCAAGCGACGGTGCACGGAAAGATTTTCCGAAGTTGAACGAAACCCGGTTAGCATCGCTTAGCCTGTAAACTGCGGCAACATTAACGCTCCACGAATTGCTGTTTTCATCTTTCCCCTCCCAAAGAAGTGTCTGTCCGGGTGGATGAGGGTTCACTACGCCATTAACCACAATAAAATCGGGGTTGTAGGAAGGGTCGCTTTTTACATTAATAAGATCGAATCTGCCGCCTATAGCAATATCCAAAGCGTTTGCTAAGTTGTTGATTTCGTTCTGGAAGAAAAGCCCGCCACTTCTGAAAGTTGAAAGGGGAACGGGTCGCTCGTGCACCACGGTATTCGGTGTTGCCGCGGGGATTCTCCTGCGGCGGCTGTCCATTTTTCGCTGCCATGCATCCACCCCAAGCACTAACCTGTAGTGCCCTGAAAAGAGCCAGTTAGTGGTTAAGGTAACACCATCGTTGAAGTGATCGGCATAGGGATACAGTGTTGCAGCGGGCATTTTCACCTCAACATCCCGAACTATCAACTGGTGATAATATTTCAGGCTTAGGTTTGCCGGCGTGGTTGAAATCCCGTTAATTCTATACTCAGCCGAATACATTTCACGGTTAACTTCGGGGTAGCGCGCAACGGCAGCAGCCGCAAAAGCCGATCCGCCGGGCAGCCCGATATCCACGCCGCCATACTTCTGAAAGTTTATTTCAAGTTCATGGTCTTTCAGCGGTTTCACCCCAACGGCAGCGCTTATGCTGTTATCGTGAAAGTGGCTGTTAAGCAAAAGCCCTTCGGGCGTTTCAGTCGCGGAAGCACCTCTGAACGAACCCCTTACTTTTGCAAACCAGGAATTGCCGCCGGCATTCAGAGCTAAACTGGTACCTGAGCCGATGTTTACACTGTTGAAATAGCCACTTAATGACCCGTTAAAGTAGGGGTTTTCGCGAAAGCCGAAGTTTTCGGTGATTATATTAATTACTCCGCCAAGTGCACCCGTGCCGTACATTGAAGATGCCGCACCCTTTATTATTTCAACTCGTTGAACATCAAACTGATCAATCATCGACATTCTTGCGCTCAGCTCGGTGGCGGTTTCCAGACGGTTGCCGTCAACCATCAGAACAAGCCCGGTGCCCCGGAATCCCCGGAGCGATATATCCGTCTGCCAGATACCATCCCGGGAGAGTGAAATGCCGGGCTCTTCAGAGATATACTCTGCAAGCGAAAGTTTGCTTGCGCCTTCAATATCCGATTTTTCAATTATACTGAGTGGGAAAGGGGATTCCTGAATTGATGTAACATATCTTGGGCTTGTAACAGTAACTTCGCCTAAGCGGATAGTAATCGGGTCGAGTGAAATATCTAATTTATAGGGGTTTGAATTGCCGGGGTCGAAAGTCATCGTAAGAGGAGAGAACCCGGAGGCAAAAAATTTAAGTGTTGTTAATTCAGATTTTAGGATGGTCAACTCGTAATCACCATTGCGGTCGGAAAAAGTTGACTTTTGCGAACTTACGGAGAATATTTGGGCATTAACAATCGGTGCGTTCGTTTCTCCGTTTGTGATCTTTCCGGTTATTTTTATCGGCTGCGCCGCCAGAATAACGGGCAGCAACGCTAAAATAATTATATTTTTCATAACTAACTAAAAATTTAAAATAAGATCACCTGAAACATACAAAATGTTTCTCAGAATCGGAATTTTTACTTCTATTTTGCAGAGTTTGTACAGAGATTGAGTGAATTGTCGGATAATTTTTACCTTTGTTTCTTAGTGGTTGGCACAGATATTGAGTGAACCGAAGGATAATTTAATTTGTTATTGCAAAGACAGAACTACAAACAGTCTCTTATTCATTAGTATATACCTCCCGGAAAAATTGTAGCTTCCGGTATTTTTACCACAAAAAGTAGAAAAACTTAATAATTATTAAGTCTGCAAAATTAAATAATGGAGTCAGTGTAAAATACATGCCCAGTGAAAGAATAAACAATCGGAGAGAAGTCAGCCAAAAAGTATGCAAAGAAATTGCTCAAGAATTAAATATTTCTGAAGATAATATTGATATTCAAACAGCCGTAATGGTTGCTTTAGGATTAGATGAAATTACAAAAATACTGAATATTGAATGGACAGTAGATTGTTTAAAAAAAATTGTCTCAAAAATCGATTTTAGGGCTTGGAGTGAGTACGAAGAAATAATTCTTGAAGAATCCATTCTTCCGGAAGGCGCTCCTCAACTACTTACTGAAGGGACCATTAGATTCCAAGGTGAAATTTGGCGAATTTTTAAATATGATCCATATCCATTTCCTTGTTCACCTCACGCTCATAATCTGAAAACAGGTTATAAACTTGATTTAAGCAATGGAATGCTGTATAAAAAAAGAGAATATGTAGATACAATCAATAAAAAACACTTGATAGCGCTGAGAGATAGAATCAGAAATATTCCCCTCCCAAATTTAACTATCTGATCAACTGAAAGTATTAATTCAATAATCAGCATCAAGATCTTTCAACATTTTGGAAAAAAATATGAGTTTATTTTTGTCCCCCATACAAATAAACCCTAATTCTTCCAGCAATAAATTTACATCAAGATTGTATAGCCCAATAAAAAGCCATAATTCTTTCAATAATGAGCGAACTAAATACCTTGCTCTAATATCTGTTTTATAATCATAAAGATAGTTGAGGTAGTTAACAACTATTTTAAGATTGTCTGGGAAAATCATCTGCTGAGTCAATATATTGTGTACAATTTTTAATAAAACCCCATATTTAGTTTCACTACCTATAACTTGGTATTCATTAAAAAGTCTTTGGGTAATATTTTTCAATGATTCCGAATTAAACAAATGATTATATCCTCCTTCCGATAATTGTTCTATTTTTTCTAAAAGTGAATCCAGATTATCCTCAAACAACGCATATAAGATTGAGGCGGTATTTATAACATCTATATTTTGATCGAATAATCCTCTGGCTTTTCTTATAAAAAGGTCATCAACCAAATATATACAGTTATTTTCACTAGAATATTTCAAATTTTCATAATCTTATCGAGATATTAAAGCAATATATTTAGACATTTCATCCAATTCCTCCGGTCTCAGTTCCATAATAGTTACTGCTACTTTTGACAAAGCTTGAATTATCTCATTAAAAAATTTTGTTCTTTTTCTTTTGAAGTCTTCAGTATATTCTGTTCTAATAAACCGCCCCTGATCAGTTCCTACCGACATTGAAACTGCAAATTCTTTAGTGTTCATTTTATCAACTATATCAATGAAATACTTTTTTGTACTTTCTAGGACCAGCAACTGGTCACAATATGTTGAAATGAAAAAATCTAGTACACCAATCAAGGATAGCAATGAAATTGAAGAGGGCGATAGTAAAATTTTTCGTTCTTCAAAACTTATTAAATTTAATTCACCGGTGAAAAACGATTGATTTGGTTTATTAAGTAAATACAAAAGAGTATCAATAATATTTTTGCCCGTGCGTACTGCAAACTGCTTCAGTGGTAATCCAACTCCATTTCTAAAGTTATAATCAGCCAAAATTTGATTTTCATAAATCTCGGACTCAACTAAAAAATGCATCATAGATTCAATTGGATTGTCTTCTTTAAGTTCAACTAACTGTAAAAATTTCGAATTAGGCACCTTACTGGTATATTCCAGAATACAATGGTTAAATACTTTAGTCTTAATTCCCCAGATTTCCTTGATCCTCCAATTTACTTTATCAAAAACTACAAGCTCATTTTTCTTAGTACCTATTAAGTGAATTACAGATTCATCAGTCCTAAAGAAAAATTTTATATCTGCAAATTTGTACTGATTATCTTTAACTAATAATTCTGATCTTGAAGTAATTCCAATCCAGACTTGTTGTGAATCAGATTCCAATAAGATAGTACAGTCATTCAAAACTTCATCAAGTTCCGTGATTTCAGGCATTCCGGGTTTAGGGGCAACATTAATTCCTATAAATTGTGCATACAAATGCTCATTAAAATTATTTCCGTTTAAAGCCATAGATTTTAGACTTAAATTTTCTGCTCTTTCATAATCTCCTAACGCATAATAACAATTTGCTGCGATCATAACGAAATCGGGGTTTATTTCGTTTTCTAATTTGTACATTAGTTCAACAACATCTTTTCCTCCTAATAGAAGTTCCAAATAAGCAAGCCTAAATACTATCTCAGAGCGCTTATCAAGTTTATATAATTTCTTAAGATATTCTTGGCTTGTGTGATATCTTTTTCTATTAAATGCAAGCTCAACTTTGCAGCTAATCCAAAAAATCTCATCACTATCTCCGGTAATATTTTTTTTAATTATTTCATCAGCTTCACCAAAATATTTTTCATTTTCTGGTTTTACCGCATCATAAACAAATAATTTTTGAGCTTCGTAACTGTATTTGAGGTACGGTTGCAGAATTTGCAAACAAAGGTCTATTCTATTCCTGGTTCTTAAATGCTTCGCAAATAATATCCTTGGCTCATAATCTTCAGTGGGTATTGCCGTAATTATTTTTGAATACCATTTATTTGCTTCAGAGAAATCTCCTGTAGCAAAGTAAATATCTCCTAAGACAAGATATATATAAATCGGATACTTACAACTTGCAATTTTTTCCTTAGCAAATTCAACGACTTTTTCGATTTCATTCAATTTAGCGTAAGCCTCGATAATCAATGAATAAATTATGCCTTCATCATCAAATTTTTTTATGCTTCCAGAAAATGTTAATGCTTCTTCATATTTAGCTGATTGTAAATAAGTGTTTAATATTTTTGTTATAAAACGAAAATCGTTAGTAACTGAATAAAGCTCTAATAAAATTTTATTTGCTTCCTCAGATTTGTCATTAAATGATAGAATATCAGCGTATATTCCTTTAACACCCGGACTATTCTTGAGTTCTTCAGGACATTTTTGATATTCATCAAGTCCGACTTTGTCATCGATGTGTAAAGCAACAGTTATCCTTAGGTGCCAATATTCTTCTTTTAATTGAGAAGGTTCTTTCCCAAAATATTCCACACAACCGTCACTTGACAATTCTTTTAAGACGGAAATTAAAATTTTTCGTTCAGATTCAGTGATCAAAAATTTTGCTGATCGGCGATCGATTACCTCAAATGCCTCATTTAATAATTGGTAATATTTATGGATATAAGTTTTTTCCTTTTCGTAAGCATTCTTTAAGTATTGTTTCGCTAAATCATATTTTTTTAAATGAAATAGCGCCAAACCTACAAAAAAATTGGCATTACTTGATTCTATAAACTCCTCTTTGATACTTGTATAGCTATCATTTTGGCATAATAAATTTAGTACTGCCTTATTATTACCGGACATATATTGCCAAATGACTTCTTTCAGCGTAATTTTTTCCGTCGTTGCACCAAGAGACTGATACTTCAACAAAATATCTTCAAATAACGGCTTATTTTTGATAATTGAGGCATAGTAAAGTAAATAATCACAGATTCTGATTGAATACCTTTGTTTGCTGAGGATTTGTTCACTCAATTCCTGGGCAACTTTTTGATTTCCCAATCTTAAGTTGACTTCGGCTTCATAAGATAGCAATTCATTCTGAAGAACCACATTGATGCCCTTAAAGCCTGGTAATGACTTGAGAGACTCAATTCTGCACAAAATCTGGTTATATTCCAAATCGGATTTTTTTTCTTTTATCCACTCAAATAAAGTGTTAAAGAGCGGAACTATCATCTCTTTATCGATACTTGAAAGTTGTTCGACCTTGCTTTCTAATTTTTTCATTAGTTCCTGATATGCATCCTCTTTCTCGGTAGATTCCCGGGCATCTTTAACACTAAATAATAGTTTATGAATAGCTGCTCCTTTAGGAAGGACTAGTATAAGACCATGAACGATATTATCGCAAACTTTTTTTATAAAAGTTTTCTTACTCATTAGTTTTACTTTAATTCTTAGGACATAAATATTTCTAATTTGTTTTTCAATACTCCCAATCAAGCATTAGAGGGGATTGGAGAGAATAGAAAACTTTTCTATTGTTCGGTTATTTCTAATGACAAATTTCGTGAACGATTACATATTTTATTCACCCTTTCGGGGCTTTAATCAAATTTAGGTTAATAATTATTGCCTTACTATATGAACAACTACACAATCTGTTTTTCATATTTAGATCATAAAAAACTTAGATGGAATTTCTTAATATTTATTTTTTGGCTCACCTCATCATAGATTTCGTGGAAAATAATGTCCTCTTATTAAATACCAGAAACCTAAGACTATTTTTACATGTTCAGTCTTGTGCAAGTGATTAAATGAAACATTTCAATAACTGTTTTTCAATTTCACTTCCGACCTTTAAGAACCTTGAATTTTAAGCCGGTATTGTTTGCTGAATACTAATCCGTTCCACCGTTCAGATATTTGGTGTTGGTTTTCAATGATAGAAAATTTTAAAAATTAGAGTATAAAAGAGTATCTAGCAAGTAAACCAATTAATTTTGAGTAAAGCAATCGAAATTCTAAATGACAAATCTAAAACAAACTACAATGAAAAAAAACTGGCTTTTTCTGCTCGTTATCAACCTATGAAATATCAACCGATAAATACAGTTTTGTAAGCAGACAGAAAAATTATTTAAAAGAATTGTGAGGCCTGCAGTAGTTTAATTGTATTTGCAGCACTTTAATTGTTTAATATCACACTTCGGTGAATGCACGATGGATTAAGAGGAAAAAGTGTATGTTTTATTCATAAAAATCGGTAAATTCGTTCTTTGAGTAATAAAAATTATTTTTTTATTCGATTACTTAAATGATATGGATAATGCAGGATTGACATGAAATGTCTGATAGTGGATGACGAAGATATTTCCCGGAAAATACTGGAAAAATTCATCGAACAAACTCCGCCGTTGAAGGAGGTTGCTTCGTGTTCAAGCGCCGTGGACGCAATTGAGGTTTTGGGCAACGAAGAAGTAGATCTGATCTTTTTGGATATCGAAATGCCGGAAATGAACGGAATCGAAATGATTGAAGCAGTGAAAAAAATGCCTCAGATCATCTTCGTTACTGTCAGTCAGAATTATGCCTTAACGGCTTTTGAACATAATGTAACCGACTATCTTCTTAAGCCGTTCACTTACGAGAGATTCCGGACTGCGGTTGATAAAGCCGTAGAAATTCATTTAACACGAAGCGAACCCGATCTTTCGGAACATGTTTTTGTTAAGGTTGACACTAAACTGCTTAAACTGAATTTTTCGGATATCGATTTTATTGAAGCAAGCAGGGATTATATGCAGCTTCATACAGCACAGGGGAAATATTTAATCTATACCACGATGAAAAGTTTAGAGAATAAACTGCCGCAGAAAAAATTTGTGCGCGTTCACAGGTCGTTTATTGTGCAAATCGATCGGATAAAAGATATAACAGCACATAATCTGCTGATTAATAACAGAATTATTCCAATCGGTGATAAATATAGAAACCAACTTCTAAGAAAACTTAATATCTTGTAAAACAAAACTTATACCGAACCGGAACCAAACAAAAAATTAACAGAAGTGTAACAAAAAATTAACAGAGAGAACTGATGAAAAGAGAAATTCACGGGTGGTGGAGCCCGAGATTAGAAAAAAATATGGAAATTGTTGTTTACGGTGAATGGGGCAGACCACTGCTTATGTTCCCGACAGCCGGGGCTGATTTTTTGGAGTACGAAAGATTTCAGATGATTGACGCTATTTCATGGTATATTGAAAACGGCAAGTTCAAGGTTTTCTCGATTAACAGCATCAACAACGAGAGTTGGCTTAACAATTCGATGGCGCCACATCACAAAGCTTTGCGCCACATGACCTATAACTACTATGTAGTTGATGAAGTGGTGCCTTTTATCACCACAAACTGCAAAGGGTTTCAGCCGATTTTTCTCACCGGTGCCTCGCTGGGGGCACTTCACGCGGCAAATATCTTTTTCAGACGCCCCGATTTGTTCGCCGGTACTATACCTATGAGTGGGGTTTACGACCTGAAATCTTACACTAAAGGATATTACGATGAAAATGTTTATTTTAACTCACCGACTGATTACCTCTCAAACTTAACGGACGAAAATCTGCTCAATCAGATGCGACACAACAAGCGGATAATTATTGCAACCGGGCAGGGGGATTATGAATCGCCGGAAGGCTCGATTAATCTTTCGAATATTCTGCGAAGCAAAGGTATTCCACACGAGCTGGAAATCTGGGGTCACGATATGACACACGACTGGCCCACCTGGCGGCGGATGTTACCTTATTTTTTAGGAAGGCTGTAAACCGCCAATAATAGGCAATTTCTTCATTGGTGTATTCAAAAGCGGTTACCTATTTTTTAAGAAGGCTGTAAACCGCCTTTTCTGTTAAAGCACAATTTATTATTTAGACAGCTCTTTTTTTGTAAACAACCGTTTGAAAAAACTGCAAAAACAGCGGGTGGATTACCTACTTTATTTGTTCTTTCAGCAATTGTGTAAGGAGGGCAAACCCTTCAGCGCCTGAAAAAACGGGGTTGAATATAAATCCGCAGCAATTCTCTTTGCTGAACGCAACCGGAAGATATGGCATTTCTTTTAGCCGCAAGAACGAGTATTTATCGGTTGAAAGTGTGAAGATTTTTTCGAAATAAAGGTTGTCGTAAGTTTCTTTAATTCCTTTTATTGGTAAACTTGCCATGTTTTCTGCCATTTCCGTGCTACCGGTGGTTTCTGCCTTTTCAGCGTTGCCCATGCTGCCGAAGCTCCCCGTGTTACCCGCGCTTAACACGCAGTTTAGTTTTTCGGGGAAAGGTTCGGTCTCCTGCACCCGGTTCACATTGAAGGGAAAAAACCCAAGCCCTTCCCGAGCCACAGGTTCTAACCTTTCGCACATCATTGCAAACCCATAGCCGATACCGATTACAGGCTTGTTCACCATCCGCAACATGGAAAAAAGGTTCAGAATATGAAGCCGTCTGACGGCTTTTTTTAAATCACGGCAATCCGGCAGTATAATGCTTTCCGCCTGTAATAATTCCGCCTCAACAGAAGTGAATTTAACTTTAAACCCCGCTTTTTCTAACTGAAAGAGTAGGTATGAGGGTCGCTCACCGTAGTCAACTATGGCAATCATTTCAATAAAGTATGATATTAATTCGTCAGATTAATTCGATTTTTTAGTCTTTACAAAATACAAGCCCCTCGGGTTTTGGCCGAGGGGCTTCTTAAAAGGTTTTTAATAACAAAAGATCAATAGTTTATGATGAAATTGTTATTTAAGCAGTTGCATCTTTTTTGATTCTCTGTAAACAGTACCGTCAGCCATTGTTGCTGTGATAGTGTAGAGGTAGCTTCCGCTTGCTAAGTGCGATGCGTTGAAATCAACTGAGTGTGTGCCCTGAGCAAGGTCTTTAGTTAAGATGTTAGCCACTTCAGAACCCATAACATCGAACACGGTAATGTTAACCTGTGCAGCAGCAGGCAGGTTGAACTTAATCGTGGTGGATGGGTTGAATGGGTTCGGGTAGTTCTGGTAAATAACGAAATCGGTAACCGTTGAGGTTTCAATTTCAATCACCTGTGAGTATGCGAACTGACCATTCAGATCAATCTGACGGAGTCGGTAGTAAGTCTTACCGTCGTTCGGTTGCTCATCTTTGAACTGATAAGTTTTAGAAGAAGTGGTGGTACCAGAACCTTTAACGAAACCAATTTTCGAGAAAGAAACACCGTCGGAAGATTTTTCAACATCAAAACCCATGTTGTTTGTTTCGGTTGCCGTTGTCCAATCCAACACTACAGTGTTGCCGTTCATATTAGCAGTGAACGAAGAAAGTTCAACCGGCAGCGGAATGTTGCCCTCGTCAGCACCTTTATAAGGGAACAGAGCGTGTCTGCTGTCACCATCGATATCGTTGGTAACATAAGCGAGAGGAGTTCCTCTTAAATCCCAGTCACCCACAGAAGCACCTGAAAGATGAAGGTCGGTAGCCGAGGCAAAGTTTACGCTCTTGTAATTTGAGTTAGCATCCTGAGAAGAGGCCGTTTTCCAGTCGTTCAATGTAGCAATGGTTGCTGCATCCAAAAGCGCAAAGTTGGAGCCGATACCACTGAGGTAGTAGGTGTTCCAGTCGAAGTTGATTAAGTTGTTACCACCGAGAGCCATCGGGTAGTGTACAATGTACGAATTTGCGTTACTTCCATCCTGAATGAAAATATTGTTAACGGCATTAATGGTTTGAGTTGAATTTGGATTCAGGTTAAAACCAATAGCCGCAGCGTTTCCGGTTCCGGGAGCGTTAATTTTAAATGAATTGTTAGCAAGAGTAATTGTTCCGTTCCAGGTTGCTGAGCCGAAGACAACGCCGTAGAACCTGTTGTCGGTTGCTGTTCCAGTGTTTGAAAATTCAGGACCAATGAAGTTGTTGGTAACAACTATTTCACCGGTGTTACCGTAAACAACAATAGCCCCCGCAAACTTGCTTGCAGAGGTATTGATTGCCATTTTGTTGAATTTATTTCCGTTAATTTTTACAGTGTCTCCCGTAACACTACCGGTAATATAAATTGCCGAGTAGAAGCCGAGATCGGCTCTTGCATCGGTGATATTGATAGTGTTATGGTCGTAAATATTATTTCTAATGTGGAAAGTTGTGATACCTCTTCTGCGGGCATAGACTTCACATCCAACAACAGTAGCTTCGGCGGGCGATGAGGCGTCGTTACCCCAGATAGCAACACCGTCATCCCATGCAACGGCATCTGTTCCGATCTGGCAGTTTGAAATGAAGGCATTCGTAGGTGCAAACCCAACCGCAGCAATAGAACCGTCCAATGTAATACCGGAGGTTTGACCCGTTCTGAAGATATTCACAGGGATAACTTTCAGGTTTTTGATTGTGAGGAATTTTGAGTCATCAGTTACTTCGATGCCCCACTTCCCTGAAGCGTTATCGAAAGCGAAAGTCATATCGCGGGAGTTACCGGTGCCATTCGATCCGTCAATTGTAATATAGCTCGAGCTGCTGATGGTGATAAACTCGTTGCCGGCGTTAATACCCTGGAAAGTAACCGTTGGGGTTTTGCCCGGAGCTGCTTTGATGGTTAAACGGTTTGTCTCGGTGAAAGTTGCGGTTTGTATTAAGCAGTTAGAGCTTTCAGTGAGGTTACCGTCGATATAAAAAAGGACAGTACCTGAAGCGCCGTTAGCAGAAATTGCTGCGCAAGCGGCAGAAAGGCTGGCAAACCCCTGTGGGTTACCGCCCTGTGGTATGTAGTATGTCCCGGAAAGCGGCTGTGCAATTAAATTGCTTACAGCAAAGGACATAACGAAAAATGATACAATGAAGAAGAATCTTTTCATGCGTATGCTCCGATTAGTTAGATTATGAGTTTAAAACACATCTTAAAATTAAGAATATTTTCTTTAACTACAAAAAAAGCAAACTGTAAAAAAAACTGACCGAAAAGAAGAAGACACGAAAAAAGAAAAAAAATATCAAAACCGGAAGATTCTGTGGGGGTAATTTGAAGGGAAAAACATATAAAAAAAAGGCTGCCGGATATTTAAATCGAGACAGCCTTTCTCTTTTGCTTCTTGCAAAATTGGTTATAGTTTTTCGCTGATGATATCAGCCGTAAACTTTTCGTATGGTAGAACTATTCAGCCAAGTATTGAAGCAGTTGATTATTTTCCGGAATATGGGGTTTAATAAATGTGGAAAGTGAATATTTACCGCCACCGGTGAAGAAAAGCATCAGGAATATGATCATATACAAGAATGAAAGCTCTCTTTCGATAAACGGGTCGCCGGCATGAGCAACAAAAAACGCAACTGCCATGTTGATGATCAGAAATATGGTCGAAAAACGGGTGAATAAACCAAAAACTACAAACATGGCGAAAAAGAACTCTGCAGTCATCGAGAGCGCCATGCTGGCATGTGGACCCATACCAAGAAAGTTTATGAATTTATCAGTTCCGCCATTGACAATTACCTGAAACTTAGCATATCCATGGTCATAAACCATTGCAAAGCCCGCAAGGACTCTTATAAGAAGTAAGCCAATACTTGTTGACAAATTATACTCCGTTAAATGTGGTTAAAAAATAAGATTAGTGTTACAACATCTAATTTGGGAACAAGGTTCCCGTAAAAGTGCAAATATAGTTAGTCTTATCGTAAAAACGGGTTATACCTTAAGACAGGTGATTCTGTATAACAGGTTATACCGGAAAAACAGGTTATACCGAGAACAAGTGATTCTGTATAACAGGCCGGTCCGTAAAAACAAGTTATTCCGTGAAAACAGGCTATATTAACCGGAATACTGAGTTAAAAGCTTGAAACTAAAAACTCTTACCCGGCAAGACTGACAATTTCCGGTAAAAGATATACAGGGCTCCCGCGGGGAAAATCACCCGAACACGAAATCAATTATTTCTGAATAACTAACCCACAATATACATATTGTTTTTCAAATACACCATCACAATCTGCTTCTATACCCAAAAGACTGCACATAATTTTCTTCAACATTCAGTTTGCGTGAGGTAACTTTGTAAGCCCCAAATACGCCCAGACCTCCTTCGATATTTGAATAAGTAACTTCGTCCAACCTTACGGAATAATCATCCAGGAAGCCTTCCGTCGAGCCGTAATAATTGGCAAGATTTTTATCGGTAACAACAATTTCTAACCAGGCGTCCTGAATAACATAGGAATATTTGTCATAATCCCCTGCGGAAATATCAAGCATCACTTTATTAATAGCGGCATAATCGTAAATCAGGATTTTATCCCTTGTGACACCGGGAAAAACAGGCTTCAATTCACCGTTAACATCCACAAATTTCAGCGGTATTTCTCTTTTATAGCCCTTTACGACGCCGTTTTTATCGGTAGCATAATAGAGAACCAATCTCGGTACGAACAGATATTCCGGGGGAGCCGACCATTGAACAGTCAGCGCTTTTTCGTCGGGGTTATTTGTAACAGTAGAAATGTATGTTTTCGAAAGCCTGATATCCACCACTTGCGGAACAACGCACTTGGAAGTAAGCACTTTTCCATTAGGCATAGTAGCCACCAAAGTGAGCGAGTCGTTCGGTCGCGCCCTCATTGAACTTAATTTATAAATGGGTGCCGGTTTGCCGTATTTCCCGCCGATTTCTGTTGAAGTGGTGTCTCTGAAAGTGTATGTTTGTCCGTAAAATTTCGAAGTAAGCGAAATGGCAGCACCTTCAATAAACGGGCTTTCGGTGTTTTCATTGGGGTTGTAGCCGGGCACATTAAACGAACGCGAAACCACGGCTATTTGGTCGATTGAATCACCTTTTATTATAAGGTTCACTAAATATTTCTCTTCATAGTTCTTTTTGGGGTCGAAGCCTGAGTCGCACCCCGTAAAAAGACCGCTAAAGAGTGTTGCAACAAAAAGCACCGTAAGAGGGGAAGTACCGAACTTAATCAGAGTCCCAAATTTACTCACAGTCCCGGGTTTACCCACAGTTCTGAGTTTACTCATAGTCCGGAATTTAATCATATTTCCAAATTTAATTATAGTACTGAGTTTAATCATGGTTCCGTATTTACTCATATTTGCACCTTCAGTGAAACAGAAGGCAGAAACGGCAGCATATCAACGCGTTCGCCGGTTTTGTCGTCAAAGTAGAAAATGTTCCGGCGGTCGTAAACATTTATAATACTGAAATCGAGTGTGCATGTCATAAAATAGATTACGAGTGTTTTCGAAACGCCAATATCCATTCTGTGGTAAACGGGGAATCTTTCGGAGTTCACTGCGCCGTAAAGTGCTTTGGGGTTGTAGTTCCCGAGCACTAACCATTGTTTCCAGAAATCATCGATTGAAAAGCGGTCGATGTAACCTCCAAGCGGCGTGTAAGGTTTGCCGGTTGAGAAGTTCCAGGTAACATAGAAGTTCCATCCGCCGCCGGGAGTAAACCCAAAAATAGTACTTAGTGAGTGCCTTGTATCGTACCTTGGTGCAAAACGCACGCCATCTCTGAATTTGTAAGCCCACCCGAGTGAATAACCGGCTTTTAAATAAAGCATATCGCTCTGCCAGAGGAGATCGGCTTCAAACCCGTAAGATTCGCCGTTAAGTTGAATAAGGTCGGGGTCGTTTGCGGTGAATTTCATATCGTTAAAATCGGTCAGATTTCTGATATCCTTGTAGTATCCCTCTAACTCGAGCACAATGTTGTTAACGGGAGTTAGTTTCACGCCAAAAATATAGTGATAGGCTTCTTGGGTTGCGAGGTAGTCGGGTACAACAATCCATGGTTCAAAGATTGAGAGCAGGTCATTTTCATCCACGAGGGTTGTAATTTCCTGCGAATATTTCCCAAAAGCGGCTTTCAGTGTGAGCCAGTCGGTCAGTTTATAAGTTGAACTGATTCTTGGTTCGATGAAACCGCCTCTGTTTTTTGAAATGGTGGTCATGTTCAGCCTTCCGCCGATATCTAACCCAAAATTTTCGAACCGCATGAATTTATATTTGAAGAAAATATTCATAGAAACGCCCCCGGACTCAATTTCGGTGCGAGTTCCGCGCAGGTTTTGCTGATTCAGATTTGAATTAAAAATAGTTGTCTGAAGCCCTACGCCAAGTTCATCGCGGGTGTCGAAAATATAAGTAAAATTCCACTTGGAAGAGAAATCGGTTACTTTGTTCTTCCGTTCTTTTGCAGTGCTGAAATTAGGAGTTATTGCAGCGTCGAAAGTTGAGAAAGAAAAGGTCATTTCCGAGAAGATTGGAGCAGCCCACACCTGATACCAGTTAAGCCCTACAACATTATTCCGCAGGCTGTAGTCTTCCTTCGTCGGGTTGTTGTTTTTTAAGTCATCCTGGCTTCCGAAAAGGTGAAATACAAACTTCGAGTTCTCCAAAATTTCAGGGTTGCTGTAGTTCACCTTCAGCGAGTAATCGTAGAAATCGAAAGGTGAAGTTTTGTTGTTCATAAACTTGTTTAGGGTTTCAGTCATGTAGCTTTTTCTTCCCGTCAGCATGAAACTTCCTCCGGGTATTGGACCCTCGATTGAGGCTTTTGCCGCCAGAAGCGAGCCGTTAAGCGTGGTAGTAAAGCGGTTTTTATTCCCGTCTTTCGTTATAATATCCAGTACTGAAGAGAGCCTTCCGCCGTATTGTGCTGAAAAACCGCCTTTGTAAAACTCGAGTGCAGAGGCGATTTCGGGGTCAACCACCGAAAAAATGCCAAGAGCGTGAAACGGATTATAGATTGTAGCCCCGTTCAGCAGCACCACATTTTGCTCGTTATCGCTGCCGCGCACAAAGTATCTTGCCGTAACATCGCCCGTGGTGCTGACGCCCGAAGAATACTGCAGGGTTCTTAAGATATCAGCCTCAACGCCTTTTGGTAAGTTTTTAATCTCCTGAGCTGTAATTTTTTCAAGCCCGATGTCGGTTGCATTTTCTTCAACAGATTTTTCACCAAAGATGGTGAGTGTCTGTGTGGTATAAGAAGTGGGTACGAGTTTCACATCGATCTGAGTGATTTTGTTATCAGGCAGCACCACTTCAACTTCCAACGGTTGATAGCCAATCATCGAGAAAATTATCGTCTGCTTTCCCGGAGGAACCGCCGTGATGATATAGTAGCCCGAAGTGTTGGTAGAAGCGCCGATTTTCGTTCCCTTAACGATCACATTTGCGTAAATCACGGGTTCGCCGTTTGTGGAATCGTTAACAAAACCTCTGATTGTGGCGGTTTGGGGGTCGGGGGTTGCCTGTGGTAGAAGAGAAATTGGCAGGAGGAGTAACAGTAACAGCAAATATCTCAAATTTAATCTCCTGGTGAGGAATTAGTGCGTATAGATTATCGGCTGCCTGAGGGTTATACCCGCCCAAACAGCCGCTTAATTCATTTTATAAACGCAAATTAAAAAAAAACGCTAAAAATTTTTGTGTAAATCAACAAAAAATGTGATGAACGGCAATCATACCGAAATGAGTGGTAAATGTTTGGCAAGAGCGGCTGATTTTACATTATTTCTGCAAAATTGTTACATAGTACAAAGTAATAATAGCCATTTCTGTAAAGTTATTATTTCAGCAAAATTGCTTTAACTGTCTGTTGCACCGAACCACTGATTGCGCGGATGAAATAAACCCCCGAGGGAAGGTTTTCCGCTGAAAACTGCATTGCATAATAACCGGGTTCGGTTACCCCGCTGTGCAGCACCTGAACACACTCGCCGTGCAGATTATACACTGCAACCTCAACCTGTGCGCGGGAAGGCAGCGAGAATGAAACCGTAGTAGCCGGGTTGAACGGATTCGGGTAGTTCGGGTAAAGGGTAAATGTACCCGGTATGGTATTTTCATCCGATACACCCGCCGGAGTGTTTTGGATTTTAAGTATCAGGCTTTCTTTGCCGCCGAGTTCCGTTGCAAGCTGCAGATCAGTGAAGCCACCCTGGTAGTTAACCGACACTTCACCAAGCGAGGCGCCCGTTTCTGCGTTAACTAAGTAATAGGTTCCCATAGCAAGATTCGATTGGTTCATCGAAACGGTGAAATTTGCCGCGGGGAAATCGCTGAAATTGTGAATCACAAAAATTGCTTCGTTGCGCAAATCCCTGCCAAAAGCATAAACAGATGAATTTGAGGAAGATCCCGCCCTGTAGCCGCCACGCCTAAGGGCAAGCTCGCTGTTGCGCAAGTGAATCAGCCTGCGGTATCTGCTTAAAAGTGAGCCGGGATCAGCCGACATCACCTGCACATTGTTGTTTGCGTAGGGCGTTCCTAACCCATACCACGGCGTACCGGTTGTGAAACCACCGTTCGTGCCCGGGGTCCAAGCCATCGGGCGGCGCTTGTTTCTGTCGTCGCCAAAGCCGTTCATTCCAATTTCTTCGCCGTAATAAAGAAAGGGCACTCCGGGGAGTGTGAGATAAACTGAAGCTGCAAGTTTCATCCATTTTTCGTTTTGGTTCAGCAGCCCGTAAACGCGGTCCTGGTCGTGGTTTGTAAGAAATGTAGCGTATTGCAGCGCCTGATACTGCGAAACAACGGAAGCCATTTTATTAGCCAAACCCGCCGGTGCAGAGTTCTTAACAGCGCTGATTATCGCACCGGCGAGATCAAATTCAAAACAAAGGTCGAGTTTATCACCGTTGCAGTAAGGCACAACCTGCGAAGTAGGCGACCACACCTCACCCACAGTTACCGCATTTGGGTTAACTCCTTTGTAGAATGTGCGGAACTCCTGCAGAAAGGTGAAAGTAGCGGGTGCGTGTTCCATAATTCGGCCATCTTCAAACAGATGTTTAACAGCGTCCAACCGGAAACCGTCAATCCCCACTGAATCGAGCCAGTACTGAACATTGGCAAACATTTCATTTTTAACCGGTTCATAGGTATAGTTCAGGTCGGGCATACCGCTTGAGAACTGCCCGAGGTAATAGTAGCTGTTGTATCTGTGCCAGACAGTCTGCCCCCACGAGCCTGTGTAGCCGGGGTTGGAGTTCATCCAGGTGTAGTAATTTCTGTATGGAGAGTTTGGGTTCACTGACGACGCAAACCACGGATGTTGAGAAGAAGAGTGGTTCATCACAAAGTCGATTATAATTTTAATACCCCGTTGGTGTGCTTTTGCAACCAACTCTTTAAAATCGTTCATTGTGCCGTATTTCTGGTTGATCCCTCTGTAGTCGGTTACATCATAGCCGTGGTAGCTTGGCGATGGGTTGATCGGCATCAGCCAAATTCCGGTTATCCCGAGGTCAGAAGTGGTGGTGGAGTCACCGTCGTTCAGATAATCCAACTTATTTATCAGCCCTCTGATATCCCCGATTCCGTCGCCGTTGGAATCATAGAAGCTTCTGACGAAGACTTCGTAGAAGACAGCGTCGTTCCACCAGTTGCCCGGCAGTTGTGGGAAAGCAACACTTCCCTGAAGAAGAAAGAGAACGAAAAGGGTGGTAAATAACTTAAAAAACCGGCGCATAAACAATTTGAACATTTTTTTGAAAAATCAACTCATAGATAATAATTTTTTTAATGAAATAAAAGGCGAAATGGTTATTTTTGTTGTTCTTTTGAAAAAAATTCCGGTATGAATAGTAAAATAGACACACGCAGCAGCTTTTTTTCCTGGCTGACACTTTTTGCACTGGCTGTAATTTGGGGTACTTCTTTTATATTGATGAAAAAGGGTCTTGAGGTGTTTTCTTCTATGGAGGTAGGCTCGTTGCGCGTTGTTATTTCCGCCGTTGTGCTTCTGCCGCTTGCTTTCAAAAATTATGCACTGCATCTGAAAAAGAACTGGAAAGCCTTCCTCTTTTTTGCGGCACTTACTAATCTGGGTCCGGCAATTCTGTTTGCAATAGCACAAACGAAAATTTCAAGTTCGCTGGCAGGGATTTTGGACAGTATGACCCCCATTTTCACTTTTTTGATTGGGGTATTATTCTACAGCGTTAAATTCACTATCAGCCAGATTGGCGGCTTGTTGCTTGGGATCGTAGGCTCGGGGTTGTTGATTCTATTCAGCGGCGGGGATCTGGGCGAGGTCAACTTTTTCGCTTTTTTCGTGGTTTTGGCTACTGTTCTCTACGGTGTAGGTTCAAATTTCCTCAGTAAACGATTTGCGGATATGAATTCTGTTGCGCTCACTTCCCTTGCGTTTATGACTATTCTTCCCGTTGCAACTCTTATTTTGATTTCTTCCGGATTTATAAACACAATGACAACAAAACCGGGTGCCTGGGGCGCTTTCGGTTATATTACAATACTTGGCGTTGTGGGCACGGCGATGTCGTTAATTCTTTTTTACCGGTTAATTTTGGTTACCTCACCCGTTTTTGCCTCAACGGTTACCTACCTTATACCGATTGTTGCGGTGCTTTGGGGCTTTATAGACGGTGAAGCCCTCAGCATTATGCACATTGTGGGAGTTTTGCTGATAATTTCGGGGGTTTATTTCATCAACCGTGTCAGCGTTATTCCCCCGGAACCATGAGATGAGTTGAGGGAAGTGTCTCCTTTCTTCAATTTTCTTCAATGCTGTTATTTCCCCCGAGATATGAAAGAACCACAGTTCAAAGCGTGCAACTGTGTAACTTTCCTGAAACCAAGCTCAAATTTCCGCCGGAAGACATAGGAGAAATAGAGTTCAAAGTTCGACCAAACAATCCACCAAATTTTGGGGTAACCAAACCGCTAAATTTTGGGGTAACCAAACCGCTAAATTTTTGGGGCAAACCCTCCGCCAAATTATTAACCACAAACCTTTTCATCAGCATTTCGGGGTTATATTGACATTAAGTTAAAAAATGATTAAATTTGCATTAGACGGCAAAATAAATTGCCGGAAATGAGAGGTTAGTCATGAAAAGATTCAATATAATACTATTTATAATTTTAATCTTGGCACCTGCATTATTGACCGCCCAGGAGTCTATTATTGTCTCCCTGACTAAAATAGACACTACTGATTACTATCTTATCCTCGAGAAAGATGTGAACAGATCCGAACTCTGGGCAAGGCACCTGCCTTTCGAAAAATCCAAAAGTGACCTTAAACTTGCTGTTTTCGAGACGATTCTCGTGAAAAATGCCGTAAGTAAAATAGAGCGGAACAAGCACTCGGCTCGCGAAAATAAGATTATAGCAGGCAACACTTCAGAACAGGCTACGGGCGTAGCTACAGTTCACGGCTCAGCGAACGAAATGCTGCCGGTTTGTATCGTAATTCTGGAGAAAGGACTGAAAAGCTCTTTTATTGACGCTATTGAAGAGAATTATGTAATTATCGCGGATAATTTTAAGAAGGGAGACTATGGCGCACCCCCCGATGTTGACTGCAAAGGCTTAATAGCGTGCGAGATTACTGAGGTTGCAATAGAAGAGGCAATTAAAGATTTTAGAAAAATGCAATAATATTAAAATTATACAAAAAAAACACGGAGGGGCAGCCCTCCGTGTTTTGTGAAATTTTATTTTGCTTCTGTCAGCAGATGATTATTTAAGCAGAAGCATTTTCTTGGTTGCAGCAAAGGTTTTACCCGATACACCAACCGCAGAAATTGAGTAGAGGTAAACACCGCTGTTCAGTTTTGTTGCGTCAAAGTTCACATTTTGCCATCCGGCTGCGAAGTTGCCGTTTACTAAGTCAGCAACTTTACTACCCGACACATCATAAATCGTAATCTTAACATTTGCAGCTTCCGGCAAGCTGAAAGCAATCGAAGTTGACGGGTTGAACGGGTTAGGATAGTTCTGTTGCAGCGAAAACTCAACAGGATTTGTAATTTCCACTTCCACAACATTAGAATAGCTGAAAGAACCGTTAAGATCGATCTGTTTCAGGCGGTATGTATAGCTGCCGATGGTTGTGGGTCTGTCGTTGAAAAAATAGTTGTTGGTTTCGGTAGTTGTACCTTTGCCGTCAACATAGCCGATTTCAGCAAAGTTTTCGTTCCCGAATTTTCTTTCGATGCTGAAACCTTTGTTGTTTGTTTCAGTAGCGGTTGACCACTGCAGTTTTACATCGCCGTTAACGGTGTTAGCTTCGAAAGCAGAAAACTCAACGGGCACACCCTGCATAATTGTGAAGTTAACATCGGAAACATCGTAGAAAATGTTGTTTGCGGCTTCGATATACAAACGAGCGGTTGAAGTTTGAATGTCCGGGAAGGTAACAGTAGCCGAACCGTTGTTCGGAACATTATCAGCAACGGGTAAGAAAGTGTTCCCCTGATCCGTTGTAATTTTAATGTTCACGGCAGAAGCGGAAATCGGTGCAGCGTCTGTTCCGGAAACATCCCAGGTTACGGTAACGGGCGTTCCGCCGGCAATAGAAACATTGGTGTTAGGGTATGTAACTTTGAAAGGACCCGCCGTTCCGCTTACAGCGAAGGTGAGTTCTTTCCAGTCAAAATTACCGCCGCCGGGGTTATTGTCGCGCACGGTCAGTCTGAATTTCAGGTTACGGGCATAAGTCGGTAAAAACTCACCAATAACCGATGTGTTGTTATAAACGCTTGAGCGTTTCGGGAACCAGCGGGTAGGCGTGGTTTCAGGGTTCCAGCTTCTGAAAATTGGCGAATTGCCCGAAGGGTTGTTTGGCGGAGCAGAAGGACCGATGTCATACTCTTCCCAGCAATATGTAAGGGTATTGTTATCCGCGTCGGTAGCCGAACCCGTTAATTTAAAGGGAGTACTCTTCGGAATAGTCCAGCCGCCTGCAGGTATAGTTGCAACCGGTTTCTCGTTGTTGTTCGAGGATGAAACAGCGCACGAGTTTCCGTTTCCATTGATGAAATTATAAATTTCCACCATACTTCCAATATGGAAGAAATCATCGGAGTGCTGTTGGAGGTCCGGTGGGCAAATACCTGCGTAACCCATAATAGTGGAAGCACTTCCCGGCTCAAAAGCGGTTGAAGCGTTTCTGTTGCAGTTATTATTCTGTGTGTGGTTAGCGCCAAACTGGTGCCCCATTTCGTGGGCTACATAGTCGATGTCAAAAGCATCACCAACAGGCTGAGGGCTTCCTGTTACACCGCCGGCTTTGCTGCCTGTACAAACACAGGCTAAGTAGGCAACACCGCCACCACCGGTGCTGAAGACATGCCCTATATCGTAGTTAGCAGCGCCGATAACACTGTTGCAGTTGTTAACATTCTGCTGAAGCATCGTGGAGCCGTTGTTGTTGGTGTAAGGGTCGGTTCCGCCGTTAGTGTAAATCAACAGATTAGTGTTATTCACCATAATCATTCTGATGCTGAAATCTCTCTCGTAAACCCCATTTACGCGGTTCATTGTTGTGGTCATTGCAGCAAGTGCACCTGCAACAGTTCCGCCGTGAAATGCAGTATATTCACCGGTAGCAGCAAGCGCCAAACGATAAGTTCTTTTTGTCCCCTGTGCACGGTTTACATTGTTCCCGTCAGTTTGTGAGTATTCAGAACCTTCGGTTTCGCAGCCGGCTAAAGCAAGTTTGAGAGCTGACGGAGTGAAATCCCTTTTATAGTAAGAGATGTAGAAATCGGAAACAGTTCTGGAGTACGGATCAATAAAAATCGTTCCTTCGGCACTAAAAACCTGAGCGTGGAAGCCCTGCGGGGTTAAATCGAGACGCACTGAAAAATATCCCGGTGTGATAGCTCTACCGAGATAAGTGTTGATTTCAGGATATTTTGCAGCGAGTTCGGGCGCCATTATTGGTGAATTATAAATTTCGAATTTCGCCGAGTTGCCGTCCGGCATCGGAAGTTCAAGCACGGGGGTTCTCCCCATATTGTAGATATCTTCCGGCGGAGCAGTTTTAAGAAATGCGGCGAGAGAAGCTCTGTCAAGCTGAAGGAGTCTGTAATTATCGACAGTGATCATCTTCTCCAATCGGGCAGGAACTGCATTTTTGGATGCGTCTTGCCATGGGTTGAGAAACATGTTTTGCCCAAAAGTAAAAGAAAAGAGCAAAACAGTGAAAAGGAAAATTCTCATCATAAGATGTCCTAAATTAAATGATATGAAAGAAATGAATAAAAAGAAAAATCAATAAAACTTAAAATCTGCGAAAAAGAATCGCAAGAGCAAGAAAAGCTACAAAAGCTGTTAATAAGTTAACAGCATTTTAATAGTTTTCGTGTGCTCACCGGCAACAACTCTTAAGAAATATACCCCTTGCGGTAATGAACTTCCTTCGAAAGAGAACGAATGGCTTCCTGCCTCGTAGTTCCTTTCGGCTATAGTGCTTACCTCTCTTCCTGTTACATCGAACACCTTAGCTGAGACATAAGTTTGGCTCGGCAGAGAAAGCATCACAGTTGTGCCTCCTTCATCAGGGCTGAAAGGGTTGGGGAAATTTTGTTTTACGGAAAACGCCGAAGGTATAACGGGTTCTTCTGCAGTTATGCCGGTTGGTGGGTCAGCATTAACGACCTGACCGGCAACTACTGTAACCACCCTTCGGTATGTTCCGCCAAGTGCTGTAATTGTATAAGTGCCCGGCTTTACATCGCCGATGGCATAATTTTCGTTGTAAATGTCATCACTTCCTATGTAGGGGTCGGCAAAATTATAGGTGAGAGAATAACTATAGTTAGTGTAGGGGGGGCGCGGCTTTGGGTCGGGGGAAATATCAACTCGTGTGCTGTTTGGTGCGTTCGGCACTCTACCGCAGATGGCGCCCATTCCGGTCATTCCTGCCCAGAGTTCACCATTTCTTCTTGAGCCGGGAGTTGCCGAAACAGCTGTATTCATTCTCATTTCGAAGTGCAGGTGGGGTCCGGTCGAGTTGCCGGTATTTCCTGAAATAGCGATTGGCTGCCCCTGCGTTACTTGTTGCCCCGTCGAGACTAACGGTCGTTGCAGGTGCATATAAAGCATATAAATATTTTTCCCATCCCAGGAAGCGCGGTGCGTAATGTAGTTACCGCCACCACCGGGTTCATATCCGCCGATAGTATCGTCAGGGTTGTAAGCAACATTGGTAATAATACCATCGGCAACGGCAAAAACCGTATCGTATCGGGCGTGAATATCCAAACCGCGGTGTGCGTTGTTCGGGTTGGATATACTTGGTTCACCGTAAAGATACGATCCGTTAGTCGGGATATTATCTCTCACCGGTCTTATAAATCTGAAAGATTGGCTGAAAATCGGGGAGATGAGGATAATTATTAAAAAAAGAGTTTTTACCACACTTCTTAAAATTAATTGGGAAACAATTACTAATTTATAAAAAAGAAAGGAAATAAATCAGGAAAATAATAGTAACTTTGGTTCTTTGTTACAATGTTTCTAAATTTGTACCAAATGTGAGAAAAATTGCGCCAAGTTCGGTCTTAAAATTTGATGCAAATTTAACCGGAATATCGCATAAAAGAGCAAAAAGAGCAAAAAGAGAAAAAAGAGAAAAAAGAGAAAAAAGAGAAAAAAGAGAAAAAAGAGCAACCGGTGAGTATCCTTCAGGAATTAACCCCAAAAACTGAGTATTTTGAAGATTTTCTTCACGACGCCTCAAATTACCGAGGGTATGGTAATGCTGTTTATTTCCCGGCAGATTACAGGGAGCTTGCCCGTATCGTGAAAGAATTATACGAAGAGGGGACTAAGTTCACAATCTCGGGCGCACGAACGGGGCTGACAGGGGGATGTGTTCCCGAAGGCGGGGTGGTAATTTCGACTGAGAAGATGTCGCATATTATAGAATTTGATTCGGAAGCCCGCACTGTCTCGTGTGAACCGGGTGTTTTGCTCTACGATTTGCAAAAATTTTTGCGGGAAAAGGGCTTTTTCTTCCCATCGGACCCAACTGAAACCTTTTGCACGGTGGGTGGAGTTGTTTCTAACAATTCTTCGGGTGCACGCTCTTTTAGATACGGCGCCGCACGGAATTATGTGAAAACGCTTTTCATTACCCTTTCAAACGGTGATTTTTTTAAATTGAAACGGGGAGAGTGCACGGAACGGAACGGCTTTTTCACTTTCAGAGTGCAAGGCAAGACCTTCAACTTGAGGGCACCCCGCCTGAAAACTCCGGGAACAAAAAACGCAGCCGGCTATTTCTGCCGACCGGGGAGTGATCTCGTGGATCTTTTCACCGGCTCCGAGGGTACTTTGGGTATTATCAGCAGGGTGAAATTGGAAGTGTTGCCACTTCCTGAAAAATTGATTTCATGCGTTGTTTTCTTCCGGAGGCTTTCCGAAGCGTTGGGGTTTGCCGCACTGTTGCGTAATACACCAAAAGATGAGGGGGTGCGCGCAATTGAGTTCTTTGACGAAAATGCACTGAATTTTTTGAAGAACGATTTTCCTAATACACCGGAGGGGAATGCGGCAGCGGTTTGGTTTGAAGTTGAAACCAATTACGATAATTTTGACGCAGACCTGCTGAGATGGAGCGACAGAATTACCGAGGGCGGCGCAGAGTTGGAGGAGGTTTGGTACCCGGCTGACGAGGCGGGTATTGAAGAAATTAAAAAATTCCGCCACGCAATTTCTGCCAGGGTGAATGAATATATTGCTAAACACGGGTTGAGAAAATTAGGAACCGATACCGCAGTTCCGCCACAGCATTTTGATGATTATTACCGGTGGGCTGTTTCGCTCGTTGAGGAAGCCGGACTTAATTATGTTGCATACGGTCACTTCGGCGATTGCCACCTCCACCTGAATATGCTTCCAAAAGATGATGATGAATATGCAAAAGGGAAAGCAATCTATTTCGAACTTTGTAAAAGAGCGGTTGAGTTGGAGGGAACCGTTTCCGCTGAACACGGTATCGGTAAACTGAAAAAAGAGTATCTGAAACTAATGTACGGACCGCAAGGAGTTGAAGAGATGAAAAGAGTAAAAAGATATCTTGACTCTAAAAATCTGCTGAATGCCGGCAACTTATTCGATTTGTAAGAGATAGTCTCTCATCTTTAGGAGTTTATTTTCCCTGATTTATTATAAGCACAAAATTACGGGTATTTATTCACAAAATTGCGGAAGTTTTCCCTTTTCAAATATGAGTGCAAACATCCGGATTTACCTTCATTTTCTAACAAAACACAAAGTTACGGGTGTTTTTTACACAGAAATGCCGGTGTTTTTTATGAGAAGGGGTTGATTGCGGAAAGAAACTTTTCCAAACCGGTTGAACCAATCATCAAAATTGTGCCGATTACAATAATCAGAGCCGCAATTCCCTTTTTAATCAATCCCCCCTCGTTAAACAACTTTCCGCCGACTATACTCGCGAAGAAAACCGAGAGTCTTTTAATTGCAAGCACAAGCGCAACCGGAGCAATAGCGAATGCTAAAATCTGTGTGTATCGGTAACCTATTGTAATTATTGAAGTTATAACTATTAACAGAACCAAAGGTTTTAAAATATCAGAAGGCAGTCGGTGAAATTTAGTCCGTGTAACAAGCACCAGAATTGCAAAATCAACCGCGAAAAACAGGTGTTGCAAAATCATAAAAGAAGAAGTTTCCATCTTCTGATCTTTTAACAGGTATTTATCAAGAATTGAAGAAATGGTGAAAAATGCGAGCGCTGCGGCAACATGAATATATTTTTTTGTCCTGAAAAACACTCTGAAGGGCTCAATCATGTTTTGGAAAGTCTTCATTTCAATAAAATACGAACCTGCCAGAAGCATCACCAACCCGATTGTCTCAATCAGTGTTAAAGTTTCGCCAATAAAAAGAAACGCAAAAACAGCTACAGTTCCCGGTGTCAGTGCTAAAAGCGGGAGGGCGGAACTTATCTCCAAATTTTTAAGGGAAAGCATCACGCACCAAAACGCAAAAGCCTGAAGCAGCGTTTTAACGAACATAACCCAGGTTTGATGAAAATTTATTGCTGAAAGGTCGGCATCCGCTAAAAACAAAAGGCAAATCAGCAGATTAACAATCGAAAGGAAGAATGAAAAACTAAGCGCATCAATCCTCTCAAGGGCTTTTTTCTGTGTTATTGCCGCGGCACTTGAAAGAACCGCAGAAGTTAAGGCAAGAATGAACCAGATCATGCACCCGCCCCCATCAAAGTTTCGATTTTTTGTATGGTTATTGGTGCTGAGCCTTCGTAGTGGTTGTTCACATTAACATACACTTCGGTGCCCGCCTCGGAAAGAACCCCCAGCAACCGTGCAAGATTCTGCAGTTCTTCATCTTTCGGGGCAATAATTTTGTTCCAAACACCGTTAGTTTTTTCTTCCATTCCCTGACGATCGGGTCCGTGCAGCCTGATTATCATGCTTTTTGGGAGCAGGTTCCTGAATTTTTCAATAACCGGGAAGACCGGCGGCATGTAATATCCCTGTAAAAAAACGGGGATCAACTCCTGATCGTGCAGAAATGTGAAAAACTCTTTATTTAAATAATACGGATTGCGGGTTTCGACTGCAACAGGAACATCCCGTGGGATTGCGGTGAAAAAATCCTCAAGTTTTTTCAGAAAGATTGATTGTGCCGGCATCTTTTGCTTATTGAGGTATTCAAACTGCAGAATTACCGCACCGGTCTTTTCCTTCAGTGCGCCGAGGCTATCGATGAACTTCCCCCACAGCTCAGGTGAAAGAAAATATTCATTTTCTGCCATTTTTCCGCCGGTATAGCGTGGATAGTGGTGTGTTAGCGAAACAGAGTTCGGTGCTTTTATGGTAAATTTAAAATCCCGCGGGGTAGCGGCGTTGTACTCTTCAATATCTTTTAGTTTGGGGAGTGCCGGTGGACTGCCGGGTGCGAAGAGCGCCCAGAACCACTGATCGACCTCAACACTTCTGTATTGTTTTGCGTATTCTTCTAAGTAGTTAATCTTATCAAAATGTGGGTAAACAAGCCCTTTCCAGGAGTCATATTTCCAGCTGCAACTGCCGAAATAAATATTTGATTTAGAAGACATCGAATTAATTTTTATTTTAACACTGTTCAAATTTAATCTTTTCGCATTTAATATTCTTTGTTGTTATGACGCATAAAATCTCATTGGACAATCTGACGAAGTTTTTCATCACAGTAATGGGCATCGTGGTGGTGAGCTATGTACTGAAAGAGTTGCAAAATGTCTTTCTTCCTTTTGTAATTGCATATCTGCTTTATTTCATTTTTTTGCCCCTGAACAATTATCTGACTTCGCGCAAGGTGCCGCTTGGCGTTGCCGGGTTGATAGATATTGCCATAATGTTTCTGATTTTTTATGTGCTGGGGAAGTTTATAGTTGACGGGCTTGTTTCATTCGGAAGTGAATTGGGGAAATATGAAGCGGATCTCTCGGAAATGATAGCAAAAGGGGCTTTGGCACTTGGGATTAATGACCCGGCATTTCAAAATTTTTCTTTTGCGGAACTTCTGAAATCAATTGATTATGGTTCGCTCGCCGGCGGGGTTATAAATTCAACTATCGATCTTGTGGGGCACCTTTTGCTTGTCATTTTTTTCTTTATGTTTATTCTCCCCGGGCACAAGGCGATCTATCATGCGATTGAAATAAGGGTGGTTTCACCAAAAAAACAGGAGGTGATCAGGCGGAAACAGTCGCGTCAACAGCTACAGGCTGAAATCGAGGAAGAAGAGCGCGAACTGGAGGAACAGGCTGCAAAATTAGAAAAAACTTTTAAATCAATTCCCGAGCAGATTCAAAAATATATTTTGACGAAAGTGTTGGTTAATTCAGCCGCGGGGGTAACCGTTGGTCTGCTCCTTTGGATTCTTGGGGTGCCTTTCCCGATTGTTTGGGGCACTTTTGTGGCTATTCTGAACTTTATTCCCACAATTGGTTCTGCCTTTGCCTTGATTTTGCCGGCTTTGATGGCTCTTATTGCCTCCGGAAATGTCGGTTTCATGGTGGCGGTTATCGTGGCAGTAGCTTTAACGCAGACCTTCTATTTCAACTATCTGGAACCGATGATCGTAGGGAAAAGGCTAAACCTGAACCCCCTTGTAATTTTAATTTCCGTTATGGTTTGGGGTTATATCTGGGGCGTTACCGGGATGTTTCTTGCGGTACCTTTAACTGCTATTTTGAAAATTGTTATTTCAAATTTTGATTCTAAAAACTTGCAGTTTGTTTCAAATCTGATGGGTTCGATGGAGTAGATTCCAAATACTTTTGGTGGGTGTGCTGTTATTCAGGGTTGTTTCCAACCTGATGGGTTCGTTGGAACAGATTAAATCTGAACAAGATTGTTTTTCTCGGTGAAAAAAGGTTGGTTTTTTACTTACAGCCCTGACTCATCCTTCATTAACCGGAAAGTCTCTTCTATTGCGGTTGGTGAATAACCAAATTCAGTTTCAGCTTTCAGAGTTACAAGCCCCGAGTTCAGCGGCCGTTTAGCCGGTTGGTTAAGCTCCGGGGTGGTAATCGCGGTAACCATTGATTTATCCAAATTGAAAAAGTCGCAGATTCTCATTGTGAAGTCGTAGCGTGAAAGAAATTCCCTGCCGCCGATATTGTAAATCCCAAATTTACCGAACTCAATCACCTGCCCGATTGCCCTTACGAGGTCATCCAGAAAGGTTGGGTTGTTTATCTGATCGGTTACAATTCTGATTTTTTCACCTTTTCTAATCGATTCGACGACCCACCTCACAAAATCAAGCCTCCCCTGTGTTATCACGCCGTAAAGCACATTTGTTCTCAGAATTGTGAAGAGTGCGTTTGAAATTTTCAGAGCGTTTTCACCCGCAAGCTTGGTGCGCCCGTAGTAGCCGAGGGGGTTAGGCTTGTCGTTTTCCGAGTATTGCCCCTTCACTCCGTCGAAAATATAGTCAGAAGAGATGTGGATCAAGTGTGCGTCGCAATTTCGAGCGCCTTCAGCCATGTATTCAACGGCGTTCACATTTAGTTTCCACGCAATTTCTCTTTCCGTTTCGGAGCGGTCAACATTTGTAAAAGCGGCTGCGTTTATGATGTAATCGGGCGAAAAACCGGAGATAATCTTTTTTACTTCGTCTTTTTTTGTTGCATCACATTGAATGTAATTTGCCGTAGGATTGTAAAACCCGGGTTCGGTGGATGAGAGAAGGACTGAGTACCCCAATTTTTTAGCAAAATACTCGTAGCAGCGCTGCCCTAACATTCCGGTAGCGCCGAAAATTAAAATTTTATTTCTCATATAAGAGGGTATTAACATCTTCCTTCAGGTTCACAATTTTATCGTTCGTCTCATACTGCGAAACGGCTGCGCCGGCTGCATTTCCGAAATAAAGCGCTTCAACGGGGCTGTTTGTTCGCAACCAATGTATAAAAAATGCAGCTCCGAACACATCACCGCAGCCGACTTGATTAACGGTTTGGACGGGGTGCGCTTTCACAAAAAGTGAGTTTGTTTCGCCATTCAGCCTTTGGTACATCTTCACCCCGGCACTGTTTTTGGTAACAAGAACGATTTTAACTCCGAAATTTAAGATATTTTCGACGATTGGTTGCTCCATATCGCCGGTACCACAGCAAAGAATTTCAGATTCATTCGCCTGCAGAATATCGATGTGTAGCAGATATTCATCGGTGTTCTTAATCTTTTTAAAATATCTTTCGCCGTTCGGTGAAATGCTTCTCGCCAGCGAGTGGATGTCAAGATAAACCGGTGCATTTGTCGCCTTTTTTACTGCGGCAATATCTTCCGGTGTTACATCGTGACCCGTAATCAGGTTAACCAGTACGCCGTCGTATCTCTTTTGTACTGCATTATTTTCGGCTTGTTTATTCAGAGGGAGATTTAACTCCGGGGGTTTGCTGTCAGCGGATTTGTTTATTTCGGATGTGTTTCCTTCGGGTTTGTTACAGGAAAATTCATCTTTGCGGTATTTGGTTTCAGATGACCGGTAATTTGAAATCCCGTTATCCGGGGGTCTGTTTTCCGGAATTTGATTTGTAGTTGAACTGATTTTGAATGATTGATTCTCTGAATTTTCAATTTCTGCCGCTTCCTTATCCCTGAGCTTTCCGGTTGATAAAACTGCGGGGTTAATTTCAACTTTAAGGGAGAAGTTTTCATATTTTTCGTCTCTCTCTTTGTCGTTGTAAATATATAAATGGTTTATGGGCAATGTATCAACCGGGTTAATATACCGGCTGTTAAAACGGCTGTAAAGAGGTTCAAAAAGTGCTTTTTGCTTCCCGGAAATATTAGTAATCAGTGTGAATTCATCACCATTTTCCCTCAATGCATCGCAGGCAGATGCTGTTTAAAATATCCCACCCGGTTGGTTTAATACTTTCCCTGAAGCTGCAGTGGACCTGCCGTTACTCTGTTCAGACTTCGCTTCCGTCTCCGGGTACAGATGGTTGTCTGTTTCTCTCAGTTCTTCGCCTGAGAAATGTATCAAATCCTCCACAGAGGAACCAATTATAAGAATGTTCATCACTTACTGTTTTAATTATTCAAACTATAAAATTACGAAAAATTTTCCCATTTTTAACGGTTCTTTACTTTATTAACACAGAGAAAGTAAAAAATCAGGGATTTTCTTAAAATTTGCACTGGTTGATCCACTAAACTCTAATTTCGGAAGTTTAATTATTTAGGGAAGGTTTTGTACTGTAAAAAAATATTACTCCTGTAATTTGTAAACCGATATCTTCTGAATAACCCTCTGCAAAAATCCCAACAAACCCCGGAACGAAGATGCTTGAAAAGCGTGTATCGTATAAGTAATTGACTGATTGAATTGTTACCCTCTTTAAAATAAAAAATTATTCCTTTTTTCGTAAGACTCTTTCTTTTTACCTTTTTACTTCTCCCAAGAACAACCGGTGGTTTCCTTTTAGAATTATCCCCGTACAGCAATTAAAACATCAATTAAGACACCAAGTAAGAACAAAAAAAACACTTAAACAGGATACTGAAGTTGAAAATATCCCGGTGCAGAAACTAAGACACAAAGCAAAACTTAAAAAAAGCACTTAAACAGGATTCTGAAGTTGAGGTTATCCCGGTGCAGAAACTAAGACACAAAGCAAAACTTAAAAAAAGCACTTAAACAGGATTCTGAAGTTGAAGTTATCCCTGTGCAGGGAAAGCAGCATAAAGCAGCATGTAGAACATAATATTCTGCTAAAAATTTTAAACTTTCTTTTTTATTAATATTATGTATATATTCCACACAACTATCTGTAATATTTTTGGAGGACCGGAAACAAACCTAATATTAAAAAAAAGAGTAACATTTCTCTTTAAGTTGTAAAGAATTATCCTTTTAAAGGTTATATAAGAGATAAAGCCATTCCGCTTGTCTCTTCTATTACCTGAAAAAGTGCACCAAAGCAAAATATAGCAGGTTGCAGTACTATTTTGCTTACCGGTTAAAAACTGAACTCATCATCAAAAAAACATCAAATTAATCGTGAGGTTAAAATGAAAAGTATAAAAACACTATTGTTCATATTGCCGGCAGCACTAAGCCTTTACGGTCAATCACCTGACTCGATTCTGACAGGTTCATATCTGAATTCTTCACCAAACAAAGAATTCTCCCTATACGATTATTCGGTTGTTAAACCACTCGGATTCAATACGGTAATTCAGAGAGCAGTAATATCCATTCCGGAAATCAATCAGCTGTCAAATTCCGACAGCCTTAAGCAATTCTCTTACCTTATTGCCGCAAATGATTCGGTGCCGGAAAGTGCAAAGAGACAAGAAAATATAGACTGGGTATATTATTTTAGCAATGCACTCTATTCGCGTTGGATACCGGAGAAGAATACATTAACAGAGATTCCTAATACGATCGGATTACAAAAGAAATTTGGTTTCACTCTTCCTCACTCTGTTTCAACTGGAGTTGATACAAGCAATGTCGGTAAAGTGTTTATTGACGGGCCAAATTATACGCAATATCAGAAGTATGTTTACACGAATAAATATAACTCCAACAAATTTATTACATATAAAGTGAATTTCAGGCTAAAGCGAGGAGAAATTTTTGGGTCAGGCACGCAGGTTTGCAAACTTCAGGTTATTAAAAGCATCAATGGTCACGACATTTGCCTGACAGAATCTTTAATTACCGTTGAGATGCTGACAAACAATTTCAAAACATTTCAGTTGAGTTACGAATACGATGAACCCGGCAATTCTCCTTTGGGGCGCGGGGAAGGGATGTTACCTCCCACAACCATTCCTCCAAAAGAAGAGGTTCACGATTCCTATCTGGATACAGGTGCCAAAATTCAGTTCCGTATAATTTGGTTAGGTAATGCTGAACTATTTTTAGAATATGTTGATGTGTATGATAAGGATATCTGGGAAAATTGGTTCGTTAAGGATCGTGCAGCCAGAGACGGTCAAATTTGTGAATATCTTGCCCGTTTTCAAAATCTCACGCCCCATCTGAAATATTTTCTTACGATAGATGAACCACATTCGTTTGACAGCTATGTTCCTGTTCGAATAGTTCAGCATTTACTGGATTCCCTTGGTTCACCGGTAAAACTTGATCCGCACATTTATGCGACGGATCAAACCGGGACAATATCGAATATTAAAGTACCTGTAAAGTGAGGAGAGAAAAGATGAAAACGCGCAGAATATTAACGCTGATAATAGTCTTGATTGCGATCTTTAACCTTAATGCCGAAAAGCGTTATGTAAGCAAGACCGGCAGCAGTACTCCTCCTTATACAAGTTGGGTGACGGCGGCGGACAGCATAATGAAGGCGATGAACCTCTCCGGCCAGGGTGATACTATAATTATAGGCGAAGGTGTTTTCACAGAAACATTAATTTTTAACCCCGGAGTTGTAGTGACAGGATTGGGTTGGGAAAAAACAATAATAAAAATTCTTCCGGAATCGATGCGAGGAGTTACCCTTAAAGACAGAAACACTATAAGCAATCTTAAAGTCGAAGGTAGCGGATTGGAACCGATACCCTACACTTATGGAATTTACGCTCGTAGAGGTGCGGATGAGAGCCTCAATGTCAGAGTAGAAGGAGTAAAAGTTAGCAATTTTTCTTCCGGAATAAAATTGGCGGGATTTTATAATTTGTTGACCGATTCAAGTAAAATATTGAACAGTATCATTGACTCTTGTCAGGAAGGAATATATGTTGATCTGAACATTGTGGAGATAAAAAACAATGTGGTTACCGCTTCCGATAACACGATGTATATGGGAATCGGCAGCCGTTGTGACATCCATGATAACATATTTATATCAGCTCCGTACATTAGTACATTTTTCACCACGATGTATTCTTCATTTGGTTACCCATCAAAAATATACAATAATATAATCGTTAGTATTTATGAGACAGATATTACTAACAGTTGTAGAGGTTTCTCGGTAGGTCCTCAATCAATCAGCAACAATCTGTTCATGGGGAATTACGGGATTACAGTTAGAACAGATGGTGGATCTTCGGATTATCGTGATATCTTCAACAACTATATTTCAGGCGGTAGATATTATGGATTTTACGGAGATCCGCCATTACGGTTTAACAACTTTTGGGATAATGGAAACCATTATCGTTTTCGGGACGGCACTCCAATAGACACAGTATCCAACATCATCCACTATCCAATGTTCGTAAATGAAACAGAAGATTTTCACCTTCAGAAGTATTCACCCTTAATAGATGCCGGAGACACGCTCGTGAATGATGTTGACGGGACACGAAGCGATATAGGGCTGTACGGCGGACCCTACGGTAAGAGTTACGACTATCTCGATCTCGCCCCTGTAGAACCCAGAGGAATTACGGCTGTGGTTGAGTTTGACACTATTCGTCTTGCCTGGCAGAGGAACCACGAGAGTGATTTTAAGGGATACCTGATCTATGGCGACACACTGCCGGGATTTACGGCAGACTCCACACGACTGCTCGGGAGAACTGCGGATACTAACTTCACAAAGATAATTCCGGGATTCAGCGGGAGTTACTACCTTGTTCTCAGATCGGTTGATATGCAGGGGAACATTTCAGAACCATCTGAGGAGATAAAAATAGTCCCTGTAGGAGTAGCACAGGAAGGTCATGAAGTGGTTATGGAGTATCAGTTATTCAACAACTACCCAAACCCATTCAATCCTGAAACAGTGATAGGCTACAGGTTAAAATCGGCAGGAAGAGTAATCCTGACGGTTTACACGATAACGGGCGAACCGGTCAGGGTGCTTGAGGATCGGGAGTTGCCTGCCGGCTACCACGAGACCGTATTCCGCGGAGATGAACTTGCAAGCGGAATATACCTCTACAAGATAGATGTAAGATCACCGGAGGGCGTTCCTGTTTTTACATCCGTGCGGAAGATGCTGCTGCTGAAGTAGGAGAAATTACTGATACATGGCTGCGAAATTAAGACCATAGGTTGTAGGACGAATCTGCCTGTGACAATATGCAAGTTGCTTTCAAAGTGATTTGGTGCAGCATCAATCCGTTCAACCCAAGGACAATTATCTGTTACTCTCTTATAGGTAAATGCCTTTGAAATTATCCCGGTATGGCAATTAAGACACAAAGTAAGAATTAAAAGAAGCACTTAAATGGGATACGGAAGTTGAAATTATCCCGGTGCAGGAAAAGCAGCATGTTGGATATCTTATTTTGATAAAAAATTTAAACTTTTTTTGATTAATATTATGTTTATATTCCACCAAAGTATCTGCAATATTTTAGGAGTAACCGGAAACAAATCCAATATTAAAAAAAGAGTAACATTTCTCCTTAAGCAGTAAAGAATTATCCTTTTAAAGGTCAAATAAGAGATAAAGATATTTCGCTTGTCTCTTCTGTTGCCTGAAAAAGTGCACCAAAGCAAAATACAGCAGGTTACAATACCATTTTGCTTACCGGTTAAAAACCGAGTCCATCATCAAAAAAACATCAAATTAATCGTGAGGTTAAAATGAAAAGATTAGCATTAATAATGACCATTATATGCAACACCTGCAACATCACAAGACGGAGAGAAGTGCGACAGCCTGATTGATTTAATGAAGGCAAAAAATGAGGAATTTTTATGTTCAGACTGAAACAAAAACCTTTTCGATTTATATTCATTTTTCTGTTGGTAGTTACAACTTCAATGGAAGTAAAAGCCCAATACTTCGATTCATTGATATTTAAGACTTACGGTTACTTTTGGCAGGAATCGGTTATATACATGGGAGATCAAAACGGTGACGGTTTTGATGACTTCCTGATTTGTGCTCTGGATTCAATAGAAGGTCCCTACGGTAAGGCTCGTTTTTTTTACGGCGGAGATCCCATCGACACAATACCGGCATTTACAATTCCTATTTTTACTCCGAGATCAATAACTGCATGTGACATAAACCGTGATGGTTATCGCGATATAATAACGCAAAGATTAAACCCATTATATCCGATTGTGTATAATGTATATTTTGGCGGTCCACAACTTGATACAATCGTTGACTACACAATCGCATTTCCTGATTCAGTTGAAAAAAATGCTGTTTTCCCTGTACGGAACTGGCCGGTGGATTTTGACGGAGACGGATTCGAAGAGTTGATTATTCATTCGATGACCTTGTTTTGGCAAGGTCGACGCGCCTTTGGCGGAATATTTGTATTTAAGACGAACGATAATCTGACCCCTATGGAATACAGGTTAATAACTGATTTCCCTGATACTCTTTATTTCATTGTTCACTCATATATGTACTTTGGGGATATAGACGGAGACGGGAAGGATGACATGACTTTCTGGCAAACCGGGACTTATACACAATTGGGGTTAAAGAATAGACGCAGGTTTTATTACGGAAATGATTCCCTTGATTTCAGCCAATACTACCAATTCAGTGATGATACACTTCGGGATACCAGATTGATGTTCATTACAAAAGATATGAATGATGACGGTAAAGACGAAATTGGAACGCTTACCAACGAAGGTTCATCATTCCCTACGGCTATCTCATACGGAACACCAAGACCTCCGGACATTACCCCTGATGTTTTACTTAGAGCCGGTATCCAGTATGCACCGGGGTTTTCACCCGGAGATGTAAATGGTGACGGATATAATGATTTGGTTAAATATATACCTTATTATAATCAGGCTTTATTTCTTGGTGGAGCAAATGTATCAGGATTAGTTGCTAAATATTATTTTGCCCGGAGTACTTTTTGGGGACTAAATTTTGGAGGCAGAGTAGGAGATGTAAATGGTGATGGGATAGATGATATTTGTATAGGAGAGAATGGATTTTGGGAGCATTCCCCATCCGGACCCGCAGGGTTCGTATATATTTATAAAGGGAGCAGAACACCTGTTTCAGTAAAAAATGAAAATGAAGACACACAGGAAATTGCCGGGCTTGAGTTAAGTATCTCACCAAATCCCACCAACGGGCCTGTAACTGTACGATACACAATGCCTCACTCGGGTGTTCTTCAGTTAAAAATTCACGATATGCTTGGACGGGAGATATTTAACAAAACACTTTACAGCGAGAAAGGAGGACATACAGAAATAATCAATTTTAAGGGAATAACTGCAGCAACCGGTATATATATACTTTCACTTGACCTTGAGAAAGGAGGTAAACATCAGAATAAAAATGCAAAAATTCAATATTTGAAATAATTAAAGTCACTTTAGCTTAATTTTGGTGAGTAATCGTTATGAAAAAGTTGTGTGTAATTTTTATAATTCTTACCGGAATATGTACTGCTCAGAGCAATCTTCGCCCCGGAATTGATTATTTCCCACATATCGGATTTTTCGATTTTGTGGTCAATGCAATTGCAACACCACAAGACGGAGAGAAGAGTGACAGCCTGATTGATTTAATGAGAGCAAAAAATTGGTATTTTCAAGAACTTAAGGCTCTTGGTCTTACCAATTTGGTTACTGACGGACAATTCCACATCGGTCAAGCTAATCAATTGGATAGTTTTTATCTGAACGATTTTGGGTTTACCTGGAAACACAAAGACTGGGGCTCAAATCAACATACCTTTTTACCATCAAAATATATGAATTCCTTCGGACATGACAAGGATTATTACACAATTGAAATTGGGGGGGCCTCAGCAACGAATATTAGCCCGGATAATAATAATTTTGGTTTTACTGAGGTCAATGGAAACAAGAGTAGTTACTGGGTCAACCGTCCTGGAGAAGGAGAACCATCAAAGCTCGATCTGACGGGTGAGGATTACACAGATTATATTAGTGGTAAAGAAAATTATGTCCGTGCTGCATTCGTTGGAGTCCATACTTCTCCGGGGGCCCTTTTCTGGTTCCGCCTTCCGTCTTTTCAATTTCCGTTTGCAGGAACAAAGTATACAATGAGGATCCTTCTTAGAAAAAATCCTGGCGAAAAAGACTCGTTGGCATTCACGCTCAAAATAAACCAAAACAACAGTTCACCCAAATATATTCTGACTGAAAGTCGGCGGGAGTTGCTTAAACCTTATGATCCAATAAATTACCCTCTGGCTACATTTACTCAAAGTGTCTATGAACATGAAATAACCGACACTACAGAGTACGGTTGGTTTGAATCTGATGAATTTACCTTAGCCGCAGGAAATAACCTTGATTGTCATATAATTTGGCATGGTAATGTTGATATTTTCATCGATAAAAAAATTATCTTTGAGCAGAATTTTGCCGATCTATATGTTCATCCAACCGTAACAATGGCTCAAATTCGTACCGAATTGGATTCAGCTTACACTACATCAGATTTTGATAAGATTCAAAATTTTTATTTTGATGAGCCTTTTCAGTTAACTGCAAAAGCGCGAGGTGAAATCCAATCTGAGGTGAGAAGTTTTTTTGGTGGGCAAAATTCTCGTGTTGAAATAAATGGAGCAACAGGTGGATATCCAAAGTATTATCTTGATTTCGACAGTGCATATTCGCGTACAACCTCCAATGAGTTCAGACAATATTTATTATATAATGAATATCCAATTGATAAAAATACTACCTATTCTACGACCTCACTTCAAAACAGATTTGATTTATTTTGTGATTATAAACATTTTGAAGACGATGGTATCGATGAGTTTTACGAACATTCAGGATTAAAAAGTGCAGCAGCGACGGCAAGAAACAACCAAATACCGTTAATTATGACTTTGGGAGTCCATTCCGAACAATACATAAAAAATCAGGGTGGTGCTATGAGTATTGTTCAGGGAGATCACTCCCGCAGAGCTCCAACACGCGATGAGATATTGGCGATGGGTAATATGGCATTAGCTTATGGTGCAAAAGGATTTATGTATTACATGATTCCAACGCGCGCGGCTACACCTGCAGACGGTGAAATAAGGTGGAACACATATGGATTATTTGATGATTCAGCAAGTGTGTTTAATTTGGTGTATGGTACCGGACTTACACAGGATCCGAAACATAACCAAAAACCAAATGACAGGTATTATGCTGTTCAAGAATTCATAAATTCTACCAACAAAATCGATTCAGTTCTATTGGGTTTGAATTGGTTAGAAACAAAAAGTTGGAATAAAACGGCATCCACCACGGTCGATTGGATTTCGAATCTAAGCACCAGATATCCACATTTTGGATCGGACGATCCCGGAAATAAAAGATTTGTTGAAACGGGATATTTTCTGGAGAAGTCTCCTCCATCGGGAAAAATTGAAGATGCAAAATTTGTCTATGTAGTGAACAGAAGATGTAATATCCAACCTGCGAATTCACCTGATAACTTAGAAAACGGCCCTGACACATCATATCGAAATATCATATTCAATCTCAACTTCCCCGATTCGCCCTGGGATTATTATACGGTTAAAGATTTAAAAACTGACTCTGTCTATTTTACAACCAGAACAGGGCAGGTAACTATTTTCCTTGGTGCGGGAGAAGGAACCCTTTTAAAAATTGAACCGCAGATAACCTCCATAACTCAAAATGAAACTTTGGGTTACAACACTACTTTTTACAGCGACCTTATAGTATCAAACGATGCAACACTTACAATAACAAAGGGCACAACCCTAAAATTTGAGAATCATTCACGACTGATACTCTCAAACGGGAACCTTTCGGTTCAGGGGACAGAAAATGAACCGGTAGTTTTTGATTTTGTTACTCCCTATTGGCAAGCGACGATAAACGGTATTGCAAATAGTTACGGTAATGTTGTATTGAATCATGCAAAGATTAAAAACGCGGGAGTTGGTTACTCTTCATACTTAACTGACAATGATGACATCCAAAACTGTGAGATATTCAACAACTACTGGGGAATTGTGATGCATTGGACTCACAGTTACGGGACAGAAAAAGCAAAGATCGTTAAGTGTAACATCCATGATAATGCTACCTGGGATAATGAGGGCAGAGGAATTTCACTGGCAAATTCATCTCCTCAAATATATCAAACTATAATCAGGAAAAATGATTTTGGTTTGTATTGTGGAACAAATGCAAATCCTCATGACACGATTGATGAGGGCAGTTATGGATACAATTTAATAGACAGCAATGATGTCGGAATTATTTCATACAACTCAACACCAATGCTTGGTTATGTGGATGATGAACAAGGTGGTATCCTGGTCTCAGGTGGAGGCAATACAATAATGAATAATGTACTATACAATGTGAAGGCATACAGCAGCAGTACCGTCTATTTAGAACGAAATTACTGGGGGACAAACAACCCGGCTTTGTTTAGTTTATACTCAGACAGTACGAGTACTATATACACAGACTATTATCTGGACGAAATGCCTGTACCTGAAAGTTTAATTCAACCGGGACTGGCGAATAAAACAACGATGAAAATAGATGCCGAATGGATGCCTCCGGGTCAAGGGAACTTTACCGCGGGAAGACAATCCAACTTGTTAAGAATGGCATTAAAACAGATAAGAAAGGGCAACATGACAGCCGCAAGGGCTATATTACTTCCCTTGCTTAACAATCCTGAGAATATGTTATTGTCTTGTGGAGCACTTGAACTGTATGGAAAAACCTATAGCCCGGAAGAAATCGAAAGTTACTTTTCCGTGCTGCAAACCGTGGGAAACCGTCCGGTAAAAAATGATCTGACTGCAAAAGCATTGTTTTTGCTTTCAGAATATCAAACCGACAGAAAAGAGGCTTACCTGACAACACTGATTTCAGATTATAAGAGAACTGAACATGCAGCAAGAGCATCTTACCTGAAAATCATTCACCTTCTGGGAGAAGGAAATCAAACAGACGAGATTTATGCTCTGAAGAATGATATGAACAGATTATATCCTTTGAGTCCATACACAAAAGAAGTGAATTATCTGATAGTATCAGGTAACAACTTGATGAAACCTTCAACAGGAGTAACAACTGAAACTCAACCCTATGAGTATAAGTTAATAGGGTGTTATCCAAATCCATTTAACCCTGAGACTACGATAAGGTATTCACTGGGAGGTGAAAGTAATGTTGAAGTTGAGATATTCGACATAAACGGAACAAGAGTGTTGCATACTTCAGAGACCGGTAAACAAGCGGGTATTTACAATTACACATGGAATGCAATAAATTATGCCAGCGGTGTCTATTTTGTAAGGATCACCGCAAAAGGTATAAATGGATTATATACATTTACATCTAAACTGATGTTATTGAAATAGGAGATATTACAATGAAAAAGTTACTTTTACTGATAATATTTGTCTTTACCTCAGAGGCATTTTCGCAAACTGAAGTATTTGACAGACTACTGTTCAGGTTCAAATGCAATACGATAGACTCAATAGCCTATAATCAAGGCGGTGGAGTGGATATCGGTACAAAGATCGCTACACTTGGAGACTGGAATGGTGATGGTATGGATGAGTTCCTTATTATTTCGTGCAGCAACATTTTTATACCTCACGGATCCACAATTAACGGATACAGATACATGATATTTGAGGGGGGGAACCCCCCTCCTCCCATGCCTAAATATCACTGGTTTATAGAAACAGAAGGTTTACGATTAGCGGAAACAGAGCCATTAGTCTATGACTTAAACAATGATGGCTTTCTTGACATACTTATGTTTAGACTTGTTTCCTCTGGTATCGACACAATTGATATTTTTTACGGAGGCCCTGATTTTGATACAATTCCTTCATTAAGCGTCGCTGTCCCCGGAGGATATGTTAACACTGTTTTGCTCTCTCAAAATGGTAAATACTTCAGTGGGACAAGAACCAATATCGGAGATTTTAACGGAGATGGGATTGATGAACTGATCCTGTCAAGTTCTTCAAGACCGTTACCGGGTAGTGGCAAATATGGATTTGTTTTATTTTTACCGCTCACAAATCCGTTTACTACGAGCCGGTATTATCTTGGTCTGCCGGATACGCTCGTAAGAAGGGAAGGATTTAATACCCTAATTCTGACATCAGGAGACATAAACGGGGATGGTTATACAGATTTATTAATCCAGATTGATACACTTAACTCACAAAATAATATTATGACAAGAGCGAAGGGCGCTAAACTTATTTTCGGAAACCCTGAGTACTCATTAGATAACTATGTTTTCTTTTCGCAAGACACAACCGAAGCCTTTGACATACGGATTATACCTGACATAAACGGTGATGGAATGGCTGAGTTAATGTGGACAAAAGATTTTCCCGGCTCGTTTGTACACATCAGTTTTGGGAAAAGAGGCACCGGTCATGTGGTTACAAGGGATGTCTCCTTCTATTTAACCGGCACAGCAACTCATACACCAAGACTTCTGGGAGATGTGAACAATGACGGATATAACGATCTTGGCTTCACTTCTTATGATATATTCGGAGGTTCCCTTGTTTTGCTCGGCGGGCCCACACCTGTTATTGGACGAAGATATACAGACACATATCACCGTCATATGGGGCAAGTTGGTGACATAAACGGGGACGGAATTGACGATTTTGCAGCCGGGGAATTTCACGGTAACGGTAATGGGGGTGTATGCCAAAAATTAGAGTGGGGGCAACCTCTTTACTACATGGTATGGTCAGGCGACCCCGGAGCAATAAACCCCAGCCGGATTGAGGATGAGTCACTTCCTGAAGGATATGGAATAGACCTGAAGACTTATCCTAATCCCTTTAATCCGGAAGTTAAAGTTGAGTTTCAGTTATCGGAACCCGGCGATGTTAACCTCGCAGTTTTCTCCGCTCTTGGAGAGGAAGTTCTCTCAAGAGAGCTTTATTTCCGGGGTAAGGGGAAACATGAGACCACCCTCAGCTTCACAGGTTTGAATGTCCCAAGCGGGATATATCTTCTGCGGCTGCGCCTGAAAACGGAGGAGAACGGAGTGATGGTTAAAACAGCCAAAATTGCTTTTATGAAGTAAGCTGAAGACAATTCAGGCAAGTTACATTTCGGGGCAAAGTGTTGAGCTTTGCCCCCTTTTTTTTTGTACAACACAAAAAAAATCACCCGGTTTTAACCCAATACAGAAGAATCCTACTGATCAGTTAGAATTAACTGAACAATTCACTGAAGAACTTAAAAAAAACAAAAAAAGAGGCTGTAAGATATTTTGAATCGATACAGCCTCGTATAACCATTCAGAGTATGCTCAAGTTAACACAACATACAACATCTAACTTTTCCAAAAGCACAATACATTAAAGCAGCATTAAAACTGATCCTGTCCCTGCCCCATACCACCGTCATCAATTGGTTTTTGCGGTTTTTTCTGGAAACTGTTGAAAATATATGTAAGCCCTACGAAAACATTACGGGAATCGTTTTTATAGAAATTAAATGAATCGAAGTTGGGTCCAAAAGTTGAACTGTTCCACTTCATAGTATTGAACAAATCCGAAACCCTAACGGTAAGTGACAAGTTACCGTTGAAAAAGTCTTGTTTATATGCAATATCCATAAAATAAACTTCTTCAGTTTTCCCCTGAGCCATAACTGAAGGTGCGTTGTAATTGAAGAAAACCTGAAGTGTACCCCCCTCGATGACATTCAAAGAAGAGATAATTTTTGCATTCCACGAATAATCATCCTGATGAATTGTTGTCAGACCGGACTGCCCGTCCAACTGAGTTCTGAACCATGAAAAACTTGGCATAAGCCTAAAACCGGGCAGAATTTCACCCCCTGTAGAAATCTCAAAACCGGTGTTTTTCTGAGTTGCAATATTTGCAAAAGTTCTTTCAGTTACCCCGCCCGGCAGCAATCGTGTGAACATGCTCATCGCATCGTTAGTCTGACGGTAGAAAAGAGTGGTTACAAAATTCAGTTTCCCGAGGAAAAGGGAGTACCCTAATTCGTAGGAGTCGGTGAACTGCGGGTTAAGATCGGGGTTACCTCTGAAGAGGTTCAGCGAGTCAGTATTATCCACAAAGGGGTTAACTTGCCGTGGGTATGGTCTATCGACCCTTCGGCTGTAGTTTGCCCGCACTTCCTGAGTCATAGTAGGAGCCCAAGAGAAGTAAACCGATGGAAAGAAATCGGTGTAGTTTTTATCGACTTTCACATCAGCTTTATCGGTTTTACCGTCGGCAATGGTAGTTTCAGCCCGCAATCCGGCCTGATATTTGAAATCGCCCAAAGAACCGGTAAATATCAAAAAGGCGGCGTGAATTTGCTCGTCATAGTTAAACCTGTTAGAAGCCGCGGAATTCCAAACCCATGCATCGGTAACGGGGTCATTATTGAAGTATGAAATCCCCGTTCTCATTTGGCGAAAAGTTGTTTTCAACCCGGTTTCCATCTTTGCAGAGTTATCAAACAACGGCATTGACCAATCAACCGAGCCGACAAAGAAAGTGAATTGGTTATCTGAGACATTCTTAGTTTTCTGAAGTGGCAAATTGTTATATGCGTCAACGATTGAAAACCCATCGAGCGTTGCGTTGTTGCGCGACCATGTAAAATCAGCAGAAAGTTCCTTGTTCTTATCGGTAAACGACCGTTTATAGTTAAGTGAATAGTTTTGGTTCGCAAAATCTCTTCCGCCTTCAGAAACCCTCAGATAATTCTGATCCGGCTGCCCTGTAATAACGGATGAATTAAAGGCTTTGTTCGCATTGTTGAAGTCAAACTTTCTGTAATTACCCTGAAGCGTAATCGTGTTAAAATCGTCAAGAAACCAATCGAACCCAAGATTATAATTAAACATATTCATCCTGAAGTTTCCGTTGGAAGTGGCGGAAAGCCGGTTTGTAACCCCGGGATAGAAAGCGTTTCTTTCGGAGTTCCCTTCACCGAAGAAGTTGTTAATCCTGAAGTCAAAATTTCCAAAAAAGTTGATATCTTCAAGTTTATAGTTAAGATTAACCGAAGAGTTATATTTATCTTTAGTTCCGACATTAGAAGAGAGCATCCCGTTTAACCCGAGGTTGCTTTTCTTCTTAAGTTTAATGTTAATGATCCCGGCGGTGCCTTCAGCGTCATATTTTGCAGAGGGATTGGTTACGAGTTCAATGGTTTCGATAGACCCTGCGGGAATAGAAGCAAGAATATCGGCGAGGGACTGCCCTCCGGTGTTTGCCGGGCGCCCGTCTATCAAAATCTTGATGTTACCGTTACCGCGTAAGGTGATGTTCCCTTCGATATCCACCTGAACGGAGGGTACATTCCGCAACACATCAGCAGCATTTCCACCCGCCGAGGCTATATCTTTATCCACATTAATTACCTGTTTATCGAGGTTATTAATAATAGCTTCTTTTTCACCTGTCACGGTAACTTCTTCCGTTGTATAGCCTGCCGGGCGCAGTTTAAGCGTACCGAGGTTAACCGCGGAATTTTTTGGGGTAATCATGATTGAATCGATAACGAAAGTTTCGTAGCCGATAAACGAAATTTCCGCTCTGTAAAAACCGTAAGGCACCTTACTAAGTTTGAAGGTTCCGCCCGTGCCGGAGACTGTTCCGTTCACTAATTCCTTGTTTTTTTGCTGATAGAGTACAAAATTGCCATACTCGACAGGTTGCCCGGTTTTGGCATCGAGCAGAACACCCGAAATTTCGCCTGAAGGGGTACCCCCTCCCTGGTAGTTTCCGCTGTTTTGCCATTGTGGGAAAGCCCCGTCGTTACACAACAAAAGGGCGAGAATAGTGAAGATTGTTAAATGTTTCATGTTCCTGTTTTTAATTTTTTACTGAAATCATATAATTTGACAGCCAATTTCACGAAAAGATTAATTAAAAACTGCCGAATTGTATGAACGGTCAAATAGTTAAACAAACGGTTTAAGTCAATGGTTTCGGATTATGTAATTCAGAGAAATAACCATAAGTTTACATTCGTAAACCGTCACTTTTATCGAAACTTTTTCTGCCAATGAATGAATTTTCAGAGCCAAAGCCCGAGCATAACCTTGCAGGGCTAAAAATAGAAAGAACAAAGAGAAAAAACCCTGAAGCAGGGAAGAAAAGAGCCTTAATTGGGGCTTCAATCGTGGTTATTTTGCTTATCCTCAGCGGTGTATATTATGCGTTTGGTGATCTGTTCGATCCCGCAGTGGAGGTAAGGTTGGTTCCCGCGATACTTCAAACTCCTGCCGAAAGTGAAGCTCTGTTAACCGGTAATGGATATGTAGTTGCGCAACGGAAAGCCTCAATCGCCTCGAAAGCTATGGGAAGGTTAGTTTTCTTGAAAGTGGTGGAAGGGGATAGGGTAGTTAAAGACCAGGTAATTGCAGGGGTTGAAGACCGGGATATCCGTGCGCACATTGCGGAAGCTGAAGCCAATTTGAAACTGACACAAGCAGAACTTAAAGAAGCCGAAAGCAATTTCAGAAGGTTGAAACAGCTTCTTGCCAACGGTGCCGCTACTGAAATTGAAGCGGAAGCCGCCGAAACAAGATACAATAGGGTGCTTTCATCAATTGACCTCGCGGAAACCCAAATTAAATCGTTAAAAGTTGACTTGGAGAATACACTAATCAGAGCGCCTTTCAGCGGAACTGTGCTTACCAAAAACGCTGAAGTGGGTGAGGTGGTCTCACCGATTTCAGGCGGCGCCAATTCCCGTGCTGCCGTCGTTACCATTGCTGATATGAACTCGCTTCAGGTGGAAGCAGATGTCTCGGAAGCAAACATCGAAAAAGTAAAACCGGATATGGAGTGCGTTATTTATCTGGATGCCTACCCCGACCACGGCTACCCGGGCTATGTTGCCAAAATAGTGCCGACTGCTGACCGGGCAAAAGCAACAGTGTTGGTAAAAATTGGGTTCAGGGACTACGATTCAAAAGTTTTGCCGGAAATGAGGGCGCGTGTTTCTTTTATGGCGGAACCTGTGAAAGGGGCAACCGGTAAGCCCTTTTTGGCGGTACCTGCAACTGCAGTCTTCAAAAAGAACGGGAAATCTTATGTGTATCGGGTCGCGGAGGGAAAACTTGCAGCGGTTGAAGTTAGAACGGGGAAAGTCGCCGGCTTGATGATTGAAATTACTTCCGGGCTGAACGAGGGGGATCAAATTGTTGAAAAAATAACAAAACATCTTTCAGAAGGCGTTAAAGTCGCCGTTAAAAAATAAAAGGATTTCTATATGTCTGAAATAATTGGAATAAGCAACCTTACGAAATCATACTGGCGGAACAACATCGAAATCCCGGTTTTGCAAAACCTGAATTTAGAAGTTGAAAACGGTGAATTTCTGGCATTGATGGGGCCATCAGGTTCGGGAAAAACAACACTTCTGAACATCATCGCAGGGATAGACCGCCCGACAGAAGGCGCAGTTTTAATTAACGGTGAAGATATTGGAAAGAAGAGTGAATCGTGGTTGGCAAAGTGGCGTGCAAGCAACATCGGGTTTGTTTTTCAGTTCTACAATCTTATCCCGGTGCTTACAGCTTTTGAAAATGTTGAATTGCCGCTTTTGTTAACAAAGTTGAGTAAATCTGAACGGAAAGCGCATGTTGAAACAGCACTTGGTGTGGTTGGTTTGGCTGACAGGATGCACCACTCGCCAAAACAGCTCTCAGGCGGGCAAGAGCAACGGGTTGCAATCGCCAGAGCAATCGTTACCGACCCGCAGATTATTGTTGCTGACGAGCCAACGGGTGATCTGGATAAAAATGCGGCGACCGAAATTCTTACAATTATGGAACGGCTGAACGCTGAGTTTAAGAAAACCATTGTTATGGTAACCCATGACCCCCACGCAGCGGAAAAGGCAAAAAGAATTTTGCACCTCGAAAAAGGTGAATTAGTAGGGGAAAAGAGATGAAAATTCTAAAAATGATGCTTAAGAACTCTCTTAGGCATAAACTGAGAACAACATTGACTATTCTGGGAATTGCTATAGCTGTTACTGCCTTTTTGGTTATGAGAACTTTTATCACGGCTTGGGATTCGATCTCGGAACAAACTGCCCCCGACAGGGCAATTGTAAGGAACTCCGTTTCGTTCATCTTTACACTTCCACTTTCTTATTTTGAAAAGATTAAAAAAGTGCAAGGGGTGAAACAAGTTACCTATTTCTCATGGTTTCAGGGTGTTTATAAAGATAAAGACTACTATTTCGGAAGAATTTGTGCCGACCCGGAGACCCTTTTTGATGTTTATCCTGAATATATGGTTACTGAGGAAGAAAAAGCTGCTTTCAGAGCAGACCCACAAGCCTGCATTATTGGTGAAGCTACTGCCAAACAATATAACATTAAAGTTGGCGACAGGATGCCTATAGACGGCGACATCTACCCCGGATTGTGGGATTTTAAGGTTGTAGCAATCTATAAGCCTAAATTCAAAACCACTGACGCTACCGGTATGTTCATCAGGTGGGATTATATAAACCAACGCTTGGAAAAGGAATCACCCGGCAGAGCGAACCAAATCGGATGGTTTGTGGTGAAAGTTAATAATGCCGATGACATTCCGAGAGTAAGTGCGAGTATCGATTCTTATTTTAGAAACAGTGCTGAAGCCACAAAAACTGAATCGGAAGAGGAATTTACCAAAGGGATGATGAAATCGTTGAGTGCGATAATGACAGCGATGGAGTTTGTTTCCTGGGTGATCGTTGGGATTATAATGTTAGTTTTAGGGAACACAATGGTTATGGCAACCAGAGAGAGAACACGGGAGTATTCCGTGCTGAAAACGCTTGGGTTCACCGGTAAACATTTGTTAGTGTTAATACTTGGTGAATCTATGGTAATTTCGATTATCGGTGGCGTAATTGGGCTTTTTATTGGTGAATCTATGGTGATAGGGATGAGCCGGGTGATACCGAAAACTTTCTTCCCTACATTAGAAGTTGAAACAATCACAACTGTGTTGGCTTTTTCGGCTGCAATTCTTACCGGAGTTATTGCTTCGATATTCCCGGTTCAGAGAGCATTGAGCACAAAAATTGTTGACGGTTTCAGATTTGTTGGATAGGAGGCAAAATATGACTTCATTAACACGGAACAACTTTAATTGCCTTAGGGCAAACCGGTTGGCAGGAGGCAAAACATGATACCCTTGAAATACACATGGAATAGTTTGGGCAGAAGAAAACTTACTACGGGCATCACGATTATGGGTGTTGCGTTGGTTGTGTTTGTTTTCGCAGCAGTTCTGATGATGGCTTTCGGAATCCGGAAAACACTTCAGAGCACGGGGTTGCCGGATAATGTTAAAATATTGCGGAAGTCGTCAACAGCTGAGATTTCCAGCATTATCCCGGGTGAAGATCAGGCGTTGATAGCTGCACTTCCGCAAATTGCGAAAGACACAGATGGTAAACCGTTAACCTCGAACGAGCCTGTTGTTGTGATTAACCTTACCAGAAATGACGGAGCAACCGGTAACATCACCGTGAGGGGGGTGGGACCCAACTACGGGAAACTTCACTCGCAGGTCAAAATCATAAAAGGGAGAAACTTCCATTTCGGGCTGAACGAGTTGATTGTCGGCGAAGCAATTGTTAAAGAGTTCCCCGAAGCAAAAGTTGGAGAAAAAATTAAATTTGCCGGTAACGAGTGGGAGATCGTCGGCGAGTTCACCACCGATGGAAGTGGCTACGATTCCGAACTTTGGGGAGACGGGATCCGTCTGGGAAGCGCTTTCAACCGTGGAACAACTGTAAGCACAATTACAGCTAAGTTAAAAGCGGCTGCCGAGGTTGACGCACTAAATCATAGTTTGGTAAAAGATAAACGCCTGAACGCTTACGAAGCAAAGCCTGAGCAGGCGTATTACGAAGAACAATCTGAATTTTTGTCGTCGTTCATTGAAATTCTCGGCATTTTTGTTACCGTTATTTTTTCGTTTGGAGCAATGATTGGCGCAACAATAACGATGTACGCAGCTGTTGCGAACAGAACGGTGGAAATTGGAACACTTCGTGCGCTTGGTTTCAGCCGGAGGAGTGTAATGGCGGCTTTTCTGATGGAGTCGTTGTTGCTTTCGTTGCTGGGTGGGCTGTTTGGTTTGGTTTTAGCTTCGTTTCTGTCGTTTGTTCAGGTTTCCACCATAAATTTTGAGTCATATTCACAACTTTCTTTTAGTTTTGCCCTTTCGCCGGAAATCGTGATAACATCGTTGATATTTTCGTTGATAATGGGTTTTGTTGGCGGGTTCCTCCCCTCGTTCCGTGCAGCGCGCCTTAATATTGTAAATTCGTTAAGAGGGGGGTAGGAAATCATTTACATATATCACAGGCAAAAAGAAAGAAACCTGTTGTAAAACTGTTGAAGTAAAGCGCGGATAAAAAGCAAGTGGCTTGTTGGTAAACCGTTACCAAAAACTTCAAAAAAGCCTATGTCCTGAGATAACCGAAACATCCGTTTATTCATTATGTTTAAAGGTTATTATTAAATTTTTTCGGCAGATCATTTGAAACAAATTCTCATCATATGCTTTGTTGTTGCTCACGGAGTGATGGGGCAGGATTTGCTTGAAAAAGGAAAAGACCTCTTCCGGCACGCTGAAATGAGCACAACGCCGGATGTGGCGCTCTATAAACAGGCCGCACAGGTGTTGGAAGAGTATTTACAAACCGATTCTTTGGACGCCGAAGGGCACTACTTCTTAGGTTACGCCTACGACAGAATTTCACTTCCGTCGATGGATTTCCTTGCCAAACTGAAGATCGATTATCTGCTGAAAAGCGTTGACCATTTTTTAAGGTCGATTAAAATCAGCCCGGTTTACAAGGGCGAGTCGTGGCACCTCAGCGCCTACTCCAAAATCATTTCAATGTGGGGCACTGCCGCGCTTTCATATATTGTTAACGATAAACCTGACTCTGCAAAGCTCTGCTTCCGGCAGATTCTTAAAAACGGGGTAATCTCCTCCACATATTTTGACTATGGCGAAAACCTTCTCCGATCCCTTCCGCCAAACTCGATTGTATTTTCCGATGATGAACTGGAAACTTTTATCGTTTATTATCTGCAACTGATGGATGAGTTGCGCAAGGATGTTACGCTTGTTAATATCGATTTTTTAAGCTCGCCGGATTATGTAAAATTTATCAGATCGAAGTATATAATGGGCACATACAACATCGGTATGGATATGAGTGACGAAGAGGTGAGTGCACTCCGTCCCCAAGTGATGAAACCTGCCAAAATTACGCTTGATATTCCGCGGACGGCAGTTGAAAAATATGAGGTTGAAAAAAAGGATAAAATCTCAAAAATTGAGTTTACTTTCCCCCCGTTTGACGAGAAGAGCCCTGATTCCACTGCGCTCATCGTAACCCCTGCCGAGCGGATAATATTGGATATTATACAAAAAACGAAGTGGCTGCGCGACATTTCCTTCACGCTGACCGCAAGAGGAAGAGTGCGTAATCTTCTTGCTAATCACCTTAAATCACAGGGGTTAGCGTTTCGTCTCATGCCCTTCAACACTGCGGAAGCGGGCAAATCGATCGACACCGAGTTAATAGAAGTGTTGCTAAGTCCGCCGCCGGATTACTTTGATGAAACTGCAAATTTTGGGATGCCTTTCGATTTTTCATCCATCAACACCGGTGAGGTTGTGCGCGATCGCTCACTCTATGAACTGATTGATAACTATTCAAACCTGTACTTCGATCTCGCGGATTCATATCTTGCAACGGGGAATGTTGAACGGGCAAAAATTGTGATGATTAACTTCAACACGAATCTTAAACCGGGCGAAATTATAACAAATTATACCACAATCTACAGGGCTGCACTTCTTTTTGAGCGGGTCGGAAATTTGGAAGATTTTAACAAAATGGGGCTGCTCGCAGAAAAATTGGCATTGGACGAGGTGGCAAACGAGCCTTTTTCATACAACGACGAGGCGAACCCTTATGATGTTTTGCTGGATTATTATATCAAAACCGCACAGCACGAAAAATTGGTTAATATGCTGCAAAAACTTCTGAATTTGTATCCGGATAATGAGGACCTGAAGGAAAAATTGGAGGCTTTGCAGATTAAATGATTTTTTTTGAAGGTTGTGAATTTCCGGAGTTATTAAAGTGATAGTAGTTTTTGAAAATAACGCCACTGAAGCAAAAGTGGAAAGAGTGATCAATCGGATCGTTGAGATGGGATACTCCGTGCAAAGATCCGAGGGGACGGGAAGAATGGTAATTAGCATAGGCGGAATTAAGCCGGAAAGTGATATTAAAGAGATAAGCATGCTCGATGGCGTTGCGAAAGTTCTCGGTGTTTCAGAACCGTATCTGTTCGCCGGCCGCGAGTATAAAAAAGCCGACACGATTATTTCTGTCGGGAGAGCCACAATTGGTGGTGAAGGGCTTGCCGTGTTTGCGGGACCATGCGCAGTAGAAAGTGAAGAACAGATACACACGGTCGCCCGGTTTGTTGCCGCTGCGGGGGCAACTGTTCTGCGGGGTGGTGCTTACAAGCCGAGGACTTCGCCCTATACTTTCCAGGGTTTGGGTGAGGAGGGTCTGAAGATGATTCGCTCTGCTGCAGACGAAAACGGTTTGAAGGTGGTTACGGAGATTCTTGATTTAACGCTTGTTGATTTGGTCGGCAAATATACCGATATTTTTCAGGTGGGGGCGCGCAATATGTACAATTATCCGTTGTTGAAAGAATTGGGGAAATTGCAGAAACCGGTTTTGTTAAAGCGGGGTTTTGCGGCAACAATTGATGAACTGTTGATGTCGGCAGAATATATTCTTGCCGGTGGCAACAGCGAGGTAATTTTATGCGAGCGGGGAATCAGAACCTTTGAGCAATCCACCCGCAACACATTTGATGTTTCGGCTATTCCGGTTATTAAGCAAAAGAGTCATTTGCCTGTTATTGCTGACCCATCGCACGCCACGGGGTTCAGTGATTTGGTTATCCCCGTAGCCCGGGCAGCGGTTGCAGCCGGTGCCGATGGTCTTTTGATTGAGGTTCATCACGATCCCCACAAAGCGCTTTCGGATGGCCCCCAGGCGCTTCTGCCTGAGCAGTTCCGTAGCCTCATGAAAGAAGTGCAGCTTATTAAGGATGCTATTGGGTAGGTGAGGGTGGGTGATTGCTTGAATCGGAATTTTTACTTCCTTCTTTTTCCTAACTATTTTGTAGTTGATTAAATTTCTTCGATAATCATTGTTACTGCATTTTGGATTTCGAGTAATTTATCAACACTAATAACACCTAATTTCTGTTGAAATCTGTCAAGTGATACGCTTCTGATATTTAATGCATCAACTACTGAGTCTTTAGTTAATCCGTTAATATTATCCGGAGTAATTTTTATTTTCCAATCCCATTGATCGTCATCAGGTTTATAGCCGGTCAAAGGAACCACTATTCGTAACGAAGACTTATTAACAATACTGTTAGAAATGATTATAACCGGTCTAGTTTTTTTCATTTCTGAACCCAAAGTAGGATCTAAATTAATTTTCCAAATTTCACACTGTTTAGGATATATTTTACTCGAAGACATCTAAATCAAACTCCCTAAATTCTCTTAGTTCTTCATCGTTTTCATAGTACTCACGAGCGGCTATAGCCTGGTCAGTCAAAATTCTGTCTCTTTCTTTTTTGGGCAGAAGCATGAACTTCTCAATCTCAGAGAGTTGTTCATTAGGATCTCTTTCTGTTATTATCCCGAATCTTCTTTTAGCAGCATCCCTCGAAAGAAAACCTTCTGCCACAGCCCTTTGGATCAAGTTTGGCAAATACTCAGGTATCTCTTTGGGGATTTCCGCACCGGGTTCTTTTTTCTTAAATCCAAGGCGATTTATTGACTGATACCATTCTTTCGCATATTGTTCGGAAATAATGCCTAAATCTTTCATCCGGTAAATTATTGCCTGAATCGATACACCAAAATATTTTTTATACTCTTGAAGTTCTGTTAGTGTTATATTACTTCTTTTTCTGCCGATTATTGTTTCGGTTTCGCTTTTAGACATCAGAAAAGCGGATGCAAATCTGTTGGCGCTTTTCTCAATCAGTTTCTGCTCATTTGTTGAGATCAGGAAATGCCCAAGTTCATGGCAGAGAGTGAACCTTTGGCGGTCACCGGTATAATTTTTATTATAAAGAATCATTCCGGTAAGAAACTCACCGGTTTTTCCTTCTGCAACTACAGAGTAAGCGTCAAAATTTTCATCTCCGGAAATGGGTTTTAGAAAATAACCGTTTCTTTCCATAACGCTGGTTAAGTTGAAAATGGGACCTTCGCCGAGTTCCCAAATTTTGCGGGTTTTTTCTGCGACAATTTCAACCTCATCCAATGACCCAATACTGAATTGCCCCGGATCAATTTTTTCGGTTAACATAGGCGAAAGTTTTTCCGTCAGCCATTGGACTTTTTCCAATTCTGCCTCGGCAATACTTTGATATCTGACCTGCTCAGATTTTGGGAGGGAAGTTTTCTTACGAAAGCCAAGATGTTTAACCCGGTAATCCTGCGGGACAACAAGTTCCGCCATAGTAACATTAAAAATTTCAGATAGAAGTTTAATATTCGTAATGGATGGGTTGATTAACTCTCTTTCAAACTTTGAGAGCGCAACTTTCGAGATTTTACCTCCCTGCTCTGCCACTTTTTGGGAAAGTTCCTCAAGTGACCATCCGTTGAGCGTACGGTACATTTTTATTTTATGACCAAGCATAAGTTTTATACAAATTAGTTAACAAATACACAATAAATATACGGAAAATTAACTATCAATTAATAAAAATTAACCAAAACATGCTGTAAAATAACAAAAAATGTTAAAAGTCAACCCAACTGTGCCAAAAAAAAGGAAATGATTCTAAAAGTCAACCCAACAGTGCCTAAGGGACAGAAATTTTAGGAATTAGCCAAGAGATATTATTATTAACGAAGAAACGCAGAAAGTGCTAAAATTTTACATTTCATTGCTGAAACTTTCAGAAGTGCTTTCTGTCAGAAGAGTTTTATTATCTGCTGTTTGAAAAAACACGGATGATTTGTTGAGAGATGTTATCACCATCGATTGCGGCGGAGACGATGCCACCGGCGTAGCCGGCACCTTCGGCGCAGGGGTAGAGATTGCTGATCTGCGGGTGGGTTTTTGTGATTCTATCGCGAGGAATGCGCACCGGGGAGGAGGTTCGTGACTCGGTTGCCAGCATAATTGCCTCATCAGTTATGTAGCCTTTTAGTTTAGAATTGAAAATTTTAAGCGCCTCTTTTAACCGGATTGTTATTTCCGCCGGAAGAACGCCCTTAAGGTCAACGGAAGTTACACCGGGAATATAACTTGTTGCGGGCAGAGAAGTTGAAACTTTGCCGTTAAGAAAGTCCGTTACTCTTTGTGCAGGGGCAGTTTGTGTTTTCCCTCCCGCTTCCCATACACGCGCTTCAACTGATTTTTGGTAGTGAAGTGCAGCGAGTGCTCCATAGGTCGTAAAATTTTCAGGCGTGCCATTTTTGCCCATTCGCAGAAACTCAACTATATCATCAGAATGTGTTTTTAAGTCAGCACGGTAAACGCCGCCCTGTTTTTCTGCGAACCTTTCCCTGTTCTCCTTACGGGAATGGGAAGAATCACTGAATGAGCCACTGCGTTCATTTGCAAACCTTACCCAATCTTCAGGCCGGATTTCAACGACAAAGCCGGAATTGGTGCCCTGCCCAACATTATGATCTTCCGCAAACCTTTCCCAATCTTCAGGCCGAACTTCAACGACAAAGCCGGAATTGGCGTACGGTGAATCACGACGGGAGACCGACATTCCGTTCAGCACCAATTCCCCGGGCGCAGTGGAAGCGGGTATAATTACCCCACCGGGGCACATGCAAAAAGAATAAGCACCCCTTCCTGAAATCTGACAAGCAAGTGAATATGAAGCGGCGGGTAAAAATTCGCCCCTGTTTTTTTGATGATACATAGCCTGATCAATAATTGTCTGCGGGTGCTCGATACGCACTCCAAGCGCAAAAGGCTTCGGCTCGATCATAATATTTTCGCGCACGAGCATCTCGTAAATATCACGGGCAGAGTGCCCCGTTGCAAGGATTACGGCATCGCCAAAAAATTCGGTGCTGTTATTAACAATCACTCCCTTTAATCTGTTTCCCCCGGTAGTTTTACTGTTGCTGAAACCTCCGGAGGGTTCCGCACTTTTGCTTCCGGAACCTCCTCCTTTATTTTCAGCAGAATCATTTTTTTCAGTATAACCGGTCACAGTGTCACCCTGTCCAACTCCGCTGCCAACTCCATTGACTCTGCTGCCCCCACCATAAGAGCCGGTGGCAAAACCCCCACCTGAGCGAATAAGCCCCGTAACCCGTGAGTTAAAATGAATCTCACCACCGTACTCTAAAATAGTATTGCGCATTGCTTCAATAATTTTCGGCAGTTTATTTGAACCGATATGCGGATGAGCGTCAATCAAAATATCGGGGTCGGCGCCGTGCATTACAAACACATTAAGCACTTTAAGGATATTCCCCCTTTTATCTGAACGGGTGTAGAGCTTTCCGTCGCTGTAAGTTCCGGCACCACCCTCGCCGAAACAATAGTTAGAATCAGGGTTGACGGAACCCTCCTGCATAATCGCCCGCAGGTCGCGTCGTCTTGCCTGCACATCTTTACCTCTTTCGAGGATAATCGGTTTAATCCCCGATTCCAAAAGCCGAAGTGCAGCGAACAACCCACCGGGACCCGCCCCTACAATAATCACCCTTTTATCGCCACGGGCGGGGAGATAAACGGGCTTTACAACGGGAGATTTAACCGGCTCGTTAACAAAAACCAATGCACGAAAGCGATAAACGGGGTTTTTGCTGCGCGCATCAATCGATCTTCTCGTTATATAATAACCGGAAATATCGGAAGGTTTTTCACGGGAGGCGGAAACCACCAATTTATGGATTTGCTCTGAGTTTTTGTGGTCTTCAGGTCTAACCGCAAACTCAATCTCTTTAACCATGTCCGGGAGAGTAAACCATACTAAAGGTGTGGAATTATGCTTTTTTGAAGGAGAGAGTAACCGAAGTACCAATGCCCACTGTGCTATCGACGGTTATGTTCCCGTTCATTTTGTTCACCAAGGCTTTGCACAGAAGCAGCCCAAAGCCGGCGCCTTTTTCATTTTGTGTGCCCGGAGTTGATCCGGTTTCGGAAATCTGAAAAAGTGAATTCAACTGCGATTGGCTCATTCCGATTCCGTTATCACTAATTTCGATATGTGTTGCATCATCGGTGCTGAAAACCTTAATGACCACCTCACCACCGGTTTGGCAGAACTTAATTGAATTGGAAAGCAGGTTGCGCAGAACGGTCAAAAGCATATCATAATCAACAAGTGCGTTGATGTTATGATTTTCTCCTGCGGAGAAAGTATTATCATCAGTTGATTTAGCATTATCCTTTGCAGAAAAAGAATTTTCCCGGATAGATTTTCCGTTAGAATTCTTGTCAGGCTTGGTATCAACCCTGAGAGAAAGGGTTACTTTTTTTGCTTTCGCCTGTTCGATCACCTGCTCGCAAGCCTTCTGAATTATCTCTGTTATATTCAGGTTTTTCAAATCGGGTAACGAAGTATCCTGCGTCGCCATAATCCAAGTAAGCAACGATTCTAAAAGCCCAAAAACAGAAGTGGCGGTATTCTTTGCTGATTTAATAAACCGGGTTTTTTCCTCTTTTGAAAGAGTTTCAAACTCCGTATCCAAAATATCAAGCGTGTTAAGCAGCGGATGAAACGGGCTTCTGAGGTCGTGAGCCAGCACCGAAATAAATCGGTTTTTGCTTTGATTAAGTTCTGTAAGCTCTGCAGTAAGTGCTTCCAATTTAGTTATACTTTCTTTTCTCTCGGTGATATCGTAACCAAAAACTGCGAATTGAATTACTGAATTATCATCCCCAAACACAGGGTAAATTGAAGAAAGAAAAGTTTTCCCGTCCCGTGAGTCTTCAAAAACAGCGGGTTCTCGTGTTTCGAAAATTTGTTTTACTTTTGCCCGACGCGAAACGGAAAGATCAGGCGACAGCAAATCAAAAATAGAATGCCCGACTAACTCTTCCGGAGTTTTGTTGTATCTGAGTGCGCAGACTTCGTTACAGATAACCACTTTGCCCTCAAGATCCATCAGAAATACAGACTCAGTGATAGAATTAATCATCGAGCGCATTAATTTTTCGTTTTCCGTCAGTGCTTTTTCGAGGGCAACGCGTTCTGTAATATCGCGCGCAGAAGAGTAAACCATTCCATCCTGAATAGAGGAAACCCACTCAAAGTGGACTATTCTTCCATCTTTGGCGATATATCTGTTCCTGAAAAAATTTACATTTTCAGGGCCTAACTTATATTTATAAGCCCGAATCGGTACAAGGTCATCGGGGTGTATAAATTTATGGTAAGATTGCCCGATCATTTCTTCGGGGTTGTAGCCGAGCAGATTTTTAACTGCTTTATTTACCCGCACAAATTTACTGTCGGTTGTGCAGACATTCAAAAAATCGGGTACGATATCGAAGAATGTATCAAGAATAATTTCTTTCTCTTTTCTTTCGGTAATATCGATTATAAAGCCCTCTAAGAAGAGCAGTTCTCCGGAACCCGAGAAGACGCCCTTTCCTTTTTCCCACACCCATTTTTGGGCTCCGGAGCGGGTTTTTATCTTGTACTCTAAGGCGTATGGTTTCCCGGCGAAAACAGCCTTCTGAACAGAAGTCCAGACATAATCGGAAAACCCGGGTAAAATCAGTGAGCCAAAATCAATCTTTTGATTCTCAAACTCATCAGTGGTATATCCTGTCAGTTCTAAACTGCCTGCTGAAACAAAGCGCATAGTCCATGCGTGGTCGTTCATGCAGCGATAAGCCATACCGGGCAGGAAATCGAAAAGGTTTTCTATATTTTCTCTGAATTTTGTCGTATTACTCATCTTTTGGGGCAAATTTTCTCACAAAGTTCTATCCTTAATAAACGCGCCACTTCGCATAACAAAGATAAATAAATTTCCTTAAAAAATTTCAAATAATTTCATACTTTTTATATGGTGAACAGATCACATTTATACCGAAAGAGGATATAAAAGGTACGAATTTCATATCTTTGTATTCTTGAATTTAACAGATTTAAAAAGTGTTACTAATAAAGATAAATAAACATTGTAAAAAGACAGGCTTATAATGAGTGACGAGAAACAATTACGCGAATTACAGGAGTTGGAGAATCAGGAGTGGTTGTACTCCTTGGATTATGTGCTGCAAAACGGCGGCAGAGAAAGAGTGATAGAACTATTGAACCTACTGCAAATTAGGGCACACAAAGCAGGGGTTCAGCTGCCTTTTTCGGCTAACACACCTTATATTAATACTATTCCGAGAGACAAACAGGTACCTTTTCCCGGAAACCGTGAGATTGAAAGAAGAATTAAATCGATCATCCGTTGGAACGCAATGGCGATGGTTACCCGTGCTAATAAATTAGAAAATGGAATTGGCGGGCACATTTCAACTTATGCGTCGGTTGCTACGCTTTTTGAGATTGGTTTGAACCACTTTTTCCGTGCGAGAAGCGAAAATCACCCGGGCGATATGATCTATTTCCAGGGGCACGCTTCACCGGGTTTGTATGCCCGTGCATTTGTTGAAGGAAGAATAAGCAACCAACAACTTGAGAATTTCAGACGCGAACTTAAACCCGGCGGCGGGCTTGCATCTTACCCACACCCCTGGTTAATGCCCGATTTCTGGCAGTTCCCAACGGTTTCGATGGGCTTAGGACCTTTGCAGGCAATTTATCAGGCACGCTTTAACAGATACTTAGAAGACCGGGGTTTGATTCCTGAGTCAGACGCTAAAGTGGTTGCTTTCCTCGGCGACGGTGAAACGGACGAACCCGAAACACTCGGCGCTATCACTTTGGCTCCAAGGGAAAAACTTGACAATCTTATTTTTGTTATCAACTGTAACCTTCAGCGCCTTGACGGGCCTGTAAGAGGCAACAGCAAGATCATTCAGGAGCTTGAAGCAGCTTTCAGAGGTGCAGGCTGGAATGTAATTAAGGTTATCTGGGGTTCTGACTGGGACCCGCTTTTCGACAGAGACGAGAAAGGTTTACTCGCCCACACACTCGGTGAAATAGTTGACGGTGAGTACCAGAAATTCTCGGTTGAGTCCGGTGCGTATGTAAGAGAAAAACTTTTCAACCGCGACCCCGAACTTGCCAAAATGGTGGAAGAACTCAGTGATGAAGAACTCCGTAAGATGAACAGAGGCGGCCACGACCCTGAAAAAGTGTACAACGCTTTTAAAGCTGCCTACGAACACAAAGGGCAACCGACTGTTATTCTCGCCAAAACCATCAAGGGCTACGGCGTTGGTGAAAGCGGTGAAGGAAAGAACATAACCCACCAGCAGAAGAAGCTGAACGAAGACGAAGTAAGAGAGTTCAGATCGCGCTTCGGCATTCCGATTTCGGATGATGAAGTGGCAAAAGCACCATTCTACAGACCTGCGGATGACAGCCCCGAGATGGAATATTTAAGGGCAAGAAGAGAAGCTCTGGGCGGTTATCTGCCGAAGAGAACCGTTGATGTTCGTCCGATTAAAACTCCGCCGGAAGAAATTATTTCAGAATTTTACGAAGGCACAAACGGCAGAGAAGTATCCACCACGATGGTTTTCGTTAAAATACTTACAAATCTGCTGAAAGACAGAGAGATCGGCAAACTGATTGTTCCGATTGTTCCTGATGAAGCCCGCACATTTGGTATGGAAGCTTTATTCCGTCAGATCGGGATTTACTCGCACAACGGACAGCTTTATGAGCCGGTTGATCGTGCAAGCCTTCTTTACTACAAAGAGGCAAAAGACGGGCAGATACTTGAGGAAGGAATAACTGAAGCAGGCTCGATGGCGTCGTTCTTAGCGGCAGCAACAGCTTATGCAAACCACGGATTGAACATGATACCGTTCTTCATTTATTATTCGATGTTTGGGTTCCAGCGGTTTGGTGATCTTGCCTGGGCAGCCGGTGATCTCAGGGCAAAAGGCTTTTTGATCGGCGGCACTTCCGGAAGAACCACGCTTAACGGCGAGGGGCTTCAGCATCAGGATGGGCATTCGCACCACCTCTTCTATCCGTTGCCGACAATTCTTACCTACGACCCTGCATTTGCATTCGAGCTGGCGGTTATAATCCGTGAGGGTATCCGCAGGATGTACGAAGAACAGGAAGATATTTTCTACTACATCACCGTAATGAACGAGAACTATGCGATGCCCCCTATGCCCGAAGGCGTTAAGGATGGCATCGTGAAAGGGCTTTACAAGTTCAAACCTTCAACGAAGAAAAAACTGAAACTGAAAGCAAGCCTGCTCGGTAGCGGAACCATTATGAACGAAGTGCTTAAAGCGCAGGAAATTCTGGAAGAAAGATACGGCGTGGCTGCTGATGTTTACAGCGCAACAAGCTATAAAGAAGTCAGAAAAGACGCCCTCGAGGTGGAAAGATGGAACATGCTTCACCCTGAAGACCGGAAGAAAACCTATATTTCGCAAGTGTTTGACGGGGTGGATGGCGTGTTTGTTGCCTCGAGCGATTACATTAAAGCGATTCCCGACTCGATTGCTAAATGGGTACCCGGCAGGCTGATTACTCTCGGTACCGACGGCTTCGGACGAAGCGAGGGGAGAAAAGAGCTGCGCGACTTCTTCGAGGTTGATGCCCGCTATGTTACCATTGCAACGCTTTACGGTTTAATGCTCGAAGGTAAAATCAAACAGTCGGTTGTTGATAAAGCGATTGAAGAATTAGAGATCGACAAGAATAAACTTAACCCAATGATTTCTTAACGGAGGTAACGACAGTATGAGTAGAGAGTTCAAGCTGCCCGAATTGGGTGAAAACATCGAATCTGCGTTGGTGGTCAAAGTTTTGATTGCTCCCGGAGATATCGTGAAAGAAGATCAGACTATTATTGAGATAGAAACTGATAAAGCAACAGTTGAAGTGCCTTCGGATATCGCCGGAAAAGTTTCGGGTGTTTATATCAAAGAGGGTGACAAGGTGCCGGTAGGTGCCGTTGTATTTTCGGTTGAAGACGCCGGAAGTGCAGCCGCTTCGGCTCCCGCGGCTGATGTTAAAGCCACCTCTGCAGGAGAGAAAGCCCCCACTGGTAGCGAGGCTCCCGCAAAAGATGGTAAAAAAACAGCCCCCGCTTCAGGTGGTGCCGGCTCCGGTGCAGCCTCAGGCGCGGCGACTGCCTCCGCCGGCGCAGGCACTACCGCCGATGCTTCAGCTTCGGCAAGCGCAGAAACGATAACGGATGTTGTTCTCCCCGATCTTGGTGAAAACATCACGGAGGCGATGGTGGTTAAAGTTACCGTTAAGCCCGGTGATGAAATTAAAGAAAACGACACAATATTAGAGATCGAAACTGACAAAGCCACCGTGGAAGTGCCTTCAAGCGCAAGCGGTGTGGTTACGGAAGTTTTTGCTGAAGCTAACAAACACTTTAAAGTGGGCGCAGTTATACTGAAAGTGAAATCAGTTGCTGCAAAACCGGCGCCTGCCCCTGCAACTCCTGCAGGACCTTCACCTGAGGAAGTGGAAAAATCGAAAGTGGCGGTAATGCAGCACAAGATTGCAGCACCTTCTTCTATTCCCGTTCCCGTTGCGGGTGCTTCGGCGGTATCGATTGCCGGCGGAACTGTTCAGCTTTCTGAAGCGGAACTAAAAGAACTTAAAGAGGATCTGGCAAATCCGGAATTGATTGCCAATCCGCCCAAAATCTTCCTTGATATGCAGCCGCCGATACTGCAAAACGCTGCCCCTGCAGCTCCTTCGGTCAGAAGACTTGCAAGGGAGGTTGGTGTTGATATCAGAAAAGTGCCCGGTACGGGCCCCGGCGGAAGAATTTCGCTGAATGATGTTAAGGCATACTCGAAAGCATTGCACGAAGGGCGTGTTTCCGAGCAGCCGCAAGCCGGCGGTGGCGGTGCTTTCCTGCGGCAGCAGCCGTTGCCTGATTTCAGCAAATTTGGCGATATTGAGCGGAAAGCTATGAGCAGTATCCGTGCCAAAACTGCCTCGCACCTGAGTTATTCGTGGGCGACAATTCCGCATGTTACACAATTTGATAAAGCGGATATAACCATCCTTGAGCAGCTGCGCAAGCAATATTCGCCTGAAGTTGCCAAAGGCGGCGGTAAACTGACGATGACTTCAATTTTGGTGAAAGTTATCTCTGCAGCGCTGAAGCAGTTCCCGCAGTTTAATTCATCTGTTGACATGGAAAAACAGGAAATAGTTTACAAAAACTATTACAACATCGGGATTGCCGTTGATACCGAGCATGGTTTGATTGTGCCGAACATTAAAGGCACCGATAAGATGAACCTGACCCAAATTTCGGCTCAAATTGCGGTTCTTTCCGAGAAAGCGCGCGCGAAGAAAATCGGTTTGGATGAACTTCAGGGCGGGTGTTTCACTATTTCCAACCTTGGCGGAATTGGCGGTACTTATTTCACGCCTGTAGTTAATTCACCGGAAGTGGCTATTTTGGGTGTTTCGCGCGGCTTGTACGAGCAGGTTTATCGCGACGGTGAATTTGTGCCGAGGCTTATGCTCCCGCTTTCACTTTCGTACGATCACCGTGTGATTGACGGGGCAGACGCCATTCGCTTCCTTCGCTGGGTGGTTGAGGTGCTCGAAAGTCCGTTCAAACTTTTAGTGGTTGAATAGGGGGCTTGGCATGATACAGACAAAATTGTTGGTTATCGGTGCAGGTCCCGGCGGTTACGCGGCTGCATTTGCGGCTGCAGACCTCGGCATGAGCGTAACTTTGGTTGATTTGGATAAAAACCCCGGAGGAGTTTGCCTTTTCCGGGGGTGTATCCCTTCGAAAGCGTTGCTGCATGTTGCAAAATTGATTAATGAGGCGAAAGAAGCCAAGAATTGGGGAGTTGATTTCGGCGAACCTAGGATTGACCTTGATAAACTGCGTGAATTTAAAAACAAGGTTGTCGGAAAAATGACCGGTGGGCTGGGGCAGCTCGCAAAACAACGAAAAGTTTATTTCATTCAGGGAAGGGCTTCGTTCACTTCTTCCCGCTCCGTTAAAGTTGAACTTAACGACGGCGGAAAAGAAGAGATACACTTCGAAAGAGCAATTATTGCCATCGGCTCAGAGATTATTTCAATTCCGATATTTAACATAAAAAGCGACAGGCTGTTGAACTCGACTTCAGCGCTTGATTTGCCTGCAATTCCTGAAAAACTGCTGGTTATCGGCGGGGGGTATATCGGGTTGGAACTTGGCTCGGTTTACTCGGCGCTGGGCAGCAAGGTTTCCGTTGTTGAGATGATGAACGGGCTGTTACCCGGAGCGGATCGGGACATGGTAAGCCACCTGACACAGATGTTGAAAAAGAAATTTGACGCAATTATGCTCGAATCAAGAGTGATGAAACTTGACCCCGTTAAGAACGGAATAAATGTTACGATTCAGGATAAAACGGGCGCCGAACGGGTGGAATTTTACGATTATGTGCTTGCTTCAATCGGCAGAAGACCAAACACTGCCGGCTTGGGGTTGGAAAACACTAAGGTTGAACTCACCACTAAAGGGCACATAAGAGTTGATAACACACTGAACACTACTGACCCATATATTTATGCGATTGGGGATATAGCCGGCGACCCGATGTTAGCACACAAAGCAACACACGAAGCACGCGTTGCGGTTGAAACCATCGCAGGCAAAAGAACAGCTTTTGAACCGGCGGCTATTCCGGCTGTTGTGTTCACAGACCCCGAAATTGCGTGGGCGGGCATTACCGAAACTGAAGCACGCGAAAAAGGAATTAAGCACGAAGTGGCTAAGTTCCCCTGGGCGGCTTCCGGCAGAGCAACCACACTTGACAGATTCGATGGTGTTACAAAGCTGATTGTTGACCCTGACACCGAAAGAATTTTGGGTGTTGGTATCTGCGGGCCCGGTGCAGGTGAATTGATTGCCGAGGGCACTCTTGCAATCGAAATGGGTGCTGTGGCTTCAGATATTAAGCTTACAATTCACCCACACCCGACACTTTCTGAGACGGTGATGGAGTCGGCTGAAGTTTTCTTCGGTGAGAGTGTACATCTGTACCGCCCGAAGAAATAAATTTTTGGGGATTTGGGATCAGTTGTACCGCCCGAAGAAATGAGTTTTTGGGGATTTGGGATTAATTGTATCAGGGGTAAGGAATGCTTTTAACGGTAAAACTGTTTTAAACTTAAGAGGCGCATTTAGTGCCGAAGAGTTTTTGGCAGTGGCGGTTCTGTTTTCTGCAAATTATATATAAATGCGTGATAATTGCGAGATATTTTAGCAAATTGTCCGTACACGCGGGATGTTTTTGACAAAGCGTCCGTACACGCGGGATGTTTTTAACAAAAAAAGTTTGCAAGGCAAAACCGCCCCGCGCTTGCCCCGTTTAAATTGATATTACGAAAGAAGATGAATAAATGGAAAAGCGATTTTATGAAAAGGCAATAAAAATCAGGGAGACAGAGAACACGATTCTTTCGATGTTCAGAAAAAAAATAATGAAGGGGACTACCCACACTGCAGTAGGGCATGAACTTTCCGCAATCGCAGTAACCGAATTTCTAACCGATAAAGACAATGTAGTTTCAAACCACAGGGGGCATGCACACTTTCTTTCTTTCAAAAAAGATTACCGCGGGCTGATTGCCGAACTTTGGGGCAAAAAAACAGGTATCTGTGGCGGAATCGGGAGCAGCCAGCACACACACAAAGATAATTATATGTCAAGCGGCGTTCAGGGCGGAATTGTACCAATCGCAACAGGGATGGCTTTCGCAAAAAAACTGAGTAAAACCGGCGGCATTTCGGTTGTTTTCATCGGAGACGGAACGCTTGGCGAGGGAGTAGTTTATGAATCGCTGAACATGGCGTCTTTGTGGAACCTGCCGGTTTTGGTTGTGTGTGAAAACAATTTTTACGCACTTTCAACTCCGATTAAAAGAAACATGGCGGGGGAAATTGCCGATCGTTTTAAAGCCTTTAATATCAAAACTTTGAAAACGGATGTTTGGAATCAGGATGACTTGTTCGCTAAGTGTTCCGAAGCCATAAATTATGTGCGGGAGGAACAAAAACCGGCGTTTCTGCAGATAGATCTTTATCGTCTCAATTCACCTTCGACCGGGCGGGACTCGCGAGAAAGTGATGAAGTGGCACAGTTTGTGAAAAAAGACCCGATAAATCTTTTTGCCGCCGGGCATCCCGAAGAGTACAAGGAAATGGTGGCTAAAGCACGAACAGAAATTGACGCGATAATTGCAGATGTTGCCAATGATCCGGAATTATCGATTGAAGAGTATGGGGATGAACCGATGGAACCACTTCCTTTGGAGTGGAGTGCAATTAATTTTACCGGGAAGGATCAGGTTGAGTCGATCAACGAGTTTTTCCACGAAGAAATGGCACATAACGATAAGATTCTAATTATCGGTGAGGATGTAGCTGAGCCGTTCGGCGGAGGGTTTGGCGTTTCTTCCGGCATTGAAGCGAGATTCCCCGAGAGAATTTATCCAAGCCCAATAAGTGAGGCGGGGATAACGGGGATTGGTAACGGGCTTGGGCTTATGGGTTACAAACCGTTCGTTGAAATAATGTTCGGGGATTTTGTAACGCTGACTTTTGATCAGCTTTTAAACCACGCCGCAAAGTTCCACAGGATGTATAACAAAGCGACTAACTGCGGTATAGTACTCAGAACTCCGATGGGCGGTTTCAGGGGGTATGGACCAACACACTCGCAGTCGCTTGAAAAATATTTTATCGGTATGGATGATTTGATTACGCTAAGTTTGAACATCTACACCGACCCTAAGGCACTTTATAAACAAGTGCTTAATGAAGAGTTACCTGTCGTTCTCTTTGAAAACAAACTTGATTATAAGGTTAAGCATAACGATCCCGGTGTGCCCGGATATGTTGTTGAGCATGATAACGGAAAGTATCCGGCAGTGCGTTTCAGACCGGGCGACACTTCACCTGATCTGACTATTGCGGTGTATGGCGGGCTTAGCGGAACTGTGGTTTCTCTTTTGAACGAGTTCAGAGAGCAGCACGATTTAACCCCCGAAGTTATTGTTTTAACTCAACTTTACCCGATGGACCTGCGTGCCGTGATCGAGTCAGTTGCGCGCACAAACACATTGGTAACGGTTGAAGAAGGGAAGAAAACAGGCGGAATTGGCGCCGAAATTATTGCCGAAGTGCAATCCCACTTTGATGTTAAGATTGATACACTGAGAATCGGTGCGGAGAACTACCCGATACCTTCACCGCGTGCACTGGAAGATTTGGTACTTCCGGGCAAAGAGGTTATCCGGCAAAAGATCGTTACAAAATTTGCGGAAAGGATTCAGAAACCTTAACTTCGCAGGTTTGAGAGAAACGAAAAAATTCTAAAACACAAGGCAGTTATAAATTAAGTTCAGAAACCTTAACTTCGCAGATTTGGAGGGACTTCTGAAAGGTGTATTAACCCAAGGTTACCGGAAAAATTTCGAAATTTCCAAACGAATCACGAGTGACGGAATGGATATTCAGAGCGGGGGCAATTAGTTATATTTGAATCAGAAATTTTTAATTTTAGACGAGGATACAGATGACAGCAAACATGGATATGATCAGGAAGGTTTATGCCGGTTTTGCTCAGAAAGTTGAGCATGCGCGCGCTCTTCTTGGCAGACCTTTAACTTACACTGAAAAAATATTGTACGCACACCTTTGGGAAAAACCAACACAGCCGTTGGTTAAAGGGAAAGACTACGCCGATTTGGCACCCGACAGAGTTGCAATGCAGGACGCAACCGCTCAGATGGCGCTGCTTCAGTTTATGTCTGCAGGTAAAAAGGAAGTGGCGGTGCCTTCAACTGTGCACTGCGACCACCTGATTCAGGCGATGGTTGGTGCAAAAGACGATCTAAACCGTGCTAACAAAGAAAACAGGGAAGTTTATGATTTCTTAGAGAGCGTAAGCTCAAAATACGGAATCGGGTTCTGGAAACCGGGTGCCGGTATCATTCACCAGGTCGTGCTTGAAAATTACGCATTCCCGGGCGGAATGATGATAGGTACCGATTCCCACACTCCGAACGCCGGCGGGCTGGGTATGATTGCTATAGGCATAGGCGGTGCTGATGCCGTGGATGTTATGGCGGGTATGCCCTGGGAGTTGAAATGGCCCAAACTGATCGGCGTTAAACTGACGGGTAAACTTAACGGCTGGACTTCTGCTAAGGATGTTATTCTGAAAGTTACCGGTATTTTAACCGTAAAAGGCGGAACAGGTGCCATTATTGAATATTTTGGCGAAGGAACAGACTCGATTTCCAGCACAGGTAAAGGGACAATATGCAACATGGGTGCTGAAGTCGGTGCCACCACTTCCATTTTCCCATACGACAACAGGATGACCACATATCTGAAAGCCACCGAAAGGGAAGACCTTGCGGAATTAGTTGAAGGTTTAGCCCACGAATTTAAAGCCGACCCGGATGTGGAAGCAAACCCTGAGAAATATTTCGACAGAATAATTGAAATTAACCTTTCGGAATTAGAGCCTTCGGTGAACGGGCCCTTTACCCCTGACCTTATCTGGCCTATTTCAAAGCTGAAAGAAGCTGCTAAACAGAACGATTACCCCGACGAAATTACCGTTGCGCTCATCGGAAGCTGCACAAACTCCAGCTACGAAGATATCGATCGCTCGGCGAATGTTGCCCGTCAGGCGCTGGCAAAAGGGTTGAAAGCAAAATCTAAGTTTACAATCACACCCGGTTCCGAGCAGGTTCGCGCAACCGTCGAGAGAGATGGTCAGCTGGAAACGCTAACCGAGCTTGGCGGAGTTGTTCTTGCTAACGCTTGCGGTCCCTGCATCGGTATGTGGAAGAGGACCGACATTGAAATGGGTGAGAAAAACACCATTTTAACCTCCTTTAACAGAAACTTTGCAAAAAGAAACGACGGTAACCCCGCAACTCTTGCTTTCATGGCTTCGCCGGAAATGGTTACTGCTATGGCACTGGCAGGTTCACTCTCGTTTAATCCTTTAACAGACTATTTGATAAACGATAAAGGTGAAAAAGTTAAACTTGACCCACCTACCGGCGATGAACTGCCAAAAAGAGGTTTCGACCATGGTGAAAGCGGATATATCGCTCCGGCTCACGATGGTTCCGAAGTGCAGGTGAAAGTATCACCTAACAGCGACAGGCTGCACCTACTGGAGCCTTTCCCCGCATGGGACGGGCACGACTTAGAAGATATGCCCGTTCTGTTGAAAGCAAAGGGGAAATGCACCACAGATCATATTTCGATGGCGGGCCCCTGGCTTAAGTACCGCGGTCACCTTGATAACATTTCGAACAATATGTTTATCGGCGCAACCAACGCATATTCGGGCGATGTCGGAAAAGTGAAAAATGTTTTCACCGGTGAGACAAAATCGGTTCCTGAAGTTGCCCGTGAGTACAAAGCCGCCGGCAGAAGCTGGGTGGTTGTCGGTGATGAAAACTACGGTGAAGGCTCGAGCCGCGAGCACGCAGCGCTTGAACCAAGGCACTTGGGCGGCAGAGCGATAATTGTTAAAAGCTTTGCCAGAATCCATGAAACAAACCTGAAAAAACAAGGGATGTTACCTTTAACTTTCGCTAATCCTGCAGATTACGATAAAATCAGGGAAGACGACAGGCTTTCGATCCGAGGGTTGAACGAGTTCGCACCCGGTAAACCGTTCACTCTTGTGATTAAGCACTCTGACGGAAGTGTTGATGAGTGCCTGTTGAATCACTCGTTTAACGAGCGGCAGTTCGATTGGTTCAAGGCGGGCAGCGCCCTTAACTTAATTGCCGCCGGGCATTAATTTATTTGCTTTTGACGGGCGGGTGCTACCCGCCCGTTGCTTTTTATAATTGCCGTTTTTGTATCTCCGTCCTGAGTTAGTTATCTGATAATCGTTCAATGGTTGTTAAGAGTTTTAATAAAATGAATTTTTCTGTCGGTCTTATCTTTTCGTTTGCGGCAGCTGGGAATAATGGAATTTTGCAAGAGGGGGAAATTGCCGGCTTAGGGGCTATTAGGAGAGCGGTTAATTGTGTCGGGAATAATGGAATTTTGCAAAAGGGGGAATAACAGATGACATTCCTTTCCCCTGCGGTTCTCTTTGGTTTGTTGGCTGCCTCGATACCGATTTTAATACATCTGCTGAACCTGCGGAAGCTGAAGAAAATCGATTTTTCCACCCTGCACTTCCTGAAGTTGATAGAAAAGCAGAAAGTGCGCCGCGTTAAGCTGATACAGTGGCTTTTAATGGCGCTTCGTGTGCTGATTGTGATGGCTTTGGTCGCGGGGTTTTCCCGCCCTGTGCTTGAAGAAACCACGATTCCCGGTTTCTCAACTGCGGCAAAAACGAGCACGGTAATTTTAATCGACGACAGTTTCAGCATGGAAGTGGTGGAGGGAACAGGCTCGTATCTGAACCAGGCAAAAGCTGCGGCTGAAAAAATAATTTCCGGTTCGAAAGATGGAGATGAAATTTCAGTTGTCTTAACCTCAGGAAGAGAAGATGAATTTGCAAACCCTGTTAAAAACCCTCAAACGCTGCGGAAAATAATCAAGGAAATTGAGCCATCGTACCTTGAAACCGATTTAAATGCTGCCATTATTCGTGCCGCAAAAATTTTGGACGAATCGGAAAATCTTAATAAGCAGCTTTTTATCCTTTCAGACCTGCAAAAATCCACCCTTGGTGAGAGAAAGGAATTTACCGATCTTTCTCAGATGTTGAACCCAAGGGTTAAAATCAGGATTTTTGATCCGGCGAAGAAAAATGCCGGCAACGCTGCGGTTGTCGGGCTTAAAATTAACAATCAGGTTTTTGAGCCGGGTAAAGAAGTTTCAGTAACTGCGACAATTCGAAATTTTTCCGGAAGTGATATTACAAACGGTGTGCTCTCCCTCTTCATAAACGACGAACGGGGTGCGCAAAAAAGCTACAGTGTGGCGGCGGGTAAAATAACGGATGTAACGCTTTCGGCGCCGGTTAAAAAACCGGGATATTCTTCCGTTATGGTGAAAATTGACGATGATGATATTAAGATCGATAATCAAAGATACGGATCAGTTTACATCCCAAAAGAGTTCAGCGTTTTACTGCTTGGGAAACCGGGTGATCTTAAGTTTGTGAAAGCTGCTATCGAGGCGGGGTCTTTTGCCGGCAATATGAAAATTACAGAGAGAGACATTTCGCAAGTCGGTGCGACAGATTTTCGCAATATTAATATGGTGATAGTTGTAGGTTCTGCCACGGGTTCGGGCGGGGGTTTAGGCTCGGGTGCCTCTGCTGGATCGGGCGGAGACTCAGGCGGGGATTCAGGTGGTTCGGGTGCCTCTGCAAATGGAGCCGGTGCTTCAGCCGGTGGAGGAACAAGCGCAGACCTTCAAAAACTGAAAGATTTTATCTCTTCAGGCGGCGGTGTTTTGGTTTTCCCCGGTGAAGGGGCAACATTGCAGGGATACTCGGCACTTCTGACCGCATTAAGTGTGCCCGTTCCTTTGGAACTAAGAAAAGAGGCAAAGGCAATTCCGGGTAAATTTGGTTCCGTTTCTTTTACGCACCCATTGCTCAGGGAGATATTTCAAAACCCACACGGCAACAGTGTCGAATCCCCCGAACTTACCACCTGGTTTAAAATCCCTGCCGGTGGGGGTAGTGATATAATCACACTTTCCGAGGGGGGTTCCTTTTTAAAAGAGACCCGGAAAGGAAAAGGAAAAGTATTAACAGTAGCCGCTGCACCTACGCTTGGGGCGGGTGATCTGCCTTTAATCCCCATTTTCGCCCCATTGGTTTACAGGTCGCTTTTTTATCTCGCGTCACAGGAGCCTGCAATACAGGGAACGCTTACGGGTGAAGATATTTCCCTTTCGGGCAAGAAAGTTGGCGCAGGCAAAATTGAAGTTTCTATGCCGAACGGCGGAACGGCTTTTCTGCAAACGGGGAAAAACGGCGGCGGTGTTATATTCAAAGAAACGACTCAGCCCGGTGTTTACTCGTTTAGCAGGGATGATGATGTGGTGGAAATGGTGCCCGTGAACCTTGATTCGGCTGAATCAAACACAGCACGGCTTTCTGATGATGAGTTAAAAGAATATTTCGCCGCTATCAGGGTTAAGGAGAAACCGTTGAAAGTTGATAATATCGACGAATTAACCGCTAAAATGGGGGAAGTTGCGGGGGGTTCCGAACTGTGGAAAATCTTCATTATTCTGGCGCTTTTGCTTATTGCTGCGGAGATGTATCTCTCTTATGCACGGAAAAAGGATGTTGCGAAACCGCACACGGTCAGGCATGTCTAAGTTTTAGTAAATATTTGTCTAAGGTAAAATTAGACAAAATGGTGATAATAAGCCTTAATTCTCAAAATAAACTTTGATATTCTGAAAGAAAAGGGGTATTTTAAAGGCCGGAAAATTTATAAAGTTTCAAAAACAAAAAAGATAGAGTTAGTCGGAGGCTTTAATGAGGTATCGTCCGTTACTGTATGCCTTAATCCTTTCGTTTCTGCTGTTGCCTACAAGTTTAATGGCTCAGACGGGAAAGATCGCCGGCAGAGTTATAGATTCCCAGACAAAAGAGACCTTACCCTTTGCGAATGTTATTTTGCTTGGTACTAATCTGGGTGCAGCTACTAATCTGGACGGTGATTATGTGATAATAAATGTTCCGCCGGGAACCTACAAAATCCGGGCTTCTATGACCGGTTACAATAACTACACTGTAGAAAACATTCAGGTGGCTTCGGGGCTTACCACTACATTAGATTTCGCCATTGTGCCCTCTTCATTTCAAACGGAAGAAGTGGTGGTAGTGGCGGAAAAACCTCTTATCAACAAAGATATCACTGCTTCAACCTCGATAGTAGGTGACGAGTTAATTTCAGAGTTGCCCGTTACTGATATATCTGATGTGTTGCAGCTGCAGGCCGGCGTGGTTGTCGGTGGAGGTGGCGAGCTTCACATGCGCGGCGGGCGGGGTGGCCAGGTGGTCTTTCAGGTGGATGGTGTGCCGGTAACCGATGCTTATGATAACAGCAATGTTGTAGATGTGGGCACCAATTCAGTTAAAGAGCTTCAGGTTATCTCAGGAGCTTTTAATGCTGAGTTCGGGCAGGCTATGTCGGGTGTGGTGAATATCGTAACTAAAGACGGTAACAACGATTTTAACGGATCGCTTTCGTTCTATGGCGGTGATTATCTTTCCAACAAAGATAACATCTTCTGGAACATTAACTCTGTTAACCCACTTTCGGTTCGTAATATCGACGGAAGCCTCAGCGGCGCAATTCTTAAGGATAAACTGTTTTTCTTCGCAAACGGAAGATACTATTATAATGAAGGATACTACTACGGGAAAAGAACCTTCTTAACAACCGATATTTCGAGAGAAAACGCTTCTAACCAGTCGTATTTTATTGCTGACGGCGCAGATACCGCTTTAACCCCATTGAGTGGTCCCCGCGGTGACGGTGCTTTCGTACCGATGAACGAGAACACGAGATATTTTGCGCAGGGGAAGCTTACTTACAGGATGTTTGCCGGTTTTACCGTAAGGTTCAGCTATCTTTATGATAAACAAAACTATTTTGACGGTGCGCCGAGGTTAACTCCTGATAATAACTTGCAACGATTCAGACAGGGTGTGAGCAACACTCTCAGCATCAACCATGCGGTTTCCAACAATTCTTTTTACACCTTAAATCTCTCATATTTTTTCAAAGACTACAGACACTACCTCTACGAAGATATTTATACGGGCAATCCGGCAAGACCGACGCTTTATGTTGATAACAGGCTGAAACAGAACCCGCCTTACTCTTTTGACATTGGCGGAACCGATTACAGCAGATTCGTCAGAAACACCGGAACCTATTCTGTGAAGCTGGATTGGGAAACCCAATTTAACAAAGAAGTCAGTGTTAAATTTGGCGTTGACGCTAAACAACACCAGATTTATTATGAAAACATAAATTTGGTACCTATGTCGGTTAACGGGGTGGATGTTAAACCATTTAATGTTATGATTCCACCGGAAACATCGACCGACCATGATACTTACAAAAGAAAACCGCAGGAGTTTTCAGCATACATTCAGTCAAAATTTGAAGCTTTTAACCTGATTTTCAATGCGGGGTTAAGGTTCGACCTTTTCAATCCTGACGGACGAGTATTAACAGATCCAACCGATCCTGATATAAGAAAACCCGTAAAGCCTGAAAACAGGGCAAAAACTTACGAAGAAAGATTAGGCTACTGGTACAAAGACGCAACGATGAAAACGCAGATCAGCCCGAGGCTCGGCATTGCATTCCCGATTACTGCCAGAGGCGTGATACACTTCTCTTACGGGCACTTTTTCCAGTTGCCAAGTTACGAAATGCTTTACACAAACCCCGATTTTGAAGTTTATGACGGGTCGGGAAATGTCGGCTTGTTCGGAAATGCAGACCTGAGACCGCAGAAAACGGTTAAAGGTGAAATAGGTCTGCAGCAGCAACTTTCAGATGACATGGCGATGGATGTTACCCTTTTCTTTGAAGATTTCAGAGATTTAACCGGTACACAAACCGACCAGGTCTCGATCTTCGGTACACAATCGACCTACAGTCAGTATGCAAATTCTGACTTTGGTTTCTCCAAAGGATTCATTATAAAGTTTGAAAAAAGGTTTGGTGACGGGCTTTCAATTAACCTTGACTACACATTCTCGGTAACAAAAGGAAACGCTTCGAACCCTTCAGATGCACGAAATGCCCTTTTGGGTGGTGCGGCGCCTGAAACTTTCATTGCACCTTTGGACTGGGATCAGACCCACACATTCAACTTAGCGGTAACATATTCCGTTCCGAATGATTTCGGTATTTCGCTGATTTCTAACTTTTTCACAGGGCAGCCCTACACACCGGCGGTTAACAAAAACACACGGGTAACGCAGAATGCCTTCCCCAGAAACAGTGATTACAAAAACGATATTTTCAACATCGACCTAAGAGCTTACAAAGAGTTTTCGATTGCCGGGCAGAAGTTCTCCGCTTTCTTAAGGGTGTTCAACCTGCTCGATCTCGATAACCCAAGAGGGCTTTACACAGACACAGGCGACCCGTACTTCACATTCGGTTTGCTTGAGGCAAGAAAGATCAACCCGAGAATGTACTACAACACGCTCGAGGAATTGTATCAAAACCCCGGCTTCTTCTCTGAACCGCGCAGAGTTGAAATCGGTTTGTCGTATAATTTTTAAAACGGTTTGAGTATATGAACAGATATTTGATAAATATTTCATTACTGCTTCTTTTTGTCTTTGCCGGTGAGGCTTTGGCGCAAAGAGGTGACCCTAATCTCAGAAGAATTGGTTATCACACCGGTAACCGTGTGGGTATTTCATTCTACAACGACGGGCAGATTTCCGGGTTCAACCAAGGCGTTGATATCCGCGGTGAGTGGCCCCTCGGCTCGGGTGAAAACTACATCGGCGATCTTATTCCATTAATTGGGGTTGAGTTCAGCAATAATCTCGGGGAGGTGAAACACTCGGTTACTATTTCCAGAGGACCCCGGAGAGGGCAGATGGACGAAAGGCACCCGATCTACAACTATTTCTGGGGTTGGAACCCAGTTCCCGGGTACCTTAACCCTGCCTCGCAGTCGGTGGCTATGTCGCACCTGCCGGATTCCTGGCCCGTTGGTGGCTGGGCAGACCAACCTACCTGGAAAGACCCCGTAACCGGCAAAACACAATGGAACGGTTATTTCGGGCGCGGAATAATTCAGGCGGATCAGGAAAGTTATTACTGGGCTGATGACAACATGGATGATGAGTTCAACGGTAACTTCCTCCCCGACAGCAGAGACACTTCAAGAAAAGGGATGGGCTTGAGGATGGGCGTCAGGGGCTTCCAGTGGTCAAGTTTCTTAGCGGCTAACAGTATCTTCTGGCTTTATGACATTAAAAACGAAGGTACTACTGTTTTCAGGAAAGCAGACTTCGGAACAGTTGTCGGTACTCTTGCCGGTGGTGACGGTGACAGCCAGGATGACCTCGGTTCGTTTGATATTAACAACTGGATAACATATTCGTGGGATGCTGACGGAATCGGTAACAAAGGGCAGAAAGTCGGGTATGTCGGCTACGCTTTCTTGGAATCGCCCGGTAACCCGTTTGACGGAGTAGATAACGACGACGACTCGGGTGACCCCAATTCGCCCCGTTTTGTAAAGGCTTCGTTTGATTCCTTAACATATAACGCGGGCGATATCATGATTTTGATTGACCCAAATACCTACGAAAGGACAAAATTCACCGTTCAGCCGGGCGAAAACACTGTTACAAGCCTTGGCAATACAACCACTTTCACCGCCGGTGTAACCTACTTCAGGGAAGGGCATATTAAGGAAATCGTGAACGGTGTTTCGATCCCTGATGAAACGGCTTACGACGGATACGATAACGATTTTGACGGTCTGATTGACGAGAACGAGGCAATACACTTCGAAGCCAGAAGGCTGAAAGGCTTACCCGGGCTTAAGTATAAAGATTACAAAACGGGGCAGGGTGTGAATGATCTGATGATTGATGAACGCCGTGATAACGACGCCGGAACTATTGTTACTTCCTGGATTAAAAAACCGGATGGAAGCAGCGCATTGGTTACCCACTGGTCAGGCGATGAAAACGGAAACTGGGTGGCTAAAGACCCGGGCACCGGGTTCATCATGGATGATGTGGGCACGGATGGTTTAGGACCTTTCGATGAAGGTTACCCGGGTCCTGATCCTGACGGAACCGAAGGCAACGGCAGACCGGACCAGGGCGAACCCAACTTCGGCAGAACTGATATTGACGAATCCGACCAAATCGGGCTTACTTCGTTCAACTTTTTTGAAAACTCAGCTTCGCCTGATTTAAGCCAGGATGAGTTGCTTTGGACGAGAATGTATCCGGGAAGATTTGATGTTATCCCGCCGCAACCGATGGATGGTGACTTCATTTATGCTTCGGGTTACTTCCCGATGGCACCTGACAAAACGGAAAGATTCTCCGTTTCGCTTTTGTTTGGTCAGGATTATGCTGATGTGGTTCGCCAAAAGAACATAGTTCAGCAGATTTACAATGCCGGCTATAAGTTTCCGCAACCTCCGCGGAAACCAAAAATTACCATCACACAGGATGACGGTAAAGTAATTATTTATTGGGACCCCAAACCGGTTGAAAATTCGATTGATTTTATTTCAAAAACAAAGGATTTTGAAGGCTATAAAATCTATCGCGCCAGCGACGCCGGCTTTATCGATGCAAGAACCATTACCAACGCTTACGGCGTGCTTTTCTTCAATAAACCGTTGAAACAGTACGATATCAAAGGCAACGGTATTAAAGGGTTCTTCTATCCAAGACCTGAACTTTTAGAGCAGCTCGGCGGTGTTACCTATTACCTTGGTGACGATACAACAGGCTTAACAAACAGGTTTATCGATTCTACTGCAACAAAGGGTGTTACCTATTACTACGCAGTAACTGCTTATGACCGCGGGGACTCCCCCTCGAACATTTTCCCGAGTGAGAACTCGACCTATATCTTCCGCACAAACACGGGTGAAATAATCACGGATGACAACACGGGATATATCACCCCGGGTGCACGCCCAATAGGTTATGAAGACGCTTCTTTAGAAGCGTTGGCTCCGGAGTATCAACCGAGAGGAACAGGCAAGGTACGCGTTGAGGTGATTGACCAAAATGCAATCAAACCCGATTATACATACCGGTTGGTGTTTGCTGATACTTCTTTACAGAAATACACAGAATCATGGTCGATTCTTAACCTTACAACCGGTGATACTGTTGTTAACCGGTCAACTATTTTTGGCGGTTCAACCCCAATAGTTGACGGTTTCAGGCTGCAGATTGCAAATGATGAAGCCATTAAGTTGGATACTCTGAAATCAGGCTGGTATTCAAACATGAACGATACTGTTCCTTCTGCTCGGGGTGATGGTTCGGCTACACATCCTAAATTCACTTTTGCTACTTTCTCGGTTGGTTTAAACCAGGGTACAATCTGGGGTGATGATTACTATGTTGAATTTAGCGCCGATACCACTTTTGGAATGTCGATTGCGGATACATTAGTGCCGCCAACGGCTGCTAACAGATTCCCTGCGAGAAATACCAATTTCAAAATCAGAAGAGTAGCGGATAATTCGGAAGTACCGTATGTTTACTACAGAACAGGCAGTCAAAGCACGGTACATAATATCTATTTCAAAGAGACAATTAACGGAAACAGACTCAGAACCTGGAGACTTAACATCTTTATGGACGCACCTAATGCACCACTTCCCACTTCCGGTTATCTGAAGGCATTCACTAAAAAACCATTCTCAAGTGATGATTCGTATCGTTTTAGTATGAAAGCGAGCGCTATTAACAATGCTGAAGCTTCAAACGAAATGGATAAGATTAAAGTGGTGCCTAACCCCTATGTTGTTACTCACCAGGGTGAGGCAAGGTTGCTGAGCACGCAAACAAGCGGGCGCGGTGAAAGAGAGATAAGGTTCACGCATGTGCCGCCCGGCTCTGTGATTAAAATTTTCACGGTGAAGGGTGAACTCGTTAAAACTTTGGACGCAACTAACCTTTATGTAGGTGATGTTTACTGGAACCTGAGAACTGAAGAAAACTTAGATGCAGCGTTCGGGATGTATGTCTATACTGTTGAAATTCCGAATGTGGGTACAAAAATCGGCAAGTTTGCCTTAATTAAATAACGGAGAGATTGAGAATGAAAAAGATATATTTTGTTATCGTTCTTATGGCTGCCGGCACTGTTGCATTCGGGCAGACTAAGGTCGGCTCTACTGCTGCTCCGTTCTTGTCGATTGGAATAGGCCCCCGAGCCGTTGGAATGGGTGGTGCTTTCACCGCAACTGCGAACGACATCACCTCACTATACTGGAACCCAGCGGGCGCAGCTCGCGTGGGCGGAAGTGCCGCTACTTTTTCGCACACCAAGTGGTTTGCAGATATTAACTTCAACTATGCCGCTGCTATGCTCAGCCTGGGTGACTGGGGCACCATCGGCGGAAGTGTAACCTATCTTGATTACGGCGAAACCGAGATAACTACAATCCGGGAGCCTGAAGGAACGGGTGCTACTTACGGCGCCAAAGATATGGCAATGGGTTTAAGCTACTCGATGAACCTTACCGACAGGTTCTCGATTGGCGGTACGGTTAAATATGTTCAGCAGAAAATTTGGAACACAAGTGCTTCGACGGTTGCTTTTGATGTCGGCGTTTTGTTCCTTTCTGAAATTTACGGATTAAGAATCGGCGCCACAATTTCCAACTTTGGCGGCGATATGACGATGGACGGCAAAGACCTTCTCGTCCTTTACGACATCGATCCCGGAAGTTTCGGAAACAACGACCAGATACTGGCTAAATTGAAAACAGACCCTTTCCCGCTGCCGCTTACTTTCAGAGTGGGTGTTGCGATGGATGTAGTGAACACCTCAGACTTCCGTTTCACGGCGGGTTTGGATGCACTTCACCCGAGTGATAACTCCGAAAGCATCAATGTTGGCGGTGAGTTGGTTTATAAAAACATGATTTCGGTTCGGGGCGGCTACAAATCCCTTTTCTTAAACAATACAGAAGAAGGGCTTACGCTTGGCGTCGGGTTGAATTATGATTTCGCACCGGGGCTTGGTCTGTCATTCGATTACGCATACCAGGATTTCGGCATTTTGCAAAACACGCAATATTTTTCAATAGGTATTAAATTTTAGTACAAAACAATAAATAACAATAAATAACTTTGAATCTCAAAAACAAAAAATGAGGAAAAATGCTATGAAAAAAATCCTTACGGCTGTTGTAGTATTCACAGCTATGGCATCGATGGCTTTTGCTCAGAACGCGGTTACATTTAAGGTCAACATGGGGAAACAAGTTTCACTCGGAAACTTTGATCCTAATGCTGATTCGCTTTATGTAAGAGGCTCGTTCAACGGCTGGAGCACAGATAATCCGATTCCAAAACCTGCGGGTAACGACTCGATCTGGGTGGTTACGGTTCCTAATGTTGGTGCTTCAGGCACATCTTTTGAATATAAATTCATGTTTAAAGATGCTTCTGCAGGTTCTGATGTTTGGGAATCTGTTGCCAACAGAACTGCAACAATTGACGGTAACCCGACAGTTCTCGATGTTGTTTATTTCGATAACAACGGATATCAGGCTTCTGTTACCATTCCGTTCATTTTCTCAGTTGATATGGAACTTGAAAGACTTTCGGGAAGATTCTCACCCGCGAATGACACTCTTTCTGTGAACGGTAGTTTCAACGGATGGACTTCACTTCAGGACATCATGACCCCGAGTGCAAACCCTGATGTTTACGAAATAACCATCAACAGGGAAACCTTTGTTGGCGAGGAAGTTCAGTATAAATATTGGTACACACCCAATGTTTGGGAAAGCCGCAGCAACAGGGTGATCAATGTTTCACAAGATGATATCAACACCGGATTTGTTCTTCAGGAAGGCAGCTTTAACGATGGTAACCTGTCGAATGTTATCAACCAAGCTTGCACCATTAAGTTCACTGTTAACACTACCAACGCTGCGGGCCCTCTTGGTCCGTTCTCAAGCGTTGATAATGCAATTATTTGCGGTTCATCTTCACCACTCGGCTGGCCCGGTGGCGGTTGGCCCACAAGTGATTCTGCTGTTGTTATCAGACTTTTTGATGACGGCACACACGGTGACTTAGTAGCCGGTGATAAGATCTTCTCGAAAGATATTCAATTCCCTGCTTACACTGCTTTGAACACTGAGTACAAGTATGGTATTAACTTTGGTTTGGATAACAACCAGGGTTCAAACGATAACGAAGCCGGCGTTGGTTCAAACCACATGCTCGATTGGCACATCAACTATGTAAGCGCTACTGCAGTTGACACTTTTGGTGTTATTACTGTATCGAACCTTATTAATGTTGTAACTGATGTCAGAGAAATCGACAATACTGTTCCTTCAACTTTCAGTATGAGCCAAAACTATCCCAACCCGTTCAACCCATCAACTTCTATCCGTTTCAGCATTCCTGAGAGCGGAAATGTAAGATTGGTTGTTTACAACGCAGTTGGTCAGGAAGTAGCCGTTCTTGTTGATGCTCAGAAATCTGCCGGAAGCTACGAAGTTAGTTTCGACGCTACAAAACTTCCTTCAGGAATTTACCTCTACACTATCCAGTCGGGTAACTTTACACAAACCCGCAAGATGATGCTTCTGAAGTAATTCAATCTGAAGAAAAATTAATCTCTGATTAAGAGACTCTTTGAAGAAAAGTTAATCTCTTTTTAAGAGAACCTCGGAAGAAGAATTAATCTCTTTTTTGAGAGACCCTAATCCGGGCGGCTGAAAAGCTGCCCGGATTTTTTTTGCTTTTTGGATTTTGATTCAGGCAATACTGAAGTGCAATTTTGCCGGTTATTTTGCTTTTGAATTTTAATTTACGCTCCACTGCAAAAAATTTTGTGCGCTATTTTGCTTTTGAATTTTAATGCATGCCCCATTAAAGGAAAATTTTACCCGTTTTATCATTTTCAACAATTTGATTATCTGTTCCCGCGTGAACGAGTTATGCACTTAGAGACTTCTGTTTATAACCACTGCAAATTATTGGTTTTGTATTTGACATAATTTTAGAGAGATTATCAATGGTTGCAGTGAGTTTTTGGAAAGGGGATAAGGAGTGTAAAAAGTTTTGTGTAATTGGGTTAAGGTTCGGGATGGGAGGAGATATCATCCGTTCAAAGTTGACGCATATTCGTGTAAGTTGGAGTAAATGTGTGTAAAGCTGACGCATATTCGTGCAAAGTTTACAATAGATTTATACCGGTGTGTTTGGCAGTTCTTATCGATTTGTATTTATTGAAAAAGAAAAGTATGTTCGTCTGTTAAAGTATGTCGGTTTATTAAAATTTGTCCGTCTATTAAAATTTGTCCGTCTATTAAAATTTGTGTATCTATTAAAGTTTGTTAGTTTATTAAATATAGTCCTTCTGTTAAAGTATGTTCGTTTATTATTATTAAAAATTCTGAAGTTGTTTCTGCAGTTCTGCCGCACCGGGATATTTTGGGTCGAGTGCTAAGCAACGGTTGATGTAGGTTTTGGCAGAACTGTAATCTTTCAGAGATAAACAGGCTCCCGTTAGGTTGTAGAGGGTTTGAGTGTCATCACCGTTATAGTTTATGCTTTCGGAAAGAAGATCTTTCGCTTTTTGTGGGTTTTCATCTTTTAGTGCTAAAGTGCCAAGCCACTTCGTTGAAAACGCGCCCGGTTTAAGGGCATAGCTTTCTTCCAGCACAGCTTTTGCCCTGTCGTACATTCCCATTTCCAAAAGATTATTTGCTAGCAGGTCATAATATTTTGGTAAGAAAAAAGATTGTGAAATAAGGACGCGGTATTCTTTTTCCAACCGGTCAGCCTGCCCTAAGCCTTTATAATAATCAGCAACTTCGGTGTGCGCGGCGAACCAGTCAATCTTTCCCTTGCTGACAGAAAGAGCAACAGAATCAATTTTATCAGTTGGTTTTCTGATTTCTTCGGGAGATTTAGGTTTTCCGGAACGGTTATAGGGCCACTGCCCCTGCAGAGCAGCAATTCTGTAAAGGGCTATTGTTGAGTCAAGCCGTGTGAAAGGGAATTGTTGCCACAGAAGGCTATCGGCAACACTTCCGGCATCAGCCGTGCCTTGATTTTCTTGTTTATCTTCGTCAGTTACCTTTTGAAAATCTTTCAAAAACCCATTATTCTCCATTCCTTTCAGAAAAAGGTCAGCCATCAGTTTATAACCGAAAAGATTCGGATGAAGGTGATCGATCATCACTTCCTTCCCAATTACCCCGTGCGAGCACGCAGTGGCAAGCATCGAATCAACAGCAACCACAGGGACACCCTCTTTTTCCGCAGTTTTCCGGATAATTGAGTTAAATTCTACGGGAGCTCTGAAACGAAGCTCGTCTAATTCTTTCGCCTTTTCAAACTCTGTAAAAGCTTCTGAAAATTTTCCTTCGGAATAAAGCTGTTGCCCTTTCTTATAAACTTCACCCGCCCCGTCAAATTCCGGATAAAAGGGTGGCTGATCCAAAAGGTTCGAAGCCAATGTGCCGGCAATAACCGGGATGCCGGCTGAACGAATTTTCCCAAAAATTTCTGATAAGTTTTCATTGAACTGGTCAATTCCGGCGTTAAAAACCTCAGAACCTTTCGGGACAAGTTTATCTTTTGCGAGGGCTTCCATCAATTGTGTTCCCTTTGGCTCAGATGCATCACTTCCGAAAATTGAGCTTAGCAACTGAAAAATGCGCAAATTCCCGATTGTTCTGAAAAACCGCGTTGCGCCGGGAGATTCACCCAACGCAACCATCGAAGCAGCGCCGAAGGCTCCGTAGTATTCGTTATGCCCGGCGTAAATCAGCACTAAATCGGGCTTTTGAGCGAGCATTTCATCGAGTATATCCAGAATTGCATAAGAATTGAGTGCGGCTATCCCTAAATTTACAACTTCGAATTTTTTCGCGGGGTAAAGTAGTTTTAATTTGAAACTCAAAAAGCGGGAGAAGGCGCCGACAGGCTCGAAAGGAAAGCCGGCGGCACTGCTTTCGCCGAGCACAAAAATGCGGAAAGTTTCGGGGTCTTTATCTTTCAGAAATACATCGTCTATTGTAGTAGGGTTGAAACCGGCGTTTTTTAAGTAGCGTTTGGAAAAGTTGTGATCCATCATCAGATATTTTCCGTCGGTCTCCGGAACGGGCACAAATATCGGAGGGATTGCGCCAAATCCGCCGAGCCTAAGCCCCACTTCAACCAATGCAAGCAGCAAAAACGGTATTAAAACCGTGATAAAATAAAAATAAAGAGGATAGCGCTTTTTCTTTTCCATGAAAATTGGGATAATTTTTGAAATCAGCCGTCTAAAATTCGTAAATTAATGACTATTAAAAAATAAAATTGCTAATGCGACCAAAGAACATTTTTTTCTTTTTAATCTTTTTTTTCAGCGTTTTTCTTTCGAATGCCGTTTTTGCACAGTTGAGCAAGGATGTGGTGGCGAAAATTGGGGGTAAAGAGATTACCGCCGGCGAGTTCGTTGTCTGGTATGAAATGACTCCAAAATATATTGCACATGTGAAGTGGGCACAGGATGCGCTTAAAGAAGAGTTGATTTACACTATGGCAGCGGATAAGCTTTTCGCTTTGGAGGCTGAAAGGCTCCATTTGGATACAATTCCTGAGGTGCGTAAAAGAATCTTTCAGTTTGAGAAAATGTTTGCCGCAGATGCACTCTTCAAAACGGAAATAACGGAGAAAATCGACCAATCACAACAAACACTTTCAAACGAATTTGCGAAAGCGCTGACTAAAATTGACATTAAAGCGATCAGGAACAGTAACGAAGCGCAAATCAAGAACAACTACGATTTCCTGCAAAAAGGGCTGCCTTTCGATTCTCTTTTCTTAAGTATTTATGGTGAAAATGCGCACCAAAACGAGCTGACTGTTTCTTACGGCATGTTCGATGTGGATGTTGAAAACCTGCTTTATGAGACAAAACCGAAAGAATACACCGCACCCATTGAACACGACGGGGTATGGTACATTTTTTACATTGAAAGCAAACACGACACCACGATGAAAAGCTCGCAGGATTTTGAGAATGAGTTTGCCCGCGTGAAAAAGATTTATTTGGAAAGAATGACACAAAAATATTATAAAGCGTTCAAAACTGAGTTTTTTAAGGGGTTGAAGGTTTCTACCGACGGCAGGTTGTTAAGTTTGCTTTTGGGAAAACTTCGTGAGATTTTAACCACCGGCGCACAGGAAGATAAAAATTTTGCTTCTGCGATCAGTCACGGTGAAGAGTATTCGTTAAAAAGTGATTATTTCTATAAATTACCCAAAAATATACCGCAGGATTCTCTTTCAGCTCCTTATTTTGTGCACGAGGGGGTGAACTACCCGTTGGATGATTTTATTTATTTTCTTGCAGGTGAGGGAAGAACGGTTTCTTCGATTGACAAAGAATATTTAACTGTTAAACTAAAAAACTGGACAAGAGATTTTATTGAATCGGAACTTCTGGCAAAGGAAGCGATGAAAAGGCAACTTCACAAAAAGCCCGATGTAAGGCGCGAGTTTAACATCTGGCGTGATTTCACGCTTTCAAACGCTTATCAGTCGCTCTATGTTGATTCCGCAAAAATCAGCGACGCTGAGGTGATGGATTATTTCATTCGCCGAAACGAAGGGCACGCCGGTGGGGTGAGTATTAAGCTTATCCGTGCGGTAACCGGTGACCTTGATCTGATTTCTTCGGTATTGGAGCGTGCGGAAAGAGGAGAAGATTTCAGGAAAATTGCTTCTGATGTGAATGGTGACAGAGACGCTGAAATTAATGGTAAAGCGGATCAGTTTATTCCCGCTGCAGATTATGGTGAAACAGGAAGTGTTGCCTTAAAGCTGACACCCGGGCGGGTATATGGGCCCATTAAAGTGGGGGACGAGTATGTGGTTGTGAAACTTGTTGATAAAAAGAATGAAGATATTGTTATGAATGAGGAGTATGAAGCAGTGAAAGAAAAACTGCGACGCGACCTCGCTTGGCAGAAATATTATAAATCGATTGTTGATAACACGGCTGAACTTGCGGTTAAATACAACACGCAAATTGATTTAGCGAAAATTAACGAACTGAAAGTAACGGAAACCAACGCAATTTACTACAGATATATGGGCTTTGGCGGAAGAATTACGGCTTTCCCCCTTTCAAAACCTTTTACTGAGTGGGTTGAGGAGTGGCAGAAGATGAAGTCACTTAATCCGTAAGATTGTAGGAAGCATTGCAGCCTTTTTTCTTCCCTCCAAACTTTTACAAAGTGAATTGCGGAGTGGCAGAAGATGAAGTCATTTGACTCGTGGTTCTTCCTGCATTAAATCAGAAATCCGAGACTACCGTTCAATACCCGCCCCCTGCATCAAATCAGAAATCCGAGACTACCGTTCAATACCCGCCCCCTGCATTAAATCAGAAATCTGAAACTACACTTCAGAAAATTTGAAGCTACACTTCGGGTACATATCCCAGTTTCTTATTCACTGCAACGGTTGCACGCCAGATAGCATAAGAGAAAAACGGCGCAACTAACAAATCGATTGTATAGTGAACATGTTGCAACAGTATGAAAACCGCCATTATAACCGCTAAGAAAACGATGAAATATTTTTTTATTTTATCTTCAACGGCTAAGCTAAACAACACAACCACCGAAAAATGCCCCGAGAAGAAAAGATCGTGCTTGAGCACAATATCCTGACTGAAAAGGGTAATAAAAGGATCGAGCAACGGGATCAGTGTATCAGGTGCTTTAAGAGGCAGAAAGAACATACACACCAAACGGGCACTAAGAAGGAAAAAATACGCCTGAAAACCCATCATCAGCCGTATCGGGCGGAATGAAAGGTAGTATAAAGTAAGGAAAAGTGCTCCGTATAAACAGATAAAAATGGGCCAGGTAAAATCGATCGGAGAAAAAAGAGAGAGGATTGGGTCGGGGAAATTGAACCCGGTTTTTTCAACTTTACTTTCGTTCAGAACGAGAATTAAACCGGCAACCTTTGCTAAGATAAAGCTTAGAATAAAAGTGCCTGCAAAGAACCATTTAAAACCGGGCAGTTGAAAAGCCGGCTTCCAGTTGGCGAACCTGCCTGATGCTGATCTGCTAATAATCTTTCCTCGAAATAATAAAAATTGGTTATACAAATATAATAAGGTATGTAAAGCCACTTCCCCTCGATTTTATCAAATAATAGAAAATTATTTTCCTTTATTGGAAAAACTGGATTGTAAAGCGATTAAAACCGCCTGCAAGCCAACTTTAAATGTGGTATAATTTTTGATATGCTTAAATATCACAACCTTATAGTGACGAATGCTTAAGAAATTGATTCTGCGCGGCGCTTTCAAAGGAGGGGTTCACCCGAGAGAAGGGAAAGAACTAACCAAAGACCTTCAATTTGAAGTGTTGCCGACACCAAAAACGGTTTATATACCCCTATCGCAGCATGCGGGAAGAGAGGCTAAATTGCTTGTAGCCAAGGGTAGCATTGTTAAGAAAGGTACTTTACTTGCCGAACCCGAAGGTTTTATTTCCGCACCGATACATTCATCGGTAAACGGAACCGTTTCTAAAATAGTAAAAACCGCGCACTTATCAGGTGCGCCGAAAACAGTAATCGAAATTTCGGTTACACAGCCAAAAGAACCGGTGGCTGAAGCTGCTGGACCGCAAAAAGTCAGCGCAACGGTTGCAGCAACAGTAACACCGGGAGTTAGCACAGCAACTGAAGCAGCCTCAGTTCAAAAAGTTAATGCAACAGTTGCAGCAACAGTAACGCCGGGAGGCAACACAACCGCTGAACCTGCCGACGCAACGGAAGTTGCTGAAGAGCCACAGGAAAAGAAAGTTGCAGAACCTGAAAACGAATTTTTCCCGCCACTTAACCCGAAAACCGCCACAAAAGAAGAATTATTGGAGCGGATTAAAGAAGCCGGAATAGTGGGTATGGGTGGAGCGGCATTTCCGATGTTCGTAAAACTTTCACCGCCACCGGGCAAAAAGATAGAAAAATTGATAATTAATGCTGCCGAGTGTGAACCATATTTAACGCGTGACTACAGGCTAATTCTTGAATACACCGACCAACTAATCGGCGGGATTGAAATACTGATGAAAATCACGGGCGTTGAATGCGTTATCGGAATTGAAGATAACAAGCCTGAAGCGATAGTTCTGTTGAAAAACAAATTAGGTTCCCGCAGTGATATTCGGGTTGAAGTGTTGCCGGTTAAATATCCGCAAGGCGCTGAAAAGATGCTGATTTACGCAATTACAGGAAAGAAAGTGCCTCCGGGCAAACTTCCCGTTGATGTTGGTGTAGTTATGCAAAATGTCGGCACTGCAATTTCCGTCTGGAAAGCGGTAACTGAAGGCACACCACAAACAGACGCCTGGATAACCGTTACCGGCGAGGGAATTAAAACACCGAAAAACTTAATTGTGCCGGTTGGTACGCCGATTTCAGAAATATTGGAGTTCTGCGGTGGCTTAACACCTGAGGCAATTAAAGTTATCGCCGGCGGCCCGATGATGGGCACAAATCTTTATGACTACAATGCACCGGTTATGAAAGCAACTTCGGGGCTGTTAGTGCTAACGAGCGACACTTCCGCCCCCGTTGAAGCGATTGCATGCCTGAGATGCGGAAAGTGTGTGGAGGTCTGCCCCGTTAATCTGTTGCCCACACGGCTGAGCCGGTTCTCGAAGCTTCAACGGTTTGAAGACGCCGAAGAAGCCGGGATTTTTTCATGTATGGAGTGCGGTTGCTGCGCCTACGAGTGCCCGGCAGGAATACCGTTGGTTCAATGGATAAGGCTCGGTAAAAAAGAATTGCTGAAGATAAAAGCGCAGGAAAGGAAAAGTGCCTGATATGGATACGGCTGAAATTGCTGAGTTAAAACCAAAGGCTGTTCTTACAAGCACCCCGCACTTGCGTACGAAACTTAGCGCACAAAAAGCGATGTGGTTTGTTGTTGCCTCGCTTCTCCCTCCTTTGGTTATGGGGGTGGTCTATTTCGGGTTGTTTCAGTTGTTGGTGATTGCCGCGGCAGTTTTTGGTGCAGTTTTCACGGAAGCAACCATTAAATACCTGAGAAAACAGAAGATAACAATATTGGACGGAAGTGCAGTTATAACAGGTTTGCTGCTTGGGCTTACCCTTCCGCCGAATTTTAACCCTGTTTTTGCTTTTATTGGGTCTGTTGTGGCGATCGGGTTCGGCAAAGAAGTATTTGGTGGCTTAGGTTACAACATCTTCAACCCGGCGTTGGTGGGCCGTGCTTTTCTGCAGGCTGCTTTCCCCGTTCCGATGACAACCTGGCTCAAGCCTGCCCTGGCAGTTGACGCTGTTACATCCGCAACACCGCTTAGCCGGTTCAAATTTGAAGCGGCAGCTGCAAAAGGCGGGGTTGATCTTGGCTCGCTTTTCTTTGGAAATGTTGGCGGCTCGATTGGCGAAACCTCTGCCGTTGCGATTTTGGTTGGTATGTTGTTTCTGGTTGCTGTAAAAGTGCTTAACTGGCGCGTGCCTTTGGCTATGACAATCGGAGTGTTGGTTTTTTCGGGAATTTTCTGGTTGATCGACTCTGCGAAATTTGCACCGCCGGTACATCATTTATTTATGGGCGGCTTCATGTTCGGAGCAGTTTACATGGCGAGCGACTGGGTTACATCACCCGTAACCAACAGAGGCACCTGGATTTACGGCATTTCAATCGCTTTAATTGTGGTTATGATTCGCCTCTTTGGTGGGTTGCCGGAAGGAGTGATGTACGCAATATTGATTATGAACGGATTTGTTCCGCTAATTAACAGATTTACGAAACCTGTAATCTTTGGAGCGGAAAAATGAGAACAGTAATACACATGTTGGCTACACTTCTGATAATCGGCGCAATTTCCGGCGGATTGATTGCCGGGATTTTCGATGTGGCGCACCCGAAAATTGTGCAGAACGCACAACGGGAAACAGAAAGAGCAATTTTTGTGGTTCACCCCGAAGGTAAGAAACAGGAAAAAATTTCGGGCGTTGCTCAGGAAATATATAAAGTTTCCGATGACAAAGGTAACACGGTGGGCTATGCAATGCCGTGCAAGGGTAACGGTTTTCAGGGAGTGATTACCCTGATGATGGGCGTAAGCGCCGATCTTAAAAAGATAACCGGCATTTCCGTGATAGATCAAACAGAAACCCCCGGATTAGGTTCGGAAATTTTGAACGAAAGCTTCTCCGGGCAATTTAAAACCGTTAATCCGGAACCTGAAATTTTTGGCAAAAAAGGCGCTAAAGAGACAGATAACGACATTGTTACCATAACGGGTGCAACCATTTCTTCGAAAGCGGTTGTGAGAATTGTGAACGAAGGAATGGCTGCCATGAGAAAATTGAAAAAGGAGGGAAAGATATGAGCAAAACTCAAACACGCTACTCCGAAGTTTTTATGAACGGGATTTGGAAACAGAACCCGATCTTCAAACAGGTGCTGGGCACCTGCCCCACTTTGGCGGTTACCGTTTCGGTAATCAACGGTTTTGCTATGGGGGTTGCGACCGCTTTTGTGCTGCTGTTCAGCAGTATGATTATTTCGCTTATTAAGAAGCTGATACCAAACCAGGTGCGAATTGCTGCCTACATTGTAGTAATAGCAACATTTGTTACGATTGTGGATATTGTGATGAAAGCACAGTTCCCTGATTTGAGTAAGGCTCTTGGTCCCTTCATTCCGTTGATTATTGTTAACTGCATTATTCTGGGAAGGGCGGAGGCGTTTGCTTCAAAGAACACGGTTGGGCGCTCGATTTTGGATGCACTTGGCATGGGGGCCGGTTTTACTCTGGCGCTGTTGGTTATCGGCGGGATTAGGGAAGTGTTGGGCTCGAGTAAATTTTTGGGCACGGTTATCCTCCCGGCAACCGTAGAACCGATGTTGATTTTCATTCTGCCGGCCGGAGCGTTTTTAACGCTTGGCATCTTGTTCGGAACCGCTAACCACTTCGAAGAAAAGAAAAAAGCGAAAGAGATTCAACGGGCAATTGACAACCAAATGGGCGCAAAAAATGTTAATGTAACAGCGGCGGAAACTACTGAAACTGCAGAGAAGGAGAAGGAGGCATAAAATGGAACTGTTTATTATCTTTCTTTCTGCCGCAATAGTTAATAATTTTGTACTCTCTTATTTTCTGGGTATTTGCCCGTTTATTGGGGTTTCAAACAAACTTACATCGGCGTTTTCGATGGGGTTGGCTACAACATTTGTGTTGGTTTTAACCGCTGTGGTAACATGGTTGATAAACCACTTGATCCTGATGCCGGCCGGGTTAGACTATCTGCAGTATGTTGCATTTATTCTTGTGATTGCCTCGCTCGTGCAGTTTGTTGAAATGTTTATTAAGAAAACCTCTCAGCCGTTGTATCGTGCGCTTGGGATTTATCTCCCGTTGATTACAACGAACTGCGCGATACTTGGTTTGGCACTCTTTATGGTGCTCAGAGACTATTCGATGATGGAATCGATATTCTTCGGGCTTGGTGCGGGTGTGGGATTCACGCTTGCGCTGACGATAATGGCGGGAATAAGGGAAGAACTTGAACTTGCGGATGTTCCAAAGCCGTTTCAGGGCGTGCCGATTACCTTGATAACTGCCGGCATACTTGCGATGGCGTTCATGGGTTTCTCGGGGTTGATTTAGTATTCCGGACTTTTGGGTTTTGTCTGCAGAGATTTAAGTTTTTTGATGCCCTGATTTAATGAAAATTGGAGCGTAATTATTTTAAATTGAAACTTTTTGGGTTTTCTCTTGTAACTGAATAGATAAGAGGTAATTTTGATTCTTGATTCAACTGAAACGAGTTTTGATTGAATTGTTAATTCAGTTTTAGAATTTGCTTTTATTTTGGTTGCAGTTTTAAATTTAATTTTAAGGTTTTTTACAAAGTTTTACTTTAATTTCGGAGATTGTTAAATGATTAACAGAAGAGATTTTTTTAAGGTTGCCGGGCTTGGGATCGTCGCATTGGGAAGTGGTGCGGGAGTGAAAAAATTGCTTTCAGGCAGAAAGAGAGATGTTACGCTTGCAGCACTTCTTCCGGAAGAGAGCGGAACAATCGGAAGAGTTCTCAGCGAACTAACCGCTGAGGCGGGCTTGTCACTGAAACCTTCGAAAACACTTTTGATGGGCGAAACTTCACTTTTAAGGGTGTTGGCTCCTTTGGGGTTCAGACCGGAGAAGATAAGCGAACCCGATTATATTGTTTCGGTTTCAAGAATTGGTAACGGTTCTTTCGGGGATATCTTTGTAAAAACTGATGATCTGGATATCCTGATGCCCGAAACAGATTTCACATCTGCTCTTAAGAATTTGCGCAGAGATTTGAAAAAAACTCACGCTTCGCTGATGCTTACCGTGCGTCCTGCCGGTAGTGGCGTGGAAAAAGCGGGGCAGTTTGCGGTGATTTCTTCCGAAGGGAAAGAGATTGACCGAATTTCCCTTTCAGGTGCGGTAAAAGATGTTAATGTTTACGGCGGTAATGTTATTTCCGTTGGCCGCGGGAATGCACATGTGAAAAAACACGGTTGTAAACATGGAATTTGCGCAGCTATGGGGCACGCTTCACTCTCGGGTGATGTTATTGCGTGTGCACCCCATAAAATGGTTATTACTATAGCTTAAATTTGAACTAAAAGGTGATGAAATTAAAAGGGCGCTTGTTTTAACGGGATTTATATTTATCCTTTTTGTGCTTTTTATGGTAGGTTATCTTTTAACCGGTGTTGAACCGGAGCGACCCAAAAACACAAGCAGGATAATCCCGGCACTCGGCACGATGGTGGAAATTCAGATCCGGTCCGGCATCGATTCGGTTAACGCCGTGGCGTATGACGCGGCTTTCAAAGAAGTTGAGAGAATCGATTCTTTATTTACGGATTTTGACACCACCGGTGCGATTGGAAAAATTAATCAATCGTTACCGGGGAAGGTTGTTACCGCTCCGGAAGTAGTCGGTTTGATTAAAAGAGCGCTGGAAATATCTTCACTTACCGAAGGGAAATTTGATATTACACTCGGCAGAGTGGTGCGCCTCTGGGGTTTTAAGGATGAGACGATGCACATTCCGGCGGAAGATTCCGTTAAAGAAGCGGTTTCAACCGTTGGGTGGCGACACATCAAAATTTTGGATGATTCTACTTTAGCGATTGACTCAAAACTTGCGTTGGATCTTTCGGGAATTGCGAAGGGCTACGCAGTTGACAGAGCATTCGCGGTGTTGGATTCGCTCGGGGTTGAGCAGTTTTTGATAAATGCGGGGGGGGAAATCAGGTGCAAAGGGGAAGACTGGACGACGGGGATACAAGACCCCCGAAATGAAGGTGGTGTGGTTCAGGTAATTTTGCCTAAGGATAAAGCAGTTGCTACCTCGGGTGATTATGAGAACTTTTTTCAGGTCGCCGGGAAGCGCTACTGCCACCTTTTCGATCCCACTACGGGATTTCCCGCAGAAACGGTTATTTCGGTTACCGTGCTCGCGGATGACGCTGCCTCCGCAGACGCAATTGCTACGGCATTGTTTGTGGAAGGAAGCAAAAAAAGCAAAAAGATAATTGAAAAATTCCCGGGTTGCGAGTATTTCATCATCGATAAAACCGGTGAAAAACATTATTCACCCGGGTTTAAAAAATACATCAGGAGTTGAGATGGACACTCAGTTCATAATTGCGTTGGCTACGATGGGTGGTCTTGGTTTTATTTTTGCCGGCGCCTTAGCGATAGCAGATAAGAAGTTACGGGTTGAGGAAAATCATCTGATTGGCGAAATTAACGAAGTGTTGCCCGGCGCTAACTGTGGCGGTTGCGGATACGCCGGATGCTACGATTTCGCCGTTAATGTTGTTGAAGGTAAGGCAAAGTCAAACGGCTGCCCTGTCGGCGGTTCGGAAACGGCTGCCGCAGTAGCCTATATTATGGGTGAAGAGGCAGGTGAAGTGGTTAGAATGCTGCCCAGAATGCTCTGCCGAGGCGGGCACACAGAAGCGGTGAATAAATTAGCCACTTATTATGGGCCCCTTTCATGCAGTGCTATGGATTTACTTTCCGGTGGCGACAAACTTTGCTTTTACGGCTGCTTAGGCGGCGGTGATTGCGTTGTTGCCTGCCCGTTCGGCGCTTTAGTTATGGGAGAGAATGGGCTTCCCGTGTTGATTGAATCACTTTGCACAGGTTGTGGGAATTGTGAGAAAGCCTGCCCAAGACATGTGATTGAAATGCACCCGGCGGATAGAAAGGTTTTTGTCTTCTGCAAAAGTTTGGATGACCCCAAAACTTCAAAAGCTGTTTGTTCTGTTTCGTGCATGGGTTGCAGTATTTGTGCGCGGAAATCTGAAGGCGGCGTGGTGATGGAAAACAACTTAGCAGTGATTAACTATGATCAGCTCGACCCCGAAAAGGTGCCGTTCGATAAATGTTCAACCCGTGCTATTGGAATGATTAATGATAATTAACTCGCTTTTTGCCCGCATTTCGCACGATTTTGCGTAGCGTGCTATTGGAATGATTAATGATAATTAACAACGGTTAGAGAAATTTCGCAATGTTTAATACCGGTTTTGATGTTTAACCGGAATTTGCGATAAACAAAGAAGCATTTCGCTGATGATTAAACAAAATCTGCGATAAACAAAGAAGCATTTCGCTATGGAAGTTTTTACCGAAGAAGGAATTGTAATAGATAAAAAAGGCGACATAATTGAGGTTGCCGTTATGGATCGTGCAGATTGCAAAACCTGCGCTGCACGCCCGTTTTGCTCACCGGATGGGCAGGGGGTTTACTCCAAACTTTTAGCTATTGATAATCTGGGCAGCCTACCCGGTGACGAGGTGGTTATTCAGGTAAAAGGTTCCGATTTATTAAAAGCCGTATTTATGGTGTACGGTTTACCGTTGTTTTTATTTATATTTGTAATTGGAATTATTATTTACTTGCTCGAAGATGTAGCGGGTAAAGAGGCTTTTGCTTTTGGGTCTGCTGCAATTGTGATCGGTTTCTATTATTTATTGATCAAGTTCAGGGGGACTAAAGCAAAGGTGAAAAAAGAAAATCTCCCGAAAACGGTTCGAATTAAGAGGTCGTTTCAGTCTGTTCACCATTAATAACGGGAATTATATGTTTCGCATAGTTAAAGCTGAGTTTCTTGCGCCTGAAATCAAGAGGTTCGAGATTCTCGCTCCAAAAATTGCCGCCAAAAGAAAGGCAGGGCAGTTCGTTATTGTAAGGATATCCGCCAAAGGAGAGAGGATACCCCTGACGATCGCCGACTCGTCGATTGACAGGGGCACAATAACGATTATTGTTCAGGGAATTGGTAAAACCACCAAAGAAATTAACACACTTCAAACTGACGACTTCTTCCTTGATGTTGTCGGACCCCTCGGCTTACCATCACATATAGAAAAATTTGGAACTGCTGTCAGCATTGGCGGCGGGGTGGGGACTGCAATCGCCTTCCCAACTGCAAAAGCGCTGAAAGACGCAGGGAATCACACCATTTCAATTATCGGCGGAAAAACGAAAGAACATGTTATCCTTGAAGATGAAATGAACGAAATTTGCGATGAAGTTTATGTAACTACCGATGACGGCAGCTACGGTTACCATGGGTTCGTCACAGGGCAACTTCAGGAGCTGATTGATTCCGGCAGAAAGATTGACTTTGTTCTGGCGATTGGACCGATTCCAATGATGAACGCCGTGGCGGAAGTTACACGAAAATATGGGATTAAAACCGTTGTCAGTCTGAACCCGGTTATGGTTGACGGAACCGGGATGTGCGGCGGATGCAGAGCCGTTGTTGGGGGTAAAACTGTTTTTGTTTGTGTGGATGGACCTGAGTTCGACGCACACGAGGTTGACTTCCGGCTCTTGATGAAACGAAACAACACCTACAGAAATGAAGAGCACGACGCACTTGAGAGGCACATTTGCAGTCTCGATAAAATGTACGCCGAGGCATTAAAAGAGGAAATTTAACCTTGGGATTTAAGAGACAATGGCAGAGTTAAGCAACAAAGAGAGGATGAAAATACCGCGCCAACCGATGCCGGAACAAAATCCGTTTGAGCGCAACAGAAATTTTTTGGAAGTGAATCTTGGGTTTACTGAAGAGCTTGCCCGCTTGGAAGCAGAACGCTGCATACAATGCCCTAAGCCTAAGTGTGTTGAAGGGTGCCCGGTAGGGGTTCAGATTAAAGATTTTATTAAATTAGTAGCCGAAGGTGACTACCTTGGGGCTGCTGCAAAGATTAAGGAAGATAATGTGCTTCCGGCTGTTTGCGGTAGGGTGTGCCCGCAAGAGCAACAATGTGAAGCAGCGTGCGTTACCGGCGTGAAAGGCGAACCGGTTGCCATTGGCAGGTTGGAACGATTTGTAGCTGATTATGAACGGGCTACCGTTGGGATAAGAACGGTTGAAGTGAAACCACCCACAGGTAAAAAAGTCGCCATTATTGGTTCAGGTCCTTCCGGATTGAGCTGTGCGGGTGAGCTTGTGCAGAAGGGGCACTCTGTTACTGTTTTTGAAGCGCTTCACGAACTGGGTGGTGTGCTTGTTTACGGCATTCCCGAGTTTCGTTTGCCTAAAGAGATCGTGCGCGCTGAAGTGGAGGCGCTCGAAAAATTGGGGGTTGAGTTCAGAACCAACAGCGTAATCGGTTTTACGGATACGATTGATGAACTGATGACGGTTGAAGGTTATGACGCTGTTTTTATCGGCGTTGGGGCAGGGCTTCCTTATTTTATGAATATTCCGGGTGAAAACCACAACGGGGTCTATTCGGCTAACGAGTTTTTAACCCGCGTTAATCTGATGAAAGCTTACAAATTTCCGGAATATGACACCCCGGTTTTCGATGTTCGCGGTAAGAATGTAGCCGTTTTTGGAGGCGGTAACACTGCGATGGATGCCGTCCGCACTGCGAAAAGATTGGGTGCCGCCACGGCAAGCATAGTTTACAGAAGAAGTGAAGTGGAAATGCCCGCAAGGGTTGAAGAAGTGCACCACGCAAAAGCTGAGGGAATTCAGTTTGTTATGCTTACCAATCCGTTGGAGTTCCTCGGAGATGATGCCGGGTGGCTTCATGGTGTGAAACTTCAGAAGATGGAACTTGGTGAACCCGATGCTTCCGGCAGAAGAAGACCGGTTCCGGTTGAAGGTTCTGAATATGTTATGCCGATCGATATGGCAGTTATTGCAATCGGTAATGGCTCAAACCCGATTATCCAAAAAACTACCCCTGAACTGCAGTTTAACAAGTGGGGCAATATTATTGTTGAACCGGAAACGATGAAAACCTCGAAGAAAGGCGTTTTCGCCGGTGGTGACATCGTTACAGGAGGCGCTACTGTTATTCTTGCAATGGGCGCAGGGCGCAAAGCCGCACGAGCAATTGATGATTTTCTTCTGGGTGAGGGTTGAAGGCACCTCATTAAAATGGGGGACTTCCCTTTTGCCTGAGTTAATTAAGTGTTTTTGTCCGGGTAAAGCTAAAATTTTTAACCGGATGTAGCTAAAAATGCTTTAACAAAAGCTTTGCTCTTTTGTTTGGTGATTGAAGTAGGTTTTTTCTATGGGCGAATTATGAGTTTTCATTTTTTCCCTTTCTTTTTCTACTCCAAAACCAAAATTACTAACCTTTGATTTCCCTTTTATATTACTTTCCGTTAAGTCTTGAGTTTTTTTCACTCGTCTCCTATTAAATTGTGGATATAACCACAAAATCACCTGTTAAATCGCGGTTGTAACCGCAAAATCACCTGTTAAATTGTGGATATAACCACAAAATCACCTGTTAAATTGTGGTTATAACCGCAAAATGTTATATTTACAGTGATAAAAAGAGAAAATTTATGATAAAAAGAGCGATTCTGTCCAAGATATTAGAAAGGATGTTCAAAGGTAAATTGATCATCATCTACGGTGCTCGTCAGACAGGAAAAACGACTCTGCTGCGTGAGGTTCAGAAAAAGTACAAAAATTCTATCTGGCTAAACTGTGACGAGCCTGATGTTCGTGCTCAGTTGGAGAATGCGACCTCTTCTGCTCTTAAGAGATTAATTGGTAACGCAAGAGTTGTGTTTATTGATGAAGCTCAAAGAGTGTTGAATATTGGATTGACTTTGAAAATCATGTATGAGATGGGAGGTAACTATCAAATTGTAGCAACCGGTTCATCTTCATTCGACCTTTCAAATAAGATTTCCGAACCATTAACCGGAAGATATTTCTCTTATAAGCTTTATCCTCTTTCAACCGGTGAGATTCTAAGTGATACAGGGTATTTAGAGTACAACAGATTATTCAGCGACCTGTTGATTTATGGTCATTATCCCGACATCGTAAATTCATCTCAGGACAGGGAGCAACTGTTGATATTTTTGACATCCTCTTATATGTATAAAGACATTTTTACATTTCAGGATATCAGAAGGACTGATATAATTGAAAAACTGCTCAGAGTACTCGCATTGCAGGTTGGAGGTGAAGTGTCTATAAACGAACTGTCATCTCTAATTGGTGCCGATAGAGGAACCATCAGCAGATATATAAGTCTCTTAGAGAGTACTTTCATAATCTTTGGGCTTGGTGCTCTGACCGGCAACCAGCGGAAAGAGATTTCAAAGATGAAGAAAATCTATTTCTACGACAATGGAATCAGAAACGCATTAATTTCAAACTTTAAACCGCTCGAACTAAGAAGCGATATTGGTCAGCTTTGGGAGAACTTCGTGATTTCCGAGAGGATCAAGTACAATCAGAACATGGGAAGATACCCAAACAAATACTTTTGGCGTACAAGATCAGGCAGCGAAGTTGACTATATTGAGGAAATGAACGGAAAACTCGAGGGCTTTGAGATTAAATACGGCGCCAACGCAAAAATTCGAGGTGGTGGTAAAGCATTTTTATCCTCATATCCCGGAAGTGATCTCCATTTGATCAACAGAGAAAATCATTTAAATTATCTGAGTGAAAATGTTGATTAATTAAAAAAAGCCGGCTTTTACTTCCTCAGTAATAGTCGGCTTCTTTTCTTCAATCACAAAGCACTAATCACAAGGCACCCTTTACAAAGCACAATCATAAGGCACCCCTTACAAAGCACTAATCACAAGGCACCCTTTACAAAACATCAATCACAAAGTACTGTTTACACTATTTGTTAAAGGATTTTCTTAACAAACTCGAACTTAATGCCTCTATCCGCGGTGTTTGGTGACCATTTCTTATTATTCAGCAGATCGCGAAAATCGAAACCAAGCGAGAAACCTTCAGCAACCGCCCACCGAACCCCGGCGTGAAGGTATCCGTTTCCTTTTCCAAAAACTTCGTTGCTGTTATCATTAAACGCAAAATTATATTCAAGAAGCACCGAAACGCTTGACCCAATCGTTTTTTCAACCCCGACGGCTAAATTCGCAAAGTTATCGCCGTCTTTTTGTTCAAACGAATATGAAATGGCGCCGTGGATACTCATGTAGCCTAAAAGCCTGTAGTTCTTGCTTACGGCAGCAAACAAACCGGGTGATTTTATTTCATATCGTTTCTCATCGGAAAAATATCGCCCTTTCCCCTGCAAATCCGCACCTACGGTTATCGAAGGAAGCGTCAGGCTTTCTTCAATTATTTTAAACCTGATATTTACGCCGGGATATTTGTACCATGTAACATCACCGGTGCCGATAATATTTTCGCCGCCGTACGAGATACCAAAACTCAAGTTATCAAAAACCCCAACATCTAACCTTGTAAGCAGAACACCACCGGGCATAAGATCGGACCCCACGCTTACATATCCCTTTTTCAGAACGCCGGAGGTAGGCATATCAATCAGAAATCTCGGCTCAAAATCGAGCTTCTCACCGGCGAGAATTTGTGGAAGAACAGGAATGTTAAGCAGAAGAAGGAATAAAAAGGTTAAAGACTTTTTCATGGGGCAATTTTCAATTTTTTCTTTTCTGCTAATTTACAAAAAACTTAACGATTTTTGATTAAATAACGAAATTTTGGCATTATTTACTTTAATTAAAGAAAAATTGAAAGAAGAAATCCCGTTTCAAGAGAGATCAGTTATCTGATCAAAAAGCTAACAGGGGAAGGTTTCAGCGCATATTTTGGTTTTATAAGTAACTCAACCTCTCCGGGAGATGTTGCCAAATATTTGCCGGGTTCAATTTTTTGGAGCAATTTATCCCCTTTAATAACCGACACTTCAAAAGGGCAAGAACGAAACGGCGGTTTAAAACCAAGTGCGTTGATCGGGGTAACTGTTATCGTTACAGTATCACCAACTGCTAATTCTTTGGGCACCTCACTGATCGTTACTTCGTAAATTGAAAAAAGGTAAGCATGGGATAAAAAAGTAATCAGCAGAATGCCCAAAAAAACGAAAATTGCCGCAGTTATTGTCATTTTTGTTCTCATAAAATAGATCTCCGTCAGTTTTTTCTCACTTTGCAAGAGAATACAGCAAACGGTAACACAAAAATTTTGTGCAAAAAACCATTCTGCACTTTGCGTGCTGTACTTTGCAAAAGATTATATCAAACGGTAACACAAAAATATGTAAAAAGATGAATTACACTCAAGAATGCTTAAATTTAAAACTACAATTTTTTGGACTTTTATTCCCAAATTATTTCACGAATTTGCACAGTTGGAACAAAAACGAAATTTTTGCCGTAAGCACAGAATATGAAATTCAAAAATAAAGCATCAATCGTAACCGTATTTTTTGCCCTGACTACATTACTGGCGGGGTGTACTTCGGTTCAGACCGTTAAACAAAAGGAAGAATCGGGCAGATCTGTTGACCCGATATACTCCGTTTTTAAGCGTGATGCTATGGATTTCTTTTTAACCGGTGTGGAAATGGAGGATAAGGGGGAATATTATCTCGCTGTCAATTCATTTTTGAAGGCTTATGAGATAGACTCTGCAGCGGGAATAAGTTACGAGTTGGCAAAGAATTATTCGCTGCTCGGTAAATTGTTCCCTGCACTTCAATATGCCCGCTCTGCCGTTGCGAAAGACCCCTCAGAGAAAGAGTACTACTATCTTCTTTCGGATATTTACACTCAGGGAAGGCAGCCGGACTCCGCCGAAGCAGTAATGAAGAGCCTGATTGAAAAATATCCCGATGATTACTACAGCCTTTACCGTTTAGCAAACCTTTACGAGGGACGGAAACCTCTTTCGGCAATTAAAATTTATGAAAAAATGCTGGATGACGAACCTGAGGACTGGAACACCTACATCAGGCTGGCTGAACTTTACGACAAAACGGGCAACAAAGCGAAAGCTACGGAAATTTTGGAGGAGTATCTTCACTTTAATCCTTCTGATTTCACTATTAGGGAAGTGTTGGTTAACTATTACATTTCGCTGAAACAATACGACAAAGCCTTGGTGCACATAAATTCAGTGCTGCAAATTTATCCCGATTACCAATCGATGCTTGAAGCTAAAGCGCGCGTCTTTGTTCTGCAGAACGATTATCTGAACGCCGCTGAAGCATACCTCAAAATGGTGAACGATCCGGAGATCGATACAGAACTTAAACTTAACATCGGGATTGTTTATTTTGAGCAAGCTGTAAACGACCCGGAACTTCTCAAAGTTGCAGACACCGTTTTTTCGATCATTGAAACGGACACGGTTAGTTGGATAACCAATTTCTACAAAGGTGCGATTGCCATTCTGCAGGGTGATTCACTGGCTGCAAGGCGGCGGTTTAATGAGGTTCAGGAAGATTCGTACCTTTATCTTCAGCTTTGGCAGCGTATTGGCGGGGTATTATACGACTCAAAAAAGTATCCCGAGGCGATTTTTGTGCTTAAATCGGGGCTGCAGAGCTTCCCCGATGATTATATGCTCAATTTTATTCTTGGGCTTTCTTATACTCTGAAGGGGGATTATTCCGATTCCGAACCCTACCTACGGCAGGCTACAATTCTTGAACCGAACGAAGTGAACGCATGGTCGGCGTTTGCCTATACACTTTCACGCCTGAAAAAGGATAACGATGCAATCGAAACTTACGAAACGGCGCTTGAGCTTGACCCCACAAACACAGATCTGATGAGTTCGCTTGCTATTGTTTATGACGGGGCAGGAAATCAGGCGAAAAGTGACAGCCTTTACACTGAAACACTTAAACTGAAACCAAACGATGCCCTTGCGGCAAACAATTTTGCTTATTCGCTTACAAAACGGGGTATCCGGCTGCAGGAAGCGCTGGAACTGGCGAAAATTGCACTTGCTTCTAACCCCGAAAGCCCTTCTTATCTGGATACTTACGGCTGGGTGCAGTTTCAACTTGGGAACTACGATACAGCAAAAGTTTATTTAGAAAAAGCTCTTACGATGGACGGAAACAACTATGAACTGCTCGACCATTACGGCGATGTGATGTTCCGGTTGGGCTTCCGGGATGACGCTGTTGCTTTTTGGCGGAAAGCATTGGAATTTAACATTAACAACGATAACATTAAAAGAAAGATCGACAGAGGCGAGATTTGAAAAAATTATTGTTTCTTATGATGATTGCTCTTCCATTAACTTTTTCGTGGCAGGGTTGTGCCACTTCAACCGAATCTATGGAAGACGATACCGAAATAATTGACGGTAGCATTAAACCGGAAAGATTGGTAAAAAAATTAGAAGCAAACAGGATGAAGGTGCGTTCGCTCACCGGTAAAGGTGAGATGTTCGTCAGAACGCCGGAAATCGATAATTCAGCCTTTTTCCAGTCAATTATTAAGCGCCCCGACTCGCTTAATGTGAATGTTTACGGGCCCTTTGGCATCGAACTGGCGAATGTACTGGTTACCGAGAAAGATTTCCGGTTTTACGAATCGCTTAACAACACTCTTTACACCGGAAGTGTTGATGATGTAGCGCTTCAGAACATTTTTAAGGTTGATCTGGCTTTTGAAGACCTTAAGGACGCTTTCGCCGGGATGGTGAATCTGACATCCCGTTTGTATATTGAACCGACCGAATTTCGGTTCGAAAAAGGCTATTTTTATCTTTCTTATGCCGATTCAGTATCAGGAAATGTGGTTTCGTATAAGATAAAGCTCGATGGGCTTAACTTAGAGCAATACACCATTAAAGGTAAAAAAGGTGAGGTATTGCTGGATGCGAAATATTCAGATTTCAAGAAATTTGGAACGATTATGCTTCCCCGCATGATAGAAGTGCGGTCTCCAAGGTTGAACCAATCGCTTAAACTTAATTACGAATCGCTTGAAATTAACACAGAACCTGTGATTGAGTTTTCACCACCTTCGGATGCCACGCTGATTGAGTATTGAGCGAGTGATAAGCCCTTTGCGTTTGATTTTCAGTACCACGCTACGGAATAATTTTCAGGTTTTTCACCGTTGGGTGGCGATACTTCTTGCCGTTTTCTTGTTGCTTAGTTTCGAGGGGCACAACCAGCAGGGGGATATAAAAAAGAAGCAAAACGAACTGGCGGCAATCAAAAAAGAGATTCAGACGCTTAAAGATGAAATCAGCAAAGCCTCTAAAGAAGAAAAAAAAACCTGGGAATTAATCGAAAAATTGAATAAACAGGTCTATCTGCTGAACCAGTTAGTTAACGGTTTGACTGCAGAGGCTGAGAACAAAACTAAGCAGATCTCCCAACTTGAAACCGAAATCTCTTCCTTAAATCGCAAAATTTCCGATCTTCGCGAATTTTACGCACGCTTTGTTGTTGCAACCTACAAGGGGTTGATAAAAAATAAGTGGCTTTATATCATAAACTCTTCCTCCTTTGATGAAGCACTTACGCGCTATCGGTATTTTAAGATTTTTACCGATAAAGGTGAGCAGGTTTTGGGTGATTATCAGTCGGCTGTAGAAAAATTAGAAGTGGCAAAAGCGACACTTCAGGCTGAGAAAGAGGCAAAAGCGAACATTCTTGCGCAGAAAAAAAATGAAGAATCAGCCTTGGTTGCCGGCTTGGACGAGCAAAAAGATGCGCTGAAAAATATCGGTAAAAACAAAGAGGCACTTAAAAAACAGCTTGAAGCAAAGCAGCAATCCGAGAAAAAAATCGGCTCGATAATCGATAAGTTGGTCGCAAAGGAAGAAAGCAGCAAAAAGAACAAAGAAAAGAAACAGCCGACAAAAACAAAAACGAAACCACCGGTTAAAACAACGCCAAAACCTAAATCTTCCGATCAGGTAGCCGAAAACAAAAGCGGCAAGGGGGGCGTTGGGTCGAAAGAAAGCGGAGGGTGGAAAGAAAGTAAGGAATCCGGAACACCTGCCACTTCCGGCAAAAGCAGGGGGGCGGATGAAACAATTGAAAAAGATGAAGAGGTTATCGGCGGCTCGCCCGTGGAAGATTATGAAGAAACCACAGTTTCGGGCAAGTCATTTTCATCTTTGAAAGGAAACCTGAAAAAACCGGTTGTTTCAGCGAAAGTGTTCAGAGGCTACGGCGAGAACAAAAACGAGGAATTAAACACAGTTACGGTTAATTACGGGATTGATTTTCAGGTTGAGGGTGCACAGCCTGTCAGATGTGTAGCTGATGGGGTGGTATCTGCAATCGAGTGGCTTCCCGGTTATGGAAGCGTTGTAATCATCACCCACACCGAAGGGTACAGAACTGTTTACGGACATCTTGGCACAATATCGGTTCGGGAAGGCAGCCGTGTAGGTGGTGGTTCTGTTATAGGCACCGTCGGCAGAAGCATCGAAGGCTTTATCTTCCATTTCGAAATCTGGAAAGGCAGGCAGAACCTTAATCCCTCCTCTTGGTTTTAGCTGCTGGTTTTAGTTATTGATTTTAGTTATTTAAAACCTGACCTGTAATTCATTTTCCATTTCAAAATTTGGTGGGCAGGCAGAATCTAAATCCCTCCGGTTGGTTTTAGTTATCGGTATCTTAGTATGTAATTCATTTTTGATTTTGCAATCCGGAAAGGCAGGCAGAACCTTAATCCCTCTTCTTGGTTTTAGTTATTGATTTTAGCTATTGATTTTAGTTATTTAAAACCTGACCTGTAATTCATTTTCCATTTCAAAATCCGGAAAGGCAGGCAGAATCTAAACCCGTTTGGCAGGTTTTGAAGATGCAACATTAAAACCTTGTTTTTTATGCAGAATAATCTTACGGTTGATAAGTTAACGAATAATATTATTAGCTTAACCAATCTCTATTATAACAAACCTGAAAATTTCCTATGAATAGTCTCTTATAATTTAAAATATGTTTCAATTGGCAACTTTTAAAAAAAACAACGTGCAAAGTTGGTATATCTTGTAATGCTTCAAGTGGAAATGGAATTTCGTAAATTTATTTAATGTAAAATAATAAAAAAGGAGATTCCTTTCATGCAAACGAAAAAGAGATTCACCCCCGAGCAAAAAGTCATCATTCTCAGAGAG
>WBUK01000003.1 GCA_008933765.1 Ignavibacteriaceae bacterium | reverse complement strand
AATCTTAAGTTGCACTACCCAAAAAACCCGGAGGAGATATCGCCAAAAAAGTTACATCATCCCAACATTTTGCCAAGTGTAACAATGTTAAGTGTGGGAATTTCTTCGTCCTTTCTTCTGAGAATCCGGATGAAGAATTGGGTTACTTGTGCCCCGAGTGTCAGGATAAGCTGCACAGATACCATATCATTCAATGTGCCAGTTGTAAGACCGTCCTTAATTTGATCGCTGCTACTGAGAGAGAGGAGAAATTCATTTTCAAAGTGGAGAAATGCAGCCACTGCTATGGCACCGAAGAAGACGAGCACTTATTACACCCTTACTATGCCGTAGAGCACTTGATTTAAACACCCACAACACACTTTTTTAAGAAGAGGCTGTATTGATTCAAATTATCATACAGTCTCTTTTTTTATTTTTAATTAATTATATTAATTCCTCCAAATGGTAATACTTTTTCGGTTTATTCTAAATCTTGAGAAATAAGCATTCCGGAAACAAGTATTAGGCGAAAAAAACACAGGATTCTTCCGGGCACGCTTTTTGCCTTATCCTATTTAAACAATGTGTTATGGTCAAGGATAAAGGATTAAATTGTAAGATATTCTCCTGTAAAACCTGTGGTGACTACATTGTTTTTATCCACACGACTTTTGGTTGAATTGTAAGATACCATACGGTGAAAAGGATGCAGGAAAACAGCATGTAGTCCATTATATTTTGAAAAAAAAATTTAAACTTTTTTTTATTAATATTATGTTTACATTCCACCCAAGTATCTGTAATATTTTTGGAGTGACCGGAAACAAACCTAATATTAAAAAAAAAGAGTAACATTTCTCTTTAAGCAGTAAAGAATTATCCTTTTAAAGGTAATATAAGAGGTAAAGCCAATTCGCTTGTCTCTTCTACCGCCTGAAAAAGTGCACCAAAGCAAAATATAGCAGGTTGTAGTACTATTTTGCTTACCGGTTAAAAACTGAATTCATCATCAAAAAAAACATCAAATTAATCGTGAGGTTAAAATGAAAAGTATAAAAACACTATTGTTCATATTGCCGGTAGCCATCGGTTAGAGATAGATGGCAGTAAACTTTCTAATGGAGTATATATATTCAGACTCACATTTGGAAAATATGCAACTATTAAAAAATCCTGCTTTTAAAGTAATGGAGAATACAATGAAAACACGAAGAATTTTCACACTGCTAATAGTTACAGTTATGATGTTCAGCCTTAATGCTGAAACTCGTTATGTAAGCAAAACCGGCAGCAGTACCCCCCCTTATACAAGTTGGGCAACAGCCGCAGACAGTATAATGACGGCGATGCGTTTCTCTGAGTTTGGTGATACCATTGTGGTGGGTGATGGTATATTTACTGAGTCTGTCAGGTGCATACCCGGGGTCGTGCTGTTGGGTTCCGGATGGGAGAATACCTGGATTCAGATACCGCAAGATTCAGTTTTCGGTGTACGAATGGAAGATTTATGTACTTTGTCAAATCTAAAAATTACGGGTCCGGGTATGTTTTTACCCGATAACTACGGAGTTTTCTGTTTTAGAGGTTATGACGGAAGAAAGAGTGTGCGCGTAGATAATGTCAAAATCACTGCCTGTGGGTTAGCAGCAACTTTTTTTTCGACTTCTTTCACCTATCTTGATACAGCCCGGTTTACAAATTCAGTTATTGACTCATGCCGGACTGGGGTAGATGTATCATGTTACTATGCGGAGGTATTTAACAACAACATCTCTGCTTATGAACATGCGCTCTACCTTGCGATAAGTGGCGAAGCCAATGTTTACAACAATATCCTCGTAGCGATGCCCTATAATTCTCTCCATTACAGATTCTCGGTAACAACTTACAGTTTTAACCGACCTTCCCATATTCATAACAATCTGATAATGAGTCGAGTATATTATGATGTGCTCACACCGTTTTGTATTGGGTCTGAATTGGGTGTTGATACATTGAGCAACAATGTTTATGTCGGTAATTTTGGAAGAGTAATCAACACACACAGTGTTTCGGACTACCGTGATATCTACAACAACTACATTTCAGGCGGTAAGTTCAAGGGGTTTGAGGGTGAATCCCACATCAGATTTAATGATTTCTGGAATAACACCGTGCATTGGAATTGGCTCTCAGTAGGGGGAACTGCACCGATTGACACTATAACGAACATAATACATTACCCCATGTTCGTCAATGAAGATGAGGACTATCATCTGCAGAAATTCTCCCCATTGATAAATGCAGGTGATACACTTAAACAGGACCCTGACGGTACGCGGAGCGACATCGGGCTTTATGGCGGGCAAAGCGGTGCGAGTTATACCTACCTTGATCTTCCCCCTGTTATACCACGGGGGATAACAGTGGAGATTGAATCTGATAAAGTTAGCCTGAGATGGAAGAAGAACTATGAGAGTGATTTCAAAGATTATCTGATTTATGGTGACACAGTACAAGGCTTCGCTGCAGATTCCACACGGCTTATTGGAATAACTGCAGACACAAGTTTCAAAACGATAATTCCGGAATTTAATGGAAGTTACTTCATGACCCTTAGGTCACGGGACAATCAGGGGAACATTTCAGAACCATCTGAGGAGATAAGAATAGTCCCTGCAGGAGTAGCACAGGAAGGTCATGAAGTGGTTATGGAGTATCAGTTATTCAACAACTACCCAAACCCATTTAATCCTGAAACAGTGATAGGCTACAGGTTAAAATCGGCAGGAAGAGTAATCCTGACGGTTTACACGATAACGGGCGAACCGGTCAGGGTGCTTGAGGATCGGGAGTTGCCTGCCGGCTACCACGAGACCGTATTCCGCGGAGATGAACTTGCAAGCGGAATATACCTCTACAAGATAGATGTAAGATCACCGGAGGGCGTTCCTGTTTATACTTCAGTCAGGAAGATGCTGCTGCTGAAGTAAATACAAACCTCTGTTCATCCGCTTTGAGAAAATGGTGTTTACAAAAAAATGGTGTTTATGAAACATGGGGTTTGGAATAAAAGAGATTTTCTCAAATTAAATTCTTTATTTTTTTATCAGGTTAAAGTTAATTATTCAATTAAATAAATAAGTAACACAAAACGGAGTTTATAATGAAATTCATCATGATACAACTGTTTCTGCTGCAATTAGCAGTAATCACATTCGGTCAGTCGCCGAACCTTGTTTTTACAAGTACAAATCTTATTGCCGGAAAGAACCCCGTGCCTGAAAGAGCAGTGATTCCGGAAAATATAGACTGGGTTTACTACTTCTCCAATGCTTTTTATTCAAAGTGGATACCGGGAGAAAATGTAATACCATTTCTAAACAGTGATGTAAGTCTGAAACAGAAATTCGGAACCGCCACTTCTTCACAGGAACCTACCACAGGTACGGATACCAACAACATAAACAAGATTTTTATTGACGGTCCGAACTACGCTCAGTGTAAATATTATGCTTTTACTAACAAATATCTTTCAAAGGAAATGATCCATTACACTGCAGTATTTAAACTGAAAAAGCTGGGGGAAACAGGACCCGGAAATGAAGTTGCAAAGGTGCAGGCGGTAGCAAAAGTTGCATTATCAGGTACAGATACTGAAATAATACTCGCGGAAAGAATTGTAACTAAAGAGATGCTTGCATCTGATTTTGTAAATATATCTTTGGATTACTCTTATGCAACACTATTTGCAAAACCTTACAACAGAAGTGGCATTTCTACTGAGCCGGTAACATTAATGCCTGCGGGCAGTTTGGAAGATTCAAATATTAGCGAAGACCCCCGGATTCAGTTCAGAGTTATTTGGTTGGGTAATGCTGAGATAGCAGTGAAAGAAATTGAAGTTTATGATAACAAATTGTGGAAATACTATTTTGTCGATAACACAGCAATCCGTGATTTGATATTGGAGAACTACTTACAAAGATTGAATGACTTTCCGCCAAACGGGAATTATTTCATCACTTTGGATGCGCCCCGTTCATTGGACAACTATTATGCGATTACAGCACTTCAATCGGTGTTGGATTCTTTCAATTCGCCTGTAAAATACATTACCCGTTTTTATTGGGAAGAATACAATGAAAACACGAAGAATTTTTACACTGATAATAGTTACAGTTACGATGTTCAGCCTTAATGCTTAACGCTAAAGGTTAAGTTAATTAGTTCAGATTTTGGGGGCAAAGTGTTGAGCTTTGCCCCCTTTTTTCTTAATACTGTAGTCTGTTTTAGATCGGGAAGTTGTTTATTGACCCCAATTATTCATCTTGAAGTTCGGACGACAATCGGGCAATCAACACCCCGGCACAGTTAATTGTTCTCAATTATTCATCTTAAAGGCTTTGAATTTGCAGGCAGGTTAATACCATAAAACACTTCGCAGAACTCCCTCTTCTTTTCGCAAACACCGGAACACCGGAAAATCTGCCTGCCATATTATAAAAACATCGGAATATCTGCCAGCAATACTGCAAAAAAAAATGATAAAACAGGCTGAAAAACCCCTTTATAATCTTTTCCTTAAAGAGTATAGCCGTATTTATACATAGTAATTTATTGCGGAAATTTGTAAGTTTTCGATGATAAGAAGAGAATAATTGATTATTTTGCTTAAAACATACGGAGCAACATGAAAAAAATATTAGTTTTCACCGCTGCGCTGGCTTTTGCAGTCAGTGCCCAGCAGGCAGAAAGACCTAAGTTAGTGATTGGGATTGTGGTTGACCAAATGAGATACGATTACATTTATCGTTTCTGGGACCTCTTCGGTGATGGAGGCTTCAAAGAATTGGTGAACAACGGTTACAATTGCACCTCGACCCACTACACCTATGTTCCAACCTTCACAGCACCGGGCCACACTTCCATTTTTACAGGAACAACCCCTTGGATGCACGGAATTATAGGAAACAACTGGTTTGAGAGAGAGACCAACAAGCCCGTTTATTGCGCAGAAGATAAAACCGTTACTGCAGTAGGAGGAACGCCCGCTAACGGTGAGTTTTCACCGAGACGGTTGTTGGTTAACAGTATCGCAGATGAAATGAAAATTTCCAACTCGTTTCACTCTAAAGTGATTGGCGTTGCCATTAAAGAGAGAAGCTCGATCCTACCGGCAGGGCGTTCTGCTGATGCGGCTTACTGGTTGGACAGAGCAACCGGCAAATGGATAACAAGCACCTACTACAGAACCGATCTTCCGGCGTGGGTTAACAACTATAATAACCTTAAAAGAGCCGATGAACTTCTAAGTAAAAAATGGGAACTTTCTTTCCCGATCGAAAAATATTCGATGTGTGGGCCCGATGATTCTAAGTTTGAAGGTCTTTTTAAAGGTGAAGAAAAACCCATCTTTCCGCACGATCTGCCGACAATTAAGAGTTTAATGGGCGACTATGAACTGATACCCAGCACCCCGATGGGTGATATAATGACTGCTGAATTTGCAATTGAAGCAATTAAAGGTGAGAACCTCGGTAAAGGTGAATTTACTGATATTTTAACGCTCAGCTTTTCGCCGCCTGATTATGTAGGGCACAGATATGGGCCTCAATCAGTTGAACTTGCTGACTGCTATGTGAAATTAGATAAAGACCTTAAACTTTTGTTCGATTTTCTTAAGTCGCATTTTCCAAAGGGTGACTATGTGCTCTTCCTCTCGGCTGATCACGGCGTTGCTGAGATTCCGGGCTTCCTGAGACAAAACCACATCGATTGCGGTTTGATCGATTTCAGCGCGTACACAAAGGCTGCTAACGCTGCTTTGAATAACCATTTTAATGCAGGTACCGACTCAAATTTTGTGATTAATGCCCAAAACTATCAGTTCTATTTCAACTACGATCTGATGAAAAAATATAAAACCACTTCTGAAGAAATGGTTGAAATAATAAAACCGGAGTTGATGAAATTCACTGAAATCCGCGATGTGGTGCCCTCTTCAAGCTTGGATGAAGCAAGCAATTCCGCCGACCCTGTTAGAAAGAAATTCTTCTTCGGCTATCATAAAAAGAGAGGCGGTGACTGCTGGATAGACTTTGTTCCTGCTTGGCTGCTCGGTTTTGGAAACACCGGCACTTCACACGGTTCGCCTTTCGAATACGATTCGCATGTGCCCCTGATATTCTACGGAATGGGTGTGAACAAGGGCGAAAACAACAGCGCTGTTGAAATAATTGATATTGCGCCGACCATTGCAAACTATCTGAAGATCATGGCGCCGAACGGAAGTTTTGGCAAAGTGATTCAGGGCGTTTTCAAAAAGTAGTTTTTAACCCGCATTTAATTAATTTTGAAACCTGAATGTTTTAATTAAAGCATTCAGGTTTTTTTTACTTTAAACTTTAAGATGACCGGACAAGAAAAACTCAGAAGTATAGCGTTTTATTCGCTGCTGCTATTTGCGGCAACATTAACAAATGCCCTGTTTTTCAACCAACTTGGGTATTATGCTGCGCTTGTTTTTCTTGGTGTTGCCTTTTTCCGCGGTGAACGGAGGTTGTTCAACAGGACAGGCATTGAGGTGTGGGTGCTTCTTTTCGTTTTGGCGGAAGTGTTGGCTCTGTTGTTTTCTTCCAACCGGGAACAGGCTTTGCTTTTCGGTTTCAAAAGGGTTATTTTAATTCCGATTATCTACACGGTTGCAGCCGGAATACGAAGTTGGAAAGATTTGCGGGTTTTCTTTTTTACCTATCTGGTTTTTGCGCTGGCATCCGATCTTCTTTATATCGGTTTTTCTGTTGAGTATTTTATACGCGATCTTTATAAATATACTGCAGAGGGCCCCAGCGTGTTGGTTCACCCGATCACCACAGGGGAATTAACCACTTTCACCATTGTTTACTTAACCGCTCTTTTTCTGAACGAAACTAAAAATAAAAGGAAAATATTGTGGGCGGGGCTTGCCTTAATTTCAACCATCGCTTTGGTGGCAACTGATAAAAGAACTGCGTGGATAGGGGTGGGTTTGGGTATAATAATTTTGTTGATTCTGAACCGGAACTACCTGCTGCTGGGCTTAGGTGCTCTTTGCGTTTTGATTGTTCTGCTTATTGCGGGAAACGAGTCGGAAGTTAAAATATATTCGCTGAACGGTAAATTGGAATATTCTTTCAAAACGGACGGTTTGGCTTACAAAGCACAACCCTTTGGGGAAAATTTTGCCGTTTCTGATTTTTCAGAAGGTTTGAAGATTTACCGGGGGGACTCGTTAATTAATCGGTTAGAGACCCCTTCACCAATTTACGAAATTGTGAAGTGGGGCGATAAGTTCGTTTCCTTCCAGAGTGATTACCGGATTTTGTTGTTGGACACGACTTCTGCAGGATTTAAAATTGAAAATGAATTTACCACGCCCGGTTTTCTGGGCAGGTTAGCAGTCAGCCGCGGGCTGCTGTACGCAGTGGATAGCGACAGTGGGATCACCGTTTACCGCTCGCCCGAATCGATTGGGCAACCGTTGCGCTTTCCGAAATTTGTGGGCGGAATCAGTATCATAGTTGATTCAAATTGGATTGATCTGGTTTATGAAAACGAATCACACACAACAATTGCACTGGACAGCCTTGGAATGCCAACGGACACCATACCATACGATGTGAAAATTCCGGGGAAAACGGCTTTTCTTGGATTTAAAGAAGGGAAATCTCTTTTTTATTTCGATAACGCTTTCCAACTGGCTGATCCCGTTGAACGCAAAATTAAACCGCTTAAAAGCAACATCGATATTAAAGGGATCGCATGGAACGCCACTGCACCGGAGACAGATTCCCTCTATTTAATTGGTGTGAATAAGGTGCTATATGATGCCGTACTACAGGGGGATTCAGCAGTGTTGCTAAGCGAAAGAATGAAAGTGGCAAAATATCCTTTTTCGATGACGGCTTCCGACAAATATATCTGCCTAACGGATATAAAACCGAGCCGTGTGCTCAGCTTTTTTGATCTTTCAGGTCCCTCAAACCGCAACCGGCTTTCGATGTGGCGTATAGGTTGGGAGATGTTCAAAGATCACCCGTTTTTTGGCGTGGGGGATATAGACCTTGCAGTGCTGTTTAAGCAATACAACCGCCCATACGAAAAAGAGATAAAGGGGCATCTGCACAACAATTTTATTCATATACTGGCAACGCTCGGCGGGTTTGGGTTTATTGTGATTGTAGCGTTTTTTACGGTGATTATTCGTAAAAGTTGCCAAATATTCAGAAAAACCCCCGAAAAAAGTTTTGAAAGAGCATTGGTTATGGGTGCTATTGGTGGGTTTGCATCGTTTATTGGTTCGGGGTTGACAGAGTTCAATTTTGGTGATCACGAAATAATTACGATGGTTTGGTTTTCGGCGGGGTTGGTTTTTGCAATCGATAGATTGATGTTGTATAAAAAAGAAAAAGAAACGGACGGTTATTATTTCAGGAAGGATTTTGAGTCAGCGGTTTAATTCCGTTGTGTTTTTAGTATTTGTGCTTTACAGTTTCGTAACATTCGGTCAGAAATTTTCCGTAAGCGGCACAATAGTGGATAAAGTTACGGGGATTGCACTCCCGTTTGGCACCGTTCGCGTGATCGAATCTAACGAAGGCGCCACTTCCAACAAAGACGGGCATTACGAGCTGCTCCTTCGTGCAGGCTTATACAGAGTAATTGCATCGTTCGTCGGATATTTGAGCGATACGCTGGAAGTGCAGGTAAAAGGAAACACGAAGTTTGTGAATTTTGCTTTGGAGCCTTCGCAGGTTAAACTTAACGAGGTTACGGTATTCCCCGGCGTTAATCCGGCTTTGGAGATAATAAGCCGTGCGATTGAACGAAAAAATGAGAGAGCAAAATACCTTAAAAGCTTCAAATTTGGCGCTTACACGAAGGTAACCCTTAAAACTGCAGAAGATTTGCTGACAAGCGGCACGGGAGGAGGTGGCGCAGGAGGTGCAGCTGCTGCAGGCGGCACCATTCTGACCGGTGGCAATAAACCCGGAGATACTGCGGGCTTAAAGATTACGGGAATTATTGAAAATGTTTCTGAATCTTATTTCAGGGCACCTTCCGACTATAAAGAGATTATTTTGGGGCGGAAACAAACCGCCAACATTCCTCCAATTTTTAATATTATCACAGGCGGAAGATTTATTTCCAACTTCTATGAAGATCAGGTGAATTTTTTCGCCAACAACAATTTTACGGGTCCCATTGCAAACGACGCCCTGGACTATTATTACTACTATCTGAAAGATACCATTTCAATCGACAGAAAAAATGTGTTTAAGGTGCACATAGAGCCAAACGACCCCGCTGACCCGGGCTTTGTCGGCAACCTTTATATTCTGGATAAGTCTTTTGACCTGATAAAAGTGGAACTTGGCGCCAACAAAGTTGGAACGGTGGCCGATTTTTTTGACACGCTTAAGTTTCAGCAGCAATTCGTCGAGAGGGGCGGGCACGGATTTTATATGCCAACCGATTTTTTGATTGAGGGAAAAATTAACTATCTGAATGTTTTTAAGGCGGAAATTGATCTTAACACTGCACTGAGCGACTATGAGGTGAACATTCCGCTGGAAGATGAAATTTTCAGCGGGGCGGTTATTAAAGTGCTCTCGGATGCTGATGAGAAAGATTCCCTTTTCTGGAGCGCACACCAAGGGATACCGAACACAACTGAGGAAGTAACCGCTTATGAAAGAATCGACTCGTTGCAGAATGAGCCAAAAAGTTTTTGGGAGAGATTCACGCTTCTTTCCGACAGAATTGCACTTGGGGAAAATTTTACGGTCAGTGCCCCGCTTGCGATGTATCATTTCAACCCGGTTGAGGGAAATTCGTTAGATTTCAGGGTAACAGCTTCGGGGCTGTTTAACAAAAGACTTAATTCAAGGTTAGATTTAAGTTACGGGTTTGCGGATGAGAAGTTTAAACCTGAACTGACGGTTTCCTACGCTTTGGGTGAATACCGCACACATTTGCTTTCTTTTTCGGCGTTCGACAGGATTGAGGTGCTGTTCAAAAGCAACCGCGAATACGGTAAAATGTTCACCACGCTGAACACTTTAATTTCAAAAATGGATTTTAACGACTATTACTATTCTCGCGGCTATAGTTTTGATTATTCAGGTGAAGTGTTTCCCTTTTTAACCGTTGGGCTTGGGGTTAAAAACCGCACGGATAATTCAGCGGTGGTTAATTCTGATTTTTCAGTTTTTCGCGGCGACAGAGTTTACCGGCACAATACACCCGTTACAGAGATGCGCCTGAACGAGTTTTCACTCGGCGTTACCGTTGATCCGAGAGATTACATTGAAAACGGGTTAACCCGTATGCGCCTTTGGGGTAAGTTCCACATTACCGGTGGGGTTGAGTACCGGTTTGCACCGGGGAGCCTTTCATCGGGTGTTGATTATAAAAGCTACAACGGTTGGCTCAGAATGTTTTTAAGGACTTCGATGACAACCTCGATGATGGTGAGGGTTACAGGTTTTACCACTGAGGGAGGTATGCCGTTGCAGGTGCTATATTCAATGCCCGGAAACATAAATGCAACGGCGCAGAACCAGTCGTTCAGAACCGTTCGCTTAGGTGAGTATCTGGGGGACAGAGGTTGGATGCTTTTTGTGGACCAGAATCTGGATAATCTTCCGTTGCGGCTTTTTGGGATTTCGTTTCTGAAGAAGCTGAATTTCAGGTTTAATGCATTTTTTAATGCAGGGTTTACGGAGATAAATCCGGAGACGGCGGCTTTGCTTCCTTTTGCAGTTAACCGGCTGACCGACCCGTTTTACGAAGCAGGTTTTGGGGTTTCGACTCTGATTATACCCGTTAAGGTTGAGTTCGGCTGGCGGTTGAATCATCGGGAGAACAATGCTTTTAGGGTGGGGCTTAACACTATTATTATTTTGTAAGGAGTTGCCTGTTTGACCCGAGCGATTTATGTTTTGCGGTTGGATGGGGTGCTGATTTTGCGCAGTTTTTTTACAAGGAGTTACGATGTCAACAATAGAAATTAAAACCCGTAAGGGTACATTTTATCCCGGAAAAGTTATGTGCGTCGGGAGAAATTATGAGGAACATGCAAAAGAATTAGGGAATGAGGTGCCCGAATTTCCGATATTTTTTATGAAACCAAGCTCGAACTTGGCTTTTTCGGGGGCTGAAATTGAGATTCCGCCTTATTCCGATAATATGCATTACGAAACAGAGTTAGTGCTTCTGATCGGTAAAAACCTGAAAAATGCTTCGGAGACTGAAGCGGAAGAAGCTATTATCGGCTATGCAACCGGTTTGGATATGACGCTGCGCGATCAGCAGGATTTGCTTAAGGATAAGGGACACCCGTGGGAGAAAGCAAAGTGCTTCGATAACGCAGCTGTAGTTTCTGAGTTTACGCTTAAGGAAGACCTTGCAGAGAAAACAAATTCCAAAGCGAGCGAAAATTTCTCCGGAAGCGAAGGTTTCTCAGGGAGCGAAGATTTTTCCGGAAAAGAAAATCGTTCTACTCAAAATAACCTGCCTATTTCTTTAGATTCCAGGATTATTTTGCATGTTAACGGTGAGGTTAAACAAAACGGACCCTTACGCGATATGATCTTCAAACCGGCAGCGATTGTTGCGCATTTATCAAAAATGATGACTATTGAAGAGGGCGACCTCATCTTCACGGGAACTCCCGCCGGCGTCGGTAAGGTTAATTCCGGAGATAAGTTAGTCGGTCAGGTGGAGAACCTGCATCATGTAAGCGCAACAATTCTTTAAATTTTGGGAATATTCCTGCATAAACCCGGTTGAAAGCCTGCAGAGCGTAAGCGCAACAATTAAATGAACCGGTTGAATTAAACCTGATCTTTACCCTGAAAGTTTTCTGAGGGCTTGTTTTACGATTTCTTCCACCGTTGAAGCGGGGTTTTCGGTCAGAACGGAATCGATAACTTTCTCCGCAGATTTTGCGTTAAAGCCCAGGGTTGTAAGAGCAGTAAGCGCTTCTGCCCGTGCGCCGCGTTGCGAGAACCCTGAAGGAGTTGCAATTTGAATATCGCCAACTTTCGATTTTAACTCGAGGATCAATCTTTCCGCTGTTTTTTTGCCGATGCCCGGAGCGGCGTTAATTCTGTGTGTATCCCCCGATTCAATGGCAAGACGGAGTTCATCCACCCTGATACCCGAAAGAAGCGCAAGCGCTGTTTTGGGCCCAATTCCCGAAACGGAAATAAGAAGCCGGAACATTTCTCTTTCATCTTCACCAATGAATCCGTATAAAGTAATTGCATCCTGAGTAACATGAGTGTGAATAAAGAGCGCAGTTTCAGCAGAATCGCCCAATTTATCAAATGTCATCAATGAGACGGAAACTTCATACCCAACACCGTTCACATCAAGAAGGAGGCGAGTGGGCTTTTTAATCAACAATTTTCCTTTTAAATAACCTATCATATCTTTTCGGGTGGAGACCTTTTATTTAAATTTCAGTTCAAGTTTTCGTGCTGATTCCGGCTGTTCTATTATTTAGTTTTCAGCGGGTTTTTCAATAAATTTCAACAGATGCTTTCATGTTAATTGCAGCAAATCTATTGTTCAATTTTCAACCGGTATTCTGTATAATTAAAACTAATTCTATGTATAACTTTTAACTGCTATTTTCGGGCTAATTCCCGTTTACACAGAGCAAGAATAAAAAACAATCAAAAAACAGTAACTACAAGTTAACCAGTTTATCGGGGTTTTGTCTGATAAAATCCTCCCACGAGTTTGGTCGCTTTTTATCATCTTCCGGTTTGAAAGAGGCACACAAGGCAATCGCCAGCGCATCAGAGGCGTCCAAAGGAATCTCTTTGCCGTTAAGGTTAAGCAAGGTTTTAACCATATAATTCACCTGTTCTTTCGATGCCCCGCCTTTTCCGGTAACCGATTTTTTCACTTCTTTGGGTGAAAACTCCGAGATGTGCAACCCGCCCCTCACGGCGGCAATTATTGCAGTGCCCCGTGCATATCCCAATTTCAAGGCAGACTGGATATTCTTCCCGTAAAACGCAGTTTCAACCGCACACTCAACGGGACGGTATTGCCTGATCACATTTTCTATTTCGTTGTATATATACGCAAGTTTATCGGGCATTTTCAATTTTGCAGGCACATTAATGATGCCGTAACCCAAAGCCGCCCTCCCTTTTTGCAACACCTGAACTACGCCATACCCACACTTCACTGTACCGGGGTCAATTCCGAGTATAATCATTTAACCTCACCCGGTTCCGATCCACAGGTAATCACTTTAATGCGCCTCGGTCTTCTCCGGGGGCAGAGATTCTGTGATTAACCGTATTAAATCTAAAAATTATCACTCGATGTGCTATCTCAAAACTAAAAATTATCATTCGCCGTACTACTTCAGAAGGATAAATTTGCGTGTTGCCGTGAAATCGCCGGCTGTCAGACGGTATAAATAAATTCCGGAAGGAAGTGCCGCCCCGTTGAGTGCTGATCCGTTAAATAGCACAGAGTACCTGCCCGCCGGCAATTCGCCGTTAACCAAAACGGCTACTTTTTCACCGACAGAATTAAACACTTCTAAGGTTACACTTCCCCCTTTCGGGAGCGCAAAATCAATTTTTGTCTCCGGGTTGAACGGGTTTGGATAGTTTTGCGAGAGATAATAATCGTTCACAACACCCGGCTCTTTCGCTGAAGAAACTTCATCCCAAAGGACAAATAAATTGGTAACCGGATTTACCGGGTCGTTCGAAAAGATGAAGAGTGTATCCAAAAATATTTCTTCAAACTTTGTAACGGGAAATTGGGTGTGAACATAGACCATGAACGAGTCGCCCGGCGCAAGTGGGGGTATCGAATCGGTAATATTCAAAATATACTGTGCAAGCCGAGCGGTTGGGACAATTGAGTCAACTGCCAAGTTGCCGGTTCCAACATTTTTAATAAAAAATGAATCGGTCTGAGCATAGTTCGGTTCCATCATAAAAAAGAGTGTATCTTTAGAGAGCGAAATCTCCGGTTCAGCTTCAACCGCTGTGCCCGTCATCACCACTTGAACCACGGGTTCATCGGGATCATCCGAGTGGATTTTCAGAGTATCAACCGTTACTCCCGGTTCAGTAGGGAGGTAGATAAAAGTAACTTTTGCAGAATCTCCGGGCGCAATAGTTTCGGGGTAATCAAGCTGAATTGCAAAGTTTTGTGAAGACCAGACATACTCTGAAATGTGAAGTGTATCGTTCCCGGTGTTGTAGATTTTAAAATCCTTTTTCGGGGTATTAAACAAAACAACAGTACCGAAATCTAAAAGTGAATCACTGAGGACGATGTTTGGCTCTGAGAAGAGGTGCCCGGTTTTAAAGAGAATATCGCAGTAAACCTCGCCGTTTCTTACACCGGCTGGTGAAAATGTCATTGCCACTTCACCATTTCCGCGCGCAACAACTGCGCTGGTATTCCGTGTAACATATTGCGGCGTAATATCATAGACGCGCAGGGTGTCGGAAAAAACGCCCTCTTTACCGTGCACAAGGAAAAATCCTTTGCCCGATGCGGATTGCGAAGACTGATAAATTACATAAATCCTGTCGTTGGCATCCATCGCAATGTTTGAGTAACTTGCCGGCATCTGCCCTGGGGGAGTAAAAAACACAGGCGATGAAAAATTGCCTGAAGTGTTGTTGATATAACCTAATCTGTTCGTTGAACTGTTGCGGTAGATGATGTGCACTTTGTTGTTGCTGTCGAACACAAATCTGGGTGCGTTAACATTCCCCGTAACGCCGGTTGCCACTTCCTGAAGCGTACCGGAAACATCGTTGAAATATCTGATTGGTCCCCCGAACACGCCGCCGCCTTTAAATAAAATGTGCATTTTACCGTTTTTATCGAAGGCAATCTGGGCGTCTAAATCGCCGGAAGTGGCGCCATCTGCAATGTAGGTTTCGGGGGAGAGGGTTTGGGTTGCCGGGTCGAACCACCGGTAGTAAACTTTATCCGTGACGGTTGTGAAATAAACAAAGTGGACTTTGCCGTCGGGCCCCACAGTTGACCCCGGCGTCGCCTTGTTATCACCACCGGAAGTGATTGAAACAGGCTCAAAAAATGTACCGGAAATATTGTTGGTGTATTTCACCTGGTAGTTCCCTGAAACCGGGTCGTTTGCAATCATCCCGATGTGTATCTTGCCGTTCTGATCCATCGAAATAGTGGGGTAGTTTTGGTCGTAGTTATCGTTTGTTAAACGAGTTGTTACAAAGTTGCCTGAACCCGCGTTCGTGGCATAAAAAATTTCACGGGAGGGGCTGTTGGTGCCTAAGTTTCCGGAATAGACAATATGCACAGCGCCTTGGCTGTCATACAACATAGTTTGCCGATTGTTAAATCTGTCATCCGCGGCAACAGTATCTAAGGGGAAATACAGCGGTTGTGAAAAAAATTTTACAGTCAGCAGTAAAAATGTAACAAATGTTTTCATTTTTTGCTCAACTTTTAATAATTTTAAAAACAGGAAAATAAAATAACCAATCTCGGGTTAATTTTCAAGCAACAAATAACAGAAGTGTGATGACACCGAAACTTAAATGCTTTCGGATTACATGTTAATTTTCAAGCAACAAATAACAGAAGTGTTCCTGCCCGGGAAGCACGCCGCCATCAACGGTGATATTAATTTTCAAGCAACAAATCAAAAAAGTGCCTTATGAAAATCAAAGTAAAAGTTCCTAACACCTTAGTGTTGTTATCGGTTTTGTTGGTAATAACCGCTATTTTCACACTGTTTGTTCCCGCCGGTGAATACGACCGGGTACAAACCGAGATAAACGGTCAGATGGTAGATCTGGTTAAGCCGGGTTCTTACAAAGAAGTAGAGCCATCTTCACAGTTTAACTTAAACCTTATAATGGCGCCGATCAAGGGCTTTATGGAAGCCTCGCAGATTATTGTTTTTATTCTCTTTGTCGGCGGCGCATTTTATGTGTTCCAAAGAACCGAGGCAATCGACGCCGGAATTAAGGCGCTCGCAAAGGCTCATAAAAGTTCGGAATTTATCCGGATGGCGATGATCCCCATTTTTATGGTCATTTTTTCACTTGCGGGGGCAACCTTCGGAATGAGTGAGGAGACAATTCCTTTTATTATGATTTTCATTCCGTTGGCATTGGTGCTTGGCTACGATACGGTAACCGGCGTTGCTATTCCCTTCGTGGCGGCTTCCACAGGGTTTGCGGCGGCATTTATGAACCCGTTCACGATTGGGGTTGCGCAGGGAATTGCCGGCTTGCCGCCTATGTCGGGGATTGAATATCGCCTGATTATTTGGGTTATCTGCACTGCAGTTGCGATTTGGTGGGTGATGAGATATGCCGCAAAAATTAAGAAAAACCCGGAGTTAAGCCCCACTTTTGCACTTGACCAGGAGCGGAGAAAAGACCTGAAAATGTCAGACCTTGAAGATTTTGGCGGAATGGATACGAAGCATAAGCTGGTGTTGCTTACTTTCGTTACGGGTATAGTTGTCGTTGTGTTCGGCGTGCTTTATTACGGGTGGTACATTAAAGAAATTTGCGGCGTTTTCCTTGTTACGGGTATTATAACGGGAGTTGTCGGCAGGCTTTCGGCAAACCAGATAGCCGAGTCGTTTGTTGCCGGAGCAAAAGATATGATTTCAACTGCGCTTGTTGTTGCACTTTCCCGTGCTTTGTTGATTGTTGCTTCGGATGGAAAAATAATAGACACAATTTTGCATGCTTTTTCAGCTCCGTTGGATGGTTTGCACCCTATTGGCTCTTCGATAGTGATGTTGTTTGTTCAGAAGGTGATTGTGTTTTTTGTGCCTTCAGGTTCGGGTCAGGCGGCGCTCACCATGCCTGTTATGGCGCCTTTGAGTGATATTTTGGGGGTTTCGCGTCAGACGGCTGTTCTGGCTTTTCAGTTTGGCGAAGGTTTCGCGAATATGATTATTCCCACTTCTGCGGTTACGATGGGAATTTTAACTCTTGCAAAGATTCCTTACGAGAAATGGGTTGTCTGGGTTTTTCCGCTTGAGATAATTTTCATCATTCTTGGCATGATTTTGATGGTACCGCCCTATTTTATCTGGCAATAATAGTGTTTTTTTTTGGGGGGGATTTGGGCGTTGGGATGGTTTAGCGCGGAATGAATAGTTTTGCAGTATAGGTTAGCTGGCAACAGAAATATCAACTTAACGGTAGCGGTATTTTTGAATTAGAAAATAATCATTTAATGATGGTAATAAGTTGTGAAAAAAGTAATAACTTAATGGTAGTAATAATTAAAAATTGGTAAAATGATGAATCACAACGAATTGGCGCAAAAAGCGCGTGAGGCACAACTTGGGAGTTATTCTCCATACTCAAAATTTCGGGTGGGGGCGGCACTTCTTACCGGTGATGGTGAGGTGGTGCTCGGCTCAAATGTTGAAAACGCATCGTACGGTTTGACGATTTGTGCCGAAAGAACCGCTTTTGTGAAGGCTGTTTCCGCCGGCAAAAAGAAATTTAAGGCTATCGCTGTTGTCGGCGATATGGACGATTTTTGCACCCCCTGCGGAGCCTGCCGCCAGTTTATGGCTGAATTTTGCGGTAACGATTTTGAAATTGTTTTAATAAATTCGAAAAACGAGATAAAAGTTTTTTCGATGGATGAACTATTACCCCATTCCTTCGGCGGGGAACAGTTGAGGTGAATTTTTATCAATGTCTTAGGCGGGTGAGAATATAAATAAACATATCCAAAAATTTATAGGTATTGTAATGAAAAAGTTGATTTTAATTTTCTTCTTTAGTGCGATAATGCTGTATGCACAAAGTACGAGTTCCTATGATATTGAAAGGATAGTCGTAAAACTAAACTCAACAGGAAAAGTACTTTTTGATATCAAAGGTGAAAACCAGTCGTGTGATTTTATTCTCAAAAAAGATAACACCGGAACCCTTGAATTTAACACCGGAAGCGTTGTGAGGTTAACTAAATATCTCGGGAAAAGTGGCGCTTCAAAGAGTTGGTCGGCAATTGATCACATGGGTGTAAGTTGTAAAGTTCAACTTAACGATTCAACTGCAAAAAAGAATAGTAGAACGAGTTTCAAAATTTTGTACAGTGATAAAACTATTACTTATAGTTGTATAAGGCTATAATCTATTTTTAGTTTTTTTATCTAATAGAGTGAAAAACCATATTCGTATAAGACAAAGATTTTTTGATGTATATTGAAAAAACGAAAAACAGAGAACCGATAAGAACATTATAAAACAAATATGATGAATGAATTTCCACACATGCAACCGAAGGGATCGGGTTGGATAGAGGTTGTAGTAGGCTGTATGTTTAGCGGTAAGACCGAGGAGTTGATCCGCCGGCTGCGCCGTGCAAAAATAGCAAAACAAAAAGTGATAGTATTTAAACCGGTAATAGATAACCGTTACTCGGCAGATTCCGTTGTGTCGCACAGCGAGCTTTCGATTGAGTCGGTTAACATCAATAATATCACAGAGGTTTACGAACGAGTGGGTGACGCACAGGTTGTGGGCATTGATGAAGCGCAGTTTTTCAGCAACGATCTGATAAAAGTGTGCACAGATCTTGCAAACAGTGGCAAACGGGTGGTGGTTGCCGGTTTGGATCAGGATTATCGCGGCGTTCCCTTCGAACCTATGCCGGAATTAATGGCTATCGCCGAGTTTGTAACGAAAACCCTTGCAATATGCGTGGTGTGCGGCAACCCCGCTTCGCGAACACAGAGAACAATAGCTTCGGGCGACCGTGTTTTAGTCGGCGCTGCCGACAGTTACGAAGCCCGGTGCAGGAAATGTCACTATATCCCCGGCGAAGGGGAAGACCCCGCTCTGTTCTAAGAATGGAACAAATTTTAAATTCACCAAAACTAACAGTGTAGTTACAGAAGACCCCGCTCTATTCTAAAGAAAATGAGAGTCTCAGACCGAAAATTTAAAATTGTAAAAATATTGTTGCTTGGCGCAATGTTTTTTAATCTTTTCGGTTCACCGGTTCTTTTTTACTACAAACAAAAAGCGATTAAAAGAGAGATTAAAAGGGCAATTTTCGCAGGAATTCCTGAAGACAGGCTCGAATCTTTCACTATGCCGCGTGAAAAAGCGGAACAGGAAAAAGCCGGTTTCGTTTTCATAGAACCGCACGAGTTTACTTATCAGGGTAAGATGTACGATGTGGTGCGCATGGTGCAAGTTGAGGACAAATTGCAATATTTCTGCATTAACGATAAAGATGAAGAACGGTTGATTGCAGAGTTCGGAAAAAAAGCGCGCGAAGGGAAACCGATCTCAACTCCTGCATCTACAATTCTTATCTCAATTTTTGTTGCAGCTGAAGGAATTACAAACCTGAATTACTACGGCTCCGATGAATTAATCGGGGTGTTCGAACACAATTTTTCACTTCTCAAAGGCGGGTCTGACCCGTTAGTGCCCCCTCCCCGACAATTCTCCTGATAAACATTAATTCAGTTTAAATTATGGAGAAAAAATGAAAATTAAAACCGCATTATTATTTGTAATAGCGGCTGTGGTGGTATATGCTCAAGGCGGAAAGGACTCTGTTCTGAAAACCTATCACTTGGGCGAAGTTGCCATCACAGGCTTTAAAATTGAAGAACTGGCAATTCCACAAGTTACCACTATCGACTTTAAGGAGTTGCGCACATCGGATGCCACCGATCTTTCTCAAATCGAAAGGTTCGTGCCTTCCGGAAGAATCAGAACTAACTCTCGCGGCGAATCTTTAATGTTTCTGCGCGGGGCGGGCGAAAGGCACTTAGGGTACTTTTTCGACGGCGTGCCGATGAACCTTCCGTGGGACGGCAGATTCGATATTTCGATCGTACCGCTGGATGCTGTTGGTGAAATTTCCGTGAGCCAGAACGCAAGCTCGATCCTCTATGGGCCCAATGTTCTCGGCGGGGCTCTTAACCTGAACTCGTATGAAAGGGCAATCGACGGAAGCAACGGCTCGATTTCAATCAGTGGTTCAGATGCCGGAACTTACACCGCCGGCGGTACATACGACTATAGAAAAGGCAACTTTAACTTTATCGCTGCCGGCTCGTGGTTGGATTCAAAAGGCTTGACTCTTCCCGGTGGTGCACCGAGCGACCTGAAAAACCAGGATTTAAGCGCCAAATACATCACCAACAGTGATAAAAAGAGAATCTCTTTGTTTACCCGCGGTGAATGGCATATCAGCGATAACGCAAAAACGGGGCTGTCGGTTAACTTTTATTCAGGTTCAAAGGGTGTTATCCCCGAGACGGATCAAAAGCCGAGCAAAACACGCTATTGGAGATACCCGGATCAACAGAGGATAATTATCTCCTCGAACTCCAAGTTCAGGCTTTCCGGTAAGCAAGACCTGACGGCTGTCCTTTGGTTCGATAACTACGGGCAGCAGATCGATTCTTATACCGACCTGACCTACTCGAAAATCAACGAAGTTGAGAAAGATTTAGACCGTACTTTTGGCGGAAGGCTCTCTTCAACTTACAGTATAGATGAAGCCAATGCTATAACGGGTGTGTTTAACTTTTCTACCTCGAACCACAACGAGAAACTCTCGGATAAAAATGGCGTTCAGACCTCCGATCTTGATTTTTCGGAATCACTTTTGAGTGCCGGTGTTGAATATTCTTTCAAGAAAGATGCTTTCAGCCTTTTGGCAGGCGCTCTTTACGATATGGATATAAAAGGAAAAACGGGTGCTTTCACGGAATATGAGAACACAAAATCTTCCTCACCCGGAGCATTTGCCTCACTCTCTTACACTCTTTCGAACAACTGGGAAGTGTATGGCGGATTCACATATCGCAACCGCTTCGCCAGCTTAAGAGAGGGTTTTTCAGGCGCACTCGGTAAAATGAAACCAAATCCTGATCTGAAGCCTGAAAAAGGAACACTGACGGATGTCGGTTTCATTTATAACGCTGCGGGTGTTCGGGTTAAACTTTCCGGTTTCTACAATCTCTATTCCGATTTGATGGTTCAGATAACACTGCCTGCATCTGAAGACCCACTTAAGAGGAAAATGAGAGTGAACTTAGCTGACGCAAGAATTGTCGGTTTCGAAACCGTTTACGATTTCCAGCTTTCGCGCCACTTCAACCTTCACGGTAACTTCATGTACTTGAGTGCAAAAGGCAAAAACGACGGTGAAACCGAAGATGTGATCGAAAATAAACCGGAAATCCTTAGTTTGATTGCATTTGAAGCAAAGCCGATTAAAGAATTAAGCATTTTGGTTGAGTCGGAGTTGACCGGAAAACAGATCGAATATGACGCAGATGTGCCGGGCGGTAAAGTTGAAATTGCCGGTTCTGCCGTGTTCAACGCAAGAATTTCGTGGCTGTTTGCTTCACCAACCTGGACTGCCGAGGTCTATTTCCGTGCTAACAACATTTTTGACCAATATCGTGTGTTCGAAAGCGGTGTTACAATGCCCGGGCGCTTCCTCACCGGAGGTGTCTCGTTTAGGTTGTAGTTTGTTGCTTTTTTTTTGAGTATAGCTGAAATTGCTCTTTTTTAGGAAATGGGTAATTTCGCTTCAACTCAGAAAACCGGACATTCAGTTACTTCTTTAATTTGGGAGCCGAGTGGCTCCCATTTTTTTTTGCTTGTGCATGGTTTTTTTACCGGATTTATTTTAATTTTATAACGGAATTTTTTGTTTTGCAAAGAACTGTTTTTTTTACCGGCTTTATTTTATTTCGACCGGATATTTTTTATTACTACCGGCTTTGCTGAAATCCGATTTCCTGAATTCAAATGTTATCGGAGGCAATTCTTACAGTTGGTTACAGTTATTAAATTATCACATTCAGGGACAGTTATGAAATTACCGCGCTAAAGGGATCCTTCAATAATTTTCCCATTTTGGGGGCAGTTTTTTAATTTTCACGGGTGGGGCTTACTCCGTATTTTGAATAAGGATATTAAACAAATTATGGCAATAAGATGAAAAAAGCAATTCTCTTTGTTGTGTTCGTGTTTGTGTTTGTTGTTTATGCACAGGCACAGAATAACTCACCAAAAGTTATTTTTCAAGGCTACAGACCAAGTTATTGGGACACGATTCAAAAGGGTATAAACGAATGGGAAGCTACTCAGAATCAAAGACCGAAGTGGCAAATGGCAAAAGCCGATTTTTCCACCATTTCAGCGCCTTCGGGACCGCAGGATTTTAAATATGCGTGGCACAACAAGCCGGAGTCGCAGGGGAGAACGGGTACCTGCTGGTCGTTTGCCACCACTTCATTTTTTGAATCGGAGATAAAACGGCTCACCGGCAAAGAAGTGGAGCTTTCGGAACTTTATACAGTTTACTGGGAGTATATCGAGAAAGCGAAAAGATTTGCAGCAGAGAGAGGGAACTCGGCGATTGGTGAAGGCTCCCAAGCGAATGCTCTCGTTAAAAATTACAAAAAATATGGAATTGTGCCGAAATCGGCTTATTCCGGTATGCTCCCGGGGCAAAAATTTGTTGACCACCAAAAACTTTTTGAGGAATTTAAGGCGTTTTTGACCAAAGCGAAAGAAAACAACACTTTTGCCGAAGGCTTTATTGTTAACAATGTGATGGGAATTTTGGATAAATATATGGGCGACCCGCCCGATAAATTTGAATATGACGGCAAAACCTGGACACCTGAATCGTTTATGAAGGATTATCTGAAATTTAACCCCGACGATTACATCCCCGTGCTTTCGATTAAAAACCAACCTTACCACGAGAGGGTTCTTTATGATGTTCCCGACAACTGGTGGCGGAATACAGATTACTGGAATCTGCCGCTGGATGAGTTTATGAGCACACTGAAAAGCGCCGTTCAGAAGGGATACACGGTTTCGCTGTTTGGCGATGTCTCAGAACCGGGAATTGACGGCTTTGCAGGTTTGGCTATTGTGCCCGATTTTGATATCAAACCGGCAGACATCACTGAAGATGCCCGCGTTTTCAGGTTTATGAACGGGCAAACAACAGATGACCATGATATCCACTGCGTCGGTATAACCGAAAAAGACGGTTATACCTGGTTTCTGATAAGGGAATCTGCTTCCGGACCGTTTAACTCGCCGAATCCGGGCTATATGATGTATCGCGAAGATTATGTTAGACTTAAAATGATGGGCTACCTGATACACAAAAGTGCCCTTATGAATTTGAAATAGGTGTTGTTATTATTGAAAAAGCGGGGTATTGCGACGCGCTGACAACAAGAGAGTCGGGACATTGGCAACTTTTCAAAATGAAACGAAAGGAAATTTAAGCATTTGAAGTTATCGTCGTCGGTTATAATATCTTTTTATAAAAATTTGAAGTTCCTGGAGCTTGTACTCGCCGGATTTGAGAGGCAGAGCGCCAAAAACTTTGAAATAATTATAGCCGACGATGGTTCCCCCGAAGAAGTGGTGAAAGAAGTTGAACGGATAATCAGCCGCACTTCCTTCCCGATATTGCATATTTGGCACCCGGATAAAGGATTCAGAAAAAACAAAATTCTGAACAAAGCCATTATGTCGGCGCGCGCCGGTTATATAATATTCATCGATGGTGACTGCATACCGCACTCAAAATTTGTTGAGGGGCATGTTAGTTCAGCGAAAAGAAATGCAGCCCTTGCAGGAAGACGGGTTAACCTTTCCGGAAAGCTGAGTACGAGCCTCACACCCGAAAAAGTGAGTGCAGGCTGGTTGGAAAAGAATTTTGGCAAACTTGTGATTGACGGGATTTTCGGCAAATCTTTCGATGTGGAAAAGGGATTCTACACAGAAAACGAACGCATCAGGAAATTTTTTAACCGTAAGAAGCGGGGGATTCTGGGGTGTAACTTTTCACTTCACAAAGAGGATCTTTTGCGCGTTAATGGTTTCGATGAACGATACGAAGTCGCCTCCGTCGGAGAGGATTCTGACATTCAATACCGCTTAGAGCTTATCGGCGCGGATATTGTTTCAATTAACCACATAGCCATTCAGTACCATTTAAACCACAAAGTGCAACCCCGCCTCCAAAAAAACTTAGACCTGTTCGAGCAGGTGAAAAAAGAAGCCGTTGCCTTCACACCGTATGGAATTGAAAGAAGAGCGGAAATTAAAAGAAGCCCGTAAAAGATAGTTTGCACCAAAATCCACCTCAATTTGAATTAAATTTTTGAATAAAAATTTGTTCAGTCTTTAATTCCAATATAATGGACAAAAACAGATAGTTAGCTTTTTTTTAAAAATGAATCCATTGCCTCAAGAGTGATGAACCGTGTAAGGCTTCCCATTCCCGGGTTAATTCTGTTTTCAATAAAAGACGCATAATCTCTGATTAAATTCAATTGATTGAAAAAACAGATGGTTATTTTGTCTCTCAGAAAACCTCCGTCAAAGACTAATCCTTGCTTTAAAGGATAAGTTGTCAGCTCAGATGCGTGGGTAACTCATTTTCCAACACCAAACCGTTTGCGAGAGATCACACAGCATAAAAAAAATATTAAGAAATTTAAAATTTTACATAGTATTTAGCAAGAAATCTTTATATTTAAGGGTTAATTATGAAAAATTCTGAAAAAATAAGGTAAAAATGCTGTATAACCTTGATGATGTAGATAAGAAAACATTAAATATATTGCAGGAAAATGCAAAAACGAGCAAAAGTCAGTTGGCTGAAGTTTTCGGGATTTCAATTCCGACGATCAGCGACAGAATTAATAAAATGGAAGATAAGGGGCTGATTACCGGTTATTATACCAAAATAGACCGTAAGAAATTCGGATACGATATCATGGTTTTTATCACTGTGATTTCCGAATCTTCCTCAAGATATGAATTACTCGTGGAAAAATCGTTAGCGCACCCCAATATTATGGAGTGTCACTCGATTCTGGGAGAAGGCAGCCACATCTTAAAAGCCGTTGTAAGGAACTCTGAATCACTTGAGCACCTGCTCACAGAGATTCAACAGTGGCCCGGTGTGCTTTCAACCCGCACTTCTTTTGTACTTTCGACTCTTAAAGAAACCACTACAATTAATCTGTGATTAATTTATGATTAATTCATGGTCAATTCGAAAGCAAGTCATGATTAACTTGTGATTAATTCGTGGTCAATCTGTAATCAACTCGTGAGAAGCTTGTGATAAATTCATAATCAATCGGTAGTTATCTTGAAGTCAAATAAAATTATTTTGTAATCGTTAACAATCAAAAAACGGAAAAAAACAATGAACGACAGGTCTGAACAGATCGAAAAGATATTATCTTTTTCGAAAGATAATCATGTGGAATTCGTAGATTTAAAATTTATGGATTTCCCGGGGCAGTGGCAACATGTTACAATACCCATACAGGAATTTAATGAAACTTCGTTTGAGAACGGGTTTGGTTTCGACGGCTCTTCGCTCAGGGGCTGGAAGAGGATTGATGAGTCGGATATGCTGATTTTGCCCGACCCTTCAACGATGTTTTTCGATCCATTCATAAAAGCGCCCACAATTTCGCTGATTTGCGATGTTTACGAACCCGCAACGCGTGAAAAATACCTCCGTTGCCCCCGCTACATTGCGAACAAAGCGGTTGATTTTTTGAAGTCAACAGGAATTGCTGATACCGCTTTCTTCGGACCCGAGGCTGAATTTTTCGTTTTCGATGATGTCCGGTTTGAGGTTAACAACCATTACAGCTATTTTGAAGTGGATTCGATCGAGGGGAGGTGGAACTCCGGGAGGGCAGAAAACCCCAATCTGGCTTACAAAACTCGCTACAAGGAGGGTTATTTTCCCGTGCCGCCGACCGATAAACTGATGGATTTGCGCAACGAAATGGTGCGGAACCTTATCAGTGTCGGTATTGAAGTTGAAGCACAGCATCATGAAGTGGCGAGCGGCGGTCAGTGCGAAATTGACATGAAATTCAAGCCATTGTTAAAAGCAGCCGATCAGCTTTTGCTTTTTAAATATGTGGTAAAAAACACCGCAACACAAAACAACAAAACTGTTACATACATGCCAAAACCTGTTTTCGGCGACAACGGCAGCGGAATGCATGTGCATGTAAGCCTCTGGAAGAACAACAAACCACTTTTTGCAGGTAACGGCTACGCCGGTCTGAGCGAAATGGCGCTCTATTTTATCGGTGGGCTTTTGAAGCACGCTCCGTCTGTGCTTGCATTCACGAACCCAACCACCAACAGTTTCAAACGCTTGGTGCCGGGTTTTGAGGCGCCTGTTAATCTGGCATACTCGCAAAGAAACCGGAGCGCCGCTATCAGGATTCCGATGTATAACATGTCGCCCAAAGCGAAGCGGGTTGAGTTCAGATGCCCCGACCCCTCCGGGAACCCTTATCTCGGGTTTGCGGCAATTCTAATGGCGGGAATTGACGGAATTTTGAACCGGATTGACCCCGGTGACCCGTTAGACAAAGACATCTACGATATGCCGCCGGAAGAGCTGAAAGATGTTCCATCAACGCCTGACTCGCTGCAGGGCGCACTTCTTGCTTTGGCTGAGGATAACGACTACCTCACACGCGGCGATGTGTTTACGAAAGATGTTGTGGATACCTGGATAAACTACAAAATGGAAAAGGAAGTGAAACCGATGGCAATCCGTCCTCATCCTTATGAGTTTGACATGTACTACGACTGTTAGTTTGCTGCCCCGCCCCGCAGCATCGGAGTTGTAAAAGAATTATTAATTTGACATCTATTTCGACTGTGAGTTTGCTGCTCTGCGGTGTAGGTGTTGCAGATGCAGTTGCAGTCGTAGGTGAGTTTTGCGTTTGATATGTACAAAGATCGTCAGCCGGCTATCAGCAAAATGAACGGAAGACTATTTGGGCACATAACATCCGCAGAAAAAGCACTATCGGCCTAAAACTTTCTCCCCAAAGAGTATGAAAGGTGCCCAAACTATTACCGAGGCACCTTTTTTAATCAGCGCTCACTCGCCAAAAAGGATGAAAGGTGACCAAACATTCGGTGCAGCACCTTTTTTAATCAGCGCTAACTTGGCATTACGAAGGCACTCGTCGGTGGGAAGTTTATTATCCGCCACATCGGAAAAGAACTTCAGCATAAGGTCACGGGTGCCTGCGTCTGAGACAGACCAAAGGCTGACCAACACAGCGTCTGTGCCGGCATACATAACTGCACGGGTTAAGCCGATTACACCCTCGGTTTTGCGCGTATCGCCCGTTCCGGTTTGACATGCGGAAAGCACAACAAGTTTTGCGTTCCAGTCAAGCCCCAGAATTTCTTCAAAGGTGAGGTAACCATCCTGTGTGCTTTTTCCTGAATCTTTCTCGGTGCAAAGAGCAAGGCTCTGAAATCCGGGGAAAACGATTCCGTGGCACGCAAACGAAAGAAAGCGATAGTTTTTAAGAATGGGGTCTTTTGCGTTTTCCTCGGTTGCTTCGGTTCGCAATTTAATGTTAACAGGTTCTCCCTTCTTTTTGAAAATATCGGCTATGCCTTTAATTTCTTCTCCGGTTCCGCGGAGGCGAAACAGAGTAAGTCCGGCACGGGAAAGCAGGGTATCCACAGCCGCAGGATTGGCAGCCAATTCAGAGTTTATGGTGCTGCCAATTTTTAGCAACGGAACACCCCTCTCTTCCAAACCTTTTTCGTAGTTATCGAGGTCGTAAACGGGGTCACCGAAGCCGGCAAAGCCATTTTTTGCTCTTTCCTTTTTAAGAGAACTTCTCATCAATGCAAGAAGTGTAGCCGACTGATAATATTTAACAGGGTATCTTTCAATCAAAAACAAAGAATCGGAATACAAGGCTTCAAACGGCAGAAAGTTAAGCACATCATTTGGGATAATTACCAATTTGGATTTTTTGTTCAGCTTTTTTTCAACCGGTTTAATCAGGAGTGAATAAAGTTTTTCACTTGCCTCCAACGACATTTCTTCTTCAATATCAAGTTCATCAGCCGGTTTGTTCACATCATATTTGTTGCGGCGCAGACCATCGAGCAAAGTCATGGTTTGCTCACGGATTTCATCCGGGTTTTTAGCCAACTGCACCACTTCGAAATTATGTTTAGTAATAACAAACACCCAGGCACCATAATCTGAAATGTTATACTGTAAAGCGACTTCGTCTTCGGCAAGTTTCGCCATAACATTACTAACATCTGCTGGTTTTGGGTACTCTAATGCAGCAAAATCGGGGTTTTCCGTTCGGATTTTGAATATCAGGTCGTCCAATTTGGCGTTTAATGTTTTCAATTCTTCACGGATATCATCATCCTCTGAATTAGAAGAAGTGTTCAGGCGAGTTTTCAGAGTTGAAATTTGTTTTTCGAGTATAGTTCTCTGTTTAAGCAGCTCGGGGTCAACTTTAGCCGTGATATTTGCGGATCTCTCCGCCATAATATCCGCGAGCGAGCGGGCTTTCACATTCTCAAGAAATTTGAAAGCGGAGTGGTTATCCCCCAAATAAATGGCTGCATACACCGAAAGGTTCAGATAGTCCGAAAATTTCTCGAAGAGGTTCGTTCGGTCCTCTTCCCGCACCAAGTTCGCCCTGAAATTTTCAAGATAATACATAGCCGAATCGAGATATTTTATCGTTTCCTTTTCTTTTTCCTTCCAATCGAGATACAAATTTGCCAACCCAAAAGCAGTAATGGAACAAAAATAGTTATAATCTGAGAGTTTAAAAAGGTTTAATGCTGCATTGAACTGCCGCTCTGCTTCTTCATATTCATCCAGTTCATGCAACACCGTTCCAAGCGTATAGCAAACTCTTCCAATCCCGAAGGGGTAGTTAACGGTTTCGAATTGGTTAAGCGCGCCTTCCAAATAGTCAATACAGGCAATATAATCGGAGCTTGTTTGTGCGATATTCGCCAAAATAAAGAGTGAATTTCCAATGCCGAGCGGATATTCAGCACGCTTATAATAAACCAAAGATGAATCGATCAATTTTTTTGCGGAAGTGGTGTCGTTTTTAATCATCTCTAATTGCGCAAGCCCGTAGAAGCAGTCCCCGACGCCAATCGGAAATTGCCCGTTTCTGTGATAAACAAGGGCTTTGTTATAATACTCCCTTGATTTTTGATAATTACCGGCATTCAGGAAAACGGAAGCCAAGTTCTGGTAAAGTTGCCCAATACCGATAATAAAGCCGGTTTTTTCATAATACTGAATAGCAAGTTTAGCCAATTCTTCAGCTTTTGTGTTATCCCCGCTGTTCAGTGCGATAGTGCTCAGCCCTTGGTAAACAGAAGCGAGCCCGAATGTATAGTCCGCATTTTCATAAGCTTCGAGTGCGAGTTGATATTGGTTTATCGCCACTTCGTGCTCTGCAAGATTTGTAGCGATTAACGCAAAACCTTTATAAATATTTCCCAATCCAATCAGGTAATTAGCAGATTTAGCCCACGGAATCGCCTCGTTTAGGAAATTTTCAGCTGTTTCATAATCGGCAGTGTTTAATGAAATAAGCCCCAGGTTCACCAAAACATTAACTACCCCTTGGCTGTAATTGTTGGCTTTGTAAATTTTTAGAGCTTTTTTCCCATAGTTTAGAGCTTTTTTATTTTCTCCCTGATTCATTGCGGCAACTCCTTTGCCGTACCATGCGTTCCCCACCCCCATTTCAATATTAAATTTTGTGAAAAGTTTCAGTGCAACATCGAAGAGCGAATCAGCCGCCGGGTTATTGTTTATGTTAAGTTCTATCAACCCGTAGCCGTAATAAATGTCGCCTAAGCCCGGTCCAAACCCTACAGAGTCACAAATTTCCTCCGCTTTTTTGAAAAGAACTTTAGCACCGGAATTGTCGCCCCGGTTCAGTACGATATTAGCAAGATTGATGTAGATGTATCCGTCCAAACTCGAAAGCTCGTCGTGCGCTAAGGCTTCAAGCGCGCTGTAGTAATATTTTTCTGCGTCTTTGTAATTGCTGTTTTTGTTCTCGAGATCGCCAATGCCGCGGAATGCTAAGCCAAGCTCGTAGTAAAATTCAGTTGGTGAAAAAATCCTGATTGCTGCTTTATAGTTTTTTCGTGATTCATCATAATTTCCGAGAACTTGATATGCTTCCGCAAGATAGAAATGTACAAGCCCGATGTCTGCGCCAAAATCGTAGTTTTTGGCGTAAATTAAAGTTTTTTCAAAGTAGATTATTGAGGAGTCATAATTCTGTTCGTTGTAGGTGTTGATCCCAAGAGCATAGTATTGCATTGCGAGTATTGAATCGTTCTGCGCATAAACTTTTACGGAAAACGATGAGAGGAACAAAATTCCGAGTGTAAAAACTATAAAGTGATGTTTCATGGCTTGGTATTCTTTCAAACATAACATCGTTGAAAAAATTATGTTAACTTTATGCCTTTCTGTCCAAAAAACAGAGTCAGGACGCCTTTTGTTGGATACAATCCTTCAGAGAATCTGCGCCTTTCTACTTTTTAAAAACAGAGTCAGGACGCCTTTTGTTGGATACAATCCTTCAGAGAATTTGCGCCTTTCTACTTTTTAAAAACAGAGTCAGGACGCCTTTTGTTGGATACAATCCTTCAGAGAATCTGCGCCTTTCTACTTTTTAAAAACTGAGTCAGGAACGCCCTTGTTCACTTTATAATTTTTATAAGTAATATAAACCTTCCCCGGGGTTTTAGCTCCCGGATTGCCGGAACCTTTTCCCTTTTCTTTGCCTTTTCCGCCTCCGAATGCTTTCGGCATGTTAAACATACCCACTTCAAAACTAAAAACCATCGAAGAGGGGAGCGGATATACTGATTTTGAAGGGTATGTAAGATCGAGTGTGAACGAGCCGTTAGTTTTTGTTGTGGTTTCAATACGGGAGATGTAGTAAGTCTCTTTATCAATCCAGAAAGTAGAAAGCACTACATCGCTGTTACTTCCTGTTGGAATAACTTTAACCGTGTAATTCATTCGCCCGTTTATTTTGGCGTCTTTTTCCATAACGCCGGAATACTTCCCTTTCAGCAGGCTGCCGGGGTTAAAATTCAAGCCTTCTTTCGGCATTAAAGCGAATTTATCGCCCGTTTTCATCGCAATTTTATCGGGAGCTTTGAAGTAGATGGTCGCTTCGCTCTCGGGTACTTTTAGAAAATCGACATCAATTTTAACTTTCACATCAACCTGATAGTTCTTTACCTGATCGAATTTTTGCTGCATTTTTTGCAGCACCTGCTCGGCATTGGTTTGCGAGTGCGCAACCGCAACAATTAGAGTGAAAGAAAAAACAGTTTTTACTATAAACTTGAACATAATCAACACTTCCGTTTAAATTAAGAAGTAATTTTCTCTTAGAGTAACATCCTTAAGAAGAAAAATTTTTCATAAAAATTATTAATCATCAGCACCTTTAAGAAGTAATATCTCTGATGAAAATTCATTTGCAAAATCATCTTTAAGAAGTAATATCCTTTTTTCTGAAGATAAAATAAGTGATACCCAGAAAAATGAAAATATGAAAAGAAAGAATGCCGGCTGCTTTCCACAATTCTTCGGTGTCAACAGGGGTATTGAACACCACATCCCACGAGTGCATATAAGAAGTAAAGAAATAGGGCTGTAACTTCTGCAGTAAATCAACATCTATTGCGGATAAAATGTAAAACACAATTATGACCGCCATCGTGCTGACAATGGGCCCTATCGCATTTTCAACGAGCGAAGAGAAGAAAAATGCAAGCGAAGTTACCACCATCATGCTGAGTGAAGCAAGCCCATAGCCGACGAAAAACCGCCAAAGAATATCGTCTTTTGGGAAGATTATCAGCACATCTTTAATAACTATCAACTCGCCCGTGCCGAACAACAGTACGCCAAGCCCGAGTGAAACCACCGCCAGAAAAGCGATCATCAAATTGGTGTAAATTGTTGCAGCAATTATCTTTGCCGTTATAAGTTGTGCCCGTGAGACGGGTCGGGTAAGCAACATCCTGAAAGTGCCGGCAGTTGCTTCACCGGCGAGGAGGTCGCCCGCAACCAATGAAATCAGAAACGGAATATGCACCAATAATGCACCCAAAACGAGGTACGAAATCAGGTAACCGTTCAGGAAATTTCCTTCAAAAACGAAAAGCCCCTCCAAATTCCTTGTTAAAAATTTAAGGTAGTTTTCCCCCTGCAGCAACATTGAAATTTCAATAAGCGATACGATAATAGCGATTGCAATGAACCCAATATATGTTCGCCACTTTCTGAAAATTTTATAAAGTTCAATCTTTACTAAGTCGATCATTGCCCCTCCTTGCCGGTTAAGTTCAGAAAATATTCTTCGAGCGAGCGAGTCGGGACAATTGAACTGACGGAGATCCCGTTTTCCACAAAGAGGCGATTCAGAGCGGGAATTTGCTCTTTCATCATCGTTAAGTGAAGAGTTGTGCCGGTTGGGGGCTCGAATTGAAGCGAAAAAGATGATTCGTTCAGAAGTGCTGCCGCTTTTTCTGTATCGTCAACCTCAATAGCCACTTTTGTTTCGGTGGCATTAAGCAACTCCTGCACGGTTCCTTCGGTTACGGTTTTTCCCTTGTTGATTATCACCATGCGGTTGGCAATAAGTTCAACTTCATGCAAAATATGCGAAGAAAGGAAAACTGTTTTCTTGAAATCCTTGCTTAATGAAATAACCAAATCCCTTACTTCTTTCATACCTTGCGGGTCAAGTCCGGTGGTTGGTTCATCGAGTATAATCAGTTTGGGGTCGTGAATCAGAGCCTGTGCAATGCCTAAGCGCTGTTTCATCCCATGTGAGAAGGTTTTAACTTTAGAGTTCCACCTTTTTTCCAACCTTACCATTTCCAGGGTTTCCATAATTTTCTTTTTGGAGGCAGGGAAGCCTGAGATTCGGGAAAGAATATCAAGGTTTTTATAAGCGGTCATGTAGCCGTAGAAATCAGGTTTTTCCACAATTGCACCGACTGAAGCGAGGATTTCTTTTCGGTTTTGCAGCAATTCCTTCCCGAAGATTTTAATTTTCCCTTGAGTAGGGAAGATTAAGGAAAGAAGCATTCGAATTGTTGTGCTTTTGCCTGCGCCGTTCGGACCCAGGAATCCGAAAACATCGCCTTCGTAAACATTAAGATCAAGGCTGTTAACTGCGTGAATCTGTTTATATTTTTTGTGAAGCCCGGTTACTTCAATTACTTTTTCCGTGCTGAACTCCTCTCAACGGATAAAATCGTTAAAATAAAACTTTATTACAGTGGCTTAAAGGTTAGAAAATCTTAAGAAATAAAATATAAAATTTATCAAAATTGTTTAGGATTGGAAACCTTTAAGATACAAAATAAGAAATAATTGCCCGATTTCAAAGGGAAATTTGAAATAAGAACAATAAAAACTGAAAATTAAACCGATAACAACTACGGGTTGAAGCGGGCCTCGGGATTTCCCGCGGCGCAGAAGATGCCCGTTGAAACCGACAACAACTACGGGTTGAAGTCGATAAAGAAGCCAAGCCCAAATTTTTTCAGCCGGTTTTTATAATGCGAACTAAACCAATCGAACCCGTCATAATAAGACGCATAAATCGATAATCCGTTCCCATAAGGTTCACCGAATTTAATTCCCGCCATAAAAGAATGCGAAGGTTGGTATTCCGGTCTTCCTCTGAATTTGAGGTCATAAGCAGCCCAAAATCTAACATCATTATTCAGAACCCGGAACAGGGGGTCGTTAACGAACACTTCGCTGCCGAGCGAGAAATCCATTCTCTTTTGATCCTGCGGTCTTATTAAAATAGAATAAGTAACCCCGCCGTAAAATTTCAGCCCAACGGCGTAGTAGTTCAGTTGCAGGGCAGGGTTAAACTCAAAAAAATCGTCGGCAAACGGAACGGGTGCTTCACGGTCTTTCCAGTAATCAGTTTTTTCATCCCATGCTCCATCGACTAAGTGTGCACTTCTGTGGATGAACCGGAGCCTCAAAAGTTGGAAGTGTTGTGTACCTTCAATGCGTTTTAACCAGGAAATGTTGCCGCCGAAAAACCCATCGATGGCAGCAACCTGAAGGCGATACTCACGATATTCAACCACTTTAGCATAAGCGAAAAACTCGGCTCCGGCGTTAATAACTGAGCCTGAATCGAGGATAATTGAGACAGCATCGTAAGCATTTCCCACATCCACTTTCATAGAGCGATCTTCCGGGGCGAAAGTAAGCCCAAATTTCGGTTCGGTATCTGCGGCTTTCAGCATATTGAACAGCCGGGTACCGGGCAGCAATTCAACCTGTTGCGGAAAAACGAACCCGGCGGTGAAAATTAAAAAAAGAAACAGAAATTGTAGTTTTCGCATAAGGGTTGGAATTTTCGGATGTTTGGACATTGGAAAAACAATTTAATAACATTCAATAACAAAGGGGCAAAAATAATGTTTTTTCGGTAATTCTGTTGCTTTGCAAAATATTCCGGCTTAAGAACGCACTTTAATGAATCTCATTGAAATAAGGTAAATTGATTTTGACAAAGCTCACACGATTAAGAAAAACTGACCAAAATTAACTATATTTATTGCTTTTAAAAAAAAATTTACGGTAAAGATTTTGGCGAAAAATAAGATATTGGTTACTGCTGCACTTCCTTATGCAAATGGACCAATCCATCTTGGGCATTTAGCGGGTGCATACCTGCCGGCGGATATCTATGTGAGATACCAACGGCTTCGGGGAACGGATATTATTTTCATTTGTGGTTCCGACGAACACGGCGTGCCGATTACAATAACGGCGGATAATGAGAAAGTATCACCGGAGGTGATAATCGACCGTTATCACGCAATAAACAAGCAATCGTTCGAAAAATTCGGAATGAGTTTCGATATCTACAGCAGAACGAGCCACCCGATTCATCATAAAACGGCAGCGGAGTTTTTCTTAGATTACTACAACAGCGGGTTGTTAGTCGAGAAAAAATCGTTGCAATTCTACGACACTTCCCGACAAATGTTCCTCCCGGACAGATATGTTGAGGGCACCTGCCCTCGCTGCGGGAACGAAAACGCAAGAAGTGACGAGTGCGAAAACTGCGGCGCTTTGTATGACCCCTCGGAACTTATCGACCCCGTAAGCAAAATTTCAGGGCAGCGCCCCGAGTTAAAAGAAACCTCACACTGGTTTTTCCCTTTCGGTAAATTTCAGGAAAGATTGGAAAGCTACATCGCCGAAATGGATGAAAAATACGGCTGGAAAGATAATGTACTGCAATACTGCAAAGGGTGGTTTTCCGCAGGGCTGCAGGACAGAGCGATAACACGCGACCTCGACTGGGGCGTTAAAGTGCCGATTCCGGGGTTCGAAAACAAGGTGTTGTATGTTTGGTTCGAGGCGGTTTTGGGCTACATTTCAGCCACAAAAGAACTTTTTAAGCAGCGCGGTGAGGAGGAAACCTGGCGCGATTACTGGCAGGACCCGGAAACAAAATATGTTGCTTTCATCGGAAAAGACAACATTGTTTTTCATGCACTTATCTTTCCGGCGATGCTGATGGCATGGAACGACCTCCACTCAGATGACGAAAATTTTGTTCTGCCGCAGAACATCCCTGCAAACGAATTTTTGAATTTCGAAGGGAAAAAGTTCTCAAAAAGCAGGAAGTGGGGCATTGATGTGATCGATTTCCTCTCACATTTTAAGGCAGATTCCCTCAGATACACTCTTACCATGAATCTGCCGGAATACCGGGACACTGATTTTTCGTGGAAAGATTTTCAGGCAAAACACAACAATGAGCTGGCTGATATACTCGGCAATTTTGTGAACCGAACCTTCACATTTATACACAAAAATTTTGAGGGAAAGGTACCCGCGCTTTACACGCTAAGCACGCGGGATGAAGAGTTGCTGAATCAGTTAGAAGGCTACCCGCAGAAAATAGCCGATCTTTTTGAAGAATACCGCTTCAAAGACGCAACGCTTGAAATTATGAACCTTGCGAGGGCGGGCAACAAATACTTCAACGATTCTGAACCTTGGAAAACACTGAAAAACGATCGTGAAAAGTGCTCAACAACACTTCACCTTTGCCTGCAGACGATCTATACGCTTGGGCTGTTGTTCATGCCCGTTCTGCCGAAAAGCTCCGAGAAAATTTTAAAAATGCTCGGCAAACGGTCGGTTGAGTGGCTGCACGCCGGTAAGCTCAATTTGGTTGAAGGTGAATCTTTAGGGCAGCCTGAAATTCTCTTCAGAAAAATTGAGGATGAAACTATCGAAGAAATGAAGCGAAAAACCGCACCCGAAGCAGAGGAAGAGGCAGATTTTGAAAAAATTGACCCGATTTCAATCGATCAGTTTTTTGAAACCGACCTTCGTGTTGCACAGATCGTAGAAGCTGAGCGCGTTAAAAAAAGTGAAAAACTGATAAAAGTGCAGGTTTCGTTCGGAAAAGAGAGGCGCCAGGTGATTGCCGGTTTGGGCAAGGCTTACGAGCCTGAAGAGTTAATCGGTAAAAAGGTTATCGTGGTTGCAAATCTGAAGCCTGCAAAGTTGATGGGCTTGGAGTCTCACGGAATGATGCTTGCTGTTGATACGCCCGATGGCGGACTAAAAGTGGTTGAAATTGATCAGTCCGTTAACAACGGAACAAAGGTAAGGTAGAGATGAAAATCAAAACTTATGTTGCGTTTTTTCTACTTTTTGCCACATTGGTTCCTGCTTTAGTTTTGGGGCAGGGAAGTGTAATCGGTAAATTTTCAGAGAAAATAAACGGCTGGCTTTCAGGCAACCCGGCAGAGGTAGTGAAGGTATGGGTCGATTTTACCGATAAAGGTGAAAACACCCGGTTGCTTAGCACTCCGGAGCTTTTCCTGAGCAAACGCTCGATTGACAGAAGAGCCAAAAGAGGCGGGAAAATTGACTTTACGGATCTTCCCATCTGGCAGCCTTATTTGGATGGCTTGCAGAATGAAGGTTTTAGCGTGATAAGCAAATCGAAATGGTTCAATTCGGTTACCGTTCAAACGGGTGCCGAGGGGCTTTATAAATTGGCTGCACTTCCTTTTGTTAAAAAAATAAGTTTTGTTGCTAAAGGAGTTATTGCGACAACAACAGGGCAGAAGAATGACGGTATAATCAAATCTGAAAAGCGCAATTTTTCTTCCTCACCTACTGACGATCACTTGTTAGATTATGGTGAGTCATACGGGCAACTGATAGTTGAAAACATTCCGGCGGTTCACGATTTAGGTTACGACGGCACCGGTGTCTTTGTCGGTTTAATGGATGCGGGTTTCAACAACCTTGCGCACGAAGTTTTTGATTCGTTAAAAATTGTTGCAACCTGGGATTTTGTTAACAACGACCCGGATGTCGGGGATCACGGAATGGGTGTCGGCACGCACGGAACGATGACGCTTTCTTCAATTGCCGGGTATCTGCCGGGGACTTTGATAGGAACGGCATATCGCTCAAGTTATCTCTTGGCAAAAACCGAAAATACTGAGAGTGAAACCCCGCTTGAGGAAGACAACTGGATCGCTGCCGCTGAATGGTCCGATTCAATCGGTGTGGATGTTACCTCCACTTCGCTTTCTTACCTGGAGTTTGACGAACCATATCAGAGCTACACTTGGCAGGATATGAACGGTTCTACGGCAAGAATAACCATCGCTGCTGATCTTGCAGTTTCAAAAGGTATTACGGTTTTTGTCAGTGCAGGAAACAACGGCAATAACCCAAACCATAACACACTCGGTGCACCTGCGGATGGATTTTCAGTTATCACGGTCGGTTCCGTTACAAAGGATTCCGTGCGTTCTCCTTTCAGCAGTGTGGGGCTTACTGCTGACGGAAGAATAAAACCCGATATCATGGCTATGGGAAGCGGCACTTTTGTTGCAAGCCCCCCGGCGAGAAACTCATACACTTATGTTTCGGGAACTTCTTTATCGGGACCTATTGCAGCAGGAATTGCGGCTTTGATGTTGCAAAAAAATGACACACTCAGCCCCGGATACATCCGCGAAGTTTTAAGAACTACCGCTTCACAAGCTTCAAACCCCGACCGATTAATGGGTTGGGGAATTGCGAACGCGCTTTCAGCGATTAATTACGCACCGGTTGGTATTAAAGAAGAAAGCGGGTTAAACCCAAATTCGCCCGTAATTTTAAGCAACTACCCGAATCCTTTTAATCCTTCAACCACAATAAGTTTCAAATTACCTGAAGAAAAGCACTTAATTTTAACTCTTTACAACCCTGCCGGGCAGGTAGTTCAGCAGGTTGCAGAGGGAACATTTCCGCCTGGTGAGAGTAAAATAGCGATGGACGGAACCCGCCTTGCTGCGGGGGTATATCTCCTTGTAATGAATGCGGGCGATAAAATTTACACGCTTAAAATATGTTTGTTAAAATGATTAAAATGAAAAAAATCCTTCTTTTACCCTTTCTTGCCTTATTAACCTTTTCTTTTCAGGGAAGTGTCACCTCTTCTAAACTAACTGAAAACCTGAAAGTTGTAATTAACAGGATGTCCGATCAGGATTCAATTGCTTGCTGGGTATTCCTAAAAGATAAGGGGCAGGGTTCGCAGAAGTTGTTTAAAACGCCTGAAAAGTTAGTTTCAAAAAGATCGCTTGAGAGAAGAAAAAAATATCTTCCCGCTGATGAGTTAGTAAATACAACTGATCTTCCGGTTTACGGCGAATATCTCAAATCACTTGAATCGATTGGGTTAGTGGTAAAGAGTAAATCGAAGTGGCTAAACTCGGCTTGTGTACAGGTTACTAAGGCGCAGGTTAAAGAGATTGAGAGGCTGCCGTTTGTAAGTAAAATTGATTTGGTAATGCGTTTTTCAAAAAGGTACACTAACCAAGTGGTTGACGACCCCGAGACCAAACAATTTCAAAATGAGCCAAACTCAAAAAATGAGCATGCACTTAACTACGGTAAAAGTTTGCGTCAGAACGAGATGATGAATGTGCCTGCACTTCACGACCTTGGGATAACAGGAAAAGGAGTTTTAGTGGGCGTTTTCGATACGGGGTTCAATAATTTGGAGCACAAGGCGTTCGAAAATATTGATATTCTGGCTGCATGGGATTTTGTTAACGGCGATTCAGATGTAAGCGACGGAACAGACGCGGGCGAAGGAAGCCACGGGACTAATGTTCTTTCAGCAATTGGAGGTTACAGCTCCGGTAATTTAATCGGACCGGCATACGGCGCTACTTTCCTGTTAGCAAAAACTGAAAATACCGACAGCGAAACCCCCTTAGAAGAAGATAACTGGATTTCTGCAATCGAATGGGCTGACAGCATAGGCGTAGATTTGGTTACCTCTTCTCTTGGTTACCTTGATTACGACCCGCCTTTCCACAGTTATTCCTGGAAAGATATGGATGGTAACACCGCACGCATAACAATTGCAGCCGATATGGCGGTGGGCAAAGGGATTGCAGTGTTTATTTCTGCAGGAAATGAGGGACCGAATGCTCTGCACAACACACTAAGCGCTCCGGCGGATGGTGACAGTGTTATAGCCGTGGGTGCAGTTGATCAGAATGGTTCTATCGCGTATTTTTCGAGTGTGGGGCCCACTGTTGACGGCAGGATAAAACCGGACATTCTGGCTTTAGGGTTTGGTGTGCGTGTTGCGGGAACCTTAACAAAAAGCGGGTATAGCTTAGCTTCAGGGACTTCTTTTTCGTGTCCTTTGGCGGCAGGAGTAGGGGTTCTTCTTCTTTCTCAACAACCATGGCTCTCGCCGGTGCAGCTTGCAGATGTTTTAAGAAGTACTGCAGGCAATTCCTTAAACCCAAACAATGAAATGGGATGGGGGGTGGTTAACGCATTGGACGCCTTAAACGCAGCACGGAGTTTTAAAAAGCAGTAGCTTGGGGGAGTTATCAAGGTAATCAATTATATCCTTGATTATGTTAGATAAGATGGGTAAAATTAAAGTTTTGAATTTTTGCATTTGCCAAAAATTCAATTTTTAACAATTTTGTTGCCCGATCGGAAAGATCGGTTCATCAATTAACAATCCGGAGCCATTAAATGTTTAAAAAAACATCGGTTTTATTAATCCCACTGATTTTTGGTTTTGTTTTTTCCGCCTGTTCCGGCGGTGCAGGGGGGCCTGTCTTATCGGAATTTACCACAAGCAGCAATAAGCAGGTTGAGATCACGCTGAGTGATTTTGAAAGAGCTTACGCAAAAACTGTGGGCGGTTATGAAAATGCAAAGAAAGATGACCGGGAAAAACTGAAAGCTTTCCTTGATTTGTACACAAATTTTCGGATGAAACTTCAGGATGGTGTTGAAAGAGGTTTTGAAAAAGACACTGCTTTGAACCGGGAACTTTCAGAGTACCTCACACAAGTTGGTCAGACTTACATAATCGAGAAGGAGCTTATAGAACCTGCAATTAAACTAATGTGGGAAAGAAGGAAGATTGAAATGCGGGTTTCGCACATTATGTTAAGGCCCGACTCTTTAGACACGGAAGAACCGAAAGAGAAACTTGACTCGATTCTTCAACGGATAAAAAACGGTGAAAGTTTCGAGAAAATGGCTGAAGAGTACTCAGTTGATGATTTCAGCGCGAAGAACGGCGGTGATATTTACTACATCACTTCAGGCACAATTATCCCTGAGTTTGAAGATGCTATCTACACGCTGAAAGTCGGCGAAGTATATCCTGAAGTGGTTACGACCCGATACGGTTACCATATAATTAAAGTAACTGATATCCGGAAGAGAATCCCTGAAATTCGTGCAAGCCATATCTTAATTTCATATCAGACGCCGGAAGGTGAAACCGATACGGCATACGCATACGCACGGATGGACACGGTTCTCCAAAAACTAAAAGCGGGTGAAAGCTTTGCTGACCTTGCAAGGGAATATTCGGATGACCCGGGTTCTAAAAAATCGGGCGGCGATCTTGGTTTCTTCCAGAGAAGAATGATGGTTCCTGAGTTTGATGAAGCTGCATTTAATCTGAAATTAGGCGAGGTTTCCGGGATCGTAAAAACTGCGTATGGGCTACACCTCATTATGATAACTGAAATGAAACCGTATCCCTCGTTCGAAGAAGATAAAGAAAATCTTAAGAAGATTTATCGTCAGTTGAAGTATAACAACGAGTATGCGCAACTTCTGCAGGAAGCACGCGACAGATATAACTACACCGAGAACGAAATGCTTTTTGCTACGATTGAGTCGCTTGCAGAGGATACTTTGACCCTTAACAAAGGATACCGTGATGTAGAATGGCGGAATGAATATAAAGATTCCGTCGCTTTTTCGATGGAAAATAAGTCATGGCCGCTTGATTCGTTGACTGAAAATATGACCAAGAGGCTCGAGTTTTTGAATGTTCCGATAACCGCAGCGCTACTTAGCCAGGGTGCTGTTAAAATGGCGAACGACAGGGTGCTCGAAATAGATGCTAAATATCTTCCGGAAAGAAACCCTGATTTCAAACAGCTGATGGAAGATTATAAAAACGGTATTTATGTGTTCAAACTACAGGAATTGGAAGTCTGGAATAAAATCCCCAACGACTCAGTATTGCTGCACAAGTATTATGATGAGCACAAGTCAGGTTATAACTGGCCCGACAGGATTGAATTCACCGAAGTTTTTGTAAGAAGCGATTCGGCGGCTCAGGCGATCTACCAAAGAGCACTTGCAGGTGAACAGCTTGATTCACTTGCCGGTCAATACACTGAAAGAAGTAACATGCGCGGCAAGATGGGCAAACACCCGCTGCAGGATGTGAACTTCAATAATCTTTACAAAGAAGCCAATAAATACGAGGAAGGAAAAATTAACGCACCAATTCCTTTTGAGGGTGGTTTCGTTATCATCCGGGTAAATAAAAAAGAGAAAAGCCGCATGAAAACTTTCGAAGAAGCCAAACCGGAAGTTTTGAGCGGATATAACGAACAGGAACAGAAAAGGCTTGAAGAAGTTTACACTAACGCATTGAAAGCCAAATACAAACCTGTCTTTTTCTATGAAAATTTGAAGGATGCCTTCAAAGAAAAATAATAATCCCCAACGGATAAAAATTAATGCTTAAAAAAGCCTTTTTAGTGTTCCTCCTCCTTTTTGGCGGAGGAACACTTTTTGCACAAGAAGTGATCGAGAAGATTGCAGCTATTGTTGACAACGATGTAATCTTAGAGAGTGAAGTTAAATTAAGAGCGATGATCGAAGCTCAAAGAGAAGGGGTGAACCCGAACGACAAAGATTTTCAGGCGAAGGTGCTTGAATCGATGATCGAAGAAAAACTTTTGTATGCCTGGGCAGTGCTCGACTCGATTATCGTTACCAAGCCGGAAATCGATCAGTATATGAACTATCAGATTCAGCAGTTAGTGCGGCAATTCGGTTCTGAGGAAGAGGTTGAACGGCAATACAAAAAATCGATCGCCCAGATTAAAAGGGAATTGGAGCCGGAAATCGAGAAAAACCTTTTAATGAAAAAGGCACAGGACAAAAAATTTGCCTCCGTTCAGGTCAGCCGTCGGGAAGTTGAAGAGTTTTACAAAGAATTTAGAGACAGCCTTGGGAACTCACCTGAGAAGGTGAAATTATCGCACATTTTTAGATCCCCGGTTAAATCAGAAAGGTTGAAGAAAATTGCGCACGATTTTGCCGAAACGCTGCTGGACTCGATTAAACACGGAGCAGATTTTGCCGAAATGGCGAAAAAATATTCACAAGACCCGGGAAGTGCAGTTAACGGGGGTGACCTCGGTTGGGCGCCACGGGGGATGTTCTTTCCCGAGTTTGAATCGGTTGCCTTCAGGCTGAGGGTGGGCGAGGTTTCGGATGTTATTGAATCACCCGTGGGTTACCACATAATTCAGCTGATGGATCGCCGTGGTGAGCAGATCAGGGCGCGCCACATCCTTATTCAAATAAAACCTGATGATGAAAGCGACATTGAAGCGATTAACTTCCTTTCTGCATTAAGGGATTCACTCCTTTTCTTTAATGCTGATTTTAAGACACTCGCAAGAAAGTACAGCCAGGATGAAAGAACCGCAAAAAGCGGGGGCAGCCTCGGCAGTTATTATATCGATAAATTAGACCCCGATCTTAAAGAAGCAATAAGAAATCTGAAAGAAGGGGGTATTTCAACCGTTAAAAGGATTGATTACGCAAAAGACGAGTACGGCTTTCATTTAGTGAAAGTTGACGAAAGAATACCCGCACACTACCCTAATCTTGAACTCGATTATGACGAAATTCAGGAACTTGCATTAATGCACAAAAAGCAAAAACTTGAGTCAGAATGGTTTGACGAACTTAAATCGAAAATTTACTGGGAAATTAAATAGGGTTTTTTGTGGATGAAGTAGCTCTTGTAAGGGAGATAAACGAAAAATTTAACGCTGTTAAAAAAGAAATCAGCAAAGTAATTGTCGGGCAAAACGAAATTGTTGAGCAATTATTAATCTCGCTGCTTTCCCGGGGGCACTGTTTACTGGTTGGTGTGCCGGGGCTGGCTAAAACGCTTTTAATTAAAACCGTTGCAGAAGCTACTGATCTTAAATTTGGAAGAATACAATTTACCCCCGATCTGATGCCGTCTGATATTACCGGAACTGAAATTATTGAAGAAGACCCGGTAACCCGCCGGCGGGAGTTCAGATTTATCCCCGGTCCGATTTTTTCAAATGTAATTCTGGCGGATGAAATAAACCGGACACCGCCGAAAACGCAGGCGGCACTTCTTGAAGCGATGCAGGAGTATAAAGTAACCGTTGCGGGGAAAACTTACCCGCTCGAAAAACCGTTTTTTGTGCTCGCTACGCAAAACCCGATTGAACAGGAGGGAACTTACCCGCTGCCGGAGGCGCAACTCGATCGTTTTATGTTTAACCTCTGGTTGGATTATCCTTCGTACGAGGAAGAGGTGGAAATAGTTAAAGCAACAACCGGTGCATTTCTTCCCGAGGTTGATAAGGTTATAACTGCTGATGAACTGACAAATTATCAGGAACTTGTAAGAGCGGTACCGGTGGCTGACAACATTATAGAGTATGCTGCCAAAATTGTGCACAGTACCAGACCAAACAACCCTGAAGCACCCGATTTTATCAGAGAGTGGGTAAGGTGGGGGGCGGGCCCCCGTGCCTCGCAATATATGATTCTGGCGGCAAAAACTAAGGCTGTGCTCGAAGGAAGGTTCACACCAAACCGGGATGATATCCGTTCTGTTCTTAACCCAATTTTAAGACACAGGGTAATTACCAATTTCAGTGCGGAAGCCGAAGGAATAACATCAGTGGATATTGTTATAAAACTTACGGAAACTGTCTGACGAACATCTTTGTTGTTTAAACAAATCTTCTTATTTTAAACTTTTAATCAATTTAATTCTATAATGGCAGTATAACCAAATGCAGACAACTTTTATCCCTTTATTCAATGCTGTAAACCGGCTTTTTAAGTCGAATGCTCGAAATGAAGAACTTTTAAATCAATTTTGCAACTTCGTTACCGAAGAGTTTGATTTTTATTCTGCCGCATTGTTTAAGGAAACTGCCGGAAAGTTAGTGCTGCTCGGCAAGTCAGACAATGTAAAAAAGAGCCTCGTGTATGGGTCAGAGCATCAGTGCGCTGTTTGTAAATCATTTAATGCAACCCCGAGCGATGTGCTTTTTTCCAGCGATAAAAACTGCACGCTTCAAACCACTGAATTTTTAGTTTACGACGGCTGTCTGAAATTAAAATCGGGTGTTAACAACACAATGGTGCTTAAACTGACGAGAAAATCACCTTTCTCTCAGGCGGATATCGAAAATATTACCACACTCGGAAGCTTTCTTTTAATTATACTTACCTCCGGCAAGTTTGAAGAAATCACTGCACATTCGTCGTTAAGCAGCATCTTGTTGGATGTTTCGAACGATTTACGCACACCGGCAAACAGCATTCTTGGGTTTGTTTCTCTGTTGTACGATGATAAACTCAACCCGGTTCAGACTGAATATGTGAAATTAATTAAAGAGAACGCGCAGAGAATTTCTGGGTTGTTGAACGATCTTACCGATATGTCAAGGGTGGAAGTCGGAAGTGTAACCACACAGAAATCTTCGTTCGATTTGAAAGCCTTAATAAGCGAAATTGAAAGCAGCGTAAGAGAAAAAATTGACCCTGCCTCAACCAATTTGGTCTTTCATTTCGGTGACGATATTCCGGGTGAGATTGAAAGCGACCACCAAAGGCTAAAAACTGCAATTTTAAATATTTTGGCTTTCCTTATAAACGAAAGCCCATACGGTAACATTGAAGTAACCACCGAACAAGCACACTCGGGGATACTCTCAGTTAAAATAGCGCATCCCGGGTTTATGGTGCCAATTTCGAAGATACACGAGGCATTCAGGCTCGCTCCGGTTGCTGAAGGGCGCGGCAAGCCCTTTTCACTTTCACCGCTTTCGTTAAACCTGGCAAAAAAATACATTGAAAGCCTGAAAGGTGAATTAGATATTAAGAAAGAAGAACCGGCGGGAGTAACCATTTCGATAAATCTCTTGCTGACCGACAGTTCTTCATTTGCACGGCAGATGGAATCGATGCCGAAACCGGATGAAAAGAACAACCGTGTTTTAGTGATTGAGGATGATTATGCCACTTCCAAACTTTTGAGCAACTACCTGAACAAGTGGGGTTACGAGCCTACTATTGTGAATGCGGGTAAAAAAGCGCTTCAGATTTTGGAGAATGAATCTTTCCTTTCGATTATTACAAATGTTTCGCTTCCTGATATTAACGGGCTTGAACTTCTGAAGAAAATCAGGGAGAATAAACTACACAGGCACACGCCCGTTATTGTATGCTCTGTTGAGGCTGAGCAGCAAAAAGCCTTTTTAATGGGTTCGGTTGAATATTTTGTTAAACCGATCAGCTATAAAGACCTCGTTGAGGTTCTTACAAGTTACCGCCTGCGCAAAGACGCAAATGTGCTTTGCGTTGATGATGACATTAATACGCTTAACCTCGTGAAAGAGGCGATACAATCTGCAGGGTTTAATCCCGTTGCTGAGAATTTCTCGTACGAAGTGCCGGCGAAGATTGAGAACATGGATCTTGATCTTGCCATTGTTGACCTCGATATGCCGGTGATGAACGGGTTTGACCTTATAAAAGAGATAAAATCGAACCCGAAGTTCGCAAGTCTGCCGATTGTTATCTACACAGGTAAAGAGAATTACGAGGAAGACCTCGCCAAAATAAACGGGTTGTTCAACGAACTTTTGGACAAGAAAAGCACCAAAATTGAAGACCTTGCTGATACTATCAGCAGAATGGTGAACAGAACTGAACCGATTCCCTCGGGCACAGGTCCCCAAAAAGAGGGTGAAGTTGCAACCGCAGAAGATTTAGGACCTTCAATTTTGTTGGTTGAAGACTATAAACACTCGCAAATTATCGTTACACGCCTGCTGAAAAAGAACGGTTTCACTAATGTGTTCGTCGTTGAAAACGGTGCTGAAGCTGTTGAGCAGGCGAAAAAAGCCGTGTACGACCTGATACTTATGGATATGCAAATGCCCGTGATGAATGGGTTTGAAGCTACTGAAAGAATCAGACAAATGCCCGAATACAAAAATGTGCCGATTATCGCGCTTACCGCTTTTGCCATGAAAGGCGACAGGGAGAAATGCCTTGAGGCGGGTGCTACCGACTATATTCCTAAGCCAATCGACAGCGTTGAATTTATTGATAAGGTTAAGAAATTCACGAACAAAACTGCTTAATTTTTATTACTACTGAACATTTTTGCACAGAGTTATATTTTTATTACAGTTTAACATTTTTGCACAGAGTTATATTTTTATTACAGTTTAACATTTTTGCGCTGTGTTACATTTTTATCACTGCTAAACATTTTTGCACTGCTACACATTTTTCCATTTCTTGATTACGGTTTACAATGATATCAGAAAAGCCAAGGGTCAGGTTCGCCCCAAGCCCGACCGGTTATTTACATATCGGGGGATTAAGAACTGCACTTTATAACTTCCTTTTTGCAAAACAGACCGGAGGTTCTTTCGTTCTTCGGATTGAAGATACCGACCGTGCCCGCTTGGTTGAAGGCGCTGCTGAAAATTTGATTGCTACTTTAGAATGGGCGGGGCTACACTTCGATGAGGGACCCGGAAGAGAGGGTGATTTCGGTCCTTACACCCAATCCGAAAGACTGAGCATTTATTCAGAACACACCGATAAATTGATAAAAAATCGCGACGCTTACTACTGTTTCTGCACGAAAGAGCGGTTGGATGCACTAAGAGACGAGCAGCGTAGCCGCGGTGAACAAACCCTTTATGACAAACACTGCCTCAACTTAACAGATGAAGAGGTAAAACGATCGATTGCCGAAGGGAAACCTTTTGTAATTCGCTTGAATGTGAAGCACGGAAAAAAAGTTAAGATTCATGATCTGATAAGGGGAGTTGTTGAGTTCGATACTTCTTTGATCGACGATCAGGTCTTGATTAAAAGCGACGGTTTCCCGACATATCATTTAGCGAATGTGGTTGACGACCACCTGATGAAAATTACCCACACTATCAGGGGTGAAGAGTGGTTGCCCTCGACGCCGAAACATGTTCTGCTCTATGAATCGTTCGGGTGGGAAGTGCCGCAGTTTGCACATTTGCCCCTTTTGTTAAACCCTGACAGATCAAAACTCAGCAAAAGGCAGGGGGATGTGGCGGTTGAAGATTACAGAGCTAAAGGCTATCTGAAAGAAGCGCTTATTAATTTTATTGCTCTGTTGGGGTGGAATGCGGGGGACGATCGTGAGTTTTACTATATGGATGAACTTATTAAATCGTTTTCTATTGAGAGAATTAACAAATCGGGCGCAGTTTTTAATTTAGAGAAACTTGACTGGCTTAATGCGGAACATCTTCGTGCAAAAAGTGATGAAGAACTTGCCCGGCTGCTGCGTGAGGAACTTAATGCTACCGGCTGTGCAGGCAACTCGTATGAAGAGGCTTTTTTGGTGAAGGTTGTTCAATCGATGAAAGAAAGGGTTAAGTTTATAAAGGAAATACCTGTTAATGCAGGCTATTTCTTTACTTCGCCTTCAGAATATGAAGAAAAAGGGGTGCAAAAAGCCTGGAAAGAAGATACCCCCGCATTACTGAAAGGATATATCAGTAAACTTAATGCGCTGAGTGAACCAACAAAAGAGGGCTACGAAAACGCACTTAGATCAACTGCAGAAGAAGCAGGAGTTGGTGCAGGGAAATTAATACATCCCGTTAGGCTTGCTATTTCGGGGGTTTCTTCCGGTCCGGGGCTTTTTGACATTATTGATGCGTTGGGAAAAGAGGAAACAATCCGCCGGATTAACTCTGCAATTGAAAAGTTGGCGGTTAAACAATAAGTGTTAATCCTTTAATCCGCAGTAAATTGTAAGTTTTTAATTTTTAGACTGTTTATAATTATTTCAGCAGAATATCAGTTTCCTGAATAAGAGAGTTGTAAGTTTTTAATTTTTAGACTGTTTATAATTATTTCAGCAGAATATCAGTTTCCTGAATAAGTACGGCGTCGGTTATTTTGTCTCGTAAAAATTTTAACCGATTAATCAGGAAAGAGTTGTTCTTATCTTCTTTCAAACGGAGGAGCAGGCTTTTTACCTCGCAGAAAACAGATTCTCTTTCGATACCGAGTGCGTTATATGAGTCACTTGCTCTTTTATATAATCCGGCAGCGCCTGAAAAATCCGCTTTCGCTTCGGCAATTTTCGCCAGCAATTCCAAATCGTATGCAAGCGCCTGATAGTCTTCATTTTGAAGGTCTTTATCCCACGCTTTCATCCCCCAGAACTCGGCGTCGTTCAAATCGCCTTTTTCTCTTGAAATAAAAGCCCTGGTGTAGTAAGCAAAGCCTAATTGGTCGGGTGGATAGATCTTGTCTCTCTCAAAAGCAACAAAAGCACGGTTCAGGTTGGCAAGCTCCATTTCAATATTTTGCCCGAGAGCAAATTTGGTGAGAGCGAGGTAAGCAATAGCTATCAAAGCTTTTGGGTGCTCTAAATAAGAGGTGTTGAATTTTGCGGTTACCGCAAGAACGCTGTCGTACCGTTTAGTGTTATAGTAAAATTCCGTTAGCGAGTTAATCAGGTTTATAGTATCGGTTTTCGAGGGAAGAATAAGCAACTCAGCAGAAAGTATGCTGTCCCCCTTTTCCGTTTCATTTGTAGCCGCAAAAAGAGTTACTTTCTTCAGCAGTACCTTACTTTTACCGGAAACATCATCCAAAAGTGAATAACTATTATAGGCTTCATCAAGTGCGATGAGCGCGGGTGCAATTTTATTCCTGTTAATCAGGTTATTTGCAAGGTTAAAAAAATCATCTCCGTCGCTTTGCGATCGTGTTTTTTGGTCATCAATCGTGGTTGAAGAAAAACAACCGGAAAAAGAGAGCAAAAACAGAGGGAGAACCAAACAAAACAGCAGAAACCGAAATTTCGTAAAGAGGCGAAGGGGAAGATTCATCTTGGTCGTTTCTTTCCTTGTTCAACATTCTTTTTGCCCACATCGGTGTTTAGGTTAATCAGCGGGTTTCTGTTCAAAATTTGCAGGGTAGTCTGAAAATCATCAAGCACTTTTTTGATTTTTTCCTGAATTAGCGAAAGATTGGTAGTCTGATCATTCGAATAAGTTAAGAGTTTGGTTATCTCCGGCAGAAGTTCGTTAACCGATTCAAGGGATTTCTGAACGGGTTTAATGAAGTTTTCACCCGTTGGGTCAATCATTTTAATTGCTAAGCTGTCAGGTTTTTTGTAATTTGCAAGCGTTTCATCGATACCCACCATCAATTTACGGGCGTTTTGTGAGGTAAGCTCCAATTCGGTCACTAAATCATCTAATTTAGCCAAGCCTTTGAAGGCGCCGTCTTTGCTCGATCTAACCCCCGAGTTAACCATCTGCATAGTTTCATCGACATTGTAAACAATCGAGTTAATTCTTTTGAAAGTAGTATCGAGTGAGGCGATGTTTCTCATCAAGGTTTCACCGGTTGAATCGATGAACACGGGGTTAATTCCTTCGAGAATTGCGTCAAACTTGAACATAAGCGAACTTATAGCATCGCCAGAAAACCCAATGTTGTATTTTCGTAACAGTGTTTTTCCTTCCGGCGTATCGAAGCCATATACCATTGCTCCGGGTTTCACCCCCTTCGATTTCCCCTCTCCGGCTAACAGCAGGATGCTCGTAACTGAAGAGATTGGGTTGGTTGTTTTATAGAGGATACAATTCTCTTTAATAAGTTTCTCATATTCCTCGTAGATTAAAAGGTCGGCATAAACCCGGTTGTCTTCCTGCAGTTCAAAATCTTTTATGTAACCAATTTTAAAACCTTTGAACATAACGGGTACATTGCCTTTGAGCCCAATAGCATCGGCAAAGGCAGCTTTGAAGTGTTGCTTTGCGGAAAAAACTTTTTCGCTTATTAGAATTGACATCACGAAAATCACCACTGCCACAACAGCAACGGATATGAAAGAGAAAACAAAAACTTTTGTGTATTTTAAGTTCGCCATCAGACGCTAATCCTCTAAGTCGAAAAATTCCCGGAAATTGAAACTGTTGCGAATATCATCCTCTTTTTTGAAAAATGTTGCTTCTTCTTTTTTTATCGCAATTATTGCGTCGGCATAATTAACTAACGAAGAAAACCTTTGTGCCGCAAAAAAGTGAGTTACACCCTCGCCGAGAGCCAGATCAAGAATAAACTGTTCAACTATGTGTTCCCTTAACTTATTGACTTTCGAGAGCGGTGCTTCGATAAAAACAATTTCAGGCTGAGGAGCATAAGTTCTCACATAATTGATCATTTTTACCTCACCCTTGTTAAGCATCGAAGGGCGTTTCTGAAGAATATTTTCGTCAATGTCAAAAATATGCAAAAGTGAGCGGATTCTCTCCATTTTTTGTTCATAATTATTGCCCGGATGAACAAAATCGTATGGGATACAGACATTCTCCATCACCATCAGGTTGGAAATCAGCCCCCCGGTGTCGAAAATATACCCGGTTTTCCTCATCATTTTTGAGCGCTTTTCCTCAGTCAGCGAATAGATGTCGCTGCCGTCGTAAAGCACTTCACCTGCTGCCGGACGCATCAAACCGGCTATTATCCTTAATAGTGAGACCGCAGTTTCTTCAAGGTCGGCAACAATTCCAATAAGATTCAAGCCTGAAAAGTCAGCCGTTATTGGGGCAAAACTTGCACTATCCGTATCATAACCTGAAACTTCGTTTAGCATTAATTTGTGCATAATATAAAGTCACTAATACAGATAGAGATAGAAAAGTGAAGTGATAATAATATCCAAAACAACCATAACAGAAACGGAGTTAACCACGGTTTTGATGGTTCGTTGCGGCACTTCGGTAATTGAACTTTGAACTTTGAAGCCGTTGTAACAAGCGATAACACCGATAAAAAAACCAAAAAGTGACGATTTTATTATTGCCATCAATAAATCTGTTATGCTCATAGTGGTGAACAGCTCGTAAATGAAATGGCTTGGTATAACGCCGTCAGAAAGGTAGTTGATGAACCAACTGCTCATAAACGCTGCGAAATTAAAATAAACAGTCAGGCATACAACTGAAATTATCATTGCAATTACTCTCGGAATAGCAAGGTAAGCGATTGGTGAAATGCCGAAAGAATAAATTGCAAGCGTTTCATTGTTAATGTTCATGTTGCCGATTTCGGTGGAAATTGCCGTACCGGACCGCGCAATTACGATAAGTGAGGTGAGCAGAATGCTTAACTCTCTCGGAATGATTGCAACAAGAATCGAATAATACATCGGGCTTTGTGAAAAACTCGCCAGAACTGAGTTCCCCTGTAAAACAATAACCGCACCAACTGCAACAGCAGCAAGTGTGATAATTGAAAGAGCCTCGTAACCGGTGAACAATATTTGCCGAAGGGCTACTGTTATTGTAATATTTTTTATCTCGCGACGGGAGAAAAACTCGCTCACAACGGTGGCTAAAAAATCGAAGAAGTTAAGGTTCTGAATTCCGTGGATCATAAATTTGGTTTCTTAATAACCAATATGGATTATTAACAATACCAAATTTACGGATAAATGAGGAAATTTTAACTATTCTTTAGCAATTAATAACCGGTAGTTTTAAAGATTGAAACAGCAATTTTTGAAACAAATAAAAGCACTTAAATTCTTTGGAGATTAATAACCGGTATCGAGAATGAACTTTTTTATTTCTTCTATAGAATTGGTGGCGGTAACATTTTCGTATTTAGCGAGTGAGTTATTCTCATCGTATGAAAGCCCCTGCCCGCCCACGATAATTTTTTGATCAGGGAAAAGAGATGTTATTTCATCCAGCATTTCAATAAACCGCAAGAAATTAATGTACATACAGTAAGTGATGCCAACAAGGTTCGGTTTAAGATGCTTTATCATATTCAGAACATCTTTTTTAGGGGTGTTTCCGCCAAGGAAGCGTGTGCTCCATCCGTGAAGTTCGAAGAGGTTTGTAACCATCCGTGCGCCAATGTCGTGGAAATCTTTATCAATTCCCGTGATAATTATCGATCTTCCGCACGGTGGTGCTGTTTCAAAATATGAGAGTGAGATGTCAACTAAATATTCGGAGATGTTGGAAGCGATGTGTTCCTCGGCGATAGAAATTTCGCCGTTCTCCCACATTCTTCCGATTTTATAAAGCGCCCGTTGAATTAAATTGATATAAATATCCTCTAACTCGCAGCCCTCATTAGCCAACGAAACAAAAATTTCACGGCACCGGTGTTTGTCACCAAGCACTAACGAGTTCAGGAAGTCTAAGTATTGAGATTCTTTAATCATGTTTTATCGGTTAAAATCCATAAAGAGAATAACCGATAAAACGAGTGATCAGTTCCCTATGATCAGGGAACTGCTTCCACTCTTCTAATACCGGGTACTTCCCGAATCACAGCTCTTTCCACTCCGGCGCGAAGAGTCATTTGAGACATCGGGCATGAGCTGCACGCCCCTGTCAGCCTTACCTGCACAATTCCGTCCGGAGTTACATTTACGAGTTCAATGTCGCCCCCGTCAGCCTTAAGGTAAGGTCTGATTTTATCAAGGGCAATGAGAATTCTTTGGTTCAATGCGTCGTTCATTCGTCACTTAAAATAATTTCAAGCTGTTGCGCACCCTGTTTTGCGTTGAAAATAGAGATTTGCTGCGCAAGGTTTCTTGAAATGTCGGTAATAGTCATCGCTTCTTCCGAGTCGGGTATATCATATACGACGGGAATGCCTTTATCGCCACCCACCCTTATCCTCGGGTCTATAGGTATAGAACCAAGAAACTGAGCATTAAATTCCTTAGCGAGCTTTTCGCCACCGCCGGTTCCAAAAATATCGTATCTGTTTTTGGTATCGGGAGCAATAAAGTAGCTCATATTTTCCACGACACCGAGCACGGGTACATTCACTTTTTCAAACATTTGAGCGGCTTTTCTGGCATCAGCAAGCGACACATCCTGCGGGGTGGTAACAATAACAGCCCCGGTAAGTGGGATAACCTGGCAGAGAGTCAGCTGTATATCACCGGTGCCCGGAGGCATATCGAACAGGAGGTAGTCGAGGTCGTCCCAGTCAACATCTGTCATAAATTGTTTAACGGCGCCGGAAGCCATCGGTCCTCGCCAGATAATCGCCTGATTATCATCAACCAAAAACCCGATTGACATCAGTTGTATTCCATATTTCGTAAGCGGTAAAATTCTGATTTTGTTTTCAACCTGCCGAACTAACGGTTTTTCGTTGATACCGAGCATAAGGGGAATGCTTGGTCCGTAAATATCGGCGTCAATAAGCCCGACTTTAGCTCCTTCCAAAGCGAGAGAAACCGCTAAGTTAACTGCAACGGTGCTTTTACCCACGCCGCCTTTACCGCTTGCGATAGCGATTGTGTTTTTAACATTGTCTAAGAAACCGCCGATATTCTGCCTTGAACTGAAGGAAGAAACACGGGCGGGCATATTAATATTAATCTCACCAACTTCCGGGATTTCTTTTCTTATAGCGATCAGACAATCGTTTTTCATCTTATCTTTAAGCGGGCACGCCGGAGTGGTAAGCACCACATCGAAAGAGATGTTGTTTCCGTCAATCTGAAGTTTATCGATCATGTTCAGCGTAACGAGGTCTTTTTTCAGATCAGGCTCGATGACGGTCGAAAGAGCCTTAAGCACTGATTCTTGATTTATAGCCATAACTATCCTTTAATAATTTAGATACTCGAATTGTTGATTCATTAGCATTTCCTGAGCAGCCGGTTCTTCGTTATTTGAACCGGCAGCAAACGAATATTTTTTATCGGATGTAAGTACCCTTGCCTTTATATTATCATTAAGGTAAGTTTCGAGCACATAGTTCCGTAAGTAATTTTTAATTGCTCTGTCGTAAACGGGCGTCATTAATTCAACACGGCGGTCTAAGTTGCGGGGCATAATATCAGCACTGCTCAGGTAAAGCTCTTCTTCGCCGTTGTTTAAGAAATAGAAAATTCTTGAGTGTTCAAGGTATCTGCCCACGATGCTGCGCACAGTTATGTTTTCTGAAATGCCGGGTAAACCCGGAATCAGACAGCAAATACCGCGGACAATCAGATCAATCTTCACCCCTGCTGCGGAAGCTTCGTAAAACTGCCCGATCATCTCCTGGTCAACCAACGAGTTGAGTTTCAGAATAATCCGGGCTTTGTTTCCGTTTTTTGCGTGTTGAATTTCGCGTGCGATAAGAAATTCCAATTTTTGGCGCAGGTTAATCGGTGCCACCGCCACATCCCTGAACTCCAACTGTGCGCTGTATCCGGTCAGTATGTTGAAAATATCGCTTACATCGTTGCATATACCTTCGTGGCATGTGAACAGCCCCAAATCTGTGTAAAGTTTTGCCGTAGTCGAGTTGTAGTTTCCGGTTGAAACATGCACATAGCGACACAACTGGTGTTGCTCACGGCGGACAACCAAAGTCATCTTTGCGTGTGTTTTAAGCCCAATCAGTCCATAAACCACATGCACACCAACGCTTTCTAATTGTTTTGCCCAATAGATATTGTTTTCTTCATCGAAACGGGCTTTAAGTTCCACCAAAACAGCGACTTGCTTTCTGTTTTCCGCCGCTTCAATAAGTGCGTCAACCACGGGTGAGTTTCTGCCGACGCGGTAAAGCGTTTGCTTGATTGCAAGAACATCCGGGTCGCGGGAAGCCTGTTTGATAAACTCTACCACAGGTTTGAATGCGTCATAAGGGTGATGGAGCAACACATCCCTCTGTTTGATAATTTGGAAGATGTTTTTCTCTTCTTCAAATATCTTCGGAAGCCTTGGGATGTAAGGTTTTTCTTTCAGATTGCCGAACGGAAGTGAATAGAGGCTCATTACATCGCTTAGCCCCAGAGGCGGAGTAATCGGGTACACATCCGAAGGTTTCAGTTCTAAGTTTGTTACAAGAATATCCAACATATACTGCGGCATTTCGTGCTCAACTTCAAGGCGGACTACATTTCCGAACATCCGTTGCCGGATGTTTTCCTCTATTTGCTCCAACAGATCGTCAGCTTCATCTTCCTGGATTTCCATATCTGTGTCGCGGGTAATTCTGAAGGAATAGGTGTCTAAAATCGTCATTTTTGGGAAAAGACGACTAATGTTCGATCTGATCAGGTCTTCCAACCAAATAAACCTGATGTCACCGTAAGAGCCGTTGTTTTCTTCTCTGCTGAAAATTGTATCTATTCTCAGCAGGCGCGGCAGAATCCCCGGTACTTTAACACGGGCGAACCGGTTTTCACCCTCGGGGTCTAAAATTGTAACGGCTAAACTGAGTGAAAGATTTGAAATGTAGGGGAAGGGCCTCCCCGGATCGAGTGCTAACGGTGTAAGAACGGGGAAAATTTGCTCTTCAAAATATTTATCGAGCTTCTTCTTTTCAATTTCTGAAAGAGCCGAAATGGTTGTAATAGAAATGCCGTTTTCAGCAAGTTCGGGTACAATGTAGTCAGCCCAGTATTGCTGAAGGTTATCCACTAAGGGCCTTACTTCTTTTTCAATTTCGTGTAAAGTCCGCATTGGTGAAAGACCGTCGATAGCGGATTCTGAAATGTTTGCTTCTATTTGCTCCTTTATACCCGAAACACGGATCATATAAAACTCATCCAAGTTCGAACTGAATATCGAAATGAATTTTATACGGTCTAACAGAGGCAGAGATTGGTTGAAAGCTTCTTCGAGCACGCGCTTGTTAAATTCGATCCAGCTAAGCTCTCTGTTAATAAAATTTTCGGGTACTAAATAATGTTTAACCCGTTGTTTTACACTGTCTGTTTTATTCATTATTGAAATTTTATTAAACACTAAATATACTAATATTTAGGGAGATAACAGATAATGAAAATTCAGAAGTGTGGCTGAAGTGTGGTTGATTGTTTGTGTTAAAACCTGTTTAGTGTTGCAAATCACCAATCGAGGGTTTTGGGAAATAATGTGTTTTTGAAACGAGTGGATTTCAGATGTCCAAAATTGCTTTACGCCCGCCAAAAAACTTTGTAGCGGGTGAAGAGCCTTACAGCATAAGCCAATGCAAGTGTGAAAATAACTCCTTTAATGAAGCCAAGCCATGGTGTGGTGAAGTATTCGTTAAAGAGAGATGTTATCCCGAGCAAACCAAACAACGGCGTTATCAAATTTCCGCCGCCGGCATAGGCTATCATTGGGTTTTGACCTGTATCATTCAATAGAGAAAGCCCTTTCCGCCAACCGAAAAAGTCGATTATAAGAGAAGCCCCAATCACAAAAAAGAGAGCTAAACCGGTTGTCAGAAAATAGTAACTCATAGTTGAAAGGTCCTTTTTTATTCCGCCTTCAAAGGGTTCGAGCAGGAACCCAAGCAGAAACCAAAAAGCTCCCCATTTAAAAAACTCTTTAAGTGAAGAAAAATAATCGCCTTCAGAGCCCCTGAAAAGAAAATACCCGCAAAAAATAAGAAAACCGCCTGCTGCAAACCCCTGCCACACCCATCGGTTGTATAAACTTACCAATGAAACCAAAATAAAGCCAAGCATAACTGCAATTATAAGTGCTGCCTTAAGTTTAAGTTTGGCAGAAATATTTTCTGCAGAGATGACGCGTAATTTCATCATTTCAAGCATTTGATCACCGGCAATGGTCCCGGGAATTATGATGAAAAGATATTTGTAAAAATTTAGGTTGAACACTTGTCCCGTAGGTTGCAAAGCCGCAATATCTGCAATAAACCCGGTGCCGGTGTTGTGGGAAAGCCTTATTGCAAAAAGCAAAGCCATTATGCCAAGCCGCCACAACCAATTTTTGCGGGTGTACAACCAGATGATTGAACCGGCGACGAAAACATTGCCCAACACAGCGATTATAATATCAAAACGGGTGAGTTTGAATCCCGCGCCTTCCGGGAAAGACCAAAAAGCCAGAAGGGCAACAATTCCCGCATAACCTGCCCCTTGCAGTGCAATAACCCGTGTTTTTGAGAGAGAGGAGGGGAAGCGGTAAAACACCAAAAAGAGGAGTCCAAACCCGGCGAGCGCTGCCGCATAAGTTTTTAAGTCGGGGGATGAACTTAAAACCGTAGGGCGGATATTTTGAATCACCACGGCAAAAAACAACAGCAATAAACCCCGTTTTAGTACACCAAAAATAAGCCCGGGCGTTACTTTGCCCTCTTTAATTTTTCTCGAAAGTGCGATCGGAATTGCCGCCCCCATCGCAAAAAGAAAAAACGGAAAAACGAGGTCAACCCATGTTATTCCCGGAAGTGTGGGGTTGAAAACATGGTTTGGCGGCGGAAGTTGCGCATGATACATCCAGCCGGGCAGGTTACCCCACGAGATAGCAGAAGCCAGAATCATGGTTAAAATTGCGAAACCTCTGAGTGCATCCAATGCCAACAAACGAATCGTAGTGGGTTGATTATCTTCCGGTTTGGGTTGATTATGTTCCAATTTAAGTTGATTTTCTCGCAATCTCGTTTGATTATCTTCCGGTTTAGGTTGTTGTTCTTCCAATTTATTTATTTCTTAAAAAGGTTTTGATTGTAGTTTAACCTGAATAAGTAGTTAAAGAATTAATAAGCAGTAGTTATATAAAAAATATCAATCAAAAAAAGCCCGGATTTACGATATGGTCAATAAAAGTTTTTCTGTGGTACTTGGTGAAACCATATTTTTGCAGCGCCTCTATATGTCTGCGAGTAGGGTAACCTTTATTTTGCGCCCAGCCAAATTGAGGGCACTCTTCATCCAGTCTTATCATTTCGTCATCTCTTTCCACTTTTGCCAAAATTGAAGCTGCGGCAACAGAAAGGGAACGAGAGTCACCTTTTACCACGGCAACAAGTGGTGCCTTGAAATCAAATTTTTTATTCCCATCCACCAGCACAATTCCGGGCTGTTGGTTAAGCCTTTCAACCGCTTGTTTCATAGCTATTAGCGAGGCTTTCAGAATGTTTATTCTGTCAATTTCCTCAGGTGAAACCGTAACAACCGCAAAGCTTAAAGCGTTGCTGACAATTGGCTGAAGAAGCTCCCTTCTTTTTTTATCAGTTAATTTTTTTGAATCGTTGATTTCGGGCATGTTAAAATCCGGGGGGAAAATAACGGCAGCTGCAACCACAGGACCTGCTAATGGGCCCCTTCCGGCTTCGTCTGTGCCTGCAAGAAGCGAAGTGCCAAACTGCGCCCGGTAACGATCGTCAAAGGATTTCATTTAAATCCCCATCAGGATTGCAAAAATCCCGAGAATCATAATAAATTTAAGGTTTCTGCTTATTACACCCCAGTTCTTTTTTTCGGTAGCACTTCTAATCTCTTTGATAACAGAAACCAATGCCGGGGCTACCGAAAGAGCAATAATTACCAAATATTCAATTTTGTAAACCTTGAAGAAAAATGGGAGAAAAACCATGATTATCAGCGTTACCGAAATCTGAACTGCAATATTTTTGGTTTTCTCGATGCCAAAAACAACCGGCAGGCTCTTAACGCCGGTGGCTCTGTCACCCTCGATATCCTCAACATCTTTTACGATTTCTCTTATTAAATTGATCGTAAAAGCAAAGAGAAAAGGAAAAATGGCGTGCGAATAGTTTCCGACTGCCGAAGCGCCAAAAATAAAGACCAAACCGGTGAAAAATGCAACGGTTAGGTTACCTACTAAGGGAATTTTCTTCAGTAAAAACGAATAAAGGAAAATTAGTGAAGAGGTTAACACGGCAATAATTGCCGGCAAAATTCCTACGAGTGAAGCAAAAAAGAATCCGAAAATTTTTGCAAAAATGTACATCTTTGTGGCGGTTTTAACGGATACTTTTCCTGATGGTAGCGGACGATCGGGGCGGTTAATTTTGTCGGTTTCAAGATCGATAATATCGTTAACGATATTTCCGCCGGCGGCAACAAACGCAGCCGAACCGCCGATTAAAAAACCGAATACTAAGGTCGTTGCGTTAATTATTCCGTTTTGCGCAATTAATACTGCCAAAAAACCGGAGATAAAAGTAATAATAAAATTTATCGGGCGAGTTAAAGCTAACAGAGATAACCTCTTAAAAATTAAAAAAATTAGATTTAGAAAACACCGAAACAAATATAAAAAACATATATTAAATTGTAATTTTTAAATATTTTGCAAACAAGAGAAAAAATAACAATTGAGGATTCAATGAAGAAAATATTTTTCATTTTTTCGGTTATCGGTTTTTTCACACTCAATCTGCAAGCACAGATGGAAAACTTCCCCGATATAATTAAATATCCGGGTGAAGGTTCCGGTAATGTCAGAGGTGGTGCCGGTATGGTGTGGATTGATGAAAAGCCATATTATAACATTCGTCTGACCCCGGATATCGGGTTTAAAAAATTCGGTTTGGGGCTTGATCTCAACTTGGAATTTTCACCCGAGGGTAAACTTCGTGACGAAAACTACAAGACTGCCTCGCAGATTCTTTCGATTATCAGATATGTCAGGTACGGTCATAAAAACGAACCGATATATGCGAGAATTGGAACCGTTGATTACTACACATTGGGGTTAGGCAACCTTATTTATATGTATAACAACTCCATAAGTTTTGACGACCGAAAAACCGGTTTTAACCTTGACCTCGATTTTGATAAGTGGGGTTTTGAGTCGATGTACAGTGATTTTGCCTCCGGAGGTGTAGCCGGTATAAGAGGTTTCGTAAGACCGCTTCGCTTTTCGGAAAGTGCCGCAAAGATACCCGTTCTGAACAATTTAGAAGTGGGGCTTTCGTTTGCCGGTGACTTCAACAAAAAAGCAAAAGTTCTGCCCGTGTATGACAACGCCAACAATATGATCGGTACTGAAGAAAAAGGCGCAATGACCGGATTTTCTGCCGATCTCGCGCTGCCCGTTGTAAACAATGATGTGGTTGACTTAAAACTCTACAGCACTTACACAAAACTGAACGATTTCGGTTCGGGCTTTAATGCAGGTTTCGTTCTCGGGTTCAAAGGCATGGGGCTGTTCAGCGTTTCAACCAAATTTGAAAGAAGATTCAACGAAGGAAAATATATCGCCGGTTACTTCGGCTCGATGTACGAGGTTGAACGCTTCGGTAAAGCTATGTCGTTGGATAACATGGGGGAATCCGATAACGGTTGGTTCGGTGCTCTCAGAGCTGATGTTGCTGACTACGCAACCATCTACGGAAGCTACCAAAGATTGGATAAAACACCGCACAGCGGTATTCTTCAGTTGAAAACAGACCTTTCGCCTAAAGACGGGCAGTATGTTTTGACTGCAGGTTACGAAAAAGCGGGGATTCAGTCAGAATCGGAAATATTTACAGCTGACGATCGCTCGCACGCTTATGTTGAGGTGGGCTATAAACCTTATCAATACCTGACCGTATCGTTAGTTTATCACTGGACTTTCTTACCGGTTCGCGATGCGAACGACAATGTTGTCGGCTATACCCCTCAAAAGAGGATAGAGCCGCGAATAACATTCTCGATGCCGTTTAGTTTTGGTAATTAAGCCGGTTATTCGATACAAAGCGGGTTTATTTTAAGAGAAAAATAAGAACAAATAAACCCGCTTTTGAAAAAGGGGAATAAAAGATAAATAGTTCTATTGATTATAACTTCCGTAATTAATAACTTTACAACTTGAAAATTTTGATTATAGCGGTTTTTTTATTTAAATTTCGAAAGCCGTTGATCTGTTAAACATCTGCGATTCATTTTTTTTTTGGAGATCAATGTGATGGGATGGTTTTTACGGTTCCTGACTTCCTCTGTGGGGCAGAAATTCATTCAGGGTTTCACAGGGTTCTTTTTAATCTCTTTTTTGTTGGTGCACCTGGCAGGAAACCTGCAGCTTCTTAATCCAAATGTTGAAGTAGCGAAGGAATCATTCAACAAATATTCCGAGTTTATGTCAACAAGTATGATAATTCGTATTCTTGAGATAGGTTTGGTATTGGGCTTCTTTTTCCATATTTTAGTCGGAACGGTGCTTTATTTTCGCAACAGAGCAACCCGTCCGATTGCCTACGGTGACAGACGCCCCTCGAAAAACAGCAGCTGGTCATCGCGTGCTATGATGCTGACCGGCAGTTTAATTTTTGTTTTTGTGGTGATTCATCTGATTAATTTCTTTGTGAAAGCCCGTTTTCAGGGTGAAACTGACATGTACACTTTGGTTAAAGCGGCTTTTACGGACCCACTACTGTCAAGTTTCTATATTTTTGCTATGATTATTCTCGGGTTTCACCTTAATCATGGTTTCCAGAGCGCATTCCAAACCTTTGGGCTTCTCGGTAAGAAGTACGAAAAATTCATCAAAGGGTTTGGCACAACTTTCGCAATTGTAATTTCGTTAGCATTCGCCATAATTCCGGTTTTCTTTTTAATTGGCTTAGGAGGTAAGTGATGGTTTTAGATGCAAAGATCCCTGAGGGACCAATAGAAAAAAAATGGTACAACCATAAGTTCAATCTTAAACTTGTAAACCCTGCAAACCGGAGAAAACACAGAATAATTGTAGTGGGAACCGGTCTCGCCGGTGGAGCTGCGGCTGCTTCGCTCGGTGAAATGGGTTACGAAGTGGTGGCTTTCGCATACCAGGATAGCGCCCGCCGTGCTCACTCGATTGCTGCACAAGGCGGTATTAACGCAGCAAAAAATTACAGAAACGACGGTGACTCGGTTTACCGGCTCTTTTACGATACCGTAAAAGGGGGTGATTACCGTGCCCGCGAAGCGAATGTTTACCGTCTGGCAGAATTAAGCGTTAACATAATCGACCAGTGTGTTGCGCAGGGTGTACCTTTTGCCCGTGAGTATAGTGGTTATCTGGATAATCGCTCTTTTGGCGGTGCACAAGTCTCCAGAACATTTTACGCAAGAGGGCAGACCGGCCAGCAGTTGCTTCTGGGTGCCTACAGTGCGCTTGCAAGGCAGGTAGGGCTTGGAACCGTTAAAATGAACGCACGGCACGAGGTGTTGGATATTGTTGTGATTGACGGCAGAGCCAGAGGAGTTATTGTTCGTGATATGGTAACCGGCGAAATAGAACGCCATTCGGGTGATGCGGTTGTTTTGGCAACCGGCGGATACGGAAATGCTTACTATCTTTCAACAAACGCAAAAGGTTGCAACACCACAGCAATCTGGCGCGCTTATAAACGGGGTGCGTTCTTTGGTAATCCCTGTTTTGTGCAGATTCACCCGACATGTATTCCCGTTAGTGGCGATCACCAGTCGAAACTGACTCTTATGTCTGAAAGTTTACGAAATGACGGCAGAGTGTGGGTCCCGATGAAAAAAGATGACCCGCGCAAACCTAATGACATACCCGAAGAAGAAAGGGACTACTATTTAGAGCGCCGTTACCCTGCTTTTGGTAATTTAGTACCCAGAGATGTTGCCTCGCGTGCTGCAAAACTTGAGTGCGACAATGGCAGAGGTGTTGGCGCTTCGAAAATGGCGGTTTATCTCGATTTTGCCGACGCCATCAAACGGCAAGGCAAAGCTAAAATTGAAGAAAAATACGGTAACCTTTTCGATATGTATCAGGAAATTACGGATGAAAACCCGTATGAAGTGCCGATGCGGATTTATCCTGCGGTTCACTACACAATGGGCGGCTTGTGGGTTGATTATAACCTAATGACAACCCTCCCGGGGCTTTTTGCTGCCGGCGAAGCTAACTTCTCAGATCACGGTGCTAACCGGTTGGGCGCTTCGGCTCTGATGCAAGGGCTTGCTGATGGTTATTTTGTGCTGCCTTCAACGCTTAGTGGGTACATCGGAGGAACTGATCTTCCAAAAGTTAGTACCGACGCACCGGAGTTTGCCGAAGCCGAAAAAGATGTAAGGGATAAAATCGACAGATTAATGTCGGTTAAGGGCGACAAATCAGTTGACTATTTCCATAAACATCTCGGTAAAATTTTATGGGATAAAGTTGGTATGGGCAGAAATGAAGCAGGTCTGAAAGAGGCGATTTCCGAAATCAGAGAATTGCGGGAAGACTTCTGGAAGAATGTCCGGGTGCTTGGTGACACCAACGAGCTGAACCAGTCACTCGAGAAAGCAGGCAGAGTTGCTGACTTCTTCGAACTCGCAGAACTGATTGCCATCGATGCACTTCACCGTAGGGAATCGTGCGGCGGTCATTTCAGAGAAGAATCGCAAACCGAAGACAACGAAGCCAAAAGAGACGATGAAAATTTTAGTTATGTAGCCGCTTGGGAATTTAAAGGTTTGAATGAACAGCCGGAACTTCATAAGGAAGAGCTGACATTCGAGTACTGCAAACCAAGCCAGAGAAGTTATAAATAGGAAAGGAGAGCAAAGATGAACTTTAATTTGAAAATTTGGCGTCAGAAGAATTCGAGCACTCCGGGAAAGTTCGTTGACTATTCTGTCAAGGACATTGCCGAGGATACCTCTTTTCTTGAGATGCTCGATATTCTTAATGAAGAGTTGATTGCTAAGAATGAAGAACCCGTTGCATTCGATCATGACTGCCGTGAGGGAATTTGCGGGATGTGCAGCCTTCACATAAGCGGCGAGCCACATGGGCCCAAACGAAAAGTTACTGCCTGCCAGCTGTTTATGAGGTCGTTCAAGGATGGTGAATCGATAACCGTTGAACCTTGGCGTGCCGAACCGTTCCCGGTGATTAAAGATTGTATTGTTGACCGCTCGGCGTTCGACAGGATAATCCAGGCGGGCGGTTTCGTTTCTGCTTCAACCGGTTCTGCACCTGACGGAAATGCTATTCCAATACCGAAAAAAGATGCAGATCTTGCGATGGATGCTGCGTCTTGCATCGGTTGCGGTGCGTGTGTGGCAGCGTGCAAGAATTCATCAGCCATGCTTTTTGTTGCGGCAAAGGTTTCTCACCTGGCGCACCTTCCGCAGGGGAAAGTTGAACGGAAAGAACGCGTTCTTAATATGGTTGCTCAGATGGATAAAGAGGGTTTCGGTTCCTGTTCAAACACTTATGCCTGCGAGGCAGAGTGCCCTAAGGGAATTTCCGTTGCTCATATTGGGTTCCTCAATAAAGAGTATCTGAAAGCAAGCCTTTCTTAGAATTACGAAAATGATTTAGTAACGGGCTGTCGGTCAATCAATTTAAGTTGAACAGGCAGCCCTTTTGCTTAGACGATATGTACAAAGAAAAAGCAGCAGGTTTATTGAAACGGAACATGGAGGCAATCGTAAATTCGGGTGCCGCGTTGTTTACTATTTCTGAGCTTGAGCAACTGGGGCTTCATCCTTCGTTTATCAAATATCTTTGGGCTGAGGAAATGCTGCTGACCGGAGAAAGCGGGGGCACCCCGCCAACTTTTGGCAAAAGCGAGCTGCTCATTCGGCTGAAAAAAGCCGCTGTTTTTAACCTCAACTACCTGTTTAATCCCGTTTCGTTGATTAAGAAACAGTTGTTCCTGCAACCTAATCTTTCGATTGATGAAAGAATCAACGATCTTAAAAACCGAACCTACTACTATAGATATTATGTAGATATAATCGATAAACTGCATAAATCCGGTAAAATTGAAGAGAGTTCTTTCGATGAAACAATGGTTAGGGTTAACGAAAAACTTTTTAAGAACAATTTCGTGCAGATTATCACCGATGGTGTTGACGCACTAAGCCACTTCCTGAATTTCGGTGAAGAACCGGCATCTTTAGACATCAATTGTATGAAGTTTTTCCTCCTTAGCCGGGGGTTAAGTGCTCAGTTTGCAAAGTTGGAACCCCGTTTTGAGGGGAAAGAAACACTCAGCGTTTGGAAGATTAAAGATATTTTAACCGGCAACGAACAATCAGTTTTTGATTCAAGTTTTGAAAATACCCGTCTGATAAAAAACCAAAGCCCTACACTTGCACCGCTAAAACCTGAGGAATTGCCCGGTGGCAGCACTTCTGCAGTGGTTGCAAATTCTTCGGGTGGTTATGCAGGCGGTGGTGGTAATGCAGGCGGTGCTGCTGACGAAAGCCGTGCTACTGCTGTAACAGGTGCTCCTCACGAAACGGGCACCTCTCAAGAAACAGGGAGACAAGAAACAACCGGCACTTCAGGGGTTCACAACATAGCGGAATTTATTCAGCCATCTAAAAAAAAGGTTGAGTTTGAACCGGTTACAGACCCCGGCATCGAGGTACCCACCGGCAACAGAGGCTCTTCATCCGTGGCTGATACCTCGGAGGCAGAGGAAATAATTGCAAGTTTACCATCCATACACGACGATACTGCTTCCGGAATTTTTGAAGAAGAAAAGGTTCAGAGGTTTGAATACAGTTTTCCACCAAGGGTTGACTCTAAGATTTCCGGCGTTTTCCAACGAAAGAACCTCCTCTCTCTTTTGAACGAGGACGAAAGTTTGAAAATTATTCAACACATTTTTGACGGCGACCACAACGATTTTTTCGGGTGTATAGAAAGAATAGACAGGTGCCGTTCAATAACGGAAGCCAAAAATTTTCTCTCTATTATTTTCACAAATGCGGGTTTGAACGAAAAGAACAAATACGCCCGTTTGCTCACCGATAAGACCGAAAAAGCCTTCGGCGGTTAATTATGTTTATTGATTTTGTAAGCATTGATATTTCCGCAGGGAAAGGCGGCGACGGAGCGGTGGCATTCCGGCGCGAAAAATATGTGCCTAAGGGAGGTCCATCCGGAGGGAACGGAGGAGACGGCGGTTCTGTTTATATATATGCCGACCATAATCTGCACACACTTCTTGATTTCCGATACAGGAAAAAGTATCATGCCGGTAACGGTCAGCCCGGTGGCAGCTCGCTGAAAGACGGAAAGAAAGGTGAAGACCTGCTGATTAAAGTGCCGGTTGGCACTATTGTGAAAAATGCCGATACGGGTGAAGTGGTGATTGATGTTAATAAGGCGGGTGAAACTCACTTATTAGCAAAAGGAGGTAAAGGGGGGAAGGGGAACTCAAATTTTGCAACGCCCGTTAACAGAACACCCCGTTTTGCCGAACCGGGCAAAAAAGGGGAATCTTTTAAGGCAGAACTGGAACTTAAACTTCTGGCTGATGTTGGGCTGGTTGGCTTTCCCAATGCCGGGAAATCCACTTTTATTTCGGTGGTTTCAGAAGCAAAACCAAAAATTGCAGACTACCCATTCACCACCTTGGAACCAAATTTGGGAATAGTCAGAGTTGGTGATTACGACTCTTTTACGGTTGCGGATATTCCCGGAATTATTGAAGGGGCAAGTGAGGGGAAAGGGTTGGGGTTGCAATTCCTGAAACACATTGAAAGAACGGGGATTTTGCTCTTTCTTATCGATGTTCTTTCGGAAAATTACGATGCAGATTTTGCGACTCTGATGAAAGAACTGAAAAATTTTAGTCCTAAACTCGCAAAAAAGAAGAAATTGGTTGCTTTGACAAAAGCAGATACCCTTCCGGAGGAAGAGTTAGTAGCTCTTCAAAAGAGAAAAATTAAAGGCTATAACGGCAAACCGTTGGTTATTTCATCTGCAACGGGGTTGAACATCGAGGCTTTAGTCAATAGATTGTGGCATGCAGTAAAAGAAAATGAGAACAAATAACAAAATATTGAGGTTAAAATGAAACTCGCTCGTTACGGGGCAGTAGTGCTTTCTATCTCCTTCACATTTTTCGCTTCATCCTGTTCCGATCTTGGTGGGCTGAACATCTTCTCGGATGCTGATGATGTTGCGCTTGGTGCGAATGTAGCGGCAGAAATTGCTACGAATCAAACTGAATACCCGGTTTTTCGTGGTGATCCTTCTGTGAAGCAATATATTACCGAAAGGATATTTAACCATATTCTTTCAGTAAACGCTATACAGAAAAAACAGGTCTATCAATATCAGTTAGAAATTATAGATCGTCCTGATATTCTGAACGCATTTGCCCTGCCGGGTGGAAAAGTCTATGTTTACACCGGTTTGTTGAAGTATCTTGATTCAGAAGCGGCGCTTGCGGGTGTATTAGGGCACGAGATAGCCCACGCAGAGAGAAGACACGCAACGAAAAGAATGACAGCTCAGTACGGGTTGAGTATGCTGCTAAGTTTAGTGATGGGTGAAAACCCAAGTAAGTTTGTGGAAATTGCCGCTAACTTGTTTGTGGGGCTTACTCTACTGGCTAACAGCCGTTCGGATGAAGATGAAAGCGATAAATATTCGATTGATTATCTGGCGGAAACAAGATACTACCCCGGTGGGGTCAAATTCTTTTTCGAAAAGATGAAAGCCGACGGCTTGGTAAGTTCAAACTCGGGCGGAATAGAGACATTTCTTTCAACCCACCCTGATCCAATCGCAAGGATTAGTTCGACCGATCAGCGACTTCGCGACCTGGGAAAACAAGTTTTTTCCTACACGAACTACACAGGGCAGGGTGTGTTCAGGGATGAATATGTCCAAAATGTCTTGAATAAACTAAGGTAGTTGTTTTTTTATTAAATAATTGAAGATTAAACACCTTAAATAAGCGAGCTTAAAAAATAAGCGAACGGCTTGGATAGGGCAGCAGCTTAAACAAACAGCCCGTTTTAATCAGTAAACAGCATAAATAAAATAAGGTTAATTTTTTTGAGTGAAAGGTCACTCTGGGTTATTTTTTTAGATTCAGTTTTAAGAGGAAATAATGCGCTTCGGATATTCACTGATATTTGCAATTTTACTTTTTTCGGTAGTTCTTCCGCAGGAGAAAAAACTTCTGACCGCCGAAGAGATTTGGAAAATGAAACGAATCGGTGCGTTTTCAGTGAACCCGGAGAAAACCGAAGCCTTGTTTTCCGTTACCACTTGGAATGCCGCTAAGAACGAATCAACGGGTGACCTTTATCTTTTGAACCTGAAAACAGGTGAATACAGAAAGTTCACCTCGGGAAAAGGGAGCGAAAGCTCACCCGTGTGGTCGCCCGACGGAAAAAAAATTGCATTTGTTGCAAAACGGGAAAGTGATGAAGCGGGGCAGATTTATATAATCGAACGGGATGGCGGAGAAGCAACCCGTTTAACTGAAATGCCGATGGGGGCACAGTCAATTAAATGGTTCCCTTCCGGTGATAAATTAGCCTTTGCTTCGAACACATTGCCGGAAGCCCGCGGAAACTTAGACACACTTAAAACACTGCTTAAAGCGAAAAAAGAGAGTAAAGTTTCAGCGAAAGTTACGGAAGACAGATTCTACCGCTACTGGGATAGCTGGCTGACCGATGGCTTCGTTACCCATATTTATTCAGTTGAAATTGCCTCAGGCAAAGTCAGCGACCTTACCCCGGAAAGCACCGCTATGTTAAGCGTAAGCGGCTCGGGTGCCGATTATGATATTTCACCCACCGGTGAAAAGATTGTCTTTTCCGCCAATGTTACCCCTAAACCTTACTTCACCGATTTGAACTTCGACCTTTTTCTTATGGAGGCTGACGGATCGGGTAAGGTAACAAACATAACTCCGGATAACCGTGCCGGTGATGGGGCACCGCAATTTTCACCCTGCGGAAAATTTATCTTCTATTTGAAAACAACAAACCCCAATCTGGAAGCAGAGAACCAAAAAATTGCACGATTCAAAATAGAAGCTAACTCGGATACACTTCTTACAAAAGATATAGATCTTTCAGTTAACGAATTTACTTTGGATCATAAAGTCGGAAAAATTTATTTTACCGCAGACTATCGCGGCAGAACCGGGGTTTTCAGCGTTAGCCCTAACGGCAGCGGTTTTCAGAAAGTGTTTGCTGAGGGTACAAACAGTGGCTTGGCACCGGATAGCTCCGTTGTTTATTTTCTGAACAATAATAATTCAACTCCGCAACGGGTGGTCGCTGTTGACCCCACGACGGGAACATCCCGGGAATTGGTTGACCTTAACAAAGACCTCACCTCGCAGATTGAGTTTGGCAAATTTGAAGAACACTGGTTCGAGGGAGCAAAAGGGGATTCGGTTCAGGTGTTTATGATTTATCCGCCAAATTTTGATAAAACGCAAAAGTATCCGATGATACACCTCATTCATGGGGGGCCCCTCGGTGCTTTCAGCGATAATTTCCACTATCGTTGGAATTCGCAGGTTTTTGCCGCAATGGGATATGTTGTTGCAATGGTTAACTTCCACGGCAGCAGTGGCTTCGGCGAAAAGTTTGCGGAATCGATTGTGGGAGCGCACGGCGATATGCCTTACACCGATATTATGAAAGCCACTGATTACCTCACCGACGAGTTTGATTTCATCAGAGAAAACAGAATTGGTGCCGCCGGCGGAAGTTACGGCGGTTATTTGGTCAATTATATCGCCGGGAAAACGGGCAGGTTTTCCGCTTTGGTTTCCCATGCGGGTGTTTACAATTTTTACGGGCAATTCGCCTCAGATATGACTCACTTCCGTGAACGGGCTTACGGCGGAGCACCCTGGTACAACAAAGAGCAGGTTAACAAATACAGCCCCGCAAATTTTGCTGAAAACTTCATCACGCCGATGCTTGTTGTGCATGGCGAAAAAGATTATCGTGTTGTGGTTACGCAGGGGCTTGAGCTTTATGGCGTTCTAAAAGGTAAAGGCGTGCCCGCAAGGTTGGTTTACTTCCCCGATGAAAATCATTGGGTTATGCAACCGCAAAACTCGATTTTTTGGTACAAAGAAGTGGGTGACTGGTTCAACCGCTTTTTGAAATGAGGCAACACATCCCGGTTGTAACCTATTTTTTTACTGTCAGTTCATAAAGCGCAACTATTGCCATCACTGCAAAAGAGATGTATATTAAGGAGGAAGATACCACGGTAAGATAAATAAACCCCGGGTGCACAAACCTAACCAACCAGATACCCCCAAAGGTGAACAGGGTTGAAATTAACGGCTCGACCATCAAAAACCCTTTCCAAAAACCCGTGATTGTGGAGTTAAACCAAAATATTGCACCCAGAGCAAAAAAGATGAACGCAAACCCGAAGAAGTGGTTATGTGTGGTAATCATCAACTCGGAAATTGGCTTTTCGTAACTGTCAGGGATTTCAAAATCATCCTCAACATTTTCACTTTGCGAACCATTGTAGTGTTTAACGGCGATTTCAGGGGTGTAGTTTGTGGTATGATATAAATAGACTAAACCTATCGCAACAGCTGCTGAAAGCAGTATCAGAAATGCTGCGAGGAATGTTTTAACCTCTCGGGGTAATTGATATAATTGAATTTCAGAAAATTTCAACGGGGTACAATTTCAAATTTTTTAATTTCAGAAAATTTCAAGGTGCTATCCCTGCAAACACATTTTTACATCGAAAAATTACAACCGGCAACAAATTCAACAATTTCACATTCAAAAAATTTCACGGAATACGGTTGCCTGTTTTCACATTCAAAAAATTTCACGGAACAAAACGGCTAATTTTTTAATTCCTCTGGTAACAGAATTTACGGAAATTGTTGCTCCCGAGATGGCATCAATCGACTTCCCGACCGTGAAATCAGAAGAAGAATTTTTCCCTTTGAACTGTTTGTTCCAGTTTTTATCCGCCACTTCGCCTCCGTATTGCTCGCGATACTTCACAATAGCAGAAGAAAGGATATTTCCTTTGGTATCAAAAATCACTAAAAAAGTAATCGGCATCGCTTTCCCCTGAACATTATCAAGGAAGCCGTAACCTTTGACTGCTCCGTTAACTGATGCGGTATAAATATAGATAAAACTGTTATTAAACTTCTGTTTTGCGGCGGATTCAGCTTTTTTCTTAGCCGTTGCAGGTATCGTATATTTCTGCTCTTTCAGAGAAGTTGACTTCCCAAACTGGTTCCGAAGCAGAGCTTCCGTAGTTTTTTTAATTTCCTGCCCGTGTACCAGGGTACACAGGCAGAAAAAGATGATCGAGGAGAATTTCAAAAAAGAGAATCTGTTCATCAGAACATATATCCTACGCCAAGGCTGAAGGTTCGGGTTTCGTCACTGTCGGAAACTCGCTTCTTTGAAAGATAGTCAGCCTTTATAACAATGTTTGTAAGCGGCTTGATGTTAATCCCGAATTGAATCAGGTTGTAACCGAATTTGTCAGGGTCAAGATTTGCATTTCTGACCTTTGCCGCTGTGTTGTAGTAGGAATATCTGAAGAAAGGGATGAATTGCCAATCCGTTTTGAAATGTTTCCCGAAGTCATACCCAATTTCAGCATAATATCCGAGAGAAGATTCCATTGCACCGGCGTTGTACGAAATTTGCGCGGCTTCGAAGGCAGCGTAAAGCCCTGCCTGTTGATATCTTGCGTGGGCTTCAAGCAGGTTAAACTCAGTTTGTGAAGTGTCGCCTTTTGCTTTGTTGTAAGAAGCAGAAACCCCGGCTTTCAGGTGAGAGTTGAAATTATAGTCTAATCTGAGAGTATAGAGTAAGTTTGAGGCATCGGGTTTGAACCCTTTGTATCTGCCGCTTCTGATGGCGCTTGAAGTTGAGAATTTATCGCTGTTTAGCCCTTCCATGGCGTTTAATTGGTACTCAAATCCTTTATGCGATCCAAAAATTGAAACACCATTTCCAAACCATGTAGTTGGAATAATGGCGTTGTGGTATTCGGGGCGCTCAACACCGAAGAAAGTGGGAGGCTCGTGAATTTCGTTGATTATCCCGACGGGAGCGAGCACAACGCCCGCCCTGAAACCCAGATAAGGGTATGGAGTGTAAGAGAGATACGCCTGCTCCAATTCAATTTCGCCGTCCTTGCCGGTTACTAAATTATGTTCCAGTTCAAATTCAGATTTGAAAGACCATTCTTCAGAAAAAGAATGCCCAAAAAAGAGGACGAATCTGTGAAAATCCAACTGTTTAGTGGCTTTTTTTGAGTCAGAAGTTGAATTAGTATAGTGCAATTCACCGTAGCCACTAACTGTAGTAGTGGGGGTGAAAAAATCATCCTGCGCAAAAGCAGGGGACGAGAGCACAAAAACTGTAATTACCAGGAAGGTTGCTCTGTTCATTTATTTTCTTTCTTGTTTTGTTAGTATATTTAGTTATTGATCGAAAATTAGACTTAGATTAAGTCTAAATAGCAATAACAAATATAATAAAGTTAAAACTAACAAAAAAGTATTCTTGTTAAAAAATTCTTTTATGTCAGAAAAAACAAGAAAAAATTAATTTTTGTTCATTGAAAAGAGAGAGGAGATGTAGTCAGTCTCTACTTTATTTATTTTGATTATTTCTCTTCCAAGAAAAAGAGAAGCGACAAAACTGAAAGTAGCGGGAATATCACTTACATAATATATTTCGTCGCCGGGGGTATTTTCCGGGTTAAGTAAACCCCGTTCGGTCAGTTCTTTCACAACGGCGTACGAGGCGGCAATTCCTGAATCAACCAACTTAACATTACTGCCCATTTCATCTTTAATAACATCTTTCAAAATGGGGTAGTGAGTGCAGCCGAGAATTAATGTATCAACCCCCGCATCTTTCAGAGGCTTAAGGTACTCTGCTGCAACAGCTCGTGTTGCCGGGTGATCTATCCACCCTTCTTCAGCGAATGGAACAAACAGAGGGCACGCCTGCTCGATTATGGTTACCTGCCCGTCAAGTTCCGCAATTTTTGTTGAATAAGCTTTGTTGTTTACAGTGGCTCTTGTCCCGATTACACCTATTTTATCGTTGGATGTATAACCAAGCCCATATTTTGCGCCCGGTTCTATCATTCCGATTATCGGAACCGAAAAGCGTTCGCGCAGTTGATTCAAAGCAACTGAAGAAGCAGTGTTACAGGCAACTACAATTGCCTTCACGCCGAACTCCATGAGGAAGGCGGCATCCTGAATCGAGTATTCAATCACGGTATCGTTCGATTTAGAGCCGTAAGGCACCCTGGCTGTGTCGCCGAAGTAAACAATGTTTTCATTAGGCAGTGCATCAATCAGGTGTTTAACTACGGTAAGCCCGCCAATTCCTGAGTCAAATATTCCAATTGGCGCTTTTGGGTCGGTTGTACCGGGTGCTTTGGGTTCAGTCAATTCGTGTGCCTTAGTGTCAGTCAATTCGTTTGCTTTTGGGTTGGTTATACCGGAAGCATTAGGATCAGTCATATTGGAAGCATTAGGGTCAGTCATAAAATCCTTTATCTGTCAATTTTCAGGGGTTACAGCAGGTCGTTAACGCACTGAATTAACTGTTCCTCTATCACCACATAGAAATTTTTTGCAACTTTTTTATTGTTAGGGTCCAAAACATAGAAAGAATCGACGATATCGCTCCCCATCGTGCTGATTTTAGCAAAATAGATTGTTAATCCGAGGTCATTTAATTTGGAAGTAACCGTGTATAGAAAGCCAAGCCGGTCGGGTGAGTGAATATCAATTATGGTGTATTTTTTTGATTCTTCAAAAGAAACGCTGACCCGCCCCGGTTTCTTGAAGAATTTATTTTCCAATCGCCACCACTTCGACTTGTGTTTTGTAAGCTCAGTTGCAAGCTGGAGCATCCCCGCTTCCATCTGCAGAAAATCTGACCGCAGTTCTTCAAATTTTGTTTCATCAATCGGCTTGTTGGTTGAAAAGTCGGTTACATTGAAGTTGTCGATTATAATTTTATCTTTTCGAGTGAAGATGCGGGCGTCGTGGATATTCACATCGTTAATAAGGAAAACGCCGCAAAGTTTTGCGAGGAGCGATTCGTCATCAAAGGTAATCACGGTAACATTCGTGAAACTATCACTCTGCTTAAAAAGCACCGTAATAGGTGCTCCCGATAAAATACCCTCGATGTGGCGCGCCATTTCCTCTTCGGTAAAGTTTGTAACATACGAGGGATCGTTGAAAGACCGGATGTGCGAACGGACATTTTCCCGGGAAATGGAATCGGAGTACTCAAGAATTTTATCCTCTTCCGGGTTAGAATTTTGATAGAGCAGGTCTTCCGCCGTTATTTCTTCAATTATAAGTTCTCTCGATTTTCTGTAAAGCTCGCTCAGCAACTCGTTTTTCCACGAAGTCCACAGAGCAGTGTTTACTGCGGTAAGGTCAGCGTAACTTATCAGGTAGAGTAAGTCTAATTCCGTTATGTTAGTGAAATGTGAAATGAAAGAGTTCAGAGTCTCCGGTGAGTTAAGGTCCCGCTTGAATGCAACTTTCGTCATCAGAAGGTGGCTGCGGATGAGGAATTTAACGGTTTCAATGTCACTATCGGGATAACCCAACTTTTGCATGAAAGAATCCGCAACTTCAGCCCCCAGTAATTCGTGCCCTTCCACATTTATAGGTTTCGCGATATCGTGAAACAGAAGCGCAAGGTATAAGAGGTCATGTCGTTCAATTGAGTTAAAAAGCCGCCCGAGGTTTGATTTCTCGTATTGAAGTTTTTCAACATTCATTATTGCAATAATGGTGTGCTCGTCGGCAGTGTAGCTGTGGTAAACACCGTGTTGAATAAATCCGGTTAGTTCTTCAAACTCGGGGATTAGTGCGCCGAGTACGCCAAGCTCGTGCATTCCGAAGAGTGTAGAACCGACAAATTCTTTCTGAAGCAGAATATTTTTGAAAAAGTATGAACTTCGGGGCGTCCACTCTAACTGTTTTTGTTCCAGACTTGAAAGAATTGTTGAGCGCAGTTTTTCATCGAACTGAAACCCGTTTTTGCTTTTATAGTTGAAGGCTCTCATAATGCAATCACAGTTTAAGAACTCTTCATTTTTTGAGTAGAGCATGTCGCCGATAGTGTAAAAATTAGCGTCAAGTTCTATTGCCAGCAGTGAGCTTGGCAGCGGGAAAAGAATTTTGCTGTAGCGTTTAATGAACGATTTCAAAAACCTGTTAACGGTTGCAGAAGCGGCAAAATAGTCTTTCATCAGAGGCTGAAAACCCCCTTCATAGCCCATTGCTGCGGCAACTTTTTCCTGAGCTTCAAAATCGAGGCGGTCGTTCTTCCTGTTTGCAAGAGCATGTAAAAGGTCCCTGATAGTAATCAGGAACTTATAACTTCTGAGCAGCTTTGTGATTTCGTTTATCGGGAAAGGTTTTTCTTCAAAAATTGTGTTGATAAAAATTTCAGATTGTGAAATTCCCTCAATTCTTTCAAAAGGCTTTGCGGTTGCGAGAATATAAATCCACTCGAGCAGTTGAAAATCGCGCAGCCCGCCGTTTGAAAGTTTCACATTCGGCTCCAACATTTTGTTTGAAGCACCGTGTTTTTCGTACCTTTTTTCCATGTCTTCAACGAGGTCACGGAAAAGCTGCATTTTAAGTGCGGGCGTAAAAACTTCAGAAATGGCGCTTAGCCAGTCTTCATAAACTTGTTTTTCGCCGCAAATGAAGGATGTTTCAAGCAGGGAAGTGAAAGTGTGAATATCTTCGATCGCGAAGCGGGAAATGTCGGCTATTTCTCTCACAGTGTGCGAGATATCCAACCCCGAATCCCAAATTTTTGCAATAAACCGCGAAATTTCGTCGTGGTCTTTTGCAGAATCAGCGGTAATGATTGTAATATCAATATCAGAGAAAGGAGAAAGTTCTCTTCGAGCGAGTGAACCACCTGAGACGACGGCAAAACTCAAGTGATCTGCTTCAGCCGCATTGGCAATTAATCGCTCAACCTCAAGGCTGAATCTGTATGAACAACCCAAACCGTTGGCTACAATCTCTTTGATCGGGAAGAACTTCTGAACGAGTTCTTTGTGTCGGTTAACTCCGGTTTGGTTGTCAGAAAGCATTTAAGTTTACCCTTTGAAACCCTCAGCCCTGTGTTCAACAATTATCACTGAAGAGATGCCACCCCGCACCGTGAAATTAGCAGTAAGTTTAAAATATCGCGGCTGAAGCATTCCGATAAGATCGTCGGCGATTCTGTTTGTAACATTTTCGTAGAAAATACCGTCGTTTCGGAACGACTGGAGGTAAAGTTTCAGTGATTTTAATTCAACACAAAATTTTTCGGGAATATATTCAAAAGTCATCGTGGCGAAATCAGGGTGCCCCGTTTTTGGGCAAACTGAGGTAAATTCGTGTGCGGTATGTATAATTCTGTAGTCTCTGTGTGCGTTTTTGTTTTCAAAAATTTCTAACAGTTCAGTTTTTTCGTTCAATTGTTGCCTTTCTTTGCATAAAACATCGGGTTCGTTATTTCGTGCGCATCTTATTGGTAATGCTTTTCACGGATAGTGCTTCTAATATTTTCACGGATAGTGCTTTTCATGGTTAATGCGTTTATTAATATTACTTTTCTCAGAATCACTGATTGTGAATTGTGCGTTTTATGGAACCTGTTTTTCTTTAATAGTAATTTTGAAATTTGCATTTTACAGGTCGAGTATTCCTTTAGAAACAGCGCTCAAAAATTTCAAAATTTGTAACCACAAATTTACTATCTTTCAACAGAAGCACAAAGGTGAATTTATGGCACCGGCTGCCCTTAGACTGACCGGAGATAAGGGCAATTTTGCACAGCTGCACTTCAACAAAAAGCGGAAAAAAGTGAATTAAATATCAACGGCGTAACGAGATGCCTTTGACTGTATTGGTGAATATCGATATATTTCGGTTCGAGATTTTTTAAGGAAATTCAGATGAACATCGATAAAGACCTTCTGTCGATTCAGGAAGCACGCGACCTTTCGAGAAAAGCGAAAGAAGCGCAGCTGGAATTTAAACACTTTTCGCAGGAACAGGTTGACCGTATTGTGAAAGCTATGGCGGATGCCGGGTTTGCTCAGGCTGAGCGGCTTGCAAAAATGGCAAGTGAAGAAAGCGGCTTCGGAAAATGGCAGGATAAGGTTATTAAAAATCAGTTTGCTACAAAAAATGTTTGGGACTCGATAAAAGACCTGAAAACTTGCGGTGTTATCGAGAGCCTTCACGGTGGTAAGGTGTTGAAAATTGCCGAACCGATGGGGGTTGTGGCAGCCTTAGTGCCTTCAACCAACCCAACTTCAACAGCTATGTTTAAGGCTATTATCTCACTGAAGTGCCGAAACGCAATTGTTGCTTCTCCACATCCGCGCACCGTGAACTGCACGGTTGACGCACTTCGGGTTTTGAGCGACGCAGCCGAAAGCGCGGGAGCACCAAAAGGCTTAATACACTGCATGACGGCACCCACAATAGAAGGAACCGACGCACTGATGCACGATAAAAATATCGGTGTTATTCTTGCCACCGGCAGCACGCCGATGGTTCGTGCGGCTTACAGCTCAGGAAAGCCCGCTTATGGGGTTGGCTCGGGCAATGTACCCGCCTTCATCGAGCGCACTGCAAATGTTAAAAAAGCGGTGCGGGATATTGTTTACGGTACCACATTTGATAACGGAACCCTTTGCTCCTCAGAGCAGGCGATGGTTGTTGACCGCCCGGTTAAAGACCAAGTGATTCAGGAAGCAAAAGCAGCCGGTTGCTATTTTGTCAACGCGGAAGAGAAGAAAAAATTGGCTGCGGCTATTCTCACCAAAGGGCGGATTAATCCCGAAATCGTTGGGCAACCGGCGGTTTGGATAGCAACTTATGCCGGGTTCTCAGTTCCTGAAACCACAAAAGTTCTGGTTGCAGAGTGTGATGAAGTGGGCAGAAGTGAGCCCCTTTCTTACGAAAAACTTTCACCAATTGTTGCGTTCTACACGGTTGACGGTTGGCTTGAAGGCTGCCATAAATGCATCGATTTGTTGCAGTTTGGCGGGGTGGGGCATACGATGGCAATCCATTCGAACGATAAAGATATTATAATGAAGTTTGCGTTGGAAAAACCGGCATTTCGTATAATCTGCAACACAGTTTCGGCAATTGGGGCGGTTGGCTACACAACGGCACTGCTTCCTTCGCTGACTTTGGGTCCCGGAACATGGGGTGGTTCGATTGTATCGGAGAATGTTTCCGCAAAACACCTGATGAATATTAAATACTTAGCGTTTGAAACTAACCCCGTTAACCCGGGAAGTGCAGTTGGCGGATTGGATGCAGGCGGATTGAATACCGGAGGATTTGGCGCAACAACAGCCGGAGCGCAAAGTTATATCAACGAGATTGAAGAAAGGCTGCGTGCCCGTGCAGGCAACCCGGTGATAAACGAACCGTTTTCGGGTAATTTAACTGAAAAAGCTGCACAAAAAAGCGCAGAAAAAAAGGGGAAATCTGAGAGCGCAGGAGGCACTGAACCCGGACAAAAAACTCTTTCTTCGGCTGAAATACAAAAAATTATTGATGAATTTAAGTTTTAATCCCGGCTGCTCAGGCGTTCGGGACGAAAATTAGCGACCCGGGAAAGATACTGTTTTGTTTGTTTACTCTGGCTCTTTACACATTCACTCAAAATTCTCTGATGGTTCGGGGGATGTGAAGGATATTGCCGCGCTTGCAAACGAAGCCGGTTTGGATTTTATAATTTTAACCGACCACAACACGCTCCGTGCAAAGGATGAAGGTTACGAAGGGTTTTACGGGAACACCCTTTTAATTGTCGGTTGTGAAATTAATGATAAAGAGAACAAAAACCATTACTTGGCGCTGGGTACGGAGAAAACATTTTCCACCCGCCTTCCCGCCGCCGAATATGTTAAGCAGGTGAAAGAAGCCGGCGGCATTGGCTTTCTGGCGCACCCACACGAAAAAAGAAACTCGATGAAAGAGCACCCGCCTTACCCGTGGACGGATTGGGATACTACCGATTTTACCGGCATTGAGATTTGGAACCACATGTCTGTATGGATGGAAAACCTGACCGAGCAGAACAAGTATCAGTCGTTTGTGCACCCACTCAGAAGTGTTGAAAAGCCGCCGCAGGAAAGTTTAGATGTGTGGGATGAGCTGAACCAAACGAGAAAAGTGCCCGGAATTGGCGGTATTGATGCACACGCTCATCGGGTTAACCTGCTGGGGTTTGTGGAAGTTGAAGTGTTTCCGTATAAAGTGTTGTACCGTTCGATCAGAACTTATGTTTTACTTCCCGAAAAAATTGAACCCACCGAAGACAAAACGAGACAAAAGTATTTTGAAAAATTGATTCTTGAGGCTCTTAAAGAAGGGCGAAGTTTTGTTGCTAACTACTATCACGGTAGTGCGAAAGGTTTCAAATTTTTTGCGGAACAAGAGGGCATAACCTATAACATGGGGGATACAATTCCCCAATGTAACGGGGTGAATTTTAAAGTTTCTGTGCCGGCACATCACACCGCAGAACTTAGGCTGATTAAAAACGGGGAGGTGGCCGGAACCGTAACCGGAAATGAAGCAGATTTTTTTACCGGGGAAAAGGGCGTTTACAGGGTGGAAGTGATGGTTAATGGGAAAGGTTGGATATATTCAAATCATATTCGTGTAGGAATTTAAATAAATTACATTTATCTTTGTTGTTCGGAATTTTTAGAAATTAGAAAGGCTTGTGATGGCTAAAAGCATCCATAAATTCAAAACTAAAGAAAGTAAAAGAGACGCATCCATTGAGTTGTACTATAAAGTGCAGGACTGGTTTCAGGAGAATAAAAAATTTGTATTTGGCGGCGCGGCTGCTCTTGTGATTATTATTGCTGCTGTCTTTTTTTACAATATGAATCAAAAAGAAAACAATGAGAAAGCCGCAACTGCTTTAACGGCTATTCTTACTCAGTTTGAATCGGGTGCTTATCAACAGGCTATTGACGGCGACCCCGCCAAAAAGCTGATGGGGTTGAAGAAAATTGTTGAAGAATACTCAGGCACCGAAAACGGTGAAGCGGCAAAAATTTACCTTGCCAATTCTTACGCCTATCTTGGCAAATTAGAGGATGCTTTTAAGTATTACGATGATTATTCGGGCGGTAACCCGATATTCAAAGCTGCTGCGGAAGTTGGCAAGGCGGGGTATTATGAGAACAAAAAAGAGTATGAAAAAGCCATTGATGGTTACGAAAAGGCTGCTTCCTACTCGAAAGAAAACCCGATGAATGTCCGCTATCTTTTGAATGCGGCTATTGCATGTTTAGAAATTGATAAAAAAGATAAGGCTAAAGATATTCTTACTTCTCTGAAAGCTGATTATCCCACTTCACCGATGATTTCAGAGGTTGACCGCTACCTTTCAATTGTTCAGTAAGAAATTCCGTAATGAAAGTTGACGCACTGATTTTTGCCGCACATCCCGATGACGCCGAACTTGGGATGGGCGGAACTATAGCCAAAATGACCGCAAATGGTTTGAAAGTTGGTATAATCGATCTTACCGCCGGCGAGCTTGGAACCAGAGGTTCTGCCGAAATCAGAAAACATGAAGCTATTAACGCGAGTGTCGTGCTGAAAATTGCAGCGAGGGAGAATTTCCACCTTCCCGACGGGGATGTTACCCCCATCCGCGAAAATTACATGAAGTTGGTGCATGCCATCAGAAAATACCGTCCTAATGTTATTTTTGCGCCATACTTCAACGACCGCCACCCCGACCACATCGAAGCGAGCCATCTGGCAAAAAAAGCCTATTTCTTCTCGGGAGTCGGGAAAGTAATAACCTACGAGAACAAGAAACCGCAGGTTCCCTACCGCCCGCAGGCGCTTTATTACTTCATGCAAACCTACGAGTTTGAACCTTCCTTTATTGTCGATATCAGCGATTATTTCGCCCAGAAGATGGAAGCAATGAAAGCGTTTTCGAGCCAGTTTTACGATCCTAAAAGTAAAGAACCGGAAACATTCATCAGCCAGAAAGGTTTTATGGAGTTTATAGAAGCCCGTGCAAGAGTATATGGATTCAGAATTGGCAAGACCTACGGCGAAGGGTTCCTGACCGAAGAAGCCGTGGAGTATGATATTGTGCACGCAATCCGGACACGGACGAAAACTACACCTTTCGCTTAAGCGGTTTTAAATATCTTTTAGCGATTACCCCCATCAATAATTACTGCACCTGTTTAGAAAAATGGGTAAGTTGCGGGATATAATACATGCCTTATGCTGTTAACTGCTTCTAAGGCTTATTCCTTATTCTAAATACCGAAGAATCTTTTCACTCTCTGCTTAGGCGGTAAACCACTTCGTAGGCTCTTTAAATACCGGAGAATCTATTCACTCTCTGCTCAGGCGGTTAACCACTTCGAATGGGAACTGTTTAAATAGCTCATCTCTTTTTCCAAGCTCAAAATCTTCGAAATCGAAACCGGGTGCTGTGGTGCAACCGACTAAGGTATAATCGCCATCATTCAGCACTTCTGCGGCAAACCATTTCCCTGCGGGAACCACGATTTGCGGCAAGCAGCCTTCACCGGTACCGAGCAAATATTTGCCGACCCCTGCGGCTTTATCCAAAATGTATAAAACGGCAGCGGCACCGTAGTAGAAGTGCCACACTTCATCCATTTTTAACCTGTGGAATGCTGAAAAATTGCCTTTCACCAGCATATAGTAAATTTGTGTTGAAAAGTTTCTTGAGCCGGAAAACCTTTCGGGAAGCGCATTTTTATCGATTAGCTCGCCGGCACGGTAAGTTTCACGGAAAAACCCGCCTTCAGGGTGGGGGAGAAGTCCTAATTTTTCTATCCAGTATTCTTTTTTAAGCATAGAAAATAACCGCTTTCGATACAATCAGCACAATTTACGAGACTACATTCTTTGTTTTATTTATTGAATGTTATCCTGTTCCGCGCGGTTACACAGCAAATTAAAATTTATCAAAGAAACTTTTATTCAGCTGTTTTGTGGAGTTACCCTATAAAACCGCATTGTTAACCACACGCTATAAAACCGCGTCCGGTGAAAAAGGGACTCTGAAACCGAAACAAAAAACCAAAAACCGGAAAAAAGAGTTACGCGTACATCCTTTCAATTTCGCCGGCGTATTTCTTTTCAACTACTTTTCGTTTAATTTTCAGTGAAGGTGTCATTTCGCCGTCTTCGATGGTGAAGGGTTTCTCCATCAAAGCAAATTTTCTCACTTTTTCGTAGTTAGCGAGCGTTTTCTGAGTTTTAACAATTTCCTGTTCGAACAGTTTGATGACCTCCTTTTTCTTCACAAGGTCTGCCATGTCAACAAAATCAACTTTTTCAGCCTGAGCATATTCTTTCAGGTTTTCAAAGTCGGGCACGATAAGCGCACTCAGGAAGGTTTTCTTATCGCCTATCAGCACAAACTGTTCGATATATTTATTCATAAGGAACAAGTTTTCAATCGGCGTAGGCGCCACATACTTGCCGCCGGAAGTTTTGAAAAGGTTCTTTTTCCGGTCGGTAATCATCAGAAAGCCGTCGGAATCAATAAAGCCAATATCCCCGGTGTAAAGCCAGCCGTCTTTAACCGTTAAAGCTGTTTCTTCGGGCAATTTGTAGTAGCCCTGCATAATGTTTGGACCTTTTGCCAGAATTTCACCATCCTGATCATCCGGGTGTTCTTTTGCAATTTTGACCTGAACGCCGGGAATAATTTTACCGACGGAGCCAAATTTATATGCTTCCAGTCGGTTAACCGCAATTACGGGTGAAGATTCGGTAAGCCCATAGCCTTCAAGAATTAAAATGCCGAGTGCTTCGAAGAACTCGCCAAGGTGTTTGGGAAGTGCAGCCCCACCTGAAACGAAAAAGCGCAGGCGCCCGCCGGTTCTTTCCCGGATTTTTTTCAAAACCAGCGTATCAGCAACCTTGAACTTTGCTTTTAACCCGATGGGCACTTTTCCCGATTTTTTGGCTGCGGCGTATTTTTTACCTATATCCACGCCCCAACGGAAGATTTTTTGCTTCTTCTCGGGACCCGATTCCACAGTTTTAATCACTTTAGCGTGGAATCTTTCAAACAAGCGGGGAACTGCGGTCATCAGAGTAGGCTTTACTTCCACCATATTTTGCGGCACGGTTTCGATACTGACAGCAAAGGCAACATGGCTTCCGGTGGCAAGTGCCAGATAGAAGCCTGCCATCCGTTCAAAAATGTGACACAACGGAAGGAAAGAGAGAAAAACATCATTGTGCGTTACTTCAAGGCACTCAAGTGATGAAAGTACATTAGAAACGATGTTCTCGTGGGTTAAGAGCACACCCTTTGGCTCGCCGGTGGTTCCCGAAGTGTAGATTATCGTGCAGATATCGTAAGGCTTAACCTTTTCGTTCAATTCAGTAAACAACCCCGGGTTGAACTTGTAGTGGTCTTCGCCGCGCTCCATCAACGAAGTAAGAGAATGAAGCTCCGGAACGGAAGAATCGAAATCTTTATCGTTAATCACAACAATATTTTCAACCTCGGGGCATTCTTCTCTGACGCGCAAGAATTTGGAAAGAAGGACTTTATTCGAAACAATAACCATCTTTGCGCCGGAGTTGTTAACAATAAATTTAATATCCGCAGGAGTTAAAGAAGTGTAAAGCGGCACATTGATAGCGCCAATTCCCAGAATTGCAAAATCCAGCATCATCCACTCGGGGCGGTTTTCTGCAATAAGAATCACTTTATCGCCTTCTTTTATCTCTAAGGACAATAAACCGTGAGCCGCAAGCTCAACATCTTCTTTGAACTGTTGATAAGAAATGTTAACATAAGTGTTGTCAACTTTATGGCTCAACATCGGTTTTGGGTTGTTTTTACCATATTCATCGACAAGAATCCGAAAAAGCTCGGGGATGGTTTTAAAGTTTCTTCTGGGGCCCATTTGTCCTTATACCTCGTGAGTGTTGTGAAATTGAAGAAAATTCATAAATTTAAAAATACGAAAAATCGTTCATTAATTCTTCAGAAAACTAACTTTCGTAAAATAAATTTTTCCGTCTGCCCCGGTGAATAAAATTGTTCCATCCGGAGCGGCTGACTGCCACAGAGCGGGCATGGTAAAATCGCGTGTGATAATCTCTGATTCGGTGCCGTCGAACTTCGCAACTATCACTTCGCTGTTTATTATTGTGTGTCCGTCGTCTTCTGTTGACATGAACGAAAGATATTCATCGTTCACCCACGACGGATATTCCATTTTCGGGAAGTTATATTCTTTACCGGTGGAAAGATCAATAACAGAAACACCCGCGCCGGCAGCGTGAATCGCTAATTTTTCGCCCGAAGGTGACCATTCGGCAAAAAGTACATTATTTTTCTGGCTGATTGCTTCTGTCATACCCTGCTTGAGCGTGCCGTTTTTATCGATTACTTTAAGCTTTCCGCCGGAGATGTAGTAATCAACGCTGTTTTCACGGCTGTTTTTTCTTATTTCAACCGGGTTGCCGGTTTCGCCTTCGGTCAGTAAGCCATCGCCCATAACCGAGTAGAACACCAAATTATTAGCCGAAGGTGAAAGATCAGCCACTTTTGAAAGCCCGGCGCCATCTTTATATTCAAACAACGAAACAGATTTGGAACCATCGGGGTTTTGTCCGTTCACTTTGAAGACGAACTTATCGCTTGAGTTGCACCATCTCATTCCCCATCCTGCACCGGGAGCATCAGAGATAATAGAAATGTGGTTCATAGTAGCCATTTCCACCAATTCTATCCCGGTGTATCCTTTGGTGGTGAGGAGTGCAAATTTGCCGTCGGGTGAGAATTTACCGAGTGAATAGACCCCGTCTCCTGTTTTCAGGGGCACGGGAGGAGAACTTACCCTGATCCCTTGCCCAAAGAGAAGGGTTGCCGATAAAAGAACAATAAATAATACTTTTTTCATTTCAAATACCGTGGTTATTTAATTAACATTATCTTTTGAACTTCGTTAACACCTTCGCCGAAGATGTGCACGAAATAGGTGCCTGAGGGGTGCCCGCCCATTTCAATGTTAAATTTGTGCGCACCTTTTTGCATGAAAGCATCGTTAATCAGCCCAACTTCTCTGCCGAGAATATCGTAAATGCTTATTCTGTAAACCCCTTCTTTTATCAGGTTAACCGATAAATTAGCCGAAGGGTTGAATGGGTTGGGGTAAACGCTCATAGAAAACGCAAGTGGCAACGATATTGTACCATCATCAACGGAAGTGGCGCCCGTGAAGAAATCCATTATTCTTTGAATTATAAGATTTCTTGTGGTAACATTTCCGATAGTTTCAACGGGGAAGGCAATATAAACCAACTTTGAAGGGTTTGTGCCGTCGGGGAAAGTACCGTCGAAGGTTACCGCTGCCTTTTGAGAGGCGTTATACTGCATTGCGGCAACACTTCCGTTTAAGGGATTAATAACATCCGGGTAGTCTTCCGGGTATGTGTTGCCAAAAGCAAACTGCGGTATTCCGTTGAATATTGTGCCGGACAGACCCGAAGCCGAAGGTGTGTTCGGAGTGGGGTTATCGGCAACATAGGAAGCTTTCAGGTATTGATTGAAAAAGGCTTTATCAGAAGCGGAGCCTTTGCTGTCCAAATCCCACGCCACTTCTGCGCCTGTAACGAAGAAGTTACCGCCGGCTTTCAGATAGTCTTTCACAAAGCCTTGTTCGGTGTCAGAGAAAGTTTCATCAGCGGTTGATTCATCGCCCAGAAACCAGAAAATAAATTTGTAAGGTTTTATCTGAGCTGAAGAAGTAATCGCCTGATTTGAAACGGTTGAGAAACGACGCCCGAATGAGTTCAAAGCACTCCCATAGAACGAAGCGAAATTGTGATAGGGGAGTTGCCAGCTTCCCGAACCGCCATATCTGTTGAACCCGTCAACTATCAAAACTGCTTCACCGATTGCAGAGGTGTAGGCACCGTAAATTTTCGAGGTAACTGCGGAAACACCGGTTGTGTTTTTGCCTTTTAACCCGACATAATAACCTTTGCCGGCATCAAGCCCGGTTACACTGTAAGAGTTTGAGTTTGCCGGAACGGTAATATACGGCGCACCCGAAGGGATTTCACCCGTAGTGTTAATGAAAATCTGAACCGAATCAACCACGCCGGTCGGTTGCCCCCAGGTGATGTTCAGTGAGCCGTCGCCACCGGTTACAGAGAGAAGTTTCATCTGTGTCGGAGCGTCAGCAGAACCACTGGTTAAGTTTTGTTTATTTATTTTTCCGGCTTGAACCACTACATTGGTTTCAACGGTATCTATGTTTGAGATAACCGTAACGGGGTAAGTTCCCGGAGCAAGGGAATCGAAACGATAGAACCCGTTACCGAGCATATCAACAGTGTAAGATTTGTTCAGAGTAGTAAGTTTAACCGTTACACCGCTTACCGGCTGCCCTGTTGCACGATTGTTAACAATTCCCACCAAAGAACCTGTTGCAGGAAGTGGTTTTTTAAAATATTTCAGATACGAAAGATACTGAGCTTCGGCTTCAGTGCGAAGATAGTCAAGGTTGGCTAACCTTGTTGCCTCCGGAATATTATCAAAGAAAGAACCTTCGCTTAGCACGCCGGGCATATTCAGGTCGTTCAAAACGCCGAGATTGTAGCCCAGAAAGCAGAAGTCACCTCTGCCGTAGCCCGTAGTTGTATAGATTCCTGCATAAAGTTCCGCCGCCATTATGAAAGCCATACTGTCGGCTTGATTGGGCCACTGTGGGTTTCCGTTAGGGCAGGCATCGCCGTTTAGTTGTTCAAAGAGTACAAGTGAGTAGTTTGCCGTTCCGTTAAACGCATTGTGATGGATAGCGTGGAAGAAATCGACATTGTTGTTATTAGCAACAGCTTCTCTTTCAGAGAGAGTCATGCAGGGGCCCAGGGAATCATAGTCCGCCCGGGTAGAAATAACCGTAGCGCCGTCGTTACGCAGAAACTGTTTAAGGTACGGCATAACAATGTGATTAACATAGGCTTCAAATCTTTTGGTTTCCGGTTCGCAGGTCGAGCCGTGCGGGCTGCCGTGCCCGGGGTCCAAACAAAATTTCATGCCTGTGAAGTTTTGTGAGTACGAATTAAGACCGATAAAAATGGTCAGTATCAGAAAATATTTTATTTTCATTTATCAACCTTTTCGTGAATAAAGTTCAGTGTAAAGTTAGTGATATAATTTGTAAGAGCAAAGAGAATAGTTACTGAACAAAACGGATTATTTGTCATTCTGCGTATTGTTTGTTTTTTAAGATGTGTTGTGGCAGTTATTTAATGACGACGGCAGTGGTTGTGTTTTTTTGAGCCGGTGGTGATGGTTAAGTTGCCGGCAATGGAAGAAGAAAGATACTATTAATGTAAATGGTTTTTGCTGATACCGGTGCGAAAAATTAGACGGAACAGCAAAAAAAAGCTGCGCGGTTTAGGCGCAGCTCTCAGATAACTAAAATGTTATTTATTATTTCAGCAGGGTCATTTTACGGGTTATGGTTGTGTTGCCAACTTTCAGTTTGTAAAGATAGACACCTGACTGAAAAGAGGAAGCGTTAAAATGTACATTATAAGTTCCGGCTGACTGATAATCATCGACAAGCACGGCAACTTCAACGCCAAGAAGGTTGAAGACAGAAAGCCTTACCTGACCTGATACCGGCAACTGATACCGAATATTTGTTTCAGGGTTAAAAGGGTTTGGGTAGTTCTGATCCAAAACGAACGATTTTGGGTTATCCCCACCGCTCTTTTGAACCGTTACTGTTTCTGTGGTTGTATAACCTGCCAGAACTGCACCCGTGAAGGCGACTGTGAATGCTATGATTGATAATATTTTTTTCATCTTAAAACCTTTTTGTGTTGTTTTCACTTATTGTGAATTTACTAACAACAACTATGCCGGAATGTACAGAACTTTCTAAATGCTTTCCTTTTAATTATTTAAACACTTTCAGTATTTAAATGGTTTAGTTTATTGTCAAAAATTTTTGACAATTGTACAAAAATATACACTTTGTACAATGCAAATATAATCATTAAACAAAATAAAATAAACAATTTATGGACAAGTGGTAAAAAAAATCCGGTAAAAGGTTCAATTTGTGTTTTAGGTCATATTTACCGGTACTTTTACAATGGTTTATTTGGAAGAATAAACCATTCCGGTCGAAAATTTTTTCGGGGTGCCGGCTTCGTTACCGGCACCCCTTATTTTTGCTGACTCTTGTGAAACCTGCTTCTGTCCCCGTCGTGACATTTTTTAGAACCAAAGTTCATCCCCGTCACGACACATTTTTAAAACCGTAACCTCACCACAGCCCATATTTTTGAAACCACATATCTCACCCAACGCCACATTTCTAAAAGCAAATTACTCACCCGGCGCTGTGTTTAATTTGAAAACATTAAGAATTAAAATCCGATAACTTCGAAACAATAATTCAGCAACTTACAAAAAATTGGTATTTTTGAAGTTGTAAAAGAACGAATTTGAAAATTTTTCATCTTTTAACGAAAATTTTCAGGTTTTGTTTTAATTAATTTGGCGAATTAAAACTAAGAACAGGATAAGAACGGCAATAACCCGGTTTATAAGCGCTAAATAGAATTCAAACAGCAATAACCCTGTTAAGAAGCATGATACAGGATCCAAACAGCAATATCACGCTTTTAGAACATGAAATAGAATTAAAACGGCAATAACCGGGTTCAAAAGTGTGAAGTGGGATAAAAACAGAAAACACCGGTTAAAAAAAACAAACATAAAACAGATACAGAAAAAAATTGGATAAAATAGACCTTCGCAGCGATACCGTTACAAAACCATCAGAGGGAATGAGAAAGGCGATGTACGACGCCGAAACCGGGGATGATGTTTTCGGTGAAGACCCCACGGTAAATAAATTTCAGGAATACGCTGCCGAACTGCTGGGGTTTGAAGCTGCACTTTTTGTTTTCAGTGGTGTAATGGGGAATCAGCTTTGCCTTAAAACACACTCACAACCTCATGATGAGGTAATTTGCGACGCCGAATCGCACATTTTTTACTACGAATCGGGGTCGCCGGCGGTGCTCAGCGGGCTGCAAATCTTTCCTGTTTTCACGCCCGATGGAATCTTGACCCCGGAGGCAGTGTTACCGGCAATAAGACCGAAAGAGGCATACTATATGCCCCGCACCAAAATTGTTGCGGTTGAAAACACGCACAACAGAAGAATGGGGAAAGTTTATTCTATTGAACAAATTGATACGCTCTGCGGTTTTGTTAGAAGCCACAACCTTATATTCCACCTTGACGGTGCAAGAGCCTGGAATGCTGCAGTTTATCTTGGGGTTGAGCCAAAAGAAATTACCGCTAAATTTGATTCGGTTTCAGCGTGTCTTTCAAAAGGTTTGGGGGCGCCGATAGGTTCGGTTATCGCAGGTACAAAAGAGTTTATTCAGGAGGCTTTCCGTTTCAGGAAAGCATGGGGCGGGGGAACACGCCAGTTGGGAGTGTTGGCTGCCGCGGGGATCTATGCACTTCAAAATAACAGGGAAAGGTTAGCCGACGACCATCGCAATGCTCAAACGCTTGCTGAGGCAATAGCAAATATGCCACAGTTCAGGATAGATGCTCAACGGGTGGAAACGAATATTCTGCTTTTCAGCCACACTTCAAAATCGCCGGAAGAAGTGATCAACGAGTGCGAGGAAAAGGGGCTTAGGTTAAGTCCGGGGCCCATCGGAACGGTAAGAGCAATCACTCACTTAGATGTGAGCAAAAATGACATTATTGCCGCAATTGAAATTTTAAGAAAGGTGTAAAGATGTTTGAATACAACGGAAATAAGTTCTATCACGCTACCAATTTAAGGGTGCGTTTTGAGGAAGTGGATATGCTTGGTGTTTGCAATAATGCGGTTTATATTTCTTATTTTGAGCTTTCCCGTTTGGAATATATTAAAGAAGCGGGTCTGATGCCGCCGGAAGGTTTGTTTGGCGACGGTTTCAACTTTTTCATGGTCCGTAATGTTATCGATTATCGTTCGCACGCGCGATATGACGATGAACTGAACATCTATACACGCATTACTTACATCGGCAGGTCGTCTTATGGGTTTGAGCATATTGTGGTTAAAGTTAAAAACGGGGAAGTGGTGGCTGAAGGCTCGGGGGTGGTGGCGCAGGTTGACCAAAAAACGGGGCGTTCGTTCCCGCTTTCCGATGAATTTGTAAACAAAGTTGAAAAATTTGAAAGAAAAAAATTTGAAAGGGTGTTGAAAAAATGACACATTTAGTTTTTGACATCGAAACTGTCGGTGTGCCGTGGGATGAACTTGCTCCCTCGCAGCAGGAATACCTGTTAAGAGACGCCGAAAAGGAAAAAACAGAAAAAGAAAAAGAGAAAAAAAGAGCGGAACTTAAGGAGTGGACGGCGCTTTACCCCTTGACTGCGAAAGTGGTTGCAATAGGGATGTATGATGTTGAAAGGACACAAGGGTATGTTTACTATGAAAACGCAACCGAAGAAGAGTGGGCTGATGAAGAAACAGGGTTCCGCTACAAAGGTTTGCCTGAACCGGATATCCTGAGGCGGTTCTGGGGGATTGTTGAAAAAATTGATCAGCTGATTTCTTTCAACGGGCGGGGGTTTGATGTTCCTTTTCTTATGATGCGCTCGGCTAAACTTGGGATTAAACCCTCCAGGAAACTTATGGGAAACAGATACGACAGCACTTCACATCTCGATCTTTTAGAAAAACTAACATTTTACGGCAGTACCCGCAAATTTAATCTTGATTTTTACTGCCACGGTTTTGGCATTAAAACACCGAAATCGAAAGAAGTGTCGGGTTCTGAAGTGAAAAACCTCTACAACGAGGGGAAAATTAAAGAAATTGCGAAGTACTGCGGCAGAGATATTTATGCTACATATCAGTTGTACAAAATTTGGACGGAATATCTTGCCTGAGTGCTTTTGTGAAAATAATGGCTTTGCGTTTTCGTTTTATTCAACTTGCACGCAGCCGTTGAAGTGTGGAAAAAATAGTTTGCAATGGTACCTTTAAAAAGAATCTGGGCTAAAAATATTGGTCCTTTTTTCACCGCAATAGATAATATACTTGACGGAATCTTCGTTTTTGAACGAAGTATGTTCAAAAGTGAAAAAAAATTTAAAAGGGTATCTGCCGTTTATAGTTTTTATAAAAGGTGGATTCTTAAGTTTATTGAACGAATTGGTGATCATCATCTGTTTCTTAATGCCGGTGGGTTAGCGTTTTCGCTTTTTCTTTGCATTATTCCGCTTACGCTGATTATGTTCTTTTTTCTGGGCAATTTTCTTTCCTCAACGGAATTTGTAGGCAGAATCAACACTTTTATTGATACGCTTATTCCGTATGAAGATTATGCCGCATTTGCGAAGGAATTAATCGGGGGGCGAATAAACGAGCTTGTTGAGTACAGAAATGTAGCCGGGATTATCGGTTTTAGTGCATTGTTGTTTGCCGCCTCCGGTTTTATCGCAAGTATCAGAACGGTTCTTCACTTGGTTTTTGATGTACCGGATGACAGAAACATAATAGTCTCAAAACTGTTTGATTTTCTGCTGATTTTAGTGATGATTGTGATCTTTTTTGCAATTTTCATGATTATTCCGATTCTGGTAGTAGTGCAAAAGGTTGCCTTAAAAATGCCGATACTGGGGATTGTTGATTCAGTATTGCTGAAAGATACATTCACACTTGGTGTTTCATTTGCGGCAGTATTTATTCTTTTTTATTTTTTCTATCGGATTGTACCCGCCAGACGAATAAGAAAGAGATCTTTGATGCTTGGTGCCTTGCTCGCATCGGGGCTGTGGATGCTTGCAAAATTTGCGTTTGGCTACTATATCAGTAACATTGCATCTTTCGGGCAGATTTACGGGACATATTCACTGCTGATTGTGATTGCCTTTTGGATTTATTACACTAATATGGTTTTCATAATCGGTGCCGAGTTTGCAAGAATTTACGACGAGAACCTGATCATCCGAAAGAAGTATTCAAAGTTCAAAGCTTGGAACAAAGTCAGAAGATGGTTGGACGATCAGACAACTTTTCGATAATTGGGTGGAAAATTTCGATGATTCGCAATTTTACCTTTTGCGAAAAATCACTACATTTATTATATTAAATCCTTATTCTAAAAAAGTTTGCATATAGGAGTCTTTAATAGCATGAAATTCGATTGGTCACAATACATAGGCGCTTCTTTACAGGTTACTATGCACGAAAACTATGGTCTTGTCGCTGAACCATCGACAAAAGATCAGCCGATTTACGAGGTGGTTTTTAAGTTTGGTAAACTTGAAGGAGCATACGACGAAGGCATTCTGCTTAAAAATGACAGAGAAGCCGGGAATGAGGTTAAGATATTTGTGCCTTATTCTTCGATCAAGTGTGTAGAGATAGTATCTAAATAAACCCGGGATTTTGAACCGACCCACAATGTGCAGGCTCAAGTGCGCAAGGCAGTCGAGTTTCATTTCATTTCACAATTTAAATATTAAGTGGTGTTGTCTCATTTGTATGGGGCAAGCCACTTTTTAATTCATTGTAACTACCCTTATTCAAAGCATAAAATTCGGATGAAAAAAGTAAAGATTGGTGTTGTGGGCACAGGGCATCTTGGCAGCCTGCATGTGAAAATGTTAAAAAACATCGAAAATGCTGAGTTAGTGGGTGTTTATGATTCTTCCTACGAAAAATCTGAAACTTGCGCAAGGGAACAAGGAGTAAAAAATTTTGCAAGGGAAACCGATCTTTTCGCAGGGTGTGAAGCTGTTTGCATTGCCGTTACCACTACCGCACATTATGAAGTGGCGAGCCGTGCGCTCGCGGCAGGGTTGGATGTTTTTATCGAAAAGCCGATGACCGCAACCATTGAAGAGGGAGAAAAATTGGTTGCGTTAGCCAAACGAAACGGAAGACTGATTCAGGTGGGGCACATCGAGCGGTTCAACCCCGCAATTCTGGCGGTTGAAGGATATAATTTAGACCCAAAATTTATACAGACCGACCGTTTGGCTCAGTTTAACCCGCGGGGAACCGATGTGGCTGTGGTTCTCGATCTTATGATCCATGATATTGACATAATTTTAAGCCTCGTGAAAAGTGAAGTGGTGAAGATTGATGCCTCCGGTATTCCTGTGGTTTCACCAACGAGCGACATCGCCAACTGCAGAATCGAGTTTGCAAACGGTGCGGTGGCGGTTGTTACGGCAAGCAGAATATCGCAGAAAAAGATGAGGAAAATGCGGTTGTTCCAAAAAGATAATTATATTACGCTCGATTTTATAACCGGAACAACCGAGATTTACAGACTGATTTCGCCGGGCGACACTTCCATTGCTGCTTTTTCTTTTGGTACCATTGGGGTCGGTGATAATGCGAAGAGTGTAATCTACGAGCAAGCCGAAGCACCCAAAATTAACGCCTTAGAGTATGAGCTTTCACTTTTCATAAAAGCTGTTGCAATGCGTCAGCCACCTGTGGTTTCAGGTGAAGATGGACTAAAGGCTCTGAAGGTGGCTCATCAGATCAGTGAAAAGATTGAAGAATCGATTAGGAAGATCAGCCAAAGCGAAAGCAGGTGAAAAGCTGTAATGCGGCAACTTTTCCCGTTATTTGCTTTATTTTTCCACCTTTTACTCCCTCTTGAAGTTTTTGGAGCACCACCTGTATTTTCATACGGCACCGGTACTTTTTTACCCGGTAAGTCGCGTATCTCTTCAAATGGTTTGTTGAATGCTGCTGAGGCGTTTTCGACAAAAGATAATTTTCAAAGTTCTGCCGATTCAATCCCCGTTGTAGCCGATTCAATTCCGGAATTAAATGACTCACTTTCCATAACGGGCGATTCATTGGTAAAAAAAGATACTGTCAGAAAAAGTGATATTGACACGCTTGTTTACTCTTCAGCTACCGATTCTATTCTCTTTTTTACGAAGTTGAAAAGGATGGAAATATATAACCAGGGTGTAATAAAATATAAAACGACAGAGTTAAAAAGCGGTAAAATTATCGTATTTTTCGAGTCATCCGATGTGCATGCTTTTGGAACAACAGTGGATAGTTCCGGCTTTACCATCACCAAACAGAAACCTGAACTGATTGATGGGTCGGAAAAATATGTAGGGGAGGTGATGAAGTATAACTTCAAAACCAAGAGGGGGCACATAAGTTACGCCTCAACACAAAATCCGGATGCCTCTTATTCGGGGGTGAAAATTAAAAAACTTGACGAAAAAAACTACTTTGTTGAGGGAGGGTTCTACACCACATGTGAACTTCCGCACCCTCACTATGGCTTTCAATGTATGGAAATGAAAGTAATTCCTGACGAGCAGTTAATAGGGAAGTGGATATGGCTTACTTTCGGCGGCGTACCTTTCCCCGTACCGTTGCCGTTTGCGGTTATTCCGTTGCAAAAAGGAAGGCGCTCAGGGCTGCTTACACCCGCATTTGGCAGCAGAGGAAACTACGGGCGCTACCTTTCACGATTTGGTTACTATTGGGCAATTAATGATTATATGGATTTGACACTAACGGGTGACTATTATACACGCGGCGGTTTTGGGTTGAATGGTAATTTCCGTTATGTAAAAAGATATGATTTTACCGGATACTTAGAAGCGGGTTACTCAAACCTCAATCAGGGTGAACTTACTGATCCGGGAAGAATTGACGAAAAAAACTGGAGGATCAGGTGGGTGCACAATCATCCGTTAACACCCGACTCGAGGCTTGACGCAAACATTGAGTTTCTTTCAAGTGATTATATAAAACAGAACAGCACTAACTATAACGATCTCCTGCGGGATAATATCTATTCGAATATCTCATATTTTCAAAATATTGAAAACTGGGGTGCCAGCCTCAGCGCAGGTTACACCCGTGAGCAGGAACTTCAAAGCGGAAATATTAACGAAATATTGCCGACTGTTTCTTTCACTAAATCTGTTTTTTATCCTTTCAGAAGTGACGAGATAAAAACAGATGAGGCGTGGTACGAAAAATTAGGGATCAGTTACTCGGGGCAACTTCAGAACAACAGAAAGACTACTGATGGTCTTCTTGATATCCGGGGCGGAATCAGACATAATATCACCATTTCACTTTCTCCAAAAATCGGTTATATAAGCATTGCACCGAACATCAACTATCAGGAACTTTGGTACACAAAACAGATTGAAAGAACATCCATTTATCTGCCAAGCGGAACCGGGGCGGATATGTACGGTGCCTATAATTATTCGATTAATGCGGCAAATGCTCTGCGCGATTCGATCGTAACCAACGATATTGATCAATTGGGTTTTGTGAGAACTTTTAGGGTTGGCGTAACTGCAACAACAAAACTTTACGGGATTTTTCCCATTAACACTCTTGGAATTGCCTCGATGAGGCATACGCTGATACCCACTTTAAGTTACGATTATCAGCCCGATTTTTCCGAAAGTGGGTGGGGGTATTTCGGTTCTTATATCGATGCTTCCGGCAGAAATATAAAATATAATAAGTTTGAGAGGGAAATTTTCGGCGGGGCTCCAATGGGTGAACAGCAGAATATGAGGTTGGGATTATCTAATATTTTTGAAATCAAAACGCTGCCCGACAGAAACGATACCACCGCAAAAGAGAAGAAAATTCAGCTGTTGAACCTGAATGCCGGCATTTCTTACAATTTCGCAGCGGATTCGTTGAGGCTCTCGAATTTGTTCCTTGACTACAGAACCCAGGTGCTCGATTTTTTAAGTGTTTCGGGGTCTGCTGTTTTCAGCCCTTATGTTTGGGATAACAACGGCAGAGAGTTGAATAAACTGTTGGTTAACGAGGGTGAGGGATTCTTAAGAATGAGGAACTTCAATTTTTCTGCAACAGTAACGCTCGCAGCGGATAAAACAAACCAATCCGGCGAAAGGGATACTACGCAATTTGACAGAAAAGTTGTGTACAGAGACCGAAATTTCCAGGGGCTTTATGCTGATGTTGACCCTGACTTTTCAATTCCCTGGTCACTTAATTTATCGTTTAATTATAACGAGAACAGAGCCACCCCCATTCAAGTATTAAAATATACGACACTTCGCGCCGATCTGAATTTTAATCTCACCAAATCGTGGAAATTTTCGTTAAGCGGCAGCTACGATTTTGAAAAGAAAGATTTTGCGGCTCCTCAGGTGGTTATCAGCCGCGATCTTCATTGTTGGGTGATGAATTTTGTCTGGAACCCAATAGGCACTTACACCGGCTACCGGTTTGAAATTAAGGTTAAAGCACCGCAACTGCAGGATCTGAAAGTTGAGAAGTCAGACAGTTTCTTCAGTGGAAGGAGATAAGTCAGAATCTTTCTTGTGGAGTAGTTTGGTTGTTGAACTATTCAGGGCAATTACTTATAATTCACAAACTGAACAGGGAATGGGAAATCTCTTTCTTTCACTAACTGCTGAATTTTTTGAAGATCGTCAATCTTCGAGCCTGAAACACGCACTTGTTCATCCTGAATTTGTGCATTAACCTTCAATTTCGAGTCTTTAATCAGTTTCGTGATTTCTCTGGCGTCATCTTTGGAAATGCCACTTCTGAGGTCAATCTTCATTCTGAGTGTGCCACCGGCGGCGGGTTCGGCTTCGTTTAATTTCAAAACTTTAATAGAAAGCCCGCGTCTGATGAACTTAGTCTGCAAAATATCAATACTTTGCTTGAGTGCATAGTCGTCTTTTGTATGGATAGAGAGGCTTTTATCTTTTTTAGAAAGTTCAATAGTAGTGCGAGAATCTTTAAGATCGTATCGTTGGATGATTTCTTTAAGAGCCTGATTAACTGCGTTATCCACCTCCTGAAAATCAACCTCAGATACAATATCAAAAGAATGATTTGATGCCATTATATTACTATTCTTGTTTTGGTTAGTCGGGGTGGAGGGATTTGAACTCTCGACCTCTTCGTCCCGAACGAAGCGCGCTAACCGGGCTGCGCTACACCCCGAAATTCAGACTGCAAATATAACCAAAAAAAAATATATGTAAAAATTTTTCGAATTCAAATGTGTTAGAATGGCTTATTTAGATTAAAAAGTTAAGTGAATTGTGTAACTTACAGTTCGTCAAGAAGTTACACAAAAAAAATTTTACAAAATGTTTTCAAAATCACAAAATTTCTTTGTGTCTGTTTGGAAATTTATTAAATTTGCGGTATGCATTCAGAAAATTAGGAAACTCGCACATGAAACGAATATCTGTGTTAATTGCTTTAGCGTTTACTTTGCTTTCGTTGAAAGCAGATGCACAGGTCTATATGGACCAATGGAAATTTGGGTTTGGAGGTTTGTATCCGCGGCTACTCGGCACAGATGCCGGTGGTGAAGAATTTAACTATGGTGGCTATCTGAATATTGAATTCGATATGTCAGAACATGTCGGGTTTAGAGTTAAACCTTTTTATACACATTTAATACCGCAGGCAAAAGATAGTAAAACAGACCTGTTTGGCGCAGGATTAGGGCTGAACTACTATTTTGTGCCAAATTACTCAGTTACGCCATATCTTTCTTTTGGCTTTTCCGGGTTCGCTCAAAATATGATAAAGCCACAAAGCGGGAAGGAAGAAATGATTCTCGACTATAGTGCTGACTTAGGTTTGGGTGTTACTTTCAAGAACCTTTTGGGTAAAAATTGGGATCTGAATGCAGAATTTGGCTATCATTCCGTTGCAAACGACCGTTTAGACGGTAAAAACGGTGCGATTGGCGGAATGCTTGGCGGTCAATATGACTCTTATATGGACTTTACACTCGGCTTAAATTATAATTTCAATTTTGGGCCTACCAGCAAATATTACCCGGGCGCTAACCCTAAAGAAAAACTGTTGCCTATTATCGAGAGATACCCGGTTTATGCCAACAGCTGGCAATGGGGTTTTGGTTTTCTGTACCCAAGGTATGTGGGAACTGAAGTGCTGGGGAAAGAGTTTAGTTATGGTGGCTACCTTCACCTGACTAAAAAATTCAACGAATATGTTTCGTTCAGAATTAAACCTTTCTATGCCCACATTCAAGGATCAGCCAACGGGCAAAGCACTGATTTAGCGAATGGTCAGTTGGATATTCTTTACAAATTCCTTCCTTATGAGCCCGTAACACCCTATATTGGTATGGGTGGTTCAGTTGTTGGTTATGCCGTTAATAAACCTTCTTCTACTTCTATGAAAGATGGTGAATGGTATCTTGACTATGGGTTGAACCTTTTATTGGGTGCGGATTGGAAGCTTTTCAGCGAAAGCTGGGAGATTAACACTGAAGTTGCGTACCTGACCGTTGCCAGCGATCGCTTAGACGGGCACATTGATATGAGTTCACCTATCGGTGGGTTCTTGGGTGGCCCCTACGACAGCTATATGACTTTTTCTTTGGGCTTGAACTTATACCTCGATAGAGGTGATAAAGCTGAAGGATTACCGGTTTACGACGGTATGGCTAAGAAAGATGATGTTGTAGATAAAGATAAGGATAAAGGCAAAGAGAAAGAAGTTCAGTACGAACCTGTTGATTATGATAAGATTGAACAGATTGTTGAAAAAATTGTTCAGAAATATCAAACCGAGCCGGTTGACTACAACAGAATTGAGGACCTTATTAACAAAAATTCAGGTAAGAACCCGAACCAAAGCTGGGTGCTTTACGGCGTTAACTTTGACTTTAATTCAGCCCGTTTGAGACCTGAGTCTTACCCTGTTCTGAATCATGCGGCACAAGTTCTTCTTTCTAACACGGATGTTAAAGTTGAAATCGGCGGGCACACTGATGCAGTCGGTTCCGAATCAAATAATTTAATTCTCTCTGAAAAACGCGCGGAAGCTGTTAAGACCTACTTGGTCGGAAAGGGCGTTTCTGCCGACCGTTTAACCGTTCAAGGCTACGGTGCAAGCATGCCTGTTGCAGATAACGCAACTGCAGAAGGCAGAGCTTTGAACAGAAGAGTTGAGTTCAAAGTTATTGAGTAAGAACTCGTAATTTAATAAAATTAAAAAAGGCTCTTCTGTTGTAGAAGAGCCTTTTTTGTTTCTGTGTAATTCTAGTCTTTTTTACTCCCTTGTGCCAGCAAGTTACTCCCTGTCTGTCGTCACAAGTTACTGCTTTTTGTTTTGCATGTTACTACTTGTTGCGCCACATTTTACTCCTTGTTGCGCCGTTTGTTACTCTACACTCTCCGGTGCAGCGCCCCCAACAGAAGCAATGTTCTTAACAGAGTAAAGTGCCCAACAATTAAAAGTTCCCACCAATTCGAAACTGTTAAAAATAAATTATTAAAACCAAACCAATCAACCGAACAACAAGCGAACGATAAACACTGCCATCAGAAGACCGGTGGTATCTGCTATTAAACCGGCGGGTAGTGCATATCTTGTTCGTTTAATATTCACTGCACCAAAATATACTGCCAGCACATAGAAAGTTGTTTCGGTGCTGCCGTAAAAAGTGGAAACCATTATCCCCAGCAGTGAATCGGGCCCATGTGTTTTTATTATTTCAGTCATAATTGCAATAGAACCACTTCCCGAAAGGGGACGCATAAGAGCCATCGGAAGTGCTTCGGCGGGCATACCCACTAAATTTGTAACGGGCGAAAGTACCCAAACCAAAAAATCCATCCCGCCACTTGCTCTGAAAATGCCAATTGCCATTAACATAGCAACCAAATAGGGGATAATCCTCAAAGCAACACCGAAGCCCTCTTTTGCACCTTCAATAAAAACATCGTAAACATGAACTTTTTTGTAAAGCCCGATTGCCACAAAAGAAAAGATAATAACCGGAATCGCCAGCGCTGAAAAACCGTCAATCACGCTTTTCAGAGTTTCTGTGTTGATTCCAAGCGCATTCAGATCAACAATTCCCGAGAAAAACAGCCAGCCCAGCAACCCAAGTACCGGCAGTACAAAAATTGATTTTTTGGCAATATTTGCAAGAAATTTTAACCCTTCGGAGCGGTGCATAGAAAATTTCTCAAAAGTTTTCACCGCAATCAGCCCCGCAGTGGTTGCGCACGCTGAGGCAAAAAGTGAGGTGCCAATTATAACTGCAGGTTGAGTGCTGCCTGCGGCTGCCCTGATTGCAATAGCAGTAGCCGGAATCAGTGTCATCCCCGCCGTGTTCAAGGTTAAGAAAGTACACATTGCGTTTGTTGCGGTGCCTTTCTCTTTATTGAGGCTATCGAGGTCTTCCATTGCCTTCAAACCAAAAGGAGTGGCAGCGTTAGAAAGCCCGAGGAAATTGGCGGAAATGTTCATTATCATCGAACCGATAGCCGGGTGGTCATGTGGAATATCGGGGAAAAGCCTTCGGGTGATAGGTCGCATGCCGGCGGCGATATAGTTTATCAACCCGGCAGCTTCTGCTATTTTCATTATGCCAAGCCACATAGCCATAATGCCGACTAAGCCGAGTGCAATTTCAACGGCTGTTCCGGCAAAACTAATCGCTGCGTTGGTGATGTCTTTAATCTTTCTGAAAGTAACCGGTTCCATTTTAACCGACACTTCCGCCTTGTTTTCAGACGCTTTTTTAAGGGTTATCGAGGCTGAAATGTCATCATCTTTACCCGATATCTTTGCAATATCTGCGATAATTCCCGTGGCACCTGAGGGAACCTGAAAAAGAACACCGGCTTTTTTATCTTTTACTAATCTCTCGAAAGGGACAGCAACGGTTAATCCCTCGGAAATTTGAGTGCCGAAATGTTTAGAGAGCAAATTTGAGTCGAGTGCAATAGTTGCCATGCCGGCAGAATCTCGTTCTGCGGTTAAAACGATTGCCTCACCGTTACGATATTTGTCCGAAAAGCTGTCGCTTGCGTCAAAAAAAAGTGCTGCGAGAAAGGCGAGAAAGATTAAAACAGCCCAAATATAATTCAGCATCCAATATCTCCGGTTTTAGTTAGCTTCAGGAATAATGTAAAAAATAAACGGCAAGTTGCTCAAGCCGCTGTTGTTGGTTACTATAACTTTAACTTCCGTCTCTCTTTTGTAGGCATCGCCAAGATCGATGGTAAGAATATTTTTGTCAAACTCAATTTTATCCGCAGGAAGTGGAGTTTTATTAGCAAACACTTTAATATTATACTTTTCGATCGGTTGTTTCGAGGAAACATTAATAACGGCGGTAACTTTTCCTTTAGTAATTTCTTTTTTTGTAAGTTGAAGTGTTGGTATCGGGGCTTTGAAATATTTCCCTAAACCTTTAAAAATACCGTATGCTTCAAGTTTATTATAGAGCGAATCGGCAAGCCTGATTTCTTCATTCAGGTTGGTGAAAAATGAGCATTCCACGAGAATAGCGGGTATGTTAATAAGCCTGAGCACCGCGAATCCATCACCGGGGTATATCAGATAATCGGAGATTGTTCCGTCAAAAGATGCCAGCCCGGCGGGTCGCCCGATGTTGAAAGCAAGTTCGCGGTTCACATACTTAGCCATGTCCCGGTTAGAAGGGTGGTGTTCATAGTCAGCTTCAGTAGCATGATAGTAAGTTGAAGTGTAGTTAGAAAACCGGTCGGTTGGCTTTCCGGGTGCATTATGATGAATAGAGATGAAAAACCCGGCGTTTGATTTGTTAGCCATTTCGGGTCGTTTTTTAAGTTCAACAGTGGCGTCGGTTTCTCTTGACATTAATACATTAGCGCCGGCGGCTCTCAGCATATCCCGCAGGTACAAAGCAACCCTTAGGTTTATATCCGCCTCGGTAACTAATCCATTTGGGCTTTTGCTGTTTCTGTCGGTTCCGCCGTGCCCGGGGTCAAGAAAAAAAGTTTTACCTTTGAATACACCGGAGTAAGAAGAAATCACTGAGTTAAACAGTGAATCATCCTGAAAATCGGGCGGAGTTTCATACAGGGAATAATTCGCTTTCTTGGTGATTTCGATTGTATTGTTCGCAGCACCGTTTTGGTTACCCTGCTGTTCGAGCGTGATTGTGCAGCCCCAAAAAATGAAACCGACGGATAAAATCAACGGGAGTACTGTGATCGGTTTAATTAACAGGTGTTTCATAAATTAATATCAATTATTCGGATAATCAATTTCCTATGTGTAATAAATGGTTGTTGGTTTCTGTTGAACAGTATTTCGTTTTAATAAAATATCACCGGCTAAACCGGCACTAAAATGCGCACGGTTAAATATTTTCGCCGGCAGTTTTGTTGTTTTATAAAAATTTCTCCGGGGTAAACCGGAAGAATGCCCCCCGGTCAACTATCTTCGTCAACAGTTTTACTTTTTTTCCTAAAACTGCCTGAGGCAAAAGAACTTCTAAGCGCTTCGATGAAAGAATCCAGAGTTTTGCCTACGGAAATTAATTCTTCACCGCCGCGTTCTAAAGTTACGGATTTTTCCGATTCAGGGTTTACCAAAAATAGTAACCGTAACTCGAAAGTGTTAATTTTTTTATATAAAAGGCTGCACAAAAAAGCGTAATAATAGAGTTGCTTCCGGTATCTTTTTCGTGTCTCCTGATTTGGGTTTTTATCAGTTTTGTAATCAATAATTATAATTTTATCCTCGTGAAAGACTAATTTATCGATTACCCCCATAAGGTAGAAATCCCGATAACTGATAAAAATTTCCTCTTCATTTCTGTAGGAAGTGGAGTTGAAAATCTCAGTTGCAACTTCCGAATTAAGGAAGCCGGAAAGTTTGTTTTTTACCTCTTTCTCAATTTTCTCTCTTTTTTCACTCAGTTCGGCATGCTCCATTACCATCTCATCGATAATCTGTTGCACTAAACCCTTGCTGTACTCTCTGTTTTTAGCCAGTTTTAAATATTCGTGCACAACAGAACCGATAACAGAGGCTAAAACGGGGAATTTTTTCGGAAACTGTTCACCTTCGTTCAAAACAAGTTTAGTATCTTCGGTTGGGTCATCTTCTCTATCTATTGCGTGGGTTTGTGTATCCGCACCACTTCTTTCACTATCTATTACATTGGTTTGGTTATCCGCACCATTTCTTTCACCATCAGTTGCGATGGTTTGGGTACCATGAAAATCACTTTTATCATCGGATTCGAATGAATCATCATCCGGTTTTATAAGCAGTTCTTCAAATTCGGGAATTCCCGATAAGCCGGAGATATATTTAAGGTAGTATTGGTATGGGTCTTCCTCGAAAGTGAGATATTTGGTTGCTGAAATAATTTCGCCCGCATATTTTTTTTCAATTCGATTGGCAGCAAATGTGTAATTGGGTTTAAGGGTGTTTATTGTTGCCCCCATTGCCGTTGTTTCGTCAGGTTCGGCGGGGATAACCGAGTCAATAATTTTTACTGTAAATTCAATCTCATTTTCAGTGGTTTCCGTAATTTCACCGGAATCATTAAACTCGCTTACACTTAACGGCGGCGCTTTTATTGTTAAATTTTCACCCGGCAAGGCTACAAGCCCTAACCCTTTCAGAAGCATTTCCATATACGATTTTGGTTCAATTATTCCGATTCCGGGTTCGTTTTCCCGTACTCTTGAGGAAGACCCGGTAATAAAAAGATTGTTTTCAGCTCTTGTTACGGCAACATAGAACACTCTTTTCGCCTCCTCTTTTTCCACTTGATTCTTGAAGAATGAGGCAACCTTATGATGTAAATGAGTTTTGTTTTGGTAGAAAATATCTTCAGTTTCCGAAACTTTAAAAACCAAACCAAGGTCTTTATTTACGGTAAGTGAGTTATGGCTTTGGATTCCGGTTGAAACGGCACTTTCGGTAGCAGCAAAAAGATAAACTGTGGTGAACTCCAAACCCTTTGCCTGGTGAATGGTCATAATTTTAACGGTATCGGAATCTTCGGAAAGAGGTGCCTGGCTTTCGGAATCTTCGGTTAAAATTAAATCTTTCAACTCAGCAGCATAATCATGCAGCGAGTTAAAGTTTCTACCATCGAACTCGACCGATTTATTAATCAATTTCTTAATGTTAGCCAAGTTTTGTTTGCCGCCGGGCACTTTCGTCATAATGGCAAGATATGGTGTTTCCGAAATCATAAATTCAATAATTTTGTGCGGTCGTGCTTCATTGGCAAGCCTTAAAAGTTTCTGCAACACTTCCAGTGCCTTTTTGGTCCTTTCATTAACCGGGTCATAAGAGTTGGGAGAAACTGCTGTTTTCAGTTTTTCGAACGCTGAATCTTCTTCCTGATTGGCAATCCTTAACAGATCTACATCCGAAAGGGAAAAGAAAGGGGAGCGCAACAATGCGTATAAGTTGAGGTTATCACCGGGGTCAGTTATAAAGTTGAAAATCAAGGAAATATCCTGAACCACTAACTGCTGAAAAAACTCTTTGCCGCCAACTAATTCATAGGGAACACCCTCGTTTGCAAGTGCAGCTTCCAAAAATTTAAAATTATTTCTCTTTCGTGTCAGAATAGCAATTGTCGGTTTTTTAGCTGAGGTTTTAGAGTCGCTTTTAACTTTTTGCGCCGGTTCATTTTTGTGCAGTTTAAGATGGTTTGCCAAAAGCAGTGCCTCTTCTTCAAGACGAACATCTACCGTATTTTGCTTATTTTCATCCCGATTAATGATTAACCCAATTTCGCTCTCTTTCAACGGTTTATTTATGTTAAAAAAGTGTGTTTGTTCATAATCCACCGCATTAATTAGTTTCCGTTTTTTTTCAAAATCCTCATCACTGCCGTCAATCAATGCGTTTTTTGACCTGAAAACCGAGGGGAAAACGCTGTTTACAAACGCAGTAAGTTCTTTGGTAAGGCGGAAAGTGTGCCCCAGAACCACCTGTTTGCCGTTGGCACGCTCTATTGTGTCAAGTGTTTTATCGAATACATTCAGGTCAGCGTCTCTGAAGCCGTAAATGCTCTGTTTTTTATCGCCGACAACATATAAGTTCCCCTTCGAAAAATCTTCCAGTAACGGGATGAAGATTTCATACTGCAAATCGTTTGTATCCTGGTACTCATCGATCATAATGTATTTAAATTTGTTGCTAAGCGCTTTTTTCACACTTTCAGTCTCTAAAATTTTTGAAGCGAGCAGCAACATATCTTCATAATCGATTACACCGGCGGCGTCTTTCTTTAGTTTATAACCGTCAATTATTTTATCGTAGTACTTGAGAATTAATGAAGTGTATTCTGCGTATTTTCGGAGTAACCTTTCAGTTTCGTGACCATAAATGGGTTCGGCTTCTTGATTTACGGTTTCCGGTTGCTCAGCTTTGGAAGCCGGTTGGTTAAAAACTTCAATAAGTGATTCATGAATTTGACGGAAAGCAATAATTTTTTTCTGCTCAATTTCTGCTGCAATTTTTTGGGATAAATAGCCCCTTTTTCTAATGGATTTATCTGATCCTGTAATTATTGATAATATTTCAGAGAGCGACTCAAATTTTGCAACAATAGAATCAGTTGCGAAGTACTCCATGAATAAATTAGAGGCTTCCTCTGCAATTGATTCGCCGCTGCTTAGATGAAGTATTTCACTGTTAACTTCCTGAAGCAGCTCAACATTCTCCTCCAATTTTGGAAAAAGAGTCCGGAGAAATATCTCAACAATTTGCAAAGTAGCCTGATAGATGCCCTCTTCGGTTTCGTTGTTGCCGATTGATTTCCTGTAAGAGCGGAGTTTTTTTCTCTCGTTAACTAAGGTTATCATATTACTCTTAAAAGTATCAACCGACTGAAAAAGCCGAATCAGTTTTTTAATTTCTTTTTCTGCTGTGTCGTTTGTCTGTTCAGAGTCGTTCTTACTGTTTGTGTCGTTTATCTCTTTAGAGTCGGTTTTACTGTCTGTGTCGTTTGGCTCATTGGAGTCATTTCCACCGGTATCCTCCGGATTATTTAGTTCGCTTCGTGAATTTGTGCCGGAGTTTTTGTTTCTAAAAGCATCGGCAATCATTTCGTTTATTACCTCCACAACCAATTGCGTCGCTTCAACCGGGGTAATCATATTAACAGAGGGGTCAATTCCGGCTTCTATGGGGAACTCTTTGAGTATTCCCAAACAAAAGGAATGAATTGTCGAGATGTTAGAATTAAGCAGGTCTTTAATTAACCCGTCGATTTTTTCTTTCTTCTTTTTATCGTTTTTCTGACTGAACTCCTCATATTTGGCCTCTAATTCCTTTCGAATTTTGGCATAAAGTTCAGAAGCGGCTTTTTCGGTAAAAGTAATCGCTGCAATTTCGTTTACCTGAATATTGGCTTCTAACAGAGCGTTGATGTATCTTTCTGAAAGAACCTTTGTTTTGCCGGAACCGGCGTTTGCAGTAACCAAAATATGATTTGATAAATCGGTTGCTTCTGCTTGTTTATTTGTTAATTTTGACATTCTAATTCACCCACTAACTTTCTTCATCTACAGATTAATTTACCCGTTAATTTCCGGCTTTTAGAGTAAAATTTTACCCATTCGCATAATTTATTTGGCACAATAATTTCCCTTTTAATTAACACTCTCATCAAGTTTCTTCCTTAAAGGCGGGGAACTTCAATCTGAAAGCCGTTCCAACTTTTTGGTCTGTTAATTCAATAGAGCCGCCAACAGATTCAACGAACCTTTTAGTAAGTTTCAAGCCCAGCCCTGTACCGGTCTGTTTAGTTGTAAAGTTGATTTCAAAAATTTTATCTCTTAGTTCCGGAGGAATCCCACTGCCGTTATCGGAAATTTCAAAAACCCAAAAGTTGTTAAATTCAGAAACGGTAATATCCACTTTGTCTGCGCCCGCTTGCAGCGAGTTACGAATCATGTTGATCATAGCCCTTTTGAAGTAAGATTCGTCCCCGGGAATAAAAGGCTCTTTCTCGGGAGCGGTTAATTTTATCGTCAAAGGCGAGCCGGTGTATAAGTTTGCAACTTCCTTTGTCAGTTCCAAAGCATTAATTTTAACCGTTTCGAAACCGGGCATTTTGGCAGATTTCGAAAACTCAGAAGCGGTTTGGTTCAAAATTTCAATCTGCTTAAGGAGCGAGTTAAGCACTTTTTCGGTAAGCGGGTCCAGAGTATTATTGTCTTTCGCCGCTGAAAGCAGGTGCTGCACACTCAGTTTCATGGGAGTAAGCGGATTTTTAACTTCGTGAGCCACCTGTTTCGCCATTTCTTTCCAGGCGGCATCCCGCTCGAGAAGAGCGATCTCATCCTGATTTTTCTTAATTTCTTCGAGCATAAATTTGAACCCTCGAATCAGGTCGCCAATTTCCCCTTTTCCTTTCCCTTTGCTTTTAATTTCATAGTCAAGATTACCCATAGCCACCGAGTTAGCAGCCCGGGTAAGTTTTAAAATAGGGGATGAAATTCTGCCGGCGATAACAGTTGCCAGAATGAGAGTAAGAATAACAGCGAAAGAGTAAACTCCGAAAAGAAAAACATCAAACTCAAGCCTGAGAGCAGAGCGCTCGCTCTCTCCTGAGATATCGTTAACGAGTATTGTCCGGACATCTTTCCCTCTAACCCACGAGCGCGAGAGGGTGTAGTAATCGTAGTTATCAAACCTTTGTTGCATGAAGTTATCGGCAATCGGGATGGCGTGGTTTTCACTGTTTGGAATCAGAAGTACCTTGGGAATAAAGACAGTTTTCGTTTCTGTCGGGGAAGACATAACTAAAACCCCATTAATATAGAGCGAAAATGGGATACCTGAGGAGACCCCCTGCTGCATTCCGAAAGATGAATCTTCCAAAATTTCATAAACACGGTCGATTCTTGTTTTAAGCGACATGTGCCTGTTCTTTTCTTCTATTGAAGCCTGATTACCCCTGTTAAAGACCGCAAGCGCAACAATTGGTATAGTCGAGATAATCAAAAAACTTAGTATCAACTGTGTTTGAAAGCGGAATAGCAGGGGTTTCAGTTTAGCCGCACTTGTAAAAGTTATAACCAGAAAGAGAAGAATTATAAAAATAGAGTGTAATACAAAGAGTTTAAAGAAGTTAAACAAAATTCGGGCGGGGTCTTTATCTTTCAGCACAAGAACGGTCAGATTTCTTTTTTCAGTACCCGGTGGCGCATAATAGTATAGTGTAACCTCCTCTCCCTGAATCACTGTTCTTTCCAGAGTTTCAACGGCACCATTTGACACAGCTTTATTAATAAAATTCAGTGTAGATTCCGGCAATTGAAGTTCACCGTAGCTTCCTTCAAGGCTGTCTGCAGCAAATTTAAAAATTGAAATACGCCGCAAATCGATTACATCATTAACGGGGTTAGTTTCTGGTTTTATAAACTCAGGTATCCCCGCCCCGGGCACCTGAAAGTTTCGTTTAAGCAGAGTAACAACGGCAAAAAACCTCCCTTTTTCACTTTCGGCAAATGGAGCCGTTCCGGAAATAATCTTTCCGTTGTGAACTGATTTTTCGTGAATTTTAAGGTCGTTCAGTGAAGTGTCGGGGCTGTCATCAAACCCGGAGAGAATAGATATCCCGAAAGGAGAAAAGCGGTCTTTAAGTTCTTTTCCCTGATAAACAGAAATTTTAAAGGGATACACTTCGCCATTAAGAATACTTGCAGACCAGACCCTGAAAGCCAGCCCGTCGGTTGCCATTTTATTTTCCGCCGGCGAAATATTCTGGTTAATAAATACTGAAAGTGACTGTTGAACCAAAAACCGGAGGAATGTGTCAGTTGGGCGGTTGATTTCCATCGCAATTTTTTTAAGCGAATTTTTTTCCAGTTCTTCGTTGAATTTACTAAGCAGAACAATTGAAACAACCGACGCAATAAAGGCAATTACCAAGAAAGAAGATGCAAGGGTTGTGTTTGCTCTGTCTATAAACCAAACAGCCGCCAACAAAACGAAAACTATTATTACTAAAGGAAGTGTGGAAAAAAGATCGGGCTCTTTAATGAAGAAATAGATGAAGACCGGCATAGCAGCCAGTAATGCGCCCGTTGAAAATATTTTTTGATATGAAAACTGCGAGTGGGAAAGAGAACCAAATACAAACTCGATACTCCGCTTTACACTCACTTCCAAAATTAGAATTGCAGGTACTAAAAAGGTGAAAGCAGCCATGATAATGGCTACATTCATTATGATGATTTCTTTACCCGGCAGGATGGAGTCACCAAAGAAATAACGAAGTGAACTGTCGTAAACTACACTTCTGTCCACGGCTGCTAAAACACGAACAGCCGGTACCGAAAGAACTGCGAAAACAGCATATTGAATGAAAGCAGATACTCTGCCGGAAGCAGGCTTAAGTTTTCGTTTTATCCTGATTAGCAGCAAATAAAAAGAAAAAAGTGCGCCGATAAATGCAGTAAGAAGAAAATTAATCGGCGATTTAGCAATTCCGCCGCCAAAAATAGATGAAAAATTAGAAGGGTCATCAAACTTTGTTAACGAAAGAAACTGCGCCGGTTCTATGTACAATAACAAAAACCGGAATAAAACGGCGAACGAGAACAAAACGAATAAATAAACCGGAATTGCACCTTTGCGTTCCTGTCCACCTATGCGCAGCCAGTCTTTCAGAGTTAAATGTATAGAAACAAATAACAAGAAAATTGCCGCGATAAAAATAACAGCACGCAAAATCATTCTGAAAACTTCGCCGGTAACGGCATTTCCCTCATCTTTTAATACGCTTGAAGTTGCAATTTTTTTCCCGCTTTCGTCGTTCAGCTGAACTGAATCTTTGTCAGTGTTCTTTGAGGCAAGCGAAAAAAGAACCCCATATTCAGTTTCAATTTCTGAAAAGAGAGTAGATTTATCGTCATAATTGTTTTTTAAAGCATAATATCTTTCAAGACGGGCAGAAGCAATGATGAAATATTTTTCCCGTTTAAAAACTGCAGGCAGAACAACCGCAAGATATGAGGCAACTGCGTTTGAGTAGATGAAAGTTTCTGTGTGCAGGATTTTTTGTTTAATCCAGTCCGGTGGTGAAACCAGTGCCCCTGAGCCGGCGATGAACCCCCCTTTTTCGTTAAAGACCGTGAAATTGGTTTCATAGGGTAAATCTTCACTACTAAGGTAACTGATACCATGCTTTTTTATTTTTTCAACAATATCCAATCCCTCAGTTTTAAGTGTCGAAATGGTATGTGTTATTTTTTCATTCAGCAGGGATGAATACTCAGCGGCACTTCTTTTTTGACCGGTTGGGCCCGGATAATCGAGGAATAAGAGGAAAAAGAATAAAACAGCGGAAAAAAGCAGGAAAAGAAATTTCCGGTTTTTAACGAAAATTTTCAGTGGGGCGGTAAACCTCAGTTTACCATGAATTGTACTATCCTCCAAGTGTTACCTTCGTAGGAAAGCTCGACATAAACGGTTGCATTCTCTCTTTTTCCTTTCGACTCATAAACGAGCGGACCCGTAGCGACGGGCTGCTGTGCGTTGACCCTCTTTCTGAAATTGAAGGAGAGTGGCACAAAAGATTTAAAAAAGTCTTTTAAAATATAAAAAGATTGACTGCTGCTAAAATAGCCGGCTACACCATTTGGTAACGATAAATATGAATTTTCTGTAAGATATTTTGTAATTTTCCCCGGATTGGCTGTTTTTATACCTGTTTCTATCTCTTTGAAGGTACTTTCCGGGTTGGTAGCCGTGGTAACAAAATCGTTAATTGATACTAAAAAAAAAGCCTGGGCTTCTGTTGTGGAATACAGAAGCCCAAGAAGTATTATTGCGACAGATATAAATTTCATTTCAAATCTCTTGTTGTTCGTGGCGCCTTCCCGTCAGTGTACCCTTGCCAGCGTCCGGGTGCCGGATCCCTTTGTGGGTTTCAGCAGCGGCTCACCCTCGATAGTCTGGTATGCCCAGTCGAACACTAATCTGCCTGCAGAAATTTTTGTAACTCTTACTTTGGCGAACTTGTTATCCCACAGCCAGAAGACATAAGTGTGGCCCGGGTAAACCTTAGCGGTTTTCTTGGGTGCCCATCCGCTTTCGGGTGCATACATAATATCCAGGATGTTGTTTGTATATCCCATGTCTTTAATATCGGTATCATCAAATACTGACAGGTAATATTCACCGTTAACTTTTTCGAAGAAGAAATCGGTTTCCTGATCGTTCCAGGCAACGGTTTTATAACCGGAGAAATCGTAGCCTGAAGATTTAGGGAAAGCATCCGCATCGTTCAGCATTTTGTTAAAGCCTTCAGGTCGGGGAACAGCGTACGCATATTCCACGCTTAATTCCGATTCGTTGCCGTTATAGTCGTAAGCAGTAACGGCGTAGAAGTAAGTATTTCCGTTTTTCACTCTATAGTCATCATACTGAGTGCCATACGCATTAGCAATAAAAACATATTTACCGCTGTAAGAAGAAGAAGAATAAATTCTGTATCCTTTCACATCGGATTCGAAGTTTCTGTCCCAAATAACAGTTGCAACGCCGTCCCCATTAATAACTTCAACATTTCGTGGTTCAGCCGGTGCTTTATCGTCATAATAGTAAGGGTCAGTAAAGAAGCCATCTCTGAATCTGCATCCTGCAGCCATCAGGGAAGTAAGCGCAAGAATTAAAATTAAGTTTTTCGTTTTCATGATGTTTGCCTCGTGATAAAGTTTTTCTGTTAATGTAGCAATAAGTGTGCCAAAGATATTTTGCAGATAAAAGGTGAATTGGCGGGGCTTTTGCAAAGTTAGTGTCCATTTTTCTGAACAGGTGTATATTAATTTTTTTAAGTCGGGGGCAAAGATGCCTGTTTAAGGGGATGTGATTAAAATCATAAGTTGATTACGAATTATATTGTTATGTATCAATAATATTTGTAATTTAATTGATGTCAAAAATTTCATTCATTTACTTTAATACAAGGAGCCTTTAGTGAGAAGGTTATTACTTCTTTTAGCTCTGGTCCCGGGTCTATTTACTACTATTTTTGCTCAACCCGAGATTTCAACGCGTTTGCACAGAGAGATGCAGAATCGCGGTACAGACGAATATATCAAAGCAATTATCTTTCTGAAAGATCAGGTAGATATTGAAGCGTTAGATGCAAAGCTCTATGCTTCGAAAGCGACTCCGCAGGAGCGTGCTTTTATCGTAATTACTACCCTTCAGGAGAAAGCTAATTCTACTCAGAAGAATCTGTTAGCATATTTTGAACAGAAAAAAAGTGAGCGGGCAGTTTTTTCTTTCCAGAATTTCTGGGTGATTAATGCGATAGCCATTCAGGCGAAAAAATCGGTTTTTGAAGAACTTATTAAAAGTTCGGATATTTCCGCAATGGACCTCGATGTTGAAACTTACTTAGACGCCCCGAAAGCTCTAAGAAGCGGCGACGAACCTGAGGGAAAAGAATCAGTTGAACCGGGGTTAAGAATTATTAACGCTCACTTGCTTTGGCAGATGGGTATTACCGGTAACGGTGTAATTGTTATGGGTGAAGATACCGGTGTAAGACACACTCATGTGGCGATTGCTGCCAGATGGAGAGGTAACTTCGCACCTGCAAATCAAGCATGGTTCGACCCTGCCGGTGGCACCACAACGCCTTCAGATTGCGACGGACACGGCACGCACACAGTCGGCACTATGGTTGGTCGTTCTGCAGCCGGTGATACAGTTGGTGTAGCACCTGATGCTCAGTGGATAGCAGCTAAAACAATTTGTTCCGGAAACTCGGTTTCTAACCATATCGCAGCATTTCAATGGGCAATGAACCCCGACGGAAACGCCGGTACAATTACTGATATGCCTGCGGCAATAAACAACAGCTGGTATGAACCATCAACCGTTAACGAATGTAACGGTGAGTTCAGAAACCTCTTCAATGCAGTCGAAGCTGCCGGTATTGCAATTGTGTTTTCAGCCGGAAACAGCGGGCCCAACGCCTCAACTATTACTATGCCCAAAAACATAAACACTGATGAAGTGAATGTTCTTGCCGTTGGCGCTATTGACGGTGCTCAATGGTTAAACGGCAGCTCGAACCCAATCGCCAGTTTCTCAAGCCGCGGTCCCTCAACCTGCGGTGGAACAGGCTCTCTGCTGATTAAACCTGAAGTATCCGCTCCCGGTGTGAATGTTCGTTCTTCTTATGGTTCAGGCGACAACAGTTATTCGAATTTAGACGGAACCTCGATGGCTGCGCCACATGTTGCCGGTGCAGTTGCATTGTTGAAATCAGCTTTCCCAAGCTTAACAGGGCATCAAATCAAAATGGCTCTTTATGAGACAGCCCGCGACTTGGGCGCTGCCGGTGAAGATAACAACTACGGCAGGGGTCTGATAGATGTTTATGCTGCCTACAATTTGTTGGCTTCCGGCCCCGGTTACCCTTCGAACCCGGTTCCTGAAAACGGCGCAACTAATGTGCCGCTGACTGCCAGCCCAACGGTATCCTGGCTTAACCCCGAAGGTACAACTAAAGCAACCCTTTATTTTTCCACAGATATGAATGCTGTTGCAACTATGAATGGTTCAGCTGTTGTAAAAACGGGCTCACTTTTCAACAACTACCAGAGTCCTGCACCATTAACTTTCGGTACTACTTACTATTGGAGAGTTAATGTTTCTGACGGAACAGATTCCACAATCGGCGGTGTCTGGTCGTTTGCTGCAATTCCTCCTCCTGCACCTGTAGCCCCGACTAATGTTAATGCTGCATGGACAGGCGCAAACAACGAAGTAACTGTAAACTGGACAACCCCAACCACCAATGTTCACGGTTATAATATTACCGTTGACTCGTCGGTTGTGTTTATGAACGGAAACACAAGATTGGGCAAAGTTAACGGAACAGCCAACCAGTTTATCACTTCAGGTATTCCAACAGGCATTCATGTTTTCAGCGTTGTAGCTTATGACAGCAACTATGCTTCAGCTCCGACAAGCACACCGGGAACAGGCATTGGTATTTTCGCTAATCAATATAAGAGAAGTGTTAACAAACCTATCGTGAGCCTTCAGAATACTTTAGATACTGTGTTTGTTCCTGCTATGGAAGCAGAAGTTGTGAAGGTAATTGTTCAGCTTGATACGATTATCCATACCTGGGATGGTGACCTTGATATCTATTTAAGAGCACCTGACGGAACTGAAGTTGAACTTACCACAGATAACGGAAGTTCGGGTGATAACTATATCGGTACCATATTTGACGATGATGCCCCGACTTCAATCACCACAGGTACAGCTCCTTTCACGGGAACATTCAAGCCTGAGCAGCCACTTTCCAATTTGATCGGTAAACAAACAGCCGGCAGCTGGGTATTGCGTGTATATGATGACGCAAGTGGGGACAATGGTACACTCTATGGCTGGACTTTGACTCTGATAACAAGCGGAGTTATACCGGTTGAAATGTCGGCTTTCAATGTTTCTGCAAACGGTAAGGATGTGAACCTCAGCTGGAGCACTGCAACAGAAACCAACAACTTAGGTTTTGATGTTGAAAGAAGTGCCGGAAATGGTTCATTCGAAAAAATCGGATTCGTTAAAGGTAACGGTACAACCACTGAATCAAAAACTTACACATACAACGATGCTAATCTGGCTGCAGGTAAATATACCTACAGGTTAAAGCAAATCGACCTGAACGGCGAAGCCACTTACAGCAACGAAGTTGAAGTAAGTGTTGATTTACCGACTGAATACGGTATGTCTCAGAACTATCCTAATCCGTTTAACCCGTCAACTATAATTAACTTTGCTCTGCCGGTTGAATCAAAAGTTACAATTAAGGTTTTTGATGCTATCGGTCAGGAAGTTGCCACAATAGTTAACAGCAGCCTGCCTGCGGGTAACCACACCGCAAATTTTGAAGCCTCAAAATATAACAGTGGGCTGTATGTTTATTCTATCAATGCCGAAGGTGTTGACGGCAAAAAGTTTTCTAAAACAATGAAGATGATGCTTCTGAAATAATTTTTTAGAATCGGTTTAGGAGACTATATAAGAGCCGGTTTAAGAGGCTGTATGGATACAAAATACCATACAGCCTCTTTTTTTTGATTTTTTCACTCCACCCAATTCACTTGATCTAATTCATTCGATTTAATTCACTCCATCCAATTAACCCTATTCAAGAGAAACCTGTGGTTTCCTTTTAGAATTATCCCGGTACGGCAATTAAGACACCAAGTAAGAATTAAAAGAAGCATTTAAATGGGATACTGAAGTTGAAATTATCCCGGTGCATGAAATAAGATACCGGGAAACCACCCTCAGCTTCGCAGGTTTGAATGTCCCAAGCGGGATATATCTTCTGCGGCTGCGCCTGAAAACGGAGGAGAACGGAGTGATGGTTAAAACAGCCAAAATTGCTTTTATGAAGTAAGCTAAAGACAATTCAGGCAAGTGACATTTCGGGGCAAAGTGTTGAGTTTTGCCCCTTTTTTATTTTTAATTAATTATATTAATTCCTCCAAATGGTAATACTTTTTCGGTTTATTCTGATTTTTGAGAATTAAGCATTTTGAAAACAAGCACTAGGCGAAAAAAACACAGGATTCTTCCGGGCACGCTTTTTACTTTATCATATTTAAACTACGCGTTGTGCTCAAGGATCAAGGATTAAACTGTAAGATATCATCCTGTAAAACCGGTGGCGACTAAATTGTTTTTTATCCACCTGACTTTTGATTGAATAGTAAGATATCATCCGGAAAATATCGCGACTTTGAGTTCTGTGCAGGGCTCTTCCTTCAATGGGACGCCTCATTCTATTTAACAAATAAATCTATGTTAATTTAAATTTATCAATAATTAGAAAGAGATTTCCAAATGTTTAAGACATATATCTTGTTATTATTCCTTGGAGTTAATGCTGTTTCAAGTATTTATTGCCAACCGGGGAAAAGTTATTTTCCATTCATTTCATTTTTTGATCACTATGTGAACGCAAAAATGGGAGTTGAACTTTGGGGAGCGAATAACCCCGGTGGTGTTTTAAGCCGGGTGAATGATGTTTATAATTTGATGAAAGACGCCGGTTTTACACATTCTGTAACATTAATGGATAATTATTCTGTAGATACAAACAATAATCCCGGAATTAAAATATTCGACAGACACATTGAATGGTCGGAGATAACTTCTCTACCGATCGGTGGAAGTAATCTTCCCGGTAAATATATTTTTTCCCAAGGGCAGGAAGAGGACAATTATTCCTTCGAAATTGGGGACTTAAGCAGTATCACACTCAACAGCCTTACTAAGGGTGAGAATTTCGGATTTGGGCCCAACAGACGGGCCCAAAGCAGTGTCTGGTTTATGAATACTAATTCAGATTTTATTCCATCATGGGTAAATGGAAATATAAGTGGTTCCATTATTACGGATGACGATGGGAATGAAGAAAAACTGTTCGTCGCGCGACGCCCAGTGATACCGGCGGAGGCTATTATATGGTTTACGGTATAGTAAACAGAATGATGTTTACGAGAGACCGGCAACATTACATGAAGATCAAAGCCAAACTGGATACCGGCTCTGTATCTCCTTCTACCCCTGTATTTACTGTCAGAGTTAAAATAAAGTCTTTTAATACATTTGCCGATAAACCGGGCGGTAAACAAAATGAAAATCCGCTTGATACGCTATCTACTCCTATGTTTTCCCCTCCTTCGGTGGATTTTGATATGCCCGTCTTAAAAAGTGATTTTGTATCTCCGGGTTACTACGAATGGATCGAGCTTACCCACCCGCTTTTCCGAAGAGACAGCAAATTCAACGAGGTTGGTAAGGAGATAGAGATAGGGATTTTCTTTGAGAACAAGATTGCGGTTAATATCGATAAATTAGTGATACAGGATGAGGATTACAGAGACTATGTCTCTAATTCTGTATTAAGAAATGATATAGCGACTGCAATCAACAACAAGATTAGTAGTTACGCAACTAATCCATTATTTGAATCAAATTATTACGATGAACCCTATATGCTCACAGCAAAAGTAAGAAGGGATTATCAAAATATATTACGAACAGGACCCGGAGGAACGAGAATGGATCTCAATGGTGCGACCGGAGGTTATTGGAAATGGCATCTTGAGTTTGACAATCGTAAAGTATCAGAAAATTCCTTTTACAGACACTCTTTATTGTACGACTGGTATCCGTTGCAGAGAAATACCCCTCATGGTTACGGGACTCCGGCTGGTCAGGTGGAACTCCAGAAAGCGTTTGACAGAATGATTGTTTATAAAAATGAACCGGTGTTAAAGGGTAGTGATACTTTCCTTGACCCGATGCAACATATGGGATACATACCTGCACTTGATGCTTCACAAAACTTTACAGCAGATGATTTAAGTGACGATATCCCGTTATTTCACACTATCCAGGTATCAGCCTCAAGAATAATCCAACGGGTAGGTTTGACCTATAATTATGTCGCCCGTGATTCAGAATTAAGGGCACCTACTCGGGAAGAAATTCATACAATGGGCAATCTTGCAATCGCATATGGAGCTAAAGGTCTTATGTTCTACATGGTACCAACAAGAATACCGCCCATTCCTGCACCGGATTCTTCCAAGGTCTCAGCTACTTACGGACTGTTTGACGACTCCGGAAATCCGTATAAAGATGATGATAGTCTAGTGGTCTGCAAATCAAGTGGAGATCAGCAACAAATCGGGAACAACCGCTACTTTGCAGTAAAGGAGTTCACTGAAAAAATAAAGGGAATAGAGAAGTTCATTCTAAGAACTCATTGGGTAAACGGGTTCAATGGTGAAACAAATACTTACAGAATTCCTGGTTCCGGTGTTGAATGGATTCATTCGATCAAAAGCAAAAATTCAGTTACCGGTATTTATGATTCGAAATCATTTATTGAAGCAGGGTTATTCAAATACACTACCGTCAGCACGCAAGGCGCAGCCTCAATAATTCCTGATACGATAATGATTTATCTGGTTAACCGGTTTTGTAACGACATTGATACTGTGATGAGTAACGCAGTAAAACGGGATATTACTGTCTATCTAAAACCGCTTAATCTTTCTTATTACAATTATTCCGTTATAAATTTGAGTGATACTACCTATCCCGTGATAGAGAGCCTTTCTGAAGGGATGATTAATTCACTGAAAAAGTTTACGATATCTTTATATGGTGGAGAGGGATGCTTGCTTATGATAACTCCGACAATTTACACGGGAGGTGAATTCAGACAGGACGAGACGATCTATAAAAATGAAGTTATAAAAAAGAATCTTCATATTAAGAATCATAAACTGACGATTGCAAACGGAGTATCTCTCGAATTCCATAATTCATCAAAACTAATTGTTGAAGATGGACAACTTAACATTGGTGACAGCAACAATACAAATATTACGCCGGACTTCATTAATAAACACTGGAGCGGAAACAACGGTGTTCTTTGCTTCAGAACACCTGTTAAAATGAAGAATGTAACGATTAAAAACGCAAGTTGTGGCCTTTACAGCCATATCAGCCCGGGAGATGTTATAGACGGTCTAAGGACGGAGAATACCCATGTCGGGATCAGTCTTTACTACAGCTACAATTATGGTGTTGATAACACTGTTATCCGGAATTCCCATTTTGAAGACTTTGAATTGTGGGGGATCACGATGGTGGGGTCAAAACCTCGAATCTATAACAATAACTTTCACAATCAATCAAGAATTGGTAAAGGGATAAATGCAATCACGAATTCTGCACCCTGGCTGATAAAATCTGTTCGTGAGCATGGGAACAATAAGTTTGAAAACATAAACACTTCTATTTTTTCTATTTATTCCACTCCGGTATTGGGAGCCTATTATGATTGGGAATATTGGGGGAATAACTGCTTTATGGATGATTCACTAAGTTTGCGTTGGATATTAAACGAAGAAGTAGAGCCAACTGTGATGTATGCTTTTGGGAATTTCTAGCAAAGCGAAAACCCGAAAGAGTTTAGAATTGCTATCGACGGGTCCGGTGTGGTATTAAATGAAGGTTTTACTTCTGTCTGTTCAGGCGAACAGAATAAAATTGCTGTCAACAAGTTCAGTAACAGGAGTAAAACCTACTCAATTGAAAGCGACAGTATCAAAACAATTTTCATCAGAATACAGAATCTTATAAATAGCGGAGAGATGAGAGCAGCCAGGGAATTAATAAATGGATTGGTCTGGGGCGAAACATCTGCCTCATGCAAAAAGAAAGCGGTTAAATTATTACCATTTACTTATGAAGTATCTGAAATCCGGGACTTGATATCAGAGCTTTTAAGAATCAGGCAGACAGGTCCACTATTCAAAAGTACCACTATGCTTCTTATAAATATTGATACCGAAAATATGGGCAGCTACAAACAGGAAATTCTTAATGCCGGCAACAATATGATGTACGGTTCAGGAGATAACGGTGAACAAATGATGATGATTTACAACAATCTTCTTGAAGAGAAATACAAATCATCCGGTACAATTGATACTGTTGGTGTAGTTATCCCAATGCTTACTTATTTAAACAGTAATTTCCCGACATCCGAGTATACAAAATTTGCAAACATGTTGTTTGTTGAACTGCCCGATAACCCTCCCTCAAACGGATTTTTGAGCAAGCAACTGCCGGGTGATTCAAAACCTGAAACTGTGATATACGAGTATAAGTTGTTCAATAATTACCCGAACCCCTTCAACCCTGAAACTATAGTTGAGTATTCAGTGAAGGAGAAAAGCAATGTTACCCTGTCAATCTATGATATTACAGGAAGAAAAATGTATGAAATTGAACAAATCGAAATTAATAGCGGCAAGTATGAAATGAGATGGCCGGGGACGAATAAATATGGTCAAAAAGTCTCCAGTGGGGTTTATATATTGGAGATGAGAGCAAACAGTTTGGAATCATCCACTGAATACAGAAGCAGTATAAAACTGCTTTTGACTAAATAAGGAGAATCTAAGATGAGAAACAGAATTTTATCTGTAATAATTTTTATTGCTTTCTTTAGTCTATCAGCACAAGCGCAACTCACGAGAATAGTATTTAAGAAATGGGGTAACTACCACAACTTGTTGGGTATAAAAGCAGGGGATCAAAACGGAGACGGAATCAACGACTTCTGGCTGGGTAACCATGATTCAACAGGACAAGGATACCTTGAACTCTATTACGGTGGTGACCCTATAGACACTATTCCTAAAATGAGATTAAAGTGTATGGTATATCTTAACGCAATAAAGGCCGCTTCCATTGACCTAAACGGTGATGGGTATAATGATTTGATACTATCCGAAAGTCGACTTCATGAATTAAAAGTCTATTTTGGCGGCCCCCTGCTCGATACTATACCTGACATGGTGATACCTTTTCCTGATACGACCGCATGGAGTTCCTTATTCTATAATTCTACAAACAAGTGGATTGATTTTGATGGTGACGGGGTGCAGGAACTTCTCGTCAGATACTATTACCAGGAGTCATGGCACCGACCTTTTCTTGCTTTCTACAAGACAGGTTCTGAGTTCACAGGTGAGCCTTACAGAATATGCTATCTTGACACCGGTTATTACACGGTAGATTACTATCGGTATGAAGTGGGAGATTTTAATGGTGATGGTTGCACGGATTTGTTTGAATATATAAAACATCCGGATGATCCTGACGATAAATCGCTCATGGTAATTTACGGCAATTCTGACTTTAACTTTGATGATCGTTTTGTCTTCAAATTATATTCTGATTCTGTTGTATCTGATTTTACCGAATATACACTAGCATTCCCCGACATGGACGGTGACGGCAAAGATGACTTCATTCATGTAAATCATATAACCTATCAGTATCCCTGGTATATGGATAAAAAGATAACAACAGGCGGATACCCTCCGTTTGAATATAAATTAGCATGGAGGGCTTTCAACGATCAGTTGAGAGGGTCTGATGCAAGACCATTACCGAGCCCGGGAGATTTTAACGGTGACGGTAAGCCCGAGTTTCTTGGGGGAACGGAATTTAGTGAGTACCTCTGGTTGGGAGGGAATCCTCGGACCCGGGACATGGTAGCGGATCAGAAATTCGAGGGTTACATGGGCAGGGGATTGATAGGCGATGTAACCGGAGACGGTGTTGACGATTTTATCACATCAACTATAACCAATCGGTATGTTACACAACCCGGTTTTGCCGTAATATTTGCCGGGGACAGGACATTTGTATCGGTTAAGGATGAGGCAGAGCAATCAGTCCCCGAGTCCGTAAAAATAGAAGCCTACCCGAACCCTTTCAATCCATCGACAAAGCTCAGTTATACAGTTCCTTCCACGGGTTGGGTTACGCTTTCGATATACAATATATCAGGCGAACTGATGGTGCAGCGCGATCTTGGAGAAAAGTATGCAGGCAGCTATGAGGAAGAGATCAACCTGGGAAAAACCGGCGCAGCCTCCGGAGTCTATTTTGCTGAAATCACTTTTGTCTCCGGGTCGGATGTGAAAAAAGAAAAGGTGAAACTGCAATTGCTGAAGTAGGAGAAATTGTTGATCAACGCAGGAATGTTGAAGACTATAGGTTATATTAATTAGTTCTGATTTTCGGGGCAAAGTGTTGAGTTTTGCCCCTTTTTTATTTTATGCCTGAGATAAATCTTAGGTCCCTTATTTGTCTTTTTCTTACTTGTCATTTTATTTATCTGGAGTTTATTTTTTTACTTTTTCACTTAATAAAGAATATTTAAGAATATAGCGAAATCCTTCAGTGTGGGGAACTAAAAGAGACAAGAATTTTCTGTGTTACTTATTCTCTTGTGCGTTGCACAATTCGTTAATGCACAAATAATGTTTGAACCTGACACGAAGGGTGGTCCCTACAGTAAAAACATTACGGAACAGAAGGTGGCTGACTTGCCATGAGTGAATTTTTTGTTCAATTTATTAAGTTTGTAGTTCAATTTCAAATTTTTACTTAACATAGAATGTCAAATAATCCGCGAAGCCGTTCCAAAATTTCAGTTCCCTGGATAAAACCTTTTATTGTACTGTTTGTTTCCGCAATTGTAGTTTATCTTTTTGGAAGGGGAGTGGATCACCTTTTTATTTTAATAAAATACAACCCTTTTACACATCTTTTTCCTGAAGAATTAGATTTGCTCAGTAATACACTCGGTGGTTTGGCTGAGGTGGTTACTTCGGTTCTTTCTATTGAGATTACAGCGCTTGCTATTATCGTACAGTTGGCTGCAAACAAGTATTCATCGAAAATTTTTGAGCTTTTCTTCGAAAACAGAGTAAATGTGATTATTCTGTTTATATATGTAATAACTGCTGTTGTTACCGTGATTGCGATGAATACGCTTAATTCAAATGAGACAGCTAAATTTGCTTACACAATCACACAGACTCTTTTCTTGGTAATTATGAGTTTGGTTATTGTTATACCCCACTTCAACTATGTTTTTCACTTTTTACGCCCTGATAATTTTCTACTTTATGTTGAAGATGAAATAAGAAACGAACTTGAAAGAGTGGCTAACGGCGGAAGAAACAACAAAGAATTTGTTGAACAAAAAAAAATTGTTGTAAACGATAAAATCAATTTTATAGGTGATGTGGCGATTAACTCAATCACGGCGGGTGACAGAGCAACCACCCTGATGTGTATCACCTCGCTAAGGAATGTTCTTTCCTGTTATATTGGGCTTAAATCAAAACTTCCTGAAAGATGGAATGATTTGAGCGGAGATGTGCTGCTTGACCCCGATTTTGCAAGCTTTGCTCCCAATGTTTTAGATAATATTGCAAAAAAAAGAATTTTCTTAGAGACGAAAGTTTTCAGGCTATATGAAATGTTGTTTGAATACGGAAGAAAATCAATGCGGGATGTGATGTCAGGTATTTTGTTAAGTATGGAACATATTGCCAAAAATGCAATGACTAACAAAGACGATGATACACTTCACATGTCGTTCCAATATATGAACACTTTCCTAAGGATAGGTATTCGGGAGAAAGACCCGCGAACTGTATTTACAGCCTTGGAACACTACCGTCTGATGGCAGAAGAGACTCTCAACTATAAACCACAGTTGGCTGAAGACCTTTCATACTATTTCAAGTATTATGGGCATGAAGCAGTGAAAAATAATGTGCTTTTTATTTTGGAAACTGCCGCCTACGATATGTGCCTTCTTAATGAAAGAGCCTATGAGAAAAAAACGGAAAATATTGATAAATTGCTCGATATCTTCCTGACTTTGGACCAGCCAATAGAAGATACTGAAGGCGCCGGCGAAAGTAAAGAAGAAATTTCACTTATCGGGGTGAGAATTGCGCAAATCAGGTTAGCTGCTTTTTATCTGCTAAATGGCGAAAGTGGCTTGGCAAAAAGAATTTTTAATGACTTAAAAGTTGAACCTATTCAACGAATAAGAAAAATTAAAGAAATCATTTTAGGAACTCAAAATGAGGAATTTTGGGAAATTACACCCAGAGGAATCAATTTTTATTTCATCCCTGATGACCGAAAAGACGCCCTAAAAAGTTTTTTTAAATGGTTTGATATATAGTTTTTTTAAAATTTGATTTAAATCATACTTATTTTTCAAAAAAAATGATTAATTTTGATCTAAAATTTTGAAAAGTGTTGCTAAACTCAAAAGATTTTTATAATATGCACCTCGAAAACCAAAGATTTGAGGTCTTTGAAGTTTAAAGAATAATTAATCGGTTTCATTATCATTTATAGGAGTCAAAATGGCTAACGGAAGTCCCGCCAACACACCAAAAACTGCGTTCGGTCGCTTTATGGTTTATACGGTTGTCGAAAGATACGCAAACAACATTCAAGGATTTGTGTATATGGGTGCAGCTGTACTTATTATTATTGTAGGTCTCAGAGGATTGGGAACGGTCGCCGGTGAGCTTGCAGTAGTACCAAAGTTTCTTTTGGATGCTGAAGGATCTAAAATAGACCCAAACTGGGTTATGGCAGCTTTGTTCTTGGAGTTTTTCCTTCTGATGATCCTTGCAGTTGTAACCTTCTTCACCCCTGAAGATTATGGGCATGCCGCCCCGGCAGAGGAAAAACCACAAAGGAGTGCCGGTTTAAACGATTTGGTATCAGTTCCAAAAAATCTTTCTGCTGATCTTCAGGCAGAACTTGAAGGGCTGCAAAATGTTGCCGACAGACAGATTAAAGTGGTTAACGGCTTAATTGACCAATATAACGCACTTAATCAAAAAATCACCGATATTCAAAAGCATTCAATACAGGCGCTCATTGATCTTAAAACAAAGATCTCCTGATTATTTTAACTATTATTAAAGGAGATTTAGTATGAAGAAAAGTCAAGTTTACTTCATCATGTACATCGTACTCATCACTGAGTTACTTATCGTAATTCTTGAGAGAGACGAGTTGATGGAGAAAGAAGAGCAGATTAAGAACAAAATGATTGCCAGTATCGCCTCTCAGTATGAAAGGGATGTGGAGTTGAATGCGCCGATCCCTATAAGCCAGTGGCAAGTGGGTAAGGATTCGGTTTCGATACCCATAAATGCGATTGGGCTTATTTCAGATGAAGAGAAAGCCGGTGCTGTCTATACCATTAAATCAGAAGGCAACAGGGGCCCCGGAGGCGAAGCTTTTCCTGCGTCATTGACATCAAACGATAAAGACGGCACATATTTGTTGATAAAAGATGAAAGCGGAAATGCTCGGTTATTCATCCCCAAAGCGTCTGCAGTAGGGGACTATGAATTTACAGTTACTTTAACCGTAAAAAGGCAGTTGCCTGATTATTTGCCTGATTTTCTTAAAGAAGAATTAAAGACAAAAAGTAACTTTAAAGATGGTGAAGAAGTTACCACCAAACCGGTGAAATTCAAAATTCAAGTGAAAGCCGAGCCGGTTCAGCAACAACAGGCACCTACTAAGAAAGGTGATGTTATTAATGTTGGTCCGTCAATCGACTAATGATAGGATATAAAAAAAATGAAAAAGACATTACTTAAGGCAACCGTCTTCTCTGTTTTCCTTGTTGGTTTTATTATGCCGCAAGGGTTTAAAGTGGATGATACTCTTAATGTAGTGATTTTACAAAAAGTGAGAGTGCCGGAGATCCCTCTGGTACTCTCCGCTATAACTAAGGTAAATTCACTCTCTGCTGAAATACTTAACTCTTCCGGTGCAAGTATCCAAAAATTAACGGATGAACTGAAATATCAGAAACCTTCTTCGGCTGAAGTGGTTTCAAAAGTTGCGCAGCAACAGGGCAGAGGTGTTACGGTTCAAACTTATTTTGAGCCAACTTTTAAAGAACCGGGGAAATATTATCTTAAATTTGGAATTAATGTTACCGGTGAGGCTAACAAGGCATTAGTTGTGGATAAATATTATCTGATTAATGTTACATATCCCACGATTGCTGCTCCTGTATCAATCAGAAACAGCTATTTCTTTAGCGAGAATCCCGCTTTCAGTTTTGCGGTGAATGAATATACAAACCAGGATAAATATTCGTTTAAGATATTTGACGGCGGCAGTGTGGTTGAACAGGGGGTGGGTTCTTTCGTGAATCTTAGTAAGATTTTGAATGATCCGCAAAATGTCGGCAAAGTTTTTAAAGTTGAAGGTTACTACAATAACGACAAAATGACCTATATAGACCCCACATCCAACAGCACACAGAGTGCCTCGTGGGAGTTTACGGTGCAAAAACCGGGGCTGGGCGATTTTTGCGGATGGGCGGTCCTCTCGGATAAAGAGGCTGAAAATGAAGTACCTTGGTACATAAGCGTTGATAACCAGGCAGCGCGCCAGTTCCTCTTCGGTTATTTCGGAAACACTGAAAACGGCTTCGTTTTTGCCGCACCGAAGTTTAATCAACTGAGGGTAACTTCAGAACCTGATAATTTTGTTCAAAGCGTTTCACAGGCGAAGAGAGGGTTGTTTCCTGTGGTTGAAATTGTTGTAAACCCTGCATTTCTTGACGCAATGGATTTCGGGGAGGATCAGGAGATCCGGCTGACCATACAATTTACCACGCAGTTTGGTGAAAAGGTAGTTAAGAAATATCGTGCAAATGTGATTAAATAGAGTTGAAAGAAATTACTAATAAACATTAAATGATTATGAAACGACTGATTACAATTTTTATGATCGCGGGTTTCTGCCTTCAACCGCTGCTACAAGCACAGGAGGTTGATGACTATATCCGCAATATTGATCTGAAGTTAAGGAAAGATAAAAAATATCTTAACCTTAGTTTCATCGATCTGACCGGTACCGAGAAATTACTGCAGGATTTGAACCCGGTTCCGAGAGTTGACGGAAAAGATCCCTTTGTGTTTAAGGCAAACGACAACTATACTTATCGTTTGGTCTTTTTGAATAATGCAATAGGGGTTGATACAACTGTTTTACTTTATATCAATGAGATAATCGCCGCTGGCGCAGGAGACTCCGCTAATATTTTTGGTGCCAATGTTGCGGGGGGCCCCACTGAAGCAATGGTTATTACTTTCAGGGATATGCACACATTAAAATCAACAGATTTTGGCAAATATAATACACTCGTGCAATATATCGATAGGTTGCAAATTGTTGACCCTGAATATAAATATGGTTCACTTCTTGGGATAACGCCTGATGAAGGAATTAACACTTCGTTGGGTATAACATCCAGAGATAACACTGATTTTCTGAATTTTATGCAGGCTAACTCGCTGCACTGGTATCCAAAAGTTGTTCAAAAATCTTCGGTTAAGAAAACAGGAAGAGGTGCTGCAGGTGCAACCACTCCCGCTGCGGGACCTGATTTCAGGATAGATGCCGGTTTCAGTTCGGTTTCTTTCTCACACAAAGTGATGGATTTCTCGTTTGGTTTAGCGGGCATCGAATTGAACATGGAAGAACCGGTGCTTAATGCCCTTCCCTACGCAAACAATACATTTGGGTTCGGCTTCAGAACTAAACTTGATCTTGTTAAAGATACGAAAAACCCTAACGGTGGGATGGTGCTCGACGCAAGGTTCATCGGAAGAATCAGGGCAAAAACTGATGAAATTTTAGCCAATATGCCTTTTGCTCTGAATGCTAACTCGAACTTTCATGTAGGTACTTCAATTGGTTTAGACCTCCATGTTTCAAGGCCCTTTGGTCTCCCATTCTTTAATGCTTATGTTGCAATAGGCGGAAGGGGATTTTCGAACCCTTACTTTACTTTCAAAGATAAAAAAGTACCGGATCAGAAATATGCTTATTTCTCTTTCAAACAGGCTGAAGGTTCTGTTTCTTTCTACTGGAACACGAGTGATAAACTGACCTCCCGATTCAGGATTGATGTCGGTGTTGGATACTATGATATGTTAAAAGCATATTACCCGGGAACAAGAACTACCGCTGCAAAAACGGAAGTGGTTGAAAGCACATTTTCACCCGTTGTTACTTTGTACTACACATTTGCTCCGGAGCAATCTGATGTTTTCGGCGCCAAATTGAGAGTATTCGATTCCGTACTTAAAGGTGACCTCTGGCTTAAACTGTTAGAATTGGACGGCGGGCATACTTTCAGATTAGCCGCTACTGTTATCTCTGACCCTATCGGCAGAAAAATCCGTGAGTGGGAGAACGACGGCAGTGTTTTCTTTCAACTAAGATACAGATATGGTTTCTGATCGTTTTAAGATATGGATGGAATTATGAAAAAATTGTTATTTACGCTCATTATACTTCTGTTTTCTTTCCCCGTCTTACGGGCGCAGGAACCGGGGAATGATGAAGCAACTGAATTAAAGACTCTGTATAAGAGCCTTGAATATAACACCCTCGCCTTTGATGATCTGAAACAAAAATGGATGGTTGACGACCCCACTTTCATCAGAGAAATCTTCAACAGGTTTGTCGTTAGAAATGCTTTAAGGCTAAACGGCAGAACCCCGAAAGTTGATGTTGTTAAAGAAAAAACCAAACTTGTGCAGGATGGCGAAGTTACTATCGAAGTGAGAAAAAGATATTACGACGATGAAATGGAGTTCTTCGCTTTCTATCCTTCTGATGAAATTGGAAAGGATAACCCAAAACCTTTATTTGATCCGATTTACGACGGTTTTCTGCTCAAAGATATTATCGGTGAGAAAACCTACGATAAAATCAGAGAAATCACCTATTTTTATAAAGAAACCACTAAAGAACAGACTTACACAAAGCAAGGGTATAACTTTGAAGTTAACCTGAATGCGCTAAGACCTGAAGTTTCTTTATGGAATGTAACCACGGAAGGAAGCAACAAATATTTGGTTTCTCTCTTTGGGCAATGGGGTAGCGATAAAGCTTTGTGGCCCGGGTGGTATTCTAACGAGTACTTCCTTGGTGCAAGGTTAACATATTTCAAGAGTATCAGTAACGACCCTGATAAATTTACCTACAGACTTTCCGTGGGCGCCGGTGTGCCTTCTAACAGACCGTATAAAGATGATATGAAGGTTGACAGGTTGTGGGTATCTACTCAGGCGGTTTACGGTAAACTGGAAGGTTATCCGTTCGCTTTTATAGATTCAGACTTTATGAAAGATATCCTTTTCTCTCTGGAAGCAAAGATTACCATAACCCCTTATAAAACAAAAGATTTTGGTAAATTTAATCAAGTAACTGATTTCTTTTCGAACAAAACAATTGTCAATTGGGAATTACGGAAGAGAAACATCACCGATGTCTTTAACTTAGGGCAGTTAGAGGTGGGGTTGATTTGGTCTTCTTCTGATATTTTCAAATTGCGGCTTGATCCCACTAAGTCTGAAATCATCGATCGTGAAGCCGGCAGAAAAACATACATGCAGAAGTTCAACCATATTATCTCTTTAGAGGTTGGCTTAAGAAAGAATGCAGGGCTGGTTCAACACGCTTTTGATCTGGCTTTCGGTTATGGAACTGATGGTTACGGCTATTACGGGCTTAAAGGTTTCGCAATGATTACAGGTAACTTCGGTTTGGATGTCGGTGTTTATAATTCGTTTGGTCTGGATAAAAAGAAATATCCATACAGATACGACACCTACATTGTATTTTCACCGATCCTAAGGATCAATTATTAAAATTCATTACCCCGGTGCCGGCAGGGCACCGGGTTTTCTTTCCTAATCAAAGACAGAAACATGACTAAATTTTTACTTTCTGTACTAACTTTCATATCTTTAAGTGTTTTCGCTCAAACCACTGATGAAATGTATAGGATAATTGAAAGGAAGCTTTTAATCGATAAAAACTATCTGGATATTTACGCTTTTGATTTCACTCCGGATGCTAAAATGGCGAGCCTTCTTCCGGCGGTTCCTTTAACTGATGGTAGAGGCACTTTTAATTTTAAGTCTAATGGTGACTACAATTATCGTATCGTTTTTAAATACCCCGATTTAGAAAACGACTCGATCGTGCTTCTCTACATTTTGGAGGTCGGTTTGCCTGAATCAGACGGTAATATATTTGGAACTAACATTGCGGGTGGGCCTGACACGAACTTAGCCGTTAAGTTTAAGGATTTACAGGAGCTTTACTTTCAAGGCAGCCCTGTTTACACGCAGTTAGTCTCTTTTGTGAATGCTCAATTAGCTGATAACCAACCCGTTTCTTTGCTTGGTATAGATACACGGGAGAAGGAAAAAATAATCAGAGGGATGTCATCCGACAATAACTTAGATTTTATATCCTTTCAAAAAACCAACGGTTTGCATCGTTACCCGAAAATACAAGAGCAGAAAACCACAGGTGGAGGACGGGGCAGAGGTTCGCAACAGCCTGCCGGTGCTGCGGCACCTACGATGGCAATAGATGCCTCGCTTTCAGCACTTAGTTTTTTCCATCCGGTTATGGATTACGGATTTGGATTGATTGGGGTTGAAGCAAACACAAACACACCAGTTGTAAATGTGCTTCCATGGCGCTCGCAAACTGTTACCGCAGGTGTAAGGGCATTGGTTAATGTTGCCGGTACAACTGTTGACCCGATGACGGATCTTATGATTGATGCTAAACTGATGGGAAGATTTCGTCTGGATATGCGCTCTTTCTTAAGTGATATTCCCATAATTATCGGAGACCCTATAAATCTGAATGTGGGCAGTGCGTTTATTGTTGACGCTAAAACCACCGGAATTATGGGCATGCCGTTTTTGAACCTTTATTTCGCTTATGGGCCCGAGAAATTTGATGATCCTTTCTATCCCATCGGTGGAAAAGCTTACTTCACTTTTACACAGTGGGAATCGACAATGTCTTTCTTCTGGAACAACTCAGACAAAAGGGCTATTCGTTATAAAATGGATTTAGGAGTTGGCGGCTTCGATGTAATTGAAGCGGATTATTCGCAGGGAACCACCCTAAGGAAAAAGATGAAAGATGTTATTCAGCCGGTTGTTGCGCTTTCAGTGAACTTCGTCCCTAATGAAGTTGAATTTCTTGGGGTTGACGCACGCTATTTCGACAGCCATATTACGGCAAAAGTATGGCTTAAATTGTTGGAACTTTCCGGCGGGCACGATTTCCGAGTCGAATTTTCGAGCATTACTGCCTCATTATTTCGTGAACCGGAAACATGGGAGAGTAAAAGTTCACAATCATTCGTTCAGCTGAGGTACAGATATGGTTTCTAAGATAAAAATTTTCCTTTTTGCACTGCTGATTGTTCCTGCGTCTTTTAATCTGTATGCTCAAAACAGCGTAACAGATGAACATAAATTGGAAGTGCTGGATCAGATTTATCGTAATCTTGAGTATAACACCTCAGCATTTAATGACCTTCGTGAAAAGTGGATTGTAATCGATCCGGTTCTGGTTCGTGCAGTTTTTAACAAATTTCTTGTTAATAATGCTCTCCGTTTAGACGGCAAAAAGCCGAAACTTGACTTTGTTAAACAAAAAGTTGAAGATATTTATAACGGTGAAGTGTTCATCGACCTAAGGAAGCGCTTTTACGACGACGAAATAAACAATTTCAGATTTTATTCGGAAGACAGATTGCAGAAATCCCCCGATTCTCTCGATTATTTTTTCGATCCCGTGGAAGATTATGTGCGGATTCAGGATGTGGTTGGTAAAGAAAACTACGAACTGCTGAAAGCACAACGGTACGCCTTCAACGATGTAACAAAATCGTATTATGATGAAAAACTTTTATATAAATTCGATATAAATTTCAGTTTACTTTCACCATATCTTACTTTTTACAATTTTACAACGAACGATAAAAACAAGTATCTGATTTCTGCTTTTGGTGAATGGGGTAACGATAAGATAACAATACCGGGATGGTACTCGCCGGTAATGAATGCCGGATTGCGTGTTACTTATATTGACAGAATTTTGAACAACCGCCCTAACGATATATTCTCTTTCGATGTTGGTATGGGAGTTCCGCTTTCTCTTCCTTTTGCAAATAAGGAAGTGCCGCACGGCAGACGGTACTTCATGACCGGTCAGAATCTCTATTTCAATGTGAAAGGCAACTTCCTTAAATATATAGGAGATTACTGGAGGAACTATGACATCCAACTGCAAGGATCAGTTACAATGAACACTTTCGAGCCGGGTGAGATTAAATTTGTTAACGAAGTTGCAGATATCTATTCGATTCGGAACACGGTTGATCTTACATTCGAAAGAAAGAATTTTGTCCCCTTGGGCCCGTTTGGAAACCTTGGAGCTTCACTTGGTGTGGGTATTTACGATGTAACACAATATCACCTCGATCCTTCAGCGTCAATACTTACTGAATATCCGGCAATTAACAGCCTCACAAAGTTTTATGTTCAGGCTCAGGGAATTTTCTCAAAAGATTATGCACTTTTTGCTTATCAGTTTGCACCGACAGTTTATTTTAATGTCTCGGAGATGAACCTTTACTATGGCCTGAATCTTTCGTTCATGGTGAGAAATTCTATTGGGTTTGAGTTCAAATTCTACAGTGGGTCTGCACTCGGGAGTGACCCAATTCCCGGCTATCGTGAATCTATCTATGTGGCATTTTCGCCAATTTTCAGGATAAATTATTAGTCAAAATATTGTAGAAACCGAAAAAAGGCTGCCTGTCAGGCAGCCTTTTTTTTGTTCTTTTGTGAATATCTTACTTCTTTTGTGAAATCTTTATTCTTTTCTGAATTTTTTGTTCTTCGTAAATAAGATTTTTTATGTGAATATTAGCGGGAAGATATTGCCGTTTCAAAGACTTGCATATTCAAAACAGCTTCTACACTTGCCGAACAAACCTAAACGGGTATCTAATCACAAATTAGATTCAGCGCACCCACCCACCTGGCTAAACATTGATTGATTCTAACCACCAACAAAATTCAGCGCCCCTATTCGCCGGGCTAAACATTAACTGAATCAAATCAGAGATTAAATTCAGCGCCTTCTCTTGCCACAGTAACTGTAAGGTTGTTCTGCGGATAATTATCAGCCAGATATTTTATCGAGAGATCGTAAAGGCTCAGTATTTGGAAGTCGGTATTATCCGGGTCATGGTGGAACAGAATAAGTTCTTTAACATTTGCCTGAATAGCCAGGTCCACGCCGGCAAAAGCAGAAGAGTGCCCCCAGTCGATCCGTTGGATTTCCTGGTCGAACGAGTATTGAGCGTCAAAAATTAAAGCATCAGCATCTTTAAAAAAATCAACCAGGCGTTCATATCGTTTTGTATTAAAATTATTGTATTCTGAATCCGTAGCATACACAAAAACTTTGCCGCCGTATTCCACTCTGTAACCGTAAGATTTACCGGGATGATGTAATTCCGTATTGGAAATTTTTATGCCGTTAATAACAACTGAAGATTCAGGAGTGAAATCGTGAAATTCCTTATGCGAAGCCATGAAATTCAGCGGCACAGGGAAGAACCGAAAATCCTGCTGCGCATTAAGCCGCTGCTCAAAATTCCCATGTGGGCTATAGAAGTTCATTTTATACGAAGGAATGAAACCCGGTTTAAAGAAGACCCACCCCTGGATATGATCCCAATGAGTATGACTGATAAAGACATGCATTTCGGTATTAGGGTCTTTAGAATCCAGCAGAAAATTACCGAGTGGTCGCATACCTGACCCCATATCGAAGACCAATCTTGTATCACCGGCAAGCACTTCCACACAAGGCGTATTACCGCCGATAACACTATTAAGCGCCGGATCGAGGGATTCAATAAACTCATTAATATCCGAATCGGTCTCGAATTTTTTCTCGCTCGCAAGCCGAAGCACTTTGCTCAACTTCTGGCGGTAGAGTTTCGTTGTTGATGGTGTGGGGATAGAGCCCCGGACACCCCAAAGTCTGATCAGCATTACAACCCGATTATTAAGTGATTGACAAACTTAATAAAAAAATAATAAAGAAAGTTTGATTTAAATTACAAAAAAAATCAAACCTCGATATCTAAGTCTTTAATTTTTCTGTAAAGAGTAGAAAGCCCGAGATTGAGCAATTTGGCAACTTTTTCTTTGTCATAGTCATACTCATCTAAAACTTTGACTAAGAAGTCACGCTCCACTTTTCTCAAAAAGTCATCTAACGACCCATAAGAAGCAGAGAAAGCAGCGTCTTTTTGCACTCTGATAATTTCGGGCAGATCGTTAACCGAAATATAATCAGATTCAGCGAAAATAATAGCTCTTTCAATCACATTTTCCAGTTCTCTCACCTCGCCTTTCCAGGAGTGGTTAACCAGTGCCCTGATAGCAGCGTGGTCGAAGCCCTTAATATCTTTATTCATCTGCATTCTGTAAATTTTCAGAAAGTGGTCAGCCAGCAGTGGTATGTCACTTTTCCTGTCGGCGAGCGAAGGTAACTTAATTTCCACAACATTAAGCCTGTAATAAAGGTCTTCTCTAAACTTACCTTTTTCAATCTCTTCAGAAAGGTTTCTGTTAGTAGAGGCAATAAATCTGATGTCAATTTTAATCGGTGTAGTATCCCCCACGGGAATAAACTCTCTTTCTTGCAGCACTCTCAGCAGTTTAACCTGGAGGTTCATCGGCATTTCGCTTACTTCATCAAGGAAAAGAGTTCCCTCGTCGGCAGCCTTAATAAAACCTTCTTTGTCGTAGGTTGCTCCTGTGAACGAGCCTTTTTTGTGCCCGAAGAGTTCACTTTCAATCAAAGTTTCCGAAATGGCGCCACAGTTCACGGCAATAAAAGGTTTATTTTTTCGGCTACTGTTGAAGTGCAGCGCTTTTGCCACAAGTTCCTTTCCAGTGCCACTGTTACCGGTTATCAGTACGGTTGAATCGGTTTGTGAAACAGATTGAATCATTTTGAAGATGTCTTGCATCTTCTTGCTTTGCCCGATTATATTGGAATAATCGTACTGAGCGTGCAGTTCCTGTTTCAGCATCTGATTTTCGATTATCAGTTCTTTCAACTGAAAGGTTTTCGCCACTTTCACACTCAACTCATCAAAATCGAGCGGTTTCAACAGATAATCACCGGCACCGGCACGAAGAGCCCGAATTGCAGTTTCGAGTGAACCATAAGCAGTAATAATCATTACCGCAATACGCGAATCAAGTTTAACAATTTTTTCTAAAAGCTCAATCCCTTTCATTTCGGGCATTTCGATGTCGGTAATCACCAAATCAAACGGTTCATTCATAACCATATCATAGGCTTCGGCACCATTAACAGCGCCGGATACCTGATACCCCTCTTTTTGCAGAATGAAAGTTATAGATTCCCTAATGATCTCTTCATCGTCAACAACAAGTATTTTTTTATCCATTAAAAACTCCGTATTGCCTTAGTAAATAGGGTTTAGTGGTAGGGAAATCTTGAAAGTAGTCCCTTTCCCCGGTTTACTTTCAACTTTAATTTCGCCCTGGAAACTTTTAACAATGCCGTAGCTCACCCAAAGCCCCAGTCCTGTACCTTTTCCAACGGCTTTAGTAGTAAAAAAAGGCTCAAAAATCTTTGCATGCTTATCTGCGGGTATGCCGGGCCCATTATCGGTTAACTCAACCACTAAATAACTGCCTTCAACAAAAGTTTCCGCCGAAATCTTACCTTTATGGTCGGGGAATTTTTCTTTCATTTCGGTTAGTGCATCAATCGCATTAATAAGAATATTGACAAAAACCTGCTGAATCTGGTCGGAAACTAACGGAATTACAAATCCGTCAATATAGTTAAAATTAAAAGAGATGTCTTTTGCTTTTTTCCCGACCATAACAATCTCGATAGCTTCCCTGAGCGCCAGCCCGATGTCGGTTGATTTAAGTTCGTAGTTACTTGGGCGCGAAAAATCAACAAGGTCCCGAATGATTTTTGAAATTCTGGTTATCTGTTTTCTTATCAGTTCCAATTTTTCAATAATAAACCCATCTTCAGTAGAGCGTTGAATAATCTGCGCCAAAGCTGAGATTGAAGCCAGCGGGTTACCCACTTCGTGTGCAACACCGGCAGCGAGCGTGCCGATCGATTCCATTTTCTGAGTATGAATCAACTGCTTTTCTAAATTTCTTTTATCCGCCAGATCACGATGAATCCCAAAATAACCAATTGGGTTCCCGTTTTCATCTGACATAGGGGTGATTTGGAGTTGAGAATAGAAGATTTCGCCGTTTTTTCTTCTGTTTTCCACCTCCCCGATCCAGGTTTTACCGGCAGAAATAGTTTTCCAGACATCTTCCCAGTGGCTTGCGGGGAGTTTACCGCTGCCAAACACTTTGGGATTTAAGCCAATCAGTTCATCCCTGTCGAACCCACTTTCGGCTGAATATGCCGGATTCACATAAATCATTCTCCCGGTAAGGTCGGTTATTTGAAGCGCATTCATGGTATGGTCGGCAATATATTTAAACCGGGTAAGGTTCAGTTTATCCTTTTTTGTTTGAGTAATATCCCTTAGTTGCAGCAGAACTTCACCATTGCTCACCGAATTGAAAGTGGCTCGGCACTCGATAATATCATTTTTTGCAGCATTTGTAATTCTGCACTCCGTTTGGGTTTTTTCCCCGGAAGAGCCGCATGTAATGAGAGAATGTTCAATTTTCAGAATAGATTCAGGGCTTAAAATTGAATCCAGTTCTTTCAAATCCTGCCGGTTGAAGCCGAGTTTATTGAAGACGGCATCGTTGGCAAAGAGTATATTACCCTTTGTATCCAAAAGGAAATAGAAATCGTCTAACAGATTAAAAAGTGAGAGATCCAATAAAGTAAACAGTTAATTGCCCAAAACAAAGAAGAATAGATACAAAAATACGAAAAATAAAGGGCTTATCCGAACGAATAAGACGCATAAGACTCAAAACGAATGGTTATATTTAAGATTGTGAATTTTTAATTTTTAACACTCGTAGGAAAATGCCTAAATGAACGGAAAAAATGATCTGCTTGAGAAAATAATTTCATTATCTAAAAGGAAAGGCTTCGTATATCAGTCGAGCGAAATATATGGCGGCTTAAATGGATGTTACGACTACGGCCCGCTCGGCAGTGAAATGTTGCGAAATATTAAGGACGAATGGTGGCGTTTTATGACCTACCGTGACGATGTTGAGGGGGTGGATGCCTCTATCCTGATGTCGCCGGAAGTGTGGGTTGCATCGGGGCATGTTGAGAATTTTACAGACCCGATGATCGACTGTAAAAACTGCAAATCCCGTTTTCGTGTTGATTATTTAGTTGATCAGATAGCAGTAAAGAAAAAAACAAAAATTCTGGAAGCGCTGCTCTCTTCGGTAGAAGATGAGGGAATAAAAAAAGCCATCGATGCAAACCTGAAGAAAATAGCAGAAAAGCCTGATGAAGTGAACGATTTTATCACCGAGCTTTTTGATTCAGGCGAGGCAGCAAAGTTAATTGCGGCTCTTAACTGCCCGGTTTGCGGAACACCGGGTTCGTTCACGCCTGCGCGCAAATTTAACCTGATGTTCAAAACTTTCCTTGGTTCAGTTGAAGAGACGGGTTCGGCTATCTTTTTACGCCCGGAAACCGCACAGGGTATTTTTGTTAACTTTGGAAATGTTCAGGGTGCTTCCCGCCAAAAAATTCCGTTCGGAATCGCGCAAATAGGCAAGGCTTTCCGTAATGAGATTAACACGCGCTACTTCCTTTTCCGGACCAGAGAATTTGAACAGATGGAAATGCAATATTTCGTTAAACCTTCCGATGATAAAAAATACTACGATTACTGGAAGGAAGAAAGAATGAACTGGTTTACGAAACTTGGAATGAAGAGTGAAAATTTACGGTATCACGATCACCCGGCTAATAAACTGGCGCATTATGCAAAGGAAGCAACCGATATTGAGTACAAGTTCCCATTCGGGTGGGGCGAAATTGAGGGTATTCATAACAGAACCGATTTCGACCTCGGCAGGCACGAACAATACTCGAAAAAAGGTTTGAAATATTTTGACGAAGAGACTAAAGAAAAATACCTGCCTTACATAATAGAAACTTCAGCCGGGGCAAGCAGATCATTTTTGGCGTTCCTGGTGGATGCTTACGATGAGGAGGATCTCGGCGGCGACACAAGAACCGTGCTTCATCTTCATCCGAGATTAGCTCCGGTTAAAGCGGCAATTCTTCCGTTGGTTAATAAAGACGGTATGCCCGAGTTTGCAAAGAAAATTGAAGATGAACTCAGACCTAAGTTTAAGATTTTCTATGACGACAAAGCCGCTATCGGAAGAAGATACAGAAGAATGGACGAGATTGGCACCCCTTACGCCATTACTGTTGATACTCAAACACTGGAAGATAACACCGTTACCGTCCGTGAAAGAGACAGTATGGAGCAAATCCGGGTTGATGCCTCTAAACTGACGGGTTATCTTACTGAGAAGCTTTCGTAGAATTTCTTTAGAATTTTTTGGACAATCTTTAGAATTTTTTAGATTTTTACCGAAGTTTGCCTGAAAATCAGTTATTGAAACTTAGTTATATCAGTATAAGTATAACCTGTGTGTTAAACTATTTTTTTTTAGGAATATGAAATATTTAGCAATTATTCTGACTTTTTTATTTCTCACGCCTTTTCTAACTGCCCAGAATCAAAGTACCATAATTGATGAGGGTATCAGGGATGTCTATTCACTTAATTTCCCTGCAGCGGAAACCAAATTCAGGTCATTGCTGAGGGATAACCCCAAAAATCCTGCCGGCTTGTTTTACTTAGCGATGATAGATTGGTGGAAGATTCTTGTTGATCTGGATGACGAATCGAAAGATGACCTTTTCTATAAGAAATTGGACGACATCATCTATGTATGCGACGAGATTCTGGATAAAAATCCCGACAATTTTGATGCGTTATTCTTCAAGGCGGGGGCGGTGGGGTTCCGCGGCAGGCTGCGAGCATTGCGCGAAAGTTGGCTTAAAGCAGCCGATGACGGCAGGGAAGCACTTCCGATTGTGAACAAAGCCCTTAAACTTCAGCCAAAGAATGCCGATATTTTGCTCGGAACGGGTATTTATTCTTACTACATTTCTGTTATTCCCGAGCAGTACCCGGCAATTAAACCGCTGTTAATATTTTTCCCTTCAGGTGATAAAGCACAGGGGATACAAGATTTGGTTCGGGTTGCTGAAAAAGGCAGATTTGCCAAATATGAAGCTATGTATTTTTTGATGACACTCTATCAGGAGTTTGAAAAAGACGGTGCAAGTTCGGAAAAATATGCCAAACAACTGACCGATCTCTTCCCTGAAAACCCGGTTTTCCTCAGGTGGCGGGGGCGTGCCGCAATTATGAGGGGCGACTATCCGTTGGTTAAAGAAATCTATACTAAATTGTATAACGACGGAAAAGCGGGGAAATTTGGCTATTCCCTCAAATTGAAAAGAGAAACTGACTATTATCTCGGATTTTACTACAGAGCAACCGGGCAGTACGATTCTGCTTTGGTTTACCTGAATGAATCAATTGAACTTTCCAAAAAAACGGATAAAAACGATCCATCAGGTTTTTGGGTGAATGCACTTTTGTTTAAGGGGCAAATGTACGATAAACTCAACAAACGGGATGAAGCAATAAAGTGCTATAACGAAGTGCTTGGGTTGAAAGAGTATAACAATTCGCATAAATCTGCAAAATATTTTATAAGTGAACCTTACCGTTAGGGTGGGGTTCACTTTACCTGATACTTCCCCTGGTTTTTTACCTCTGCAATTTTCTTTTATTCCCTAATTGTTCCCTTCCCCCAATTTTTTTCATCTGCAATTTTTTCCATCCTCTAATCCTTTTTTTATTAACAGATTGCCGGATTGATTGCCTTTCCGCAATCAACTAATATTAGTGGGGGCTTATTATAATTTGAAAGGGACTTCCTGTAATATTAAAAGGGATTTACGCTAATTTTTACGGCAGAGAATTTTCAAAAGTATATAGGAGCGTATCGCCCAATCGGCGGAAAGGTTCCTGCCCGAAATTTTCGGTATCTGATTCTGTTGTTTGAATCGATCTTTCGATAACCATAATTCCTCCTTCTTTCAGAAGCTTTCTCTCCGACACCTTTTTAACCATTGCATGGACATCAAACTCAAAAAATGGTGGATCCGCAAGAATAATATCGAAGGTGTGCTCTGTGGTTGAAGCGAAAGTAACCGCACTCATCTTGTGAACTTTTGTGCGATCCTCAACTTTCAGAGAAGCAATATTTTCCAACAACACTTTTTGAACGGGGTAATTTTTTTCAACAAAATGAACCATAGCCGCACCACGGCTGAGCAACTCAAAACCAAGCGAACCTGAGCCTGCATATAAATCTGCAGCAACAATTCCTTCCAAATCGAAATAATTCGTCAGCCAGTTGAAGAGTGACTGCTTAACTTTATCGGTGGTGGGCCTTGTGAATTTAGAATCGGGAGTTTTAATGAATCTTCCGCCTAATTCACCGGAGATAATTCTAAGCCTCATTTCTGATTTCTGCCAGCAGATCGGGAGGAACTTTACTGATTTTGCCTAACTGCAGGTCTAAAAAATCCTCTGAAGTTCTTATGGTCGTCCATTTTTCAACGAGTGAACTCAACCCCACTTTATATTCTTCTAAGCTAATATACAGCATATTCACCGCTTCACGGTCGATTTTTCCGGCAGAGCTGTTGAGCAGAAAAGAATCGATCACATCCGGTAGAGAAGGAATGTCAATAAAATTAGCGGAATATACAGATGTGATATTCCTCCCCTGAATAGAAGCCAGTAATAGCGTACTCCCCGAGATGTGCATCAAAAGTGAAAGCCTGTTTTCGGGGAAGTTTTTACCAATAAACAATTTAAGCGAATGAAAGGGGATGATCACCTTAACAGAACCGGAACCGGTGAAGAGCTTAATTTCAGCGGCAAAATCTAAAATTTCGTTGTTTATGACTGTAACAAGGTCAAGAGCGCCTTTTTTGCTTTCATCTTCTTCGCTGTTGAGTTGTTGAAAATCGAGCGAATAAGAATTGTTTTCAAGAAAAGGGAAAATCAGCCCCACTTCAAACTTGTGCTCGTTGTATTGCTGCATGCGCGAGAGGTCCGCCTTGCGGGGAAGTGTCAGCGTACGGAACAGAGCTTGCGGGAAAATAAGATAGACGGCAGTGTTTCCAAGGTTCAATCCACCGGCAAAAGAGGTAAGGTCATCCTTCAGCCGCTCAACCGATTCCGGGTCAATCGACCTGAAAAGTGGTCCCTGAAGTATCGAGTACTCAAGGTCGGTTTTATTAACGGAGGTTTCTTCCGGGTTAACATTCTTGAGTGTGATTGAGTCGTTTTTAATATCAAGTAAAATTCTGATCATTTTATTCCCAGGAAGCTGAATAAATAAGAGCGTCAAAATGTAGGTTGCCAACACTTCCAAAACCGGCGGGGTCAATAATTCTGAAACGGCTTCCGTAGCCCGCCGTGGTGTCAACCCGTGTGAACTCACCCTTTTCTGAAAACACTGAATCAATCACTCTAAAAGTGTCAAGTTGAATGATAAAAGGGAGGAAGAGTTTTGGAGAAAGTTTCATACTGTCAGCAATAAAATCTTCCTGCCCGGCGTATTGAAAACCGAAAGTGCTTTTATCAAGGTTCTTTGTGGAATCGAGCACAATAGCAGCTTCAGAAGACCTTACAAAGGCAATTAAGGTATCGATATTGCCACAAAACGAGCCGTGCAACTCGAACCAGGCGCGCTCGGCAGCCCTCAGATTATGAAGACGCATTCTGGTTTCTGTTTTGTAAAATTCTTCTTTCTGTGCATAATCGGAGGGGTCGAGATAAGCAACTTTTATCAGCAGAAGCGCCAGAATGACTATGGCTGAGATGTTGAAGGTCGAATAGTAACGGCGATAAAACCGGATCAGTTTGTTCATTCAAAATTTCAAATAAGGTTTAATTTTTTCCAATCTTTTCTTACCGATACCTTTAACCTCTAAAAGTTCTTCAATATCTTTGAAGCTTCCGCCTTTGAGTACCCGATGTTTAACGATATTTTCGGCGACTTCGGTAGAAATTCCGGGCAGCTGATCAAAGTCGTCGATTGTGGCGGTGTTGATATTTATGGTTTTATACACCTTTTTTCGTGAAGTTTTGCCGCCCTGTTTCCCGTTTTCAGCTGAAGGGTCGCTTTTTATATCATCACCGGAGGTTGAGTTGAAGCCGTAATCATCATCCGCAGCAGAACCGGTGGCTACTGTGTCGTTTCCGTTTCTGTTATTTTCATTTTTCCGGTTGTTTCCGTTGTTTCCGCTAATTTTAGATTTTTCATTCTGAAGTTCGTTCCAGGCGTTATCGGCTTTTGGCTTTAGTTCGGCAGTGTTTTTACCGCCGCCGAGCAGAAAAAACCCCGAACCAACCAGCAGCGAGGCAACAATGAAAAAAATTGCAGTAATTTCAAGTTTTGTAAGCCCTGTGGCACCGCTTAGCCGTTCGGTGGTTTTCTTCAACTTTTATCAGAAGTATTTTTTAAAAAAGTTACTGTTGCCTTCAGCACCCGAAACATTCGGTTGTGCAAGCAGTTCGTTCAGCAGTTCTTTTTCCCGTGCGTTCACTTTTTTGGGCACGATAATGTTCACTTCAACCAATTGGTCGCCTTTTCTGTGGTTTCTGTCGTTGAGGTTAGGCAAACCTTTGCCCGCCATTCTTAAGATTTTTCCGGCGGTTGTGCCCGATTCAATCGTAAGTTTCGCTTTCCCGGTTAGCGTCGGTATTTCCACTTCTGCGCCCAAAACCGCCTGCGGGTAGCTTATAAACAGCTGATAAATTATGTTTGCGCCCTCTCGTTTGAAGTGTTCGTGCGGCACTTCTTTGAAGCCAACGAGCAAGTCGCCGTTGGGGCCACCCCTCAGCCCGGCATTACCTTTCCCTCTCAGGCTCAGTTGCATTTCGTCAGAAACGCCAGCCGGCACTTCAATGTTTTCAGTAACCTCCGCTTTAACTCTGCCGTCACCGTGGCACTTGCGGCATGGTTTATCAATAACCTGCCCTTCGCCGTTGCAGTTGGCGCATGGCTGAATGTTAACAAATTGCCCGAAAACTGAGCGCGAAACATTCCGGACTTCGCCCGTACCGTTGCAGACAGAGCATGTCTTTTTGGCTGCCCCGCCTTCGGAGCCTGAGCCGTGGCACGAGTCGCACTTCACAAATTTGTTAATCTTAATTGTTTTGGTTACCCCGGTGGCAATTTCCTCCAATTTCAGGCTGAGAGTAACCCTGAGGTCACTTCCCGGAGTGCCGCCTGATCTTCTTCTGCCACCGGAACGGCTACGCCCCCCGCCGAAAATATCGTCGAAAATTGACCCACCCCCGCCACCTCCAAAAATATCTGAGAAGTGAGAGAAAATATCGTTAATGTCTGTGAAGCCTTGTGCGCCACCACTACCGGGCCCGAAAGCCTGATGGCCAAAGCGATCGTATTTAGCCCTTTTTTCGTCATCGCTCAGCACTTCATAGGCTTCAGCCGCCTCTTTAAATTTTTCTTCCGCCTCTTTATTGTCGGGGTTTCTGTCGGGATGATATTTCATAGCAATCTTACGATAAGCAGATTTAATTTCATCTTTTCCGGCAGATTTGCTAACCCCAAGTACCTCGTAATAGTCTCTTTTACTCATTTTTGGTTAAATTAATTCCTAAAGTTCGTTTGTCTGATCGTCTTGATCTTCCTGATCGGGAGCCTCGCTTATGATAACATCGCTGTGCCTGATAATAGAGTCTTTATAGATGTAGCCGGTTTTAACTTCTTCGAGCACAGTATCGGGTTCCACATCCGTATTAGGAAATTTACCGACAGCATTGTGGAAATTATAATCGAAAGGTTTACCTTTCGCCTCAATTTTCCTGAGCCCTTTTTCGTGCAAAATTTTCATTAACGAGTCGTGTATCAAGACGAAACCTTCAATAACTTTCCCCTTATCTTCCGAGGTTGGGGCAAATTCAGCTGCTCTGTCAAAGTTATCGATTACGGGCAAAAGTTCGGTAATTAAACCGCCCTCGGCGTCCGCCCAAATTTTCAGCATTTCATCTCTGTGCCTGCGCTTAATATTATCAATTTCGGCTATTCTTCTTTGCAGAACATCGCGCAGAGAATCGATATCGTTTTTGGCTTTCTCTAACTCAGCCAGCAATTCCTCATTTTTCCCGCTAAGTTCTTCAATCTTATCTTTTAGTTCATCATAATTTGCGGATAATTCTTCTTTTTGCCCCTTCAGATTTTGCTCTGTTTCTTCCGGGTTCAAATCAGCCGCCTCTTCATTAATCTCATTTTCTAAAATATCTTTATTCTCTTTTTGGTTGTTCACTTTTTTTTCTTTCATTTTCCTTAACTTACTGTTTAATTTCATAAACAATTCCATTAATATTAATAACTAATAAAAAGGTAAAAATCGTTCAATATAAGACGGTTGAATCTTAAAAAAGTTGATTTACCTACGCCGGTTGGTTCCCCGAAAGGTATTCCGTCAGCAACCAGGCAGTATAATCAACAATAGCGATAATCTTTGCATAATCCATCCTTTTAGGACCCAGAATGCCCATTGCGCCGGAATTGTCGCCCACCTGGTATTCCTTCATCACAAGACTATAGTCTTCGGACTTCATATAGGGCAATTCGCTGCCGATCATAATGTTCACGCCGCTAACCGAAGCTGACCTCTCCAAAAAAATACCGGAACTGTTCTCGAAAATATGTACAATAATATCTTTATCTTCAATTAATTCCACGATGTTTTCAAATTTCAGGGGATCTTCAAACTCGGGATGTTTAAGTAGGTTTCGTGCGCCTGAAATCAAAATTTTTTCTTCAGTTTTGAAGTCGTTAAAAATTTTATCGGCAGAGTCATAAAGCATCGAAATAATAGGGTTGCCGGCTAAATCGTGGTCTTTCAACCTTTCGGTAATCGTTTCCTTAATATCTTTCAGCCTTAAACCTGCCAGCCGTTCGTTCAGAAGGCGTTGCACCACTTCAATTTGTTCCTCTTCAATATTGGCAGTCAGTTCCAAAGTGATAGTTTTAACCAACCCGGAAACGATACTGATTACCACCAAAATTTTGTTTGAAGAGAGGTACACTAACTGAATTCTGCTTAAAACCCCCGTTTCAATTTTAGGGTAAACCACGCACGCAAGCTGATCGGTTATCCTGCTGAGAATTTTTGAAGTAAGGTTGTAAATTTCTTCAATATCAACAATTCTGTTTTTGAAATCAGCGGTAATAGTGTCGCGGGTATGCCCGTCAATTTTGGGTTCATCCATCAGCGCATCCACATAGATTCTGTACCCTTTATCAGTAGGCACCCTGCCGGCGGAAGTGTGCGGATGATTGATGTAGCCGGAGTCCTCTAAGTCAGCCATTATGTTTCTTACAGTAGCCGGTGAAAGCCCGATATCGTACCGTTTTGATATATTCCGGCTTCCCACCGGTGCGGCAGTGAGAATGAACTGATCCACAATATATCTTAAGATATTTTTTTCTCTTGCGGTAAGTTCAGCAGGTTTCATCCGGCAAGGGACTCCAATTGATTGAAACAAAAGTTTTTAGCCTGCAAATATAATCAATTTTTGCGGGGTTGGAAAGTCTGAAACCGGGTGCTTCCCAGTTTCAGAGTAGAGTTTTAACGGTTAAATAAGCCGTTATGCGGAGAATATTTTTTTTTAAGATAAATCAAAAACTTATATTTGTGTTTTGATTAATTTTGAATTTAAACTACCAACTCAGGAAGTTTTCATGACTCTGGAACAGGTCTTGTTCGGATTTTTCGCTTTGGTTGCTGTAGTATCCGCAGTAATGATGATAACGGGGAAAAATCCTGTAGTATCGGCACTTTTTTTAGTATTAAATTTCGGCGCACTCTCCGGTACTTATGTGTTGCTCCGTGCGCAATTTATCGCAGTAGTTCAGATAATAGTTTACGCCGGTGCGATAATGGTTTTATTTCTGTTCGTACTGATGCTGTTAAGGCCCGATCGTGAGCAGTCTTACTTCAAAGATAAGCCCCAGATGAAGTTACTGGCTATAATAGTCGGCGTTTTAATGCTGGCACAGATAGCCTATGCGGTACTTTCCACCACCACGGGAAAAGTAGCCGAAGAAGCCTCGAGAATAGAAACCGGAACAATAGAAAACATAGGGCGTGAGTTATACACCACCTACCTTTTACCATTTGAAGCAATAGCTTTTGTACTGTTAACAGCCACTTTGGGCGCATTAGTTTTATCAAAAAAGAAATTAGATTAGCATAAAAGATGATCCCATTAGAATATTATTTAATTTTAAGCGCATTTTTGTTTGTAACCGGAGTAACGGGCGTAATAACCAGACGAAATGCAATAGTTGTTTTTATGTCGATAGAGCTTATGCTTAATGCGGCTAACCTTACATTTGTCGCCTACTCATCGTTTTTTGGTGATGTGGTGGGGCAACTGTTTGTATTCTTTGTTATGGCGGTTGCGGCAGCGGAAGTGGCTATTGGTTTGGCTATAATTATTGCACTGTTCCGAAACAAAGAAACGATAAATATCGACGAAATTAACATTTTAAAGTGGTAAGTAACTAAAAGAACCCCACGCAGACTATGACAGATTATATTTATTTGGCAGTACTCTTCCCACTGATCGGATTTTTGATCAACGGGTTGTTTGGCAGTAAAATCAAAAACGAGAAGATTACCGGCGGCATCGGCACGGCTATGGTCGGGCTTTCGTTTTTGGTGGTACTATTTTCATTCATCGAAACTCTCGGATTACCGGCGGACAAAAGATCGCGCATAGTAGAGTGGTTCACCTGGTTGGAAGCCGGCGGCTTAAAGGCAGCAGCGGCATATCAGGTCGATCAACTTTCGTTGGTGATGTCGTTGGTGGTAACCGGTGTGGGTTTTCTAATCCACATCTACTCAATCGGTTACATGCACGGTGATAAGGCGTTCTGGCGGTTTTTCGCATATCTGAACCTCTTCATCTTTGCGATGATGAATTTGGTTCTTGCCGATAATTTTGTTCTTCTCTTCCTAGGATGGGAAGGGGTAGGCTTATGCTCTTACCTTCTGATAGGTTTTTGGTACGACCGTAAGTTTGATAAAGGAACTGTAGCCGACGCTTCCAAGAAAGCCTTCATAGTCAACAGAATTGGTGATTTTGGCTTTCTGGTAGCGATGTTTTTTATTTTCAGCTACTTCCACAGCCTGAATTTCAGCGAAGTTCTTCCTTTGGTTGCAAATTCAGAGTTAAAACCGTGGGTTTTTGAGGCAATTGCACTGTTTATGTTTTTGGGCGCAACGGGAAAATCGGCACAGATACCACTGTATGTTTGGCTTCCTGACGCTATGGCGGGCCCCACACCGGTTTCTGCACTTATCCACGCTGCCACGATGGTTACAGCGGGTGTTTATCTCGTAGCACGGACGGGTATAATTTTCGCAATGGCACCGACTGCGATGATGGTTGTTGCAATCGTCGGTTTGTGTACTGCATTTTTTGCGGCTACCGTAGGTTTGGTGCAGAACGATATTAAAAAGGTGCTTGCATACTCCACCGTAAGCCAGTTAGGTTACATGTTTTTAGCGCTTGGTGTCGGGGCGTTTTCCTCCGGTATTTTCCATGTGATGACACACGCTTTCTTCAAAGCCCTTTTGTTCCTTGGTGCCGGTTCGGTAATTCACGGGATGCACGAGCAGCAGGATATACAGCACTACGGCGGTTTGAAGAAATATATGCCGAAAACCTACATCACATTTATGATTGCCACAATCGCGATAGCAGGCATACCGCCATTTGCCGGGTTCTTTTCAAAAGATGAAATATTGTGGATGTCTTACGCAAACGGTGGGTTGTTCTTCTGGATTATAGGTGCGGTAACTTCTCTGATGACTGCGTTTTACATGTTCAGGCTTACATCCCTTACTTTTGAAGGCAAGGAGAGATTCGATAAACACCATGTTCACCCGCACGAGTCACCCAATGTGATGGTGATTCCGTTGATGATACTTGCCGGTCTTTCAATCGTTGGTGGTTGGGTTGGCTTACCAAAAGTATTTGTTGGCGAGTCCGGTAACTGGTTGGATTCCTGGTTAGCCCCAATTTTCAAAGATGCAACCCGCAAAATAGCACACGGTGGCTTTCACTCCCACTTTGAAGAGTATCTTCTGATGACGCTTACTGTTATCGGAGCTGTAGCTTCAATAATGCTCGCACGGCATATATACATTAAGCGCCCACAAATAGCGAAAGATGTTGCCGAGTCGTTCAAGGGGATGTACAAAACACTTTATAACAAATATTTTGTTGACGAGTTTTATCAAAAGACCATCATTGACCCACTGGTCGGGTTATCGGATAAATTTTTGTTCAGATTTACAGACGCAAAACTGATAGACGGAGCAGTTAACGGAACTGCAAAAGTAGTAAGTTTCTTCTCGGCACACCTCAGGAAGTTCCAGACGGGTGTAGCACAGTTCTATGCCGCTGTAATGATGATCACGATCGTTGGTGCATTATTCTGGATAATATTGAGTTTCTGATGGAAAATAACTTTATTTTGTCTTTATTGTTAATTTTATCAGTAGGCGGATCGCTTCTGATATTGTTGCTCCCGCGTGAAAACGGCTCACTTTTGCGTGTTACCGGTTTGGTAATTTCATTGGTGATTTTTTTGGTTTCCCTGTTTGCCTGGTACAATTTTGACCCGCGCAACCCCGGCTTCCAGTTTGTAGAAAAAGCAAGTTGGATAAAGGGGCTCGGGATATCGTATTTTGTAGGGATCGACGGTATGTCGCTGTTGTTGGTGCTTCTTACGACTTTCATCACGCCGCTGGCACTTCTTTCCACCTGGAAGAGCATAGAGCACAAAGTGAAAGAATTTACATTTTTCATGCTGTTGCTTGAAGCGGGGATGTTGGGCGTTTTTATGTCGCTCGATCTTTTCCTTTTCTACATATTTTGGGAAGCAATGCTCATCCCGATGTATTTCATCATCGGTGTTTGGGGGGGCAAGAACAGAATTTATGCCTCGGTAAAGTTTTTTATCTACACAATGACGGGTTCACTCGTCATGTTGGTAGCAATTATTTGGTTAGCAAACTCAGGGAAAGAATTCACAACCGACCTGACGGAACTATATAAGTTGGGCCCCACGCTTGGTTTATCGGCTCAGAATTATCTTTTTGCTGCGTTTGTGCTCAGTTTTGCGATAAAAGTGCCTGTTTTTCCGCTTCACACCTGGCTACCTGATGCGCATGTGGAAGCACCAACGGCGGGTTCTGTTATTCTTGCCGGCGTTCTGCTTAAGATGGGGACATACGGAATGGTGCGGTTTAACCTTCCGCTTTTCCCGGATGCAACAAAAGTATTTGCGCCATATTTAGCGATTCTGGCGGTAATAGGTATCATCTACGGTTCGTTGGTATCGATGGTGCAGAAAGATATGAAGAAATTAGTTGCCTATTCATCGGTAGCTCACTTAGGTTTTGTGGTACTTGGTATTTTTGGTTTAACGACAGAATCGATTCAAGGAGCAATAATTCAGATGGTTAACCACGGGCTTTCAACAGGCGCACTCTTCCTTTTAGTTGGGTATTTATACGAAAGAACCCACACTCGTGTGATAGCCGAGTATGGCGGAATTGCAAAGTTAGTGCCTGTATATGCAACAATATTGCTTTTTATATCGTTATCGTCAATCGGTTTGCCGGGTCTTAACGGTTTCATCGGCGAGTTTCTGATCCTCGTGGGATCGTTCTCCTCCCCTGTATTAAACAATCCGCTTTACGCAATAATAGCTGCGCTTGGTGTAATTTTGGCGGCGGTATATCTTTTATGGTGGTATCAGAGGATGTGCCTTGAGACCGTAAAAAACGAAAAATTAAATACACTCACCGATCTGAACACTCGTGAACTGTTCACATTAATTCCGATTATGATCGTGATAGTTTGGATTGGTATATATCCTTCAACATTCCTGAGGTTATCCGAAGCGTTCTCATCGAACCTTGTAAGTTCAATTACGAACGCATTAGCAAAATAAATATGAGGCATACGGCTTTTTATCTCGCAGCCTTTTTTAGCCTGTTTTTAATATTTAACAGTGAAATTAAGTGTGAATCGCAAGATTCAACAGTAACATCGACTCAATCGGCAGTTACAGCGAACGATTCAGTCGAAGCATCAACAACCAATACAACAGCGGAACAGCCCGCTTCAGCCGGGGCAAAATCATCTGCCGAAGAAAGTGGGGAGCATCACGGTGTAGCACCAAACCCATTGATGGTTATACCGTTTATAACCTTATTGTTGTTGATTGCAATTGCGCCGTTGTTCTTTCAACATTTTTGGGAGCATAACTACCACCGTGTGGCCATTTTTCTGGGATTAATAACCACCGGTTATTACATGATCGTGCTGAAAGACTTTGTAAGCCTGAGGCATACATTGGTTGAGTATCTGTCGTTCATTGCCTTGTTGGGGTCGTTGTTCGTAGCAAGTGGCGGGATTTTAATAAAGGTGGATAAAAAGGCAACGCCATTATTTAATACGCTGTTTTTGTTGGTTGGGGCAGTGATTTCCAATGTTATAGGAACTACCGGTGCTTCTATGCTGCTTATCCGTCCGTTTATGAGGATGAACAAAGGTCGGATAAAACCTTATCACATAATATTTTTCATATTTGTGGTAAGTAACGCCGGTGGTGCTTTAACCCCAATTGGCGATCCGCCGTTGTTTTTAGGATTTCTTAAAGGGATTCCCTTTTTCTGGGTTATAGAGCATGTTTGGTTTATCTGGCTCTTAACACTTGGGATGATTTTAGCGGTGTTTTTCTTCCTCGACTCAGCCAATAAAGCGGGCAAGGAAAGTGAAAATGAATACAGCGGTAAGTTCTATTTCAAAGGGTTGAAGAACCTTGCGTATCTGGGGATAATAATTATTTCCGTGTTTTTGGATCCGGCGGTAATCTCGTGGATACCATCACTTGACCCGTTACCAATCGGTGTGAGGGAGATAATAATGTTCAGCGTGATATTTATCTCTTATAAAACCGCCGATAAAGAAGCACTTAAAGCGAACGAGTTCGATTTTGCGCCGATTAAAGAAGTGGCGTATCTGTTTGTTGGCATCTTTTTCACCATGATACCTGCACTTCGTTTAATAGCCGATATGGCAAAAGAGAACAGCGATGTTTTCACGGGTTCACTTTTTTACTGGGCAACAGGTTCGCTTTCATCTTTCTTAGATAATGCGCCTACATACCTGAACTTTTTAAGTGCCGCGATGGGGAAATTTGGGCACGATATCAACGGCGGAACGGATGCAACTCACGCATTCTTACAAAATGCAGATGCCGTTCACTACTTAGTGGCTATTTCAGTTTCAAGCGTTTTCTTTGGCGCTATGACTTATATCGGGAACGGGCCTAATTTCATGGTTAAATCGATCTCGGAAAGGGCGGGGGTTAGAGTACCGACATTTATCGAGTATATGTTCAAGTATTCGCTGCCGATACTTCTTCCGATTTACGGCATCATTTGGTTCTTTTTCTTCAGAGGTTAAAGATGACAATACGGGAAACACTTCAAAACGGTAAAAACGGTTTACTTTACGGCAACAGATTAGTGCTGCCGTTTAAGGCACGATTTCTGACAGTGGTGATAGAAAATGAAATTATCACCGATTTTTCGCACGCCTCGAAACATGTGGCTCTTGTTGAAGAAGATAATTATACGAGCATATATTTCTTCAAATATCAGTCGCTCAGAAATACGCTTGCGAAATACGAAGGGATTAAATTGTTGGTAGTAGAAAAAGAAGACGACATATTCGACCTTTCGAAGCATAAAAAATTGATGGTTTACAGAACCGAAACACATACAGCAACAATAGAAGAAACAGATCAAGACATTTTATTTATAGAGTAGATATGGATTTTAACCTTTCAGACATAACCGGTTATCTGCCACTTGTGATACTTGCTGCCGTCGTTCTTATCTCGTTGGTAATCGAGATGTATATAAAGAGCGCGCCAAAGATACTGCCTTGGCTGACGGTCATCTCGTTCCTTGGGCTTTCGTACCAGTCACTTTTAACCATAGGTAAACCGGGTTCGTTCTTCAACAATATGCTGGCAACCGGTGGGCATGTTAATATATTTTGGTTTCTGTTCAACTTTGGCGGTGCCGTAGTAGCTCTGATAACTATAGATTATCTGAAAAAGACAGAAATCTACCACGGTGAATATTACATCCTTTTGCAATCATCTGTGTTGGGGATGATGTTAATTGCCGGAGCAAAAGATTTAATAATGGTTTTTGTCGGGTTAGAGTTAATGTCTCTTACTTTCTATATATTGGCAGGATTTGCCCGTAAACGGCTTTTTTCGAACGAAGCCGCGCTTAAATATTTTCTTCTTGGTGCTTTTGCAACGGGATTTATAGTTTACGGCTTGGCATTAATTTACGGTTCATCGCAAACTCTGAACATAGACAAACTTTATGAACACTTCACATTCGAAAGCAAAAACATCGTCGGAATAATCGGTTTGTTTCTCTTTTTTGCAGGGTTTGCATTTAAGATTGCTTCAGTACCTTTCCACATGTGGGTTCCGGATGTATATCAGGGTGCCCCCACTTCAACCACAGCCTTAATGTCAACCGTTGGTAAAGCGGCGGCATTTTCAGCACTGATAATTGTGGTTTCACCCGCTTTTGGAAAAGAAAAGGCAACGGAAATTTTGACCCCGTTGGTTGCCACTTTCGCAACGCTTTCTATGGTTTACGGAAGTATCACCGCTATAATGCAAACCGACATAAAAAGAATGCTGGCTTATTCCTCTATTGTGCACGCCGGCTATATGCTGATCGGTTTAGCCGCAGGCAACAAAGAGGGGATTGACGGCGTAATCTTCTACCTGATTGCCTACTCGTTCATGAATCTGGGTGCCTTTGGCTTAATTTCCGTTCTTGAAGGAAAAGAGGAGAAAAATCTTGCAATCAGCGACTACACAGGTCTTGGCAGCAAATACCCTGTTCTTGCCGGTTTGTTGGCGCTTTTTATGTTTTCCCTAACGGGCATACCACCGTTTGCTGCTTTCTTCGGTAAGTATTATGTTTTCATGGCAGCGATAAGAGCTGACCTTCTTTGGTTGGCAATCGTTGGCATTGCAGCTTCAGCAATAAGTCTCTATTTCTACCTGCGGGTTGTAGTGGTTATGTATTTCGGCAAAGATGAGTCGAAATTCGAGGTTACAAGTTCAAACCCTGCTTTAACCGGAATAATAGTATCAGCACTTTTAGTTATTCTGATGGGTGTACTTCCCGGCTCGATAATAGATTTGATAGCGAAGTTTTAAAAAATTTTCAATATTTTTGAAGCTGTATCGGAAGTTTTTATCAGAATTGACGATACGGCTTTTTTTATAAAAACACGAGCGGATTATGATAGAAGTATATTCTGCAAAGCAAGCAGCGGAAATCGACAGTATTGCGATCGAGGAAAGGGGCTTTGAACGAACAATACTGATGGAAAACGCGGGCAGGAGCGTGGCTGAGGCTATTTTCAACCTTGACATTGAGCGCAGAAGTGCGGCTGTTATTTGCGGAAAGGGGCACAATGGGGGTGATGGAATTGTTGCTGCAAGGCACCTGCGTGAAAACGGCTGGGAAGTGCTTGTCGTTTTTATTGAAGACCCTGAGGATTTCGCCCCTGACACTAAATATTTTTTTGATCTTCTTGTTGAGTTGGATTCGGGGGTAAGTTTCTTCCAATACAAAGATACGGACCAACTTACTGAACTGTTAGAAGATTGCCATCTTATCATTGACGCAATTTTTGGCACAGGTTTCAGGGGTAACCTCACAATGCCCTACGATGAAATTATTCTTACCTTAAACGATCAATACGCCATGCGGGTAGCCATCGATATTCCTTCGGGAATTAATGCCGGCACCGGCTATGGCACCATTGCGTTTAAGGCGCATTGGACTGTTGCACTTGGCACACACAAACTTGGCTATTATTACGGCGAGGGAATTAACCACTGTGGCACAATTTTAAACGGCTTTATAGGTTTTAATAATTCAAGAATGGGAGTTGAAACTAACTGGTCAGTTTACGAACTTCCTGACACAAAAAGCATAATTGCTCCAAAGAAAAGGACAGTGAACAAATATACAGCGGGGGGGCCCGTAATAGTTTCCGGCTCGAATCGTTATCCAGGAGCCGCCACATTAACATATCAGGGGGCGTTTTTCTCCGGTTCAGGTTCACCAATTATCATCACCTCAGAGCGTGCTGCAAATGTTTTGCTCGGTCACCTGCCTGAAGCTGTGGTAAAGGATTATCCGGTGGCATTTAACTCTGAAGCTTTAAAAATGATGTTTGAAGCTTTGGAAAAAAAGGAAGTTCTGTTAGTGGGCCCCGGATTAGACCGCTCGCCTGAAACCACTCTTGCGCTGGAAAAAATATATAATATAGAAGACAGACTTGTTATATTGGATGCCGATGGGTTGTTCCCGCTTTTTAACGGTAACTATAAAAACTATGATTTAGAGGGTAAAATTATTCTACCTCACACGGGTGAATTTGCAAACATACTGGGTAAACCCCTCGATGAAATTGAAGAGGATATTTTTTCAGAAGTTACGGATTTCTGTGAGCAAACAGGTGCGATAGTTGTTCTAAAGCATGCTGCGGTGTTTGTCTGCACTTCTATTGGTATAAATTTAATATTAAATACCGGAGGTGTTCATTTAGCCAAATTTGGAACGGGTGACGCCCTTGCCGGAGTAATTGCCTCAGCAATGGCTCAGTTTTTCTGTTTACCAAACCTTACGATTGAAGGAATAATGCCGTTTTTGCGAATCAGAGACCGTGATGCCCTCGAAGTTGTTTCCGCAAAAATTGCAGATGCGGTTAATACATTTAATTTTTCAGCTTTGATGCTGTTAAAAGACTCACCAAACACTCATATTTCAGCTTCAGTAATTGCAACACATCTGCCGGCAGCAATAAAAATGATTAACGAAACTAACGATTAATGAATAATATAAATAATGTAATGCAAAAAGAAGGAATAGTCAGGAAAAAAAGAATAGCCTTTTGGGTTTTAATGGCTTACTGGGTAGTGCTGTTTCTTGGAACCACTTTACCCTCCAACCGGCTGCCGGGAATGCCTACAAGTGATAAATTGAATCATTTTGCCGGATATGCTGTGCTGGCTTTTTTGACTTTCACCTATTTTCGGTATAAATTTGCTGAAAGATTTAAAGAAATAACGATTTTTCAGGGTACTTTTGTTCTGATTGCTATTTACGGTATATTGGATGAATTACACCAGATACCCATTCCGGGGCGATATTTTGAGTGGTACGATGTGTTGGCAGATGTTACCGGCGCATTGATAGGTTTGTCAGTCGCTTTTTTTATATCGCGAACTTTTCCCCGATTCTATCGGTAAAAAGGTTGAAATGAAAGCGCAAAGTTAACGCATAAATCATAAACCCTGAAAAATGTCCGTACACACATATCCTGACCACAGAAAGAACCAGAAATTTGTGCTTGAACTCAGCACCATCTTTGTGCTGTTTCTTATGATTTTGTTGTTCACTTTGTGGCCCTTTTCCAGACACAGATCTGCTTTGTTTGTTGATAACGACCAGTTGGTTGAACTGACTGACGCAATAGAATTGCCGCAAAATGAGCAGGAGGAACAACTTCCTCAAAAAGAGAAAACGGATACAAAGCAGGCAACAACTCCGGTGAAGAAAAATACACCCGTGCCTGTGGTTAACAAAGAGATTGAGGTAGTGGTTGCCCCGCCAAAAGAGAAAATCAAACTGGAAAGCCAGGAAATAGATAACAGCGACCTTCTGACTGCGGATAAACAGGGGAAATATAAAAAGAACGAAACAAGCAAAAAGACTACCGAAAAAGATAAAACCACCCCGGCACCAAAAGATAATGTTTACTACACGGCGGTGCCGTATATGCCGGTTCCGGTAGGTGGTTATGCTGCAATACAGAGCAAAGCCGTTTTCCCTCAGTCGGCTAAAGATGCCGGTGTTTCCGGTTCGGTTTTTGTAACGGCTTTTATAAACGAGGCAGGGGTGGTAACCTCAGCGGTGCTTACCAAAGGGCTGCATCCTGCGTGTGATAATTCGGCTTTATCGGCTGTGAGACGAACAACATTTACTCCGGGGAAAAAAGACGGTAAGGCTGTTAAGGTTCAAATGTTAATTACCGTTAATTTTTTTCAGTGATTTTGTTTAATGATTTTATCCGTTAACCGTGTTCAATGCCGGGTTATTTTCAGCATTGTATAATCCTTGCGGTAATTAAAGCAAAAATTATTCGTTAAAACCTTCATTTTTCGTTAAAGTCGTAATTTTTACCATAACAATTCAAAAAAGAGCCATTAATGCGGGGGAAAAAGTTCAAAATTTATCAAATCGCACTTAATTCCTCACTACTATTCCTTATATTTCGCAGCAGATAAAGAATTAAGTGAATATGCTTTCCGCTAACGCCCAAAAAAAGATTTTGCTTTCAAAGATCAGACTGAAAGGAATTTTCGATCTGTTCGTCTTAGTATTACTCGGTGCGATTGATTTTTTAACGCAAACGCTCGGAAAGTATCTTAACCACCGGCTTGATTTCGAAGCTTTCTCTTTTTCTTACCGCGGCAACCTCTTTTATTTAATTTTCAGCGGACTGATGATCGTTCTGTTTATCATATTTTGGCTGAAAGACAAAGACGAATTTACAAACAAACGAATGCTGATGCTTACCTTTTGGTTTCTTGGGTTCGTTTTTTCAGTTTCCGGCATTTACCTGAATCAGAGCAGCACGGGTCCCACGGTCAGCCTTTTGGATACCCCTTTTGACAAACTTTACACGGGAATATTTTTCAACATCGGTTTTGCATTTAAGACTATATTGGTTGCGTACCTGATAATGAAGATTATTTCGGGTAAGCGGTTCGTGGTCCTTGGGTCTGTTTCTCTCTTTATACTGGCTTACGCCACAATGTTCGTTTACACATACAGCTACATCAGTTCGGGGATGACCACAAAGCTGACATATTCAAGGAAAAACCCCGCAGATGTTGCAGTGATACTTGGAGCGGCAGTTTGGAAATACAACCGGCCAAGTTCAATTTTCCGAATGAGAATAGAGAAAGGTCTGCAGCTTTATGCAACAGGAGCGGCAAAAAAATTGCAACTGACGGGCAGCAACGCTCCGGGTGAACTGCCGGAAGCAGATGTAGCGTTTTACTATCTTTTGAATAAAAAGATTAACCCGGGCGATATCAGGTTAGAAGCTGAAAGCCGTTCAACACTTGACCAGATAAGTTACATTAAAACCGAACTAATAGGAAAAACGGGTTACCAAAAGATTATAATAGTTTCCGATGCGTTTCACCTGACGAGGGTTAAAGAAATGGCTCAGTTTTATAATCTTAGCCTTGATTATGTGAAATCAGATATAACGCTGACGGATGATTCATTAAGATGGTATCTGTTCAGGGAAGTGGTGGGGTTAATCAATTTCTGGATGTTCGCTGTTAAATAACCGGCTATCCTTTGCTATATTTGCACAGCAATTATCCAAATTTTCCCCCGAAAGCCGGTGAAGTAATCAATAAGCTACAGTTCAAAAATGTCGAATAGTAACAGATCAAGCAGAAGAGTCAGCAGAGAAAAGGCACTTCAGGTGTTATATGCGCACTCTTATAATCGCGAGGGGACCGAAATAACTGCGGGCGACCTTTTAGAAAAAGACAACGATTTAACCGATCGCGATTTCTTCGAAAGCTTAGTCCGTTTAACCATTTTACACACCCGCGAGGCTGACGAACTGATAGAAAAATTTGCAAAAAACTGGGAACTTGAACGACTCGCACGGATAGATAAAATCCTGCTTCGCATGGGGGTTTGTGAATTTAAGTATTTTCCGGAAATACCCCCAAAAGTTACGCTGAACGAACTGATAGAAATTGCCAAAAATTTCAGTACAGCGCCAAGCAGCAAGTTTGTTAATGCAATTTTAAATGAGATTCTAAGTTTCTTAACGGAGCAAAACCAAATTAATAAAGTTGGCAGGGGCACAATTCAGGAATCGATTAACAAGCCGCCACACACCAATGACTGAGAGAAAGAAAATATTCGTATGGACATTGTACGACTTTGCGAATACTTCTTACTCAATCATCGTTGTAACTTTCCTTTACGCAATTTATTTCAAAGAGACAGTAAACCAAAACGCCGCCGAGGGTGATTTTTACTGGGGGCTTGGCACCTCAATTTCGATGTTGATTACCGCTTTTATCTCCCCAATACTTGGTGCAGCTGCTGATTTCAGTTCAACAAAGCGCCGGTTTCTCACATTTTTCACAATAATGTGCATAATTTCAACGGCTTTGCTCTATTTCGTGGGACCCGGGGAAGTGTTGCTTGGTTTAGTTTTGTTCATCACCGGGAACATAGGCTTCGAGGCGGCGCTGATTTTTTACGATTCTTTTCTTCCCGAAATCACACATCCTAAAAACTTCGGCAGGGTAAGCGGTTATGGTTATGCGATGGGGTATTTGGGTTCTCTTTTTTCGCTTCTTATACTTTTTCCTTTCATAAAAATGGAACTGGTGCGCGAGTCTTTCCCGGTTGCAGCACTCTTTTTCCTCCTGTTTGCACTTCCCACATTAATTTTATTGAAAGATAAAAGAAAAGAGGAGGGGAAAAGCGGCGATTATTTTGTAATTGGTGTTAAAAGAGTCTGGGATACCTTAAAGCACCTGAAGAAGTATAAAAATCTGGCAATTTTTCTGCTTTCGTTCTTCTTTTTTATTGAGGGGGTTAACACAATTATTTTCTTTTCGGGAATATATGCAAGTTCCACTTTAGGGTTCACAAAGCAAGAGCTGATTATCTTTTTTATTACTGTGCAGGGCACTGCAATACTTGGCTCGGTTATTTTCGGGGTAATTGCGGATGAAATCGGAAGAAAAAAAACACTGCTGATCACGCTTTTTATATGGCTTATTACTGTAGGTGGTGCATATATAGTAACGGAAAAATTCTGGTTTTATGTAGTGGGGCTTCTTGCCGGCACAGCAATGGGTTCGAGCCAATCAACTGCGCGGGCGCTGATGTCGGATCTTACACCGCCGGATAAAAAGACAGAGTTTTTCGGTTTTTACTCATTTTTTGGCAAAAGTTCAGCGGTAATAGGTCCGGTTGTGTTTGGGTATATAAGTTCTGAAACGGGTAACCAAAGGCTTGCAATACTTTCACTTCTGTTTTTCTTTTTAATGGGGATAGCCATTCTGTCTTTCGTTCGTGAAGAACGAAGAGTGAAAATTTGACCGGGTGAAAGCAAATCCTCTTTCCAACCGCCTGCCGGTAAGAAATTAACTTAAGCTGTTAGGGTGTTGAGCCTTCTGCATTGAGCTAAAAATCTATTAACTACAGCGATGGATCGTCGTAGTTTAATATCACATGGTCGCTTGCCGGATAGCCCACGCAAGTAAGACAGAAACCATCTGCAATTTCCTCATCTGAAAGCGCGGTCTGATCCTGCATTACAACTTTTCCTGAAACGAGTTTAGTAATACAGGTTCCGCATGAGCCATACTGGCAGGAATAGGGTAGATCGATCCCCGCCTCAAGCGCAGTATCTAAGATTGAGTTCCCTGGATAAACGGTTATTTCGTAAGAACGCCCTTCGAAAATAATGGTTACATCTCTTTCCACAGTTTCCATCGGCAGGCGCGACTCGTTGGAGATCGAAAATGCAAACACCTCCCGGCGCACGCACCTTTTATCGAAGCCATAATCTATTGCAGTGAGTGAAATATGCTCCATCAAAGATTGCGGTCCGCAAAGGAACAAACCTGTATCGGCTTTTTCTTCTTCGGGGAAGCTTTTGAAGAAGTCAACAATTTTATCCAAATCCCACTTCCCGGGGTTTTTATACTTTTCATCTTTTGGCTGCGAAAGGTGGTGTATCACCTGAAATCTCCCGGGGTGCTGCACTTCAAACTCTTCAAGCCTGTCCTTAAAAATTATATTATCTTCGTTTCGGTTGGCATAGTGAAGCGTAATGCGCTCAACGAAAGGGTCTTTCAGGGAATCTTGAATAATCGAAAGAAGTGGTGTAATCCCACTTCCTGCACCAAAGAGAAGGAGATATTTTTTAGGGTCACCCTTTCGTGTGAAGTTGCCCATTGGTACCAAAGCATCAAGCTCGTCCCCAACTTTAAGATTATCAAGCCTTCCGTCTGAGACGAAGCCACCGGGCACTTTTTTAATAGCAACGCCAATTTGCGGCAGGTCATCAGGGGTGGTGAAAATGGAATAACACCGTCGCACCTCTTTTCCATCCCGATCGAAAACAAAAGTGAGAAATTGCCCCGGTTTGAAGGAATATTCTTTCCCGTGGATATCAGAAAATAAAATGGAAACGGTATCTTCGGTTTCGTGGACGATTTTGTCGATTCTTAGTCTAAGTAGTTTAGATTTTTCTGTATTTATCATAACCTTAAATTCGTTAAATCTATATCAAACAATACTGAGATATAATTATAACGAAAACGAATTATTTTAGCAGAGAGTTCACTTCATTGAAGAGTTCATTACCTTTATTTTTACTGTACCAGATATGTACTTTTTCGAACAGTTCCTCGCTCGGAAGCTCAAGTTTCATCCACTCGTTCATCTCGTTTTGCAAGGCTTCGGGTCTTGCGCCCCACTTCCACAACTGGTTCCAGTTTTCATCAAATGCAACAACGATCGGAATACTTTTTTTGCCGTTAGTAAGGTAAAGATCGATCACCTCGGGGTAAGTATCCCGTTCTACAATCCGGAGGGTGATGTTATCGTTCAGTTTGCTCATTTTGAAGAATTCGGGCGAACTTTGGGCTGAGTCGCCGCACCAATTTTCAGTGATAACCATCCATTTTTGTTTTGTGTCAATCGCTTTAATTTTTTTCGCTGTTTCTTCATTTACGGGGTGAGCCTTCAGCACTCGTTGCATTCTGTGGAAGTTAAGTTTGGTATATTCGTATAAGTCTTTAGCCTCCTGGTCCAATCCGGCCGGGTCAGTTGATTTAATTTGTTGATCGGCTTTTTCTAAAAACTCTTCAAAAGTTAACCCTTTGTTAAAAGCATTTTTTATTATTTCGTTCGACATTTTGTCCTCAGTTTTAATTTTTCAACAAATTTAATTCTTCTCGATTGAACAGATGTTCAAAAAAGTAAACAGTTAAATATAGTAAAAAGTTGCTTTACCGGCGCATAATCGTAAGAAATATTTTGGCACGGTTATTGAAGTCATAGAGCCAAACAACTTGAGGTTCAAAATGAAACGCATAGTATATACAACAATGATTTTCGCTTTCGTAGCAACGATGGCGACCGCCGAGGGAAACCTGCGAGAAGGTGGATTCAACAAATACACGACCGTTAGCGCCAATTCTTACAACAGCGCCAATTCTTTCAATTATTACGGAAGATTCAATTCTTTCTATTATAATCTCAGACCGTATGGCAATTGGATACAGATTAATAATGTTATTGTTTGGAAACCGTACCGTGTCAGCAGAAATTGGCAGCCGTACTCATACGGAAGATGGGTTTACACTTCGTATGGGTGGTTTTGGGATTCTGACGAGCCGTTTGGCGACATTGTGTTCCACTATGGCAGATGGTACTATGACAACTGGGAAGGCTGGGTTTGGGTACCCGGATACGAATGGGCACCTGCCTGGGTTGAATGGAGATTCGACCGTGATTATATCGGATGGGCACCACTTTCTCCTTACGCCTTGTTTGATGTTTCGTTTGGAATCAGAATCTCTTACACTTACATACTGCCGGTTTACCACTGGAGAATTATCAGGGTACGCGATTTTTACAGGTACGACTCATATAACTACTACTTCACAGGATATGGTGCCGACAGATTTTACGACAGAACTAATTCGTTCTCAAACTATAAATACCGCGATCGCGTGATAAACGAGGGACCCGACCCGAGAGAAATCGCTGAAAGAGGCGGCGGTAATATAAGAACAAGGGATATTGAATTTACAACTGCTGCCGAAAGAATGAACAATAAGGCGGATGGCACAGTGAAAATCAGGGAGATTGATGTTAAGGGATCGTCAGAAAGATCGGATATAAAGGTGGATATCGTCAGAACCAGAACCGACAGTGATCTGAAAGCCGATAAGATAGACGCTGCAGCAAGAGAAACGGTAAGAGAGATTACACGGGATACTAACCCGAGGGAAGTGAAATCAACCGATGACCTTCGCAACAGCAACAGGGATGTTGTTCGGAATGATCCGCCGGCAAAATCTAACGAAAGGAATACCACCCGCGAGGTGAAAAGGGATACACCTCCTACAGCAAAGGATAAAACTAACAGTAGCCGCGAGGTGAAAAGGGAAGACCCTCCGGCAGCAAAGACCAATACTACAGGCAGCCGTGAGGTAAAAAGGGAAGACCCTCCGGCAGCAAAGACCAATACTACAGGCAGCCGTGAGGTAAAAAGGGAAGACCCTCCGGCAGCAAAGACCAATACTACAGGCAGCCGTGAGGTAAAAAGGGAAGACCCTCCGGCAGCAAAAAACAACACTAACACCACTCGTGAGGTGAAAAGGGAAGCACCAAAAACAAATCAGCCGGTAAACAGGGGAACTTCCGGTGGTACAAATTCATCAGGCAGCAGTCGCTCTTCCGGCGGAAGAACAAGATAAAAACCCGGTGTTGATTCGAGTGATCTGTGAGGCTACCTGAAAGGGTAGCCTCTTTTTTTTTATTCGTAAATACGGGTGGGGAGAGAATAAACGAGTAAAAGAGAACAATTTAGAAAGTCTCTCACCCCAACTGACCTTATTAAAATCCAACCAGCGAAAGAAATAACAGGTAAAAGAATACAATTCGAAAAGACTTAAGGCTGGCTGACCCTGCCAAAATCCAACCAGCGAAAGAAATAACAAACGAAAAATAGAAACGGGGGAAAAATATCTTTAAAGGGTTTTCAACGGATCGCCAAAATTTCTTATTTTTGTATAAAGGATATTTTCGGAGATCAATTAAAAAAGGACATTTTTATGAATTTTGAACTGACAGAAGAACAGTTAATGATTCAACAGACTGCACGGGAGTTTGCGGAAGAAAAAATTGCACCCACAGCAGTTGAAAGGGATCTGAAAGAGGAATTTCCCCACGAAATTATCAAGGAGCTTGGTGAACTGGGTTTTATGGGGATGATGGTTTCACCCGATTGGGGCGGTGCCGGGCTGGATACAGTCAGTTATGCCTTAGCGATGATGGAAATTTCTAAGGTTGACGCAAGCGTGGGCGTGGTCATGTCCGTTAACAATTCACTCGTTTGTTGGGGGTTAGAGCAATACGGTTCAGACTTTATAAAGGATAAATATCTCCGTCCCTTGGCAATGGGGCAGAAACTGGGCGCTTTCGCTCTTTCGGAACCCGAAGCCGGAAGTGATGCTACAAATCAACACACTGAAGCCGTGAAAACGGATGGTGGGTGGTCGGTTAACGGAATTAAAAACTGGATAACCAATGGCACCACAGCGGATTATTTTTTGGTGATGGCTCAGACGAACCGGGAACTTCGGCACAAAGGTATAACCACTTTTCTGATCGAAAAAGGCACACCCGGTTTTGAGCACGGTAAAAAAGAGGATAAACTCGGTATTCGTTCTTCTGACACATGTTCACTTACATTTACAAATACTGTTGTTCCGGAAGAAAATATTGTATGGGAAGAAGGCAAGGGGTTCAATTTTGCAATGAACACACTGAATGGTGGAAGAATTGGTATTGCAGCGCAGGCTGCGGGGATAGCCCAAGCCTCGTTGGATGCCGCAATAAAATATTCAAAAACGAGAAAAGCCTTCGGAACTGAGATTAAGAATCATCAGGCTATACAGTTTAAATTAGCAGATATGGCTGTTCAGGTTGAGGCTGCGAAACTTTTGATTCTTGAAGCCGCTGCGCTTAAGGATGCAGGGAAAGACTACACAACTCAGGCAGCGATGGCGAAACTTTATGCCTCGAAAGCGGCTGTTGATTGCGCGCTTGAAGCGATACAGATTCACGGCGGCTACGGCTATGTTCGTGAATATTTGGTGGAAAGATACCTTCGTGATGCTAAAATTACCGAGATTTATGAAGGTACTTCCGAGATACAAAAAGTTGTTATCGCCCGCAACCTGCTGAGAGGTTGAGCTTTTATTATTTACCCATTTCAAAATTAAAAGTGGTGAATGCTTTCAGCCGTTTGTGAGGCTAATCCTTTGGCTAATTCACCACTTTTATCTTTTTTAAATATGGAGCCGGTTTGGAGATTTTATTTTGGTTAAAACGATAATTTCTTTCCTTTTCTTTTGCGTTTTTTCCGTTGCGGGTTTTGCGCAAGCACTTCCGTCCGGTGAGCAGTCTCCGCAGTTCAGCGGGCAGGCGTGGCAACCGGGTGAAGTGGCGGTGGATTTTGAAGGAAATGCACCGCAGTTCAGCGAGCAGGCGTGGCAACCGGGTGATGTGGCGGTGGATTTTGAAGGAAATACACTGCAATTCAGCGGGCAGGCGTGGCAACCAAAAGAGGTGGATTATGGAGTTGAGATACCCCCCGGACCTGAGTTCCATAAATTGGAAGGAAGTCTCCCGGAAGTTTCCGTAAAACTTTTTGTGAACGCCTACAGGTTAATCATTTCCAACCCCGATGGTGAAAGGTGCCCGTTCTCACCAAGTTGTTCCCGGTTCTTCGTCGAGGCAGTAAAACAGACAAATATATTTGAAGCGATATTGTTAAGTTCCGACCGTTTAATCAGGGATACAAGTGCAGGAAACCGGTTGTCTCAATACTCGATTGACGCAACGGGTCATTTGATCGATCCACCTTCCCGTTATATCGATCTTGAATAGATTTTTTTTCTTCTCTTTTTTCTTTTTGGTTTTTATTTTTTTTGAGTATGTTTTTGCACAGGAGGCACCTTCGGGTACTTCTGAACTTTTGCAAACTGACCGGAATAATACCTTTCTGAATGGAGGAAACGGGCTTTTTATACCCGAGAGGCGCCTTGAGTTCGGTAAGCATCTTCTGCGCAGCGGGCATGCGATGAAAGCTGAAGTTGAATTTTTAAGTCTTTCAAATTCGCCTTTATTCAACGAAAAAACGAAACTTCTGATTGACCTTTCTAAAATTGAGCAAAATTCACCTTTACAAGAAATCCTCTTTCCTGATAGCCCTTTAATCAGATATGCAATTGAAAAAAAAGAGTTTGAAAAAAAGCTTTTAACCATTCACCCGGCAACCCCAGCTTCAGAAGCGCAGACTTGGGAAGCCACCGGTTCAGAAGCGCAGACTTGGGAAGCCGCCGGTTCGTACCGGGAAAGTAACATATCGGGTGATAAGCTTTCGTTAAATGTTATTAAACTTAGGATATTGGAAGAGATAAAAAACGGTAATTTATCAGAAGAGAGCAGGGGGCAAATGTATCTTTTCGGGGAAAACGAGGCAACATTTCTAAAGGATAATTTAGAAAAGAGGGTTTCACCGGTTGAAAAATCGCCTTTGCTTGCGGGGGTTCTCTCGGCTGTTCTTCCCGGTGCGGGCAGGCTATACACCGGCAATTACGGCGACGCATTCTCGAGTCTTTTACTAACGGGCATTTTTGGATATTTGGCTTATGAGAATTTCAGCGACGGATACATACGCAGCGGGGTAATATTCAGCGCAATTACTGCGTTTTTCTATGGCGGAAATGTTTACGGAAGCGTTGTTTCTGCAAAAATCTTCAACCAAACAGAGAGGGAAAACAGAGAAAAAGAATTGTTGAAATTTTACCAAAACGAAAAACCTCTGGATGAACCACTCGATTTGTTGGAGGGGGAAGAATGAGAGGGCTGTTTTTTCTGCAATTCTCCGTATTTTTGATGTTGTCAAACCAAATAAATGCGCAAACCGATGATCTTCAGTTGCAAAAAGATTTGGTTGATTCTCTGTTGAATATTGGGGACTATTACAACGCATATATTGAGGCTGAAAGGCTCGCTTTTTTCGATTCCTTAGCGCACTACACCTACTTCACGGATATGGGGCGCGGCAGAGCATTGAAAGCAACGGGGCAGTTGGAGCGGGCGTTACCCTTTTTCGAAGGTGCTTCAAAGGCAGCAACGAGCAATGCCGACAGAATTGCCGCCGAAACTGAAATTTTAAAAATTTTTATTTTAACCCGGAAATTTGAAAGGTTCGATACAAGGGTAAAAAACCTTTCGGCTGCACTTCCTGAAAGCGAGAAATCTTTCGCTTACTGGCAGGGGTGGCGATTCGCTTTCGCCGGTGAATGGGAAGCGGCGAAACAGAGATTTGCTTCCGCAGGGGCACCAAAACTATTGTTGGAGCTTTGTGACTCGGCAAGTGCAAGAGCCTACTCAATGGGTTGGGGGATGTTTCTTTCGGCTGTGCTTCCCGGTGCGGGGCAGGTATATGCCGGCGAGTACATCAATTCGGCGATCACTTTGGGGTGGGTGGCTTTCGGCGTTTATTTGGTGGTTGACGCAATTCAGTCAAAAAGATTTTTTGACGCAATAGTGGAATTAAACTATGTGCTGTTTCGTTTTTACCGGGGGAACCTTAGCAACACAAAAGACTTAATCACTCGTAAAAACAACGAGATAATGAACGAAATTTTAAGATTTTTACAAAACAACTATACAGGACCAAAGCCTTGAAAATATCTGAAGAACTGATCCGGGAAATTACTTACAAAGTGATAAACGATTTAGGAGCGGAGGCTACCCACGATAAAGTTAGAGAAGGCGTGGAGAAAGAACTGGCTGCAATTCAAACCGTACCGGGCAACCCGGAGAAATTCGAGGGAAAAGTTTTGGTGACTTCTTTCGGGTTAAATAAACCCGGAATTGTTGCCAGAATTACCGGTACTCTCGCAGAAATGGATATCGACCTGCAGGATATCACTCAGCGGATAATGCAGGATTTTTACACACTGATTATGATTATCGACATCACCTCTTCACCAAAAAACCTGAAAGAGATTCAGGAAGCACTGCAGAAAGTTGCCGACGAGCTGAATATCAAAATCTATGTGCAACACGAAGATATTTTTAGGTACATGTTCAGGATTTAAAAAGAAAAACAAATGAATTTTGATTTTACTGAAGTTTTAGAAACTATTATGATGAGCGAAGTGGAGCACTTCGACATCAGAACTGTTACCATGGGCATTAACCTGCGGGATTGCAGCGATAGAAATATCAATGTGGTTACGCAGAAAATTTACGAAAAAATTGTTCAATACGCCGGTAACCATGTGAAAAATGCCGAGGCAATCGAAACCACTTACGGGATAAGAATTGCGAACAAAAGGGTTGCTGTTACGCCGGTTTCATTCATCGGAGATTCGTTCACGACCGAAGAATATGTGAAAATTGCCGAGTCTTTGGATAAAGCCGCCCTTGAAATTGGTATCGACTACATCGGCGGTTACTCGGCTTTGGTGCAAAAAGGGATGACCCCCGGCGAGGAAAATTTCATCAAATCGATTCCGTTGGCACTATCAACCACAAAAAAGGTTTGCTCGAGTGTAAATATCGGTTCCACAAAGGCGGGTATAAACATCGACGCCGTTAAGATGATGGCTCAGGTGATTAAAGATACCGCCTACATCACGCGGGATAATCAATCGATTGGTTGTGCAAAATTGGTAGTTTTCTGCAATGCAGTTGAAGATAACCCCTTTATTGCAGGGGCATTTCACGGAATTACCGAAGGGAATGCCACTTTGAATGTGGGCGTAAGCGGTCCCGGAGTGGTGCTCGAGGCGCTTAAAAACTACCGGGGTTCTTCAATTCAGGATATTGCGGAAGTAATAAAGAAAACAGCGTTTAAGATCACGCGTGCCGGCGAGTTAATAGGTAGAAAAGTAGCCGAAAAAGATGGTGTTGAGTTTGGAATTGTTGATATCTCTTTGGCTCCTACTCCCGCTGAGGGGGACAGTATAGCCGATATTTTAAAAGAGATCGGGTTGGAGGATGTTGGTGCGCCGGGCACTACCGCTGCACTTGCTATGCTTAACGACAGCGTTAAGAAAGGAGGCTTAATGGCAAGTTCTTCGGTTGGCGGATTAAGCGGAGCCTTCATTCCGGTGAGCGAAGATCAGGGAATGATAGCAGCAGCTGAAAAAGGGCACTTAACAATTGAAAAATTAGAAGCAATGACCGCAGTTTGCTCCGTTGGTTTAGATATGGTTGCAATTCCGGGGGATACACCGGTAAACACGATAGCTGGAATAATTGCTGATGAAGCGGCAATCGGATTAATAAACGAAAAAACAACCGCCTGCCGGCTGATACCAGCTTACGGTTTAGGAGTTGGTGAATCGGTTGACTATGGCGGTTTACTCGGCAAAGCCCCGATTATGCCGGTGAAAATGTTAAGTTCCGATGTTTTCTTTAATCGTGGTGGGAAAATCCCTGCACCGGTAAGAAGTTTAACGAATTAATAAATTTAGCAAACTTGAAAAACTTGAAAAACTTGATAAACTTGATAAACACACCGGTTTGTTTGTTAAGGTAATCAGCAGATCTGCAAGTTTGTTGTTGTGGAAATTAGTCAGCCGGCAGGCTTGTTGTTGATTAAGTTGATAAACCGGCCTGCAAGTTTGTTTGCAAAAAAATAATCGGCTTGTAACAACCTGTTAATGCGAATATTGTGCGTACTTTACCCGGGCGAGTGGCGGAGAGTTGGAATCAGCTTCACAGCAACCCGTTGATGCAAATATTGTGCGTACTTTATTCGGGCGTAAGGGGTAGAGTAGGAATCAGTTTCACAGTGCCACAATTCAGTCAAACGACGGGGTACCAAAACATCTGTCAAAATGGCAGAAACTTTGCGCTATTTCGCCCGTCAAACCGTTAAAAATGCTTATATTGCACTTTTAAATTATTTCTATTCCGGGAGTAAGTTCCCGCGACACCATTTCATAAATAAAGTGAAGAATTGATGAACAAGAAACAAGTTTACATTGAAACCTACGGTTGTCAAATGAATGTTGCTGACAGCGAGTTGGTTCTGGGAATTTTGAATAAAAATGGATATGGCTTAGCTGAAGATGTGCACAGCGCAGATGTGGTTTTTCTGAATACTTGCAGCGTGAGAGATAACGCAGAGCAACGGATTTACGGGCGGCTTGGGAACCTGAAAACCATTAAGGATAAAAAGCCGGAAATGGTTGTGGGCATTCTCGGTTGTATGGCTGAAAGGCTTAAAACCAATCTGATTGAAGAGAAAAAGCTTGTTGACATGGTGGTGGGGCCTGATGAATACCGTCGGTTGCCCGAACTTTTGGATGTTGTTTACAGCGGCGGAAAAGGAATAGGGGTAAAACTTTCGAGAACGGAAACCTATGACGACATAATGCCATACCGTGAAGACGGGCTTCAGGCGTGGATTTCGGTGATGCGCGGTTGCGACAAATTCTGCACATATTGTGTTGTTCCTTTCACCCGCGGGCGTGAAAGAAGCAGAAGCCTTGAATCTGTAGTAAAAGAAGTGGAACACCTTTCAGTGAAAGGATTTAAGGAAGTATCGCTGCTTGGGCAGAATGTAAATTCATACAATGATAAAGGTTCCGATTTTGCAGATTTGCTTGCAGCTGTTGCGGCTGTGGACAGAAGCATGAGGGTCCGTTTCACCACTTCACACCCGCAGGACCTTTCCGATAAACTGCTTTATACCATTGCAGAAAATGATAACCTTTGCAACTATATTCATCTGCCTGTTCAATCGGGTTCAAACAGAATATTGGAATTAATGAACCGCACTTACACGGTTGAGCATTACTTAGATTTGATTGACAAGGCACGCCGGATAATCCCGGGCGTAAGTTTTTCGACCGACATTATAACAGGCTTCCCGACTGAAACACTTGAAGATCACCTGATGACAGTGGATGTGATGGAAAAGGTGAGGTATGATGGCGCTTATATGTTCAAATATTCGCCAAGAGAGGGGACGAAAGCGTTCCGGATGGAAGACGATGTTGATGATAAAGAAAAAACAAAACGCCTGCAACAAATCATCGATTTGCAGCAGAGAATCTCACTTGAATTGAACAATGCTCTGATAGGTTCCACCGAAAGAATTTTGGTGGAAGGCTTTTCGAGAAAGAGCGATAAATTTATGGCAGGAAGAACCGATACCAACAAGGTTGCAATCTTCCCGGCACATGAAGATATTTCCGAAGGGGATTATGTCGATGTTAAAATTGACAGAGTAACATCAGCAACCCTTTTCGGTGAGGTAGTTAACATTGCTGAAAAATACAGGGCTTCGGCAGTATAATTAACGAAAGTCAGGGTAGTGATGATATATAGCTTAAAAACGCGACACAATTTGAAAACGCAACTCTGTTTAAGTAATCAACACAGTTTGAAACCACAACATAGCTTGGGCGAGAAACTTAGTTCAAAAATGCCAATTAAGGTGAAAACGCAACACAGTTTAATGATAAAATTTGGCGCACTGTTTTTTGTTCTTTTTTTCTTTTTGGTTAGTGAGAGTTACGGGCAGTCGGAATATTCAAAAAAGCTGTTCGATCTTTATCGTTCCGGAAATACAACCGAACTTTCGGCATTAATTCCCCAAAAGCCTGCAAAAATTGAGTCTGATACCACTTTATATATTCGTTATTTACTTACAGATGATGGTGAAAAGGGGCTTGAGTACTTAGAAACTATAATAAAAACCTATCCGCGGTCGATTTTTGCAGTTGCAGCTTATGCGGGCATGTATCTTTATTATACAGCTTCGGACAATTTTAAAAAAGCAAACAATTGTATATTTGCGGTGGAAAACGAGTTCCCCGGCGAATCAATTGATTATTTCTTCGGCGACACACCCCCTAACGGGGATGACGACTGAGCGGTTCCCGCATCAGAGGGAAGCATGTCAGACTCTGTTAAAATCATTTTCACCGGCACAGGCTCGGGGCGCTCTTCACTAAACAGGTTCCACTCTTCTTTTCTGATCAGGTCTGACTCATACAACCTGCTTGTGGATGCGGGCGACGGCATAAGCAGGGCGTTATTGCGCTTAGGTATCGATTTTAACGAGATCGACGGTGTTTTCATCACACATCTTCACCCCGACCATTATTCGGGTTTCCCTTCGCTGATTCTTCAAATGAAGATGAGCAGCCGCCGTATGCCGTTGGAACTTTATACTTCGAAAGGGAACGGAAATTTTATTAAAGAATTGCTGAACAGAAGTTACCTTTTGGAAAAAAGGTTGCCATTTCAACTGAATTTCATGAAAGTGGAAAAGGGAAGTAGGATCGATTTTCGGGGGAAATTTTCCATTACTCCTTATGAAAACAGCCACCTTGAAAAATACCGGGAATATGGAGTAAAAAGCTCAGAGTTGAAAAGTTACAGCATGATAATCGCAACACCCCGGGGAGAAGTTTTTTATTCGGGTGATGTTGGTTCAGTTAATGATTTCAGTTTTTACAAGTTCGGGGAAAATTCAATTTTAGTAACGGAAACGACGCATGTTTCGATCGAGGCGGTAATTGAATTGATTCAACAAAACGACCTTAAAAAAGTGATTTTAACACATATAGAAAGCGACGACCCCTCGCCGTTGATCTCAAAAATTTCATCGGTCTATCCCGATGGGCTTAACAAAATAACCGTAGCGCACGACGGGCTGATGCTTACTTTGTAGAAATGGATGAAATTCAGAAAAAATGGATGAAATTCAGAAGAAATTAGGAATTATCGGTAAATCTAAAGAGATGAGGGACCTGACGGATATAATTATGCAGGTCGCTCCGAGTGATATTACCGTACTGATTTACGGCGAAAGCGGAGTGGGCAAAGAGGTTATCGCCCGCGCAATTCACAAGGCGAGCAAAAGGGCAGATAAAGAACTTCTTTCGCTTAACTGCGGGGCTATCCCTGAAAGTCTGTTGGAAAGTGAGCTTTTTGGGCACAATAAAGGATCGTTCACCGGTGCGATTGAAAGCAGAAAAGGGTATTTTGAGCTTGCAGACAATGGCACTCTCTTTTTGGATGAGATTGGCGAAATGCCACTTTCAACTCAGGTTAAATTTCTGAGAGTGCTGGAAACAAAAGAGTTTATGCGAATTGGGGCGGAAAAAACTACAAAGGTGGATGTAAGGCTTATTGCTGCAACAAATAAAAATTTGCAATACTTAGTTGATGAAAAAAGGTTCAGGGAAGATTTATACTTCAGGTTAAAAGCCGTTATGCTGGAAATTCCGCCTTTAAGAAAGAGGAAACAGGATATACCCGAACTTGCTGAGCATTTCATAAAGATTTATTGCGAAAACAACCAAAGACCTTTGGTGCAATTAACTACTGACGCTTTAGACCTGCTTTATGAGTACCCGTGGCCCGGTAATGTGCGGGAGCTCAAAAACAGCGTGGAAACTGCAATTGCTCTCAGCCGTTCGGATTTGCTTACTGCGGATTCATTCAGGAATTTATTGAAAACTGAGGAGCGACCTGCTTCTGTTAATCTGCCGGTTCGGCTGAACAAAACCGCTGATGAAGTGGAGCGCGATTTCATCTACAGGGCTTTATTCGAACTGAAAAAGGACATTATTGAGCTTAAAGATATGGTGAGCAAACTATCCGAAAACGGAGTTTTTGGAGCGGAAACCGCAGTACATCACCATCATTCAAATGGTGAGGAAAGAGACGAGCTAAATTTAGACAAAGTTGAAAAAGAGATGATTGTAAGAGCAATGGAGAAAGCCGGCGGAAATAAAAGAATGGCGGCTCTGTATCTTAATATGTCCGAGAGAACTTTGTACCGGAAATTGGAAAAATTAGGGCTTTAAGAGAGAGTTTCAAGTCTTAAAGAGGAATTGGGGCTTTTGGAGTGAGTTTTAAGATTCAGAAGAATTAGGAAATGATTGGTAGTTTTCAGAATTTTTCAAAGATTTTTAGAAAGCCTCGGAAAACATAAGAAGTTCTTAAATTAAGCTGTCATAATTCTGCAGAGAATTTCGAAACTGTTTTGAAATAAACCGGCGAGCCAAGAGTGATGAAGAAGTTTGCGTAAGAACAAACAAAAAGAATTAAACGAAAAAAAGTCTAACTAAATGAACGCTGTTAAGTCAAAAGATTTGGTAAATATTAAAAAGAAGCTGATTCGTTTTTTCAGTTGGTCTTTTTTGCTTGTACTGTTGAGTGTGGCGGGTTGCAGTTGCCCATATTCGTTCACCGGGGCTTCGATTCCGGCGCATCTTAAAACGCTTGCGATACCTTATGCCTCCGACCAAAGCGGGTCGGGTGAGCCGATGCTGAGCCAGAACTTCACAAACACTTTAACGCGTAAGTTCACGGATGACAACAGCTTTATAATTACTGATAAAACCAAATCGGATGCGGTGCTTGAGTGTGCGATTGTTGGAATTTCTGACAACCCCTCCGCAATAACAACGGGTGAGCAGGTGCAGGCGCGCAGATTAACGATAACCGTTCAGGTAAGTTATAAAGATTTGAAAATGAAAAAAAGCATTTTCGACCGACAATTTTCGAACTACGAAGATTATCCCGCTTCTTCCGGGCAAGCGGGAAGAAATGCAGCTATTGACTCTGCTATTGAGAAAATAACTGAAGATATTCTTCTTGAAACCGTTTCCGGTTGGTAATTACGAAGGTAATTTTGTAAAGAAAAGGAAGTTCAGTTCCGGCGAAAATTTTTGTAACCGGTAATTACGAAAATAAATTAGTTTAAAAGATGAAATACGATTTTAGCGAAATTTACACAAAAGAGATGGTCAAATTCGCCCGAGAGGTCGGGCACCCTGCTTTATTTCTGAGGAGGGCTTACGGACTCAGAGAAGAGGGAAAGTTTGAAGAAGCCATTTTAGAGGTTACCAACGGACTGAAAGACTACCCGGGGCACCCGGCTGCCTACTATTTTTTGCTCACGCTTTATCTTGATCTTAACAATGCGGATAAAGCGGAAGAGACCTTGAAATTTGCAGAGAAATATTTTGCGGATGCAGAGCTTTCGGCTTGGTTCACTGAATTGGCGGAAGAAGACAGAAGATTGTCTGATACTGATCTCTCGGAAGAGGAGGTGAAACTTTCAACTTTCGTAATTCCGGAATCAGATGAGCGGGACCACGAATTTGAAAAAACTGAAAACCCTCAAAGCGCAATGGCTGATGGTTCAGGTAGTAAAGAGGACGAAGGTATAAATACCATTTCAGCCGGGAGTATAATTTCACGCGATGGTGTAATTTCAGTTGAAAATGAAGGGTTTGGCAGAAGCACCGTTTCAGCCGGAAGTATAATTTCAGTCGATGGTGCAATTTCAGTTGAAAGGGGTGATCCCGACGAAAGCACCAATTCCAACGAGGGCGCAATATCAGCAGAAAACGAAGACTTTCATAGGCTCAATAAAGGCAACCGCCCGTTTGATGATACCGGCAAATATGAAGACACACCAATAGGTGATTATTCTTCGATTGGGCAACCTGAAGAAGAGAAAGTTCACATCACTGATGAGGCCACCGTTGAGGGTTTCGAGCCGGGTTTCCAGAGTGACGGCGAAGTTGTAACTGTTGGAATGGGTATTATTTACGGCAAACAGGGGCAAACCGAAAAAGCGATTGAAATTTTTAATAAATTAGCTGCTTCGGACCCTGAAAACAGAGAAAAATATCTTAAGTATATTTCAATGTTCACATCCCAAAAGACACAGGAGTGATGGCGGGAAAAGAGAAAATTCTGATAATCAGAAGTGACCGGATAGGGGATGTGGTGCTTACTTTGCCGATGGCTGAAGTACTTAAAAAACGGAGTAACGCAGGTAAACATTTCGAAAAGAGTGAACTTAAAACAACCCGGGGAATGGGTGAGCATGAAATTCTGAACAACAGCAATGAAGCAAAGACTCAAATAAAAGACGCTGAGCCTGAAGTTTGGTTCATGGGGCGGGGTTACACCGAAAGTATAATTAAAGCGTGCCCTTTTATTGATGGTTTCATCAACAGGGAAGAATTTGAATCAAAAGGGTTAACCGAAGCCGTTTCGCAGTTGAAAAAGCACAGTTTCAACCGTGTGTTTGTGGTATCGCCCGATTTTAAGATTGCGTTAATTACCCGTTTAGCGGGCATTGAAAAAAGAACGGGAACCGGTTACAGGTGGTACTCTTTTCTGTTTAACGATAGAATTTTTGAACACCGAAAAACCGGTGAAAAAAGCGAACTGGAATATAATCTGGGAATGATCCCATGGAACAAGGATTATCAGTATAGCCCTGAAATACTCGGTTTGGCGCCTGAATATGACGGGATAAAGGTTGACAGCAGGAAAATAGTAACCATTGTTCATCCGGGAAGTGGCGGCAGTTCGGTGGATCTTCCGGCACTTCGCTTCCGGGAAATTGTGAAGGGACTGGATGAAGATGAACGATTCGAGGTTTACATCACGGGGGCTGCTAATGAAGTTGCTTTGTGTAATGAAGTTAAAGGTGAATCGAAGGCAAAGGTTGTTGCCGGTGAACTTACACTGCCCGAATTAACGGGTTTTATAAAAAAATGTGATCTTTTTATCTCTAATTCAACGGGGCCCATCCACATTGCAGCAGCAGCGGAGTGTTTCACCGTTGGATTTTATCCAAAAATGCCGGCTTGTTCTGCGACGAGGTGGGGACCCCGGACAAAGCGGAGGTTAATCTTCGAACCGGGAGAAGAGTGCGGCTGCACTTCTTTGAAACAATGTGCCCGTTTAAATTGTATGAACAATATAGATAGTTCTGATGTTATACAATCGATTAAGGAGAAGATCAATGAAATCAAGACTGGAAAGTAAAATGAAAAAAGTTATTTTTAGCGCAGTTCTGCTTGGGTTTGTTCTGTTAACCGGAGGTTTTCTGCAACCTACGGGTAGTGCGGATGATTTCCCAAAAGTGGTGAACAAATCTTTCAAAAAGGGTGAAAAGTTAACTTTTAATGTTAACTATGGGTTTGTAACCGCCGGTATTGCAACTATGCAGATACCCTCTATTAAGAAAGTTGCCGGAAGAGATACTTACAATGTTCTCTTTACCGTAAACTCTGTTCCCGCTTTCGACCCTGTTTTCAAGGTACGGGACAGGTACGAGTCTTACTTAGATACCGAAGGATTATTCCCCTGGAGGTTCGAGCAGCACATAAAAGAGGGAAGTTTTTCGAAAGATTATTCTGCGTTTTTTGATCATCGGCAAGGAAAAGCTAAAACATCCGAAGGTGATTTCACGCTGCCGAAATATTCGCACGACATAATTTCGGCATTCTACTACTGCAGGACTTTGAATTTTTCGAAAGCGAAAAAGGGAGATGTGGTCCGTCTGAAAAACTTTTACGAAGGGAAAGTACATCAGTTGGATGTAGTTTTCAGAGGAAGAGAACGCGTGAAAGTACCTGCAGGAACATTCGACTGCATAATTTTGGAGCCTTTGGTTAGAAAAGGAGGGCTTTTCAAGAATGAGGGGAGCATCTATGTTTGGTTAACTGATGATGTGGTGAAGATGCCCGTGAAGGTGAAAACCAAAGTGGTAATTGGTTCGATTGACGCAGAACTGACGAAATACGAAGGCTTGGCAGGGTCTTTAACCTCAAAGAAATAAAAGACCGAAGAAACCGTTAAACCAAGAAGCAAAGAAGCAAAGAAGCAAAGAAGCAAAGAAGCAAAGAAGCTTAAAAGCAAACAGGCTAATAAAAAGTAAACCGAGAAACCGAGAAACCGAGAAACCGAGAAACCGAGAAACGAAGAAATGTATCAATGTCCAAACTGTGGTTCAATTTTTGAAAGCGGGGTGCCCATCTGCCCCGAGTGCGGTACTGCGTTGGATAATAAGCAGGATGGGTCGGTCAGTTTCTATAACGACGATTATCTGATGGTTTACTCCTGTTTCGATCTGTATGAAGCCGAGATGCTTAAAACCAATTTAGAGAGCGGCGGCATACTTTGCGAAATTGTGAACAAAAAAGACAGCAGTTACCCGGGTTTGGGCAACAATGCGGATATTCACCTCTTCGTAAGAGTTGAGGATGGTGAAGCCGCTTTTGAATATTTGGCTGATTACGAAAGAAAAAAACATGAGCCTCCCGGCGAGGAAGATTAGGAGAAGGAAACATTCACTTAAGCCCGATTAAAAAAAAATGAAATTTAGCGGATTATTCTCCCGTGTGTTGATTACTTTCACATTAGGACCCCTTGTACTGGCTGCCGCCTATTTTGGCGGCTACTGGTTTTTGGGGTTTGTTGCGTTAATTTCGGTGATTTCCTTTTGGGAATTAAGCCAAATGGCTCTTAAAAAAGAGACAATAGTAACAACAGGATTAGGTTCTGTTGTTATTTTGTTTTTTTTAATCAACTTGCATGAAAACTGGGTTGCGCCGCTTGATGTTATCTTTTTTTCGGTACCGCTTTTTATGTTCCGGGAGTTGTTTCGTAACAAAGGGTCGGCACTTAGCAATCTTGGAGCAACATATCTTGGTTTGTTTTACATCGGAATCTGCACCGGCAGCTTGGTTTTAATCAGGGATTTCGCCGGTTTTCGTGATAATCAAGGGGGGTTGTTCGTAATTTCATATATTGTATCGATTTGGCTTAGCGACACTTCGGCATATTTCGGCGGACTTACATTTGGAAAACACCGGCTTTTGGAAAGGGTAAGCCCAAAAAAGAGCACTGAAGGTTTTTACTTTGGTATGGCAGGAGCTGTAGGGAGTTTTTTTCTGTTCAGATGGCTGTTCCTCGATTTTCTTTTGGTGCAAGATGCGGTTATTCTCGGATTAACAGTGGGAATTGTCGGGCCCTTGGGTGATTTGAGTGAATCGTTGATAAAACGGGATGTTGGCGTTAAAGATTCGTCTAATTTATTGGCGGATCATGGCGGATTTTTCGATCGTTTCGATTCGATTATTGCCTCGGCGCCTTTTGTTTATTTATATTTGAAAAATTTTATTGAGTTGTAAGGAATATATCGGGGAAAAACTGATTCCCCGGTTCTTGAAAGATTTGTAATTAAAGCATTTTATTGAGTTGTAAGGAATGGCAAAAAAAGTTGGTGTGATTACGATGGGATGTTCGAAAAACACGGTTGATTCAGAAAGATTGATGAACCAACTGTTGTTGAACGGATATGAACTTACAGAGAACCCGGAAGAAGCAGATACGATTATTTTGAACACCTGCGGTTTTATTGAAGCCGCAAAAAAAGAGTCGATCGACGAGATTTTCAAGGCAGTTAAGTTGAAAAACGAAGGTGTTGTGCGCAATGTTATAGTTGCCGGGTGCCTGTCCGCAAGATATATGGATGAGCTGAAAGCCGATATTCCTGAGGTTGACAAGTTCTACGGAACCGAGAAATACGAGGAAATAATTAAGGATATGGGAGGTCATCTTAAGTATGAACTTTTGGGGGAACGACACCTTTCGAAAGACCACCATTTCGCTTATCTGAAAATTTCTGAGGGGTGCGATCATCCTTGTTCTTTCTGTTCGATTCCGATTATGCGGGGGAAACATCATTCAAAACCGATGGAAGAACTGTTGGAAGAAACCCGGTTTTTAGCCCGCAACGGAGTGAAAGAACTGATTGTTATAGCTCAAGACACCACAGATTACGGCAAGGACCTCTACGGCGAAAGAAAAATTGCAACGCTGCTGAATGAAATAAGCAAAGTGGAGGGGATTGAGTGGATAAGGCTGATGTATGCGTATCCCTCACACTTTCCGGATGACCTGATTGAAGAGATGGCTACAAATCCTAAAATATTGAAATATCTGGATTTGCCGCTTCAGCACATAAGTGATAAGGTGCTTACCTCGATGAGGCGGGGAATAACAAAAAGAGCAACGCTTGAATTGCTGAATAAGTTGCGTACAAGGATACCGGATATTACGCTAAGAACTACGATTATTACAGGCTACCCCGCAGAAACTCAGGAGAACTTTGATGAGTTGCTCGGGTTTGTGAAAGATTTTCAATTCGACAGGCTTGGGGTATTTACTTTTTCTGCTGAAGAGAACACAACAAGTTTTATTTTAGGGGACCCTGTTCCGGAAAAAGAAAAAAACCGGAGGAAAAAACGAATTATGGAAGCCCAGAAACAAATTTCCAAACGGAAAAATGAAAAACTGGTTGATTCTACACTAAAAGTTATAATCGACACTGCTGAGAATGGTTACTTTATCGGAAGAACGATGATGGATGCACCTGAAATTGACGGTGAAGTGATTATCGACAAGCACTCGGGTAATTTAAAACCGGGTGATATCGTTGATGTAACCATTTACGACTCTGCCGAATACGACCTTTTCGGTACAACAGAAAGAGACTAAGATGAAACGATCACTAATTTTGTTCCTTATTTTATTGACGGGCAGGTTGCTTGCTCAGCCGGGTTATGACCGACCCGGTGATGAGAACCGTGAACCGGCTTTCTTTTTTGACATTTACAATTTTTACTCCGGTGATGCTGCACAAACGCGGGTAGATTTCTTCATTCAGTTGCCCTTCAGCAACCTGTCGTTCATAAAAGCCGGTGAGAAGTTCAAGGCGGAGTATTCAATAGCGGTTACGGTTAACGATGAAAACAGGTTGAATTTAATTACTGAAAAGCAGTGGAACGAAAAAATTGAAGTGATTGATTTTCAGAAAACTGTCTCAAAAAGCGATTATAACCTTTCGACAAGGTCTTTTAAATTACCCCCTGCAAAGTATTACATCACCGTTATCGTTGAAGATTTGGAGTCACGCAGGGAATATAAAGCCGAGGCTGAATTTCAGGTGCGGGACTATAACAAAGAGCTTTCGATGAGCGATATTATGATGATTGCCCAGAAAACGGTAACTGACCAGGGGGTAGCCAAAATTATCCCAAATCTTTCGAGAAATATCGCAAAACAACCGGATGGAATTCCCATTTTTTACGAAATTTACTCGGCTACCGATAGGGAAGTTGAGGTAGATTATAAAATAACAGATGCAAAAGGTGACTCGCTGTTCGGTGAGAAGAAAACGGAAAACCTTAAAGCCGGAAGCAACCAGTTGTTTTACACATTTAACTTCAAAGATATAGGGATGGGCGAGTATAAAATGGTGATTAGTGCGCCGTATGAAGATGGTAAAACGGTTGTGGTCAGCACAAAGTCTTTCGTTTCAAAATGGTCGGGAATGCCCTCTAACCTTAAAGATTTGGAGAAAGCGACAGATCAGATGATCTATATTGCCGGACCGGCAGAGATTAGTTTAATTCACGATGGAGTGGATTTTAACGATAAACTGCAGAGATTTAAGGCGTTTTGGGATAAGAAAGACCCGACACCCGGAACTTCAGAGAACGAAGTTTTCAATGAATATTACCGCCGGATTAATTATGCAAACAAACACTTCAAACAGATGTTAGAAGGGTGGAGGAGCGATATGGGGATGGTATATATCACCTTAGGCGCACCGAACAACATCGAAAGACATCCTTTTGAATATGACAGCAAACCTTATGAAATCTGGGATTACTATGATATTAACCGCAGATTTGTGTTTGTTGATCAGACCGGGTTTGGTGACTATCGGTTGGTTACTCCGTTTTTCGGTGAATACAGGTACAGATATTAGGAGCGGTGCTTGATCCTAACGGTAACACTCAATCCCATTATTGAGCACAGGCTGCATTACAATGATGTAAAAATTGGCACAGCAAACAGAGGGGGTAAACTTTCTTACTATGCCGGCGGAAAAGGGATAAATGTAAGCCGCCAGCTTAACAGAATTGGTGTGCAAAATATTGCTTTTACTTTTCTGGGGGGCGACCACGGCAGGAGGCTTCGGGCGGCGCTTACAACTGAGGGAATTAACTTCACTGCCGTTCCTACTAAATCGGAAACAAGGTTTGGAAGTGTTGTTATTGAAGAAACCGACCGGAAAGTTACCCACTATTTCGGGCAAAATTCAATTATTTTACCCCGGGAAGCTGAAGCATTCAGGCAAAAATTGGAAAAAATGATGCAAAACTGTGAGTATGTTGTTTTTTCAGGCAGCAGCCCTTCACCTGAAAGTGACGGAATTTTTGCCTATGGGCTTGAAGTTGCCGGAAAATATGATAAAACCGCAATTTTGGATACATACGGCGAATCGTTAAAACGAGCCGTTGGCAACCAACCTACGGTGCTTCACCTTAACAAAAAAGAAGCTGCTGAATATCTGCAAACCCCGATCGAAACTGAAGAAGCTGCCATTAAAGCGCTTGCACATTTCCACAACCTTGGCGTGAAAATTTCAATTTTAACTGATGGTGATAAACCCTTTTTTGCAAATCACTATGGTTTTGTTTACAAAATAACACCTCCGGTTGTTTCAAAAAGTGACGAAACGGGTAGCGGGGATGCAATGGTTGCCGCACTGGTTTACGGTCTTTACAAAGATGAAACCATTCTCGATTCACTGAAAATTGCCGCAGCGTATGGCGCAGCTAATGCAATGATGACGGAAGTATGCGAAGTGAATTCAAAAACTGCCGAACGGTTAATTCCCGAAGTAAAGATTGAAACGATTGGTAAAAAACTGAACCTAATGAATGAGATGGTTTAGCCTGCTTGCTTTTGCTCTTTCTTCGGTCTCGTTTGCACAAAGCATCACAGAAGTTGAGCTATCGGGTGGCAGCCCAGTACCAAAAGAAGAATTACTATCTGAAATTGGTTTATTCCTTCCCATAGATTTTACTTCATTCAATTCCGATACCACTGCAAGTTTAATCTCGAAAAAGTTAAATTCAATCGGCTATTTGGATCATAAAATTGACCTTTCGCTCATAGAAAAAGACACAACTTCTTATATCTTAAAAATTGAAATTACGCCGGGAATTGTTGCTGTTCTCAAATCCTTGAAGTTTAAAGTGGTGGTAGGCAGCGCAGTAGCGGGGGCACCTCAAAACCTTTCTGAGGAATCCCAAAACCCTTCGGAGCAACCCAAAAACGGGGAATCACTGCCGGACGGTAAAGCACAACCACAAAACCCGGAGGCTCCACCATCAAAAGCGACCGATTCCCTTAGTCTCGATTTCCTGCTTAGAGGGGTAAGAGGGATTTCTTTCATCGAGGGTAGCCGATACAATGAAGCAGAAATAAAGGGAGTTTTTACAGAAATTTTGGATAATTTGGAAAACAAAGGCTACCCCTTTGCTAAAATAACCGTTAATTCCGTTATCACTTATTACAGCCATGACTCAACCGAACTTTTTGCTGAAATAAATGCTTCAATAAACCCGGAGAAGAAAGCCGTAATAAACAAAATTGAAATAACAGGCAACACCGACACTTCCCCTGATGTGATCCTTCGGGAAATCAACATTAAAACAGGCGATATTTATTATCCTGAAAAAAACGACTTAATTACCTCGAAATTGAACAAACTCCGCTTTTTTGAACCCGTCCCCCCGCCCGAGTTTTATTTTACCGAGAGCGACGAAGGAGTTTTTAAAATTTCGGTAAAAGAGACCACCACAAACAATTTCGACGGGATAATTGGGTATGTTCCGCCGGCTGCAAACGAAAATGACGGATATATTACGGGGTTAGTAAACATTGATATGAGAAATCTTTTCGGCACGGGTCGCAATTTTTCGTTTAAATGGCAGCAGCTCAGCAGAAACTCTCAGGAGCTTGACCTGCGATATATGGAGCCGTGGGTGTTTGGGCTGCCATTGAACTTATCCCCGAGGCTTTTCCAAAAAAAACAGGATACTCTCTATGTTGACAGGATTTTGGAGTTAACGGGAGAATATTATGCCGGTGAAAATTTTTCAGTTGCACTTACTCTTGCTTCCCAGTCGGTAATTCCTACATTGTATGAAAAACCCGTTTTTACGGTTTTTAACTCAACTATTACAACCGGCGGTATTGGGCTTAGGTACGATACCCGTGATGACCCCATCTCACCGACCAACGGTATTAATTTTTTTTCATATTTTTCGATATCAAATAAAAAGATAAACGGACCCGCTGAATTTATTAAACCGGAGCAGACACTGCAGGTAAATCTGAGAAGACTAATTTTCGATCTTGCGCTTTACTATCAAGTTTTTAACCGGAATATTCTGGCTTTTGGGGTTCATGCAAGGGAGATACAGGGAGACCTTATAGAAGATTCCGATCTTTATAAGTTAGGCGGAAACGCCTCTCTCAGGGGGTACAGGGAAGAGCAATTCAGGGGGAACCGTACTGCATGGTCAAACTTGGAATACCGATATCTTCTCTCCCAAAGATCGTTTGTTTTCGCTTTTTTTGACAGCGGATATTATCTGTTGAGTGGCAATTCCGAAACCGGAGCCGAAGAAATAAGCGCTTTCAAAACCGGGTATGGGTTTGGGATTAGTTTTGAAACCGGTATAGGTCTCCTTTCGGTCAGTTACGCACTGGCAAGCGGTGAGTCATTCCGCGACGGCAAAATTCACTTCGGCATCGTTAATCAATTCTGATTTTATGATTGTTAATCAATTTTCATTCTATGATTGTTAATCAATTCTGATTTTATGAATAGTTTAGTAAAATACATCATTGCACCTCTAATCACGGTTGTGATAATCGGCGGCGTGGTCTATTTCTTTTTTAAATCTTTAATTTTTTCTTCCGTTCCTTTGTACGAGGGGGAAGTGGCGCTAAAAGGGCTTACGGGCGAGGTAATCATTTCAACGGGCGAAAACAACCTTCCGTTTATTAAAGCAGGGAACAGAAAAGATCTGCTTTTTGCGCTTGGTTATCTTCACGCCAGAGACCGTCTTCTTGGGTTAGAGTTTAAAAGGATTATCTGCAAAGGGAGGCTCTCGCAATACTTCGGGAAAAGCAACTTAGGGTACGATAAATATTTCAGAATGCTCCGGTTTCCGCAACGAGCGAAGCTAATGATTCAGGAACTTGACCCCGAAACCACAGCTTTAATTAATGCGTATATCGCGGGAATTAACGGTTTTCTGACTTCAGAATCTTCCGTGTTTCCGAATGAATTTGCAGCGTTGAATATTAAACCCGAAAAATGGGAACCGGCTGATGTGGTTATGCTTTCTTTGCTCGAAAACTACACCGAAGAGAATAAATTTTTAACCGACGATATTATAACAATGGTTAAGAAGAAGATCGGTCCCGCGAAAAGTGCCTTAGTATTCGGAAAAGAGAGTGATTCTTCTTTCTTTACCGATCTTCCGGAGTTTGATGAGGAGGGGTTGAAAGAGGAAATCAGGCTGAGGAAAACCCTCGCATTGCAAAACAGCACCGGTATCGATCTCAGCGAAGTTACCGGTTTACAGGGCATCTTCCTTAATCTTCAGGCGCAGTTTACTTTTCCGGGTAAATTTTATCAGGTGGTTTTTGAAGCAGAGGGGAGAAAGGGTTCAGTAGCAACACTTCCAGGTTCGCCTGTTCCACTTGCCGGCTTGGTTGGTGATGAATTTTCTGTGATTGAAACGGTAGTGAAAGATATTCGTGAAGTGAAAGAAATAAGGTTAGATGAGAATAACGAGATAATTGCGGACAAAAAGAACCCCGATAAATTGGTTTTAGTTAAAGATACGATCAGGATAAAAGGTGAGGAACCGGAAATAATTGAGCTTAGAGTCGCCACCGGTGGTAATGTTTTCTTGCTGCAGGGTGGCACTGAAACAGGGTATAACCGCGACTCTTCAGAAACTTATGAGTATAAAATTGCTCAATCTCTGAAGCTTTCCGGCTTCGATCCCCTCAACTTTTTACAGGTTGGGTGCTCACTTTGGTTGGGGAATTTAGAAAACAAGCATTTTTCAAGTGAAGCCAATGCAGACCTTTGGTGGATTGCCGGTGGGGGAAAGTTAACTAAAAATGCCGCAAAGTTTATCCCCCGAAAAGATGATAACGAAGAAAAAATAACTAAAAAACCGGGCAAAAAACCGAAGGCACAAAAAAAGCCGAAAGGGAAACAATCGGATAAATCTGAGGATGAACCACCAAAAAGCTCAGAAAGAGATGAAAACGGGGGAGGTGACGAACCTGTTTTATCCATTCGCGAAGTAACTTCATCCGGTAAAAATTTCTTCTTCAACGAAAGATTAAACTCGAGTGAGAGGGGATATTTGAGTTCACCTGAAGGGAAAGATTTGCCCTCTTTCGTTGTAAACGATGTAACTTCAAACTTTTCTTTATCTGTTGTTCCATACATCTTAAACGCATTTAACGGTAAAGGAGCGAAAGAGAAGTCAACTGTGGTGCAATCACTAAAGGTGATTTCAGGCTGGAGCGGCGAGTATCTTTCTACACTTCAGGCGCCACTGATTGTTTCCGTTTTTCTGAAATATTTCACGCTGAACATATTTGAAGGTAAATTAGGCAAAGATGATCTTGAGCTTCTTCTTTCTGCCGGAGGGATACCTGCTGGAAGAATTGAACAAGTTCTGGAAGACAGGTACTCGCCGGTATTTGATTTTGAAAAAACTGCTGAATTAGAAGACAGGGATGAAGTGATCAGAATAAGTTTCCGTCAGGCAATTGAAGATTTGACGGAGCATTACGGAAACGACCCAATAAACTGGCTTTGGGGGTTAGAAAACAGAATAGCCCCTGCGCACGCTATGAGGAACTTTCTTGGCGGTTTGGATAAAGCCATAGTGATTGAACCGGCAGGGTTAAGTGGTTCATTTGACACACGGTTTGCAGCCTTTAATAATCCGTTTTTGCCTGTGGGTGAAAAACACACACAGCGCGGCACACTCTTAAGGTTTTTCATTGACCCTGCTAAAGGTGTGTTCCGGATGGTTCCTTACATCGGCACATCGGGAAATTTTGCGGATGAGCGGGCAGCCTCAACATATCAACAATTCTTAGAGGGTAAGCTGATAACCGTTCAACCGCAGATAAAAGAGGGGGATAAAATTTTAAAATTAATTCGCCTGCCCTGAAGCGTCGTTGTTTTTCACTCCTGAAGCGTCGTTGTTTTCCACTGTAGAGATTGTATAATCCTCGGGGCGAATAACCAAAAGCATTTTAATGGTATCTTTATCGTTCCCTTTAACGATTCCGGTTGCAGATACCCTCACCTCATTGAGATCAGCGGAAACGACTTTATAAACAGCTGCTTTTGTTGTATCCAGATTGATTGAAATAAACCAACCGACGAAAGAATTGCTGCCGCCACCCATTGAAGCCGGTTTTTGATAGTATTTTTGAGCGTCTTTTGCTAAAAATTCACATTCATCTTTAATTTGCTGTTTTTTTGAATACTCCGAACCCTTAAAAATGAAGATTAAACCCACGATGACGATAAGTATTCCGCCAACAACAGCGAGCATGATTTTAATTAGTTTCTCTTTGGGCATTCAGCCAAATCCTTCGTAAGATTAGAATAATATTACAGATTAAAAGTCTAAATTAGTTAAAATTTTGAGCCGGTGCAATAGGTTACTTGTTGTAAAGTGAAAAATTATGCAAACTAACTGTTAAATCGATAAAATGAAGTGGTGCTTTTGGTGCTTATTAAGCACTCAGAAGGAGAAATTTTGATTTCTGTGCCCTCTTGGGAATCTGCTTTTAAGCCCTTTTTCGGTTAACACGCCTGTCCCGATTATTTCGCCGTTGTTTCTGATTACTACCTGCCTCTCGGCACCTGAGTTTTTAAGGTCGGAGCTGTATTCTCTGATAACGCCGCCTTCCATATATGTTTGCAAGTCTGCGGGTTCATCCAAATCGATTATTCCTTTGGTAATGTACTTCGCCCAGGTTTGAGCCGCAATGCTGCTTAGAATCAGTTGATTGGATTTATCGTACGCTCCGATTTTAAGTCCGATTCTTTCATAAATGCCGGTTCTGTTATCCTCCCAATCCTTTGAAATCATAAAAAGCCGTTTCCCGTGATCAGGGTAGAGGAACGAATCAAAGAAATCTTGGCTAATCCCAAAGTTAGAGATGAGGGAAGAAAAGTGTTCTTTAACTTTTTTGTAAGGTTTAATTGTTGTTCTTGCTTCCGGAACCGGGCTTTGTTTTATCTCTTCGGTTGGGGCAGTTTTAGTCATTTTTGCGATAAAAAAACCTTCAGAATTGGCGCTCCAGGGCAGTATTCGTGCGGTTTTCCTCATTTCACCCGAAAGTATTTTTTCACCTGCTTTGGTGAAGCCTTCAACCGAACCGGGTATCGAAACCGGCAGCAATTCTACCGGGTATTTTTCGATTACCTTGTTAACAATTTCTTCGTTTTCTTCAGTGGTTAGTGTGCAGGTCGAATAGACTAACTCGCCGCCCGGCTTCAGCATTTTAACAGCAGCGATTATTAAACTCAACTGCAGGTTCAGCAGCCGGGAAATCGAAGATATGCTCCACCATTTGTTAACTTCATCTTTCTTCTGTAAAATTCCAAGCCCGCTGCACGGTACATCCACGAGAATTTTATCGAAATAGTTTTGGAAATAGCCACCGAGCCACTCGCCTTTGTTTTGTATTACGCCGGCGTTAACAACATTCATCCGTTCGATGTTATAAGCAAGTGTTCGAAGCCTGTCGCTCTGCACTTCGTTCACAACGAGCATCCCTTTGTTTTCCATCATAGCGGCAATTTGAGTGGATTTTGAGCCGGGTGCGGCACAAAGATCGAGCACTTTTTCGCCCGGTTTTGGCTGAAGGATGTGCAGCGGATACATCGAAGAAGTGCTTTGGATATAATAATAGCCCAGCAGGTGCTCGAACGACTTACCGATCAGGTTTGAAGGGTCGGATTCAATCAAAAGAGCGTTCGGCAGGTTCGGGGCGAGCGAGGATAAAATACTGTATTTTTTTTCGAGTAGCGGCTGAAGGCGCTCCGTTGTAGTTTTTAGCGTGTTAACCCTTATCGCTAATTTTCTTGGAGAGCCGAGCAATTCGATGTAACGGTTTAGCTCGTTCTCGCCGAAAAGTTTCAGTAAATAATCGGAAATATGCTCGTTCAAAAGCCCGTTTTGCCGGCTGCCTTGTGCTTTATGGTTTTTGCCCCCGGCGTTTGCACCATTTCCGTGAGTTTTGGCGCTATTTTGCCGGGCATTTGAATTATTGCCCCCGGCGTTTGCACCACTTCCGTGTGCCCGTGCAAATTCTTTTCTCTTACGAGTTGAGGACTTTTTCGTAGTAACTCTCGTAATGGGGAACAATTTTTTCGGTTGAGAACTTCTCCACTGCGGTAGCGCGAGCGTTATCGGAGAAAATAGAGTATTTTTTCTCGTTAGTAAGAAGGTCAATCGTGTATTTTGCCATTCTTTTCACATCGCCTATTTCGGCAATAAAGCCGGAATGATTATGAGTGATAACCTCGGGCAGCCCTCCGACGCTTGAACTGATAACCGGCAGCCCAACAGCCATTGCTTCAAGTGCTGCAAGCCCAAAACTTTCGGATTGTGAAGGGATTAAAAAGAGGTCGGCACACGCAAGAATTTGCGGAAGCGCATCCTGTTTGCCGAGGAAGATAACATCTTTTTCCAACCCGAGTTCTCTTGCTAAGCGTTCGCACTCGGTACGGTCGGGCCCGTCGCCGATTAAGATTAACTTAGCGGGCACTTCTTTTTTTACAATTTCAAGAATTTTAATGGTATCCTGAACCCGTTTCACGGTTCTGAAATTCGAAGTATGAATCAGAACTTTCTCGCCGTTTGGAGCGAAGCGGCAACGCAGCTCCGGTGTATCTTTCGGCGTGTAAAGCTCGGTATCCACAAAGTTGGGTATAACTTCAATTTCTTTCTCAATGGCATAGTTAGTGATGGTTTTTTCTTTTAAGTAACGGGAAACAGCAGTTACGCCGTCGCTTTCCATTATACCAAATTTCAAGAGGTGGATATAACTGGGTTCTAAACCGATTAGGGTAATATCAGTTCCGTGCAGAGTTGTAATAATTTTCACATCCTGGTGCTGTCTGCAAATTTGTTTCGCCATATAAGCGCTTGTAGCGTGTGGAATAGCGTAGTGAACATGAATCAGGTCTAAGTTTTCGTATCTCATCACTTCCACCATTTTTCCTGCGAGCGCATCGCTGTACAGGGGAAATTCAAACAGAGGGTATGTGCTTGTTTCAACTTCGTGGTAGAAAATATTATCCATGTAGTGGTGAAGTCTGAAGGGTATAGCATACGAAATAAAGTGTATTTCGTGGCCTTTTTTCGCAAGTTCAACTCCAAGTTCGGTAGCCACAACTCCGCTGCCGCCGTAGGTGGGGTAGCAGGTAATTCCAATCTTCATCTAATATCCGTTCATCAAAAATCTAAAAAATAACATCTCCAAACTTAGTGAAAAATAACGGAAGTATTGAGGTGGTGAGGTGTCTGTGTTAGTGCTTGCTGTGTAGTTGTTTGAAGCGTTGGAGTTGAGGGTGTTGGAGTTGAGGGTGTTGGAGTTGAGGGTTTAGTTGTTTGAAGTTTTGGAGTTGAGGGTGTTGGAGTTTGAATAATTTGAGAGTAAAGCGCTCGGGGTTTACTTTTAATATCCGTCGTGTTTGGCATTGAAATGAAGCAACAGGGTGGTTGTCTCTGTATCAGCTCGGCGAAATCGGATGCTAAATTAGAAAAGCGAAATTTTAATTATTTTACTCCCTTGTGTTACTTTTACTGCGGAATCGATACCTGAGGTAACATATCCGAAAAGAGTATAACGGGAGTTCAGATGTGGGTAGCTGCCGGTCATAATAAAGAATTGTGAGCCTTCCGTATCTTTACCTGCACTTGCCATACCAAAAGCCCCGGTATGGAAATCCAATGGTGAAAGCTCTGAAATTATGTCGTAACCAGGTCCGCCCCAACCTGTTCCTGAGGGGTCACCTGCCTGAATAACAAATCCGGGTACTACCCTGTGGAAAAGAATGTTGCGATAAAATGAAGTTTGTACCAAAGTAATGAAATTTCCGACGGAAACGGGGGCATATTGTGGCAGCAATTCCAACCTGATTGTTCCAAATTCCGTTTGAATTTCGGCAAATTGATACCTGAAAGCGTTATACCAAATCTCCTCAAAATTTGGCAGCAGTTGCCTTTCAACTTTCTCTCCCGAAAGTGCCTTAATGGAATTTACGGCCGAGTTAAGAAAGAGTGATTTAATTTCATCACCAAAATCTTTGTCTATTTTTTCCGCAAGTGTTACGATGGATTGATGTGCCTCGTAGAAGTTTGGGTTATGCAGGTCTTCATTCACTGCCCGCAGGATTACATCTTTTAACTGTGCCCGGTTTGCTGCGATAAATGTTGAATCAAAAACCTCCGAAAAAACGGAAACGACGGAGGGGAGCCCGGATGAAAGACCCCTAAGTGCAAAAGAATTTATTTTTTCAATTTGTAGTTTGAAGTTGTTTTCTTTGCCTTGTGTTTTAGATGAACCTTCATTGCGGTTTTGAGTGAAAGTTTTTTTAAGCTGTTCAAGAGCTGTTGCAACTGCAAACTTTAACGGCTCTTGCCCCGAATTGTATAATACTACTAACGAATCAAACGGGTTACCGAAAATTTCAGGTTCTGCGGCAATTATTGCAGCTTTCGAGGCAGGGGAAAGTTTATTCGAGTATTTTTTACAGATGTCTGTTTTTGAGATAAGGTCTTGGTTGGCTGTGGAGTTGCCTCCGGCTTCATCCATTGACTTTTCGGAAACCCCACCGGAGAAAAGATAAAAAACAGTTTTTATCAATTCTTCCGCAAGCAAAGAACCTGAAGGTGCAGATTCCAACGACTGCAATAATTTATGCATCGATTGCTGCGTAACCACTTTTTTAGCGTTCTGATTGCGCAATAAGGTTGTTGCCACAAGAGCAACATTTCCGTTATCGTTTTGGGTCAACTGCAAAACAGGCGACAACTCATCTTCCGAAGCATATTCTCTGTTGGAAAGGAGCGAAATAATTTCCGTCTGCTGCGAAAAATCGAGCGAGTTCATAATATTAACGGTTTCTTCAGCAGAGAAGGGCGCAATTTTTAAGAATCGCAGGTTCTGAAGAAGATATTTTGCAAAATTTTCCTCTTCCGGCGTAACATCATCTTCCAGCACATTCAACAAAAGGTTTTTAATTCTTTCGCCGTCTTCTGCCGTAGGTTTTACGCGGTAAAGCGCAAAAGCAAGCAACGAGCCGGTTTCACCGTCAATATCCTCGTTCTCCATCAAAGAAAGGAGACTTTTTTCGGAATTTGATGATCGAATACCCCGGAAAGCAAAATTAGCAACAGCAAGTGCAATCCCCTCGATTCGGTTAAGATCATTGTTTATGGGCTGATTAAGAATTGCTTCTAAGTCGTTTAAGTCCCCAATTCTTCCCAATGCTGCAAAAATTTCAGCGGCTGCACTTCCTGAGGCTGAATTTAATTTGTTGCGCAAGTAATTAAGTGAAGTGGTGCTTGCCTCAGAATTTGCGAATACAAAAGCGATCTCTCTCGAGAACCGGGATTCATCCAAAGCAGCAACCGCAGCGTGGCGAGTGGTATCACCGATATTTGCGAGAGCAAGTAACGCTGCTTTAACCTGTTCGGGGTTATCTGAGCTTAGGTAGTTATCAAAAACCGCTGCACCGGCATCTCTGATGAAAGCAGCTTCTGCAAGTGCACGGTCGTCAATCGAGTATTGTCCCTGTACAATTGCCGGAAGAAACAAAAACGATAACAAAACGGTTTTAAGAGGCAAAACAATGCACCTGACCTTTGGTAAAAATACACAACTATGCTTTGGTTTATTCACGGATTTGAATAGATTCACAGATTTGAGTAAATTCACAGGCTTGAGTAAATTCACAGGCTTGAATAAATTCACAGAACAGAACAAATTCACAGAATATAACCGTTAAGGTTCAATAAGTTAAAACCGGGGGTAAGGCAAACATCAAACCGACACATCTTTGTAAGAAATGTTTGAAATTTTAAAAAATGTAATCATACACCCGGAATACTTTGTAAAGCTCACCTTCCATCATTTCCGCACCGCGCACCATTTTAAGATTATCTTCAACTATCCAGCTTGCATCGCCGAAGTGAATGCCAATTTTAGCCGACTGTTTGATGATATTATCGTACATAATAGCATCGATACCGTGCCCTTGCCAGGCTTTAACGACGCCAAGCATCACAATGCGTACGCGATTAATTTCTTTCTTTTTCGTGAACATTTTGATAAAGTTAAACGGAAAAAGCCTGCCGTTCATATATTTGAAGATTTGGTTATAGTCCAAAAGTGTGAGAGAAAACCCGATTGGTTCACCGTCAATTTCGATAAAGAAAGCGAGTTCGGGAGTGGCAAGCTGTTTCAGGTCTTCAGCCATAGCGTCAATTTCCGGTTCGGTAAAAGGAATGAAGCCCCAGTTCTTTTCCCAGTTTTCGTTCCAGATTTTTTTGATAGTTGCCAGCTCTTTTTGATATTCTTTTAGGTTGATATTTCTGACTTTGGCATTATATTTTTTTGCAGCAAGAGCTGCAACTCTGGGGATTTTGTTAACTTTTGTGATTTTTTCGTTAACAATTTTGTAGCCGTTAAGGTCTTTAACTTTAACGCAGCCGTAGTTCAGAAGGAGGTCGTGGTAATAGGGCGGGTTGTAGGGCATCAGCAGAACCGGTGGGTCATCGTAACCCTGCAACAACAAACCCCACTCGTCGTTGCTTGAAAAGCTTGCGGGACCGCGCATGAGAGTAAGCCCTCTGTTTTTCAGCCATTCTTTGGCGGTATCAAGCAGCGCATTTGCCACTTCCTGGTCGTTAATACACTCGAAAAACCCAAAAAAACCGATTTTTTCTTCGTGAACTTCATTATGCAGATCGTTTTCGGTTGCCACGATTCTGCCGACGGGTTCGCCATCCCTATAAGCCATGAAATATTCTGAAGTGGCGTGCTGAAAAAATGGATTTTTTTTCTTATCGAGAATTTTTTTTCTGTCCATTATCAGCGGTGGTACCCAATTTGGTTCATCCTTATAAATCCTCCACGGAAATTTGATAAATTTCATAATTTCAGAAGGTGTTTCGATTTTTCTTATCTCGATGGTGCTCATTGCGCTTTTCCAAATTTTTTTTGGTACAAAATTAAAAGTTACGAATAAAGTGTTTAACAAAAAAAACGGTTGGATATTCTCTGTTGAATCAGCCGGTAAAAAAAGCAATCATTTATTAAGTAGCGGGTGAACTCTTTCTTAATAATCTCTTTTCGTAAATGTTGCGATAATTAAAAAAAAAGGCCGTCAGATATTTTGTATTGAGACAGCCTTTTCCAAATTATGTTTTGTATGCTTAATCAGGTTCAGATGACACCAAAAATGATGAACAGATAAAACCGAAATAGAGATCAAATGATAACAAATTCAGGATCAGATAATCCCCAGTTCGGTTCCGACTTTCTTAAATGTATCCACGATGTAGTCTAAATGTTCTTTTTCGTGCGAAGACATATAGGAAGTTCTCATCATTTGTCTTCCCGGAGGTACGCCCGGTGAAATGAAGACATTTACAAACACGCCGTTATCGTATAGTTTCCGCCACATCTGGAATGCAAGTCCATCATCGCCAACGATAACGGGGACGATGGCAGTTCTTCCGTCTGTAACCGTGAAACCGGCATCTCTGAATTTAGTTCTTACATATTCTGCATTGTCAATCAATTTTGTAACTCTTTCGGGTTCGGCTTCTAAAATATCAAGCGCTGCAAGTGCCGAAGCCACCGAAGCGGGAGTTGGCGAAGCCGAGAAAATCAAAGCAGGCGAGTGGTGTTTCAGGTAGTTAATCACTCTTTCGGGCCCGTAAACAAACCCGCCGAGTGAAGCAAAAGTTTTTGAGAAAGTACCCATTGCCATATCAATCTGGTCTTCAAGCCCAAATTCGGAGGCAGTACCTCTTCCGCCTTTACCAATAACACCGACAGAATGAGCGTCGTCAATCAAAATTTGAGCGTTATAAGTTTTAGCCACTTCGTTCAATCGGGGCAAATCAACAATTTCTCCACCGGTTGAAAAAACACCATCGCTAACGATCAGTTTACCGGCATCTTTGGGGAGTTTAGATATCACTCTTTCGAGATCGTCCATATTGTTGTGTTTATACCGCACCATTTCCGCCATCCCGCCTTTGGCGATCAGATTTCCGGTAACAATACAAGCGTGGTTATCTTTGTCGGAAACCACATAATCACCCTTTTGAACCAAAGTTGGTATAACGCCGAGCGCAGTCTGGAAACCGGTTGAATAGAGCAACACCGATTCAGCCTTGAAAAAGCGGGCGAGCCTTTCTTCAAGTTCAACATGCATATCGAGAGTTCCGGTAAGATAACGGGAACCTGAGCAGCCCGTTCCGTATTTTTCAACGGCTTTAATAGCGGCTTCTTTAACCTTAGGGTGTGCGGTAAGCCCGAGGTAATTGTTCGAGCCTGCCATAACAACTTTTTTCCCCTCAATTTGAACTACAGGTCCCTCATTTTCTTCAATAGGTCTAAAGTATGGATACAATCCGAGTTCTTTAATATCATCAGCTCTGGTAAATTCATTACATTTGTCGAATAAGCTCAAATTTCCTCCGGGGGGATTTTTTAAGATTGTTAATCTGGTAAATAAAGAAAAATAGTTAGATTTAAAGTTCGAATATAAATTTACTTTGTTAGATATACAAAAAAATCGTTATAACCACTTATTTTATTTGAAGTTACAACGATATTAGTGAATTAAATGAGTCATTGTTCAATTATAAATTTCAGAAATTAAAATGAGTGAAAAAACAGCCCTTGTAACGGGTGCAAACGGGTTTGTAGGGAGCCACCTTGTTGACCGGCTTTTGGCTGAAGGTTACCGTGTAAAATGTATAGTACGAAAGACGAGTAACCTGCAGTGGTTGAAAGGAAAACCGGTTGAGTTGATAAATGCCGGTTTGGGTAATAAAGAAGAACTTAAAAAAGCGATTGAAGGCTGTTCGTTGGTTTTTCACATTGCCGGTACGGTGAAATCGAAAAAGCCGCAAGGGTATTTCGATTCAAATGTTGGCAACACAAAAACTTTGTTGGAGGCAGTAATTGAATCGGAAGTGCCGGTCGAGAAGTTTGTTGTATCCGGCAGCCAAACAGCAGCGGGTCCCTCACCTGATGGCGTGCCCATCACAGAAGAGAGAGAAACCAAGCCGATAACCACATACGGCAGGAGCAAATTAGAGCAGGAAAACTTGGTGCTTTCGTATAAAGATAAACTTCCCGTTACCGTTCTCAGGTGCCCGGCAATTTATGGTGAAAGGGACACAGAAGTGGGGATATTCTTCCAAACTTATGCCAAGCGTCTTTTCACGAAGGTAGGTTTTGACAAAAAAACGCTCTCGCTGTTGCATGTACACGATGTAGTAAACGGGCTTTACTTAGCGGCTTTAAGCCCAAAATCTTCAGGCGAGGTATATTTCCTCAGCAGTGAAAAAGTTTACACCTGGAACGAAGTAGGTGAAGTTACGAAAAAAATATTCGGCAGAGGTGCCGTTAAGTTAGTATTTCCGCATTTTATGGTTTACACGGTAGCGGCTATTGCCCAGTTTTTCTCGGTATTCAGCAGTAAACCGGCAACCTTAAATTTAGAAAAAGCGCGGGATTTGGTTCAGAAGCACTGGGTTTCGTCACCGGCAAAGGCAATGAGAGATTTTGGTTTCAGGCAGGAAGTGTCGCTTGAAGAAGGGGTAAGAAGAACCATTGAGTGGTATAAGAAAGAAGGCTGGATTTAAGCCAAAATTCAGTTATTTTTTGCGCCTTCGGCGATCCAGGTACGGATGCCCTCAATTTGGTTCATGGTAAGTGGCGGGTAGAGTGGCGGTGGCATCTTGAAGGCACCGGTTCCCATTAAAGCCCAGATCATTTTGCTGTTTTGTGGCTCGTAAGGGACCACGACCGCCATATCTTCCACGGTGGTGAAATAATTTGTGAAACTTAAATTATTTGCGCGGGACTGATCGTCGTGGCAACCGGAGAATGCACACTTCACCAGAAGAACGGGCTGAATGTGCGCCTGATACGATACATTGTGTGCCGGGATAATTACTGCGTCAACATCTGCCTGATTTATCGTATCTTTGCAACCATAAAATATAATTATTATTGCGAACGAAAATAACGAGATTAGCAGATAGCTGATTGATTTTTTCACGGATAGTGTTTTTAAATTATTTTTGTAGTAAATTTGATATTTGAAAACCTAAGTTAATGAGTTGAGGTACAATGAAAAATGTTAAAATTTTGTTCCTGATCCTTCTGTTGGGGTTTGTGGGGCTTAACGCTCAGAACCCGAAGAGAGAGTTTAGAGCCTCGTGGATAGCCACGGTTACAAACCTTGATTGGCCCATAACACGCGGGTTAAACTCCACAAAACAGAAAAATGAGCTGATCACTCTGCTTGATTCTTTAAAAAGTGCCAATATTAATGTGGTAATTTTTCAGGTAAGAAGTGAGTGCGACGCGATGTATCCCTCGGATCTTGAACCTTGGTCATTCTGGTTAACCGGGCAGCAGGGGTTAGCTCCTGATTATGATCCGCTTCAATTCGCTATTGAAGAGGCTCATAAGCGGGGAATGGAGATTCATGTCTGGTTCAACCCTTACAGAGCTGAAAGATCAGTAGGCGGATATAACCTTGACCCGAAACATATCTTAGTAAGACATCCTGACTGGGCGATCCACATCGGAAACATCAAATTCCTTAACCCGGGTTTACCGATGGTGAGGGATTATGTGCTGCAGGTTATTCTGGATGTGGTTAAACGATATGATCTTGACGGGATTCACATGGATGACTACTTCTACCCATATCCACCGAATCAGATAACCTACCAGGATACGGCTACTTTCCGGCAGTATCCGAGAGGTTTCTCAAACATTGGTGACTGGCGCCGCGACAATGTGAACATTCTGATTAAAGCGATTAACGACAGCACGCACTTCTATAAACCGTGGGTTAAATTCGGGATGAGCCCGTTTGGAATCTGGAAAAACGGCGTGCCACCGGGAATAACCGGGCTGAATGCTTATACTGATATCTATTGCGATGCTATTAACTGGCTGCAGAATAAAGCGGTTGATTATTTAACACCACAGCTTTACTGGCCCTTTGGCGGAGGGCAGGATTACGGCAAGCTGATGCCCTGGTGGGCTGATTCGGTTGCGCGAAACGGGCGCCATTTCTACCCGGGGCAGGCTACTTACAGAATTCCGAACTGGAACAACCCGAGCGAAATCCACAACCAGATTAGGGCGAACAGGGCAAACCCGAAAGTTGGAGGCAGCGTTTTCTTCAGGTCTTCCGATTTTATTTCCAATTTCAAAGGTTTTGCTGATTCCCTGAAATCTAACCTTTATAACACTGTGGCTTTGCCGCCTCAGATGGACTGGAAGGATATTGTTCCGCCGAATCCACCGCAGAATCTGCATTTTGAAAGAGTATCCGGAACGGGAACCTCTGCGCTGATTTGGGATAAGCCAAATGTTGCACCCGACGGTGACACGGCTACGAGATATGCGGTATATAGATTCACAACGCCGAACCCAACACCGCAGGATTATGAAAACAGCAGAAATATTCAGGATGTGGTGGGAAGCAGAATAACCCGACCGAAACCTGCTTCACAGCCGACTACTTTCTATTTTGCAGTTACCTCGTTAGACAGGAATTTCAACGAAAGCCTGCCGAGCAATATTGTTCAGGTGGCACCGCTTTCAGCTGTTGTGCTTGCACAGCCGGCAAACGGTGCGGGCGGCCAGAGGGATACTGTGGTTGTAAGGTGGAACTACCTGCTTGGTGCCTCAAACTACACGCTTCAGGTGGGTGAAGACCCCTCATTTGATTCGCTGATAATTTTTGGTGCAGAAGCACTTACGGATACCTTTGCAGTTTTTGCGAACCTAAAAGGCGAACAAACCTATTACTGGAGAGTCCGTGCGGAAAATGCAGCGGGAATTGGTGCCTGGTCTGCTCCTTTCTCGTTTACCACTGCAACGCCTGCTGCACCCGAATTGCTTTATCCGGCTGATAAAACCACAAATGTCGGTTTGGATTCAGTTCTGGTTTGGCATTCGAACCCGGTTGCAACATCATATTCAGTGCAGCTTTCGAGCACAAATGTGTTTGATCCACAGTCTATTGTGTTGAATATCGGCAGCACTTCCGATACGACGGCGGCATACAGTGGACTATCGTTGAACAGAATCTACTACTGGCGCGTGAAGGCAAGCAACAGTTTTGGGCAAGGTGCATGGTCGGAACCTTTCAGATTTAAGACGAAAGTAACTACCGATGTTGAAAAAGAAGAGGGTGTTCCTTCAGATTTTGTTCTTTCTCAGAACTATCCGAACCCCTTTAATCCGCTGACGACAATCAGATTCGAGCTTCCGGAATCGGCTCAGATTTCCCTCAGGGTTTATGACGCCACCGGTTTGGAGGTTGCAGTTCTTGCTGACGGCTACTACGGAGCAGGTATTTACTCGATTAAATTTGACGCTTCACAACTGCCTTCAGGTGTTTACATCTACAGGTTAGAAGCGGGTAATAAATCGTTCACGAAGAAGCTTATGTTGCTGAAATAACCGGTTATGCAATGAAAATATGATTTCAAAAAATTGCAAATAAGCGCAAAAAAGAGGCTTTTCTGAAAAGGAATCGCCTCTTTTTTTGTTTTAAATAATGCAGAGTTACTGCAGGATAAAATAAACGGTTTCTTGCTGCTTCAGGTTTGCGCGCAAGATTTTGACCGGAAGAGATCATGGACAGGCGCAAGTAAAATAACCGAGAAAGAGTGGGGATGGATCAGCTGCTATATTCCCTTTGACTGTAAAATTTCTTTTACAGCTTTAAGTTCTCCGATCATTTCGGAGGCGTTTTCGTATCGCGGTGTTTGGAGATTAACCGACTTTTGTATCACCTCCAGAAGTGTCGGGTGGATATCCACAGGGTTGCTTTGAAGTATCTTTTTATAACTCGGGTTATTTTGTCTTAAGGTTTCCTGATTCACCAAGCGGAATAAAATTGAACCACACCTGGCAATATCCCTGATTTTGGCTTCGAACAAATCTTCGGGGGCAAGTTCAAACCGGGAAACAGCCTTAAGGTTTTCGTAATGGATTAACCAGTCGCCGCCAATTTTAACATTATCTCCCTGAAAGAAGAAAACGGAACTTTCATCCATATAGCCGACGGCATCGTTCATCGCGTGAAGTTTCTGAAGTGGTGCAAGAATTTTAAGCACCAAATCTATTGCTGTTATTTGATCGAGGGTTGCGTGTAAGTTGTAAAAATAATCGAACATGGCACCCCTCGGAGCCGGTTCGGTAACCACCACTAACCGATCGTACCGGAAAAAGATATCATAAATTTTCATAACTCCGTTAATATTTCGTTTCCTCAGGGATTTCAGCGGATCAATTGGAACAGGCTCGCAGTCAGTTTTAGAAATGAATATCAGAGCCTTAATGCCAAGCTCAACATGAGCGCCCTCGAAATAGTCGAAATTGCCCCAGTTGCCCATTTTAACGGTTAGGGAGTAATTACCTGCAGTTCTAAGTTCCATAATTTTTGCCAATTATAGTTTTCGGTGAAAATTATCCATTAAAGTTTTCTAAAAACAGCAAATCAGATATCAGTGAAAATCGCCGGTTCCGGTTTTCTGCGAAATTTTCCGGTTGCCAATAGCGCCAAATCTAACCCCTTACTCTGGTAATATTAAAAAGTGCCACTGAAAAGAAAATGATATTGACGAGCCAGGCTGTCAGCAGTGGGTCGAGCGAGCCGTTCTTACCCAGAGCGGTAACTATTTGCATTATGCTGAGATAGATAAAAGTGATAAGAATGTTAACCCCAAATTGGAGAGCCAGTCCGGTGCGCCTTTTGACGGCAGATATCGGCAACCCAAATATAATAATAATTATCGCCGTAACCGGGAAAGAAAACCGGGAGTAATACTCAATTTCCGCCCTTTGGGTGTCGTATCCGGCGTTGCGAGTATCCTCAATTAACTTTTTTAGTTGATCGTTTGTAAGTATTTCAAGTTTTTGTTGCCTTATTTGCAGGTCATCAGGAACAAACTTCAGATCCTCCAATTTCATTTGGACAAAATGTGTGAGTTTATCGCTCAGTTTTCCAAAAACTCTTAGATTCCCCTGGTAAGCAGTCCATGTCTTATTTTTGGGTGAATATTCCATCCTTTCGGCGTCAATTCTTTTAGTCATTCTTATTGAATTGGCGGTATCAAAGTACTGCACGCCAACTTTGTAAGCCTCCAATTTCTCGTTGTTGAAGTAGTTAATGCTCACTATTTTATCAGGCGGTTCCTGAAAGTAGAGATTACTGATAACAGAAGCTGGGTCTTTCTTCAGTTGTTGAGCTTCAAAATCGATTCTTTTAACATTTGCTTCGGGCACTACAAATCCACCAAACCAAAAAAGCACCACAGAAATAAGAGTGCAGATTAGAAAGAAAGGGAGCATAAAACGATAAATAGAAACCCCGCTTGCTTTAATTGCGGTAAGTTCGTTGTTATTTGCCATCTTGCCGGCAGTAAATAAGCCGGCAAAAAGAACCGCAACCGGCGTCATAAGCTTAATTATTTCCGGCGTGAACACCAAATAGTAGTTCAGTACCATCAGCAGAGAAAGGTTATTATCGATAAATGTATCCAATTTTTCCATCAGATCGATAATCACAAAAATTGCAGTAAAAGAGAGCAAACCGTAAAAAACAGCAGAAATAAAACTCTTTATGATGTAGCGGTCAAGAATCTTGTACATCAGCAATTCCCTTTCTGAACCGTTTCGGAATAAACCGAGTGAATATTGAAAGTTCTATCGTAGCATTATCCCTGACGGCGCGATAAAGCAGATAAACCCCCGTGAAGGCAAGCAGAAAATTGGCTGCCCACATCCCTATAAAAGGTGAAACCATCCCCCGGTCGGCAAGTTTTTCACCGCCGATAAGAAACGCCCAGTACAGCAGAAAGAAAAAGAGGCTGATGCTTGCAGCTGCGCCGAAACCGCCGCGCCGCGTCATCATACCGAGTGGGATGCCAAGGAGCAAAAACACCAGACACGCAACCGGAATCGAGTATTTTTTATCAGCCTCAACGGTGTAAGCATTAATTTGCGTTTTCAGATATGCCAGGGCGGTAAGTGTAGTTTCAATTGTGTTGATTTGTTGCTGAACTTTGCCCTGCAGACGGGTAACCCATATTTCCGAGCCACTATCCCCGGTGTTCATTGCAGGTGCTGCTCTGCCGACGGAATCGCCATAGAAAAAGGGGAGCGCTAAAGTTTTCATAATCTGAACATGCTCAGCAAATACTTTTTTCAAGCTGTCTGATCTCGCTTTCAGTTCCGGGATGCTAAGTTCGCGGTCAGAGCGATATTCATCGGTAATTTTTTTGATGGAAAACTGTTCTGAGTTCATCAGAAGAGCGTGTTTTTTGAACTTCAGCTTTCTGTAATAACTTTTTTCACCCTGCTCGTGTATTTCACCATCGTAAAGGTTCATCAATAATTTTGAACGGTCTTCATTAAAATTAAGGTCACCTTTTTTAGCAGTTAAAATAGTAACAGTGCCGTAGCGGCTGTTGTCATAAATTTTTACATTCACCAATTTGTTGGAGTCTTGCGTAACTTTTTCTGCCAAAATAGCGTAGCCCATAATATCCGTCATGAACACATTCGGTACGATCGAAAGTGCCGGTCTTGTGGCGGTAATTTCCCACATCAGGTTTTTGGTTTTGTGGTTAGCATCGGGCAACACTTCGTTATTGAAATAGATAAGGAACCAAACCAACCCGAGAGTGAGGATAATGGGAAAGAGTAACAGCCTGTAAATGCTTATACCGGCGGCTCTTATGGCAGTTATTTCGTTGTTTTGAGAAAGCCCGCCGAACGCCATTAATGTTGCAACAAGCACCGACATCGGAACCACCAGCACCATCATCCAGGCTAAATTGTAGATTATCAGTTCCACAATTAATATTGTATCTATACCTTTGCCAACCAACTGATCCGAAAATCTCATTAAAAACTGAAGGATAAAAACGGAAAAGAGTGAAAAAACTGAAAAAAGGAACGGTATAAAAAATTTCCGGGTTACATAAAAACTTAGAATCATTTATGCCTTTCGGCAAGCTCCTTATTTGTTAACAGCAAAATTCTGGTTAAATTTGTAATCTAAATGAAATTAAAAAATTAAATATAGCAATTATCGTTTTAACAACAGCAGAACAATTTTTTGAAAACTTCAATGCTGAGGCTTGATTATTATGATTTTTGTTTTTTAACTGAGAACAATTCACATTTTTAAAAACAATTGGTCCTGGAGATCGGAATAAATGGATAAGATACAAGAGTTTGTAGAATCGAACATCGACAGATTTATCGATGAAATGAAAGATTTTTTGCGGTACGAAAGTATCAGTACACTTCCTGAGAAAAAGGAAGATATGCAAAAGTGCGCTGAATTTGCAGCGGAAAAAATGAGAAAAGCGGGGCTTGAGAATGTGAAAATTTTTCAAACCGAGGGGCACCCCGTTGTTTTTGGTGAAAAAATAAAAAGCAAAGACGCGCCAACACTTCTGATTTACGGTCATTATGATGTGCAGCCGGTTGATCCGATTGAACTCTGGCACAGCAACCCATTTGAACCCGTGATTAAGGATGGGAAAATATGGGCAAGAGGCGCCACCGACGATAAAGGGCAGGTTTTTATGCATGTTAAAAGCATCGAAACGCTGAACGCAACCGAAGGCGAACTCCCACTGAATGTTAAATTTATTATCGAAGGTGAGGAAGAAATCGGAAGCCCGCACCTTGCACCTTTCCTTGAAGAATACAAAGAGATGCTCGCCTGTGATGTAGTGCTTGTTTCAGATACAGCCTTGTATGCGCCGATGCTGCCCACCCTCACTTACGGGCTGCGAGGGTTATGCTATATGGAAGTGGAAGTTACGGGACCGCGGCGCGACCTTCATTCAGGTACTTTTGGCGGCGCTGTTGCAAACCCGATTAATATTCTGGCGCAAATGATAGCTAAGATGCACGACAGCCAGGGGCGCGTTGCTATTCCCGGTTTCTACGATGATGTGGTTGAGCTTACACAAACCGAAAGAGATAACCTTGCCAAACTTGAGTTCAACGAGGATGAGTATAAAAAACACCTGGATGTGGAAGAACTGCAGGGAGAAGCCGGCTACAGCGTGATTGAAAGAACAGGTGCACGACCAACGCTCGACTGTAACGGCATCTGGGGCGGCTTTCAGGGTGAAGGTGCAAAAACTGTGATTCCTTCTAAAGCGAGCGCAAAAATAAGTATGCGGTTAGTTGCCAACCAAAACCCTGAAAAGATCGGTGAACTTTTCGAGAAGTTCGTAAAAAGCATTGCACCGAAATCGGTGAAAGTTAAAGTTTCTTCGGTGCACGGCGGCGAACCGTGTTTAGTTCCTTTAGGTTCGAAAGCGGTGGAGGCTGCAGCTACGGCTTTAAGCAAAGCTTTCGGAAAAGAAACTGTTTATCAGCGTGAAGGTGGAAGTATTCCCATTGTGGCAGATTTCAAGAAAATTCTCGGTGCCGATACCGTGTTAATGGGCTTAGGTTTGAATACGGAAAATCTTCACTCACCTGATGAACATTTTGACCTTAACCACTTCAAACTGGGGGTAATCAGTTCGGCTTATTTCATGCAGGAATTTGCTAAACTATAACAGGATGATTACATCATGAAGTTAAAATATTTTATTCTTTTTGTCATTTTTTACGCCGGCGCAATACATTTTGCCGGTTGCGGCGGAAGTGATTCTGTCAGTGATGACCCGACGGATGTCGGCTCAACTGCGAGCACTGACCTTGTGGAAGATCAGCCGGATAAAGACCTTTCGATTCAGGAGTATAATTTGGCTAAAAGGAAACGCCAGACGAAAAACCGGTTCCCCGGTGATACTATAGACCTGATTGAAGCGGTAATCAAGAGTTATCCAAAGGGGAGTTATCTTGTTAAGGAAGACATACCGAACTCGAGTGATATTCCCCCCGCTGCGGTTATTTACAGGTCAGAATCATCAGGCAAATTGGTGTTTGCGCTTATTGCCACTTCCCGTGAAGGAATGGAACGGGACAGGTTGATAGAAATAAAAAATGTTATCGGATACGACCAAAGCTTCATCGATTACGATTCAACCCGCTTAGGTACTGCACTTTTCTTCATGACCGGGTTTCAAACTGAAGGAAGAAACTTCACACGGCTTTGGGAGAAATATACCCCTTCGCATGGCGGGTTCAGAGCGCTTAGTATGCAGAACTGGGCGGCTAAAAATATTCCGTATGTAAAAGTTGATTTCTACTTTCAACCGAGAAATTCAACGGAGTACTTCAACTATTTCTTTGTTGACGGTTTTAAGAGCAAACCGCACCTGCTGCTTACTTATGAAGGTGTGAACCAAAAACGAATTATGACCGACGCAAACGGAGATAAGTACCCCGACTATATTGAATTTGTTTACCGCGATAACGATACGATTATCACGCTGATTGATACCGTAACCTACATTTGGATGGATTCGCTCTATGTGAATACCAGATACCCGGAAAAAGTTACGAGATACTGATTTATTTATTTTACTCTGCACCTCACTTCTTTGGAGAAATGAAGTGAGGTGCGGGCAGATTTGCAAGCTGCAAGAAAACCATCATTTGAATCGTCATTTATATCATCATTAATATCATCTAAAACAGATCCGACTATGAGTATTAGATCAAACAGTCCGAATTTTGGATTTTCGCACACTGCGGGTGCTATCCCATTGCGGGGAAACGCAAGCCCGCGAACCGCACGCTCACCACTTCAGGATTTGCTTGAGGAAAAAGGTTATAACTATGCCCAACGGGGGAGCAGCAGCGCACTCGAACTTACACCCGGCGGCACTTCACACGAAAAAAATTTGATTGAAAACGGCACTGCTTTCAGGGATATTTCCGCTTTTTGCACGATTGAACTGACCGGCAAAGATGCCCTGATTTTCCTTGACAGACTGACTACCAATAATCTGCTCGATTTGGAGGTGGGGAAGTGTCGCAGAACTATCTTTTGTAACGACAGGGGGGGCATTATTGACTCGGTGCTCGTAGTTACTGAGACAGATAGGATTCTTCTTTTCGGCAGCGTGAACTGTTCGGAAAAATTAACGCGCTGGATAAACCGCTACATCGCTAAGGATGAGGTTACGGTTACAGATGTTACCGGTACGATTGGTGCGCTCGAGGTGTATGGGCCGCAGGCGGAATCGGCTACTATTCTTATCTCGGGGATTATTGATGAGGAACCGGAAAGGGTGTATTTCTTCGAGTTTGAGGAGATGGTTTTTTCGTTGCTGAAGTATCGGTTTGCCGGTAAGATTGACCGATACCTGATTTACGGAAGTGAAACTGCGATTAAAAAACTGACGAACTTTGTTCTGGAGTATCAGGGACCTTTTTCCCTTGGGTTTGTGGGTGAAGAGGCGATTACTGAGTTGAATATTAAATCGGTTGTGCCGGGGGCTGCTGAAATTGTTGATATTTTTCACCCGTTTGAGATTGAGCTGACGGATGAAGTGGCGTCGGGGAAGAAGAATTTCATCGGGAGGGATACGCTTTTGCGACCTGAGTTTTTCGAGCGTGTGCAGCGTAAGTTTGTACCTTTAGAGGTGGTTTCGGGGGAATTTTTGAGTTCTGCTTTGCCTGCCGATTTTAATGGTGCGCCCACCATATTAGGGGAAGAGCCTGCTGCATTGGGTGGTGCACCTGCTGCATTTAAGGGTGCGCCCGCCATATTAGGGGAAGAGCCTGCTGCATTGGGTGGTGCACCCGGTTCGGCGAGCGATTCGGGGAGCACAAAAGAGAGCCGTGGCGATGGGCTGCATCGTTTACCCGCTCTTCCTGTTTTCTTAACGGATGAGGAAGGCAAAGAAGTTGGGGTTTTGACTACGGTTTCGTCAATAAGCCATAACGGTTCACGAGCGGCGGTTGGAGTAGTGAAACAAACGCACATGACTCCGGGGAAAAAGCTGTTTTTCGAAAAGGGTGAAGTAATCGTTAAAGAATTTCCTCTTTTGAAGGATCAGGCACTTTAACTTTTGAAGGATCACGCACTTTAACTGAAAAATTTTTCGCGTTTTGGCACTTTAATTACCCGACCTGAGTTGTTGCTTTGCCTTTAACCCGCGGATTTTCGCGTTTTGGCACTTTAACTACCTGACCCGAGTTGTTGCTTTGCCTTTAACCGGAGGATTTAGGGTTTTGGCACTTTCACTGTCAAATTTGTTTTTTTTCTGCGAACAACTTATTATTTCCACTTCTGAAAATCAAAATTGAACTATAACCTCCTGTGATTGTTATTAATGTAGAAAATTGGCGAGATAAATGAAGATTTATACCAAAACGGGTGATCGCGGTAAGACTGCCTTAAACGGCGGCTTGCGTGTCGATAAAGATTGTGTAAGGATTGACGCTTACGGCACCGTTGACGAGCTTAATTCAGTTATCGGTGTGGCAATTAGTGAACTTAAAAGCGAAGAACTGATTGAAAATCTGCAAATTATTCAGAACAGGCTGTTTGTGGTGGGTTCAAATCTTGCAACGCCTGATCCAAACTCGAGGGTAGCGGCAAAACTTCCGAAAATTGAAGAAATTTTTGCAACGGACTTGGAAAATTTAATAGATCGCTACACTGGTATGTTAGAGCCTCTGCGACACTTCATACTTCCGGGCGGAAGCAAAGGTGCGGCTGCACTTCATCTTGCAAGAACCGTCTGCAGAAGAGCCGAACGAATGGTAGTGAAATTAGCCCGTGAAGAGGAGATAAACGAAAATATCGTTATATTTCTGAACAGACTTTCCGATTTTTTGTTCACCGCCGCAAGGTACGAGAACAAAATTACAGGGAACAAAGATGTGCGGTGGAATGTCTAATGTGCAGTGGATTGTTTAATTCATAGCACAAATACTTTGGGGGGCTTCAGGTATTCTGTTGCCGTAAACCCAAATTTCTTAGTTGTTTTTTTTTGCAGGAATTACTTTTGGGGGTGAAACTGGCTTCGACGGGGTTGGAAGGAGCTTAGAATTGCGTGCCGTGTTACCCGCAGACACGATAAACAGCGGTAAAAACATAACTGGCGAAAATTACGCCCTCGCAGCTTAGTTAATTAGGCTGCCGTTCTTGCAGAAACTTCGTACTGTTTCTGTATTGAGCGTCGATTTAGTACGATAGCCGATCCGATCTCCGGGTAGGAAAGGCGAACTTCTCACCGGATATTAGCCGTGCGATCCGGTCAGTGGGAGCAAACGGAATGAAACTAAAACTCTGACTACGCGCGTAGCATATTCTTCGATCCTCAATTTCGGACGCGGGTTCGACTCCCGCCACCTCCACAAAAGGGGAAACACAAAGAAGCATAAGTGCTTATAAATAAAGGGTTTACGGGAAAATTTTTCTCTTTCATGTCCTGATTTATTATGATAAATTGCTATTAATTTAGCGATTTTTCTAACATATTTCTAACTCGGAAACGCCGTGTTTAACTGCGATAAAAGTGCAAAATAAATATGTTTCCACAGAAAAATATAAACCAAAATAACAGATGATTTTACTTCCCTTAGTTTTTTCCCTCCTTATTTTCAGAAACTTTCAACTCTTAGATATATTCTTTGCTTCATATAATACCCGTATATAGCCCTGAGATTCTTGAGATAAGGTTTTTGGATACGGTAAGATTTTGGGTTCAGTAATGACAGTGACGAGTTTGACATAATATTTTACTGAAGCTTTAGTTATAAAATTGTGATATTGGTTTTATAATAGTGAGGATTTACTTCATAGTTCAAAAATATTTTTTAATCAACGATCATATTTTTTGTAAAAAAAAACGGATCAGCTGTTGGGGCTGATCCGTTTTTAGTTTTTAAAGATTTTTATTAGTTAATTTAATCAGGTTATTAATGCGATTTAAACATTAGTGTGCGCCTGTTTAATTTACTTTTAGATTATCTTCCACCGTTACTTCAGAAGCATCATCTTCTTGGTGATAGCTACATCGCCGGCTTCTAAGCGGTAGAAGTAAACACCACTGCCAAGTGCAGAAGCGTCGAATGTTACTTTGTAATTGCCAACCACTTTGTTCTCGCTTACTAAAGTTTTCACCAGAGTTCCGGTTACATCATAAATTTTTATTGTTACGAAAGATTCTTTCGGAACACTAAAACTGATAGTGGTTGACGGGTTGAACGGGTTCGGATAGTTTTGGTTCAATTCAAACTGTGTGGGAATTTCACCATCGTTAACCGAGTTTGGTGAGTTATTCGAAAACACAGAAGTTGATGAATAAGCTGAAAGGTCTCCGTTTGCATTCATCGAGCTGACTCTCCAATAGACAGTATTCTGCCCCGAAGCAGTTAAAATCGAAAGATTTGTCTCCGATGTCTGTTTTGTAACAGCATTGATAAAGTTGGGGTTATCAGCAATCTGCACACTGTATCCGGTAACTGCATTTCCTGCGGTTGGCAGGTACCATGTTAAAGTAGGCGCAGAACTTGAAATATAAACACCCTGAGCAGGGCTTCCCGGTCTTGGGACAACAACCCAGGAACCGGACCATGTAACAAATGAAGCAGTTGGAGACCAAGCCGAAGTAACAACGCCATCGGAAGAATTAACTTCCCAGTAATAGCTGGTTCCCAGTGCCAGATTTGAAAGGTCATAACCTGTCTCGGAAATTCCGGGGATCACAATTGCGCCTGACATATCAGGATTAACGGAATACCTCAAATTATAAGTTAGACCGGCAGAGGGCCCGTTCATGTACCATGAAAGTCTTTGGTCGGTAGTATAAACAGTATTGTCGCCAATGGGCCATGAAGGCACGGGCACATCAACAGCGGCAATTCCTGAAATGGTAGTAAACTCTTCTTCCGCAGCCCATGCGGAATAAACATTGTTCTTTTTCGAGCGCACACTCCATTTATAAGTTTTTCCGGCATGCAACAACGGAATGAAATGACTAAGTGAAGTGATGCCCGTGACTGTCGGATTTCCCGTTAAAGCACCGCCGTCGGTAAATTCAACATCAAAAGTGTAACCGTCAGAAGCCACTCCGAGCCACCAACTGAGTGTAGTGGAAGTGTTGTAAACCGTAGTATTGCCAACAGGCCAGGAAAGATTCGGAACAACGGGCCCCGGATCGGGTGCCGGTGAATAAGTGTGAAATTGTGCTTCAGCCGACCAGTCGGAAGTTTCAAGACCTCTTACCGAGCGAACTTTCCATCTGTAAACTGTTCCGTTATCGAGGTTGGCCAACTGATAATATGTGCCCGGGATTCCTGTTGCAGTAGGGGTCCCTGTAAAAGGATCGTTCCCTTCAACAACTTCAATATCATAAGAAAGCCCGACACCTGCTTCATTCAGATACCAGAAAAGAGTAGGTGAAGTGGTGTAAACTTCAGGATCGCCCACGGGCCATGAAGGAACAGGTACAAGCACACTTAATACACCATAAGTTGTGAAAGTTTGCGGAGCAGACCAAGCTGAAAAACCCGCTGCGCCGTGTGAACGAACTGCCCATGAATATTGTTTGCCTGCTTCCAAACCGTTGAGTTGGTGGTACCTGTTGCCGTTGGTGGTATAGTTTGCAACCCCTGTAAGAGCAGTTGCATCACCCTGACGGACTTCTATTTCGTAATCAAGTCCGAATGCAGCAATGTTGTGGTACCAGAACAAAGTTGGGTTAAGCGTGTAAACTGTTGGTCCTCCGATAGGCCAGGATGGCACCGCCTCGGGTGTAACCGCATTAGGAGGTGAAACAAAACTTTCGACAGCCGAAGTGTTAATCACCCAACCGTGCGAATCGATAACCCTGACCCTCCAATAATAAGTTGTGCCGTTCAGTAGCCCGTTCACGGTGAACTGTTGCTGGTTACCTGCATTGTACGAACTATATGTAGCCATTGCAGGATCGGTTGAAATATTCAGCTCGTAAGTGACAGGAGCACCCCAGGGATAGTTCAAATACCAGAGAAAAGTTTGAGAATTTGAATAAATCTGTGTGCCGCCAAGGGGCCATGAGAGTGCAATAGCCGGAAGTTCGGGGCTCAGCACTTCTTCCACCACCACATCTCTGAAATAGTTAGAATGTGAAAAGGAAGAAGTGGGGAAGTTGCCCGGTGTAGTGTTGAAAACACCATTATTTCCGTCTTCAACGGAAAAAATAATCCCATTCTGTACTGAAGTGATCAGCCCGTTGTGGGTGTAGGCATATTCGTTGTTGGTGTTAACTGAAACAGTCCAGATATTATCCGGATAAATCGTCAAAGGAGTTGTCAGATTGGCGGTTTTCCAACCCTCACCTGCTTCACCCACGAACACAACAGATGTAATCAGGTTTCCGTTGGCATCCCAAATATTTCCGGTATGAGCACCGGCTTCGTTTAGAGTGTTATAAAATCTGATGGCGGTAATTTTTGCCACCTGAGATACCTGAAACTTCGTACCAAGTTCGTAGGGATTATCGTTATCAGTCCCACCCGGAAGTTGACCTGTGAAAAGAGTGACCTGTCCAAATGTTGTAAAAGAAAAGAACAACAAAGATAGGACAGATACCCTTAGTGAAAACGATTTATTAATCATTTCGATTGCCTATTAAAAATTAAATATATGGAGAGTAAAATACGAAAAGTAATTGAATATATCAAAGATTTTACTGTTTTTATTCAGTTTGAGTATTAAAATAAATCATTTTTAACGATGGCTATGGTCTGTAACATAAATTTTTTTAATTTTTCGTTCAAAATGCATCATTATAGTGAAGAATTGCAGCCTGTAAGCATGGTTGTCTTCAGAACAGACCGGGAGAAATTATTGAAGCAAATCAACCGAAGTTGCAGTATCAATTAACGGATATTATCTTATCAGATGACCGTACCGGGAATTATTTTCTGAAGCAGCGAGTGAAGGCACCAATTCCAAAAATTATAAAATTAATTATTTATTTCTTGTTTATGATCAAAAATAACCGTATTTTAAATCAGATAAATTTCTCTGATTTTGAAAAAAAAGAGATTATATCCTAAAGAAAAAAATAACCTAAGTGTTAACCCACAGACGGAAGACAGTTAGAGATGACCGAAAAAATAGATACGAAAAAAGAGACGATTATAATTGATCATAAAATTGATCAGATAAAGCCCAAAAAGCCGATCAGGAAAGAAAGAGAAGGAAAAGTGCAGCCCTCGCGGCTATGGTCGCAGTTTGCGTTCGCACTAATAAGTATTTGGATCGGCGTTGAATTTTATTATTTCACACAATATTTTGAAACAGGCGGAAGTGCCGGTAGTTTTTACCGTCCCCCCGGAGTCGATGCGTTTCTGCCCATAAGCTCGATGATGAGTGTGTATTATTTTGCACTTACGGGCGATCTCCATCAGGCACATCCGGCAGGTTTTTTCATATTCCTGGGGATATTAAGCCTTTCGTTCGTGCTTGGTAAATCTTTCTGCAGCTGGGTTTGTCCGGTGGGCACCATTTCGGAGGCAATCGGGGATTTTGGCGAAGCGATCTGGCTGAAAATTTTCAAGAGGAAACCGACACTTCCCCGCTGGCTCGATTATCCGCTCAGAAGCATTAAATATCTTCTGCTTGGTTTCCTTTTTATTGCAGTGTTCTTTTCGATGGGTGCGGTTGCGTTGAAGGCGTTTTTGGACAGCCCTTACAACATAATTTCAGATGTGAAGATGTATTATTTCTTCGCCGACATTTCCCAGTTTGCGCTGATTGTTATTGCAGTGCTGTTTCTGCTTTCGGTGTTCATTCGCAGTTTTTGGTGCCGGTACCTCTGCCCCTACGGTGCGTTTTTAGGTGTGGTTTCGCTGTTCAGCCCTTTGAAAATAAAACGAAACACGGAAAAATGCACCTCGTGCCACCTTTGCACGATTGCCTGCCCGAGCAGAATAAATGTTGAAAATGTGAAAAAATATGTGATTTCTGACGAGTGCACCTCGTGTCTGAAATGCGTTGACGCCTGCCCGCTGCGGGATACACTTTATGTGGAAAATATTATCACGAAGAAAAAAGTGAAGAAAAAAGCAATCACCCCTTTGGTGTTCGGGACATTCTTTTTGTTTGTAGGACTTGGAATTGTAACCGGAAACTGGCAGAACAAGGTTACCAAAGAAGAATATGAAGTTTACATCGAAATGAAAAACAGCTTAGGGCATCCGACGGGGGTTCAATCGAAAAGGGAACTGGAGATAATGGAGCAGCGAAACCGCGAAGCGAAAGAAAGGGTGCCGGTTAAACCGCAAAAATAGTTAAGTTTAGATTCTGTTATTTTCACTTTACGATCATTAAAAAAAAGAATGAACGGATGACAATTCAGGAAGTAAGAGGGAGTTTTCCCTACCTAAAACTTGGCAAAATCTATCTTAATCATGCGGCGCTTTCGCCTGTTCCGCAGGCTGCCATTGATAAAGCGAACCTCTTTCTAAAAAGACGCAGCGAAACCCACATAGATGATATGAGCGAGTATGTTTCGGAAACCACTGAAGCGAAAGGGATGCTCGCAAAGTTAGTGAACGGTGAGCCGGACCGGTTCGCCTTTTTTGATAATACTGCCACGGGGCTTAACATTCTAACGCACGGGTTGAAATGGAACCCCGGAGACAGGGTGCTGTTAAACGATGTTGAATTTCCTTCAAATGTTTATCCGTTTTTAAACCTTAAAAACCAGGGTGTTGAGGTTGATTTTGTTCACTCGAAGCACGGCGCTGTTAGTTCGGATGATATTCTATCCGCTGTTAAACCCGGAACACGGCTGATTTCAATAAGTGCGGTGCAATATTTGAGCGGTTACCGCGCAAACCTGAAAAGAATCGGCGAGTTTTGCAGGGAGAAGGGAATAATTTTCTGTGTTGACGCCGTTCAGGCTTTGGGTGCACTTTCGGTGGATGTTAAAGAGTGCAAAATTGACTTCCTTTCGTGCGGAACGCAGAAATGGCTGCTTGCGCTGATGGGGCTTTCCTTCATTTATATAACTGAAGAATTGCAGAATGAAATTACTTATGGGTTTGTGGGGTGGGATTCGATGGAGAGCCAAGCCTCTCTTTTGGATTTTAATTTCGATATGAACAAAAGTGCCGATGCACTTCAAAACGGCACAATTAACATGATTGGCGTGAATGCGCTGATTGGTGCGCTCGAGGTTATTCAGGCGGTTGGCATTCCGGAAATTGAAAAAAGAATTGTTGCCCACACAATTTACATGAACGACAGGCTAACGGAGTTGGGGCTGAAACCACTTTCTGCCGAATATGCAACTAAGAACCTCTCGGGGATTGTAAGCTTTACCACACCGCGCGCCAAAATGCTTTATGAAAAATTTAGCGAAGCAAAAATTTACACTTCCATGCGCGAAGGGTATGTAAGGCTTTCGCACCACTTTTATAACACCACGGAAGAGCTTGATGCCGCCCTGAAGATAATAAGGGATTGTAACTGTTAGCCCTTGAGGCAGTAAAACTTCTATTTTTTCAGGGTTAGCGTTCCCATATCTAAGTTTACGGATACTGTGGCACCACCTCCGCCGTTTATAACAGTTTTGGCATAGATTTTATTTCCTTTTTTATCGATAGTGCTCGAGAAAGCCGATTTAAACCCGTCGCTACCGTCATCCCATCCGTAGGTTGAAACGATTGAATTAACGGTAGCTTTCACCCCCGCAGGGAAAGAAATAGTAACATCGCCGGCTGAGTTTTTAATCACGACATTTCCCGTATTTCCCTTTGCAAAAGTAACTCTGATGTCACCTGAAGCAGTTTTTATCTCAGCACTTCCGCCTAAAGAATTGATAAAAATATCGCCGCCGGAAGTTTTTACCTCTAACCCGGAAGCTGAAGAGCCGACTGCGATTGAGCCGCCTGCAGTTTTAACGGAGCCTCGCCCTTTAATTGAAATGATGTTGATGTTACCGCCGGAGGTTGAAACGGTTGCACCGCCGGAAATTGCGCCGGCGACGATGTCGCCTCCGGCTGTGGAAAGCTTAGCCGCGCCGCCGATGTTTCCTGTGCTAATGTTACCGCCGGAGGTTGAGAAAGAGGCATCGGATGAGATGCTTCCGGTTACAATATCCCCGCCGGCAGTTTTAATGTTTGCTTTTCCGGTTATTGTTCCCGGTTTAACATCCCCGCCGGAGGTGTAGCAGTCAAAATTTCCGTTGATATTTTTAGTTTCGATGTCGCCGCCTGATGTATAAAGCTTAACATTACCGGTCAGGTTGTTTTTAAGATCGATGTCCCCGGCAGAGGTTTTAATATCCAGGTTGAAATTAACGGGCACGGTTATTTTGAAATCAAGATCATCATTCCATCCGCCGGCAGAGCGGTAGCTGAGCCTGATGGTATTGCCCTGTTGCAAAAGCTGTACATTTTTGAAGTATTTTTCATCAAGGTCTTTAATTTCAACGGTAACTTCATTTTTATTGGTTGTGAAAATTTTGATGTCGCCATAATCAGAGCTTAAAATGAATGAACCACCGGGTTGCACAGTGAACGATTTTCTGAAATCTTCGTTACCTGCGTATGCTGTGTTAACCGCAGAAAGCGCAATCAGTGCCGCAACTGCGATCACTGCTGTGAGAGTTTTGCCTGCTGTAAGAGCAGTGTTTTTTGCATGTGCAATAAGCGTTGTGAGTGCAGAAAATGCGTTAAAAATCAATAACTTAGTTATTTGCATGCTACATCTCCTTCCCCTCGAGCACAGATTTGGTTTTGATGATAATGTAGGGGTTCTCTTCTTCATCCAACCGCTGTTTGAAGACCGATTTAATTTCGTCATCGGCTTTAAATCCGTCTTTAATTGCCCGTACCAAAGTGTTAATTGCTTCGATTCTGTTGCCGGGCGAGTTGTCGTGGCTTAAAATATGCAGGCACGCTTTTTTGATGTCGTCGTCAAAAGGAAGTGTCGCTAAGGTTTTAAGTGCCTGCAGCCTTACCCCCGGGTTATCGTCTGATTTTGCGGCTGAAATGAGCGCTTCTTTCACTCCTTCCAACTGTTTTTTATCGTAACTTTCGTTCACTAAATTGATTGAATTAAGCCTTGTGCCGGGGTTTTTTTCGTTTAAAATTGAATAAGTAAGTAACTTTTGGATGTTCGGGTCATCCGGTGAACCGGTAACGGTAATGCGTTTGTAGGCGTCGAAAGTGAACGAGATGGTGCCGTCGTTACCCTCAGTATCTTTGAACATCACATTTGCAATTTTTGTGCGTGATTCTTTGGAATTTTCTATATTAGTGAAGAAAAAATCTTTTTCGCCGCTTGATTTTCCAAAAAACAGAAGTGTAAGTAAAATCCCAGCAGCTAATCCACCGGCACCTGCGAGTGATGGTGCTAAAAATTTTTGCGTGAATGTTTCTTTCCTTTCAAAGTAATTTTTTAGTTTAGTGAGAAAATCCGGCTTTTTAGCTGTGGTTGAGGCAGTGAGTGTGGCAGTGGCTGTTGCATTGGATGTGCCAGTTGATAGGTTTGTTGCAGGCGCTGTAGCTGCGGTTTTGACTTCTTTGTTTATGATGGTCGCCGAACTATGTTTTTCGGAAATGAGAGCTTCAGAGGCTAAGGTTTCAGAATTAAGCGCTTCGGAACTAACAGGTTGGGAACCGGATGTTTCAGTAATAAAAATTTCTGAGCGAAGTTGATCCGAAAGTTCTTTTCTTGAAGCGGCTAAAATTTCATCCACTGCAAAATCGGGGTTTGTGCTTTTAATTGCAGCCAGCATTTCTTTTTGGAGTTCAAATTCTTTTTTGCAACTTTCACAAAGCCGGATGTGGTCGAAAAGTTTTTTAGTCTCTTCTTCAGTTAGTTCATCCGCCAAATGAAGGAAAATCATTTCTGCAAATTCCGGGTGTGTTAAACTTATTTTGCCTGTTATGTCGTTATGTTCCTCCGGTTCATTAGAGGGAGGTGCAAAATTTGCAGCGTTTGCGTTATTTGCAGCGTTTGTGCTATCGGTGGCGTTTGAGCCATTTGCAGCGTTTGAGTAATCGATGGAGTTTGCGTTAACCTCATTTTTAGTTTCGTGCAATTCGGATTTGATTTCCTTCCTTTTCATATCGGGCTTATTTTCATTTTCACTGTGGTTCATATCAAATTCATTCTTTTTCATTTCAAACTCCTTGATAGAATTGTTTGAGAGCGTGTTTCAATTTGTTGGTTGCATCGAACAGGTATCTTTTAATTGTCCCTTGGCTAAGCCCTGTAGCCTCAGCAATTTCGGAAATTTTAAACTCTTCATAGTATTTCATCGTGAACACCAATTTTTGCCTGTCGGGCAGCAGGTCAACAGCTTTCAAAATTTCGTTGTTTATTTCAGAGCTTTTTAAGCGCTCGAGCGGGCTTGGATCGTCGCTTTTTATTTGGATGTGTCGCCGGTTTTCTTCCGGATCGCCATCAGATTCTTCTTCGGCCGACAATTCCTCCCCGAAATGTCTCTTCCTTTTGTCCAAATGTGTCAGGCAGACATTAGTCGTAACTCTGAACAGCCAGGTAGAAAACTCGCTTTTGAAGCCAAAGTCCGGGAGGCTTCTCCAAACGCGGATGAAAACCTCCTGATAAATGTCTTTTGCGTCTTCTTCCGAGCGGGTATATTTCAGGGCTAAAGTGATGACTTTTCGGTCATACTTTTTCACCAACGCTTCAAAGGCTGTAACTTCGCCTCTTGCGGCTGATTCAACTAATTGTCGGGTGACTTCGTCCATCGTGCTCTGAATACCTGTTTGTTAGACCTCAAAAATAGGAAAAAGGTTGTGGTTCTCTAAAGAAACTTAACGATAAGTTGGGAATTTTTTGTGGTTTTAAATATTTTTTGGAAGTGTTACATTTCTGTGCACCCGGGTAGGTGGGGGTTTGTGAATTTTGTGAATATTTGTGAATATTGTTGGGGAAAAACTTTTTGCAGACCTTGATGGTTATGGTTGATTTTTAGTTTGTGAATTTTGCCGGGTAAAAATATCAAAATATTAAGTTATAGATGAAAGTTCAACCACAAGTTTGGTTGAAGGTTGTAAATTTTGAATGATTTAACGAAACTCAGACTACCACTGGAAGTTCAACCACAAGTTTGGCTTAAGGTAGTAAATTTTGAATGATTTAATAAAAAATTTTCGGGAGAACCGAAAAAGGAATAAAAATGCCGTTAAGAAAAAAGATACTTGCTGCTACACACAATCGGGGAAAATTGACTGAAATAAGGGAATTGTTAGGGAATGAGAAATTCGAAATAATTCCTTTGGATTTGATAAACTCATTTCCCGAAATACCTGAAACGGGCGAAACTTTTGAGGAAAATGCAGTGATAAAAGCTGTTGAGTCTTTTAAACTAACCGGCATTCCGGCGCTTGCAGACGATTCAGGATTAATAGTTGACTGCTTAGATGGGCGACCGGGGGTGTATTCAGCAAGATATGCAAATATGAATTTTGAAAACAGAGAAAACAATCAAGGTACTTCATCTGATGGAGACCATCTGAATAGAAGCGCCGTTGAAAGTTCCGATGAAGAAGCACATGTTCAAAAAAATTCCTTTTCAGAGGACATGCCGGGCGAAGCTGTTGGAGATAATTCCTGCGCAGCAACAGATTTTCAAACAAAATCAACCTCAAAAAACTTTCAAAGTGAAGCTGTTGGAGACAATTCCTGCGCAGCAGCAGATTTTCACACAAAATCAACTTCGGAAAACCTGCAAGGTGAAGCTGCGGGTGAAATCTCAACTGCAGAAAAGAATCTTCAAAAAGTAGTAAGGGAAATTTCTAAATTTCAACCGCCATATACGGCAAGATATGTATGCGTTATGGCATATTACGACGGCAATCAAACCATCGTAACCACCGGAGAATGCGAAGGCGAACTAATCACCGAAAAACGCGGCACCGGTGGCTTCGGCTACGACCCTATTTTCATCCCTTCCGGATTCACCGAAACAATGGCGCAACTCCCTCCGGAAGTTAAAAACAGCCTCAGCCACCGCTTCAAAGCCATCACAAAAATGAAGGAAGAAATTGAAAGGTAAGTTTTATCAAATTTTTTATACTTTCAGTTTCGGGTTATAAAAACTGAGATGAAGAATTTACTATTTTAGTCTTCGGTCATTTTTGAAATTATTAAAAATTCAGAATTTACGATTTAGATGAATTCAAAAGAAACATTCTTAGCCCGAATATTATTTAAAAACAAGATTTATTATTCTGACGGAAAAGAGTTTGAATCCCTGTTCACACAAATAATGAATTATTATGAAAAAGATTTTCAACAGGTAAAACCATGGGGTAATATAGGTGACAGAAAAAATGACGGTTATATTCCAACCAAAGGGATTTTTTACCAGGTCTTTGCGCCGGAGGATATAAGAACAAGTAATTCAGAAGTTATAAGTAAACTTAAAAAAGATTTTGCGGGATTGTTAAGACATTGGTCACCGGTAAATGAATTTTACTTTGTAGTAAATGATAAATTTTATGGAGTAAGTGCCGAAGCCAATCAAACAATTAGTGATTTAGTCAGCGCAAACAAGTTAACTGCCGGGAAAATACTTACAGCTAAAGACCTTGAAAACCTGCTGTTTAGTTTAAGTGATGATCAAATATTTTCAATTATTGGGTTTTTTCCGAATTTAAACCAATTTGGAAACTTTGATTTTTCGGCTTTAAATCAAGTTATTGCACATTTGGCAAAATTACCTCTTGACACAGGAACTGAAAACATTAAATTACCTGATTGGGACAGGAAGATAGAGTTTAACAAACTTAGCCCAGCCACAAAAAATTATTTGAATTTTGGTAACCAACAGTTAGGAGTTTTGAATAATTATTTAGATAATGAACCTTTTCTTTGTACTGGTTCAGCGGAAAACAGAATTTTAACAGTTGAAAATAATGTAGAAAGTCAGGCATAATCCTGCACCTTCATCCTTAGTAATTTAGCGTTCAAAAGTTTTTTGTTTCTCTCCTTTAATTTA
>WBUK01000030.1 GCA_008933765.1 Ignavibacteriaceae bacterium | reverse complement strand
TAAATTAAAGGAGAGAAACAAAAAACTTTTGAACGCTAAATTACTAAGGATGAAGGTGCAGGATTATGCCTGACTTTCTACATTATTTTCAACTGTTAAAATTCTGTTTTCCGCTGAACCAGTACATACCTTTACACAACATTTGCACAGCTGCTTTTCACTGCAGTTGCCGGTTTGGTTTTGCTTCCGGTCTTTGACGCCACCGGTGTTGAAGAGTTTCGCTTCACACTTAACACGGATGTTATAATAACTTTTGCATACACAATTATTTTTGCAACATTGTTCAATGTTACTATGATGACAAAATACCAGAAAGAAGTGCCGCCTGTTAAAGCGGCGATTATTTACTCGTTAGAGCCAATTTTTGCCACTGTGATTGCGTTCATCATGCTGGGTGAGCGCTTCACCGATATGGGTTTGGTTGGGGCGGGGATTATTTTGTGCGGGTTAATCTTCACCGAAATCTTCAAAAAGGAGGAAACGGGTGGCAACAAGGGTTAATGCGGGTATTTTTATCGTAGTATTGCCGAAAACCAAAGTATTTAAGAAAGAGGAAACGGGTGGCAGCAAGGGTTGAGGCGGTTATTATCTCCGTAGCGTTGCAGAAAGGCCAAATCTTCAAAAAGGAGGAAACGGGTGGCGGCAAGGGTTGAAATTGTGGTTCAGGGGTTGGTTCAGGGCGTTGGTTTCAGGTGGTTCATTTTCCGCGAAGCCAAAGAACTGGGTTTAACCGGTTATGTGAAAAATACCCGGTCGGGCAGCGTTGAAATTGTAGCAGAGGGTGAAGAGTGGCAAATAGAAGAGTTGGTTAACGCCGCAAAGAGGGGACCCACCCGTTCGCATGTTTCGGCAATTAAAGTTGAGCGGGGACCCGCAAACAATGAATTTAACAAATTTGAGATACGACATTGAAATTTAGAATTGGCAACGGATACGATGTTCATCAGCTCGTAAAAGGGCGCAAACTTGTTCTCGGAGGGGTTGAGATTCCCTCAGAATTTGGGCTGCTTGGGCACTCGGATGCGGATGTTTTGCTGCACGCAATTTCAGACGCTCTGCTCGGTGCGCTTGCGCTGGGGGATATTGGCATCCACTTTCCTGATACAGCCGCAGAAAACAAAGATATAGACAGCCGGGTGATTCTTAAGAAATCTTACGATTTAGTGTTGCAGCACGGCTATCGCCTGGTTAACTGCGATACGGCACTTGTGCTCGAAAAACCGAAAATTGCGCCTTATTTGCTACAAATGCGGAAATCAATAGCTGAAGTTCTGAGTTGTGGGATTGAGGATGTTTCTGTTAAAGCCACCACTTCGGAAAAAATGGGGTTCGTCGGCAGAGGCGAGGGTGCGGTCGCTTACGCTGTGGTACTTTTGGAAAAAACGGAATCGGTGTAGGTTGCCTGTTATGAAATTATTTTCTATGTTTTCTAAACCGGCGCACTTATCGTTGGAAAAAGCAGAAGAAAAAGCGCAACTAAGGCACGATCGCTACCTGTTAGTAATCGCCGGGGTACTTATGGGATTCGCTTACCCGCCTGTTCCTTTCCCGCTCACCTCCTTTTTTGCTTTGGTGCCCCTTTTTACGGTGCTTGAACGGCGGCAAAAACTGATCGATCTGAACAGGGCAATCTGGTTTTTCGGTTTTATAACGGGGGTTGTTTCACTCTACTGGGTGGGTGCGTTCACCGTCGGGAAAGACCCCTTTTTGATGATAGGCGGGGGACTTATGTTGTTTGCTAACCCGGTATTCTTCTTAATTCCCTCAACACTTTACTATGCTGCAATTCGTTCGGGCTTTGTAAAAAAAGAATACGCCCTTTGGTTTATCCCTCCGTTTTGGGCTTCGTACGAATATTTTTACATGAATATCGACCTTAATTTTCCGTGGATAACAGTTTCCAACTCACTGGCAGATTTTCAGACCTACTACAAGTTTGCGGATGTGGTGGGTGCACTCGGGATGACGATGCTGGTTATTTGGTTCAACATTGCGCTTTATAAAATTTGGAGCGGTTGGAGAGCTGAAAAGAAAATCAGCAAACCTGCAGTTGCGGTAGCTTCTTTGGTGTTGTTTGTTCCGCTTGCTTATGGAGTTATAACAAAAGGAAGTGGTGCCCCCACAGAAACCGTACGGGTGGGATTGATTCAACCTAACCTCGACCCTTACCAAAAATGGGCAGGCGGAAGCCCCGATGAAATTTTATCGCTGTACCTGAGTCTGAGCGATAAAGCCATTGAGCAGGGTGCTAAAATGATTATTTTCCCCGAAACAGCACTTCCGGTATATCTTATGACAGGGCAATTTCAACCGTTGGTTGACAGGATCCACCAATTCGCGGACAGCAACAAAGTCCCCCTTTTAACCGGGATGCCGCATATAAAATACTTCCAAAATGGGGATAAAATACCGCCTGATGCTCACAAGTTCCCTGATGCGGATATTTGGTACGGAAGTTATAACTCGGTGCTTTTGTTCACGCCAAACAGCACGGAGGTTCAACAGTACGGCAAGCACAAACTTGTACCTTTTGGCGAGCGGACACCTTACATCGGGCAGATTCCATTTTTTGCCGATTTGTTCAAGTGGGGGGTTGGAATAAGCAGCTGGAATGAAGGGCAGGATACCGTTGTGTTTTCTGCGAAGTTGCAAACATCGAAAGGGGAACGGGAAGTTAAATTTGCAGCTCTGGTCTGTTTCGAGTCGGTTTTTCCCTATTATGTTACTGAGTTTTCAAGACGGGGTGCGGAGTTTTTTGCCGTGGTTACGAACGACAGTTGGTACGGCAACACTTCGGGCCCCTACCAGCACAAAGAATTTTCGAACCTGCGGGCGCTTGAGAATAACCGCGCTGTTGTGAGGGCTGCTAACGGCGGAATTTCCTGCCTGATTACACCCGATGGGCACACCACCAAACAGACAAAAATGTACGAACAAACGATGTTGGTGGTTGATGTGCCTTTGGAAAAGGGTGAAACTCTGTTCACTGAAAGCAGCTTGTTCTTACCCCGGTTTGTGTATGGTTTTTCACTTTTTGCTTTTTTTGCCTGGATTGGGAAAATAATTTACTTAAAAACCCGAAAAGATTCAAAATATATCGAAAAAAACCGATAATTTTTCGTAATTTTACGACAGACAAAATCAACCAAATTAAGGAGAAAAGAGAGTTGAGAACAAGATATCTTACCTCAATTTTTGCGATTGCGATTGTTGCGCTTTTCGTTTCCGGTTGCGGAAGCAAAACGGGGGAAAAACCTTCCTCTTCACAATATTCCGAACAGTACGATAAAGTTAAAGAATCGGTTAAAAGTATTCTCGGTGACGATTATGATGCCGAGAACTTCAGAGAAACAACTGAAGAATTTACCAACGAAGCGAAAAACAGATTTAAGGTTGAGTTTGTTTTTGACCTGAACAAACCTTTGACTATTTTGGGTATGAAAATTGCCGATAAAGACCTGCCCGGAACTTTAATTTTTGAAAAGAAAAATGGCGTTTGGGAGTGCGTTGGTAACTCCGGGGATATGGCTAACTTATCGCGAATGTTTAAATAAACCGTTAATGCGGAGGTTTCTTACGAAGGCACTTGCCTTCATATTGGTTATTGTTGCACTGTATGTCGCTTACAACCTTATTTTCAGTCCGGTTAGATATGATGGCATTAAGCAGTTCAACATTGAATCACTGACTGAAAAGGAGTTGACTGCCAATATAACCGTAAGCCTTTACAACTCATTATTTTTTGATGTACATTTAACCGAATTAAATGCCGGGATTTTGGGCGCTGATAAAAAAATCGGAGAGTTTGAAATAGACTCAAGCGTTGTTTTATTGGCGCTTTCTTCAAATGATATTCCGCTAAAGATGAAGTTGGGAGTTAAAGAAGCGGCAAAATTTTTGAATCAAACGGGGGATACCCTCCGGGTAGTGATAAAAGGAAAAGCAAAGGCAAGTATTGGGTTCATTTCTTATCCTGTAAACCTTGATTTCCCCGTATCGTACGATGCGGAAAGCATGGGCGGTACAGGTGAAGGCACTTCCGGCGGCAACTCATCTATCGGTGACTCATTAATCCAATTTAAAGGGGTAAAAAACTTAACATTAAAAAACGACTCGCTGAAATTTGATGTAGTAATCGAACTGAATAACCCGTGGGATATTGGAATTAAGTTCATTTCGATCGACAGCGGGCTTGTTTATTTAGAGGATAAATTAGCCGGCTCTGTAACGCTGAGCGAGCAGGTATCAATTCCGAAAAAAACTAAGGGAACAGAATCCATTCTCGTTGCTTCGTGCTATGTGGGTGACCTCTTAAAAGCCGGCGTCGGTACGGCTTGGGGGGTGGTTACAAAAGCAGGAGTAGTCAGTTACGAGCTTCGCGGGCGGCTTAAGGTTAAGGTCGCGGGTGAAGTGCTCACAATCCCAATAAAATACAGAGGAAAACTTAACCTGAAGGAGAAAGTTGGGTTATGAAAAGATGTCCGAAGTGCGGCGGAGTAAATAACCCTGAGGCAAAATTTTGTACTGACTGCGGCACACCGTTGGTTGCGGGGGTTAAAGCCCGGACGGCTTCAAATGCTCAGGCAGGAGCAAGGGGAGTACCGGGCAATGCCGGTTTGGGGGCAGTTCGCGGAAATGCAGGCGCCGGTGGGGGCGGGGTATTCAGTGGGGACAGAGTAATAACTATCGGCAGAAACACTTCGAACAAAGTGGTGATTAACAGCCCCGGCATTTCTAACTTCCACTGCGAACTCCGTATTTCAAACGGCAAAATCTCCATTATTGATAAAAACTCGACGAACGGAGTGTTTGTAAACGGTAAACGGGTAACCTCCTCAGTTTTGAAACGGGGCGATACTGTATTATTGGGGAGCAAATATACACTTGCCTGGGAGACACTTCTTGCCGATACTCCCGTAATATCATTAAGTGACAGGGAAATTTCTCAGGCGAGGGGTGAATATGTTATCGGCAGAGACCCCGATTGCGACCGTGTGATTGACAACCTGAAAGTAAGCAGGAAACATTGCAGAATTTTCAGAGAAGGCGCGATTTGGTTTGTTGAAGACCTGAAAAGCGGCAATGGCACCTGGCTCAACGGTGTGAAAATATCGGGGAAGATGCCGATTGGGCTTGGCGACATTATTACCGTTGGCGGAACTCCGTTTACTTTAGAATACCTGACACAAGCTCCTAAAAAGGCTATTGGGGATATCGTCATCAACGCAAAGAAACTTTCATTCTATGGCGATGCAGACAAAAAACTAATCGACGATATTAGCCTGAACATCACTTCCGGACAGTTTATCGGTTTGATTGGTCCCTCAGGTGCGGGGAAAACCACTCTGATGTACCTGCTTTGCGGAATTAATAAACCGCGCACAGGAGATGTGCTGATTAACGGTGAATCGCTGGTTTCATATCCGGATAACTTTAAGGGCGTTTTTGGGTATGTTCCGCAGGACGATATCCTGCACAGGGAGCTTCAGGTTATTGAATCGCTCAGATATACAGGTAAATTGAGAATGGGGCAAACTTTGCAGGAATCTGAAATTAACGACCGGGCTACAAGCGTGATTCACAGATTGGGGATCCAGGAAGCGACTAATGTTAAAATCGGTTCGCCCGAAAAGAAAGGAATCAGCGGCGGGCAACGGAAGAAAGTGAACCTCGGGCAGGAACTGATGACCGACCCCAGCATCTTAGTTTTGGATGAACCAACTTCGGGGCTTGACCCCAGATCAGACCGTGAGGTGATGACGATCCTAAGGGGGCTTGCCGATAGCGGAAGAACTGTTCTTTTAACCACACATAACATTTCAAACGCAAATTTTAAGTTTATGACCGATGTTATCGTTTTGGCGCCGGGCGGAAAACTGGCTTATTATGGTCCCGCTTCCGAGGCGGCGGCTTATTTCGGTGTGGATGATGTTGCCGAAATTTTTGATGTGCTGGCGAAAAAATCACCAGACGAGTGGAAGAAAAAATATCTTGATTCTGATTACCACGGCAATTATTCCGGTTCGACCGGTGAATTTGCAACTCCTAAGAAGAAAATTCGCGACGGTGTAGGGCGCGGAACCGGCTCGTTAAGCCAGTTCTTTACTCTTTCTTCACGCTACTTTACAATTAAAATGCGTGATAGTTTGAATTTGTTGTTTTTAATCATGCAAGCACCAATAATTGCAATGATTATTAATCTGTTTTTTGATGATGAAGGAAAAGTTGAAGCACTTTTTATACTTGTAATCTCTACAATCTGGCTTGGAACATCAAACGCAGTCAGGGAAATAGTGAATGAGAAGAGTATTTATAAACGGGAGCGAATGGTGAACCTTACAATTCCCGCCTATATTTCTTCTAAATTATTGATACTTTTCGTATTCTCTATATTTCAAACGGCGGTTTTAACGGCAATTACTGCTTCTAAGTTAGGGTTTCAAAATGAAATACAGCTTTTTGGCGGGTTGTTATTAACATCTTTTACAGCTACTGTTTTGGGGTTGTTGATTTCTTCTTTCTCCAGAACAGAGGCTTTTGCCTTAACACTTCTTCCTTTGGTACTGATCCCAATGGTTGTACTTGGGGGATTAATAAAACGCTTTGGCAAGATGGAAGAATGGATGAAAATTATTTCCGGCTTTTTTGCCTCCAGATGGTCATTTGAACTTGGCCTTATTTCATCGGTTAATAATGGGACTCAAGCAGTCGGGTTCAGCGATAATAATGCCGGGATGGATATTTTGGTAATTACTGCGATGTTTTTAGTATTTCTTGGTTTATTGGCATATAACCTTAAAAGAGTTGATAATAAACGGTAAAATAGAATGTTTGCCCTACAACCCGATTGGAAAAACAAAAAATTCATTAGCGGTTCGATGGTAAAGAGACCTTCTAATGATAGTTCAAAAAATTAGTAATTATTTAAAAAAATTGACCAAAAACTTTTAGTTTCCAAAAAAAGGGGCGGCAAAATTTGCCGCCCCTTTTTCTTTTAAGATTAAAGAGCTGATTCCCGCTTTTAATAATTATTAACACAGCTTTCAATAATTTCTAACTTAGCTTCTGATAAGCGAAAGCAATTCCTCCGTTTTTGCTTTCATCAGTTCAATGTCACCTTTTGTTTCAACATTAAGCCTGATAATCGGCTCCGTGTTTGACATCCTCAGGTTGAAGCGCCAGTTACCGTAATCAACACTCACGCCGTCGGTAAAGTCAAACTTACCGTCGGCATATTTAGCCTTAATTTCTTCCAATTTTGAGGGTGCATCTGCAATTTTCGAGTTAATCTCGCCGGAGCAGGGGTATTTTGCTATCATTTCGCCGACAAGCTGCGAAAGAGATTTATCCTCTTCCGACATCAATTGCATAACCAAAAGAAAAGGAATCAAACCTGAATCTGAATATGCATTATCCCTGAAATAATGGTGAGCCGACATTTCCCCGCCGTAGATCGCATTAACTGCGCGCATTTTTTCTTTAATAAAGGCGTGCCCGCTCTTCGATTCAACCGCTTCCCCCCCGTTTTCTTTGCAGACTTCAATTGTGTTCCAGACTAAGCGCGGGTCATGAATAATTTTTTCGCCGGGGTTCATTCTCAGAATCGATTTGGCAAGCATACCGACAATGTAGTAACCCTCGATAAATTCACCCGACTCATCGAAAAAGAAGCAGCGATCATAGTCACCATCCCACGCAACGCCAAGATGTGCGCCGTGCTTTTTGATGGCATCGATAGTAACGGCGCGGTTTTCTTCCAACATAGGGTTTGGTACGCCGTTCGGGAACTCGGGATCGGGGTCGTTAAAAAGTTTTATCATTTCAACGGGCAGAATCTTTTCCAAACGATCGAGATTGGGCCCCACGCACCCGTTTCCGGCATTAACCACCACTTTCATTTTTTTAATCTTGCTTACATCGTAGAAAGAACCGAGATGTGTGATAAAATCGTCTGAAATATCCCGTTTGGTGTAATTTCCTTTAGTATCGGAAAGCGGTTCAAAATCGCCGCCGGAAATTATCTCTTCAATTGTGTTTAACCCCGAGTCGTAACTAATAGGGATCGATTTTTCCCGTACGAATTTCATACCGTTATACTCAGGCGGGTTGTGGGATGCGGTTATCATAATTCCGCCGTCGGCATTCAGGAAAGAAGTACCGAAATAGACCATTTCAGTGCCGCACATACCGATGTCAATAACATCCACGCCCGAGTCCAAAAACCCATTAGTAAGCGCTTGGCTAAGTTCGGGGGAGCTTTTACGCACATCGTGCCCAATAACCACTGATTTACACCCCGTAAACTTTTTATATCCTCTTGCAATGTTGTAAGCAAGTTCTGTGTTCAATTCCGAAGGGACCACGCCTCTGATGTCGTACGCTTTAAAACAAACGATCTTTGCCATTTCAATCTCCGTGTTTCAAATAATTATTAAAATTCAAACTTTAATTTACGCAAAGTGCAATCTTCTTGAAACAATGAACTGAAGGAAGTGCAGCAAAAAAAAGGCCACTTTTCGTCCTGTTGCCGGAATGTCTCGTTGAACAGAACGGTAAAAAGAAATGACCGGTTCGGGAATACAATACTTAAAAACTTACTTTATCAATACAAAATCGAAAATATCCGTAATAAATGGGGTGCAAAAAATTTACAGGTATAAATTTTTAGATACATTTTAAACCTGATAAAATCTT
>WBUK01000037.1 GCA_008933765.1 Ignavibacteriaceae bacterium | reverse complement strand
TGACAATCCCAGTTACGGGCGCGACTACAACCTGGAGCAGTAACTGACCCGCACCACCCTGCCGGGCGGACGGTTCACCGACTGGCTCTATGACCCCGCCGGGCGGAACAGTGGTCTGAACTATGCCGAGGCCAGCACGGCTTTCGCCTATTTCGCTAACGACCTCAGCGACCGGGTCCAGCCCATCACCCACACCCCGACGGCCGGTGTATCGCAAGTTCTGGCCTACACCTACAACGGCGGCCTGATCACCGGCATGACCGCCACCGGCGCGGTCCTGGCCACCGCCAGCTACACTTTCGACAACAACTTCTTGCCGACTGGCCTGAGCCTGGCCAGCGCCGGAAAGACCGTCCAGGCCGCGCTCACCTGGGACAAGGACGGCCTCCTCACCGGCTTTGGCCCCTTCACGCTGACGCGCGGCGGCCCGGGCGGCGCGCTCAGCCAGTTCAAGGACACGGTAGCAACCACCGCCTACGGCTATGACACCCTGGCCCGGCCAGCCACCCGCACCCAGCAGGTCAACGGCCAGACCCCGTACACCGCCCAACTCAGCTACGACCTGAGCGGCCGGATCGTCGGCAAGACCGAAACGGTCGGCGGCGTCAACACCACCTACGCCTACGGCTACGACCCGGGCGGCCAACTGACCGAAGTCCGGCGCAACGGCGCGGTCACCGAGCGTTACGCCTACGACGCCAACGGCAACCGCACCAGTCGCCAACTCGGCGGCGGCGCGGTGGAAACCGCCACCTACGACCGCCAGGACCGCCTGCGCCAGCGTGGCGCGGTCACCTACCAGTTCAACAGCGACGGTTTCCTCACCCAGCGCGGCAGCGATACGTTCCAGTACAGCACCCGTGGCCAACTACTCCAGGCGACCGTCGGCGGGCAAACTCTCACCTACGGCTACGACGGCCTGGGCCGGCGCATCAGCCGCACCGACAGCGGCGGGACGACGCAATACCTTTACGGCGATCCCGCCAGTCATCTGATCACCGCCGTGCGTACCCCGAACGGCGACTTTACCACGCTGTACTACGACACCGCCGGCCTGCTGACCGCCCTGGAACGCAACGGCACACGCTACTACGTCGCCACCGACCAGGTCGGCACCCCCCGGGTGGTCAGCGACGCCACCGGCGCGTCGGTCAAGGTGCTCGACTACGACAGCTTCGGTAACCTCACCAGTGACAGCAACCCCGGCTTCGACCTGCCACTGGGTTACGCCGGCGGTCTCGCCGATACCGTGATCGGCCTGATCCACTTCGGCTTCCGCGACTACGACCCCGCGGCCGGGCGCTGGACCGCCCGCGATCCGGTGTTGTTTGCCAGCGGCCAGGGTAATCTTTACGTCTACGTCGGCAACAGCCCCATCGGCTACCGCGATCCCTCGGGACTGTTTTGCATCAGCGTCACGATCTACGCAGGGGTGGGCGGCGGAGTCTCGACGTGCATCACTGACGAAGGCGCGTCGGTCTGCGGCGAGCTCGGTTTGGGCGTCGGCGCCGGCGCCGAACCCGATCGCTTTGGCGACCTTGAAGAAACCGGAACTTCCGTTGGAGCGGAAGCCGCCGCCACCCTTGGTCCGTTTGAGGTCGGTACAGGGTATTCCCTGGACGACAAGGGCTGTTTGAAAGGCGGACCCAAGGGGGTCGTGGACTTGGCGGACTTGCTAGAAGAATCTTCTACCCAACTCGCGGAAAAATTTAGCGGGGGCCTTGGCAAGCTTAAAGTGGGCCTTGAGGCCAAGGTCGCAGCCAAAGGGTGCGTACAAGGCAAATGGTAACCGGGTACCACCGGTACGGCGGGTTAGC
>WBUK01000029.1 GCA_008933765.1 Ignavibacteriaceae bacterium | reverse complement strand
ACCCCACTCCACTACCCCAGCCCCAAACCCTGCCGGCACTTCCCTGTGTACGGCAAACTTAATCCCATTGCGAGAGTTGTTCAGAATTGCTAATTTACCACAGGATTACACAAAATTTTGCACTATTTTCTTCAACTTATCAAATTTTCCGGAGATACTCCACTGAAAAAGTTACTCTTCTTTGTGCTGTTCACTCTTTTCGGCACATTTCAAGCCCTTCCGCAGTTCAATGCCAAAATAATGACTTACAATGTTCTTAATTACCCCGGAACCTCGGGGCCTGAACGAAACCCATACTTCAGAACTGTTATTTCAGCGACCGACCCCGACATCCTTGTTGTGGGAGAACTAATCGGAATGAACGGGTTTGTAACTTTCAGAGACTCAGTGATGAAAAAAATCTCCGACGACTACACCGGCGGCGATTTTATCGACGGACCTGATACCGACCATGGGATTTACTTCAAATCATCGATGTTTGAGTTTATTTCCAATGTGCCGATTGTAACTGAACTGCGGGATATCAGCCGGTTCACTATAAAATCGAAAACAACGGCTGATACGCTGATTATTTTCGGCGTGCACCTGAAATCGAGCACGGGTTCCCAGAACGCCGCGCAGCGCGCACGCGAGGTTGACAGCCTACGAAAGGTTACCAAAACGCTTCACCCCGGCGCAAATTTCATCGTTCTGGGCGATTTTAACCTTTACTCAGCCAACGAAGCGGCTTATCAGAAACTGACCGACCAAACACAACCCGGCTACTTCAACGACCCTTTAGACATGCCCGGTGACTGGCAGGATGTGCCCGCTTATGCACCTTACCACACGCAATCGCCGCGAAAAAGATCGTTCGGAGGTGGCGCTACAGGCGGTCTGGACGACAGGTTCGACCTTATCTTAATGAGCAGCGCTGTGATGGAGCCGGGCGGAATAACTTACATTCAAAACTCGTACACCTCTTACGGAAACGACGGCAACCACCTTAACGACTCGATCAACCGCCCGCCGAACACCGCCGTTGGTCAGGTAATTGCCGATGCGCTTCACTATGCGGCGGATCATCTGCCGGTTTTCGCCACTTTTTCGTTCAATTCCGTGGTGCCGGTTGAGCTTACCTCTTTCTACGGCGTGCGTGCAGAGGGGGGCGTTAGCCTGCACTGGGCAACCGCTACCGAGACGAACAACTACGGTTTCGGGGTTGAAAGATCGAAAGACGGCGTGAAGTGGTCAGAAAAGGGCTTCGTACCCGGAGGCAATAATTCTCTTTCCCCCAGAGAGTATAAATTCTTCGATAAATCCGCAGAATCAGGAAAAATTTCCTACCGCTTAAAACAAACGGATAACGACGGCACCGTTAACTACTCAAAAACGATTGAAATTGAAGGAAGCCTCCCTTCAGGAATGAACCTGCAACAGAACTTCCCGAACCCGTTTAACCCCTCAACCAAAATTTCGTTCGAGCTGCCCGAGGCGGGCAGGGTGCAGCTGAAAGTGTTTGATATTGCAGGCAACGAGGTTGCTTCGCTGATTGACGGCACAATGGAGGGTGGCACGCACGAGGCGGAGTTTGTTCCTACAGCGCTTTCTGCCGGTGTGTATGTTTATCGGCTTTCGTGGAACGGCTTCAGCCTCAGCAGGAAAATGTTGTTTCTGCCCTGATTTTTTGAATACGGGCAAGGTTTGGGTTGGGTAACTTCAATAATTAAGTGGGGGTGAGCGGGCTGCCCCCAACACCGGCTATAACCAACCGTTCCGTTATAACTATTTCTGAGTATTAATTCCGTATATTTGCATAAAAATTTAGGCAAATAATGGAATCGATAAGAGAGATATACCGAATCGGGTTTGGGCCCTCAAGCAGCCACACGATGGGTCCCCGCAAGGCAGCTGAAATTTTTAAGCAACGCTTCCCCGATGCCCCACGCTACCGGGCGACACTTCACGGCAGTTTAGCAGCTACCGGCAAAGGGCACCTTACCGACAGAGCGATTTTCGATGTTTTTTCGACCGAAAAGACTGAACTGCTCTGGAAACCCGAAGAGATTCTGCCGAAACACCCCAACGCTTTAACCTTGGAAGCACTCGACGAAACCGGCGAAGTTGTCGGGAATTGGCGCGTTTACTCCGTTGGCGGCGGCAAAATTATCGACGATGACCACGACCCCGAGGAAGATTCCGTTTACCCACTATCCACCATGGAAGATATTCTGGACTGGACGCAGAAAAACGGGCGCTCGTTCTGGGAGTATGTTGAAGAAATTGAGGGCGCTTCGATTTACGACCACCTGGCAGAAGTGTGGGAAGTGATGAAACAGGCAATTGCAAACGGTCTGGAAGCCGAAGGCGTGTTGCCGGGGCCTCTGAATCTGCGGCGGAAAGCTTCTTCTTACTTTGTGAAAGCGAAAAACTATACTGGCACACTTAAAGAAAAAACCCTGATTTTTGCATACGCACTTGCGGTCGGTGAGGAAAATGCTGCGGGGGGAAGAATTGTAACCGCACCAACCTGCGGCTCTTGCGGAACAATGCCCGCTGTGCTTAAAAGAATGTACGACAGCTTCGATTTCTCCGACCAAAAAATCCACCGGGCGCTTGCCACTGCCGGCTTAATCGGTAATTTGGTGAAAACGAACGCCTCGATTTCGGGCGCTAAGGTGGGGTGCCAGGGTGAAATTGGCACCGCATGCGCGATGGCAACAGCGGCAGCAACACAACTGCTCGGGGGAACACCTCAACAGATTGAATACGCAGCGGAAATGGGAATTGAACACCACTTAGGGTTAACCTGCGACCCCATTATGGGCTTGGTGCAGGTGCCATGCATTGAAAGGAACGCTTTTGCCGCTGAAAGAGCACTTAACACGGCTACTTTTGCGCTGCTTTCAGACGGGCAACACTTGGTTTCGTTCGATAAAATTGTAAAAACTATGAAGCAAACAGGGCACGACCTTCCCTCGATCTACAAAGAGACCTCAGAAGGCGGGCTTGCGTATTTCTATAAGAAAAAATACGGCGGCTGACAACTACGCCTTCCGTTCGAATGGATGATTGCGGGAAACTGTTCTGTTATTCCGTTGAAATTACCGGCTTTTCTGTCAGTTATTTTTTCAACTATGGCTGTATTTAACAATTTGCTGTTGGTTTCTCTAATTATTCCGTAAAAAGAGTCCGGATAACACTCCGTTATAAAAACTTCAGTAAACCAGCTTCAGTTTTTCATCGATGTTTTTCAGATATTTTTGATATATCTTTTTCATCCCAAAAAACACTTCCAGATTTTCATTATACACCTGCCGCAGAGTGCTGAGCGTGAATTTCAGGTCTTGCGGGCACTCTTCACTGCAACGGTCGATTTTCTCTCCGGATTCTATCAGGCTTGAAGTATGTTTTCGAATGGCAGAATCTATCCCGAGAATAACCTCTTCGATTTTTTGTTTAAATTCATCGCAGCCGGCAATAAGATTTTGGTAAATAAGTGTTTTTTCAGAGTCAGGAATGTTACTGTATTTATTGATTTCTACTTCCAAAGAGTAGAGTCTTCTGATAAAATCAGAGTCGTATTCAGAGAGTCTGTTTCTGAAACTTAGAAGTTCATCCACAGTTCCTCTGAGTTGTAGTTTCAGTTCTCGCAATTCATCTATAATATTCTGCATATTTCAACTCCAATGCAATTTATTTATAAATGATTACGCTATAATATAAGAAATCTTCTGATAAAAACAAATTTTTTTTGAAATTTCAAGCCTTACTGCTGAAAACGACCGCCGGTGCCGGTTAAAACGACCACCGCTTCCGCTGAAAACAACCGCCGGTGCCCGCCCAATTTCCTGCCGATTCAGATGAAAATTAAAGAAACCGGAAAGAAACCAATCTTTTGTATTGATTTCTCGCAAAAATTTAACAAATTTGGTTATTCACTTTTAATTCTTATGAAAAAAGGAAACAGACGAGAGATGAGAACAATAATTGAGCCGTTCAAAATAAAATCCGTGGAGCCGATTCGCTTCACTACACGGGAGGAACGGGAAGAGATTCTGAAAAATGCGGGCTACAACCCCTTTAGTATCCACGCTGATGATGTGCTGGTTGACCTGCTTACCGACAGCGGCACTTCGGCAATGAGTTCCGACCAATGGGCGGGTATTATGCTGGGTGACGAGTCTTACGCAGGCTCCAAAAGCTTTTTCAAATTTGATAACGCAGTGAAAAAAATTACCGGGTTTAAGCATGTTATACCGACACATCAGGGGCGCGCCTCCGAGAAGATTCTTTTCACAATAGTTGGTGGCGAGGGGAAGTATATCTGCAACAACACGCACTTCGATACCACGCGCGCAAATGTTGAGTACTCGCACGCAACCGCCGCTGATTTTATGACAGAAGTGGGGAAACACCCTGAAACACGGGCGGATTTTAAAGGGAATATGGATATTGCCGCACTGGAAAAATTTATTGAAGCAACCGGAGTTGAAAACATCCCGATGGTGATGATAACCGTTACAAATAACTCGGGCGGCGGGCAACCCGTTTCGATGCAAAACATCAGGGAAACGAAAGAAGTTTGTAAAAAATATGGTATCCCTCTTTTCTTGGATGCCTGCCGGTTTGCAGAAAATGCCTATTTCATCAAGAAAAGAGAGCCCGGCTATGCGGACAAAACACCGTTGGAGATAGCCCAAGAGATGTTTTCTTATGCCGACGGCTGCACAATGAGCGCAAAAAAAGATGCCTTTGCGAACATCGGCGGATTTTTGGCTATGAACGACGACAACCTTGCGATGAACTGCCGGAACCTTCTGATTGTAACCGAAGGGTTCACCACATACGGCGGCTTGGCGGGAAGGGACCTGGAAGCAGTTGCACAGGGGTTGGAGGAAATTCTGGACGAAAATTATCTGCAGTATCGAATCCGTTGTGTTGAGTATCTTGGCGAGAAGTTGGTTAGCAACGGCGTGCCGATTCTTGAGCCGCCGGGCGGGCACGCAATCTATCTTGATGCAAGGCGGTTTGCACCTCATATACCACCACATCAATTCCCGGGGCAGTCGATTGTTTGCGAGCTTTATTTGGATGGCGGCATCCGCTCGTGTGAAATTGGCAGCGTGATGTTCGGGCATGAAGCGCCGGATGGCTCGTTTGTTCCGGCAACGATGGAATTGGTGCGGCTGGCAATTCCGCGCAGAGTTTACACACAAAGCCATTTTGACTATATGATTGAATCGATTATTGATGTGTATAACCGGCGCCACACCCTGAAAGGGATGAAAATTACGGAACAGGCACCAATGTTAAGGCATTTTACGGCTAAATTTGATTATGTGGATTAATAAAAACTTCAAAATTAAGTACCGGCAGCAGTTTAGCTCGTTAGTGTGGCGCCTGCTGATTTCAAAGGAAGGGCTGCTGCTGATTGAAGAGCGCGACCCCGGGAGGCGAACTGCACAATATCACGCGATTGACTTGGGAAGTGGCGGGGAGGGGGCTTTTCGCGGCGATTTGGGGAGTAGTTTGCAGAGTGAGCGAGCGGGTGCTTTTGCGGGCAGTTCGCCGGGTCAGCATGCCGGTCTGCCGGCGGATTACCGTATCGTTAAGCCTGCTGCTGCTGCGACGAGTGCCCGGAAATATGGCGAGGACATGTTGACCGAGGGCTTCACCGCACCCGACGAATTTTGGTCGGGGGTGGAAGCCGTTATCGGGCGGAGGATTTACTTCCACGGCTACAGATCCGCCGGGATGCCTTTTCACAAAGGGATTTTCGTTTGGGATATTGACCGCCGGGAATATGCCTGGAAAAACGAAGAACTTGCTTGGATGTTTCTGAATGATGACGGGATTTACGCCTTTAAAAAGAAGTTTGAAACCAACGACTATTTTTTGCTTGATTATTCAACGGGCGAAATAATAAAGGAGCTTGGAAGCGAGCCGGAGGAAATTAACAAAATTGCGGAAAATGAGGCGGAAAAGGATGATTTTTCCGATTACACCTATCCCGAGGTTTTTGTTTCTTCTTCCTACGGTGCAAACGGTTACCTTGAGAAGTTGTTTCCGCCGAATGCTGTTAAAGAAGCAGCGGAAGTATTCCAAAAAAACAGCGTTCTGTTTTTGAACATTCACTTCGGGAGTGAGAGAACCGGGTTTCAGAACGAACTGCTTGCCGTTGATTTGAAAAAAGAGAAGGTGCTAAAAAGATTTATACTGAACACGGGCACAAAAAACCTGATAGCTGAAAGCTGCTTCGCATGGAAAAACCTGCTGTTTTTGGTGATCGATAAAAAATTGATTGAGATAAGGGAAATTAAACAAATTTAACCGGGGGCAGCCTATATCAACCGGGAGAGAAAAAAAATGACTAATGAAGAGAAAAAGCTGCTTCTTGAAGCGGCTCGTAACAAAATAGAAAGGCACCTTGGTGTTACCGAAGACGCGGTTAAGTTGCCTGTTGATGGTGTTTTTGGTTCGTTCAGCGGATGTTTTGTAACGCTTACTGAGTTCGGTGAACTGCGCGGGTGTATCGGTTTCATCCAAGGGATTGAACCCTTGTGGAAAACGGTTCAGGAGGCGGCAATTCTTGCTGCAACCGAAGACCCCCGTTTTGCACCGGTTACAAAACGGGAGTGGCGCAACATTTCCGTTGAAATTTCTGTTCTTTCGCCTCCGTTTGATATGGAGAGTTACGACGATATCGTCGTCGGCAAGCACGGGTTGATAGTCCGTGAGGGTATGAGGAGCGGGCTGCTGCTGCCGCAAGTGCCCGTTGACCATAATATGAACAAAGAAGAGTTTCTGGACGCACTTTGCAGAAAAGCGGGCTTACCGCCAAAGTTGTGGACTCAGAAACAGCTTACACTTCAGGCCTTTACCGCTGAAGTTTTTTCTGAGGATGATTTTTCCGGCTGAAACGCACTGTTTTTGGGACGGATTAATCACTCAAAAGGAGGATTTTCTGACAGGATAGGTCGTTTTTAGTCGGATTATCTGCTCAAAAGGAGGATTTTCCGACAGGATAGGTCGTTTTTTGTCGGATTATCTGCTCAAAAGGAGGTTTTTCATGTCTGAGATAAGAAAGCCGGCAGTTGCCGGAATGTTCTACCCCGGTAACCCCGAAAAATTGCAGGAGCAAATTTCGGCGCTTTTCCGGAAAGTTGGTGCGCCCGACGGAAAAGGTATCGGTGATGCCCCGGGAGGTGCTGGTGATATGCAGAGAAGTGCAGGTGCGCCGTTTCAGGGGGGTGCTGCGACACCGGCTCAGGGAAACGCGGGTGTTGTGCAGGAAAATGTTGGTGATATGCAGAGAAGTGCGGATGCGCCGTTTCAGAGAAATGTTGCTGAACCGGCTCAAGACAGCGGTAATACTCTGCAGGGAATTATAGCCCCCCATGCCGGGTATATGTATTCGGGGCTTACGGCATCTTATGCCTATAAACCCCTTGCAGAAAAGAAATTCACAAAAGTGATCATCCTTTCGCCGAGCCACAGAGAATATTTCGGCGGCATTTCAATATACGACGGCGACGCCTGGGAAACACCCCTCGGGAAGGTGAATCTGGCGAAGGCAGTTGCCGATAAAATGATTAAAGGCGGCGCTCCGGCATTGATGAAAAGCAAAGCCGGGCACAGGGATGAACATGGGGTTGAGGTTCACCTTCCCTTTTTGCAACACATCTACGGAAACGATTTTGAGTTTGTGCCCGTGGTGATGGGAGACCAAACGGTTATAAACGCCGAAGCGCTTACCCGTGCACTTCTGGAGGTGATGGATGATGATACGCTCGTGGTGGCTTCGAGCGATCTTTCTCATTTTTATACCAAAGACGCTGCGAACGAGCTTGACTCGGTTTTTGCCCGGAGGGTTGTGCAGTACGACGCCGAAGGGCTGCAAAATGACCTTGCTGTGGGTAAAACGGAAGCGTGCGGCGCCGGGCTTGTTATCGCCATGATGAAAGCGATGAAAAGAGCCGGGGTGCGTAATTCAAAGTTGCTTCACCGCTCCGATTCCGGAGATGTAAGCGGGGATTATTCCTCGGTGGTGGGCTATCTTTCCGCTTCTTTTTATAATTAGCGGATTGGGGGTTGTTTGTTTTTAGGAAAAAGAGTAGTGTTTGATTAAAAGAGTTGCATTTATCGGAACGGGGCGGATTGCCTGGTCGCTTGCCGAAGCCTTTAAGGAAGCCGGCTACGAAGTGGTGTGCGCTATCAGCAGAACGGGCTATAACTTGATCAATTTTGCCGCCCGGTTCAGGATTGACTGCACAATTCGGTCGTTCGATGAGATGAAAAGTGCCCTTGCAGAGCCTGCACTTGTGCTGATAGCAGTTCCCGATTCTGAAATCAGAAGTGTAGCGGAACAACTTACTGCGCTTGACCTGCCGGTTGAAGGCTCGATGTTCGTGCATCTTTCCGGCTCGAAAAACTCCGACGAGCTTTCTGCGCTTTCATCGAAGGGTGCGCTAACGGGAACGCTGCACATCCCGCAATCCTTCCCTACAACAGACCCGATTCCGATCCGGGGGCTGCCGGCGGCGATTGAGTCGGTTTCCTCAGTGGGTGAGCGGCTGCTTTTTGAAGTGGCGCACATTTTAGGGCTTATTCCGATTAGTGTGAAGCAAGAGGGGAAAATTTTCTATCATCTGGCAGCAGTGTTTGCTTCCAATTTTTTCCCGGTTCTGGTTGCCGATTCAATGAAAATGTTTGAAGCCGCCGGAGGTAAACGGGATGATTATTTTAAGATTTTTTCTTCCATTATCACCACAACTTTTAACAATATCCTTCAAAATGGACCCGAAAATGCGGTTTCAGGCGTTGTCTCCCGGCGGGATGAAGAGACTATCCGGCGGCATATCTCTGCGCTTCTGGAGTTTGAGAGTCAAAAAAGAGATGTGGATTTACACGCCGGGTTGGACGAAAAGGACTTTCACCCCGGGTCGGGCAAAAAGGGTTTTAACACTGAAAAAGGCTTCAATGCTGAAACCGGCGGAAGTGGGCTTTTGGAGACCTACAAACTTCTTTCCAAACGCACCGCTGAGTTACTCGGGGTACAGTTTAACGATGAATCGTTGTGGGAGGGCACCTTTGCAGATGGAAATGATGACGATCCACCACTAAAACCGGGCAAATAAAACAGCAAATTAAGTGAATGACTGCCTGATCCTTCTGTGCCAAAAACGGATACTCATGTGAATAAACGCCCGGTTGCAAAAATTTTATACGGCAACGGCTTCCCTTCCGGAGGGGCTGCAACGAAAAGGTGCCTGCACATCGCCAAAGGCTTCGCTGAAAACGGCTTCGATGTGGAAGTGTTGATTTTCCGACCTACCGAGCGCCCAAATCGAATCGAGAACCGCCTGCCCGAAGGCACTTTTGAGGGGGTGCGCTTCAAATATGTTACAAAATCGATGATTTGGCCCCCCGGGCTGCTTGGCAGAATTGTTAAATATTATTCGGGGCTGCTTCGGCTGAGGTCATACCTTAAGAAAATTCATAAAACTAAGCCCCTCGATTTGTTGGTTTCTGCAAATTATTACGGATATTTATCAGCCCGGAGTGCCACCGGTTTTTGCAGGAAACGGGGTATTCCCTCCGTGATTTTTCAGGATGAATACCCGGGTTTTATCCTTAATTCTTCCGTGAAGTTCCGGGCACTGAACAGGCGGATTATACTCGGTTTAATGCGAAAATTCACCATTATTGCCGTTATTTCCGACGAGCTTTTTAACTTTTGGAATAATGCGTTACACGGCAGGCACCTGAAGGAGGAAGTGGCGACGCTTCGTGCCGAGCTCCCGGAAATTTCGGATGAAGAATTACTCAGCGGGTGCCCCCACGGAGAAGAAAAAAACGCCCCGGCACTTTTCAATTCGGCGCCATCACCGCAGGGGTTAAATCCTCAGGGATTTTCCGGCGAAACCCATCCCTTTTACGAGTCGGCAAAAAACATAGTTAAAGTTGGGCTGACGGCTGCACTTCCGGATGGAATCCTGCTCAGCAAAAAATATGATTTTGGCTATTTTTTCTTCACCGGCTTCACTAAAATGCGATTTTTCTCCGAAGATATTCGAAAAGATGAACCGGAGGTGTTGATTCAAGCCTTTACTTTAGTTCTTAAAAGACATCCGGAAATAAAACTTGTCATCGGTGGCGATCGCGATGAAGAATTGGTCGAATATTGCGCTCAGATGGGTATTTCCGATTCGGTTTTGTTTGCCGGAAAACTGCCCGAAAACGAGTATTTTTCAGCAATCAGATATTCGCTTGCGGCAGTTTTGCCCCGCCCCGATACACTTCAGACAAAAGCAAGCGTACCCTACAGGCTTGGGGATTACCTCATCGCCGGCGCCAAAGTCATCTCCTCCGATGTTGGCGAAATTAAAAAAATTGCCGGAAGTTTGGAGAGCCGGGCGACCCAACTACCTGAAACCGATAAAAAGGCGGCGGTGAAGCGGGGTGAGAATACTTATAGCGAGACATCCGAACTGCCTGGAAATGTAGAAATGATTTCGTTCTATCAGCCCGGAAATGCTGAAGACCTTTCTGAAAAAATGTGCCGGGTTATTGAAGAAAGGGAACAGCCCGGCGATGCGGTTTCATGGGAAAATCTGTCTTCTATTGATGGGGAACCCACACCGGGTAACCGTTCTTTTTCGGAGGGTGGGCTTTCCGATGCAAAAGCCTCTGCAACAAATTATTTACAATGGGCTTTTGAGCCAAAAAGCGCACTTATTCCTTTGGTATCGAGGCTGGCTGAGTATCTTTCCCTGAAGAAAAATTAACCCCCGAAACCTCACTGTAAATTTGCAGTAACCGGTTTACTATTTCTGTGTTATTGTGTCTTTTTAGAGCGGTTTTTCTGCCATTTTCAGCAATTTGGCGCCGCAAATCTCCATTTTCGATTAGTTTGATAATCAGCCCGGCAAGCTCTTTGTGATCCCCTTTTTTGTACAGTAATCCCGTTTTTCCATCCTCAATTATCGAAGAAGTGCCCCCGGCATTTGCACCGATTACGGGCAGCCCCAAACATTGAGCCTCACAAATTGCGTTCGAGGGATTTTCGATGTAGGAAGTGTGGACATAAATATCCGCGTCTTTCATTGCGTTGCAAAGCTCTCCGCTTCCGATTCTTCCGAGGAAAATAATTCTGTCCCAAAACGGCAGATTGCCTGCTTTTTCTTCCGAAATTTTTGTTTCTGTTTTTCCGATAAAGCCTGTTTTTTCCTGAAATTCGCCCGAAACCTTAAAACTGACCATATCTTCCGAATGCTTTTTGCCAACATCCTCATTTAAACTCATATTAACCAAATCAATCTCACGGAATAATTCAGAATAGATTTTCACCATTTTTGAGGTTTCATTAAGCCCTGCAATCTGCCATTTGAAATTCACCCCTGTCTGTTCCAATAAAAACGCAGTTCTGAACAGAAGGTCTAAACCTTTGTAGTATTCCTCGTGAATGGTAGTGTGCAAAACCACACGGGTGGTTAGATTTTCACCGGCACCGCCGCTTCCTGCTTTTCCGGCACCAACAACAACTCCCGCCCCTGCACCACCC
>WBUK01000036.1 GCA_008933765.1 Ignavibacteriaceae bacterium | reverse complement strand
CATTGAATTTTATCAAAATTTTGAGTAATTTGTCTCTTGGTTTATAGAGTATCTTTTGCAATACCCTTTTCGCCGGCTGCTTCCGCAGAATATTGCCCCGGAATTTGGCATAATATCTTTCAGAATTTGCCTGTTTTTTTTGGTTTCTTTTCTTCCGAAGTAGTGCTATTATTCATCAATTTCATCACTAACTTAAAACTGAGGTAACAAATGAAAAAATTGTTCCTTGTCGTTTTCACATTGCTTTTAAGCGCTAATTTAGTTTGGGCGCAGAACAATGCTGAAAAATACAAAAAACCGGCACCTCTCACACAAGCTGAGAAAGAACGGTTATCGCATATGACCAGACCCCCGATTGACTGGTCGCAGGTTCCGCCGATGGCTGTTACAGGTGTTGTTAAATGGTCAGAAGGTTTCGAGGGCGCTACTTTCCCTCCTGCCGGCTGGGCAGTTCACAACCTTGACGGTGGCGCCAAGTCATGGTCCCGTGCTACTGATACTCCTATCTTTGGACTGGCTTCCGCCTATATCAGTTGGGAATCCTCATCATTGGCAAATGACGACTGGTTGATCACGCCGTCATTTACAGTTGATGAAGCCGATAAGTTCTATTTCTGGGCTGAAGGTTCGGGTTTCTATGAAGATACATTAGTAGTTTATGTTTCCACCGCTGGTGGCGTACCGCCGACGGGATATACAAGAGTTGCTGCTTTCAGAACGGAGGATACTCCTGCAAGATATGAAGTCAGCCTTGCTTCTTATGTAGGTCAGACCATTTATATTGGTATCCGGTACAAAGAATTGGACGAGTTCTATGTTTATTTAGACAGTGTTTATGTAGAGACCGGTGTTCCTAACGATGTTGGTGTAGCTTCTCACAATGTTGGTGGTGCAGTAGCAGCTAATGTGGCTATGACTCCAACTGCTACAGTAAAGAACTATGGCGGACAGGCACAGTCGTTCCCTGTAACGATGACGATTAACCCCGGTGGCTACACTTCAACCAAACAGGTTACGAACTTAGCACCTGATCAGACTACACAGGTAACATTTGACACATGGACACCGGTATCCGGTTCCTACACGGCGAAAGCCTTTACTCAGCTCGCCGGTGATGCAAATCCCGCAAACGACACCATTACCAGAACTGCTTTTGTGGAGAGTTTCCTCTACAACAACGGGCCGTTTGTAACAAACCCGGGTGCAGGGTTTGGTGGTGCCGATCTTTCCGCGCTACAGACTTCAAATCTCACCGTTTGGGGTTTTGGTGCTCAAAGCTCCGCAAGCAACTGGGTAGCGGATAATTTTGAAGTTCCATATAACAATGAATGGACGCTTCAGGGCTTTAAGTTCTACTCATATCAAACAGGTTCAACAACAACACCGACTTATAACAGCGCTAAAGTTGTAGTTTACAACGGCAGACCCGACCTCCCAACCAGCACTATTGTTTGGGGTGATGAAACCACCGAAAGATATATGGCTGCTGAGTGGACAGGTGCTTATCGCGCAAGCGATAACACTCCAACCAATGCTGACAGACCCGTTATGGCAGTTTCTGCAAATGCTAATCCTGTTCTTCCTGCCGGCAACTACTGGGTAATGTACACACTCGGTGGTACACTTGCTTCAGGTCCTTGGGTTATTCCGATTTCAATTCTCGGTACTTATGAAACCGGTGATGCTTACCAGAGAACTACAGCAGGCTGGGCTCCATTGAGAGACTCCGCAGGCGGTCCCGGTTACGGTCAAGGCTTGCCGTTCCAGGTTCTTGGTACTTCACAGGTCATCCCTGTTGAGCTTTCTTCTTTCATGGCGAATGTTATGAAAAACGACATTACCCTTAACTGGACAACCGCTACCGAAACCAATAACATGGGCTTCGAAGTTGAAAGAAAATACAACGACGGTGCTTTCACAAAAATTGGGTTTGTTAACGGAAACGGAACAACCACTGAAGGAAAAGAATATGCATTTCTTGATAAAGGGCTTGCTTCCGGTAAATATACCTACAGACTTCGTCAGGTAGATTTCGACGGAACCTCAGAATATTCAAACGAAGTGGAAGCTGTAATAGATATTCCGACAGAATATGCACTTGCACAGAACTTCCCGAACCCGTTCAACCCATCGACAACTATTGAGTTCTCGCTTAAAGCAGACGCAAGAGTTA
>WBUK01000017.1 GCA_008933765.1 Ignavibacteriaceae bacterium | reverse complement strand
GTATGAAGAATATGTTATGCTCGGGTTGCGAAGTGGCGGGATCCGGATGGTGGGGGGGGCTTCGGGTGAAGACCACAAGGGGTTTTACCCTGCAAGTTTTAATTGTTCTTCCGGGGATTTGGGAAGTGGCGGGATTTGGGATGTGGGGGCTTCTAAATTTACATTTCCGACTCGGAAAGAGAACGGGCACAAAGGGATTAGGGAAGTAGGGGGTGTTTCCGGTGAAATGGGGCTTCCCTCAGCATGGTTTGAAGAGCGGGGTGATATTATCAAACCCCTGATTGCAGGCGGAAAACTTTTTTGGAATGATAACCTTTTGCGACTTACGAAAAAGGGTTTTTCTCTCTGTGATGAAATTGTTGAGAGATTGCTGTAGTTTTTTTGGGGGAGGTAAGCAGACAGATGTGTGAGTAAGTAGGTAGGTGGGTGAGTGAGTAGGCAGGCAGGCAGGCAGATGGATAGGCAGGCTGGCAGGTGGGTGGGTGAGTTTACTTAAGCTTTTATTTATCCGTACAATTTTTGAAATGGGCTGCACAACGGTTTTTCGCTTTTATCGGTAATATTGAAGAGAAGACACCTCTTTGGATTTTGTTGTGCTGATGATATTAAAGATTAGGTTACACTTCACTTTTATCGGTAATATAGAAGAGAAGGCACCTCTTTGGATTTTGTTGTGCTGATGATATTAAAGATTAGGCTACACTTCATTTTTACCGGTTTTATTCACGGCAGTTGCTCTAAAAAGAGTAAGTTTGAATCATAAATTTTCTTTTTTCATCATATCAATATTGAATCTATTTTTTTTGAGGAATTAATGGCAGAAAATAACGGAAATCACAGAAAAATTATTATTATCGGTTCGGGTCCGGCAGGGTTCACGGCGGGTATTTACGCCGGAAGAGCAGGCTTGGAACCCCTTATTTTTGAAGGAATACAGCCCGGCGGGCAGTTAACAATTACAACCGAGGTGGAAAATTACCCCGGGTTCGAAAACGGTATTCAGGGGCCGGAACTGATGGATATTATGCGTAAACAAGCCGCAAGGTTTGGGGCAGAATCTAAATATCAGGAAGTTACGGAAGTTGATTTTTCACAAAGGCCTTTTGTTGTAAAGAGTTACGACGAAGTTTTCACGGCTGATGCGGTTATTATTTCCACCGGTGCTTCAGCGAAACTTCTCGGAATTGAGTCAGAAACCAAATTCATGGGTTACGGCGTTTCTGCGTGCGCTACCTGCGACGGCTTCTTCTATCGCAACCAACGGGTTGTGGTTGTTGGGGGCGGTGACACTGCTTTGGAAGAAGCGAATTACCTCACCCGTTTCGCTTCCGAAGTGGTGGTAATTCACAGAAGGGACGAGTTCAGAGCCTCAAAAATTATGGTTGACAGGGTTAAAAAGAATCCAAAAATAAGGTTTGAGCTTAACGCAGTTGTTGACGAAGTGCTCGGCACTGAAGAAATGAACAGAAAAACCGTTACAGGTGTGGTGCTTAAAAACACCAAAACCGGTGAAAAGAAGGTTCACGAGTGTGAAGGTGTTTTCATTGCGATTGGTCATCAGCCGAACACTGCCGTTTTCAATGGCGCCTTAGAAGCCGACGAAAACGGATATTTGATCGTTAAACCCGGCTCTTCGTACACGAATGTACCCGGCGTTTTTGCTGCAGGCGATGTATGCGACAAAACCTACCGTCAGGCGGTTACAGCTGCCGGCTCCGGCTGCATGGCTGCTTTAGATGCACAGCGCTGGCTCGAGGAGCAGGAAGGGTAGTACTTGCTAATTTAAATAGGGGTCATGCTAAATTCTGCTTCGCGTAGCTAAATACAGTTTTATATAGTTTCGCTTAGTTTCGATGATGCCCAATGCCGACTTGAGGAACAGGAAGGTAAGTATTTAACAATCTTTATTAGATTGAAAAGGCACATCGGGTTTTGCCGGTGTGCCTTTTTTTACGGTAAGTTTTTGGGTTTTAAGATAGTTTGCGAAATATTTTTTATTTAATATCTTATATCCAACCCGTACGGACAGTTACTTTTTGTCGTTTCCAGGTTTGAAAAATAATAATTAAATAGTATTTTTCTCACAATCTTTTTGGGTGCTTACCTTTTGTTGTTTTCAGGTTTTAGAGATATTATTTACAGAGTACCTTTTACCCAATTCTTATAGGCGCTCGCCTTTTGGTTTTAACAGAATTTATAAATATATCCTATAAAGTATCTTTCATGCGGATTTTTTCACCAATGAAATAGGCAACAACCATACCGATGCCAACAAAAATGAAGAGGCTTACACCAATAGATTCGCCGCCTAAAGCATCTTTTAGAAGGAAGCCCATTCCTAAACCGATTCCGAAAGAAATTGTGATTATTCCAGTTGAAAGCAACCAGACTTTTCTTTTACCGGGGGATTTAAGCAACATATTAATTTCTTCAACGGTGTAGTCCTTTGCAAGAATTTGTTCTCTTTCCTGATGTCGATAGTAGATGTGACTGATTATAATTGCACCAATTACACAAAAAAGTACTATGGGCACAAAAAGTTCAACTAACATTTCCAACTCCTTAATTTTTGTTTTTTTCTGTCAGTTCAGACAAGTGCGAGTAAAAAAAGGTTACAGTTCCGTTAAAAATTTTTTCCGGTGTGCGTTGCCGGGAAGATATTTCTATATCCTGTTCTTCACAGATAAAGTTATTCAGGGACCATGAGGAAAAACTTGATTAGAGCCAAAAGCACTTTACCTTACTTAAATTTGCAAGCAAAGTTTTTCAGAACAAAAAGGGGAAGAGATTTCTGATTGAACCCAAAAAAGAGCACCAAATTATCGTGTGATAATGGCGTACCGGAGGAAAATCACTCATTGACTTTCAAGAACCGATTTCCGGCGATGCTTATGTTAAAAAAATAAAAATGTATTTTTACACGCGATGTAACCATTTTTTTGTACAGTGGGTCTAAAGAGAATATGACATAATTCGAAAATAAATGAAACCCGTTAGCGCCCGGTAAAATGTTCCGTATCTTAATAAAAAATGATAAAAACCAACAACCTCGAGAATAAAAACTCAGTGAGCGAAACGCCACAGAGAACCCGAACTCTAAGCGGGCGGAAACCCGATGACCTCGAGGTTATCCGGTCGGTGAGGGAAGGCAACACTTCCGACTTTTCGATTTTGATGGATCGCTACAAAAACAAAGCATTTTCGCTGATTCTGCGAATGCTTAAAAACAGAATGGACGCTGAAGAAGTGCTGCAGGATTGTTTCGTGAAAGCATGGAAAAATTTGGATTCATTCAAAGGGGATTCGCAATTTGCAACCTGGTTTTACAGAATTGTTTATAACACCACTCTGACGAAACTAACCGGCAAAAAGAGAGAAACTGAAAAAGAAATGCTTTCTATAGGGGAAGATGTTGATATCAGGGATGAGCATGCCGACACTTCAGCCGCTACTTTGGAAAGAAACCGGCTGTTAGGTGCTTTAATAGCAATGCTTACTCCAAATCAGGCGGCAGTTGTTAACCTTTTTTATCTGGATGGGTTATCGTGTGAAGAAATTGCAGGGATTTTGGATACAAATGTGGGAAATGTTAAAACTTTGCTGCATCGCTCCAGAGCGACACTTAAAAATTTGATACAGAAAAAAAATCTTCATGAAGAACTGAGATGAGAAGATGAAACACTACGACGAAGAATTTTTCAACAAAATGTTGGATGATGAGATTACTGCGGAAGAAAAGGAACTCTTTTTTGTTCATATTAAAGAATGCACTGCGTGCAGGGAACAATACCGCCTCTTTCAATCAGCGCACACTCTGTTGCTTTCGCTTACGGAAATTACCGCGCCTGAAGAGATAAACAATTTAGTGCTGAAGAAAATTATGAAGCCCGCCGCCAAAAAGAAAAATGAAAAAAGGTTTTTCATTACTGTTCTTTCCGGGCTTACGGTGATGTTGTTGGCAATATTCGGAATTGTCGCTAAATTTGGGGGGACGGAACCCAAAGGGGGGAACGGGCTTTTTGACAACTTAGGCAATTTTAAATTCGATACTTCGATATTAAATAAGATTCTAAGTCCGTTTAGTTCGATCAGTAAATTGATTTCACCGGATTCTGTACTTTTAGTAACATTATTGCTTTCCTCGATTTTGGTTTTCTTTCTGATTGAAAGAACAAAGAAAAACTGAAGTGTTGATGAAAACCATGCTCCTGAAGCTGACTAAAAGGGTTTGAAAGCAATAAATTTTATTGATCCCCGACACATCAGAATAAAAATTTAAAATAAATTTAAAAAAAATATTGATTACTGAAACTTTTCATTGCATGAAATGATAAAATTCCTTATTGTTACAGGTAATAAAAATATTTTTTTTACTTTTTGTAAATTGAACGATCATCGTTATATTTTATAGATGATTTTTTTTTATTTACCTACGAATATACGGAGATAACTAATGGCGATATATATCACAGACGATTGCATTAATTGTGGGGCTTGCGAACCTGAATGCCCGAACACTGCGATCTATGAAGGCGGTAGAGAATGGGAACTTGCCGGCAAAACTTATGGCGAAGGCGATGTTGCTCCTTCAGGAGCCGAAGGTTTCTTTTCAAGTGATTTCTTCTATATAGTACCTGATAAATGTACTGAGTGCAAAGGGTTCCATGATGAACCTCAGTGCGCTGCTGTTTGTCCGGTTGACTGCTGTCTTCCTGACCCAAAACATGTAGAGACAGAAGAAGAACTGTTGGCGAAAAAAGATTATCTTGACCAGCTCGGCAGATAAACACTAATAAAACATTATTAATGCCTTTGTACTTACCACTTTTTGAAGTGAAGGTGCAAAGGCATTTTTCTTTTTTAAACCGTTATTTCTTACCTCATTACTGTTGATATCACCTGGTAGATATCGTTACTTCTTGCACTATAACGGTTAAAACATAACCGGACTGATATCGTTATTCTGCTCTTACCGATAAAAGTTACACCTGGTTAAAACCATTACTTCTTATACTTCAGCGGTTTAATTTTAACGCGCGGCTTTTTAGCAGTTTCTCTTTTCAGATACCTGAAAAAGCGGAAAAACGAAAAAGCCCCCACCGCCATCCCAACAGTTGCTGCCCCCGACATAACAGAACCGATCACCCCGGGGATGAAAAAATCTGCACCCGTGATATAGAGGTTTCGTAAATCCCACCGGTTTTTACGAACCCCCCCGGTTGCTTTTGAAACTGAGGGCATAATTGTGCCGTAAGGGTTAAAATATAAATGTTCGTCTAATTCTGCAGGGGGGATGAACGAGACTGAATCAACAGCTTCAAAGAACGGCGGAAGATTTTTCGCGATTAAAGAAGATATATATTCTCTCAGGTGCGCGATTTCAGATTCGGAAGATTCAGAAGACTTGGAAGATTCTGAAGATAATATGCGCACAGTATCCTCACCGCTGATAAACACCTGAGCGATATACGCCGATGGAAGCTGCCCTTCTGATGCTTCAGGGTAATACGGAAAGAGATTGATCCCTTGCGTAATTTCATCATGTTCAACAACGGAATCAGGGAAAAACCTTAGAACCTCACCCTTCAGGTTTGTAGCCTGCATTTTATTGTTCAACTTAATCAAAAAGTTAACGGGGTAGGGTACTTTTTCAGTTTCGGTAAATTTTGAAAGCAACGCTTTCCGGCGCTCTTCGTTTCGTACAAAATCAGCGAACCTTGCGACCCCCAAACCCCAGAAATATTTTGAAGCTTTCAGTTTAAGCGACCCGCTGCCATTTGATGAGTAGCTGCCGGTACTCACCCCATTTGTATCGCGCACATCACTTTTCCCGCTCCTTGAGCCCCCACCCTCAAAGTTCTCCCTGCCCGAAACACCGGCTAAGCCGCCACCCTCAAAGTTCTCCCTTCCCGAAACACCGGCTAAGCCCCCACCCTCAAAGTTCTCCCTTCCCGAAACACCGGCTAAGCCGCCACCCTCAAAGTTCTCACCGCCCTGAACACCCCCAAAGCCCCTTTTCTCAGCGTAAAATTCAACCTCAACCCCGGAAATCCCCCGGGTTTTAAGGAAGATTTCCTTTATTCTGCTCTCGTACAACGCCCCACCGGCAGAAAGAAACCCCGATTTCAAAGCGTTATAAAACCCTCTTGCACCTCCTATTGGGGAATAAGCGCCGTTAAGAAACGACATCATATTCATCGACTGAAAAGTGAAAGCAGTTGCAGTTCGGCACGAAGCCAAGTTCTGCAGTTGTCCCGAAAGTATGGTTTTAAACTTAATATTATCCGAAATTTCAAGATATTTTTCGAGCGCTTCGCTTGCGTGCGCTCTGCCTGAGGCAAAAAACCGTTCGGCAACCCCGTGCAAAACGCCGGGTAAAATATGCTTCAGCAGAAAAAAACTGGTGTAATTTGCAGCATGTTGGATATCCCGGAAAAAGAGATCAACATTTCCTTTCTCTTTTGGGAAAAGAGCTTTCAGTTCATCCATGTAGTTTGCAAGATTATCCGAAAGGTTCAATTTTTTGCCGGGGTAGAAGTGTCGCTCATAAACCGAGGGAAGCCTTTCCCACAGCAGGGCGTCGTTAGTAATCCAATTAAGCAGCTTCCGCACCTGCATTTCATATTCCATCTGACCTGCATATAGCGAACTTGCAAAAAAATCGAAGGGAGGATTGCCCTCTTGAGACAGAGGCAACCCGGTAACTATTGCAGTTTTCTTTTTGAAGTATTTTTGCAGTATAATTGCAGCGATAAATTCGGCAATTCCGCCTCCGAAGATTAAAAAATCGTATTTGTAATCGGGTTTCAAAAGAAGTATTTCCAAAAGATGAAGAAAACGAACTACAATTTTATTATATTTGTTGATAAATAAAAAAAAGGCAGATCATGAAATTAGGCAAGTTTAAGATTGAATTTATTGACGCAGGCAATTTTGCACTCGATGGAGGCGCCATGTTTGGCGTTATTCCGAAACCACTTTGGGAGAAAACTAACCCCTCGGACGAAGCTAACAGAATTAAATTAGCCGCACGGCTTATGCTGATTGAATGGGATAACGAAAAACTGTTGATTGATACCGGGATGGGTGATAAGTGGGATGAAAAATCGAAGAAAATTTATGATATCCACACCGATATTTCGCTTGAAAAAGAGCTTGCTAAAAAGGGATTAACCACCGGTCAGATAACAAAAGTGCTGCTGACACACCTTCATTTTGACCACGCAGGCGGTAACACAAAAAATGTAAAAGGAAAAATTTTGCCGACATTTCCCAATGCGCAATATTATGTGCGGAAACAAAATTTTGAATGGGCGCTAAGCCCATCGGAGCGGGATATCCGTAACTATATGCACGAGAATTTTGTGCCGCTGGCAGAGGAGGGGGTGCTTACACTTCTTGAAGACAGAGATACTGAACTTGCGGAGGGAATTATACTTCACGAGCTTAACGGGCACACTTTCGGACATCAGTGTGTGCAGGTTACCGATGGTTCTCAATCCCTGTTTTATTGCGCCGATCTTTTTCCAACTTATGCGCATGTGCCGCTTCCTTATATAATGGGTTTCGATTTGCAGCCGCTGATTACGCTTCAGGATAAGAAGAAAATACTCACCAAAGCGATTGAAGAAGACTGGACTTTGGTGCTGCAGCACGACCCTGACATCCCGGCGATAAAAGTTGAAAAAACGGAAAAAGGGTTCGGCGTTAAAGAAAAAATTTATTCCCTGTAATTCCGCAGTTTGAATTATATCAGTAGTTTGAGTTACTTCTGTAGTTTGAATTATATCAGTAGTTTGAGTTACTTCTGCAGTTTGAATTATTTCTGCAGTTTGAGTTACTTCTGTAGTTTAAATTATTTCTGCCTGAGAACAATTGAAAATGAGGTGAGTGGAAACATTGAAGAACCTTTCATTGCTGAAAGGTTCACCCTTTCCTGCCGGTTTTCTATTGCTGAAAAATTCCAAAGCACGGGCAGGTTTACCACCACTGAAGAAATTCGCAATACAGACAGGTTGTACGGCTAAAGATGGATAGAGCGAAAAACCGGGAAGTGGTGCTTCAGATTGCTAAGGAACTTGGTTTTGACCTGACGGGTTTTGCAAAAATTGAGCCTTTGGAGAAAGAAACAGAGCTGCTGAAAGAGTGGATTTCGCGCGGTTATGCCGGAACAATGGCTTACCTTGAAAGGAATTTGGAAAGACGACACGACCCCCGGGAAATACTTCCGGCGGCTGTTTCTGTGATTTCACTCGGGCTTAATTACTGGCAACCGGGCGGCTTTTCCGAGGGGAAAGGGAAAGTTTCAAAGTACGCTTGGGGGCGCGATTACCACTTCACCATTTGGGAAAAGTTGGATAAGTTTAAACTTCGGTTATCTGAAATTTTCCCCGATTCGGAGTCAACAAGTTATGTTGATACGGGTCCCGTTATGGATAAAATGTGGGCTGTGCGTGCAGGTTTAGGTTGGCAGGGGAAACACTCGAATGTGATAAACCGAGGGATTGGCAGCTGGTTTTTTATCGCAAATATTTTCACAAGCATTCCTTTCACTTACGATACTCCGATAACCGACCATTGCGGAAGTTGCACAGCGTGTATTGATGCCTGCCCAACAGGTGCGATAACACAACCTTATGTTGTTGACGGAAGCAGTTGTATCTCGTTTCTGACGATCGAAAACAAAGGGGAAATTGACGACAAATTCGAGGGAAAGATGGAAAACTGGGTTTTTGGCTGTGATATTTGCCAGGAGGTCTGCCCATGGAACATAAAGTTTGAAACACCCACCGAAATTGAAGATTTTACGGTTGGATACACACCTAAGTTTGCTGATATTGGGGGTGTGGCACCGGGAAATAAAACGGAAGGCAATTCAATTTCTGAATCCAACCCCAAGGTGATAAACCGTGAGTTTGACCTTCATTATTTTGATGAGGTGGAAAACGGCAGGTTTAAAAGAGAATTTTCAGAAAGCCCTATACTGCGGGCAAAACTTAAAGGTATGCTCCGCAACTGTGAATTTGTGAGAAGAGAAAGTGCAGACTAAGGAAGAGATAAAGAAGTATAAAATGAATACAATGGTTTCGGCAGACATGCGCCGGAATGGTGAATTTGTAAGAAGAAAAAGCGCAAACAACGGAAGAGAGAAAGAATTTTAAAATGAAAAAAACGGTTCTGAAAGGAAAAACACTTCAGGAGTTGAAAGAGTATTTCACAGAGATTGGTGAGAAACCTTTCAGGGGTGAGCAGCTTTTCGATTGGATGTACCACTATCTCTCTGATGATTTTGATGAAATGCTGAACCTGCCAAAATCACTTCGGGAGCGCCTGAAAGCCGAAACAGAATTGAAAACGCTTGAGCTAACCAACACTTCAATTTCGGGAAGTGAGGGGACTGTTAAACTCCTGCTAAAAACCGGTCATGATAACCTGATTGAGTGCGTTGTGATTCCGGAAGAAAAAAGAGTTACTCTTTGCGTTTCAACTCAGGTGGGGTGCCCACTGGATTGTAAATTTTGCGCAACGGGACTGATGGGCTATAAAAGAAACCTGACAGCAGGTGAAATTTTCGATCAGTACGCAATGGCAAAAAAGATTTTCGAAAGAGATATTACAAATATTGTTTACATGGGGATGGGGGAGCCGCTTCTGAACTATAACGCCACTGTGAAATCACTCGAACTGTTTGCCGGCAGGTTGAATAAAGGAATCAGCTTGAAAAAAATTACCGTGTCAACCGCCGGGATTGCGCCAAGGATTAAAGCTTTGGCAGATACAGGCTTGCGTCCCAAGTTGGCGCTTTCACTTCACTCATGCTTTGAAGATATCCGGACAAAAATAATGCCCGTGAATGGGAAATATCCGCTTAAAGAGAATATTGAAGCGATAGAATACTACCTGCGGAAAACGAACGGCAAAATTACTTACGAATACACGATGCTCGCCGGAATAAACGACAGAGATGAAGATATTAAGGCGCTGGCGAAACTTTGCAGGCGAATGCCCTCAAAAGTTAATCTGATTCCATTTAACTCTGTTGAACATGTGCACCCTGAGGGGTTTTCGGGGCAGCTCCGCCCGACTCCCAAGTGGCGTATTGAAGAGTTCGCAGAAAGGCTGAGAGACCTTGGCACAACGGTGATGATAAGAGATACTCAGGGCGACGAAATAGCCGCCGCTTGCGGGCAACTTGCCGCTGTGGTTATTAACTGAATTGGCGGTGAGTTTTAATTATGAAATGCGGAATTTGTCGTGGATTTAAATGAAAAAATACAGAATTGGTGGTGGGAAGGAATGTTTGCAAATAAAGCAGTAATAATTTGGATTTGCTGTGAATTTTAATAAAGAAAATAGAACCGGCGGTTAACAGAGCAGTTACGAAGCGTTAAAAAAGCGATAGAAAATGGTAAACAGAAAACTCAGTCACGCCGAAATTTCAGCTAACCGTGCAAAACCTGAAACACTTCATCAGGTTGAGAAAATGCCTGTTGTGGTTCTGCTTGATTCGATCCGCAGCAGCTATAATGTCGGTTCTGTTTTCCGCACTTCCGACGGTGCAATGATCGAAAAACTCTACCTCTGCGGCTACACCCCCACACCTCCCGTAAAGGATATTATGAAAACGGCACTCGGCGCAACTGAAAGCGTTATGTGGGAGTGGGTAGAAAATCCGGAAGAGGTTGTGAAAAAATACAGGGAAAAAGGGTATAAAATTGCCGCTTTGGAGCTTACTGAAACCTCAATTAAGTATTCTGAAATCGAAACGGGGAATTTTCCGTTGCTGTTTATAATAGGAAACGAGATTAAAGGGGTTAATCAGGCGTTGCTCGATTTGTGCGATTTCACAATCGAAATTCCGCAATACGGCATTAAACAGTCACTTAATGTTGCCGTTGCATACGGCATCGCCGTGTACGAAATGCGCAAGAAGTTTGATGAAGCCTCCGGCAGAGATTAAAGAGGCTCTGTTCAAGAATTTGATTGAACAGGTGGTGAGGAAACTTAATTAAAAAGCATGCAAGAAGTTTGATGAAGCCGTTTGAAAGCAGTTAAACAAACAGGATGGGATAAAAATTAACAAATCTTGTTAAGAAACGGTAAAAAACTCTTCGCCATTGTCTTTAGTGTGAATAAACAAAGCGCCCGCCCTCACCAAGGTTACCAAAGTTCTTGAGGCTCTTCTCTCCGAAATATTGGCGGCTTTTGCAAAAGACCCGACATTAATGGTTTCGTGCTTCTCCAAAAAAGAAAATACTTTCTTTTCTAACTCACCGATTGAATATTTTGTCAGAGGTGTCGCCCCGCTTTGTGCGCGCATTATTCTGATCATTTGTTTTGAGGCGGGCAGGCTTTTATCATTCACCCTGATATAGACCTGTGCCGTGTTGATTTCTAATTCATCTTTATAGTCCTGAATACGGTGCGGTTTATTTTCAGATTCAGGGACAAAAACAACCACCAATTCTTTTTGATCGATATTTATGAATTGCAGCAGATAATCTATTGGCGGGGTGATATAATAGTTAGTTGTTTCGTTGATGAACTCGAGTTCTGTTTTTTCACTCTCGACACCAACGATTTTTTTATCGTCGTTAACGCCGAAAATGAGGTATCCTCCTTTCGAGTTAGCGAAAGAGATCATCACTTTGGCAATTTTTTCAGGTTCAGTGAACTTTAGCTTGAACTCCGTTGTGGCGGATTCCCCCTCCTCAATAAGCTCGAGTAAGTCCCTTCTTTTGATAAAATCGCCCATGTTTTCTCCTGAAAAATGTGATCTTTTCTCGGTTCTTCTAAATTTTGGTTTTCAGGCTCCTCCTCATTAGGTGGTTTTTCACCTTCGCCTGCCGCCTCGCCTTTTTTCTCACCCTCAGTGGGCTTCACACTTTCACCCGCGCCTTCAGGTTTAGAATTAGGACCGGGTGAGGGTTCATTCGGTACGCCCGGTTGCTCCTGTTGAACGGCAGATGAATCTTTCCCCGGCGTCTTCATAACAGCTGTTGAATCCTTAACGGGCTCTTTCACCCCGGCTGAATCGGGTGGCGGAGTATGCTTAGCAATAGAATCTGCAACCACGCTGTCTCTGATCGCTTTAAGAGAATCCTGAATTTCTTTCTCAATTCTTTCTTTTTCACTCTTGTAGAACTTAACTTTGGAAAGCACGCTGTTGCTAAACCGGGTCTGTGGATACCGTGATACTAAGGTATCATAGACGGCAAATGCGGAATCCAACAACTGAAGATCGTTTTCAAGGACGAAACCCGCAGCAAGCAAAGATTTTGGCGCAGTGAAAGTTTCGGGGTACAGTAGGAAAACCGAATAATATTTCTGAACTGCCTCGTCGTATTTTTTAGCAACATATATTTTTTCTGCATCTTCAAATAATTTATCTGCCGGCGACACTTTCTGAACGATCTTTGGCTTGCCTAATTTATCCGCTGCTAAATTGGCGACCGATTCGTCCTTATAATTCTCATAAACGACCTCAAATAAAGAATCCGCTACGGCATTATCCTTCTTGTCAAGATAATAAGAACCAAGTGAGAAAAGCGCCTGCCCCTGATATTTGGAGTCAGGGAACTCGGTCAATAACTTGTTATAATAGTTGAAAGCCGAATCGGGAATTATAATCTCGCCGAAAAAGACATTCCCCAGATCAAAATAAGTTTTTGCGAGCAGTGATTTTAACGAGTCTTCCGGCACAGTAGCCCTCACGGGTGCCCACCCTTTTTTCTCAATCGCCACCGGCGGGTTTCCGCCGGTACCGTCGCCTTCTTTACCGGTGTTATCTCCGGGGCGTGGTCTTCCAATGGCAAATTCATCCTCAGGGTTTGTCATTTCGGGGTTGCCCCCTTCTCCTGAAATTTTCGCCAAAGAATCCTGCAGCGCTTTAAGCGAATCAGCGGCAATTTTCAAGGAATCGGTCATGGAAGTGTCGGTTGGTGTATCATTCGGAAAGTTAAACAGGTCAGCAAGCCGAGCATCGGCTGAGTCTGCGTAATATTTCAAAGAGTCCCGTTTGTATTCTTTCGGATCAGCGATATAAGCAAGTTGCCTTGAATAGACATATAAGTTAGTCTGCAGCCCTTCATATCTTTTAAACAAACCGGCTTTTTCTCTGATTTTTTTCAAATAATCTGCTGTAGAAGCACTTTTCTCGGCTTTCAAATAATAAACATAAGCAGAATCGAAATCCATCAGGTTATTTTCGAACATATCGCCGAGTTCAAATCTTGCGATCCCGGAAGAAGAAGAATTCATAGCCAGAGTATCGAGCACATAAAACTGTTTGTACGCTTCGTTGAATTTTCCGAGTTTTTTGAGAGTAAGCCCCGTTTGCAGGTAGATTTCGTCAATCTTATCCTGATATTTGAACTCTCTGCCCATTGCTTCGAAATTATTAAGCGCTTCATCCATTTTTCCCAATTCTCGCAGGCAGATATTATAGTTCAGGTTAGAGTTGTACTCGACATCATACGGCGGACTGAACTCAAGGGTTTTTTTGTATGCATCAGCCGCCGGAGCGGGGTTGTTCAGCTGTTTGAAATAGATTTCACCGGTCTCGTAAAGCGCTTTGGAAGAAAGGTCATCCGAAAGATCCAAAGCCACAATTTCTTTCAGTTTCTGCACCGCTTCCGGATATTTTTCCTGAAATTTCAGATACCTCACTTCTTCGATGTAAACTTCCGCCAGCACATCTTCATCTTTCTCTTCTAACGCTCTGTTTTTCGCTTCCTGCAAATATTTCATACCGTCGTCGAATTTTTTCATCTGCATTTCTGACTTTCCAAGCCAGAGAGTTGCTTCCAGCACGAGATCGCTGTTCGGCTGTGTGGCTATCAATTCCTGAAACTTTCGGGAAGCTTTTATATAACTTTTTTGATAGTAAAATGCTTTCCCGATCAGGAATAGTGCGTCATCAACATAGGAGCTTTCCTGATGAAACTGCAACAATTTGGAAAATTTTTCGATAACTTTCGGAAGGTTCTGGCTTGCCGCCGCGGGGATTGCCGCATCGGAAACAAAAAAGATATCTTTACGATCCTTTATTATCAGCTCTTCAGCGTCGTAATAAAGGGTTTTCGCATTATGGTAAAGGTTGAAATATGTGGTGAAATCTTGCCATAGCCCGCAACCTCCGAAAATGAAAATAAACGGGAGAACGGCAAGAAGAACGAAAAACTTCGATTTCAAAAAAAATTCCGAAAAATTTACTGAACAGAGTTGAATTTAGAGAACCACTGTGGGAATTTCAATGCAAATAAAAATCAAAGGGCATCCGTACCCGACTCGCCCGTTCTTATTCTGATTACATCGGCAACATCAGAGAGAAAGATTTTACCGTCGCCCACCTGCCCGGTGGGTGCGGTTCTCATAATGGTATCAATAGCCAGTTCTGCAAGGTCATCTTCGACAACGAGTTCAATTTTAATTTTTGGAACAAACTCTATCGTGTATTCCGAGCCTCTGTAAACCTCTTTATGCCCTTTTTGTCTGCCGTAACCTCTGACTTCTGTGATGGTTAAGCCTTTAAAGCCTTCTTCTAAAAGTGCTTCCTTTACATCATCAAGTTTGAAGGGGCGAATAATAGCTTCGATTTTTTTCACGGCTCACTCCATTTATTTAAGCATTTTTCCCGTGGCAGTGTTTATATTTTTTGCCGCTTCCGCACCAACAGGGGTCGTTTCTTCCGATTTTTTCTCCGACTCTCACGGGCTGTTGTTTTCCTACCTGCGAAGTTTCCTGTTCTTTTGGAGAAGGTACATACCCGCCGTGCATCCCGGCATTATCGGCAGATTCTTTCACAGCTCTCTGTGGTCGTCTCTCCGGGCGTCGTGTAATTTGCACATTTTCCGGCTGAGCAGGGTAAAGTTTAAACGCAATTTGAACGGTTTCGTTTCTAATTTCTTCAAGAAGCCGTGTGAACAGATCGAAAGCTTCGTTTTTATATTCAATCAGAGGGTCTTTTTGCCCGTAAGCCCGCAGGTTAATACCTTCTTTCAGGTCGTCCATATCGCGGAGGTGCTCTTTCCACCTGTTATCTATTACGGTTAAGAAAGCGAACCGTTCGATCCTTGCCATCATTTCGGATGAAAGAATCTGCTCTTTGTGGTCGTACTGTTCCTGCGCCACTTTAATTATTCTTTCAGCCAGCCCTGTTTTGTTGAGCAGCCCCCACTCACTCCTGTCGAATTTCATATCAATTAACAGGTGGGTTTGCAGGTCTTTTTCTAATTGTTCAACTTCGGCATCTTCGTAATATTTTTCAACGAGGTCAGCAACATAGTCTTCCATCATTTCCAGAATTTCGGTTCGCAGCCTCTCACCGTGCAGGGCTCTGTTTCTTCTGGAATAGATGATGGTTCTCTGTTGGTTCATAGTGTTATCATACTCAAGCAATCTTTTTCTGATAGCAAAGTTGTTTTCTTCAACCTTTTTCTGCGCTCTTTCAACAGATTTGGTGATAATCGGATGTTTGATAACTTCGCCCTCTTCGAAGCCGGCACGGGACATAATAGCCGCCGCGCGTTCACTACCGAACAGCCTTAGCAGATCATCTTCCAAAGAAAGGAAGAAGATGGTTGTACCGGGGTCGCCCTGCCTTCCCGAACGCCCTCTCAGCTGGCGATCTATACGCCTCGACTCGTGCCTTTCGGTACCGAGGATAAACAACCCGCCTTTTTCTCTGACTCCGGCACCCAATTTAATATCGGTACCGCGTCCCGCCATGTTGGTAGCGATGGTAACCGCACCCGGCTGACCTGCAAAAGCCACCACTTCCGCCTCGTGTTGGTGCTGTTTTGCGTTCAAAACATTGTGCCGGATACCGCGAAGTTTCAACATACGGCTGATGGTTTCTGAAACCTCCACTGAAGTGGTGCCCACCAGAACAGGTCTCCCTTCTTTTTGCAGTTCCGCAACCTTATTTGCAACCGCATTAAATTTTTCGCGTTTTGTACGGTAGATGTGGTCGTCGTCATCCACTCTGGTGATCGGTTTATTGGTTGGAATAACCACCACTTCTAATTTATAGATTTCATCAAACTCACCCTCTTCTGTCTCAGCGGTACCGGTCATCCCGGCGAGTTTTTTGTACATTCTGAAGTAGTTTTGCAGCGTAATAGTAGCCAGCGTTTGAGTGTCGCGTTCCACTTTCACATTTTCTTTAGCCTCAATCGCCTGATGAAGCCCGTCGGAGTATCTTCTGCCGGGCAGCACCCTTCCGGTAAACTCATCAACAATGGCAATTTTTCCATCTTCGGTAATCACATATTCGTCATCTTTTTCGAAAAGGGTGTAAGCCTTCAGTAGTTGATTGATAGTGTGCAATCTGTCAGATTTTTCTGAATAGTCGAACCGCAGTTCTTCTTCTTTTTTTCGCAGTTGCTCTTCTGTTAAGGTAGGATCGTTTTTATATTTGCTGATCTCGGTTCCGAAATCAGGGAGAACAAAAAAAGATTTCCCTTCCGGTGTTCCTTTTGCAAGTTCTTCTCTTCCTTTTTCGGTAAGTTCAATCGAGTTGTTCTTTTCATCGATAACAAAATACAATTCTTCATCGATGATGTGCATGTTTTTCCCTTTGTCGCGCAGGTACTCAAGTTCTGTCGTTTGCATCAACTGTTTGTTTTCCGGTTCCGCCACCATTTTCATCAGTTTTTTATGTTTAGGCAGCCCACGGAAGGCTCGGAAGATTTTAACACCCGCTTCGGTTACGCTCTCTTTTGTTTGTTCACCCGCAAGCAGTTTTTCTGCTTCTGCAAGTATGGAAGAGACGAGGTTGCTCTGAAGCCGGTATAATTTATCAATTTTCGGCTTCATTTCGTCGTATTTTTGGTTATCCGAGTCAACAGGGCCCGAAATAATAAGCGGCGTTCTTGCCTCATCGATGAGCACGGAATCCACCTCATCCACGATAGCGTAGATATATTTCCTCTGCACCTGATGCTCGGGGTCGATCGACATGTTATCCCTCAGATAGTCGAAACCGAACTCGTTGTTGGTGCCGTAAGTAACATCGCAGTTGTAAGCAATTCTTCTTTTTTCAGGGGTCATCGAGCCAAGAATCACGCCGACAGTAAGATCGTGGAACTTGAAAATCTCGCCCATCCATTCCGAGTCGCGCTGCGCCAGATAATCGTTCACGGTTACAAGGTGTGCGCCCCGACCTGTGAGGGAATTTAAAAACAGAGGAAGTGTAGCCACCAGGGTTTTACCTTCACCTGTAGCCATTTCAGCAATTTTACCCTGATGAAGCACAATCCCGCCCATCAGCTGAACATCGTAGGGCACCATATCCCAGGTTACTTTTTGCCCCATCACATCGTAAGTTTTACCGACGAGTCTTCTGCATGTATCTTTTGCTACTGCAAAAACTTCGGGTAAAAGTTCATCCAGAAGGTCTTCCAATTTTTCATCAAGTTCTTTTTCAAGTTCTTCAATTTGGTCGTGAATTTCCGACGCATTTTCAACCTCACCCTCAACGGCAGTAAGCTGTTCGTTCAATTCATCGATTTTTCCCCGAATTTCAGCAGTTTCGTTGTTGATATGCTCTTTAAATCGATGAACTTTTTGTTTCAGTTCTTCATCGCTCAGCGAAGCGAGCTTTTCGTAATTTTCATTAATCTCATCGACGATCGGTTGCAGCTCTTTATAAGCTCGAGTGTGTTTATCGCCAAAGATGGCTTTCATTACCGATTTTAACATTAAGGATTTTGCTCCAAAAATTTAATACAACCTGTAAATTTAGTTATAACGGAAGAGAATAACAATGTAAATAGTACCGGGAGTTTGAATTAGTCGCCATAAATTACCGGCAACCGACACCTCACGGCAGAAGATAGTAAAAATAAAAAGCGCTGTTCAATAGAATTTAATAATAAAACCAGATTGATGAATATTGCTCAATATCCTCACCGTCAGAATTAAGGCGCTGAAGATAATCGTAAATTGATACATCGTTAAAAAGGTAATCGTCAACCTTCACAACCCTTGAAAGCCAGGGGAAAAAGCGATAAACCCTTTCACCGTTTCCATTGATCATAATTATTTCGTGATCCTGCCAGGAGCGCAGGTGCGATTTTCCCATTCTGGGTACATTGAACACCGGTTCGTCCGTCCGAACCAACCCGGGCAGAAAGCGCCCCTCTTCTTTGCGCTCTTGCTGAATTCTTGCGAGAGGCACACGAAAATCGATTGTCTCCTTTTTCCCTTTGGTGTTGAACGAATAGTAGGGATCAACTCCGGAAAGTTTCAGAACCCTGCGAAGGGCTGAAGTTTCGAACCTTCTGCTGTTGTAATAAGTGAAAACTTGTTGATTATATACGCTTAAACCGGCTTTTCTAACTTTTGTTATTGCGGCAATACTTTCGTCGGTTACTTCGGTCGGGTGTTCAAAGTGCGTAACCAAACAAATTTCGCGCTTGCCCGGCTGGTGATATTTTGTAATGATTTCGATGAATGAGTCAGTTATTCTGAAAGGAAGTGTAGCAAACACCCTGGTAGCTAACCTGATTCTTTCAATGTGACTTATTACGGAAAGATTTTTCAGAATTTTATCAAGGTGCTTATCGTTGTAGGTTAACGGGTCACCACCGGTAACCAACACTTCTGAGATATTTTTATTTCCGGCAATCCAATCGATGGCATTATCAATTTTGTTTTTGTCAACTTCTGACCTTTCAATCGGTTTTATTTCCCAATTTCTTTGGCAATATACGCATATTTGCGGGCAGCCGTCAATAATTTTGAGGATAACAATTTGAGGATACCGTCGGGTAATTTTATCAATTGGCGTGGTGTGTGCTTCGTCCATGAAGTCCATGTCTAAGTTCAATTCTCTGCTTTCGTGCACATTCCTGCAATAATCAGTGCTTGGCAGCACCTGTGCCCTCACCATCCGGTCGTCTTCAGTTTTTCCGCTGTCGTTGAAAAGCGAGAGGTAATAGGGTGTAATTTGAAAGTCAATTTTTAGTTTTTCCGCTTCTAAAAGCCCTTGAATTTCGTGCTCTTCAAGTTTAATAATACTCTCCAAAGTATCTATATCCCGAATCAGGTGTTTCAGATGCCAGTTATGGTCGAACCAGTCGCTCGGTTGGGCGTTGAAGTGTTGCAGAATTTTGTTTTTGAGCTTCTCCCTGTTCATTTTTAGTAGAGGGTGCGTCCCCGGTTTAAATCTCATCATTTCTTTGCGCATATTTTCGGCAAATTGATCGAGTGTTTGCTCAGAGGGTGTTTTTTCTGAAAATACCCCTTTTTTGAACGCAAACTCGCCCCACCTACCGTGTATTCCGTGGAAAAGAAATATCAATTCAATCAGATAGCCTTCACTAATTTGCTCGCGTGTCTCCCTGTTGCCCGCCGCCAATTCCCACAATATTTTAACTGAGTTAAAACCGGATAAAAGTTCGTTCTCAGTTCTGATTATATTTTTGAAAACACGGATACTCTCTTTGGCGTTTTGGCGATCGATAATATGAAGTTTTTTCAGCGGTTGCTCACTGAAAATATTGAAGCACGATCTTTCACGGTCATTGAGGTATTCGAATAGTTTTTCCCTTGCATCGTTAACCGATGAAGATGAAGTTAAAAGGCTTTTAATCCAAGGATCAATTTTCCATAAAGTTGTGAGTAGTTGTTTTTTATCCAAGTTAAACAACTCTTTCATCAGTTGCCTCCTTTCTACCCGCAGCGGTATGGATTGTGCTTAACCCACACCCTTGCCGATAAAGTTAAAGGTTAGTCTTTAGGTTAGTGTTTCTTTTAAAATATAAAAAATCTTGGAGATATGAAAGTTTATCTTCATTTTTTCGCGGACTTGTGCGAAAAAGGTGGGTGAAAGAGCTTAAAACGGCGGGATGAGGCGTTGCGATACCTGCAGGATGAGGTATCGCAATAACAGGCTGGCATTTTTTAACAGAAGATATTACAGGGTTTTAAACATCGGGCAAAACCGTTGAGTTACCGGCCGTAAGAGGTGGTGTGTTCTTAATACTTATTTACTTGGATCCCCCCCTCACTGAAGGAGTTCTCCATATACTTAAATATGTTTTATTAAGTGAATAAACAAAAGTATTAACTCCATGTAAATAAAAAAGAGAAAAAATCAAACTAATATTTAATGATGGCATAAAATATAAAAGGGGGGCAAAGCTCAACACTTTGCCCCGAAATGTAACCATCCTGAATTGTCTTTAGCTTACTTCATAAAAGCAATTTTGGCTGTTTTAACCATCACTCCGTTCTCCTCCGTTTTCAGGCGCAGCCGCAGAAGATATATCCCGCTTGGGACATTCAAACCTGCGAAGCTGAGGGTGGTCTCATGTTTCCCCTTACCCCGGAAATAAAGCTCTCTTGAGAGAACTTCCTCTCCAAGAGCGGAGAAAACTGCGAGGTTAACATCGCCGGGTTCCGATAACTGAAACTCAACTTTAACTTCCGGATTAAAGGGATTAGGATAAGTCTTCAGGTCTATTCCATATCCTTCAGGAAGTGACTCATCCTCAATCCGGCTGGGGTTTATTGCTCCGGGGTCGCCTGACCATACCATGTAGTAAAGAGGTTGCCCCCACTCTAATTTTTGGCATACACCCCCATTACCGTTACCGTGAAATTCCCCGGCTGCAAAATCGTCAATTCCGTCCCCGTTTATGTCACCAACTTGCCCCATATGACGGTGATATGTGTCTGTATATCTTCGTCCAATAACAGGTGTGGGCCCGCCAAGCAAAACAAGGGAACCTCCGAATATATCATAAGAAGTGAAACCAAGATCGTTATACCCGTCATTGTTCACATCTCCCAGAAGTCTTGGTGTCTTAGTTGCTGTGCCGGTTAAATAGAAGGAGACATCCCTTGTAAGCACATGACCGGTGCCTCTTTTCCCAAAACTGATGTGTACATACGAGCCGGGAAAATCTTTTGTCCACATTAACTCAGCCATTCCATCACCGTTTATGTCGGGTATAATCCTCATGTTAACGGCTTCGATTGTGTCTTGCGAAAAGAAAACATAGTTATCCATTGAGTACTCAGGGTTTCCGAAAATAAGTTTAGCGCCCTGGGGTTTTGTAAAAGTATTATTTTGTGAGTTAAGTGTATCAGTCCGGATTAATAAATCTGTATAACCATCCCCGTTTATGTCTCCTGATGTCAGAATTGGGGTACCAAATCCTTCCCTTCTTACGAGCGTATCCGGCAGACCCAGATAATATTGGCTCGTAGTAAAAGGATTAGTGAGCGGTAAAAATAAAACAAAGCCATATTTGCCACCACCCGGTAACGGTCTTAAGAAACTTGTTAGAATAAGTTCGTCAATTCCATCTCCGTTAAAATCTCCGATATTGGTTCTTTCTCCACGGAAGTAATCATCTGTATGTAAATTAAAATATCCTCCGGGAACAGCGGCACTTAAAGAAGGAATTGTATCAAAATCAGGGCCTCCGTAAAAAATATCAATTGTGTCGATTCCATTGCGAGTAAGTCTAAACATAAGTATGTCAAGATAGCCGTCATTGTTAAAGTCATAGACTAATGGCTCCGTATCCGCTGCCCGTAAACCTGTTATTTCTATAAACCAGTGATATTTAGGCATGGGAGGAGGGGGATTCCCCCCCTCAAATATCATGTATCTGTATCCGTTAATATACGATCCGTTCGGTGCAAAAATATTGCTGCACGAAATAATAAGGAACTCATCCATACCATCGCCATTCCAGTCTCCAAGTGTAGCGATCTTTGTACCGATATCCACTCCACCGCCTTGATTATAGGCTATTGAGTCTATCGTATTGCATTTGAACCTGAACAGCAGTCTGTCAAATACTTCAGTTTGCGAAAATGCCTCTGAGGTAAAGACAAATATTATCAGTAAAAGTAACTTTTTCATTGTAATATCTCCTGTTTCAATAACATCAGTTTAGATGGTTGTCGCCATTCGATACCGATATCAAATATCTTTAGTTTGTTTGTATCCGAATTGTACTCATTGTTCAATGTAACTGCCTGATCCACACCTGTAACTAAGTGGGTGAGACCAAGGGATTTTAGAAGCGGAAAGTAATATTTATTATTTGTGAAATTGTTAAGTTGCCACGCTAAAGAGTCGCTTTTCCCTCCGTAATAAAACGGTACTTGAGAAACGGTGTAAGGATCTGCAAACCCTATTTTAGGGAACACAGTTTTCCCTAATTGTGCATAAATATGGGGGGGGTAATAATAACCAAAAGGACTAATATTAATGCTAATCTTTTCATTTTAACCTCACGATTAATTTGATGTTTTTTTTGAAGATGGACTCAGTTTTTAACTGATAAGCAAAATGGTATTGTAACCTGCTATATTTTGCTTTGGTGCACTTTTTCAGGCAACAGAAGAGACAAGCGAATTGGCTTTACCTCTTATATTACCTTTAAAAGGATAATTCTTTACTGCTTAAAGAGAAATGTTACTCTTTTTTTTTAATATTAGGTTTGTTTCCGGTTACTCCAAAAATATTGCAGATACTTGGGTGGAATATAAACATAATATCAATAAAAAAAAAGTTTAAAATTTTTATCAGAATATTATGTTCTACATGCTGCTTTATGCTGCTTTCCCTGCACCGAGATAACTTCAACTTCAGAATCCTGTTTATGTGCTTTTTTTTGTTCTTACTTGGTGTCTTACTTGTTGTTTTAATTGCTGTACGGGGATAATTCTGAAAGGAAACCAAAGGTTTTTCTTGGGTGGGGTGAATTGGATGGAGTGAATTAAATCGAATGAATTAGATCAAGTGAATTGGATGAAGTAAAAAATCAAAAAAAAGAGGCTGTAAGATATTTTGTATCAGTACAGCCTCAATAATTTAATATTTTGAAAAAAGGTGACTTTATTCAGTTCCTGTAGGTTCCTGACAGGCAACCCCGTTATTTCTGCAGAATCATTTTCACCGTTTGGATATTGTTACCCGCCTTAACAGTGCAAAGATAAACACCGGAGGCAACAATTCCACCGAACTCATTTTTTCCGTTCCAGGTGTAAGAATAATTGCCGGGTTGGTGTTGCGAGTTAACCAGTTCAACCACTTTCTTACCTGAAATATCATAAACAGTCAGCGACACATCCGCAGCCTCAGGCAGAGAAAACCTTATCATTGTTGAAGGATTGAACGGATTAGGGTAGTTTTGAAACAACTTAAAAGCCGTTGGCATTTCGTTATCAAACTCGAGAATAGCCGTAGTAGTTTGAACTGTTGCGCGGATAAAGTAAGTTTCGTTGCTCGTTACCCAGGCAGTACCGCCGTAGTCCCACGCTCTTCCGTTGTTATTTGTGTTATATCCGAAAGTCGGCCGGTTAATCCCGTCGTAAATCAAACCAACGAAGAAATCACCTGAAACCGAGATATTTTGCGCCGAAGTATTCCATGTGTTCCATCCGGGGATCGCGTTAGCAGTAACCTGGTTGTAGTTCACCAAATCAGCACCGGGTGAACCGTCGTTTGCTCTGCCTTTCACAATTGGTTTAAAAGTAGCAGTTCCGGCATTAACTGATTTAATATAATAGCTAATTTGTGTAATAATAGCATTTGGGAAAGGTGAAGTCATTCTGTTTGCAGAACCTTGCCCGTTTCCGCCCCAGTAATATCCGCCGGTAGGGTCGCCGGTATCGTAAACTAAATTAGCGGTTTGCGCCCCACTTTGCGGAAGTGTTGCTTCAAAAGCGCCACGCCCGTGGGTGAAAGCCACAATTTTCCTGTCACTTGCCCTAATTTTCAGGTCGGAAACCACCACATTCGGCATAGCCGCGCCATCTCTGAACCAGTTGCTGCCTCCGTTTGTTGATGTGAAGACGCCAAGATCGGTTCCGGCATAAAGGTTTGAAGTTTCAAAGGGATTAACAGCGAAAGAGTTAACCGGAATATTGGGAAGGTTATTGCTGATATTCGACCAACTTACACCCATATCGGTAGTTTTGTAAACCTTCTTCCCGCTTGAAAAGCCTGAATATGTAATATATGCAATGTCTGGGTTTGTCGGGTCAATTGCCACTTTGGTGATGTATGCTACCGGAAGCCCGGAATTTCTGAGAGACCAGCTACTTCCTGTGTTCGTGGTAACCTGAACTTTTCCGTTTGAAGTACCGGCATAAATAATTGCGGAGTTACCCTTTGCAATCGCCAGGGCGGAAATTGTAGCTCCATACGACCCGGTTCCGTCACCGGTCAGGTCACCGGAGATCGAACTCCAGTTCGATGCTGAGTTCGTAGTTCTCCATATTCTGTAGGAGCCGGCAATCAAAATTTTAGGATCGTTAGGGTCCATAACAAAGGGGGAGATGAAAAGAGTACGGTCGGTTGTGCCGTCCCAGTAACCGGGACCCGTCGGAATTCCGGACATCGATTTGTTAAAAGAACTGCCGCCGTTTGTGCTTTTCATAAAGCATAACCTTACATATTCGCCGAACATAGTTTGCGGGGTTGTGTAGTTAATTTCGCATGCGCCGCCATCTCCGCCAATAACAGTGTTCCACACCGGTTTGGTACCGGATAAAAGAGTTCCGTTATCCTGCGTTCCGCCCATAATTTTATCCGAAGTCGGGTGAATAGCGCCGTAGTAAAACTGAGTGATATTAAGCCCATTATTCAAATTAACGAAAGAGGTGCCGCCGTTTGTGGTTTTATATACGCCGCCATCGTTCCCAAAGAAAAGAATGTTCGGATTAGTAGGGTGAAAAGCCATTGCGTGAAAATCAGCGTGCATAAAAGGCGGGGCGCCTGACTGTTCGTACCAGTTGGAGATTTGAGTCCAGTTTGTGCCGCCGTCAGTGGTTTTCCATGCGTCTAACCCGGCAGCATAGACTATATTCGGGTTTGTAGGGTGAACAAGAACAATATTATTATACCATGCTTGTGCCGAAGTGTAGGTGGTTGCACCTGAAAAAGCGGGTCCCGGGATGGTAACATTAGTCCAGTTAGTACCGCGGTCAGTTGATTTCTTAAATGCACCACATTGGCTTGTACTTAACTCCTGCCCGGAGAAATAAACGACCTGTGGATTTGATTTAGAAACCGCAATTTCTAACCTTGCAATATCATTTTCGGTATAAACAGTAGTCCAGTTAGCACCGGCATTTGTTGACCTTTTGAGTTCCGATTGCGTACCCGCCCCAAAAGAAGCGTAAATGGTAGTCGGGTTTGTGTTTGCAATCTCGAGATCGAGGCAATTGGAAGAGTTAACAACAATATTAAATGAACTTCCATTATCAGTGGATTTAAAAAGCCCTGTTCTTGTAGCCGCCCAAAGGGTCCCGGTTGAGCCGTCATACTCAAGCTTATTCACATACTGGAAGTTAGCATTTAGTGTTGAGGCTAACCTAACCCAGGTTGCGCCGGCATTGGTTGTTTTGAAGATACCTTCGCCCCTTACACCATCGGCATTGAAAAAGCCTTCACCTGTACCCGCATAAATAATATCCGGGTTGCCAGGGTCGAACGACATGGCACAAACGGCAAGGTTTTCCATTTGGTCTTTAAGCGGTACCCATGAAGTGCCGCCGTTTGTAGTTTTCCACACCCCACCGGCAACCGCACCTGCGTAGATTATCGAAGGATTTGTCGGGTGTACCAAAAGTGATCGAACTCTTCCGCCGATATTACTTGGGCCCACTTCTTGCCATGCAAATTCGTTGACCCCCTCTATGGCATCCGGCTTAATGTTGAACTTCTGAATATGTTCCATCGCCTCTTCACGCCAGTTATCGGGAATGTTCCCTGTGGCGGATTTTCTTTGATCGATGAACCACTTCATTGCTTCATCGGGGTAAGCGGGTTTTGGTTTACCGCTTTTCTTTTTCTCAATCTTTTGTTGCACATAATCATCCATTGTGAGTACGCCGGTGTGTGAAGCGGCATACCGAAAAGCAATAACTGTAAACAGAAGTATTGAAACAGCAGAAATAAAAAGAGGAAAATTTCGTTTCATTTTGAAACCTTATTTGCAAGTTATAAGAATTGAAACAACTGTTTGGGAAACATTTCCCGCCCAATTATAATTGTTTCGGTTAAATTAATTGACTTTGGCTGAATTATTGTTGCTTCCGGCACCCGATTGTTTATTTTATTGAAAAGTGGAACGCATCTGTAAAATACCGGATAAACCGCTAATATTTAATTAACTTCATTTAATAACTTTGTTTAATAGCCAGCCGTCTTTAGTCATAAACATTTCAATGCGTGCCTGATCGCCCTTCGATTTTTGAGAAAAGGCCTTCAGACCGGCATTCTCTTCATTATCCATTATATTGCCGTTATCATCAAGCCGGAAATTTGGTTTAATCTCATACTGCCCGTGTTCTACAGCTAAATCCGGGTAGGCAGGGTCTTCAAATTTGCGAATGATAGAGACTCGGGCGGTATATGAAGTTTCGTCATCAACATCTATACTGAGAATTTGAACGATTGCCGAGGTTTTGTTAATCTGAATATCAGTGGGAGCGCCTTTACCGGGTACTTCCGCAGAGGCACCCTTATCATGTACTTCAGCAGGGGCACTTGCGGTTGTGTCGCCCTCTGCGGAGGTATCTTCTGCACCCGGTGTACTCCGGCAGTTCCAGATAAAAACCGGAAATAAAAGAATCAAAAGGTATTGAAGTATTCTCATTTTATCTTCCTGAAATAAGTTCTCAAAGATAATTCAAAAAATTGGACTTCCATGTGAAAAAAATCATATCTTTCAAAACATCTTTCAAAAATTTCAAAAATGGAAAGCCTTTATTTTTGAAAAATCATTTTAACGGTTTGCACATTGTTGCCCGCTTTTATAGTACAGAGATAAACACCGGAAGCAACAGTTCGTCCATACTCGTTTTTCCCGTTCCAGGTGTAAGAATAATTACCCGGCTGGTGCATTGAGTTAACTAATTCAACCACTTTTTTGCCTGAGATATCATATATAGTCAGCGACATATCCGTAGCTTCCGGCAGCGAAAACCTTATCACAGTTGATGGGTTAAACGGGTTCGGATAGTTTTGAAGCAGTTTGAACTCAGCCGGAGTAGTGTTATCGAACTCTACCATTGCAGTTGTGGTTTTCACTAATGCTCGGATAAAGTAAGTTTCGTCTTTCATTGTCCAGTTAGTACCGTCGAAATCCCATGCTCTGCCGTTGTTGTTTGTGTTATAACCAAACGCCGGCCGGTCAAGCCCGTTGTAAATTAACCCAACAAAGAAATCCCCGGACACTTCAATATTCTGGGCAGAAACATCCCATTTGTTCCATCCGGGTATAATGTTTGCAATCGCCTGGTTGTAATTCACTAAATCGGTGCCGGCATAGAGTATTGAAGGTTCAAGGGGGTGAATAGCGAAAGCGTTTACCGGAATATTGGGGAGGTTGCTGCTGATATTTGTCCAGCTTCCGCCTTTGTCCGTAGTTTTATAAATTTTTTTCCCTACGGCGAAGCCTGAAAAAGTAACATACGCAGTTTTTAGGTCGGTTGGATGAATAGCTACTTTTGTAATGTACCCTGTGTGAAGACCGGCGCTAATATCCTCCCATTGTTCGCCAATATTACCATAAATCCGCACCGCTCCGTGAGACATACCCATCATAAGAACCGTTGAATTACCTTTTGCAATCGCAAGCGCAGTAACTACAGCCCCGTTCGGACCGCTGCCGTTACTGGTTACATCGCCGTACAAATCTGACCAGGAATAACCGCCGTTGGTGGTTTTCCGGATACCTGAAGAGACCGTGCCAATATAGATTATAGAAGGATTTGTCGGGTGAACAAGTAATGAAAGCACCCTTCCGCCGAAGTTGTTGGGCCCCACTTCCTGCCATTGAAGTTCGTTAACCCCTTCTATGCCGTCTGGTCTTATGTTGAATTTTCGGATGTTCTCCATTGCATCTTCGCGCCAGTTGTCGGGTATATTCCCCGTCATCGATTTTCTTTGATCGATGAACCACTTCCTTGCCTCTTCAGGAGAAGTAGTGTTCGATGTTGCATTTTTTATGTTCTGAATTTTATACTGCTGATATTCATCCGTCGGGAGGGTGCCGGTCTGTGAGCCTGCAAAACCGAAAGAACAGATGGTAAGCAATATTATTGAAATTGCCGAAATCAGGATGGAAAAATTTCTTCTCATTTTGAAACCTCATTATCAAGTTTCATCTTTTGAAATAAGAGTAGCGGAAATGTTGCCGCATTAAAATCCGTTTATTTCCGTTGCCTGCTGTTTTTTTAGTGAGATTCGTGCGTGCTTCTCATTGGGTATTCCCGAATCTCAAAGGATAATCCTGAAAGAACTTCATAAATATAACCAAAAAATTGGACTTTACCGGGAAAATAACTTTTCCGTCTTTGCTTTGCAAGAAACCGTGGTTTTGCACTGATTTGAGTGGTTATTTGGGGACCTACTAAGTAACCATCTCGCTCCTTAAGGAATCGCTGTTTTGCGCTGATTTAAGTAGCCTTTTCGGTAGCGGTTAAGCCACTATCTGTCTCTATACCATACCTATTGAACAGAAAAAAAGGAGGGAAAGGTTAAATTTACACTTTATTTAACAAAAATTATCGGAAAAGTTCTGTTACCGGAAGAGTTTAGCAAAAAAATTACGGATGTGGCTGTTGGTTTTCTTTCCCCTGAGGAAACGGAAATCTTACTTGCTCACTTGCAGACTGAGGTACAGAAGCATAATTTCCACCGGGGCAGCGGAAACAATTTTTTAAGAATAATTGAGAGCAGCTTCAACCGGGCGGCACTTCTGCATGATCTCCTCCGATACCCCGCCCACCTTGAAACGCTGGTAACCATCGCTACAAACAGCAACTACCTGACAGATATTTTGGTGAGAGACCCCGGATTTGTTTACCAAATTTTTGATTCTTCGCACCTTGAAGCTATTATTGAACCTGCGTTTTACCGTGAAATGATCTTTGCCTCGCTTTTTAGGTTACGGAAAACCACCGCCAAAATAAAAGCGATTAAATCAGCGAAACGCAGGGAAATTCTTGCAACCGGGGTGAAAGACCTGCTTGGGTACCTCGATCTTCGACGCGCCACTTCGGAAATGTCGGTTGTTGCAAAAACACTCACCGAAGCACTGTTTTTGCTGGCGCTGAGTGAAACCTGCCAAAAATTTGGGATATATCAGTTCAGTTTTGAGGATTTTGCGCGGGGAAATCATTCTTCTGAAAAAGGAGCGGAGTTATCAGAAAAAGGCACTGCTCATTCAGAAGAACGCACGGAACTTTCCATAAAAGGCACTGCTCATTCAGAAGAACGCACGGAACTTTCCATAAAAGGCACTGCTCATTCAGAAGAAGGGACAATACTACCTAAAGAAAGCACAGAGCTTTTCCGGAAGTTAACGGGCTTTGCGGTAATTTGCCTTGGAAAACTTGGCGGCGGTGAACTTAATTACAGTTCCGATATCGATCTTATGGTGATTTTTGAAGAGAATTTCACACTTCCCAACGGTAAAGAGTACTATGAACTACTTCAGGAGGCAATAATTCTTTTCACCGACTGGGCGGTTAACATTTCGGAAGGCGGATATCTCTTCCGTGTTGATTTCAGGCTCAGACCTGACGGAAGTGCCGCCCCTTTAGCCCGTACTTTTCGGGATACAATCTTATATTATGAGACACGCGGCGAGGATTGGGAGCGCCAAATGTTGATTAAAGCAGGCTACCTTTGCGGGAATCGGGCTTTGTACGACCGGTTTATCTCCGCTGTTACGCCATTTATATACCCTGCAAATTTTTTCAGATCACCCTTAAAACAGATAGCGACACTTCGGAACGAGATGGTTAAATCACTCGGGGATGAACAAAATGTGAAACTTTTTAAAGGAGGAATCAGGGATGTGGAGTTTTCCGTACAGGCGCTGCAACTGCTTTACGGCGGAAAAATTAAGGGGCTGAGAACGGGAAATACGCTGCTTGCCATTTCCAACTTGGAAGAATTTTCAATCCTGTCTCCGGAAGAGGCTGAAAAACTGCGTGAAGGTTACATATTCCTCCGAAAAATTGAGCATTACTTGCAGCTGATGAATGATACTCAAACGCACACGATACCCGCCGAAGGGGAAATGTTGCAGAGTTTGGCAGTTTTTTTCGGGTTTGAAACGATAGATGACTTTTCGGAAAAACTTGAAACGGTAAGGCAGTGGATTAGGGGTGTGTATAAATCTGTCGTCGGAAATTCAAACGCTGAATTTTCTGCTGAAAAAGATATTTCCTTTTTCAAAGACATGAAATCTGCACGCAAAAATTTGTCGTTCTTGCGCACCGGAAGTGGACCCGTTGAAATGAAAGAGTTCGATACCAGAACTTCGGGGCTGTGGGATGAGATTGAAGATAGGTTTCTGGATAAATTGCGGGCATCATTTTTCCCGGATCGGGCGTTGCAAAATTTTACACGCGTGATCAACAGAACACCTTTCCCTTCTTATTGGTATGATTCGATGAGAAAAGATTTTTTCTTAGAAAGCGTCCTTCGGCTTTGTGAGTATTCAGAGTTTTCGGTTGATCTTTTGGTGCAGGATGGTTCACTTGAAGACCTTGTAATTTCGGGGAAGCTGTTTGAAAAAAGCGCACCTGAGGAAGATTTTGCGCTTTCTGCAAGGGCGTTGTTGTTTCTGGTTGCCGCGCGGTTTACTCTCGGTTTAATTGATGTTGATGAAGTTTCTTTCTGTCTTTCGGCTGCGTTGGGTGAAAAAATTAAAAGATTAATCGGTTCAAAATATAGAGTTCCTGAGGGGTGCTTTATTGGAATTGCCGGGAGTTTTTCAGCCGGGAAGATGCACCTGTTTTCCGATATTGATCTTTTTGTAGTTGTTGATGATTGTGAGAACCAGACGAAAACCGAAGAGTGGTTTCTTGCGCTGTTGGAAGATATTCGCAGTTTAATAGCCCCTTTGAAGGCAGACTGCCGTCTTCGACCTGAGGGAGGAAGCTCCCGTTTGGTATGGGATATTGGGGCATACAGGCGCTATTTTGAGAAAAGAGTTGCTGTTTGGGAACTGCAATCGCTCACCAAGGTTTCGTTTCTTGCCGGAGATGAAAATCTGTACAACGCATTTTTTGATCTGTATTTGCAAAAGTTGGCAACGCTCGATAATTTAACGGTTAAACGAGAAATTGTTGAGATGCGTAAGAAGTTGTATCCAAAGGCTTTGGTGGGATCAACTCCTCAGATTGATCTTCTGAAAGGTAGCGGCGGAACCACCGATGTTGATTTTGTGGATCAATACCTGTTACTTTTAAATCCTGAATATTTGAAATTTCCCGTTTTGAAACGGTCTTTTTTTGCGGGAGAGGGTTTTAGAGAGTTTGCTAATAAAGATGTGCAGCGCGGGGGATTTAACTCTGAGCCGGGAGGGAGAAAGACAGGTAATGCTGAACATCGTGCATTTGGGAGTAGTTTAGGCGGGGATGTTGTCGGTAATTTTGAACACGGAGAATTCGGGAGTAGTTTGGGTGGGGATGTTCCAAAAAAAGCTGAACACGGGGAATTTCGGGAGGGTTTAAGCGAGGGCATTTCAGAGCAATTCCGGCTGCCGGAAGGGAAGGAGTACACAGAACTTGCGGCAACACTTCGTTTTTTACGCAAAGTTAGATTAAGTATTCAGACTGTTTACAACAACTCGAATACTTATCTGCCCACCCGGCAGAAAGGTGAGCCACTCTTCCGCTTTTTAGGATTCGCCTCCTACGAGGAAATGGCAGAAACGGTGATAGAAACAATGAAAAAAAACAATAAATTTTTCCAACAGAAACTTAGAGGATAATGGATTTCGTAAAAAAATACTACGCCGGTTTAACCACAATTGTGGTGTTTTTCGTCTATTTTTCAACTATGGCGCCCTCGGTGCTGCAGATTGATACGGGTGAACTGGCAACTGCGCAGGCAGTTCTTGGGATTGCTCACCCGACGGGGTACCCGCTTTTTACGATGTTGGGTTATCTCTTTTCGTTGTTGCCTTTGCCGTTTACCGTTATCTATAATCTGAACATTTTTGCCTCACTTACTACCGCTGTTGGGGTATATTTTTTCATTAAAACGGTTGCCTTTATCCTCGAAAATTTTGCCGAATTTCAAGGAGCACCAAAACATGTAAAAAAGAAAGCCGGGGTTAAAAAAACGCATAAACAGAGTAAAACCGAACGAAATGCGGGTTCAATAAGCGGGGGTTCAACAAGTGCGGGTTCAACAAGTGCGGGTTCAACGAGCGGGGGTTCAATAAGCGGGGGTTCAATAAGTGCGGTCTCAACAAGTGCAGGAGAGGTTTCAAACATAAACATTTTGTTTTCCGTTGCGGGCGGCTTGATTTTGGGTTTCAGTAAAACATTCTGGTTTCAAAGCACATCCGTTGAGGTATATTCGCTTCATTTAGCGTTGATTTCTGCGGCGTTATATACACTGATTCGTGCTTATGTTGGTGTGCGTGCGAAAAAAGATTCTTTGGCATCTCAGTTGGTTGAGGGAGGGTCTTCCGACTTTTCCGGTGGAAACAGGATTAATTCCGGGCTTTTTAATGTTAACTCTCCGATAGCGGGGTGGCTCCTTTTTGCATTTGTGCTGGCGTTGGCGTTCAGCAATCATCTTACAACAATTTTGATAATCCCGGCAACGGCGCTGCTTTTCTTCCTTAGGTTTGGATTCAAGCGGGAAGGATGGATCACTTTGGTAAAAATGCTGGCGCTTTTTTTTCCTGTTTTGATACTTATTTACCTGTATCTTCCAATCCGCGCAGAGATGAAACCACTTCTAAACTGGGGAAACCCGACAGATTTAGAACACTTCATGCGACATTTTCTTGGTAAGCAATATCAGGTTTGGCTTTTTAGTTCTTCGCAGGCTGCGGCAAAGAATTTTGGGAATTTCTTCAAAGGGTTGCCGGGCGAGTTTTATCTCTCGCTAATTCCGGTGTTGTTAGGGGTGTTCTACTTGTGGGTGCGCTCAGGCAGACTTTTGGTGTTTGCACTGCTTCTGATTTTTGGAACGGTGTTATATTCAATCAACTATGATATCGTTGACCTTGACTCATATTTTCTCCTTGCATATTTTGGTCTTGCGCTTCTTGCGGTGTTTGGTTTGCAGTTTATCTATGAAAAAGGGAGAAATTTTGCCGGAACGGCGGTTGCTTTTGCGGCTTTAGTTTTGGTTCAGGTTGGCGCTCTTTATGCTGAAACGAACCAAAGCAATAACCTGATTTTCGAGCAATACACCAAAGAAATTTTGGATAAATCGCCCAAACACAGCATTATTTTATCGTATCAGTGGGATTTTTGGCTATCGGCTTCATATTATTTTCAGTTTGTTGAGGGGCAACGGAAAGATGTGGTGGTTGTTGATAAAGAGCTTCTGCGTCGTTCGTGGTATTACGGTCAGTTGGAGACCTGCTACCCTTCATTTTTGTCTTCTTTCAGGCGGGAAGCGGAGATTTTCAAAAAGGAAGTGGTGCCTTTCGAGAGAGAGATTCCCTACGATGGGATGGTGATTGACAGGGCTTACAGAAATGTTATCTCGGCTATACTTCTGAATAATCTGAAGGATAAACCCGTTTTCATTGGGCCCGAATTGGTTGATAAGGAATTGGCGAACAGGGAAATTGAGCTGCCGGATAGCCTTCAGTTGGTACCTTATATGTTTATGTATCGGTTGAGCGATTCGAAAGATTATATCCCAGCACCCGATCCCGATTTTCACTTTGAGACCGGCGGTGTGAGGAATATTTACACCGATCAACTGCAAAATATTGTCGGCACCATGTTGCTTAAGCGGGTTAGGTATGAATTGGCATTTAACAAACATGACAGAGCAAAAGTATATCTGGATAAAATTAAACAGGATTTCCCGGAGACAGTTGTTCCGCCTGAAATTTTGGAGAAGGTGAAATAGTAATTAGGCGTCCTGCTTCGCCCGGCTTTCAGGTACTATGTTCCGCCTGAAATTTTAGAGAAGGTTAGATAGTAACCTTAATAGTGTAAGTAAGAATTTCGAAAATTCCCGATTTTGGGGTGCAGAGACACGATTTCGTGCCAAAGGTTCCGTTTATGGGATTGCAGATCCCATTTACGGGAAAAAAAGCAAAACCCCCTAAACAGGGCAATTTAAACAGATGATTAATATTTAGATAACAGGAAAAAGAAAATGTTTGATAAAATTAAAAAATTAGACCCGACCGGGCAGTTTGAAGTTCTCAAAAAATCTGCCGATCAGGTGGAGGATGCCCTTAACAATCATTTTGATCTGAGGCTTGGGGATGGCGGTGGGGTTTCTTCTGCCGGTAGGTTGGGTTCTTCATCGCTCGGGGAGGCTGACAACGGTACCGATACCGGAAAAAATAGTGAGACTGCCGGTATAAAAAACATAGTGATCTGCGGGTTGGGCGGCTCAGCCATTGCGGGTGACATACTTGCGCTGTGGGGAAAAGAGGAGTTAAAAGTTCCTCTTTATATTAACCGCAATTACGGGGTTCCGAACTTTGTTTCGTCCGATTCTTTGGTCGTGCTTTCTTCATATTCCGGAACGACGGAAGAGACGCTTTCAGCATATCACGCTGCGGGCGAAAGAGGTGCAAAGCGGATATGCCTCACCACCGGCGGAACGCTTAAGGAGCTTGCCGGGCGGGATGGTGTTACTGTGGTTCCTCTGATGCCGGGGTTTCAGCCAAGGTATGCGCTCTACACTTCTTTTTTCAATATTTTGAATCTGTTCAGCAAGTTGGAGCTGTTGAAAAGGGATGATGAATTGCTGCGCAGAATTGTTGCAAATCTTCGCTCACTTGGTGAAAAATATTCGCAGCCGGGCAATCGTGCATATCAAATTGCGCAGGAAATTAACGGAAAACTGCCCATTATTTATTCTGCAGTTGGCGTTACCGATTCGATCGGCACCCGATTTAAAGGGCAGTTCAACGAAAACGGAAAAACGCACGCTTTTCACAATGTTTTCCCCGAGATGAACCACAACGAGATAATCGGCTGGGAAACTTACGGCAGTATGAACGAAAACTGGGCTGTTTTCGAGCTTCTGGATGAAACGATACACCCGCAGGTTAAGAAGCGTTTCGATGTTTTCAACGAAATCCTTGCTGAAAAGAATGTATCTTTATACAAAATTTCAAGCAGTCTGCCGACATATCAGGAACGCCTTTTCGACATGATCTATTTCTTAGATTGGATCACCTATTACCGCGCCATCGTCTGGGACAAGGACCCCGTTGAGATCGATTACATCCATCTGCTGAAGAAGAGGATTAGTTAGAAAAGAGTGTTTAGGTTTTTCTTGTTTAATAGTGCAGTTACCCTTTATATGATAACTTAGTTTAATAGAATAATCGTGGTGCTGCACTATTTTTGTTCTTTTGGCTAATTTTGCTTTTTAAGGCATTGGTATCTTTGCAGGCGAAGCTATTATAGATTTGGAATTGCATTCTTTGTATAATTTTTGCTTTTAAGACATTGGTATCTTTGCAGGCAAAGTGACTTTTAATCCTAACTTTGAACCCTATCAGTCATCGAATTCCTTTCAAATTAAGTCGCTCACTCCCCAAAATCAAGAATCTTTTTACTCCTAACTCGAGATAAATTTTTAATTGAATCTACTTAAAGATATTTTTATTATTTTTGTGCCATTAATCAATATTTTGCCAAGTGAATAATTTGTTTGCGACTGTTTCGTTTCACCTAAACCAACAAAACCGGAGTAATAAATGAAACTTTTCACACTGATTGTTATTTCAACAATTTTCTCACTCCCCCTTTTTTCCCAATCCGCAGAAGAATATTTGGGAATGGCGTTATTAGCCCACCAAACGGGTAATATATTAAACAAAATTGAATACGCGGAAAAAGCGATTAAACTTTTTGAAAAAAAACAGATATTTAATGATAAATATTGTCAAGCCTCCCTAATTGCTGCAAGTGGATATTCTGCGCTTGATAGTTTGTCAAAAGCGATTGAAATTCTCGAAAAAGCAAAATCAAGATATACCCGAGGTAGTACGAAAATAAAAGCAGATTTATACGGAACTCTAGGGTATTATTATTTTATTGCTATTGATTCAGTACATACTGAATCTTTGCTATTAGAGGCAGACTCAATTTACAATGAGCTGGGGTTAAAGGGTAACGAATACTTTTTGAATTTAAAAACTTTGGGTGAATATTATTGGGAAACAGGGAAAGACGCTGAAGCAGAACCGCTATTAATAGAAGCAACTGCATGGTTAAAAGAAAATATGCCGAATAATATTGAAACACTTGGTTCTTGGTACTCACTTGGGCGGGTATATTTTTCTCTGGGTAAGTTTGAGAAAGCCGAATCAACCTTTTTGGATTTGTTGAAATTCAATAGTACTAAATTTGAAAATAATCAATTGTTTAACGCTCTAATTTTTCATTATCTGAAGGAAATTGCCTTAGTTAAGAATGAACCTTCCAAAGCTGAATTATATTATTTGCAAACGATAAAAATTTTTGAGGAAACCGGAGAATCTAAGAGTCAAAATTATGGAATGGTTTTACACAATTTTGGTAGTTTTTATTTTAATGAAAAGAATTACCCCCAAGCCATTAATTATCTAAAACGCGCTTTAGAAATAAGGAAGATTTATCGCCAAGAATATCCACTTGATTATGTGATAACATGTGATTTAATTGCCACCGCGTATGCTCAAATGAAAATTTACAATGAAGCTGATAAATATTATTCCGAAATTCAGAAAGTCTTTTCAGAAACAAGGGATACATTAAATATTGATTACACAATCTTTCTTCATAATTTTGGATTGTTTTATTACAATCAACGGAACTTAGAGAAAGCCGAAGAATATTATAACAGATGTCTCAGTTTATCGGAAAAACTTGTCGGTAAAAATTTTTCTGATTATCCAACTATTTTATTTAATTTGGCCTCGGTATATAAAATGAAAGGTGAATATGCCAAAGCAGAATCTTTGTATGTTGAGGCTTTTGAATTAGCTAATAAAATAGATAAAAATAAGGAAATAAATGAAACAGTATTGGAAAACTTTGGTCAACTTTATATCTACACTAAGCAATATGAAAAAGCTTTTTATTGGATAGAAAAAGCGCTTAAAGATGCTAAAAGAAAAATAATAGATCGTTTTCCTGCATTAAGCGAAGAAGAAAAAGAGATTAGATTAATTAATTTCAACTATCAGACACTTTTTTCAGTAAATTCTTCTCTGGGGAATACAAAATCGAAAATTGTGTATGATTATTATTTGTTTCGAAAGGGGCTTGTGCTTAACTCATCGGCGAACATCAGGGAGTTTATTGCCAATTCGGATAATAAAAAGTTGAAAGAAAAGTATGAAGGATGGCAGTCATTACTGGCTGAGATAAACCAGATGATCTCGAAAACACCGGAACAAAGAGAAATGGCAGGGTTTGACCTGAAAGCAGCCCAAGAGAAAGCGGAATTGCTTGAGAAAGAGCTTTCTCAGATGTCCTCGGAATTTAAAGATTTTGTGCTGATTCCAAACTATAAATGGGAAGATGTTCAAAAAAAGATGAAACCGGGTGAAGCTTTGGTCGAGTTTGTTAATTTCTACATAGAGTCCAAAGAGGCTACGGATGAAACAAGATACGGTGTGTATATAACCAAATCGGGCCAAAATGAACCTATTTTTATTGAACTGAAAGACGGTAACAAATTGGACAGACTCATCATCCCTGAGCTGAATGAAAGAAATAAAAACCCATTAGCCTACGAAGCTGTAGATGACGGAAACAGCACGGGGAATAATGAGGAAAAGGGCGCGGGGAATGATGAAGACAACGGCGGTGTTATATCGGAAAAGACAATTTACAACGAACTTTTTGCCCAAATTGCTGAGCATTTAAAGGGGATTAAAAAGGTGTATATAAGCCCCGATGGTGAGTTTTACAAAGTAAATTTCAACACAATTAAGAACCCGAAAACGGGCAAATACCTGATAGAAGAATATGAAATAAATTACATAACGAGCGGCAACGATATTGTAAGAGGTACAAAAAGCACGAAACAGAATAAAACTGCAGTGTTGATGGGTTATCCTAACTACAATCTTTCCTCGGATAAATTCATCCCGCTTGTTCAAAATCAAAGAGACCGTGATTCACAACGGGATGTTACCTTCGAAATGTCGGAGAGCCGGCAATTCTATTTTCAGCCTCTTTCCGGAACAATGGAGGAGACGAAAGAAACTGGTTCAATTCTCAGAAGTGCGGGCTGGGCTGTAAAAACTCTGCTTTACGATGAAGCCACGGAAACGAACTTAAAAAAGGTGAAAGCACCGGGCATTTTATCGGTTGCCACGCACGGTTATTTTCAGGGAAATCCCGATTACAGCCGGGAGGATGAAATAATGGGCGGTATAGATAACAGTGTGGCTTTCTATAATCCTTTGCTCAGAAGCGGGCTGTTGTTAACCGGTGCGCAAACCTACCAAAACTCAACCCCGGAAGAGAGAGAAAAACTCCCTGAAAACGGAATTTTCACGGGGGCAGAGGCGGCGCAGTTGAATTTATTCGGTACGGATGTGGTTATCCTTTCAGCGTGCGAAACGGGATTGGGAAAAGTGAACAACGGGGAAGGGGTATTTGGTTTGCAGCGGGGGTTTTTCGGCGCAGGCGCCAATTCGGTACTTATGAGCCTCTGGAAAGTGAATGATGCAGCCACTAAAGAACTTATGATTGAGTTTATGAAGAACTACAGCACAACATTCGATAAACAGGGTTCGTTGAGAAAGGCGCAACTTACACTGATGAAAAAATACCCGAAACCTTACTATTGGGGAGCATTCGTGTTGGTTGAAAGGTAATAGTCGCATAAACTAAGGTTGTAGTCATTGTCTTTTTAGGTGCCTTCGTGTTCGCTAACAAGTAGAAATCGCATAAACTAAGGTTATAGTGTTCGCTTCTTCATGCACGAGTGTAGTAATTGTAGGAAAGAAACGAAACAAGGGAAATCCTTTTTTGAAACTGAAACAAGCACGAGTGTAGTAATTGTAGAAGAAAAACCCACTAAATTGTTGAATAAAAAAGTAATTAATGATTGATATTGTAAACCTATCCCTTCAGTTTGGAGGGAATTATTTATACCGTGATGTAAATTTTAAGATAAATGCGGGAGATAAAATCTCGCTTGTGGGTTCTAACGGAACGGGAAAATCGTCGTTATTGAAGATGATTGCCGGAATGATTGAGCCTGAAAAAGGGGATATTTTCAAACGGAAGGGGATGGCAATCGGTTATTTGCCTCAGGAAAATGTAACCCACAAAGGGCGCCCGTTGATTGAAGAGGCACTTGCAGGGGTGCCCGGTCTTAAAGAATTGCAGGGGAAAGAAAACGAAATAACAACACTTCTTAATGATCCCAATCTTGAAGAGGGGGAACGCTCCGGGTTAATTGAACAACTTGGTGAAATTCATTTGCGATTGGAGGAAACTGATTCCTACAGCGCCGAAGCACGCGTAGAAAAGGTGCTGCTGGGGCTGGGCTTTTCAATCGGTGATTTTGAGAAATTGACCGACCATTTCTCCGGCGGCTGGCAGATGAGAATCGCGCTGGCGAAGATGCTAATCGCCGAAAACGACCTTCTGATGATGGATGAGCCGACAAATCATTTGGATATCGATTCACTTCAATGGCTGACCGGCTTTCTGAAAACATACAAAGGTGCGCTGTTGCTTGTTTCGCACGACCGCCGTTTCGTGAACGATGTTACAAACAAAACACTTGAGATTTTCAACAGAAAATTCACGGTGTTTAACGGAAATTTTGACCACTATCTTCGGGCAAAAGCTGAGCGAGATGAACGGTTAGAACATGAATTTGAGCACCAGCAGAGAAAAATAAAGGATATAGAACGGTTTATCGAGCGTTTCAGGTACAAAGCAACCAAGGCGAAACAGGTGCAAAGCCGCGTTAAAATGCTTGAGAGATTCGATAAAATTGAACTGCCGGATTTTGAAAAAGGGATTGCTTTCAGGTTTCCGGAACCGCCAAAATCTGCAGAAATTGTGTTTGAAATTAAAGATTTAACAAAGGTTTTCGGTGATAATTTAGTGCTTGACAGGGTGAACCTCCGAATCGAAAAAGGGGATAAAATAGCCTTTGTGGGGCCCAACGGAGCGGGGAAATCGACACTTTCAAAAATAATTGCTTCGGAGTTGGCGCCTACTTCGGGCGAAAAAATTACGGGGTACAACACTTCAGTTGCTTATTTTTCACAGGAGCAGAGCGAGGTTTTAGACCCCGACCTTGATGTTTTTGAAACAATCGCACAGGAAGCGGGCGATATGACGGTGCCTCAAATCAGAGCACTGGCGGGTTCATTTCTCTTTTCTGGTGATGATGTGTTTAAGAAAGTCGGTGTGCTCTCCGGAGGTGAAAAAAGCAGGGTTTCACTGGCGCTGCTTCTGCTTCAAAAGGCTAATTTGTTAGTAATGGATGAACCAACAAACCACCTGGACTATAACAGTAAGTTAGTACTGCAAAAGGCGTTAATGAATTTTAAGGGTTCGTTGGTGATTGTTTCGCACGATGTCGATTTTTTGCAGCCGATTGTGAATAAGGTGGTTGAGATAAGAAAAGGTTCGTTCAGAATTTTCCCCGGAACGATTGAATATTACCTGCGAAAGCGGGAGGAAGAAATTGCCGGGTTCGCGGGTGGAGGTGGCGGTGGGAGTTTGCCCGGCGGAGGCGGTGGATTTAGCGGAGGTGGCAGCGGGAGTTTGTCCGGCGGAGGCGGTGGATTTAGTGGCAGAAGTGGCGGATTGAACAATATTGCCGGCGATGTTTCGGGTGGCTGTTTAGAAGGCAGCCCCGGCAGTGGATCAGGCGGCGGCCTGAGTGGGGCTTTAGGAATTGTTTCACCGGGTTCCGTGAATGAGGGGGAAAGAAAAGAAACCGTCGGCTCTGAAGAAACGCTGAATCGAAAAGAGCAAAAGAGATTAGAAGCTGAACTTCGAAACCGACGCTACAAAGCCACAAAAGAAATAAATGAAAAAATTGCAAATATTGAAACTGAGATTTCCGATTTAGAGGAAAGAACCACAGAATTGGAAAAGCAAATGGAATCACCTGAGTTTTTTGACAACCCCATCGCAGCGGGGGAGAAAACGCGCCACTACCAAGCCCTTAAAGATGAAACCGAACAAAAGATGGAGAAATGGGCTGAACTTCAGGAAGAACTGCAAAAAATTTTAGACAGTATTTCGTAGTGGGACTTGTTAAACCTTCACACCGAGGAACTCTTCGGTAATGGCACATCTGCCGTAGATGATGGCGTCCCGAAAGGGAACCCCGTTAAACCTTCACACCGAGGAACTCTTCGGTAAGAGCAATTCCTCCGTAGATTGCGGCGTCATCCCGAAGGTCAGTGCCCACCACTTCCACAGATTTTGCGGCGTCATCCAACGAATATTTTTTAAAAGCGGAGACAATTCGCGGCAGCATAAAAGTTTCGTTGGCTTCCATCACGCCCCCTCCGAGAATAATGGTTTCAAAATTCATCAGGTTATTCACGCCGGCAAGTACCCGCCCGATGGTTTTGCACGCACTTTCGAAGACGCCAATCGTAACTTTATCACCACTGTTCAGCGCTTTCATCAGCACTTTGCTTTTAATCTCCTTGTTTTTCTCGATTTTGCTTTTTAAAGTACTTGGCTTTCCTGATTTTACGAGTTCTGAAATGTCGCGGACTATTGCAGTTCTGCTTGCCACTGCCTCGAAGCACCCGACCTGTCCACAGCCGCACTTCGGGCCCTTTTCAGCCACTTTTATGTGCCCAATTTCGCCTGCAACCCACCCGGAACCGCGGTAAATTTTCCCGTCGATTATCAAGCCACTTCCGATTCCGGTTCCCACAAAAACTACCAACGCATTTTTTTTACTGATTGCGGCACCGAATGCAAGTTCACCCGCAGCGGCAAGATTAACATCATTTTCCACCAAAACAGGGTAGGGGAGCAGGTCTTTAAGATGTTCGCGAACGCGGTAGTTTTTAAGTCCTAAATTTGGCGCCAGACCGATTACCCCCGTTTCCATGTTCACGGAGCCGGGAATGCCGACGGCAACAGCGGCAACCTGTTCGGGCTTAATTTCGGCGAGCGAAATAACTTCGTTTGTAAGTTCAACCAAAGCACGGGAGAAGGCTTCGTGGGAGTGCCCTGCAGTTGTCTGTTTTTTCAGACGAACGCGCACACCGCTTTCAGAGTTTACAACGGCGGCGAGCTGTTTTGTTCCGCCAACATCGAGGCTTACTACAAATTTTGGTTCCACGATACTTCCTTCCTTTTGGGGTTGGGTAAATGATTCCTTTTAAAGTTGACCATCAAATTCCTTTTATAGTTGACCAACAGAAAATCGGCTATAATCAGCGTTTTCTATCCGTTTGAATTACTTAAAATCGATGATTGGTTGTATTTTTCCCCGTTTGAATAGCTTAAAATCTATGATTAGATGTATTTTTTCTCCGTTTGAATAGCTTAAAATCTATGATTGGTTGTATTTTTTTCCTTTTGAAAAGCTTAAAATCTATGATTGGTTGTATTTTTTTCCTTTTGAAAAGCTTAAAATCAGGGATTAATCTTCCAACATTTTTGCCAATCAACTTAGAATCGACTATTATTCGTAAATTTCGGACTGATTTTATAAAATTCCGATCTGTAAAATATAAAAACGGATCAACGAAACAAACTTTTAGCGCCACCAAAGCCACAGAAGCCGTAAAAACTTGAAGCCACTCAAAAAATTCGGGCAGAATTTCCTCACTGATCGCTATTATCTTGAAAAGGTAGTTGAAGCTTTTGCACCAAAGCCGGGTGATAAGATTCTGGAAATTGGTGCCGGCAAAGGGGCGATTACAGAGCAGATTTTGAGAAGCTTAGAGGTTGAAAGGAATGTGAAAGAGCATCACGAGCGGATGGCAGAACCCGTTGCACACGAAAACTTAAAGGCTCAGGGGAGGGGGAAAGAATTTTCAACAATTTCCGGAGGAGAACCGGTAACTCTTTCAAAAAACTTGTCTGTTGTTGAGATTGATACGAGAGCCATTGAATTGTTGAAGGAGAAATTCCCCGGGTTAAAGATTTTTGAGGGTGATTTCATGCAGCTAAGTTTGTGTGAAATTCTCAGTAGAGGCGACGGAAGCGATGAAAAACTACGAGTTATTGGAAACATCCCTTTTCATTTGACCTCACCTATTGTTTTCCGTTTGCTGAACGAGAGGGAAATTGTCCGGGATGCGGGACTTATTCTTCAGTATGAAGTGGCAAAAAGGATAACTGCAACTCCGGGAAACAAAGACTACGGCATACTAAGTGTGGTGCTGAGTGTTTACGCAACACTAAAATTTCATTTTAAGATTCCGGCGAGCGTGTTTTTCCCGAAACCGAAAGTTGATTCGGCATTTTTAAGTATAGTGTTCGATAAAGACACTGCAGGAATTAGTGACCATAAAATTTTCAGAAATGTAGTGAGAACAGCTTTCAATCAACGGCGAAAAACTTTGCGTAATGCGCTTGCTTCAATTATAGAAAGGTTGCCTGATGGGTCAAAATTACCCGTGGATTTAAAAAAAAGGGCTGAACAGTTAACGCCTGAGGAATTTGTTTCCCTTTCAAACTCCATCACTGAATTTGGTTCAAAGTGAAAAAACTGCAAAGTGAAAAGTAAAGTAGAGCGGGAAAGAAGTAAAACCGGTTAGATTACAGGAAAAAACTGCAAGTGTGCCTCAGAAGCGCAACACTTCACAACACTTCAAACCACTTCGTGAAAAAATAAAATCAAATGAAAAATTGTCATTAAATTAAAAAATAGTTTTATAAAATTTGAGTAAAGAATAGAGAAAAAATGTCAAACTCGTTGTTCGCAAAAGAAGAGAAAAAAACTGAAGTTAAAAGAATGTTCGATTCAATAGCCCCGCGCTACGATTTATTGAATCGGGTGCTTAGCATGGGTGTTGATAACCACTGGCGGAAAAAAGCACTGAAGCTAAGCAGTGTGGGGAAGGATACCGTTCTGTTGGATATTGCGTGCGGAACGGGTGATGTGGCGATAAAAGCGCGAAAATATGGCGTGACAAAGATTTTCGGCGCTGATTTTTCGTTTAACATGTTGGAACTCTTCAATAAAAAAGTGGACTGGATTAAGGGGAAAAACTTCCAAACGGCGGCTGAGTTTATCCCCCTTAAGGAAGAAACCGTAACAAATATCACGGTTGCTTTTGGGGTACGGAATTTTTACGACATACCGCAGGCTTTCCGCGAGTTCAACCGTGTGATAAAACCGGGGGGCAAAGCTACAGTTCTCGAGTTTGCAATGCCCAAAAACGGTTTGTTCAAGGCGATATATAAATTTTATTTCAAGAATGTTCTGCCGTGGGTAGGGAAGGTAGTTTCGGGGCACCCGATGGCTTATGATTATCTTCCAGATTCTGTGGAAGATTTCGACAGAAATGTTGATTTGGTGAAACTCTTCAAAGAGGCAGGCTTCTCACGAGTGGAAAGGCACCTTTTCACTTTCGGGATTGTTCAGATTGTGATTGCTACAAAATAACCATGCCGTTAATAGCGGCTGAAGTGTTGCATCGCCTGAAACCGCCGGCTGAATTGGCTTCCTAACTTCTACCTTAGGTAAAAAATTACAACAGCAACCACTTAATCTTCGTCCCCGCTGTTTAAGATGTTCCCCGCCCCATTACCACCACTATTGTCAGATAAATCTCCCGCACCAATACCACCACCGTTGCCGGTGAGAACCTCACCTTCTTTGTCTGCAGAAAAAGATGAAGAGGAAGAGGAAGAGGAATAAATTTTAATATCCTTAATTCTCAGTTGCGGATGTGGTTTGCAATCTTTCCCGGTGTTTTCAATCGTGTAAACCAGGTCAAACTTCGCACCGCGGTCGCGCACTTTTGCCTCTAAGTGCCCAAGATCGAAGCCTATTGCATCAAAAATTTTCTCACTTCCGTTTTGCCGCAACTGCAATAAAAGATGATTATGCCCCACTTTTTTAACAAACCCGGAAGACACCACGCCTTGAGAAAGAAACACGGGTCGTGGGTTATCAGGCCCAAACGGAGCGAATTGGTGCAGCACCCTCAAAAACTTCGGAGTGATTTCCGAAAGTTTAATTTTTGCGTCAATTTCAATTTGCGGAACCAAGTCATCGTCGGTTATTTTTTCTCTTGCAAACTTGTTAAATCTTCTGCGAAACTCGGGGATATTTTCAATGTCTATCGAAAGTCCGGCTGCCGCCTGATGACCACCATAATGGTTCAGCAGATCGGCACACTGTTGCAGAGCCTCGTAAATATTAAAAGTGGGGATGCTTCTTGCCGAGCCTTTCGCAACACCGTCTATTGTGGTAAGCATAACGGTTGGGCGATAGTACAATTCCACCAAACGGGAGGCAACAATTCCGATCACGCCGGGGTGCCACTCTTCTTCGTGGAGCACAAGCGCCATATCCTGCTCAAGATCGTGCACGCGCAGCACTTCTTCAAGAGCAGAGTTCATCGTTTCTTCGTCAAGTTTTCGTCTTTCGATGTTTTCACTTTCCAGCATTTTAGAAAGTTCTTCGGCGCGTTTATAGTCATCTGTCATTAAAATTTCAACTGCAATTCCGGCATCACTAAGCCTTCCGGCGGCGTTAATTCTGGGAGCAATAGAAAAGACCACCTGCCCGGCATTCAGTTGCCCGGGTTCAATTCTGGTGGAGCGCATAAGTGCAAGCAGACCAGGACGGGGTGCCTTATTAATGAGTTCCAACCCGTACATAACCAAAATTCTGTTTTCGTCAATCAACGGCACTATATCCGCCGCACCTGCCATGGCAACAAGGTCAAGATATTTCATAGGCAACTGCTGGTTGCCGATAAGGGCAGCAACCGCCTGTGCAAGTTTGAAAGCTACACCGGCGCCCGAGAGATATTTAAAAGGATAATTGCAATTCGGCTGCAGGGGATCGAGCACTGCAAGGGCTTCCGGCAACACCTCCCCCGGTTGATGATGGTCGCAGATTATCATCTGAATGCCGAGCGATTTTGCGTATTCAGTTTCCTCAACTGCCGTGATGCCGCAATCAACGGAAATCATCAGCGTAGCGCCCATTTCATGCACATAATCGATGCTGCTGTTTGTAATTCCGTAACCATCCCGCAGACGATTAGGGATGAAAAACTGAACATTTGCGCCAAGTTCTTTCAGGAACATGAACATTAAGGCGGTTGAGCATGTGCCGTCAACATCATAATCGCCATACACAAGAATTTTCTCGTTTGAAGTAATAGCCTTAATAACACGACGGGCGGCAGTGCGCATACCATACATCAGGAATGGGCTGTGTAAGCCTTCAAGATCGGGTTTGAAAAAATATTTTGCCTGAGGAAATGTTCTGATGTTCCTGTGAATTAACAGCTTCGCAAGAACTTCAGAAATGTTTAAAGAGTCAGCAAGTAACCGTACTTCCAGTTCGTCACGAACCGGTCTGATCTTCCACTGTTTAGTTAACATAGTGAACTTACCGTGGAATACAAACAATAGACCTGACTTATAAGCCGGATTCTGTTTTCGGTCAGAAAAATTCTATGTAGAATCTACACAAAAAAGCGTAAAATTTGGTTGGGTATCAACTACCCGGACGGGGATTTAATCTTTTTAGCAAAAATATCATTTGTGTAAACTCATTGTAAAATTTTAACAGACCGAAGGCAATCATTTATCTGGGATGTGGATCTCTCCACACCTCGTGCAGCCTACCCGAAGACCTCGGACGGACAGCCCTTCAGCCGCATCACCCCGTTTCCGAAGTGTTGCGCATGCCTTCTGCTTGGCTTTGCTCCGGGCGGGGTTTGCCATGCCACCGGTGTTGCCACAAGTGCGGTAGGCTCTTACCCTGCCTTTTCACCCTTACCCCGTAACCAAAAATGGTAAGCCGAGGCGGTATCTTTTCTGCGGCACTTTCCGTAGCCCAGCCATTATAACTAAGCTCCCGGGTGTTACCCGGCGCCCTGTCCTATGGAGTCCGGACTTTCCTCTGCCGTGTACAACACTGCAGCGATTGCCAAGTCAAGTCTATAAAAATATTCCGTTATTTAAATTATATGAAAATTATTTACAATGAGCAAATATACAAAATTCCAAGGAGATATGGAATAAAAAAATTAAGTGTTCTCCTTTTACGATTGCTCTTTTTCACTAAACTTTTTATTCAAGAATGTTCAGAATAAGTTTCGAAAAAGCGGATTAACTTAAGCGTGTTCTTCTTTTTCGCCTGCTTCGGTGGCAACTTCGGATGAAACCAAAATTCTGCCGCAGTACTCACAGGTGTACATTCTGTTATTTCTTCTTATTTCAAGTTGTCTTTGAGCGGGAATAATCGTTTGGCAGCCGGAGCAGGCGTTTCTTCTGATTCTTGCAACCGCCAGCCCTCTTTTTGCGCCTCTGACACGGGTGTAGAGTGAATAGTCGCTCTTTTTCATTTGTGCAACCAATTTTTCCCGTTCAGCAAGCAGCCTTTTTTCTTCGTTAGCGCTGTTTTCTTTAATCAGCGCCAGTTCAGAGTTTTTGTGCTCGAGGTCAGCTTCTAATTCTTCAATTTGCGGAGTAAGTTCAGCGATTTCCTCGTCAGCAGCTTCCATTTGCTCGACAAGCGCTTCGCTTTCTTTCTCCAACCGTGTGAATTCAGCGTCAGCGGCATCGATTGATTTCGTGATCATGTCGTATTCTTTATTGTTACGCACTTTGTAGAGTTGCGCTTTAGCCCTTTTTTGATTCTCGAGCAGTTCTTTAGTTTTCTCGTTATTCTCTTCTCTTTTCGCTGCGGCAGAAACTTTAAACTCTCTTTTTTCTTCGATAGCGTTTCGCAGAGCCTCAAGTTTTGATTCCAAAGCCTCAACGGTCAGAGGCAGGTCGCCCCTTTGCTCCTCGAGTTTATCAATGTTTCTGTCGATCAGTTGAACTTTATAGAATAATACAAGTACATCCTTCAATGTGGTTTCTCCTCTTATAAACTAAAATATTTAACGGGGTTCGGGTTCCCGTCGTGGATGTGAATGTTTGAAGATTCCCCGAGTGACTCGAAGAAGTGCAGCAGCCGGAGCTTAATCTCGTCAAGAACCGGAACTTCGGTTTCGAAGTGCCCGGCATCGATCAACAGGATCTTCCCCTCGGCCTCCTGGAAGGTGTGATATCTTATATCCGCCGTTACGAAAGCGTCGCAGCCGGCAGCTATGGCATCACTAAGGTATTCGGAAGCCGAACCACCAAAAAGTGCGACTTTCCTGATTTTCTTGCCGGTAAAAGCTGAGTGTCTGAGAAAACCGGTGCCAAGAGTTTCGGCAACGGAGCGCAGGAAATCAGCCTCGGATAATTCTTCGGAAAGGGTGCCGGTAACCCCCATTCCGTAATTTGTTTCGCTGTTTTTCACCGGATAAATGTCGAATGCGGGCTCTTCATAAGGGTGAGCCTCACGCATTTTCCTGATGACGGTGTGCAAGTTCTGTTCGTTCACCAACACTTCCAACCTGATTTCATCGACCTGTTCGAAGTTACCTTTGCTGCCCACGGCGGGGTTAGTTTCATCCGAACCGAGGAAAGTGCCTTTCCCCTCTGAGCGGTAAGAGCAGCGGGAATAGTTTCCTATAACGCCACCGCCGGCTGAAAAAATGGCTTCCGAAACCTTATCCAGGGAACCGGCAGGCACGAAAACCACTAACTTCAACGATTTCCCAACGATAGGATGCAGAAACCCCTCCGGCTGAACGCCAATGCGCTTTGCCAACCGGTGGTTTACTCCGTCGTGTGTGAAATCAAGGTTTGTATGGTAAGAAAGAAGTGAAATGTTGTTTTTAATGAGTTGAGTTACTAATTTGGAAGTCCTGTCGGAATTAGGAGTTATCCTTTTGATAGGGAAAAATATTAAAGGATGGTGGCTTAAAATGAGATTACATCGTAACTTTTGGGCTTTTTGTATCGCTTCTTCATCAACATCGAGACAGAGGAAGACGCCCGTAACCTCCTCTCTGTCGTCACCGACAAGCAGCCCCGTGTTGTCTTTTTCCCATTGGATAAATTTCGGAGCCCAGTTATCCAAATATTTAATTATCGTTTCAACTCTCATAGAAAAAAAAACACTTCAAAGGTTAATTGAAGTGCAAAAAAAAATGTATGAATGGCTAAGAAACAGTGGCTGCAACAAAGTGAAATGTTGGCGTTTTTCGGGTTTTAGACATCATACAAAATGAAAACAAAATCATAAGTTATACAAAAGTAAAAAAAAAGAACAAACCTGCAAAATGATTTTTTTTAATTTGCCCCAATTGACCAAAAAAATATATTTTTTTATTTAGTTTGTTGGCACAATTTAAACAGAAGATTGGCATTGTTTAATCAGAAGATTAGTATAATTTAATCAGAAGATTGGCACAATCTTCAAAACAACTTGGCAGCTGCTTGCGGAAAAATTAGTTTATCCGGCAAAATTACCCAATTCCGAAAGAGCTAATCGATCTTATAAAAATTAATTATTAGCGGGTTCAACCCATTTACCGTCTTCTCTGATAAGGTCAATAAGTCTGTCAACCGCAAATTTGGCGTCTATCGATTTTGTTACAATCTGTTTGCCGCGGTAAAGGGTTATTTTTCCGGGTCCGCTGCCTACATATCCATAATCGGCGTCAGCCATTTCGCCGGGTCCATTAACGATGCACCCCATAATTGCGATTTTCACCCCCTTCAGGTGCGAAGTTCTGTTCCTGATCATTTCGGTAGTTTTTTGCAGATTGAATAAAGTTCTGCCGCACGAAGGACAGGCGATATACTCAGTTTTAGAGATTCTGACTCTTGCCGCCTGAAGAATACCAAAAAGCACCCTGTTAACTGTTTCGGTGTTTATTTCATCCCGAAGCTCGGGGTCAAGAACGAGGAAGACGCCGTCCCCAAACCCGTCGATGAACAAACCGCCAAAATCGGTGGAAGGGTAAATTAAAAACTGTTCGGCGGTAATGCCGGAGTAGTTTCTTTGAATAACAACGGGATTCTGGATATCTTCTTCAATAAGTTTGAAGAAAAAGCGTCTTTGCTCGGCAAGCCCGTGTGCATTATCCGTTGTAAGAATAATTACGGCATATTTATCGTCTGTTAATTTTTCGAGGACGAAATCATCCAGCTCGGGCAATGAGAGCCTGACAAATTTAAAAAGGATTTCCGGGTTTTTGCCGTCTAAATATTGTTTTTTATTAAGCAAAGGGAGTGATCGCCCCTTGTTCGGCAGTTGTCGCCAGTATTCATAGTCAAATATCGGCCGTGTGCTGACGGGAAGATCAAAGCCGGGAGAATTTTCGCCGAGATAAAGGTAATCTGCTGCGTTGTTCATCGTCCATTTATCAGATTGTTCATCGTAAGTGTAACCAACTTGCAGAAGGCTCCCGTGTGTTGAGAGATCAGATTTTGATAAATCAGCGATCACAACCGGAACCGATTTATTCCCTATGTTCAGCACCTGAAGCGACTCGCGCTTGTTATAACTAAAGGGGTTAATCGGGTTAACTTCAATCGGTTCAATGGGGGGATGTGGTGCCCGCTTAACATACCTGTCGGCTAAAGTTCTTGCAACGGGAATTTCATATTCAGAGTCTTCGGTAAGGCTTACTCTAATAGTATCGCCAAGCCCGTCTTCGAGCAAAGTACCAATTCCGAGCGCAGATTTAATTCTCCCATCCTCGCCATCTCCCGCTTCGGTAACGCCGAGGTGCAGGGGGTAGTTCATCCCTTCTTCCTTCATTTTGCTTATAAGCAGGCGATAGGCTTCAACCATCACCTGAGTGTTGCTTGCCTTCATTGAAAGAACAATGTTGTGGAAGTTTTCGTCGCGGCATATTCTCACAAATTCCAAAGCCGATTCCACCATCCCAAAAGGAGTATCGCCAAAATAACTCATTATTCTGTCTGAAAGAGAGCCGTGGTTGGTGCCGATCCGCATAGCGGTTCCGTATTCTTTGCATATTCTGACCAAAGGGGTGAAGCGTTTCCGAATTCTTTCAACCTCGGCAGCGTACTCGGCGTCGTTGTATTCAATGAACTCAAATTTTTTTCTGTCGATGTAGTTTCCGGGGTTAATCCTTACCTTTTCAACCAAACGCGCCGCCATTTCCGCCGCATTAGGTGTGAAGTGAATATCTGCAACCAATGGAGTATCAAACCCTGCGGCACGGAGTTCCTTTTTAATCACTTCCAGATTTTTAGCTTCTTTGAGGCTCGGAGCGGTAATTCTGACGATTTCGCAACCGGCTTCAATCATACGAATCGATTCATCAACGGTTGCTTTTGTGTCCATCGTGTCGGTAGTAGTCATACTTTGCACTCTGACCGGATTGTTCCCGCCGATGCCAACATTCCCGACCATCACTTCCCTTGTTTTGAATCGGGAGTAAGCGGTCAGTGAGTTGCAATATTCTTTCAGTGCGGAGACATTATTGGTCAGAAGTACTTTAGCGTCAAACATGATCATCAATTGTTGTAAATTTAAAAGCGAAAAATTGAAAAAAGTGAAACTAAATATATTCGTTGAATCGCTATCTTTGTGTAAAAACGAAATTTAACGGTGCAAAGTTCGATTCCGTAGCCTGGCAATCCATTTTCAGAAGTGTTGGGATACCTTAAGTCAGCGATCTTTTTTGGTATTATATAACTTGTCTCCGCCGGTTTGGAAGTGTATCGATACCATAAGTTAAAAACCTTTCAGGTAGCAATCAGCCCCTTTCCGCCGGTTTGGAAGTGTAGCCCGCTCGAATTTTTAGCTTCTCTTATCAATTTTTGACTGACTGAGAAAAAATTTGTTCATTTCAGCTAAATATTTGTAAGGGAAAGATATTATTTATACCTTTAACTTAATATTTGCACACTTAATTTAATCTTTATGTTTGAAAAGAACAAAACAAATAAAACTTTTTTAAAAAATAGCCTTTGACAACCGGAAAAAATGCAGATACCGGAAGAAAAAATACAGGAAGTTTTACTCGCTGCCGACATCGTAGATGTCGTCTCTAAATATGTTCCGCTTAAAAGATCAGGCGGCACCTACAAAGGGCTGTGCCCGTTTCATCAGGAGAAGACCCCCTCGTTCACCGTTACGCCCAAAAAGCAGATTTTTCACTGTTTTGGGTGCCATAAAGGGGGAAATGCAATTAAGTTTCTGATGGAATACAACAACATTCCCTTTCTTGAGGCTGTAAGGGTTCTCGCAAATGAGTATGGAATCGATCTCCCCTCGCCGAATCCAAAAGATAACGAACTGCAAAAAAGGTTCGAGGTTCTTTACGATTTAACAAAAGCAACAATCGGCTTTTTCGCCGAGCAGCTGACAGCAAACCCCGATAACAAGCACATCTTAGAATATCTGAAGAACAGGGAGCTAAACGAAACTTCAATCAAAAATTTCCGGCTCGGTTATGCCCCGGGGGTAAAGGGAAAATTGGTTGAGTTTTACAAACAACGGGGGTTCGATCTTCGTTTGGCGATTGAACTCGGTTTCTTAGGGGAATCCGAGGGGCGTGTTTACGAACGGTTTGCCGGCAGGGTGATCTTCCCGATTTTTTCACATCACGGCAGGGAAATCGGTGCCGGCGGGCGAATAATCGAAAAAAGAACCGATGTGGGGAAATATATCAACTCGCCGGAAAGCCCCATTTACAACAAATCAAAGGTTTTATACGGGCTTTCGCATTCTAAGGATGAAATAAGAAAACTTGACCATGTTATAATAGTTGAAGGCTATTTGGATGTTATTTCACTCTTCCAAAATGGTGTTAAAAACATAGTTGCGGTTTCGGGAACTGCGCTGACTGATGAACAGGTGAAACTGCTTTCGAGCTTCACAAAAAATTTCTATCTCTTGTTTGATGCCGACGCTGCGGGCTACAAAGCCGCAATGAGAAGCATTGAAGTGGTTATGAAACAAAACCTTAATCTCAAAATTATGTCGCTGCCCGAAGGAGAAGACCCCGACTCTTTTGTGCGCAAGTTTGGCGGTAAGCAGTTTCGTGACCGGGTTGCAAATGCACTTGAGTTTATTGATTACCAGTATCTTTCCTTCAAAAATACGGGTATTTTTGGGGACCCCGAAAAAACAACAGCGGCAATTAAGGAAATGGTGCGCCCGGTTGCTTTGATCCCCGATGAAATCCGGAAAAGCATGCTGCTAAAAAGTATTGCCGAAAAATTCAAAATCCGTGAGCATTTGCTGGAAGAAGAAGCTGAAAAGGTAAAAAGGGAAGAGATTGAATATCGCCCGGCAGTTGGCGGCAGCTCACCGGCAATCTCAGGTGCCATGCCTGACCCTTGGAGCACCACAAAGGTGGTTCAAAGGGGTGTGCAGGTGCCCCGAGCGGCGCGCAAATCAGCTACGGAACTTAATGAGATTGAACTGATTAAGCTGATGTTCGAAGGAAATGAGGATGTGGTAAGGTTTATTTTTCAGTTTATTAGGCCCGAGGAATATACGGTTCCGCTTCACTATGTTATCGCCGAAAAAGTCTATGAGGAGATAGAATCAGGGATTATCCCAACGGTTATGAGCATTTCTTCTTCTTTTTCGCCTGAGGAAGTGGCGTATATCAACGAGTTAGTTGTCGAAAAATATAAAATAAGTGAGCCTTTGGATGATCTTCTGCCGGTTGATTTGAAGAGATCTATTTCAACCCACACGATCGATTCGGTTAAAAAATTCCGTTTGTTGCGTTTGGAAGCGGCTTTGAAAGATGTTCAGAAAGAAATCGCAATGAACCCGGGGCATGAACGAGCAGTGGAGTTAGCCGGAGAATTAAACTCGATAATTGAAGAAAAAAGAGATATTGAAAGAATTATGGGGGAGTTGAAAAAAAATCTCGGGTAGAAAGTTTTCCGTTAAAACCGGCTTTGTTGACTGAAAGGGCATTGTTAATTGAATTTTGGTTAAAAAAATTTTTCCTAAAAATAAACCCAAAACTGCGCACACCAAAACTTCATAACCTGATGAAAACAAAAAACTTACCTCCCTTTTAAGTTTTTTCATCTTAGAGAAACTACCCCCAAAAATTGCACACGATAAATTCACCATTTGCAGGAAAAAGAAAAAAGCATTAGATTTGCGACAGTTCTCTAAAACATTTACGGTGTTCTGCAAGGAGCAGAAAGAATAGGGAAGCCGGTGAGAATCCGGCGCTGTCGCGCAACTGTAAGAGGAAACAGTAAACTCAGATTGCCATAAAAGCCACTAAAAACTTGGGAAGGCATGGCAAAATACCTCAAGCCAGGAGACCTGCCGTAAATATTCAGGAATAAACCTTCGCGTAAAAGGTAGTTATCCAACAGCCGTGTTCAAACCAATAGACACGGCGATGCTCCTGCATATTTACACCTCTTCCTCCCTTGTTCCACCCCTGACAACCTTGAAACATTTACTACTATTTATGCTCGGTTTTGCGTCGTTGTATGCACAAAGCCGAATGAAAATTATCGATTCAACCACGGCAAAGCCAATCCCGGCGGCAGTGGTATCCGACGGCGTTACTCATCGCACAGCGGGAAGTGGCGGCGTAGCGGATATTTCCGCTTTTGATACCGGGAAACCGCTTGTTGTTTCCGCACCGGGTTACCGGACTAAAATGGTTTTACTCAGCAACAATTCAAAAAATCTGCCTGACGAGAACAAGGGTGATATCAGAGAATCAGAAGAGAATGAATCAGGGAAAAGCCAATCCAATGAAAGCACGGGAAACAAAAAACAAGAAGATAAAAACATCTTCGCCGGTGATACTGTCGTAATATTTCTCGCCCCTCTTTCTGAGGAATTGGATGAAATATTAGTTTCCGGCGAAAAGCCAATTTCAACCTCGGTTTACAATAAAGAGATTGAACTTTCGGAGATGCCATGGGGCGGTAACCTCGGCTTACCTGAACTAATTAAAGAACATTTTTCGCTGAATTTAAAAGAATACGGTGGTGCAGGGGCTCTTAAACAAATTTCATTCAGAGGGCTTAGCGCTGAAAACAGTCTGGTGCTCTTCAACGGGATTAGGGTGAACGATATAAGAACCGGTGGATTTGACCTCTCCGGTGTGAATATTGTTGATCTTTCTTACGCGGGATTTTCTTCTGCCATTTCAAAAGAGGGGAGCATTTCGGCGGGTGGAGTGCTTTCGTTGGGCACACGACCTGTTAAAGAAAACGGTGCTTATTTAACTCTTAAAACCGATAACGCCGGGCTGATTTCTTTTGCCGGTTCAGGCAGGCTTCGGGAGGGTGGTTTTTCGTTAAGTGTCAGTGGTGAAAGAAGTTGGTCTTCTAACAAATTTGATTATGAGTTTAACGGGCAGGTTTTACAAAGAAGTAATTCACACTTTAACCGCAGCTTTCTCTCACTTACTGCCGGGCAGGCATGGGCGGCGTTTTCGTTGGATTTTTATACGAATTATTCCCTTTTCAACTCGGGAATTCCGGGGTTCGTGGTAAGCAACAACACTTCTTCCTCACAAGCTGTGAACCGTACGGAGGGAAGTTTATCGATACTCAGGCTGAAGGGAAGCCCGGCGGATAATACCGGTTTGGAAATATCCGCTGCCTACAATTATCAGCAGATCGATCTTGATGACCCCAACCTTGCGTGGTATAAAGGAAACGGAAACGATCGCTCCGGTTTGAACAGCATTTCACTGAATTTTTCCGCTGATCACTCTTTGTACGGAGTAAAACTAACCGGTGGTTACGGTTTGGAGCTTGGCTCGCTTAACGACATAAAAACGGTGCTTTCAAACCAAAGGCGCGAAACTTCGGTTGAGAGAACAGTTCACCGTTTTATTCTGAAAGGTGAAAAGGAATTTGAGGCGGTTCGAATTGGGTTTTCATCTCTCACACTTAACGCCGGGCTGAACTACGATATTTTCAGCCAAAAAGGGATTGGTTCAAGGGAAGAAAATTTAATTTCGTGGAGCGCCGGTGTAGCGACAACCCCCAATTTTTACAAAAACCTTTCACTGAAAGGAAATTACTTCCGCGGTGCCCGTGTGCCCTCTTACAACGAGTATTACTATTCCTCTCTTTTCACAGTAGGTAATCTTAAACCAGAAGTCTCCTCAGGTTTTGAGGTTGGGTTTGTCATTCAGAAGCCGGTCATCTTTGTTGAGGCTGTTAATTTTACTTATTACCGGTTGAACACGGAAGAAAAAATTATATGGGTGCCCTCGATAATAGGGTTGCAGGTTCCGCGAAATGTTGCAAAAACCCGCTCGGTTGGTTTTGAAGCATCTGTTGAAGTGGCGCTGCCTGTTCCGGGGTTGAAAGCTGAGGCAGCATATTTCTACTCTGAAGCAGTGAACATTTCACCCTTTGGCACAGCGGATGGCAGCCATGAAAAACAGCTGATTTACTCTCCAAAACAAAGGGTGGTTTCTTCCCTCTCGTGGGAAAGCGAGCGCTTGAGCATCCGGATTGATCACCGCTTCACGGGTGAATCTTTCTACACTTCTGACAATGACCCAAAGTACAGAATAGCTCCGAACAATGTATTTGACCTCCACTTGGCGGGGAATTTTAAGATCGGGGCGGTTACCGAGCTTCTTTCACTCTCTTTTTTCAACATTTTCAACGAGAATTACAAAATAATCCAGTCGTATCCGATGCCACTTCGGTCGATTGTCTTTTCAATAACCACTAAAATATAAGAGAAACGATGAAACGAAACAGCATTTTATTTGCATTTTTTACACTTCTGACACTATTAACAGTTACCGGCTGTAAAGAGAATCCCATTGCACCCGATCTTCCAATCGAGCAGGCGAACAAAGGGCTTTATATTTTAAATGAAGGGTTGTTCAGCCAGAATAACTCAACCATTACTTTTTATGACCTGACCACTCAACAGGTTACACAGAATGTGTTTGAGGCGGCTAACGCAAGAAAATTGGGCGACACAGGAAATGATATCGTGATTTCCGGCAGGACTGCCTTTGTTGCCGTTAATGTTTCCAACAAATTAGAAATATTTAATACCAACAACTTTAAGTCAAAGGGAACGGTTGATCTCGGTGAAAACTCAAGCCCCCGCAGAATTTGGGCGAAAGATTCCGTTACGGTTTATGTGTCAGGTTACTCGGGCAAGGTTTATAAGGTGAATGCCAACACTTTGAGTATTGAAAAAGAGATTCCTGTTGGTTCGTTTCCCGAAGGGATTATTGAGCACGGGGGAAAACTTTTCGTGGCAAATTGCGGGCTTGGCGGCGGTAACACCGTTTCTGTTATAGATTTAGCGACGGATGCGGTTGTTAAAACTATTACTGTAGGTACTAACCCGATCAATTTGGTTAAAGACAGAAACAATTTTGTTTACACCGTCTGCAAGGGGAGATATGACTCATCTGATATTGGCGGTGCGCTTTACAGGATTGACCCGGTTACGATGCAGGTGCAGGATTCGATTATCGTAACCCAAAACCCGGAAGACGCCATCGTTACGGCAGATAATGTTATGTATTTGCTGAACAATCTCGGTTTGATAAAAGTTGACCTAAACCAGCGGGCGCCCGTTGCTGAATTGGTGGTTGATGGGATGAGCATTAACACAATTTACGGGTATCCGCTTTCGTTGGTGTTTGACCCCGTTTCAAAGCTGTTGTATATCGGTAACCCGAAAGATTTCGTTCAAAATGGGGAAATGGTGGTGTACGACCTTGACGGCAGAGAAATTCGCCGTTTTAACACCGGATTGAACCCGGGAAGCGTTGCGATTGTTAATTATTAAGCGGGGGAACCAAACAGAAACCAATGTATTGGTTTAAGAGAAGCATAACGATTGTTAATTATTAAGCGGGGCAGTAGTAAACGGAGCAGTAGTGTTAAGTACGGAACCGGTATTAAGTTTCGGACCGGCGACAATTCAACTATATGAGAAAATAATTTTCAACCGGCAAATTTTAACCGGTAGATTTTAACAAAAAGACTTTATTTTTTGACGGAAATAACTTAAATTGCACTTCTAATGATAAAAGGTTTTGCTAAGAACTGGAGAAAAAAAATGAAAGATGTGAATAAAAACAGACTTTTTCTGATTGTTGGGATGATTCTGCTTGCCGCAATAATGCGAATAGTGCCCCATGTACCGAATTTTACACCGATTGCCGCTATGGCTCTGTTTGGTGGTGCGTATCTGACGAATAAGAAATTAGCATTTGCCATTCCGATGATAGCGATGTTTCTTTCCGATTTGGTAATTGGTTTTCACAGTACGATGTGGGGTGTTTATATCGCCTTCGCTATAGTTGTGGGCATCGGAATGTTGCTTAGAGAGAACAACAGTGTGCTTAAAACTGTCGGTGCGGCGGTTGTTTCGAGCGTTGTTTTCTTTGTTTTATCGAACTTTGCGGTTTGGGCTTCAACCGGAATGTACACACCCGATTTTAACGGTCTGACCCAATGCTATGTTGCTGCAATACCATTTTATCAGTACAGCGTTCTTGGTGATTTGCTCTACACCGCCGTGATGTTCGGTGCCTTTGAGTTCGCAAGAGTGAAAGTGCCCGCTCTTAGTAAGATTTAAAGATAAAGCTTCATCTGTTATCTCCCTGCACTAAGCAGGGCACAAGATTAAAAATAAGGGGCGCTTTTGCGCCCCTTATTTTTGTTTTAAGTGTTTTAACCGAAGAGCTTTCTTTTCGAAGAGGTTGGGATGTTTTGCTGAGCAGTTGGTTTTTAATTTACCCAACTAATGAACTAACCGATAACGCCATCACACTCCCCGGTGGATGTTAAATTTACCGGCTTGCTAATTTAACCCTTTGCCCCTTATTACTTCTTAGCAGCTTTTTTTCCGGTGTCGTTAGCAGCTTTTTTTGCAACATCCTTAGAGGGTTTCTTAGTAACATCTTTTGATGGATTTTTATCGGGTCCCTTTGTTGATTTTTTTTCCAAATCTTTCAGGGTTTTGATGCGTTCATCAAGGTCTTTAATTTTATTGTTAATCTGTTCTATGTAATCTTCAAGTTTAATCTCATAACCTGATTTATCGTAGTAACCTCTTTCTTCAAAGTAGGTTGAGAAAAGCCAGTTTCTTTTCAGCGCTTCCATATTTTCGGCAAAACGGCCTGCACCCAGACGCACCTCTTTTGTAATTTCCAGAAGTTCGTTCAGCATAGAGTTGACGGTAACATCCGTCTCGCTGCCGTCTTTCAGGAGTTTACCGACAATTCCTTTTCCGCTTTTAACATCCAACACAATTCCATCGACATGCGCCATTAGAGTATCCATCGTGAAGAGAACGCCGTCGGCATTTCTTACAACCGAGTTGATGTTGCGCCCTAATTCGGTAACGATTGAGGTGAGGGTATCATATTTTGAAACGGTTTCTTCAAGCCCTCTGTTAGCAGTCAGCAGAATAACATTTGCGTTTTCATAGAGGCGGTCGTCGGAGATAAGTTTTCCGATAGTTCCCTCGCCGGAGTTCACTTTTTTCATAATTCCTGCAAGGTCGGCGGTCATCGATTTAGTTGAACCGAGAATTTCAGTAATTTCTTTAAGAATTGAGCCCAACCCCAACGGGTTCATCCCGATAATAAAGCCTCCGTCGGCAACTTCGGGTTCGTCGGCAGTCCCTTTTTGCAGATTAACCACCTTATTTCCCACAAGTCCCTCGGTTTCCACAAATGCCTGCGTGTTTTTTCTGATAAATCTTTTCACATCGGTTTGCAGGTTCATAATGACCAACACCTGCCCGGAAGTGTCGGGAGCGAGAGAAATCTGCGACACGGCTCCTACATTAATACCGGCAAGCCTGACGGGTGCACCCACTCTTAAACCTTCAATATTCTTGAAGTAGGCTTTTACAGTGTAAGTAGAGGCAAAAAGTGACTGTTTGCTTCCGATGTAAAAAATTCCAACGATCAATAAAAGGATCCCGATCGAGACAAAGATCCCTAATCTTACATATTTATGAGGTTCACCCATGTTCTTCCTCTATATAGTCGGGGCTAAAAAAGTTTTTCATAAAGGGGTCGTCTATTCCTGTAAGGGTTTGCAAACTACCTTCGAATAAAATTAAACCATTGTTCAGAACAACGGCACGGTCGGCAATTATCTGTGCGCAGATCAGATCGTGAGTAACAGCGATTGAAGTCATTTTTAGTTCCTGCTGCAAATCTCTGATCAGTTTACTAATTTCTTTTGTTGTAATAGGGTCAAGCCCGGTAGTCGGTTCATCATAAAGCATCAGCTGTGGCTCTGTAATAATAGCCCTTGCTAACCCGACTCTTTTACGCATACCGCCGGAGAGTTCGCTCGGCATTTTATCAATAGCGCCGGAAAGTGAGACCATCTCGAGCGCCCTTTCAACTTTTGCGGTTATTTCTTTTTGCGTGAATTTAAAATTTCTGATCAGTGGGAAAGAAAGATTTTCCCGGACGGACATCGAGTCGTAAAGCGCAGCGCTTTGGAACAGGAAACTGATATTTTTCCGCAGTTCATTCATTTTGTTCAAAGGCAGGTTTAGAACATCAACTCCGTCGATGAAAATAGTTCCCTTATCCGGTACCAACAACCCGACCATACACTTCAGCAGTACAGATTTACCGGTGCCGGATTTGCCGAAGATTACTAAGTTTTCGGTTTCCATGACATCAAGTGATACACCTCGCAGAACCACCTGCTCGCCGAAGCTCTTATATACATCTTTTACTTCTACTAACCTACGGGCCATATCCAGAGAGAAATTTGTACCAAAATCATGTCAAAAACAAGAATTAACAAAGATGAATAGACGACCGAAGTTGTGGATGCTTTACCGACACCCTCGGTGCCTTTGTCGGCATTATAGCCGAGAAACGAACCTGTAATACCAACAATGAAACCAAAAACAAAAGTTTTACCTACTCCCGGAATAATATCGCCAAATTTAACAACATCGATAACCTGCGAAATATAGAGGTCGAAAGTTGTTCCGCTGAGTATGTGCGATGTTACAAATCCGCCGCCGATTGCAAGGAAATCGACATATACGGTCAGGATCGGCACCATAATAGTGCAGGCGATTACCCGGGTTACCACTAAGAACCTGAAAGGTTCGATTGCGGATACTTCCATAGCATCGATTTGCTCGGTTACGCGCATCGAGCCAAGCTCGGCACCAATTCCGCTTGAGACTCGTCCGGCGAAAATAAGTGCTGTGAGAACGGGACCCAACTCACGAATGACCGAAAGCGTTACCATGTATGGGAGAAACGCCTCGGCGCCAAATTTAACCATGAACGGCTGCGATTGAAGCGTCAGCACAACTCCGATAATTAAACCGGTTACGCTTACAATCGGAAAAGTTTTGACCCCCAATTCGTACATGTGTTTTGCTATTTCCCGGAACTCATACGGCGGTTTCAACACATTCATCATGAATCTGTGTGTAAAAACGAACAGGAATCCGATAATATCAAAAAATTTGCGCAGTTGTTCGAATGATGATTCGCGAGCCAACTCAGTTCCGGTTATTGGGTTGCTGGGAAATAAGGTAAAAATAACTTATTAATCTAATAAAAATTAACTAAATTATCCATCTAATTATGTGATTTTCGATAAAATTTAGTAAGTATTACCTATTTTTAAGTTATGAAAATTCACCTTTAATGAACCAAACCGAGATAAAATGTTAGAACCCAAATTATTTTACAGAAACTTAGACGCACTGCTCGCCGGAATTGGCAAGGAAAAAACGGGTCAGGATTTCTTAGTGAACATTTTAATGAAATTAGAAGACACCTTCGGGAAAGACCTTCAGATCAGCCGCGGCAGAATTTATGAAGGGGTTGCCGGAAACTTTGAGTTGATTTATCCGGTGATCGAAAAACCGGAAGAAGCAGCCGGAAGTTCAGTTGGAAGTGCTGGTGATGAAGCCAGTGTTGGCGGTGAAGGCAGTGTCGGCAGTGAAGGCAGTGACGGCAGCGAAGGCAATGTTGACGGTGAAGGCAGTGTCGGCAGTGAAGGCAATGTTGACGGCAATGGGGAGGCAATTTCAACCAATGGAACAGGCTTAACCAATGGAACGGGTTCAATTGACGGAACGGGTTCAATTGACGGAACGGGTTCAACCAATGGAACAAACCACGAAGGTGATTCTGTCGCCGCTTACGGAGAGGAAAATGGGGAAGGGGTTGCCGGAGCTGATGGTAGTTCTGATGATGTAAGGGGGGTTGGCAGTGGCGGTAGTTCTGTTAACGGAAGCGGAGTTAGCAGTGGTGGTGGCACCGGTAATGGAAACCGTGGTGCCTCTGAAAAGGGAAATAGCGGAACAGGTTTCGCTGAGAGAATTTCGGGTGATGCCCCGGAAATTAAGTTAGTGCTGCAGTCGAAACTTTATATTTTTGATGATCCTTATGTTTCAACGCCTTTTAAGGCTTTTACGGATGAAGAATATTCAGCTCCTGCGGTTTTGGTTGTAAACAGCCCCGACCAAAAATTTCTTTTTGTATTCGAGTTGATGAGCGGTTGGGTTCGTGAAGAAATTGAGTTTTGTCTGAATGCTGTAAGAAGATCGGTGAATTATCGTTTGTTTTCCGAGGCGGTTTTTGGTGAACTTCAGCAGGCAGCGCGGATACAGCAGTCGCTGCTTCCGGCTGCACCACTTCAAATAGAGGGATGGGAAATTGCAACAAGATACAAACCTGCTGAACTTGTCGGGGGTGATTTATATGATTATTATAAATTCGACGCCAACGAGTTCGGCATTTGCTTTGGTGATGCGAGCGGGCATGGGCTTCCGGCAGCGTTAATGGTGCGTGATGTTGTAACCGGTCTGCGTATGGGCGTGCAAAAACACATGAAAATGATTTATACACTGAAGAAACTTAATGAGGTTATTTACAAGGGTTCATATTCCGCAAGTTTTATTTCGCTCTTTTTTGCAGAGTTTGAAAATAACGGAAATCTGTTTTACGCAAACGGCGGGCACCCATCGCCTTTGATTTTTAAGAAAGATTCGATTGTTGAATTGCAGGCAACCGGGCTAATTTTTGGCGCTTTTCCGGATATTAGCATTAAAGGTTCGTTTGCCCACATGGAAGAAGGTGATCTGCTTTTACTATACAGCGATGGTATAGTAGAGAGGCAAAGCGCGGAAGAGGAGTTTTTTACCATTAAAGAAGTAATAAAATTAGTCCGGGAGCACCAGGATTTGGGAGCATCGGAAATTATCGATATAATTTTTGAAGAAGCTGATAAATTTGGCGGCGGAGCAAAATGGGAAGACGACGCAACCATTATGATTATTAAACGCGAAAAACAGTAAAACCGGCACAATTATGAGCAAAAGAAGAGAATTTATAAAGAAAGCGGCTTTTGTATCAACTGCCGCCATGCTCCCGGGGGCATTATCTTCGTGCATGAGAAAAGAGAACCGGTCGGGAGCATTATCTTCGAAGAAGTTCAAGTGGAAATTAACAACTGCATGGCCCCCCAACTTTCCGGTTTTCGGAAGTCAAGCGGTTGAATTTGCCGAACGGGTGGGTGAGATGTCAGGCGGAAGGTTGGAGATCAAACCTTACGCCGGTGGTGAACTTGTGCCGGCAATGGAAAGTTTTGACGCTGTGAAGCAGGGGAATGTTGAGATGGTTCACTCGGCAAGTTATTATTGGGTGGGGAAGGAACCGGCGGCTGTTTTTTTCTCCGGATTACCCTTTGGAATGAATGCACCCCAAACCGCTGCATGGTTCAGATACGGCGGTGGGCAAGAGTTATGGACGGAACTGTATAATCGACACGGGCTTTTGGGATTTCCTGCCGGCAACACGAGCGGGCAGATGGGCGGATGGTTCAAAAAGGAGATTAAATCAGTGGATGATTTCAAAGGTTTAAAGATGCGAATCCCAGGATTTGGCGGAAAAGTTATGGCGAAATTGGGTGCCAATGCACTTCTTTTCCCCGGTGGGGAGCTTTACACAAATCTTGAAAGGGGTGTTTTGGACGCCCTTGAGTGGGTGGGACCCTATCACGACTATAAAATGGGTTTTCACAGAATTGCACCCTTTTATTACTATCCGGGTTGGCAGGAGCCGGGCAGCTCGATTGAATTTATTATTAACAAAAAGGCATTTGAAGAGCTTCCGGAAGACCTGAAAAATATAGTTCTGGACGCTATGGTAGCTTCTGACGCAAGATTTACTTCGGAAATGTTAGCAAAGAACGGTGAGTATCTTGAAGTTATAAAGAAAGATAAAAGTGTAAAATTGCTGCAATTCCCTGAGGAAATATTGGAAAAACTGAGGGAAAAAACAAAGGAAGTGCTGAACGAAATGATTTCTGCAGACCCTTTCAGCAAAAAGGTTTATGAATCGTACAGGAAATTTCACAGCCTGACATACGAGCTTTACAACATCGCCGAAAGGAACTATCCGCCGATATAATAGGTTTATTGTTTTTGAAATTATTGCGGTTTTTGCAATATTTGCAATATTTGTAGTGTTAAAGTTAATTGCGAATCTATTTAACGGATAATGAATCTAATGATTGGAGTTAAAAATCTTTCGCCCTCTCAATTTTTAGAAGGGATAAGCGATAACCCGGATTGTGTTCTGCTTGATGTGAGAACTGAAACTGAATTTAAAGTTAAAAGGATACCCGGCGCCATAAATATTGACATTCTTTCACCGGAATTTCACAGACGAATAGTGGAAATGGATACAAATAAATGTTATTATCTATATTGCAGAAGTGGCAGCAGGAGTTTTCATGCGGGTCTTCTTATGGCGCAAAAAGGTTTTTCGAAAGTGTTTAACCTTGATTGTGGTTTAGCCGGGTGGAAATATTCGGTGGAGAAAGGTTAGACTGCGTCAAAGAAGGTTTTTATTTGTAGGTTTGCGAATTTGTCCTTGAGTTTCACCGGGCGGTCTCCGGAGCGGACTTCAAAGAAAGGTTTTTTATTTTTAGGTTTGCGAATCTCCGATTTTTGGGAATTATATTGAAACCGAAAAAACAGATTGAAAATATTCCGCGAAAAAAACTTAAGTTATAATGTTTAAGATCAACCAAATAGCCGTTAAGAAATGGAGTATATTTATTTTACTCCTGTATGTATCGGTGCTTACCGAAAGCGCCGTGCATATTCATGGCTATGAGGTTAACCCACTTCCAAATGCGAAAATTGCAGAGCCCACAAACACGGGAAGTTCTCACTACGCTGTCACTCCCTATTCAGCTTGTTATATTGTTGTATTTGCCGGTGCTTCTTATTTAGAAACAAAAAAAACTTTTCTGTCGGTTGAATTGGGGGTTAACGGAACAATTGCCCCGAAAGAAATCAGAGCAGAAAAGTTTCACTTCTTAACTTCACACCTTGTCCGCGGTCCCCCGAACGGTTCTCTTTCATAGACCGGACTAAATATCATTGTAATTAAACGCAATTCCGGTGCATAGTTGTGTATCGAAATTGTGTATTTGCACGATTAAACGCAATTTTTGCACAGAGTTGTGTGATTGAAATTGGTTTTTGGCACAATATTCAAAAGCATTCACCGAATTTTGCAATTTTGTTGCGCTCTTCGTGCACCTATAGCACTTGCAGAGGGCTTGCAGTGCATGGGCACCTGTGGCACACCTGAAGTTAAGACACGGTAGCCGGCTTACAGTCAGAGGGCTTGCAGTGTATGGGCGTTTTCGGAGCTTTTAGAGTATTCTTAAACGCTTTTATCGAAATGTAAACAGCCAAAAGAACGATACTCATAAAAGTACTTTTGAATGATTAAAGAATTATAAAAAATGGAATTATAGAGATGAAAACGAGTTTAATTATCACTTTTACAATAGTTACACTGTTATTTTTTAACGGATGTAAATCAGAAGACAATGTTTTAGCACCAAAAGAGGAGCATTTTAAAGCCGAAGGAGTATATCTTTCAACTTCGGGCATACCGGTAGCTTCAATATTCAGGGGTGAATCCTCAGATACGATTAAAGTACCTTATGGCGCTTTGAGTGACCATATTGATGTGAAGTTTTTTGATTCTAACCGGAACATCATCAACCCACCAAGTGATCCCAACAAGCACTTAGCATGGAGCATTGCAGACACAAACATAACTGAGATCCTGCGGCACGATGAAGAATATGAAATTCATTTCCGCGGAAAACAAAGAGGTTTAACTACCGTTGAGTTTTTTATATCGCACGATGGTCATAATGATTTTCGTTCAGGTAATATTAAAGTATCAGTTGAATAAAAACCATATAACTTCTTTTTTAGAAAGATAATTTATTAGGTTTACCGTAAGTGACACTTTAAGATAAAATTTAAAATTTTTACCTGAATAAATATGAAAAACAAAATGATTTTGAAAAGGATTTTTTTCCTTTTCTTCATGCTCCCATTCGTGTTACTGGGGCAGGAGAAAGAGAAAATAGTTCTTCACGGAAAGGTGTATGACTCGTTCAGTCGCGAGCCTGTAGTTGCTGCCACTATCAGCTATGGTGATTTAACGAGCGGCTCGATCACAGATGCGAATGGTGAATTTAGAATCGTGCTGCCAAACGAGTTTAGGATTTCTTTGGTGATTTCACACATTAGTTATTATTCTTACACATTCACACTTACCGCCGGGCAAAAACTTAACACTGACTTAGTGATTTATCTTATACCAAAAGATATTCATTTAGAAACAGTGTTAATCACGGGGCAGCATACTCACTCAAAATTTGAAGAGATAAGCAACATCCGTGATTTAGTTGAAGGTGTTGATTTTCAGAAAAACTTAGGGTTAACCTTAGCAGCAACCCTCAAAAACGAAACGGGGCTTGCAATCCGGTCGATGGGTCCGGCTCCTGCCCGCCCGGTTATACGGGGTTTGGGCGGTGACAGGGTTCTGTTCACCGAAGATGGTGCTGTTACGGCTGATCTTAGTGGCACATCACCTGACCATGCTCTTACGATCGAGCCTTTCACAATCAATAAAGCCGATATTATCAGAGGTCCCCGGGTGTTGCTCTATTCACCGGTTTCCGTTGGCGGTGTTGTAAATGTTGCCCGGCACGATATTCCCGTTGAAACTGTAGAAGGGTTCACGGGCAATTTGGGTTCCTATTACGAAAGTGCAAACGGAGGTTTCCTTTATGGTGGCAAGGCAGAGTACGGAACGGGAGGTTTAGCATTTCAGGGGAGCTTTACGAGCCGTGCCGCCGGAGATATAAGCACACCTTCGGGTAAGCTCAACAATTCTTACTCAAATATTGAGGGATATTCCGGTGGAGGGTCTTACATTGGTGAGCCCGGTTTCATTGGCTATTCATATCGCTCACTGAATATGGATTATGGCATCCCCGGCGGTTTTATCGGGGCGCACCCAAACGGCGTTCGTATTTCAATCTACAGAAATGTCTATTCCGGAAAGGGTTCGTTAAACATAAATTCCGGCTTGTTTCACAATGTAACACTTCATTATGCCCGTTCTTACTACCGGCATAAAGAGTTTGAAAGAGAAGACCTTATCGGTGCGGAATTCAGAATAATCGATCATTCTTTCTATCTGACGGGCGAACATCACCTTTTGGGATTAAATGAGGATGGAATTGTCGGTATTTCAGGCAGGTACCGTGATTTTGAAGTGGGCGGTTTCGTTTTCACTCCTAATTCTGTCTCGAAAAATCTCTCTTTTTATTTCTGGCAACCTTTTAATTACCATCGATTAAGTGTTGAGTTTGCAGCGCGGTTCAACGGTGATATCATTACCCCGGCGATAACCAAACACTCAAGCATCGGTGAGATCAGAGAGCGAAAATATTTCACCTGGTCATTTTCTGCCTCGGGGATTTATGATCTTTCCGGCAATTTCTTTCTTGGGTTAAACCTGAGCAGATCTTCGCGGGTGCCCACAATTGAAGAACTTTATTCAGAGGGTCCACACCTTGCGGCTTATTCATACGAGACCGGAAATCCGGACCTTGAATCTGAATCCGGCATTGGTATTGAGCTATTTTCATACTGGAAAACGGAGGAAGCTTATGCCCTTGTGAATTTATATCGTTACAATTTAACGGGATTTATAATACCGCGCAACACGGGTAAAATCAACTACCAGACTTTTCTTCCTGTTTACGCAACAACCGGGAAAAATTCGGTGATTGAGGGAATCGAATTTGAGGTAGAATACAAGCCGGCTGAGCGGCTTTCAGTTGCTGCAAAACTCAGTTTCACACATGGTTATTTTGTGACGGGGGAAACCTCCGCTAACTTAGATAACCCGAATGCTGCCAATTTTTCCGATTGGTTTTCTGAGGGTGGTGCTTTGCCACAAATGCCGCCGGCAAAGTTACTTTTGGAGTTAAAGTATAAATTACAATATGGGACATCTGTTGAAGTGTCGGCAGAATTTGCCGCAAGCCAGGAGAGAACAGACCTGTTCGAGCAGGCGACTGCAGGCTACGGGATTGTTAACTGTAATATTTTTCAGCCTGTTACTGTCGGAAAATTAACCGGATTGATTACTCTTGGGATGGATAACATTTTTGATGTGGAATACAGAAACCATCTTTCGCGCGTTAAATCAATTATGCCGGAGGCGGGCAGAAACTTCCGTGCAACTGTCAGATTATATATTTAGAGTAAGGTTAATTACCGGTTCAAAATCAATAATGCAATGGTCAGGCAGAAGAGTTGGGCACTATTAACTCACATTTGTCGAAGAAAACAGGGGGTTTATCGAATAATTCAGGGGTTTCATCGAAACAAAATAAATCTGCCTGAGTTTAAGGTTAGATTTGCACTGTCGTTATTCATGATCCCTGCTAGTGGATAACGATATACATTACTCCCCCCAATAAGGCTGCTAATTTAGCAGCCTTTTTTTTATATTTGCCAAAAGAAAATTTCTTTCCTCACAACCGATTGCCCGGAGATGGAATCAGGTTCAAAAGTAGCGTTATTTAACTTCAGTTTGCTAAGCAAGGAAATATCGTTTGTTGATCAGGAGTTTATCTCGTCTGATACGATTGCGGTGTTTCAACAGCACTTCCCCGTATGGATTGAAGAAAAAGCAAATGAGAAAATTATACAGCTGGTGAAGACTGTTGATTTACTCAATTTTAAGATGATTGTTGTGATGAAAGATAACGATAATTACGCCGGAATGGCTGTAATAACCAACCTCAACCGTCACCAATATCTACAAAGCGAAAAACAGCCGCAACAAGTCGGGGGCGTGCAACAAAGCCGGAGCATGCAAGCGAACGAAGATCTTCTGAAAAGAAACAAAAACAAGCAGCAAGACGAGAACGGGATTACCGGCGAGAAAGCCCACCCAAAACCTGACCCCAAAGCTCCGGTCAAATTTTTATTAGTTGACGATAACAAGCACTCCAATAAAATTATTACTTACCAGCTCGAAAAATTAAATATTCAAACTGAGATTGCAACAAATGGGGTCGAGGCGATCTTCAGGGTATCAGAGAATCATTATTCGCTGATATTAATGGATGTTGCAATGCCTGGGCTTTCAGGGATTGAAACTGCAAGAATCATCAGGAGCATGCTCCCGGAACCTAACCGGAGCACGCCGATAATTGTTTTAACAGCTTCGCACTTCACCGAAATTGAGAAAGAAATGGCGTCTGCAGAGATTAATGGTTATATTCATAAGCCACTTACAGTGAATAATATCCAACACGAACTGCTCCCTTTTTATCTGAAAATTAAAACTGAAACCCGGATTCAAACTGATGAAACCATTGACGGGAGCAGGGCTAAAGATAATACCGTTGGACGAATCTCTCGTGTGGCACATCCGGCGCAAAAACCAAAAAAGGATGATTTTTTGGTAAATGACAAGATCGATCTTACTTATTTGAAGGAAGTGTCGCTTGGTGACCGGAGTTTTGCAGCGGAAGTGATCGGAGATTTTTTGCAAAATACCGACATTATTATCAAGAATATTCGAAATTGCCTTTTTCTGGGAGATTTTCAGAAGTGTCGGGAGTTTAGCCATAAACTGAAGCCAACACTGTCGTATATGGGGCTAAAACAGATTATACCTTTGATGGAACAATTTCATTCTATCATTTTGAACAGACGAATCAGCAGGGAAAATAAACTGAAGATGTTTGATGAAATTACTAAGTTAATATCTGAATCGTACAATCAACTTCATCAGATCAGGAACAAATTTATCGGTGATTTGTGAACAATTTGGAAGAATTTCGCGGATTTTTAGAAAAAATTTTCAGTGAAGCACTCGTGCTTCACTCGCCGGATAAAATTGTTTTTAATTATCTGCACGAATTAGGGGAAGATTTGTCCGAGGGGGTTGTCGAAAAGGAAAGAAATGAGCTTGTTTCTATATCCCGGCAAACTTTTATTTCGGGTGGAATTGACCTTGTAGCCACAGGAAAAAGTGCAATCCAAATGGCAGAGGGAGCGTTGAGGATTTTTGGTGATTCGATAAAAAGGGGACTTGTTATTACGAATCAGGAGGTGAAAACTTCACAGGGTGAAATTCGTTCAAGCCCCGCAGAGCCAAAAAGTTTATATGGTTCCGAAAATACCAAAAGTGAAGGAAACAGGGGATATACAGGCGGGAGTGAAGGAAACACAAAACAAACAGGCGGAACCGGTGCTTTTTATAAGAGGTGCGTTGCTGAACCGGAGAATTTTAAGATTGTGTACTCGTCTCATCCGATTCCCGATGAAAAAAGCCGGTATGCAGGGGAAGTGCTGCTCGACTTTTGCAAAAAAAGCAGCAAAGAGGGGACACTTCTCTATTTGCTTTCGGGTGGCACTTCTTCTATGGTTAATTATCCGCGCCCACCGTTGACAACAGCCGAAAAAGGAGAAATTTCCGGCATTTTAATGAAAAATGGGATTGAAATCGGCGATTTGAATGCTGTGCGAAGCTACTTTTCTCAGGTGAAAAACGGCGGTTTGCTGAATTTTATTCAGTCTGACACGGTGATAAATCTGATTTTATCCGATGTTTTGGATAACGATCCAAGTGTGATCGGTTCGGGTATGCTTTCGTATCGCCTAATTTCAGCGAAAAGAGTGGTTGAAATCATAAAATCATTTGGTGGCCTGAGGCGCAAAATAGCATCCTCAACCCCTGAAAACAGGGGGAAAGCAACAAGATTTCCCTCTGATTTAGAAAAAGTAACAACATCTTCCGCTGAATTAGAGAAAACAGCGACATTTTCTTTGGGTTTGGAGGAGGAAAAAATAGCATCAGAGAATTTGACGAAAAACAAAAATCCTGACTCTGAAAAACCGGTAACAAGTAAGGCTATTTCAAAAGCGATAAAATCAGCTGAAGAATTTAGGGGGGATTCATATCAAACCCAAGGGATGAACCCAACGATTCAAAAAGCAATAAAATTTGCGGAAAAATTTGGAGATACAAAACCGCCGGCACGAAACGAAGTATTTCGCAGGATTATTGATTCAAATCAGGCGATGGTTGAAGATATAGCAAAATTGATAAGAAAAGCCGGGTTTAATGTCGCGGTTAACCCGGAACCAATCTCCGGTAAGATTGAAAACGCAGTTACAGAGCTTATTAATAAGAAAAATGAGCTTTTACAAACTTTTTCTGATTTTAATTCAAATTTTAATACTGCACTTTCTTCTACTCCCAACCCTGTTCCTAACCCCAATCATATTCCTAATCTTACCGGAAAAGACAACACTACGCCCAAAATACATCCTAACGCTAAACCGTTTTTTTACATTTCAGGTGGGGAAGTGGGGGTTCAAGTGCGAGGTAGTGGCAAGGGTGGAAGAAACACCGAGTTTGCTATGAGAATGGCAAAAGAAATTCAGTCCGGCGATATGGTGTTTATGTCTGTAGGGAGTGACGGTATCGACGGGTCATCCCAATTTGCGGGAGCAATAGTTGACTCTGAAACCTACCAAAAATCGATATCTAAAGGGTTGAATTTCGAGAGTTATTTGCACAATAGTGACTCAGGTACCTGGGTCGAAAAATTAGGTTGTGGTATAAAAACCGGGCAAACGGGCGTTAATTTAGCAGATCTTATTATTTTGGTTTTGCTCTGAGTAATTTCGAAGGCTAAAAAAGATCCTTCAAGTTGGATAAAAAAGAATCCCGCAGGTTAAAAACAAACTCACAAGTTGAAAAAGAAATCCCGCAGGTTGCAAAGAAAATCGGGCAATTTAAAACAAAAACTGCCCCCGGGGGTTCGGGGGCAGTTCGTAAAATTGTTGCAACTATAATCTAATCTGTATTTTTCAATCTGTAAAGCGCCAAAAACAAAGTGGTTAAACTTCAACTTCCGGCAACACTTCCACAATCAAAAAAAGTGGTTGCTAAGTCGCCAAAACAAAGTGGTTAAACTTCAACCTCAATAATTTGCGCATCTGCTTCAGTTGCATCGCCAACGAGAGCGTCGAAGAAGACATTAATATCGATGTTAGCGATATTTTTCTGTTTACAGAACGCTTCAGCGCCGCTATCTATGCCATTTTTGGTGATTAACAGATACCTTTTCGAATAATTTGCATAAAGGGTTTTGAACTTAAAAAATTGGGTTGATGCCATATTAACATCATATTTATTAAGTGGTTCATCCTGAATAACCAGATTGGCGTACAACACAGCCCTTGCTGATTCGCTTACCACAACAATCTCTATTGTATCTTTTCGGTTCCAAACGGAGCCAACCTTATTGATCTCAAACGGGAAAAGATACTGAATATAGTGCGAATGCTGATAATCATGGAAAATTTCGCGGATAAAAATCCCAAGGCGGTGGTTAACATATTCACCCAATTTTTCAGAAATGTTGGTCAACATTTTGTCATACTCACCCATTTCGAAGTTAATTATATCAGGTTGTATAAAACGGAACCAGAAATTCTCGAAATAATTCCGGATAAAATATCTGCCAAATTTCGATCTTGACCCGTCGTTAGTATTAACCGGCAGCTGCCTTTCGATAAGTCTCTTCTTCTTTTCGAGTTCAAAGAGGTATTTCGTAAGGTTAGTAACGGGAATATTGACCGTTTTTGCAATATCCGACATTTTAGTGAAACCGGCGGCAATAGCCTGCAGAATCGAAAGGTATATTTTGTTGCCGCGGGTAAAATCGTTAATCAGCAGTTCTTTTAGTTCATAAGCCAGCGGTGCAAAATCAACGAACACCAATTCTTTCAGAATTGTTTCCAGGTCTTTATTCCACAGGCGGTGGCGTTCAATCAGGAAGTAATATTTCGGCAGACCGCCAAAAATAGTGTAAAGCTCAATAATTTGATTGGTGCTGAGTTTTGATCCGTTCATTCTGAAAATAACAATCACATCGGAAAGCCTGAACGGGGTCAGTTTAATGAAGTGGTTATTAATTCTGAAGAGCGGGCTTTCCTTTGACTCGAATTTCCTTTTCATAAAATCGATATTCGAAGTAACCACAATCAAATTGAGCATCGAAGTTTTCGAGTAAGTATCCCACATTTTTTTGAGTTCATCAAACGCTTCCGGCTCGATGAGTTCAAAGTTGTGGAACTCATCGATAACAACATTTACCGGGCGATTCCGCGCAATGTAGAACAGGAACTCGAAGAAATTTCCCCAACTCTGGAAAGTTGGAATAAAACTATCGGGGAAGGTGTACGATTTCAGATATTCCGAAATATCCTGAAGCTGCAGAAATGAAGATTTATTGCTGATTGTGAAATAAGCACCGGCGTTAGTTCTCAGAAACTGCTTAATCAGCGTGGTTTTTCCAACTTTTCTTTTACCAACGAGCAAAGTAAAATTGGAATGACCCACCGTGTTAGCGGCAATCTGGTTCAAATAAGCTAGTTGATTTTCTCTAAAATATATTTTCATCTGAATAAAAGAAATTATTATTAATTAGAAGGATATAAAACTTTCGCAATTCCAATGTTTAAAAATATAAAATTATTACTAATTACAAAATAATTATTAACAATAAGGGATAAAAATTGTTAACTAAACAGGATAGAATCTTTTTACTTTTTTTAGAAAGCCCGGAATGAGTATATTAAAGTTTGGTTATTTCGAATTCGCCGTTCTATTCTAACTAAACATTGCAGGAGCCGCGATTGTTCCGTAAATGTTTTATTTATTCGATAAGTTTTGCGGTTAATTCGTTCTTTTTTTTAATTCGTAAAAATTGATATTTTCGGAGAAATACTACGAATGACAGAATTGTATAAGACTTTAAGCCGTCTGAAAAAAATTAAACCTGATGTTTATGCAAATATACAGGGTGGTGATTTAATAAGGTTAGATGATAAATTAGATAATAATGTAATCGCATTTCTTCGGGAAGCAGGCTCTCAATTAGTGTTAGCATGCTTCAATTTATCGGGTGACGAGAAAACAATAGAAATCAACCTGGAAGATTTTGCGGGCGACTATACAGACGCTTTTTCGGGCAAGGTAAAGTCTTTGGCGGCAAAAACAACAATAAAACTTCCGCCATACGGAAATGCCATCTTTTCAAAAAATTAACTGATTCATTATTAAACAATTGATCAGACAATTAGTCAGAAAGAATAATTAAGAGATTAATTAAATAATTCGCCAAATAATTAGTAAAAATTAGTAAAAATTAGTAAAAAATTAACAAATATTCAGCAAAGAATTAACAAATAATCAGCAAAATCAGCAGATGATCGAGCTCCTTCCGACAGAGAAGTATGAACCCGTAATAGGGCTTGAGGTTCATGCTCAACTAAAGACCAACACAAAGATATTTTGTTCGTGCAGCACGGGGTACCCCGCACCGCCGAACAGCAATGTATGTCCTGTTTGTTTGGGGCATCCGGGGGTATTGCCCGTTTTGAACGAGAGCGCTGTTGAATTTGCCATAAAACTCGGGATTGCGCTGAACTCCCGTGTAAACCTGCGCTCAATATTTGCACGAAAGAACTATTTTTACCCGGATCTTCCAAAAGGATACCAAATCAGTCAGTTCAGTTTGCCCGTTGTTGGCGAGGGAGAACTGGAAATAACCCTTGAAGACGGCACAAAAAAGAAGATCGGTGTAACCCGCGCTCACTTAGAAGAGGACGCCGGAAAATCGATACATGACAGGGGGGACTCTACACTGGTCGATCTAAACCGTAGCGGGGTGCCTCTTTTGGAAATTGTGAGCCATCCGGATATAAGAAGCGGGGCAGAAGCTGCCTCTTATTTACGCACACTTCGGCAAATTTTGCTCTATTTAGATATTTGCGACGGCAATATGGAGGAAGGCTCTCTGCGTTGCGACGCCAACATTTCTGTCAGGCTACGCGGTGAAACCCGTTTCGGAACGAAGACCGAAGTGAAGAACATGAACTCTTTCAAAAATGTGGAGAAAGCGATTAATTTTGAAATTGCCCGGCAGATCGATCTTTTGGAAGAGGGAAGGGAAGTGGTGCAACAGACACTTCTGTGGAACGCAGATAAGGGAACAGCTTCGCCCATGAGGTCGAAAGAAGATTCACACGACTACCGCTACTTCCCTGACCCCGATTTACCGCCACTGGAAATAAGCAACGAATGGTTTGAAAAAATTAAATCGGAAATGCCCGAACTGCCCGCAAGGAAAGTTGAGAGATATACTAACGAGTTTGGATTGCCCCCATACGACGCCGGCGTTTTAACCCAACAACCCGAAACTTCCCGTTATTTTGAAGAGGCGGCAGGGTTTACTTCCGCACGAAAAGAGTTGAGTAACCTGATAATGACGGAAGTTTTGAAAGTTGCCAACGAAAAGAAAATTTCGCTTGCTGAGTTCGCAATTGAACCGAAAAGATTGGCGAAGTTGGTCGATTTAATCACTTCAGGCGTAATTTCCGGGAAGATTGCAAAAGATGTTTTTGCGATTATGCTTTCCGACGAGTCGGAACCTGAGGAAATTGTGAAACGGGAAGGTTTAAGCCAGATTTCTGATTCAGATGAGCTTGAAAAAATAATAACCTCAATATTAAACGATAACCCGGCTCAGGTGGCTGAATATCTTGCGGGCAAAGAGAAGATTCTCGGCTTTTTTGTCGGGCAGGTTATGAAACAAACCAAGGGGAAAGCAAACCCGGCAACCGTGAACTCGTTACTTCTCTCATTATTAAAAAGAAGTAGTGGTTAAAAAGGGGATAATTCTGCTACCAAACGGTTTAATTCGTTTTCGTAAATTTGTGTTTTAAATTGGAGTTCAAATTTGAATGTTAAGAAAGAGCTGAAGTCGTTGCTTCAGGCTTTTATTGCTGCACTATTTATCATATCATTTTTCTTTCAAAATACGCGGATACCCACCCCTTCGATGGAAAGCACAATTATGGTGGGTGATTTTGTCGTCGTTAATAAATTTATTTACGGAATAAACTCGCCGAAGTTCCTTCCTTATACTGAGGTTAAAATACCACATTTCAGGTGGGATATTTTCACCGACCCTGACCGGGGGGACATTGTAGTGTTCGACTTTCCCGGTGAAAAGGGGGAATTCCGCCCCAATCCTGAAAATATTCAATATGTAAAAAGGTGTATCGGTCTTCCCGGCGACACAATAACAATACGCAACAAGGTAGTGTTTGTAAACGGCAAACCTGCACCTCTGCCGGCACATATTCAATATAAAGAGCCACAAACCGATTCGAGGCTCGCCGGGTATATGTTCCCGGGAACTGAAAACTGGACGCCGGATAATTTCGGGCCCTTCGTTGTGCCGAAAAAGGGGGCAAAAATTAAATTAGACCCCAAAACCGCTTTCGCATGGCAGAATTTTATCAACAGAGAGTTTGAAGAAGAAGTGGTTAAGATCGACGGAAATGTTGTTTATATAAACGGAAAGCCAACGACTGAGTATCAGTTTCAGGAAGACTATTTCTTTATGATGGGCGATAACCGGGATGACAGTTCAGACTCGCGGTTTTGGGGACCTGTTTCCCGCAAAATGATTGTGGGTGAGGCAATCTTTGTTCTTTTCTCATGGGATAACCAAATTCCATTCAGTCAAATATTTAAATTGCTTGGTTCAATCCGAGGCGAGAGAATATTGAAAATCCTCCATTAATGAAATGAAACACCGGAAGCAAAAAAAACAGCAATGACACACATTGAATACGAAAGATTTTCTTTAGAGAACGGTTTAGAGGTTATTCTCGGGAAAAACTCGCAAAACCCTATCATTGCCGTTAACCTGCTTTACCATGTTGGCAGTGGGAACGAAGGGGCAAGGAAAAGCGGACTTGCTCACCTCTTTGAGCACATGATGTTTCAGGGGTCGGTTAATGTACCGAAAGGGATGCACTTCAGGTTTGTTCAGGAAACCGGCGGCAGCCTGAATGCAAACACGACCTTTGACCGAACCGTTTACTACGATAAACTTCCGGCTACGCACTTAGAGCTTGGGCTTTGGTTGGAAGCTGACAGGATGGGGTGGTTTTTGCCGGCTTTGGTGCAGGAAACCCTTACCAACCAGATTGATGTGGTGAAAAATGAAAGGTTGGAGCGCTACGATAACGCACCTTACGGGTTAGGATTTGAAAAAGTTTTGAAACTTGTTTTCCCCGAAGGGCACCCATACCGCAGCCCCGTTATTGGTGCGATGAAAGACATTGTTTCTATTAATCCGGATGATGTAAGGGAGTTTTTCACCACTTTCTATACCCCTGCAAACGCAACTTTGGTGGTTTACGGCGACTTAGAAATTGAAAAAACTAAAGGGCTTGTGAACAAATATTTCGGTGAAATTAAAGGGGCACCGAAGCCAACACCTCCGGCAAAGTTTGAGCCTTTTACACTCAGTGAAAACCATGAGGAGATTTACACCGATAAAGTATTTTTGCCGAAACTGCTGTTTGCCTGGCCCTCTGTGGTTGCTTTCACACGGGAAGATATTGCACTTGCACTTGCCGGTGATTTTTTAACCTCTTCGAAAAACTCGAGGCTGCACAAAAAGTTCGTTTTCACTGATGAATCGCTTCAAAGTGTAGGATTCACAAACTACACGGGGAAGTATCATGGGATGAATCTTCTGTCTGCTACCGTTAAACCCGGTTTTGACCCTGCCGAGATGGAAAAAGAAATTATCGACGAACTCCATAAAGCGATTAGGAGTGAAGTTACGCCCGAGGAGATGGAAAGAATTAAGTATAATTATAAGGTGCAGGCTGTGTACAGTTTACAAAGCGTAAACGGAATTGCTTCGAGAATGAACGAGTTTAATTTTTACACCGGTAACCCCGACCAAATGGCAGTGATTCTGGAGGAAATAGATTCAATTACACCGGAAGAGATGCTTTCGGTGATTCAGAAATACACTACCGAAAATTATGCACGCCTTCTTATTGTCCCCGGAGGTGAAGCATGATTGAATTAAACAGGGCACAACCTCCACTTCCAAACGCTAAAAGTGAGTTTAATCTCCCTAAGTTTGAGGAAAAATTCCTTCAAAACGGTTCCCGTGTTATATTTCACCAAAAACTTGGTTTACCGATAACCACAATCACATTCATTGTTGAAGCCGGCTCAAAGTACGACCCCGCCGGAGGTGAAGGGCTGGCGCAACTTACGGCTGCACTTCTGGATGAAGGCGCCGGCGAGTTTGATTCGCTTGCACTAAGCGCACTTCTGGAAAGCAAGGGGCTTACGCTGCGAGTGTTTGCAAACAACGACTATTTTGAAGTAAACATCAGCGGGCTTTCCGAAAACATCGACCTGATGTTAAAAATCGTTTCTGATGTTGTCTATGACCCGCACTTCAGAATGGAAGATTTTGAAAGGGAGAGAGACAAAATCCGCAACCGGATTCAACAGATGAAAAATCAGCCGGAGGCAATGGCGTGGGAGTTGCTGGATAAAATTATTCAGGGAAGGCCTAATTGCTATACTTTCACATCCGCAAATGAGGAATCGATTGAAGAGATTACTCTCTCGGATGTTACTTTCTTCCACGCTGAGCAAATTGAACCGCTTAAACCTGTTTTTACTGTGGTAACTGATTTGCCGTATAATCAGGTTGAAACTGCAATTCACAAACATTTCCTCGGTAAAATGGGAGCGCACGAACCTGAAAAACCGGATACCGGTTTCGCCTTAAAAGACCTCCGGTTTTTCATTTTGGACAGAAAAGGTGCGCCACAAACTGAGATTTTGGGCGGTTTTCCGACAGAAAGCCTCCGTTCATCCCGGGAGGATGAGGCTTTTAAGTTGGTTAATAACCTATACGGCGGGCACTTCAACAGCCGGCTTATGCGCAATCTTCGTGAAGAAAAAGGCTACACTTACGGTGTCGGGTCATTTTTAATTTCGATGAAAGACTCTTCAAAGTTTATTATCTCAGCATCGGTTGATACCGTAAACACAGGGAATGCATTGCTTGAAATTCTGAAAGAGATGAACGATGTCCGGAAAAATATTTCGGATGAAGAGCTTGAGTTTTCACGCAGCCAGCGCGTCCGGGGGATTCCGTTTATGTTTGAAACTTATGACATGATATCTTCACTGTTGCGCACAATTGTTGAGCTTCAACTGCCGCTCGATTACTTCGAAAATAGCCGGCAGGAGCTTACCCGTGTAACGATGGAAGATGCGATTTCTGCCGCTAATCATTATTTGAAGCTGGAAAATCTGCAGTTTGTTTTGGTTGGCGACAGGGAAGGAATTCTAAAAACTATACCCCAACCATTGCTGCGGGGTGTAGTTGAAATTAATGACCGCGGAAAGGTCATCCGCAGAGATGCCGGCGGTAATCTTTAACCCTTTTTTCCGCAGTTTAGCTATTTCATCCTCAACCCACTGAATCGCTTGGGGCGACATCAGAAAGATTTTGTTCTTCCCGCGTGCGCTTTTACTGATTCCTTCATTGAAAGAAATAACTGCGGCTTCTTTACTATCGTCACTAACCTGAATAAATTGGTCGCTTTCAATCAATTGTTTCTTTTTTGCTTCAAATTTTTCACGAACAAATGGAAAAATCATGGATTTTGCCAGAGATGAATTGGCGTCAGTAATAAACCACAGAGCCTTCGGAAAAGCTGAAACCAACCCTGAAACCGTCTGTACAATTCTCTTTTTTGATTGCCCGTCCTCAATTTTATACTCAAAATCAGCGTCGCTGCTCCCCACGCTGACGCAATATCGTACACCTTTTTGTTCTAAATCTTTCACAAATATTTGCATTTTTTTAGTAGGCTGAATCAAGATCATAACCTGTTCGGGGAACTCTTCCAGAAATTTTCTTTCTTCTTCGTCTGCTTTTTCATAATCTTTAATCATAATTGAGATTTCAGCGTAAGTTCTCGAGAAATTTTTCTTTTTCAGAAAGAGCATTTTCAACGATTTGTCGCCAATATTTACCGAAAGCAGCGTATTTTTCTCCTTTTTATCATATCCAATGGAGCATTTGTCATTAAACTGCGAAAAGATGTTCCAGAAGGCATTAACCACAGTTGGCAGAGGTAGATCTTCGGGCACAAAAAAGCGGTGCGGTTTATTCTTTTTTCCTCTCACGAAGAAAGAATCGGGGATGGCATAATCTTTTTGCACGGCTGTAATCACAGAATCGAAAATTTTTTCGGTCAGTTTCCGTTTCGCAACGAGAGTATCAACATGACCAGTATCCGCCTTACTTCTTTCTTCGCTGTCCGACTGTATATATAAGTATATAACTGCAGCTAACAGGATAAAAATAATAAACAGTTTGAACTTTATCAAGCCGTCGGTCGCCTTTTAATTGCCTTTGAACTCAGCTTTTCTTTTCTCCAGAAACGCAGAAGTTCCTTCTTTGAAATCGCCGGTACCGGCTGAAAGAGCAAATAGAGCAGCTTCGAAATCAAGCCCGGCTTCGATATTAAGGTCATTGGCAGCCAGAGCGGCGTCAAGCGCATAATTTAGTGCAAGCGGTGGCTTAGCCGCCAATTTTTGTGCAAATTCAACTGTTTTTGGCATCAGTTCTTCTTTTTCGAATACTTTGTTCGCCAAGCCAATACTCAGGGCTTCCTGTGCCGAAATTCTATCGCCGCCCAGAATCATTTCGAGTGCCCTTCCGGAGTTCACCAACCTTGTCAGGCGTTGTGTTCCGCCATAGCCGGGAATGGTGCCGAGGTTAACCTCAGGCTGCCCAAATGAAGCCGTGGCAGAAGCAAAGCGGATGTGGCAGGCGAGTGCGAGCTCACAACCGCCACCGAGAGCGAATCCGTTAACGGCAGCTATTACAGGTTTGCCAAGTGACTCAATTTTCGAGAATATCCTCTGCCCTTTTAGCGCAAAGGCTTTTGCGTCGGTAACCGAAAGTTGCGCCAGTTCGCTAATATCGGCGCCGGCAACAAACGATTTTTCACCCGCACCGGTGATTATAACAACCCGCACTTCGTTGTTGTTTTTTATTGAGTCAACTAACCTTTCAAGTTCATCCAACAGCCCGCCGTTTAAGGCATTAAGCTTATCGGGGCGGTTCATTGTTATTGTACCGATGTTGTTTTCGACTGAAAAGAGAAGATATTGAAATTCCATTTGGTATCCTTTATAATTTATGGTGAAACAAATTCAAAGCGCAACAGGTTTATAGTTTAACAAAGTTATTGCGTTTCAATTCAGTTGCAACAGGTTTATAGTTTAACAAAATTCCCGCAACTCAAATTGTTTAACAAAGTTTCCGCAACTCATATTAAAACGCCACATATAGCGGTAACCTGACCTTCAGATCGAGTGAAAGGAACTGGTTATCCTGGTAAATATTATAATTAAGCATCATATCGAGCACAAACGCAGAAATACCAAAGCCGGCGCTTGCACCGAAACGCACGCCGTCCTCTAAAAAGCTGTTCTTATGTGAGCCGGCTTTATAGTCTTCGAGTTCCTGATAAATCACCATTATCGCAGAAATTTCAGCAACAGGGGTAAGCAGAAATACATTTTTAAGAATTGGCGGGAAGTAGTGCCTGACCCCGAGCGACATCGGCAGATATTGCATACTGTAGTGCGTTATTTCGGTGAGCTGGTAATAGTCCTGGCTGCCCGGAAACTGCTCGAAACCGAGCCTTCCAAACAAGAAATAAGGCATTATTTTGTTATCCACATAAGATATTTCAGCGTTGAAGCCGTAACCAAGCATCGTTTTGGAAGAGAAGTTCCCGACCGGCACACGGGGACCCACACCAAAAGCGGCGAAAAATCCTCTTGCTTTGCTTTCACCGGGGTTTGGTAGGGCTTCAGTTGTTGTAATTGCGTTTGTTAAGTTTGTAGCGTTTATTGCAGTTGTTGCAGCAGATTCTTTTATTTCTGTTGTTTCTTTTGTTTCTGATTCTGCTGCATAAAATGATGTTCTTCTTGTTTCGTCTCTGCTATTTGTTGAATTAACTAAGCGGTATTTTTCTAAAAAAGGAATTGCTAACGGTTCTGCGGGGCTTTCCTTTATCAAAAGTCTCGCGTCGGCTGAACCGCGGGCAAAGTACGATGCACCGCGCGGCGGATCGCCCGCAAAAGCGGTTTGAAATAAAAGAAAGGCAAAAAACAGAGCAAAACTGCGCATTTAAATTCCTGCTATTTGAAGTTTACGGTACCCACACCGTACTGATAAACCAACTTTCCACCGTGGCTGCCCGTTTGATAAAGCAAAAACAACCCTACCAAAGCCAAAATTACAATTATCTTTGGAATATTGGTGAAAAATTTGGGTGGTTCACTCTTTTTCATGTAGGTTCTTACAAGGTATGTGAAGTGAAGTATAAGAATCACGGAGAAAATCATAATCGTCCAGGTGGCAAAACTTTGGTGTACGCTGATCAGGTCAGAAAGGCTTTGAAACTGCGGGCTTTGTTTGTTCAATTCTGCAAAGTGTTGGAAAGCGCCATTTCCGGTAAGAAGGGCAAAAAAGGCACCTATAACCCCAACGGCAAGGATAATCAACGACCCTTTTGCCAAATGTTCGTTTTTATAAAACAGGTATATGACCATCAAAATCGGATAGATACTCAGAAGCGCAATTGGATAATGAATTACCGTTGTGTGAAGCTGTGCCAGAAATTCCAAAATGTATTGCCTTTCGAAAAAAGTGCATTTTAAATTGTAACAAACAGAGTGTTTCTCAGAAAACTGTAAAAAGAAACCCGGTTTCTCAGAAAACTGTAAAAAGAATTTTAAATATACAAAACAAAGATGTTAATTGTAAGTTCCCGGCTGTAATTTCGCTGTATGTGTGATTTATGTTATCCTGCGCTGCGATTTATTTTGCCCGTTGTTGCGATTTATTTTGCCCGTTGTTGTGGTTTATTTTGTTCTGTGCTTTAATTTATTTTATCCGGTATTGTGGTTTAATTTGCCCGGTGAAGAGATTTATGTTATCCGATAAGAAAATCCTTAAATTGGATATTTCACCTTATACAGAAAAAGCCCTTTTGCCGGCGCTGAAGCCGAGGCAATTTTTCTGTCGTGCGAGTTTACCACAGCCTCCATATCGCCTGGTGAGCCGTTTTCTTTTCCAATGTTAACTGCCGTGCCCACAATAGCGCGCACCATTCCGTGCAGGAACCTGTCGGCTTCGATATAAAACAGAACGGTGTTTTTAAACCTGCTCCATTTTGCAGAAAAAAGGGTGCAGAAATGTTCCTCACGATCATCAGCAAACTTAGTAAAAGCGGCAAAATCGTGCCGCCCAAGCAATGGTGCTGTCAGGTTGTTTAGCAAGTGCACATCCAACTCTTTGTGATAAGCCCACACAAATTTTTGGTTAAAAGGTGATGGTTTCGCAGAAATTTGGTAGAAATAGGTTCTTGATATGGCATCGAAACGGCTGTTGAAGTTTTCGTGAACTTTAACCATTTCAGAAATCCGGATAGAAAAGGGGAGGAGCGAGTTCAGTGAGAAAAGAAAGCGATAAATATCCAACGCTTCAGAGGTTTTGAAGTTTGCCGTCTGCCCGAGAGCATGCACGCCCGAATCGGTTCTTCCTGCACCAATCAGCGTAACCTTCTTTTTGAGCAGCACCTCCAAAGCGTTCGTGATCTCACCCTGGATGGTTTTTCCTTTCGCCTGAATTTGCCAGCCGAAAAAGTCAGTTCCGTCGTATTGGATTGTCAGTTTGTAATTGTTCACACCGTTAAAAGGAATTGTCGGAAAAAATAATTAGCAGTTGTTCACGCTGTTAAAAGGAATTGTCGGTCAAGAAAGTTTCAATTTGCATATTCAAATAAAACAAAAATGATTCGTTCAAAATTAAACAGAAAGTTGATTACCCGCAACCAAAGCGACGGCTTTCTTTCAAGAAAAAGTTAAAAACCCGGCAAAAACCCGGCAACAGCTCCGCCAAAAACCCTGCACCAAATCCCCCATAAACCGGTACAAAAAAAAGAAAAAAGGCTGTCCGTTTACGAACAGCCTTTTAAAAGAGTATTTTTCGGTGTTTTGCGGTTATTCAAATAAACCGTTAAAAACCGGCAGCACTTCTTAGAAGTTATAACTTGCCGAAATATGACCGAAAGTGTTAACTGCACCGGTACCGATGTTTCTGAAGCCTTGTCTTAAAACTTCATCGTTAACGGTTGCGTCAAGGTTAAAGTTTCCAAATTTGAAACCAAGACCAAGGGTAACGCCTTCACGACCGTAAGATGTAACAACGGCTTCATTTTTAGTGGTTGCAGTTGCTGCGGTCTGTGTTGTGTTGCTGCGTGTTGAAGCAACATAACCAAGCCTTGCTTTCATCCAGTCGGTTACATTGAACTCAGCACCGAGGTTCCAGGCAGGGAAAATGAAGGTGCTGTTTGTAAGTTCCGGTGTGTTTGTTGTGCTTTTTTGAGTAGCACTCTGAATGCCTAAGCCAACACCGCCGGCGAGGAAAAGGTCACCGGTTCTGTAGTTAAGACCAACGCCCGCGTTCAAAACAGAGTAAGAAGTGAGGTCAGCGCTTGTGCCTGCGAGGTCAACTGTTCCACTCATTGAAGAATAGGAAGCAACAGGAACCAGAACAAAACCTTTACCAAGGTTATGGAAATATCTTGCGCCAACAGCGAGTGAAGTAGCAGAAAGTTTGTTGGTTTTTGCACCTTCATTTTTAACACCGTGTGAAACAAAAGCAAACGAGAAATCGATTGCATTGTCTTTGCTGAAGTGCTGGATAAGACCCAAGTTAATTCCAAACTGTGAAGCGGAAGATTTATCAGCAGTTCCTGAAGCAGGTGTGATATCGTTAGTGGATGCGCCGTAAGCTAATCCCAAACCGATTACTGTAGCGTCGGAAACCGAATAAGAACCGATCAACTCAAAGTTGTTATCGAGTGCAACTGCAGGTCTTGTAACGCCGGGTTGCCCGTTGAAGGTACCAACCAGAGAGTTTGTGGTACCAATACTTGAGATACCGCCGCCTTTGTAGTCATTTCTTGCGAGGATAGCGCCGAGGGTGAATTTGTTATCAACATTGAAGTTAAAACCGGCAAACTGGCCATCGCCATCGTCAACTGCAGCAGCAGAAGCACCGATATCGCCCCAGAGGAAATTTCCATAGTATCTGGAAAAAGCCGGGTTAGTTGTCATGTTGAAAGGATCAACAAAGAAAGGATTGTTGCCGCCCATAGCCTGAATTCTTGCATAACCACCGCTTTTTTCGGTAGGTACAATACCCGACTGAGCGTTAACAGCGGTTGCAAGAAACAGAAATGCAACTGCTAATCCAAATAATTTTTTCATTATAGTAACTCCTAAGAATTAAAGATTATGATTGATAGTGATTAAACTCTAAAAATATAAAAATGTTCAAAAACCATCGTAAAAATTGTCGAAAAACAAGGAAAAACTTGATTATCGACGCTGCAAATATAATTATGATTCATTAATTCAATATATTTTTTTTCACAGACGGTTGTTTTTAGGTATGAATTGTCCCTGTATTAAACTGATTTGTTCATCTGATTTGTTCTTCAAAACAGGGGTTTGTGGGGGTTCAGGAAAAAGAGTGCCTTTAATTTCGAAGATTATCGCCCGGCTGTTAACGAGCTTACTTTGACCAAGCACTAAGAAAAAAGAGTGCCTTGAATAACCCGTTAAAAAATGGTATTTTTACGGGCTATTTTTAAAAAAATTTTACAGAAATGTCTAAAACTATAAATTCACCAAATACACCGGAAGAACAGGATATTACGGTTGAGATACCGGAGATAATTCCGGTTCTTCCATTAAGGGACCTTGTAATATTTCCTTATATGCTTTCCCCCGTGCTTGTCGGGCGCGATCTTTCGATCAATGCGGCAAATTATGCACTTAACCATCACCGGCTGATCTTCCTTGCGGCGCAGAAAAACTCGAATGTCGATGAACCGGGTACCGATGAACTCTATCGCGAGGGTACAATTGCCAAAATAACCCAGATGATGAAACTGCCAAACGGGCTGCTTAAAATTGTGGTTGACGGTTTAGTGATGGGAAAAATTAAGCGGTTTACCGCAGAAACGGAATATTTTGAAGCGGTTATTCAGCTGCGTGAAGTGCAGGCTACAAACGACCCTGAACTTACCGCTTTAATGCGCCGTGCGGAGGTTGCTTTCAAAGAGTACGCTTCGCTTAACAAGAACATTAACGCTGAAACTTTGGTCGCTTTCGAAAATATCCGTGAACCGGACCGGAAGCTCTTTTTTGCTGCAGCGAATGTTAACCAGGCGATTGACGGCAAAGTTCAGATTCTGAAAAAATCTAAACTTAAAGACCAGTACTATGAACTGATTAAAATGATAAGGGGCGAGATTGAAATTCTGAAAGTTGAAAGGGAAATTGACCATAAGGTTCAGGAAAATATCGCCCGCACTCAAAGAAAATTCATAATTCAGGAGCAGATTAAAATTCTGCAGGAAGAACTGGGTGAAGACGACGCCATTTCCGAAGAAGCAAAACTGCTGAAAGCTATTGAAGAGGCCGGTATGCCCGCCTCAGTTGAGGATAAGGCGATTGAAGAGTACAACAAACTTTCGAAAATACCACCGATGTCGCCCGAATACACGGTTATCCGAAATTACTTAGACTGGCTGCTCGCCGTTCCCTGGAAGAAAAAAACCAAAGATAAGTTGGATATTGCCCATGTTCAGAAAATTCTGGATGAAGACCACTTCGGGCTAGAAAAACCAAAAGAGCGCATTATAGAGCACATTGCAGTGCTTAACTTGGTTAAAAATATGAAAGGGCAGATTCTCTGTTTGGTGGGGCCTCCCGGGGTGGGCAAAACCTCGCTCGGTAAATCTATAGCGCGGGCGCTCGGCAGACAGTCGGTCCGCATAAGCCTTGGCGGCGTTCGTGATGAAGCTGAAATCCGCGGGCACCGGAAAACTTACATCGGCTCGATGCCGGGGAAAATAATCCAGGCGATGAAACGGGCGGGCACAATTAATCCGGTTATAGTTCTCGATGAGATTGATAAACTGAACTCTGATTTCAGAGGCGACCCTTCTTCTGCGATGCTTGAAGTGCTGGACCCCGAGCAAAATTTCGCCTTCAACGATCATTATTTGGAGGTTGACTACGATCTTTCACATGTTTTGTTCATAACCACGGCTAATGTGCGGTTCAACATTCCCCTGCCGCTGCAGGACAGGATGGAGATTATTGAGCTTTCAAGCTATTTGGAAGTGGATAAACTTGAAATCGCTAAGCGACACATCATTCCAAAGCAGATTAAACTGCACGGGCTTGAGAAATCGAAAGTGAAATTCTCTGATGAGGCTATTTTGGAAATTATCTCCAACTACACGCGGGAATCGGGTGTCAGAAACATGGAACGGGAGATCGCCTCGATCCTCAGAAAAGTGGCAAAAGATGTTGTAAGCGGGGTTTACACTAACCCGGGCGGTAACAAAAAAACGATAAACATCACCCCGCAAATGGTTGAAAAATATCTGGGGGCGCCTAAGTTCAAAAAGCACATTTATGAAAAAGGAGCACGCATCGGGAGCGTAACCGGACTGGCGTGGACGAGCGTGGGCGGCGACATTCTGAATGTGGATGTTACGGTTATGCACGGCAAAGAAAAACTTACGCTTACCGGGCAGCTCGGAGATGTGATGAAAGAATCGGCTACTGCCGGGCTTAGTTACATCCGCGCAAATGCCGATAAGTTTGGTTTGCAGCCCGACTTTTTGCTTAATAAAGAGATTCACATTCATCTGCCGGAGGGCGCAATTCCGAAAGACGGTCCATCGGCGGGTGTAACGATGATTATGGCGATGCTTTCGGCGTTTCTTGGGCTTCCGGCGAGCGATTCGGTTGCAATGACGGGCGAAATAACGCTTCGTGGTGAAGTGCTGCCTATCGGAGGGCTTAACGAAAAACTTCTGGCGGCAAGGCGCAACGGCTATAAAACCGTTCTTATTCCAAAAGATAACACCGCAGACGCAGCAGAAATAAGGGAAAGTATTACGAAAGACCTTAACATCGTGCCTATAGAAACGGTTGATGAAGCTTTTGAATGGGTTTTCCCCGAGTGGGAAAAAGCGGTTAAGAATAACGGGGTTTTGGGTCTCGCTTCTGAAGCAGAAGCAGGTTTCAGGAATGCTCCGGAGGCCGGCTCTGTCGCGGAGGTTGCTACAGAAAGCGGTTCAACAACCCGGGCAACCAACAGCACAAAGAGAAAATGAGCGAAGCTGCTTCAATAACTTTTACGGGAACGGAAAGCAAAGAAGAGCGATACCGGCTTCTTCTTGCACAGGCTGAGCACCTTTTTTCGCCGGAAGAGCATTGGCTTTCTTCTTTTTCTAATTTCACGGCTGCAGTTAAAGAAGCACTTCCTTATGTGAGCTGGGTGGGTTTTTATTTTCTTTCCGGGGGGCGCTTGGTGTTGGGCCCCTTTCAGGGTAAACTTGCCTGCACGGTGATTCAACCGGGCAAGGGGGTCTGCGGAAAAGTTTGCCTGACGGGCGAAACTGAAATTGTGCCGGATGTTAACGATTTCCCCGGGCATATCGCTTGTGATTCCGGAAGTAATTCCGAAATTGTTGTTCCACTTTTTAGAAATGTTGGGGATGACGGTGCTTTAGGTTTATCAGGTAGTGAAGTCTCCGGTATATCGAAAGATAATGCTTTAGATTTATCAGATGACGGTGCGTTTGGTTTATCGGGCAGGGATGGGGCGGATTTTTCAGGTGAAGATAAGCGGTTGATGAACACTCAAACCGCCACCGCTGAAATGGGCGATGATAACTCGCAAGGCACAAAAACCGCCGCCGCTGTGATGGTCGATGATAACTCGCAAGGCACAAAAACCGCGGGAACTGAAGCAAAGTATAAGGTAACCGGTAACAAAGCTGAAAAAGAACTTTTCGGCGTTCTTGACCTCGATAGCTACCAAACGGCCGCATTCGATGAAACGGATAAGCATTATTTGGAAGAATTGACCGCAATTTTATTAACTAAAGCAACACTTCCTGTTGTGTAAAACTCCCTTTTTCAAGAGGTTTTAATGACTTTTCAGGTATCCGCAAGAAAATACAGACCGCAACGGTTTGATACTGTGCTCGGGCAGGAGCATGTAACTGTGACGATTAAAAACGCAATCGTGAAGGGAAGGGTTGCGCACGCTTACCTGCTTACGGGCCCCAGAGGTGTCGGCAAAACCACCACTGCGCGGATTATTGCAAAGTCTGTTAACTGCCTTAATTCGACCGACGGCGAGCCGTGCAACGAGTGCACAAGCTGCAAAGCGATTTCTTCGGGGCAGTCGATCGATCTGATTGAAATTGACGCCGCTTCCAACCGCGGAATTGACGATGTCAGGCAGCTGACAAGTTCCGTTCACTACACGGCGGCTAATGCAAAATACAAAGTTTACATTATAGATGAAGTGCACATGTTAACGAAGGAGTCGTTCAACGCATTTCTTAAAACGCTGGAAGAACCGCCCGAGAACACAATCTTCATTTTTGCCACAACGGATGTGCACAAAGTTCCGATCACCATCATTTCCCGCTGCCAAAGGTACGATTTTCGCCGCATTCCGCTTGATATTATTAAAGCAGGGCTTCGGGAAATTGCCGAAAAAGAAAACTTCACTATCGACGATAAAACGCTGACGCTTATTGCAAAAAAAGCCGATGGAGGAATGCGCGACGCCGAAAGTTTCTTCGATCAGGCGGTGGCTTTCAGTGGGGAAGTGGTGGAGTATGCCTCGGTTATTAAGGTGTTTAACTTTATCGATGAGGATATCTATTTTGAAGTTACAGACGCTCTGCTGAAAAAAGATTTCAAAATGCCGTTTTTGGTGTGCGACAGAGTTTATAAAAACGGGTGGAGCTTTATCGATTTCTTCAACGGGCTGCAGGAGCACTTCAGGAATATCCTTTCGGTGGCTGCCACAAGCGACACTTCACTTTTGGAAAGCTCGGTGGTCTATTATGAACAGTATAAAGCGCTTGCGAAAAATTTCAGCGAGGGCGATCTGCTGCGGATTATGAACTACCTAAGCCGTCTGCTGACGGAACTTAGGTATTCGCAGAACCATAAATTGCGCAGCGAACTGGCACTCAGCCAGCTGACAGGGTTTGAAACTTCTGAAACTATCTCGAATTTGATCGATATTCTCGCAAATTCAACCGTGGGTGAGTTTGAAATTAAAGGGAAAGCAGGCAGTGGCTTGGGGGAGCCGGAAGCTAAGGAGGGGGCGGCGGGAATTGTTGATGGCTCGGGTGTTTCAGGCAACGCCGATGGTTCCGGTGGTTCGTTCCGTCCGGCTGATGCTTCAATGCAGCCAAATGTTAAGGCTGATGAAACAGGCACAGTAACCCAAAGTGCACAACCGGCTGAACCGGGTTCGGGTGCGCAAATTAAATCGGTATCATCAGCGGGTGCTAAAACGGATGCAGCAGCGCAAAATACCCAATCTGCTGAATCTGATTCAGGTGCGCAAATCAATGCTGTTTCATCAGTTGAATCTGAAACCGCAACTTCTGATACAGATAACAATACTGCTGCAACAGTGCAAAAACCTCAGGGCAGGAAAAACAGTTACGAGAATGAATCACAGTTTTTCGCTTCTTATGCCAGGAAAAAACCTGCTCCGGTACCTAAAAAGCCCGAAACTAACCCCTATATCCGTTACATAATCGACGAACTTGGCGGCAAAGAGTTGGAAATGTAAAATTTCGCACCATTTCCTGCGCTCAACTCTGCCCTTAACTCAGCGCGCCACCACCAAGCAAAACCGCCCACCACTTCCTCAAAATCTAACCGTGAGAACGGGATTGTAAAATTAATCCCGAAATTTTAAAAATAAATAAAAAATAATATTTTTTATTAAACAGGATATATGTAATTTAAAGGAAACGATTTTAAAAAAAGATAGGTTAAAGGTAATGATTTGTCAGTTGTTCAAAATCACCTTTTATTTGGCTGTTTTTTCTTCTTTTCTTTACCCACAAGATAAGGAATTATCGCTAAAACCTACAGATTCCCGAGGCGATGAACAAATTTTAAAGAGCTACCCCGGTCATGCCGGCGTGGTTTTTTACTCGCAGTTTGATATTCTTTCCTTCACTTCCACTGAAAATATTGTTAAAATTCTGGGAAATCCCGGAACAAAAAAATATATCCTCATTTTAACCCCAATACCGCAAACAATAAGTGTGGCTTCACCGGGATATAATGCGAATGGGTTAAAAATTGTCTCGCTGCCGGCGGGGAAAGTTGTTTTTTATGAAGTGCAGGAAAAAACCGAAGGTGAAGCCCCCGCTCCCGCAGAAGTGGCGGTTAAGCCTGAAGTATCGACGGAAAACTCACCACCCGGCAATGCCGTTGAAAACAAACCCGGTAACGCCACACTTTCGCCGATTACTGTTAAATCAACACCTCAAAACGCTACTGTTTTTATCGATTATGTTGAGAAAGGTGTTACCGACCTTGGCTTATACATCCTCTCCGGCGTGCATGATATCCAAATTGAGCATCCGGACTACCTCCCCGTTCGTGAAAAAATATCCGTAGCCCCAACAACCGACAAATCCAAAAATGTTTTCAGCCATAATTTGGTTAAAAATAAGGGGATACTTTCCCTCAGCGTCGTGCCTGCCAACGCGGTTATAACTTTGGACGGCAAAATGATTAACAGCGGCAATAACGAAATTACCCCCGGCAAATACCTTTTGGAGGTTAAAGCGCCACATTACACGCCCTTTTCGGAAATGATTGAAGTGCAATTCGGTAAAACTGTGAACCGGAGCATTGAATTGAGAAAAAAGGCGGGCAACCTTCAGTTTACGATAAAACCAATTTCCGCCAAAGTTGCCCTAAAGCAATATGGCGAGGTAAAATATAGTTGGGAGGGTATCAATTTAATCGAAAATATTCAGGCAGGGAACTATGATCTTCTTGCCACTTCACACGGTTATGTGGACTACACAGACATCGTTTCTATTAAAGAGGGGGAAATAGTTGTTCTTGAAATTGATATGAAGAAGTGGAGCGATGTGGGAAACCTCATTCCCGTTTCCGGGGGTTCGTTCAGGATGGGGTGCACCGAAGAACAGGGTGCGGAGTGCGAGCGGAGGGAAACTCCCGCTCACGAGGTTACGCTTAACGATTTTTATATCGGAAAATATGAGGTTACTCAGGAATTGTGGCAGAGTGTTATGTCCGGCAACCCATCGGAAATTAAAGGTGCGGCGTTGCCCGTTACGAATGTTACCTGGTTTGATGCCGTTTATTTTTGCAATAAACTGAGCGAATTGTCGGGTTTACAACCTGCCTACAAAATTAAAGGGGAAAGTGTTTCCTGCGACTTCACCACCAACGGTTTCAGATTACCCACTGAAGCGGGATGGGAATTTGCTGCCCGGGGAGGGAAAAATTCAAAAAATTTAAAATACAGCGGAAGTAACAACATCAGTAGTGTTGCCTGGTATAGTGGAAATTCAGGACAAAAAACGCACCCCGTCGGCGAAAAACAACCGAACGAACTTGGATTGTACGACATGAGCGGCAATGTGTGGGAGTGGTGCTGGGATTGGTTCGAACTTGAATATTACAGTTCATCAGGTAAACTGAATCCGCTGGGTCCGACAGCAGGAGAAAACCGTGTAGCCCGAGGCGGCAGTTGGTATCACGATCCAAAAATCTGCAGAGTCTCTTACCGCAACCGCTCCGGCTCACAAGACGACCACCCCGATGTCGGCTTCCGCCTTGTTAGAACAAAATGATGATGGGGCAAGGAAAGAGGGGGGATACAGGGGGGAGAAAGGTTGTGAAACACGCTGACTCAAGCAAGCACCAAGCTTCAAGGTTAAGCGATAAGTTGAGAAAACACGCTGATTTGAATTTTGCACCCTGCTTACAAAAGAAAGCACAATTTCAAAAAAATGAATGAGGGAAAAAAAGTTTGTGAAAATGCACAAACATCCTGATGAAAACCGGTATTAGAAAAAGCTAAAAAAACAATAACATAACAAAATTAAAACAGACGCCCTAAAACAAACAGCAGAAGGGCAAAAGCAGAAAAGGAAACACCCACACACAAAGTGGAGAAACAGTCAGAAAGGTTTGAAAAACGGCACAAACCTTCAAATGACAGTCCCGAATAAGTAATTCGAAAGAAGGGTCAAAGTTCGGGATGGAGATCCCGAAAATTAGCTCAAAGTACAAGCACGAAGTTCGGGATGGAGATCGGCCTAAGTGAAAGTGCGAAAAAGATTTAGAGGGCTTGAAGCGTAAAAAGGGAAATCTGTTTGAGCGCAGCGAGTTATTTCCCTTTTAGCGTAAAGCCCGAAAAATCCGCACTTTCACTTCAGCCGGTTCCCCCCTCTTTCCTTAGGCAAGGAAAGAGGGGGGATACAGGGGGGAGATAGGTTGTGAAAAACGCAGATTCAGGCGGGCACTAAGCTTCAAGGTTAAGCAATAAGCTGCAAATGGTCTGCAAAAAAACGCTGACACAGGCGGGCACCAAGCTTCAAGGTTAAGCAATAAGCTGCAAAAACCTGCGAATAATCTGCGAAACACGCAGGTAAAAAAGCCCTGCACTCACAACAAATCTCCTCAAAATATCTTTAAATTTTATTGCTTAATTTATGAACCAAGCAGATAAAATGAAAAGTCAGTTACTAAAGTCAGTTTTGCTCTTAATTTTACTAACATCATTACTGCACGCACAAAATGATGAATCAGATGAAAGTAAAGTTCGCAACAAATCTACTAAAAACGAACTTGTACCGGTCGAAATAATTTCAGACCCTCCGGGGGCTGAAATAATAATCGACGACAGTTCCCAAGGAACAACAGACAGTACGCTGTTTTTACCACCGGGAGAGTATAAAATTCAGCTTATTCTTGCGGGCTATACCCCGGTAACCACAAAAATAAAAGTTACCGCCGGTAAAAAACTGAACCGGTTCAGATATACGCTCTCCAAAAATCCGGGGCAGCTTAAACTGATGATAGGGCCTAAAACGGCTGCAGTTCGCCTTAATAACGAAATAATTAACCACAAAGAAATTCAGGCTTTAGCGCCGGGCATATATCAAATTGAGGTTGAGGCGGAGCACTATTATCCGGTTAAAAGATCGTTCGAAATAGAATTAGGGAAAACGAATACAATTAAGATATGTCTGGTCAGAAAAATGGGGCGGCTGCAATTCTCTGTAAATCCACCGGATGCAAACTGCGTGCTCAGCCTGAACTCGCAAGTGGTTGAAAGATGGCGCGGTAAGAAATCTTTTGACCAACTTCCCGAAGAAGTGTATAATTTAACGGTAAAGGCTAAGGGGCGCAAAACATATAACGGAACCGTAAGAATAGACGCAAATCGCACAACTATTGAGACCATAAAGCTTGAATTTGGGGATGAAGTTCCCGACTGGATGGTTTCAGTTAAAGGCGGAACATTCACAATGGGCTGCACTTCGGATGGGGAAACCAACTGCAACGACAACGAAAAGCCCGCGCATTCAGTTACTCTGGGTGATTTTTACATAAGCAAATATGAAGTTACACTCGGGTTGTTTTCCGAATTTATTCAGGAAACCGGCTACATAACCAACGCTGAGAAAGCCGGCGGTAGTTACATCCGGAAAGATGATAAGTGGGTGATAGTTCAGGGAGTTAACTGGCGATGTGGCGCAGATGCTAAGGCCAGACCTCAGGATGAAAGAATGTGCCCTGTGGTTAATGTAAGCTGGTTTGATGCAGTCGCATTTTGTAACTGGTTGAGTGAAAAAGAGGGGTTGCAAAAAGCATACAGCGGAACCGGCAGCAGTATCGTATGTGACTTTACCTCAAACGGATACCGCTTACCGACTGAAGCCGAATGGGAGTTTGCCGCGAGAGGTGGCAAAAGCTCGGAAAACTATATATTCAGCGGAAGTAATACCATGGAAGAAGTTGGATGGTATAACCTGAACTCAGGCAATGAAAACCATGAAACAGGAACGAAAAAACCGAACGAACTGGGCTTGTTCGATATGAGCGGAAATGTGTGGGAATGGTGTTGGGACAGATATGCCGGTTATTCAACGGCGGCACAAGGAAACCCAAGAGGACCCCTAACCGGCGACTTGCGCGTTGCAAGAAGCGGCAGCGAACAGTCCGATGAAAATCAATGCCGTGTTTCATATCGAATTGGGTTTTCGCCAAATTCAGGGTATGTGTCAGGAGGTTTCCGCCTGGCAAAAACCCGGTGATTTTTTTTGGGGGGGGTGG
>WBUK01000028.1 GCA_008933765.1 Ignavibacteriaceae bacterium | reverse complement strand
ATTAAAGGAGAGAAACAAAAAACTTTTGAACGCTAAATTACTAAGGATGAAGGTGCAGGATTATGCCTGACTTTCTACATTATTTTCAACTGTTAAAATTCTGTTTTCCGCTGAACCAGTACACTATTATCTTAAGAAATTGAAATTGGTTTTTGATTGATAATGATTTTTTTTTTATTAACAGAACGAAAAATAGAAATAGTTTTTATGTTATTTATTTTACTTAATGTATCAAAAAATTATTAATTCCCATGAGTTTTAAAAATTTTATAAATAGAGAGGTTTTCTTTCGTATTGGAGAGTTAGTTATGGGTACTAACACTCTTGCTTACCAAGCAGCAATCAATAAAATGCTTAAATGGTCAAGAAAAGAAATTATTTCATGGCAGGAAAAAAAACTTCAGTTGTTAATTAACCATGCCTATAACAACACTCAATACTATCGTAACCTTTTTGATATCAATAGAATTAAACCACAAGATATTCAAACGATAGCAGATCTTGAGCAAATTCCTAAACTAACTAAAGAAATTATTCGAGAGAATTTTCAGGCTTTAACCTCTGTTAAAAATACCATCAGATATAGAAAAGCCTCGACCGGGGGTTCTATGGGTGATCCTTTAAGATTTTTAGTAAGTAACCCTTCATGGAGTTTCATAAATGCCTTTAAATTTATGGAATGGGAAAAAATTGGCTATAGACTGGGGGATAATCATATTGCTTTGGGAAGTAGCTCATTGTTTCCGAGGGAAAAAAGATCTATAAAACATGATTTGTATTACCTTCTTAAAGGTAAGATATCGGTAAATGGTATAACATTTACGAATGATAAGTATCTGTCAATTGTCAAGATGATGACTGATAATAAAGTAAAATACCTTTATGGATATGCTGCAGCCATTTATTTGTTTGCAGAATTTGTGCGAGCTAATCGACTTGATTTGCCTTATTTGAAAGGTGTTATTACAACTTCAGAAATCTTATTGCCGGAATATTATTCAATTATTAAAGAAGCTTTTAATGTACCTGTTTTGGATGCTTATGGTGCTGCAGATGGCGGGATTAGTGCGTATAAATTAGATGATGGTTTATTTGAAGTTGGTTATAACGCAATTGCTCAAATCGAAAATAGAGATATTAGTCAACATGGCCCTTTACTTACCACTGATTTACTTAATTATGCCTTCCCATTTATAAGATATGAATTAGGCGATGAGGTAAGTCTATCTCAAACTAACGAATCAGTTTTTAACGGACAAGTGTTTAGTAAAGTGTTGGGCCGTACCCCTGATGTAATGCGTTTTGCGAATGGGCGTACTCTTACCGGACCAGGTTTTACAATTTTATTAAAAGATTTCAATGTCTATGCGTATAGGCTTTATAGTCCCAATGATAAAAACTTGGTTTGTGAGATACAAAAAAGTCACGGTTTCTCAGTTGAAGAAGAAACTAAAATTCGAGAATCGTTAGAATATCAGGCTGGTGAAAATGTTAAAGTCGATATTCATTTTAAAGATTCCTTTGAGCCACTTCCAAACGGTAAGCGTAATTATTTCATGATAAAAGTATAGGTTAGTTATTTTTAATTTAAAATTATTTAATTTTTTAATCGGTGACTTTTTTAGGATGCCATTGTTTTTAATTAATAGTAATTGGACTTCATGAATTTTTTGTTTTTCATAGTTCATCCGTCTAAATTTCATGTATTTAAAAATGTAATCCGCCGTCTAAAACATGAAGGCCATCATGTGGATATTCTTATATCTTCAAAAGATGTATTGGAACCTTTATTAATAAGTTCGGGGTGGGAGTATATCAATTTATTCCCTAAGGGGCGAAAAAATATTAAATTACCGTTTTTTCTTGGTACTGTTATTTATGCTGTATTAACATTATCAAAACTACTAAAAATACTAATTAAAAAGAAATACAACTTATTCATTACTGATGATTTACTTTCTTTATTCTCGAAATTATTCCGTACACCATGTTTAGTTTTTACAGATGATGATCTTAAAGTTGGTAAGAAATTTGCAATAGTGCTAAGGGGTTCAACAGCAATCCTGGCACCTTCAATCACCGACCTTGGTAAATTTAATGTTAAAAAAATAGGTTTTAATAGTTATAAAGAACTTGCATATCTTCATCCCGAAGAATTTGAACCAAATCCTTTAATCTTGGAAAAATTCAATCCACAACGATTGAAATATGGCATATTTAGGTTGGTTTCTTTGCAAGCTCATCACGATCAGGGACGATCAGGTTTAAATAATAAGCAAGTAGAAAGGCTTATAGATGCCGTTCAGAAGTACATTAGTATTTTCATTTCTTCGGAGAGACCGTTAGTGCCGGAATTGGAGCAGTACAGAATCAATCTGCCGCCTCAAGATTTTTTACATGCTTTAAGCTATGCTGATATATATATCGGTGATAGTCAAACTACCTCATCCGAAGCATCTGTGTTGGGAATACCTACCTTTCGTTGTAACGATTTTGCTGAAGATATAAGTGTGATGAATGAGAAGGAAGAAGTCTATAATTTAATGCACAGCTACAGACCAAAAGATTTTGATTTAATGTTAGAAAAGATTATCTCCGTTCTATCTGATCCATCAGTAAAAGAACAGTATAAAATGAGACGATTAAAAATGTTGGAGGAAAAAATAAATCTGTCAACTTTTATTTTTGATATAATTATGAAAGTATCAACAAATTCGTATTCTTTTGCTTCTTCGAGTGAGAATCTTAAATGAAAAAAGTTCTTTCTATTATCGGAGCAAGACCTCAATTTGTTAAGTTAGCCCCACTTTCAAAAAAAATCAGACAGAATTTCCACGAAGTTATCATTCATACGGGGCAACACTTTGATGAGAATATGTCTGCAACTTTCTTTAAAGATTTGGAGCTGCCAAATCCGGATTTTTTCTTAGGCTTAGGCGGTGGTTCTCATGCCCAACAGACTGGACAAATGCTTATAGAACTTGAAAAATTATTGTTATCCGAAAAGCCAGCGGCAATAATTGTATTTGGAGATACAAACACTACCTTAGCAGGTGCTCTTGCGGCTGCAAAAATTGGAGTGAAAATCGTCCATATAGAGGCTGGACTTCGCAGTTTTAATCGTTCCATGCCGGAAGAAATCAACAGAATCGTTACTGATCATCTCTCCGATCTTTTATTTGCGCCAACAGAACAAGCAGTTAAAAATTTAAGAAATGAAAATTTAGGGGGTAATACTCACATTACAGGTGATATCATGGTCGATACATTAAATTACGCGTTAAAAAAGAATCGTGAACTTGTTAATAATCAACAGTACGATGATTATTATCTAGCAACATTTCACCGACCATATAATGTTGATGATCCGCAAAAATTAAAAACAATTGTTAATGTTCTTTCCTCTCTTGATAGAAAAGTAATATTTCCGATACATCCGAGGACCAACAAGTTATTAAAGCAGAATGAAATAGTGCCCGGATACAATTTGAAAATTATCAATCCGGTTGGATATTTTGAATTCATAACCTTAATGCGTAATTGTAGAAAAATATTAACTGATTCCGGCGGGATTCAAAAAGAAGCATATATATTGGAAAAACCCTGTTTGACATTCAGACCCGAAACTGAATGGAAAGAAACTGTAGAAAGTGGATGGAATAAATTAGTGGATTATAACTCGGAAGATGTGATTGATGAGATAGTAAATTTTAGAGCACCTGTTGATCGACCGAATTTATTCGGAATGAATGTATCTGAAAAAATGTATGAGATTTTGAAGGAGAAAATTTAAATGTGTGGTTTGTTTGGAGTTATCGTAAAATCTCAAGATCATAATGAATTTCAATTTAAAAATTTAATAAAAAATCTTTCAAAGTATTCTGAGGTTAGAGGCGTTGATTCATCGGGTTTTTGTTTTGTTGATGACAATAGTAAAAGTTATGAAATTATAAAAGGTGCAACCAGAATTTCCCAGCTCTTGAAATCAACCCGATTACTCAACAGAGTTAAACCTTTGAAAAACGGATTATTGTTTGCTTTCGGTCATACTCGTTTAGTAACTAACGGATCTCAGTTAAGCGATGAGAATAATCAGCCGGTTATTAAAGATGGTATTGTTGGAGTACATAACGGAATTATTGTAAATGATAATGAAATTTGGGCAAAATACCCGTCGCTTAAAAGACAATATGAAATTGATACAGAAGTACTCATTTCTTTGCTAAAGTATTTCTTATCAACTGGGATGAGTTTGGATAATGCGTTACTTGCAGTTGAGAAAGAAATAGAAGGTACTATCTCAATTGCTTTATTGTTTGATGACAGTTCAGATTTTTTAGTTTATTCTAATTATGGTTCCCTTTATATTTTAACGGATTATAAAAGCATTTTTATACTGGCTTCCGAAAAGAACATTTTAACAAAACTCATCGAAAAACACAGTTATTTAAAAAATAAAGAAGAGTTTCGAATCGAGCAGATTCGACCTTTAACCGGATACTTGGTTAATTTTAACAATCATAAGATTACCACTTTCGATTTAAATAGTGGAAAAACAATTCATTTAACTAAACTGAATGAAAAATTTTCTATTCATATTGAAAATATTCACACTAAGACTGAACAAATTCCGGCTGTTGTTGATTCTGAAGAATTCAGGATAAACCCAATTTATCAGAATGAAAGAGAAATGCTGGAATTTAATCTGGACAGAATTTCAAATCAAAGAAGATGCACTAAATGTATTCTACCAGATACCTTTCCTTTTATTGAATTTGATGAGAAAGGAGTATGTAATTATTGCAGAAATTATAAACAGAAAAATCAAACTAAACCAATAAGTGAGCTTTTTGAACTGGTAGAACCTTATCGTAAGAAAAAGGGAACCCCTGATGTACTTATTCCCTTCAGTGGAGGACGGGACAGTAGTTTTTCGCTTCATATTGTAAAGGAAATGTTAAATCTAAATCCCATTGCTTATACTTATGACTGGGGAATGGTAACTGATCTTGCGAGAAGAAATATTGCCCGTTTGTGTGGAAAGTTAGGAGTAGAGCACATTATTGTCTCAGCTAATATCAAATGGAAACGGGAGAATATACGAAAAAATATACTGGCATGGCTGAGAAAACCTCACTTAGGAATGATACCACTCTTTATGGCAGGCGATAAGTATTTCTATTACTATGCAAATAAAGTAAAGAAACAGAATGATATTCAATTGACTCTTTATGGCATGAATAATTTGGAAAATACAGATTTCAAAGTCGGTTTTGCCGGAATACCTCCAAATTTTTCTAAGGAGCGGATATATTCGCTAAAATTATTTGATCAATTGCGCCTGTTTGCTTTTATGGGGCAACAATATCTGACAAATTCAAGGTATCTCAATCAATCATTATTTGACACTATTGGATCGTTTATAGTTCGATTTTTTAACCCAAAAGAGGGTTATTATCATCTTTTTGACTATTATGCATGGAATGAAAAGGAAATCGAAGACACAATTATTAAGGAATATGATTGGGAAACATCTAAAGATACAAAAACAACCTGGCGTATTGGAGACGGTACTGCAAGTTTCTACAATTATATATATACTACTTTAACCGGTTTTAGTGAAAACGATACTTTTCGAAGCAATCAAATTCGTGAGAATCTAATTTCACGCGATGAAGCTTTGGAATTTATATATGATGAAAATCAACCAAGATATGAATCTTTAAAGTGGTATTTAACGATTTTAGGACTTGATTTTAAAGAAGTAATTCAAAAAATTAATTCAATGCCAAAACATTATTAAAAAGTATAAATATTAAATGCGAATTTTTATTATTACACAATATGAACCTTTCTACATTCCCAAAATGATAGAAAGTATTCTTGCAAAACAAGGGAAATACGAGGTTGTTGGGTACACTGTATTGAAACCTCACAGGAAAAATAAAAATATGTTCCATTGGTTTAAGGAAAGACAAGTTCTTTACACAAAATGGGAATTGTTCTTAGTCGTGTTTGCATATTTGTTTGTAAAAATTTTGACTATATCTAATTTGACCCGAAAATTTAGCAACTTAAAAATATTTTCACATTACAAGATTCGTGAATTTACTACTCCTGATATAAATAGTGATGAATATCTTGATACTATTAAACCACTAAACCCGGATTATATTGTCTCTATTTCTTGTCCACAGTTATTTCAAGATAAGATACTCGAACTTCCAAAAATCGCTTGCTTAAATGCGCATGGGACATTATTACCGAGGCATAGAGGTGTTTTTGGCAGTTGGTGGACATTGTTTACGGATGATATCGTTGGGGGTAGCACTATTCACACAATGGAATTAAAATTGGATGCCGGTTATATTGTCTGGCAAAAAACATTTGAAATAACCAAATTGGATACTCAATATAGTATTGCTCTGAAAACAAAAAGGGATATGACATCAGGTCTAATTGAGATTTTTAATTCAATAACTGACAAGACCCCATCTGTTATAGAACCTAAATATGAAAGCTCCTATCACCGTGCACCAACAAAAAAACAAGGTAAAGATTTTCATAGAAAGGGAAAAAGGGTTATAACCATAAGAGACTTATTCAACATTTTTTTCACAAAATATGAATAATCAAGACTTTACTTTCGGTGAGTTAAAAGCACTCCTTTTAGGTTTGAAGAAAGATTATGAATTTCAAACATTTGCCGATTATCTAAGTGAATCTGAGAAGAAGGTGATAATTTTCAGACACGATGTTGATCTTAGGCCCCTTAACGCTTTGGATACGGCTAAACTTGAAGCAGATTTGGGCGTTTCCGGAGTTTACAACTTTAGGATTATTCCCGAAACTTTTAAGCCGGATATCATCAAAGAGATTGCTGATTTGGGGCATGAAATTGGCTATCATTACGAAGATATGGATTTGGTTAAGGCTGATAATCTCGACCGACACATCGATTTGGCTTATGAAAGCTTTCAAAGGAATCTGGAAAAGCTCAGAAAAATTGTTCCGATCACTACTATTTGCATGCACGGCAGCCCCCGGGCGAAATATGACAATAAGATGATTTGGACAAAATATGATTATCGTGAACTGGGAATTAAAGGCGAACCATATCTGGATATTGATTTTAACGAGTTCCATTACCTAACCGATACCGGCAGGAGGTGGAACGGGGATAAGGTAAGTGTGCGGGATAAGGTTAATTCGAAGTTCAATTTTAATCTTAAAACCACTCAGGATGTTATTAATGCCATCCCTCAATTTCCCGATAAAATAATGATTACTATCCATCCGCAAAGGTGGGAGAATAAACTGCTTCCCTGGACGAGAGAACTGGTTTCCCAAAACCTTAAAAATGTTGTGAAGTGGTTATTGGTTAAGTCTAAACGATAATTTGGTTTGGATATGTTTATAAGTCATTCGAGAAAAGTGCTTTTCTTTATTCTCGTAATTTCTATTTTTCAATTTAACTTGGAGGCGCAATCAAGTTTTTATTATACCGATGGGAGCAAATTTAAAATCATTGAATATTTTATAAATACCGGTTCGTTAGATTTAAGCTACCCTCTGATAAAACCTTACGATATTAATGAACTAAAAAGAGAATTGAAGCAAGTCAACAGGCAGTCGCGGTATTATGAGTTGTTATCCGATGATTTAAATTCTTACAAGACCGGAACTGAAGAAGTGCAATCAGTTTTCTTAAAAGGTGAAGTGAAAGTAAATTTCGAAAGTGGGCAAATAACAAAATCCAGGAATGGTTTTAAAATATCGGCCAATTACCCCGTTGGGAATTTTGCTTTGAAAACATCTTTTCAGTTTGACCAGAACTTTAAAGATGATCCCACTTATTCCGGTGAATTGGGGGAGTGGTACTACGGTCGATTTGATGAAGGTTATGTAAATTATTCCGACACTTCCTTAGGAGTCTATGCAGCCTACGGACGGGTTCAAAGAAATTTGGGATTTTATTCTTCTCACAGTTTAATTCTTTCAGATAATCCCTATTCTTATGACCATCTTTGGTTACAATATAAAAATGATTTGTTTAGTTTTTCTTCAATTTTTGCCAGATTGGAAGATAAATACGGCTATGATAATCGGGTAAAAGACTCATCAAGTTATGGTTGGTATAAAAGATTTTTTTCACTGCATAGATTGGATGTAAATCTTACAAATAACTTTAAGTTGGCTCTTACAGAAGTTGTATTGTACGGTGGGAAAAATCAACAATTGTTGAGTTATTATTTAAATCCGTTAGTTCCGTTCTATATTTCAAAGACGAATGAGAGGAGAAGTACTGACGAATCGGATGCTAATATTTATCTTGCACTTGATCTGTGGTACAAACCATTTAAAAATTTGACATTATATTCGCAAGTCTTTATTGATGATATCGACTTTAAAGCGGAAAACAGGGCAAAGTTTCCTGAGAGAAAAGCCATTTATGGAAATGTAACCGTAACAGATTTTGTAGTGCCCTTTTCCCAATTCGGTGTTAGTTATACTTGGGTGGAGAATTGGACTTATACCTCTTTTTATACATGGGCAAATTACAACATTCACAATCGAGGTATCGGATTTCCATTCAATAGCTACCAGCAGGTGCAGTTTTCATTTGATTATTTTGGATTTAACAGCATGATTATTTCCGCAAATATTGCATATTCAGAAAAGGGAGAGAATTCACTCGAAAATTCATTTGGTGCAACTTTTGAAAAATTTCCAATGGGAACTGTTGAGGATATTTTAAACTTGAATTTACGGGCAACTTATTTCTTCGCTTGGAATTGGATTTCTGAAATTGTTTTAAGCTATGACAATATTGGTAATCATGAGCATATTTTAAGCAAAACTTTAAATCGTTTTAAGTGTGATTTTAATCTTAAAGTGAGTTTTTAAAGAACCCATCAATAAGTTTTTGCAAACGCATTTATTCCGGAAGAAAACCTTTTTAAAGATAAACAGAAGCCGCAATAGTTAAACATTCAGAATTAAATGTCGCTTTTATTTTGAGTTGGTTTATTCCGGGGCGGCACTTTTTGATTTATTTATTTTGTGAATTAGATCTTTCTTTATCTGGTACTTTTTATCCTCCCTCTTAACTTGCATCAGTGTATCAGCCAAACCGCCAACCATTTTTTCCTCCTCACTTACCTCGGGGAGTTAATCAAACCGTCCCCCCACCCCTTCTCACCCACCGCCAAGTCAAAATTTGTTATATTTTGTTTCTGATTTTATCTTTTTAGGATTTAGATTGAATGGGGTTGATGGTTTTCAGCGGTGTGATGGTTGGATTTTGCAGCATTTTTGGGGCATTTTTATTTCTGCCTCATCAGCGCGGAGTGCAAATTAACGCCGAATACGCAGAAGCGTTTGAAGTTATCCGTTGGATAACATAACTTTTTTTGGGGGCACTTTTTTTTCAGGCAACATTTCATAAAGGTATATTTTGTCAGAGATTACGGTATTGGTAACAGGTGCGGGCGCTCCGGGGATTGCGGGCACGGTTTATTCGTTGTGGCAAAATTATGACGGGCGCCACTTCAGAATTGTCGGCACGGACATGAAAGACGATGTTATCGGGCGGTTTTTGTGCGATGCTTTTTACACGATTCCCCCCGTTGCCGAGCGTTCTGAGTATCTTGCGCGTTTGTTAGAGGTGTGCGCAGTGGAGCGAGTGGCGATTTTGATTCCGCAGAACACTGCTGAGTTGGAAGTGCTGGCTGAGGAGTTGCCTGCGTTTGAGGATTTGGGCGTTAAGCTGCTTCTGGCGGGCGTTAAGGGGATTAAAAGTGCGAACAACAAATACGAGCTTTTAAGGGTGGCGCAGCGTTTGGGTGTTGCGGCGGGCAATTTTGCTCTTGCGCGCTCGTTCGATAGTTTTTTAGAGGCGGCAAAAAGTTTCGGTTGGCCCCATAAGCGTGTAGTGGCAAAACTTCCTGTTTCGAACGGCATGCGCGGGCTTCGGATTATCGATGAGGGGTTGGATGAGCTTTCGCTTTTTTTGATGGAGAAACCGACGGCAGTTTTCGTGAAAATGGACTATTTTCGGGCGCTTTTTGACAGGGGGTTGGCAGAATTGGTGGTTTGCGGCTTCCTGCCCGGTGACGAGTACTCGGTGGATATTTTCCGGAATAAAGAAGTGTCGGTTATTTTACCCCGGAAGCGTCTGGCAATCAGATCGGGGATTTCTTTCGACACTGTTTTCGAGCAAAACCGTGATATTATTAATTTTTCAGCCACTTTAAGCGAAGAGTTGGAGTTGGTTAACTGCTTCGGGTTTCAGTTTAAATTGGATGAAGAAGGTGCCCCCGTTTTACTTGAGTGCAACCCGCGGGTTCAGGGGACGATGGTTGCCTCGTTGTTTGCAAATCAAAATATTATTTACCACGGCATTAAAAACCTGCTGGGTGAGCAAATTAAGGTTCCGGAAACCGATTGGAACGCCCGCTTCATGAGATATTGGGGCGGTGTCGGAATTAACGAAAAGGGCAGCATTTGGGTTTGACGAAGCGGGCAGCATTTGGGTTTAACAAAACGGGCAGCACATGGGCTTAGCAATTTTTCATCTGTTTGAACAATACGAATGGTGTATTTTCGATTTAGACGGCACCTTATACGACGAGCGTCAATTTTTATTCCCGACCTACCGAAGGTTTGCAAAGTTGCTCGCGGAGAGTGTTTCAGACGCCGGAGGTTCTGTTCTGCCCAATCTAACCGGGGTGAGCGTTGATGTTTCCGTAAGCGGGCAGCCCAACGCAACCGTATCTGCGGATGAGGATAAGAGTCTGCCGGGGATGACCGGTAGCGACATTTCGGCGGCTGCACTTCCTGATATTCGTAAAAGTGGGGTTATCGTTGGCGGGGAGAGCGTAAGAAGGGTTATCGTTGGCGGGGAGAGCGTTGGAGGAGATAGCGTCGGCGGGGTTAAGCTAACGCGGAAGGAAATTGACGAGCAAGCCCGGATTCTTTACCAATGGATGATAACCCGGTTTGAAAAACAAGGGAGAGAGGGGATGTTTCAGGAAATGGTGCAGCGGTTCAACTTTCCGCTTTCGGTTGAAAGTTTAGTGCAGCTCTTCAGAGAGTCGTTTGACTTCAGCGGGATGCGGCTGTTTGAGTTTGTGCCTGCTCTGTTTACGGAGCTGATTAACGCCAATAAGCGGGTGATGATCTTAACGAACGGGTACCCGCAACAGCAGCGTGCTAAGGTTCGTGCTTTGGGTTTGGATGTGGGTGACGGTTTAGGTTCAGATTATCAGGAAGACTCTGATATTAAGGGCTTTTCCGACGGGGTGGCACCCACGAAAGAAAATTTTTGCAAAGAGAACCTTTCCCATCACGGCAGCGATAAAAACAGAGCGACAAATCCCGATACAGATACCGAAATCCTACGGCAAATCGAAATTATTTACGCAAACGAAATATCGCCTAAGCCAAGCTGGGTGTTAGCTGATTATCTTAAAAAACGCTACCGCTATACTCCCGAAAAGGTAATTTTTATCGGAGATTCTTCTTCAGATAACGAGTTTGCCCGGGTTGCCGGCTTCAAATTTCTAAGCCTTTCTGATATAGAACAAAAAACAAAGAACTGAGCGCGCAACTCAAGGCACAGTTTTCAGCTGTCAGATGGCACAGAGCATAGTTTTCGGCGGTCAGAAGGCACAGAGCATAGTTTTCGGTTGTCAGAGGGCACAGAGCACAGTTTTCGGCAGTCAGAGGGTACAGAGCACAGTTTTCGGCTGTCAGAGGGTACAGAGCACAGTTTTCGGCTGTCAGAGGGTACAGAGCAAACTGCCGATAATAAGCAGTAGCTTTAAGTTTCATCCCTACCGGCTCAAAGGGAAGCGGAGTTCAGGCGGCGGGAAATAAATTTACATTATTTGAGTTTCAATAACTAAAACACCGATTAAATTAGTTAAGAAAAAAGCCGCAACTTATATTTACCGATAATTTTATTTTTTTTAAGGAATAGTTTTGAATAAAGTTTTACTGCTTTCCCCTCACACCGATGATGCAGAGTTAGGATGTGGCGGAACTATAGCCAAATTTTTAGAGGAAGGTAAAGAAATTTATTGGTTGGTGTTTTCAGCAGCTAAGCAAAGTGTTCCCAAAGGTTATGAAGCAGATACCATAAAGAATGAGTTTTTGGAGGTGTGTAAAAACTTAAATCTTACACCTTCGCAATATAATGTTTTTGACTACCGTGTGCGTCAATTACCTGTACACCGGCAGGAGGTTCTGGAGACTTTGGTTAAGATTAAGCGTGAGTTCAGGCCCGATTTGGTTATAGGTCCCTCTTTGAACGATTATCATCAGGATCATCAGGTGGTTGCCAATGAAATGATCAGAGCTTTTAAGGGGTCTTCGAGTATTATAAGTTATGAGCTTCCGTGGAATCATGTTACCTTCAGCAACCAGATGTTTGTTCGGTTATCGGCACATCATTTGGAAAAGAAGTTGGAAATGTTGCAATGTTATCACACGCAGGTAGTGATGAACAGAAGCTATTTCTCGGATGAATTCGTTCGGGGCTTAGCAAAAACGCGCGGCGTGCAAATTGATGCTGAATACGCTGAAGCGTTTGAAGTTATCCGTTGGATAATGTGATTTTTGGTTTGCGGCTTATGGCTTATGGCTTATGGTTTCCGGCTTATGGTTTCCGGCTTATGGTTTCCGGTTTATTTTTGATGATTTATTTCAGACGGTTTATTTTTGATGATTTATTTGGAAATTTAATAAACGGAGTGGCGGCGGATGCTTAGAAGAGCGGTTCTGGTTTTAGTATTATTTGCGGGTATAAGTTACGCACAGGTGGTATTCACTCGAGTGGATGACCCGGTGTACGATTTGCTTTCGCGGTGTGATGCGGTGGGATTGGTCCGTTTCAATTCGGAGGTTAAGCCATTGCCGAGGATGGAAGTGGCGCGGCTTCTTCTTGAGATTTATTCTCACAAGGGGGAACTCTCGCCGGTGGAGGCAGAAGAGCTTTCGTATTTTCTTGAGGAGTTCGGTTTGGAGGTCTCCCGCCTTACGAAATCAGGTAAGTTTTCCGGGCAGTTTGGTGCCGGCTCTTTTTCGGAGGATACCGGTAGTGGTTTGGAGAAGTTTGGGAGTGGTTTCGGCTTGTCGGGTCATTCAGAAAAAAGCGACAAGATTTCGGAGGGTGCCGGTGGTGGGTTGGAGAAGTTTGGTAATGGCTTTGGCTCCGGTGTTTTTGAGGAATTTGGCAGTGGTTTTGGCTCCGGTGTTTTTGAGGAATTTGGCAGTGGTTCGGGTTTTGCAGGGTTAGGAGGCCAAATCCCGGCTTACCGGGATGAATTACCGGCTCCGCCAGGATTCACACCCCCACTTCCGGCTTACCAAGCCCCCACCCCCCTCCCAAAGGAGCGCTGGTGGTTGTTTGACTACACCGACGATCAATTCGCATTCAGGTTATCCCCGGTGTTCGGCTATGGCGTAAGGCTTGTAAGCGGCGAAACTAACAACATCAGGTGGCCCGGCGCTAAGGTGTTTGGGTACGGAGGCGACTGGTTCGGCGCTTCGTTCGAGTATGTTGATTTCGGAGAAACCGGCAGCAACACCGACAAATCGAAAAAATTCACCCCCGTAACCGGCGCTTTTGTGAACAACCAAACCGGCTCAACTTTCGAGTACAGCGATGTGAAAGGCTCGGTTTCGTTCAACTGGTCGTGGGGCTACATTTCGGTGATAAAAGACTATCAAACCTGGGGCAGCGGACAGTTTTCGCAGCTGATCCTTTCCACGAAGGCGCCTTCATTCACGCAGGTTCGCTTTCATGTCAACCCGGTAAGTTGGTTCCGGTTCAACTATTATCAGGGGTGGGTGAACTCGCTGATTTACGATTCCACCGCATTTTTCTGGAGCCACCCGGAGAGCATAAGTCCAAGTGAAATAACACCTTACAAGGATAAGTATGTAGTATCAAACCTCGCCACATTCACGCCGGTTGGCTGGTTGGATGTTTCGCTCGGCAACGCATTTGTATATGGGCCCCACTTCCGTTTCGAGACCTTAATCCCGTTTTTGTACTATAAAGTGATGGATCACAACACGGGCAGAATACGGGGAGACGACGGTAACGGGATGATTTTCTTCGATTTTAAGGTGCGTTCGCCGCGCAATTTCGCATTTTACGGCACGGCATACATCGATGTAATCAACCTGCGCGACCTCCTCAACGGCAGATTCGATAACCAGTGGGTGGCCTTCACGCTGGGTGCAAAGCGCTACAATCTTTTTCTCCCGATGTTGGATGTGTCGCTTGAATATACCCGAATCAACCCCTGGAACTACGAAAACCGAAACGACCTTACCAGCTACAAGCACCTTGGCTACCAGCTTGGGCACTGGATCGGGCAGAACGCTGATCAGTTGAGGCTTCAGGTGAACTATAGCCACTTCCGCGGGTTGCGCCATTTTGCCTATGTTGAGTGGGTGCGCAAGGGGATTGAGGCGGATATTGCGATTGCCTACAACGCCAAAAAATTTGGGACGGTGCCGTTTCTGCAAAGCCCCCTCAGAAGCGATTTCCGGTTCGGGTTCGAAACCGCGTGGGAGCCGTTTCACGAACTTAAACTGCGCGGCTACTACGAGTTTTCCTCGATTTCGGATGAAGACCCCCTCCGCACGCCGAAGTATCTGCGCGGGGATAATCACTCTCTTGGGCTGATACTTTCCTACGGGATTTGATGGGGATTTTGAAGTGGTGGGGAATGGTGTTGAGCGGGTTTTGATTGAAGTTGAAGTGGGGGGGTATGGTTTGAAGG
>WBUK01000035.1 GCA_008933765.1 Ignavibacteriaceae bacterium | reverse complement strand
TGCACAGACAGTTTAGAAAAGTGACAAAATCAAAGAGTATCTTCCCCCATGATGATGCTTTGTTGAAGATGCTTTATCTTGCCTATAGAGATTTTCACAGTAAGTGGAACCGACTCCGGGATTGGAGGGTAATGGTAACTCAATTAACAATAATTTATGGAGAGAGATTTGAAAAATATCTGCGTTAATCGGAGAAGACCGATGAACTCCTATTTTTCAATTACACAAAACTCTGAACAGTCTCCGATGATCTCCCATTTTTCAATTACACAAAACTCTGAACAGTCTCCATTTTTTTGTTTTTTTGAACATAACTTACCTTTCTTTCATACCCTCGAAAGAATATAAAAAGTAAAAAATGTTCCCTTTTATAATTTTTCTATATATTTCTAAATTTCGTCAGTTTTTAAATTTTTATAAAAATCTTGTAATTTCTTTATATTTCTGTTCGTAATAAAACTTTTTCAAGAATTTACTAGTTCTCTGTTTGTCCAATAGCAATTTAGAGCATTTTATTTAATAAAGTTAAATTAAGATGAAACTTACAATCAAAAATCTCGGCAAAATCTCTGAGAGCAGTTTTGAATTAAACGATCTAACAGTTTTGGTCGGTGATAATAATTCTGGTAAAACCTACATTACTTACACCACCTATGGGGTGATAAAATACTTATCTCATTATCTGAAATTTGGAAATTTAAAAAAAATCGTTGATGAATTGAAGGTTAAGGGTCAGGTTAAATTAGAGCACTTCGATTTAAAAAATCTAATGGATAAGAGTACAGTTAGAATTCCTCCAAACAACATTAAAAAGTTATTTCGGAATATTTTTAACGATAAAGAAAGTATTTTTGAAAATGCGACTTTTGAATTAGAATACTTATTTCCTGAAACTTTAAAAGATTCTCGTTTTGAATTTAGATTGGGTAAAAACACAACTTTAGAAGGTGAAATCAAAAACAATATACTTAATTTGACATTGACTCTTACAAGTAAAGTTGACCTTGAAAATACAACTCTTACCTTTCTACTATCAGATTTATTAAAAAGTATTTTTATCCCGCAGATTCTACCAAACCCATTTATTGTAACTGCTGAACGGTTAGGAATTTCACTTTTTTACAAGGAATTGGATGAAAGACGCAATTTTATGATTGAAGGATTGCAGAAGTTGCAACATAATGAAGATGATTTACATCCTTTAGATTTAATAACAGGTATGAGTGCTTATTATGCAACTCCAATTAGAGATCATATTGCTTTTACTAGAAATATTGATAATTTTCAGAAAAACAGAACCAAAATTGATCTCACTAAAACTTTTGAGATTCTAAAACAAATACTTGGAGCTGAATTCAAAAAGGAGACAAAGAAAGACATCCGTTTTTATACTAAAAAGAAAAAAATAAACAAATTTGATATACCTTTATATCTTGCTTCTTCATCCGCACGATGTTTAGTCGATATTTACTTTTTTTTACGGTGCATTGCTAAACCAGGGGACCTTTTAATAGTTGACGAACCTGAAAGCCACTTAACACTCAGAAATCAAAGATTTATGGCAAAACTATTTGCCTCTTTGGTAAATAGTGGGATTAAAGTATTCATTACAACACACAGTGATTTTTTGGTCAAGGAACTTAATAACTTAATCATGCTGAATAATGAGTTTGAGGGAAAAGAGAATTTCTTAAAAGAATTCAAGAACATTTATGATAAAAACGATTTTCTTTCTCCAAACAAAATTTCAATCTATCAGGCAAAAAATGGTAAATTGGAAAAAATGGAAGTTACGGAAAAAGGTGTTGCAGTCCCTTATTTTGATGAAGAAATCAATTCAATTTTTGAGGCTTCCTCTGAACTTGATTTTCTACTTAGTTGATTTATGAAAGAGCTTTTTTCATTAGAAATAATTCAAGGAATGGATACTTCTTCTGGAAAGATTACTCTTAAGGAAGAACCAACTCAAAAAAATAAACATTCCTCTTTCAAAAATACCCCGAGAAAAAGAATCTTGGTTAGAGATGTCCCTGACGATTCGATATTAATTAAATTAGATCTCGGAGAGCCAAGTTTTAAGACAAAATCGGCTTATTTAAATCCTGGGTTAAAATTAATCCATAAGGGTTGTGATTATTGTTTAATTTGTCCATCGTTAAAAAGGATTTTTTTCATAGAACTTAAGACCAGAATTATAAGTGGATATAAAGAGCAGTTATTATTTTCTTCATTGTTTATAGATTATTGTATAACACTTTGGAAATATTATTCTGAGACTGAAGACTACACCAATTTTGAGAAGAAATATATACTTTTTTGCGAAAAAGACACTCTTCAACCCACATCACCGGATAAAGTTTTAATGAGAGATATTGTACTGGTTCAGCGGAAAACAGAATTTTAACAGTTGAAAATAATGTAGAAAGTCAGGCATAATCCTGCACCTTCATCCTTAGTAATTTAGCGTTCAAAAGTTTTTTGTTTCTCTCCTTTAATT
>WBUK01000016.1 GCA_008933765.1 Ignavibacteriaceae bacterium | reverse complement strand
AAGTTAGGGTCGGATTTTAGGGGGGGGGATGGTTTAAAGAAATTGGGGCTTGTTTTTTGGGGTGGATATGGCTTGTTTTTGGGGATAGGAGTTAGGAGGCTGGATTTTTTGGGGAGAGGTGAGTCAGTGCAACATTTAACCATACTTTCAGCTACCTGTAATCAATCTTTCCACTTTTAAGATTTTTCCGAATTACTCTTTTGCTTTTTTCAAGATATCATTCAGGATTGAGTTTAGATCCTGAAGCAATTCTTCCTTACTATTTTTGAAAAATTGAATCTTCTTACTCTTAGGGTTTTTCGGAAAAAACTTAAACGATCTTTGGCTTGAATTATAAGTAATTAAAGCCAAGTCAATATAATTAAAAGATAATTTATTTTTTTTTGATTTTAGTATAAATGACTCTTTAGTAAGAATAATTGTCTCTTTTTTAAATATTCTAGTTTTTAAAAGAATCAAAAAAGGTAATAATGCACTTGCATAAAATGGCAAATAAGAAAGTATTAATTTCGTTTTAAAACGGTATCCAGGCTCTATAAAGACTTTAGAAAAAAACATTATTATTAAAAATAAAATAACAAAGTAAAGAATAATTCGCACCACTTTTTTGCCATCCTCTCTGTTCTCTAATTCAATTTCATCATCTTTTACATTGATGGAAAAATTTGGATAAATTTGTGATAAGTTTTTTAAATTTATTATCTCAGTCTCAATAGAACTAAAATCTAAATTTATTTGCTTCGTGGTTGGACTTTCCCAAGTTGAATCCTTTGAAAAACCACCGGAAGCTTTCTTTTTTACATATTTGGGTGCTTCTTCATTAATTAAACAGGCATAAAATTCATCTATCGATTGAATACGATTTTGAACATCTTTTTCAGTAGCTTTGAAAATAGTATCCACAACATTTTCGGGAATGTAAGGGTAAAAGTCTCTTGGGTCAGGTAGATCTTCAGTCAGAGCTCGTTGCATGAGGTGGTAGGTGCTTGAGTTTGGGTCAAAATCAAAAGGCAATCTGCCTGCCACCATTTCGTATAGTGTGATACCTAAACTGTAGATGTCGCTTCGTTTGTCAATTTTTTCACCGCGAATTTGCTCGGGGCTTGCGTATTGTAGCGTTCCAACCATCTGACCGGATTGGGTAAGAGTGTGCCCCGTCTCGTCTCTTGCGATTCCAAAATCCAAAATTTTAACTTTGTTATCCGGTGTTACGATTATGTTGCCCGGTTTTAAATCTCTGTGCACAGCTTTCATAGAGTGGGCGTACCCAATTCCGGCCAAAATCTGTTTGAACAAAACCCATGCTTTCTCAAACGGAATCGGGCCTGTTTCTTTTCCGATAATTTTCGAAAGAGTTCTTCCCTCAACAAACTCCATTACGATGTAAACATCATCATTGTTCGCAGCACTCAAAATATCACGGAACTGAACAATATTAGGGTGCTCAAGCTTCGAGTGCGTTTGCGCTTCACGCAGAAAACGCTGCCTCGCCTCCGGGTTGGAAGTCATGTTCTCGAGCAATTTCTTTATCGCAAAATACTTGTTTACCGATACATGATGCGCCTTATACACAACCGCCATACCACCCGCTCCAATGGTTGACTCTATCTTATACTGACCAAAAAGTAGTTGCTCAGGCATTGTTTTTTCTCTTTTTACTCCGCAATTTTAGCAAATATCGCCACTTCAATAATTTAATCAATCAGTGGCTGCTTAATTTCATTTTTTCGAAAAATTCTCAACCGATCTAACAAAAAAATCACTGTTTCTTCATTTGAGCAATTTCTTTCATTATGGGGTAAATTCTTTGTAATAACTCTTTTTTGGTATTCACGAAAAACCTTTTCGGTTTTATCAACGGCTTGGTGAATCTAATTTCCAATGCATTTGAACCCGGAGCGATATTAACCCAGCTCATATCTTTATACAAAAATTCCTGTTGCCCTTCACGGTCCTTTTCCAAAATGAACCCTCTGTCTGTGATGATAAGAAATTCTTTCCTGAAAGTGTTGAATAAAAGAGTTACTAAGATCGGAACCGAGAAAAAGGCAGTCCGTATCAAACTTAAAAAGATATGTTGAATTATAGATATGTCAAGTTCTTCATTTCGATTCAAAAAAATCAAGAATAAAAAAACAAATAATCCTATGATCCCATATAAGAGATATTTACGAAACTCAACTTTTCCGTCCTCGTCGTTTTCTAATATCAATGCTCCTTGCGATTGGTTCAGAACAAATTTTGGGAATAATTTGCTTATTTCCCTCAATCTTTCCACCTGAACAGGAAATGAAGCGGGCGGAGCATAATTCAAATGTGGAGCACCGTAGTTCGGTTGTGAAGTACCATATCCCTGTGGAGCACCATAACTCGGTTGTGAAGTACCATATCCCTGCGGAGCACCATAACTCGGTTGTGAAGTACCATATCCCTGCGGAGCACCATAACTCGGTTGTGAAGTTCCGTACCCCGACGAAGGTGAAGAAAATTGACTCCGGTTTTCAGGCAATGGTGGCGTACTCGGTTGCTCGGGCACAAACTGAAAACTTCCGCTTGCCGGCTCTTCAGGCAGATTTACGCCTTCAAAAAAGGATTTAAATTGGTTAACCGACTGAATTCGCTCATTAATATTCTTGGCGGTTGCTTTTGCAAGTACATTTATAACATATTCGGGAATGTGCGGATAAAAATTTCGCGGATCGGGAAATTCTTCCGAAACTACCCGCTGCATTATTTGGAATGAGCTTGAATTTGTGTCAAGTTCAAGCGGTAAGCGCCCCGCCACCATTTCGTAAAGGGTGATACCCAAGCTGTAAATGTCGCTTCTTTGGTCGATTTTTTCCCCGCGAATTTGTTCGGGACTGGCGTATTGAAGCGTGCCGACCACTTGCCCGGATTGTGTTATCGTGTGCCCTGTTTCGTCGCGTGCGATTCCAAAATCTAAAATTTTCAGTTGGTTTTTGGGCGTAACAATCATGTTCCCCGGTTTTAAGTCCCTGTGAACAATCCCCATAGAGTGGGCGTAAGCAATTCCATCTAAAATTTGTTTGAACAAAATCCATGCCCGCTCAAAGGGGATGGGCCCCGTTTCCTTCCCGATAATTTTTGAGAGCGTTCTCCCCTCTACATATTCCATAACGATGTAAACATTACCGGTTGCCTCGTCATTCAGGATATCGTGAAATTCAACAATATTAGGGTGTTTAAGTTTTGCGTGGGTGCGTGCCTCCCGGATGAAACGCATTTTTGCCTCCGGGTTTGCAGCTAAGGTATCGGATAATTTCTTTATCGCAAATGGTTTATCAAGTGAGATGTGGTGGGCTTTATACACAACTGCCATGCCACCAATTCCCAAAGTTGACTCTATTCTGTATTGACCAAAAAGAAGTTGTTCATTCATCATTTTCTCTCTGTTTTAAAATCATCAAAATAGTTGTTGAAAAGGCTTCAAAAAGCTCTGTACTTATTTCTTTGGAAAATATCCGAAACCTCTATCTTCTCCAAATCTTCAAAGTTGTGGGCTAAAAGTAATATAACCGTAAGCATTACAATCCCAATAAGGAAACCACCCTCCAATCCCAAACCTAAACCACCTTCAAACCCCGAGGACACCATAAAACCTTTAAATATATAGCCCAATGGCTGGGTAAAGATAATTGCCAGCCAAAACAGGATGTTTCGGTTAGTTGTTGTACTATAGTGTAATAAAACTACAATTCCGAGTAACAAAACGAAAATGGCAAATATGTCCCAGTATCTCATTTCTGTTAAAATGACAAGTTCAATTTCTAACGCCTCACCAACGCCGTTTGCAAACAAAAAGGTAACCCAATAGAATATTTCTCTTTGTTGTTCTTTAATCGGATAAACATCGAGGTTTTGGTTTGATTGGTACCAAAGAAAAATTGTAATTACAAAACCGGCGAGAAAGAGTATGAGGCTGATTAGTGCATCCCCTTCTAACGCCCGTAAAACTATTCCCAACAGTGCATCGCTTAAGGTAACTAAAATTATAAAGGTTGACCAAAACAACGCCGATACATATTTCTTTCGGGTTATTTGTGTGATTGTGACGGTAAGTGCAAGAATAACGATGAATATAATGAAATCTGAATCTCTGGTTAACTTAAAAAGACGGTAAATTATTTCGGGGATAAAACCAGCTAATGTAACCGTTACCATCCGAAGGATCCAGAAAAGAACTGCAACCCGTGCAACTTTGTTTAAATTTTCCATATCGATCTGCTTAATTTATGTTGTAAAAAAATAAGTTTACTTATTCTCACTGAGATAAAAGATTACCGACCGGCATAAATCTGCCAAAATAAATTTGGGGCACTTGGTTTATTTTGATGATGATATTAAATTTTTAGAACTCCCTCTTAAATTACGGTCTTTTTCATAAAGTATTGTAATATTTTAACGATTTATTCAAAAAATTGAGTTGTAATAGATTATTTCACATTTTTCCCTTGAATATAAACTTAATTTTTTCGGAGACTCAAAATATTATTTAGTATTGGAATTAAACTGTTCATCAATTCCGTCTTCGTATTTTTAAAAAAATCATAGGGCGGTCTTGGAGGGTTAGTAAGTCGTAATTCAAAAGCTTTTAAATTTGCAGTAAATTTGATTTCAGAAATCTCTGAAAGTGGATATTCTACAACCTCACGCTTTTTCTGTAAGATTAATTCGTTATCGGTAATTTTGAGTGTTTCCTGTATAAATTTGTGTTCTTTATAGAAATATCTATAAATAAACACGGTCCCTAACCCCAATAATGAACCTACACCCGGTACTCCTAAGAAGAGCATGAAAATAAAAAGAAAACTTATTGAACCAATTGCTTTATATTTATTTCGAATAGATTCAGCCCCATCTTCATTATTAACCATAACAATTTCATTTGGTTTACCGGTAACTCTAAAATTCGGAAAAATCATCGACAATTCGGTTAGTTTCTCTATCTGGGACTCAATCGAAACAGATTTTAACTCCTCTTTGTCCTTAAAATTGGATTTTGGCTTTTGGAAATAATCCGTCGGATCTGAATAAATATTTGCTTTAAGTGGTTCATTAAAGCTGTTATCATTTAAAAATTCTTCAGTTGAGGTTAACTCTGAAATAAATTTATTTATCGATTGAGTTCTTTTTTCAATATCTTTTTCAGTTGCCTTAAATATTGCGTGTACTATATTTTCAGGAATATGCGGATAAAATTTTCGAGGGTCCGGTAAATTTTCGGTTAAAATCTTATGCATTATTTGATAAGAACTTGAGTTAGGTGCAAAATCATAAGGCAGGCAACCTGCGACCATTTCGTAAAGCGTGATACCCAAGCTGTAAATGTCGCTCCTTTGGTCAATTCTTTCGCCCCGAATTTGCTCCGGGCTGGCGTATTGTAGTGTTCCCACCACCTGACCGGTCTGGGTGATCGTTTGCCCGGTTTCGTCTCTGGCGATACCGAAATCTAAAACTTTCACTTTATCTTCAGGCGTAACAATTATATTACCGGGCTTCAAATCTCTATGAATAACACCCATGGAATGAGCGTAGCCAATTCCTTCTAAAATTTGTTTAAACCATACCCATGCTTTCTCAAATGGGATGGGCCCCATTTCCCGTCCTATAATTTTCGAAAGTGTTCTCCCTTCCACAAGTTCCATGATTATATACACATCGTTGGAATTTGCGTCCCCTAAAATATCGTGAAATCGAACAATGTTTGGGTGTTCAAGTTTTGAGTGCGTGCGTGCTTCACGGAGGAATCTTAATCTTGCATCAGGGTCAGCTGATAGGGTATCAGACAATTTTTTTATTGCAAAGTATTTATCAAGCGGGGGATAATAAGCTTTATAAACCACTGCCATTCCCCCCACCCCTATGGTGGATTCTATTCTATATTGACCAAAAAGTAATTGTTCTGTCATTCAATTTTCCCGAAGTAATAAAAAATTCCCGAAGTAACAAAAATTTACGCCGCCTGCTATGGATTAAAAATACCAACAATTATCGATATTTTAGTATTGAAATATTTGTGAAATAATTCAAAAAAGCATTACCAACAAAATAGGGAAAAATTTTTACATGCTCAACAAAAAATTTCTTTTAAATTGAACCTGTTTTGTGTTTTTACATCTAATAAGTTATATTTTAAATTAAAATTATGGCACAAAACGGATGAGATGTGGCGCTAATCCTGAAAGATGTGGCACAAATTGGGCGAGATGTGGCGCTAATCCTGCGAGATAGGGTACAATTCCGACGAGGTTAGTCAGAATTGTTATTAAGAAATTCAAAGAAGCAGCAATTCAAAGAAACATCTAAAAGGATTTCTAAAAACTCCTTAAAAATATGCAACGCCAACACATCCAAAAGGATTGAGTTGATTTGCATTTTTTGAGTTTTTTTGAAAGGCTTAAAATCTGCAATGCAAAAACAGCCAAAACAGCCAAAAACAGCCAAAAAGGGTTTTTGAAAATTTCTTATAAATTTTATGCAACGGATTAGATACGATGACAAAGAAAACATACCCCGTACTTAACATGACCTGCGCGGCTTGTGCAACCAGAGTTCAGAAAACGCTCGCTAAACAGCCCGGTGTTGGCTCGGCGATCGTTAACTATGCCAACGCAACCGTTCAGGTTGAGTACGACGCAAAACTTATCACCCCGGAACAACTGAAAATTTCGGTACAAAATTTCGGCTACGATTTAGTTACCGATGAAAAAAACACCGATGTTGACGACCTCCGAAAAAAAGAGTCAAAAAAGCTTTATTTAGAAACAACCGGCGCTATTGCGCTTTCGATTCCGTTGGTTGTAATAGGGATGTTTTTTATGAGCATGCCTTATGCAAACGAGATAATGTGGGTGCTCGCAACCCCAATCGTACTCTATTTTGGCAGAAGATTCTACATCGGAGCATGGAAACAGCTGAAACACGGCACGGCAAACATGGATACTTTGGTGGCATTAAGCACGGGAGTGGCATACATTTTCAGCGTTTTTAACACGGTTTACCCCGAGTTTTGGACCTCCAAAGGGCTTGAAGCACATGTTTATTTTGAAGCTGCCGGCGTGGTTATCGCATTTATTCTGTTGGGCAAAACCCTTGAGGACAAAGCAAAAGGGCAAACTTCCTCGGCAATCAAAAAACTGATCGGGCTGCAGCCAAACACCGTTACAGTCCTGTTCGATGGAATTCAAAAGGAAGTGCCGCTTTCCAATGTCCGCGTTGGTGATGAAATTGTAGTAAAGCCGGGTGCAAAAATTGCAGTTGACGGTGTCGTGGTTTCAGGCTCATCTTTTATCGATGAAAGCATGATAAGCGGCGAACCGCTCCCCGTTGAAAAAACCGCAGGACACAAAGTATTTGCCGGCACAATTAACCAGAAAGGAAGTTTTAACTTCCGGGCTGAAAAAGTAGGCGGTGATACACTTCTTGCACACATAATTCAAATGGTTCAGGAAGCACAGGGCAGCCGTGCTCCCGTGCAACAATTAGTTGATAAAATATCCGCCATTTTTGTGCCAACTGTTATAATAATAGCCCTGCTTTCACTTGCCGCGTGGGTGGTTATCGGCGGAACAAGCGAGTTCACACACGGATTGCTTGCAATGGTTACTGTGCTGGTTATTGCGTGTCCCTGTGCTTTGGGGTTGGCAACTCCAACCGCAATTATGGTCGGTATCGGTAAAGGCGCAGAGCAAGGAATATTGATAAAAGACGCCGAAAGCTTAGAACTGGCAAAAAAAATGGATTCTATTATCTTCGATAAAACCGGCACAATCACCGAAGGGAAACCGGCAGTAACAGATATCCAATGGGCTGAAAACACAACACCGCAACCGGAAATACTTGCCTCGCTTGAAGCAAGGTCAGAGCACCCTCTTGCAGCTGCAGTGGTGGATTATATCGGGAGCACGACATTCAAAGAAATCATAAACTTCACAAGCCTGACCGGTATGGGAGCATACGGAACGATAGTGGGAGCACGCTACTTCATAGGAAACGCAAAACTGCTCAGGGAGCACAACATTGCAATTCCGGAGCACCTGAATCAAAAAGCCGTTCAATGGACAGATAACGCAAAAACAGTTATCTGGTTCGCAAACGAAACAAACGCTCTTGCAGTTATTGCAATTGAAGATCAAATAAAGGATACATCTGTTGAAGCAATCAGGCAGTTGCAACTCAGCGGCATAGATGTTTATATGTTAACGGGTGATAACCCCGCAACTGCTCAAAAAATAGCCGAAAAAGCCGGAATTCAACACTTCAAAGCCGAAATGCTTCCGGCTGATAAGGCGGAGTTCATTAAAGAACTTCAGGCGAAAGGAAAAACCGTCGGTATGGTCGGCGACGGTATAAACGACAGCAACGCCTTAGCACAGGCGGATATCAGCATTGCTATGGGAACCGGCAGCGACATCGCAATTGATGTTGCCAAAATGACCATCATAAAAGCTGACCTGATGAAGATAATAAACGCCATTTCACTCTCGAAAGCAACGGTTAAAACTATCAGAATGAACTTATTCTGGGCGTTTATCTATAATATGATTGGGATACCAATAGCGGCGGGTGTACTTTTCCCCTTTAATGGGTTCTTGTTAGATCCAATGATCGCAGGTGCTGCAATGGCGATGAGTTCAGTTTCCGTGGTGACCAACAGCCTCCTCCTTAAACGAAGGGGGAGCCACCTGCCGGATTCGAACCGGCGACCTAATCATTACGAATGATTTGCTCTACCAGCTGAGCTAAGGTGGCTTCATAAAAACTTAAGAAGCCGTCAATGTTATTTCAGGCTATCTTACTTTTTTCTTATGTCTGTTTTTTCTCAGTCTTTTTTTACGCTTGTGCGTTGACATTTTATGTCTTTTGCGCTTTTTTCCGCAGGGCATTTAAATCTCCGGGTTAATTGTTGGTTTTTTATTTCTTAAATTTTTAATTTTAATTTTTAATCTAAATCAAATTGAAAACAGAAGTTAAAAAGTTAAATTTTAGTTATCTAAATCAACTTTTAATTCTTCTTTTAACAAGGCTTTAGCTCTTGAACCTGTTTCAGAGTTTGGGTTCAGCCTAACTGTTTTTGTCAGCCATTCTTTTGCAGCATCCCTTTGGTCCTGAACCAATTTAACAACTCCCATATTTAAGTTGGCAATCTGTTGTTGGGGGTCAAGTTCCAAAGCTTTCAAAAAATTCTTTTCCGCCTCGGCAAAATTCTCTAAGTTAAAATAGCAAACCCCCATATCGGTCAGCACTTCCGGTGAGTTGGGGTGGTTTTTCAGATAGAGTGTATAGCCATTAATCGCTTTTGTGAACTCTTTCTTATCAAAATATTTATGTGCTAATTCAAGTTGCAGCGAGTCGTTTCCGGGTTCAGCAGCCAGCAAATTTTCCAGATTAGCAATCTGAGAGTTAAGCGCTGCAGCATTATTTCCGGCATCCGGTGGAATTATCGGATTCTGATCCGTAGGGTGATTATGCCCCTCGTGGGAAGTGTCGGCTTTCGGAAAATCGAAAGTCCCCGAACCTGAAAGAAGCAGTAACCCCCCAATCAGCAGCACCACAAAAACAATCAGTGCGGCTTTGCTTTCGGAGTTTGACCCTTTAGCCTTGCGTTTTCGGGATATTCTTCTGACAGGATGTGCCGGATTCTTCCCTGTTTCATCAGAAAGCGGTGAACCGCAATTCTTGCAAAAGGAAGAGTCGGGGCTGTTTTCAGTCCCACAGTTAGCACATTTCCTAAAACCGGTTTCTCTATCCATAATTTAAAATGGTTGTAATTTAAAAAGGGAGGTTATTTCCCTTTCATGCCGTCGTCAACCCGATTTTTAAAATCTTTAGAGAATTTAAAAACAGGGATGTGGTGCTCGGGCACGAAAACTTTTTCTCCACTCTTGGGATTTCTGGCATACCTTGCAGCTTTTTTCTTAACTTTAAAGGTACCAAAACCCCTGATTTCAATTCCTCTCCCTTCAGCCAGGGCTTCGATTACGCTTTTAAAAAATCCCTCCACAACGGCTTCGGTTTCCAGCTTTGTAAGTCCTGTGCCGGCAGCGATAATATCTACCAAATCGGCTTTTGTCATTATTTCAGATCTCCGGGTGAAAAAAAATAAAATAGAACGGCTAATTTACCACGATTTCGTGAAAAATACAAACACGAACTTTATTATAAATTATAATTATGTGATCTGTATCGATGTTTTAAGCCTGTAGCGTGCATCTTTAAGGCTGCTGCTTATTTTAGTCAAAAAATTTTTATTACATTACGGTTTAAGTTTGAAAATATTTTTTACTATTTTTTGTTCACCCGAATGCACCTGATACAGATGTTCCCTGTTCTAAGATATGTGCGAGGGTGTGGCAATATCCAAAGGAAAACAGATAATAAATTAGCCTGAATAAATGAATACCGATATAATCCCGTTAGTTAAAAATGTTGTTATTGTTTTCACGATTCTTATCGTTGTATTCATTATTATCGCTTTCTCGTATGCAAAAATTAAAGCGCTGATTACCGGCAAAAAACCGCAAAAAACGGGGCCTGAACTTTATGCCGCACAGATGGCAATGCTGAAAAACCCCGATAAAAAGACGAAAGTAAGAAAAGCGAAAATACCGGATGTTGACCGCTCGAAAGTGAACATCGATTCAAGCCAGCAAGCGCAACAACAACAAGCCCAGCAACAGCAATATCAGCAACAGTACCAACAGCCGGGGCAGGCAGCACCTCAAAGTTCTGACCCGATGGTACCGCCCGTCAGAAGAGATATTGAAAACCGCAGGATAAGAACTCAAAGCAGAATACAAATGCCTGTTGTTCAGCAAGATTTACCAAAAAGAAACCTGTTTGAAGTGGTTAACAACCAGCAGGCAAGCTATCGGGGGATGCAAGTAGGCTCTATTTCATACACACCACAGGCTAACCAACAACAAAACCAGCAGGCTAACCTGAGGGATCAAAGCCTGAACTGGGGTGGCGGAACAGGTTCCAGAAAGGCTAATATTAGCTTTAAATAGCTCCTACGCCATCCTTTCCATTTCATCAAGGATTGTGCTCATTTTGGTGATAACTGCTTTAATGGCGTCAGGTTTAGCCATATCCACACCGGCATTTCTTAAAATATTAATGGCATAGTCAGATTTGCCCGCTTTCAGAAAATTGAGATAACGGTTAACCGCCGGTTCACCCTCTTTTCTCACAAGGCTAACCAAAGCTTCCGAGGCTGCCATTCCTGTTGCATACTGATAAACATAGAAATTGTAATAGAAGTGCGGCACCCTTGCCCAGGTATATTCTTCTTCAGTATCCACTTCCATGGCAGCGCCCCAATATTTAGAATAGACTGATTTGTAAAGCTCACGAAGCTCTTCAACAGTAAGCGCATCGCCCGCTTCCACGCGGCTATACACAGTTTTTTCAAATTCCGCAAACATAGTCTGACGGTAAAAAGTGGCGGTAACGCTGTTCAGATATTTTTCCATCAACGAAAGTTTTTCCTCTTTCGTGGTCGAAATTTTTATCAGGTGCTCCAACAACAACGATTCATTGAAAGTTGAGGCAACTTCCGCCAAAAAGATCGAATAATCGGCATACACAAAAGGCTGGTTTTCACCCGTAAACCACGAGTGCATGTTGTGCCCCATCTCGTGTGCAAGCGTGAAAACATCGTTCAGCATCCCCGAAAAATTCATCAAAACATAAGGGTGTGTGCCGTATGTACAACCTGAAGAATATGCCCCCGAGCGCTTCCCTGCGGTTTCATAAACATCCACCCATCTGTTGTTAAAAGCCTTTTTAAGCATATCCACATAGCCCGTGCCCATCACTTCCAACGAATCCAATACAAGCCCGACGGCTTCACTCCACGAATATTTTTTAACATCCGCAGTATCAAAAATGGTAACATAAGCATCGTACGGATGAATTTTATCTTTCCCGAGCCGCTCCCTCTTAATTTCCGCCCACCGGTGCATCGGCGCGAGGTTTGCGTTAACTGTATCAATCAGGTTGTCGTAAACCGCAACGGGGATATTATTTGCGTGAAGTGCCGCCTGAAGTGAACTTTCAAAGTTCCTCGCCCTTGCATTGAAAATTTTACCCTTAAGATTATTGTTAAAAATAACCGAAAAAGTGTTTGAATAGTCGATAAAAGGCTTATAAAACGCTTTATATGCCCTTTCGCGGTAGGCGGCGTCTTTCGAATAAAGCGAGGCATAAAACCTTCCGTTGGAAATTTCAATCTCGTTGCCGTTTTCATCTTTCACACTTGGGAATTGCAAATCTGCGTCCGAAAAGATCGAAAAAACCTCATAAGCCCCGTTCAGAACGCCCGCCGAAAGCGCCATCAGCATCTCTTCCTTCTCCGAAAGGGTGTAGGCTTTTTTCCTTCTGAGGTCATCAAAGAAGTGCCGGTACTCTGCCAAACCGTGCTTTTGGATAGCCTCTTCTATTATTTCATCGGGTGTGCTGTTAATTTCCGGCAGAATAAACGATGACTTCGAACCCACAATCGTAATCAGATTGCTGATCCTGTCGTGCATCCCTCTGTAAAGATTAACGCGCAGGTCGCTGTCTTTCTGCAGCATAACATATAAGTAAAGCTTCCCGAGAGAAATCGAAACTTCCTCGTCAAACTTAATACATTCGGCAAGTGAAGCAGCACTTCCGGAAATCTTACCCCTGAACTCCGAATACTTTTCGGGCTTTTTTTGAACAGCAGAAAATTCTTCTTCCCAGGCGGCGTCATTCGCAAAAATGTGGGTTACATCCCACTTATCACTCTCTTTTATTTCGCTTCTCTCCGGCAACGAAGCAACTTCGTCAGCCGAAAACCGGTTACTTAAAATCTCTTTCGGTTTCATTAAATTTTCTTTTCTTCCTGAAAATTTTAAAATTTATCACTAATACAAACTTAAATTTAACAATTCCGGCACTTTTTTTCGATTTATTAACATGGTGCATTGCCAAATAAGTTGAATTTTTAAGGACTTAACCGTAAATTGCTGTTCTGAATTTTTTTTCATTTTAAATAATCGAGTTAAGTTAACTTATGGAAAAGTACATCTACAGGATCCTGATCACTGTTGCATTAGTTGCTTTGTCGGCTTACTTTTTATTCCCGACATATCAAGATTACCTGAACACCACGGCTATCGAAGAAAAAGTTGCCGCTCAAAAGCAGCTGATTCTGGCGAAAAATCCCAAAATTGATAAAGTTGAACTGGAAACACAACTCAAAAATTTTGAAGATTCGTTAAAAACTGCCGACCCTGACTATGCTAAAGACAGAGCGAAAAGGCTAAAACTCGGGTTGGATCTTCAAGGCGGTATGCGTGTGGTTCTCGAAGTGAACACTACAGAACTGCTTAAAAAACTTGCCAACGAGCCTGACCAAACTTTTCTAAAATTACTCGATGAAGCTTCCAAAGAGGCTATTGCTAACGATGAATCGGTAGTTGATGTTTTTGTCAAAAAATTGCAGAAAGCTAAAATCAGCCTGAACAGATATTTCGGCACTATTGATGATGACGACTCTAAAATTGCCTCACAACTGCACGATCAGGCGGTGGACGCCGTTGCCCGTGCCGAACAAATCTTAAGAAACAGAATTGACCAATACGGCGTTTCGGAGCCGACAATTCAAAAACAGGGTGACGCCCGTATCGTCGTTGAACTACCCGGCATTGCAAACGAAGAAGAAGCAAGGCAACTGATTCAAAGCACTGCTCTGTTAGAGTTCAAAATGGTGCGTGATCCGCAATATGCCATTGAGAAAATTCAACAATTGAATAAAGCAATTGCCGCCGGTAAGGTTGAGGATACCGTTGATTCCGCAAAAACATCTGAGAACCAAACTGCCAAGGCTGACTCTACCGCTGTGGCAAAGCCTGACTCTACCGCCGTGGCTAAGCAAGATACCGGTAAACAAAACGATACCGCCGCCAAAAAAGCCGCTAACGATACCGCGGCTAAATCGCAGGAACAAATCGCTAAAGAAAACCCACTGTTTGTTCTTCTGCAAATTAACCAGCAAAACGGCGATATTTATGTGCCCGCTGTTAACAAAGATAAAGTTCAGAAAATGTTAGACTCGCCCGTTGCGCAGGCGGTTCTTAGCGATAACGACGAGTTCTTGTTTATGAACAACCCTGCGGGCGTAGGCGACGAAAAATTCTACTATCTGCTCTGCGTTAATAAAAAAGCCGAACTTACCGGCGGTGTAATCACCGAAGCGGTCGGAACACCTGACCCAACCGGCGGCGCAGGCGCTGTCGTTTCGATGACGATGAACTCTGAAGGCTCGGTTGAATGGGCAAGAATTACAGGGGCTAATATCGATAAAAGATGCGCCATTGTGCTCGATGGTGTTATTTACTCTGCACCTACAATTAAAACCAAAATCACCGGCGGAAGAAGCCAGATCGACGGTATGAAAGACCTCAACGAGGCTAAACTTCTTGCCAACATCCTTAACGCCGGTGCCTTCTCCGCACCCGTTGAAATTATCGAAGAAAGAACCGTTGGTCCATCGCTCGGTGAAGACTCCATTTCAGCCGGTTTGCAATCGGTGCTTTTTGGTTTCCTTCTTGTAGCCCTCTTTATGATCGTCTATTATAACGGCGCCGGAGGAATTGCCTCATTCGCTCTTGTATTTGTTATTTTTCTGATTATCGGCACGCTTGCTGCTTTCGGGGCTACTCTTACACTACCCGGTATTGCCGGTATCGTGTTAACCATCGGTATGGCGGTTGACGCAAATGTGCTGATATACGAAAGAATCCGGGAGGAACTGGCGCTCGGCAAAACTGCTAAAGCCGCCGTTGAAGGTGGTTTCGCTAAAGCAGGAGCTGCTATCTGGGACTCCAACATCACAACTCTTATCACCAGTATTATCCTGTATCAGTTTGGTACCGGTCCGGTACAGGGGTTTGCTCTGACACTTATGATTGGTATTCTTACCTCGCTTTTCGGAGCGTTGGTAATAGCAAAAGTTGTTTTTGAATATTTCACCGACAAGGGTCACCCTGTCTCAATCGGTTAATCTGTAAAGGAATTTAGGAGTTTTATAAATAATGCGAATTTTTCATAATCTTAATGTTGATTTTCTCGGTAAGAGGAAATACTTCTATATGCTTTCAACCATTATTTTCGTGCTCGGATTGATAAGCATTCTCGCACGGGGGTTGTATTTTGGTATCGATTTTAAGGGCGGCACTGAAGTGGTGCTCGGGTTTGATAAACCTATTGATGTTACACAAATAAGGAAATACCTTACCAACATTGGTCTTGGTAATATCGAAGTAAAAACTTTCGGCGCTGAAACCGGTACTCTAATCAGAACCGAGTTGCAGGAGGTGCCTAAAGAGGCAAAAACGAAAATTGTTTCGAGTATAGACGAAAAAATTAAAGCTGCTTACCCAGGTATGGCAATTCACAAAAAAGAAGACCCAAATACCGGCTCTTATATCTACGATTTTCCGGGACCCGATACCGCAACAAATGTTACACAAGTGCTTTTTGATAACGGTTTTCAGGCTTCCCGTGTCTCGATGGAACCCACAAACACCGAAGTTATCGTCAGAATTGGTGTTGCGGATATCATTAAAGAAAACCTGCGTACCAAGTTAAAAGACAACTCGTTCAAAGTTTTAAGAGAAGACAGAATAGGCCCCAAGATTGGTGCTGAACTTAAAAGAGATGCTGTTATCGCCGTGGTTCTCTCACTCCTTGGAATCCTTATTTACTTAGGTTTCCGTTTCAAATTAGTGTTTGCCACAGGTGCGGTTTTGGCGTTGTTTCACGATGTGTTGCTAACTCTCGGAATTTTCTCGCTGCTCTACGATGTAATCCCCGGTTTGAACTTGGAGATAGACCTCACCGTTATCGCTGCATTTCTTACCCTTATCGGGTATTCTATCAACGATACAGTTATCGTGTTCGACAGAGTGCGCGAAACGATGCGCATTCACAAGGGCGGTGACCTTTTTGCTCACATGAACGAGGCTATCAACAAAACAATGAGCAGAACGGTTCTTACCATCGGTACAACGCTGCTGACTGTATTCATTCTCTTGCTCCTTGGCGGCGAGGTTATTCGTGCGTTTGCGTTCACACTCTTTTTCGGTATAATCATCGGAACATACTCATCAATCTTCGTGGCGAGTGCGTTCGTTCTTGATTATGCGCTTAAAAAGAAAATTAATATTACTTTCTAAAATGGTATCGGGCAACCGGGTAACCGTGTATGTTCGCCGTAAAAAGAAAATTAAGAATACTTTTTAATTTTTAAAGTTTTTTTGGTTAACTTTCAGAACAATTGAAGAAAGAAAGTTTAAACTAAAAATTAAAGATTAAAGACTGAAGGTTAAAACTAAAAATTAGAGACTTAAGACTAAAAATTAAACCTGACAAAAAAAAAGAGGCAGTCCCAAAAGGCTGCCTCTTTTTTGTTTTACAATATTTTCAATAGTTTTTTCATCCGCCACCTGTTAACTCAACCCGTATGGTTTTCACCTCTGCAATATACATTGCCGGTGCTTCCGTCATTCCTACCCCCACTACCTGTTAACTCGCCTCGTATGGTTTTTTGCATTCACCCGCAAGAATGTTTTTGCCTCAAAACCTAATTATCCGGCAATTCTCTCTCACCCTGAAACCTTTTTATGGCGCAAATATTTCATCAGCGCCTTGTAGATCATAGGAATAACCGAAGCAAATGCTACCACGAAAAGAGTTACAGTGAGGTTATCTTTAACAAAAGGTATGCTTCCGAAAAAATAACCCGCAAGGGTATAGATTGTGATGTAAATTGCTGCAGAAAGGGCACTTGCCACCAAAAACGGCACAAATTTCATCTTAACGATGCCCGCAACCAAAGGCGCAAAAGTTCTGACCAATGGGAAGTAGCGAGCGAGGAACATCGTAGTCCTCCCATGCTTATCAAAAAAAGCTTCCGTAGCTTTAAGGTATGAGGGGCGAATAAACTTATTATCCAATTTGTACGCTTTTTCGCCCCAGTATCGCCCGAGAACATAGTTCAGAATATCACCGAAAAAAACCGCAAAAATAAAAATAGGTATCAGCGCATAGATGTTCAGCATCCCAACCGCTGCAAGCGCACCCGCCGCAAAAATAATTGTTACACCGGGCAGAATTGGCGTAAGCACAAAGTTGGTTTCCAAAAAAATCAACAAAAAAAGGAAAATATAGGTAACCCTGCCAAAATGTGCCGCTATCATTTCAAGGTATTTATCTAAGTGATTAATTACCTCCCACGCCTGATTAAGAAATTCCATATCCGATGTTGTTTGTGGGGAGAAAAGATGTAATTGTAGATGTAACTGTGAACAAATAAATTCTTTTGATATTTTTCGAAGTTATTAAACTAAATATAGAGGAATTGCCAATTTATAATTGATTAAAAATATTTACTCATAATATTTCCGCATTTCCGGTAAAAATCATAAAAGGTGCGCAAACCGGACGAATAGTCTTGAATTGTCTCGAATAGTCAACTATCGCACAATTGAAAATCCCTGATGCTTCCTCACGCTTTAATCTTTACAAACAGCGCAGTTTCATCATCGTATGCCTCCCGATCCCGGCGAAAATTGCTGAGTTGTTCACTTAACTTTTCATACATTTCCGGCGCACTCGAACCGTTAAACTCATTAAAAACGGCTTTCAGTCTTTCATCGCCAAAAAGTTCATTTTCCGGGTTCATCATTTCGGTAACACCGTCGGAAAACAGAAGCATTGACATGCCGGGCTGAAGTTCAAGTTTTAATTCTTCTAAGTGGAGGTCAAACAGGTCACCTTTATCCAACCCGACCGCTAACCCTCTCGGCTGCAGAAAGTCTGTTCTCCCGTTTTGCGAGATAAGAACAGGAGTGTGCCCGGCTCTGCAGATGCAGATGCAATTCTTGTCGGTGTCCAAACCAATCAGCGTCATCGTTATGAACCAATTTTTACCGAGCGAGCTGTAAATCTGACGGTTAAGTTCTTTCAAAATCACTGAGGGGGTTCTGTCGTTCGTGCAAAGCATCCGAAGCATAGCCTGCACCCTCGTCATGTGAATAGCTGCAGGAAGCCCCTTGCCGCTTACATCGCCTATCACTAAGAAAAACTGTGAGTCCGATACCTTAATCACATCAAAATAATCACCACCGATGTGCGATGCGGGTACCATTCTGCCGTATATCTCAATATTCTCGTTAATCGGAAAACTGCCCGGCAATAGTGATTCCTGTATCTCCCGTGCAACATTAAGATCGCGTTCAAGTTGTACTTTTTTTGTTTCTTCCTCATAAAGCCTTGCGTTTTCCAACGAAACCGCAATTTGTGAAGCGGCAGAACTAATTGAATCTATATCCTTCTGGGCATAAGGTCTGCCGTTAAGTTTCTCACCAAGAAACATAAGCCCGGTTATCTTCCTGTTAACTTTCAGTGGAATAATAAGGGGGAAATTCTCACTTGTTACCCATGAAGCGTCTCCGCCGATAAAAACTTCCAAAGATTTTTGGGTTATTACCTTGTCTTTCCCCTCTTCAAGGAAGAAATTATATCTTGGCTCTAACTCGGAGATCGAAGAATCCGGCTTCTCTCGCCTGTCAGTAACCCCAAAATCAGCAGCAAGTGTAAAAGTATCCCCCTCGGAAAGATAAAGGGCAAATTTTTTGACAAGGATCAGGTCTTTAAAAGTTCGGCTCACTGATTTGAGAATATTCTCCATCCCCACAATATTAGCCAGTTCTTCACTGTAACCCATTAGAATCTGTGTGTTCGAATATTGGTCGGGGAAGAACCTCCTTGTAATCAAATCCTGCAACCGTTCAATTGTATTTTTGAAAGCAAGCGCAAAAATTACAAAACTTAAAAGAGCAACAAAATTTCTGTATTCAGCCCCGAAAGCATTGCCGATCATCTGCCCGACAACATAAATTGCCACAAAATAAAGAACGCCAACCATCACGGTTACGGTGCCGTAAAGTATCGTATTCTTCACAACAATGCTAACATCCATCAGCTGATACCTGAAAATTGCGTAGGCAAAAGAGATCGGTATCAACGAAAGGGTTAAAAGCACCAAATAAAATTCGGGGTTATTGTAAAATATAAGGTTGTTGCGCGGGGCAAAGAAAGCAACCCCCACCATTGCAGAAAACCCGAGGATATAAATTCCCGTAAGCCATCTTAAAGGCACCCCTTCAGGTGAGCGCCACTGCCTGATAGTGCCTACAATTAAACTTATTAACCCAAAATTATAAGCAATCATGTGTAAAATGGTAAACACAAGATCAGGCTGCACTCCGGTTCCGTTTCCCCCACCGGCAATGATTCGTAAATGTGTGTCAATTATGGCATAAATGGAAACCATAATAACAATGGCGTAATTTACATAAACTTCATACCGTTGGTATAGCCCATCACCTTTTTTGAAGAACCTCAGAAAAAAGTGAATAAACACGCCGGCAGAAAACGAATTAATAACTATCCAGGGGTAAAAATACCACTCCGGCACTTCAAATTTCGGGTTAAGGTAAACAAACCGATCAATAAAAGCTCCGCGGGTGGTTGAAAGAACGCCCAGGAAACCTATCAGGTAAAATAAAACATTAACTATACCGGTAGGATTTGAAATCAGGACTAAATACCCGACAGCAAGCCAGACCAGCAGAAATATGTTGTAGCTAAGGTCAAGATAATTTAAAACTTTCTTAACCCTCACATTCACGGTTAGTTGTTTGCCGTTTCGGTCGATTGTGTATTCAGCAAGCTCGCCGTAATCCAACTTATCCAGAATTTTTTGCGCGTCAAACGCGTTGTTCACCATTTTGCCGTTGATTGCCAGCAGCATATCGTCGTTTTTTATCCCTGCCAAATCCGCAGCCCCACCGGGCAACACATCCCTTATTACGATGCCCCACTCGCCCCGGCTGTTTTTGCCTGCGTACCATAAACACTCATCGTTGGAAGTGCTGTTGATGAATATAATTTGGTATGTACTCAACAACCCAATCAGCATAACGATTGTGGTGAAAAAATTTATTGCAAACTTTCTGTCGAAGAAAATGTTACTGATTCTCAATTTATTTAACTTTTATCACAATTACGGTAATGTCATCCGACTGCATAGCGCCGTTTGCGTGCTTATTTACTTCTTCCGTTATTCTCTCCAATACCTTATTTGCCGGCAACCCGGTAATGGATTTCACCAACGCTTCCAATGCTTCATCAGTGAACTCTTCATCTTCGGGGCTTTTTGCTTCGGTAACACCGTCGGTGAAAAGCACCAACAGGTCATCCTGCTGCAGTTCAATCGTTTCCGAAGCATAAGGCAGCATTGTTGGCATAACCCCCAGGATTATCCCCCCCTTATCAAGGTACCTGATTTCACCGGCTCTCACCAACAGGGGCGGGTTGTGCCCTGCATTCACATAGGTGAAGCTGCGTGTTTCATCGTTAACTATCCCCCAGAAAAATGTAATAAATCTGCCGTCTGTTGTGTTTTCCGAAACTAAATCATTAATAATACCGGTGGAAGACGAAATTTCGGCCTCCTGCCTGCAGATCGATTTCAAAAACGCCTGAAGATTCGCCATCAGCAAAGAAGCAGGCACCCCCTTACCGGAAACATCCCCGATTGCGATGTAGTAGTTCGTGTCATCTTTTCGGATAATGTCGTAATAGTCGCCTCCCACCTGCTTTGAAGAAATTGAAGTGGCGGCAATATCATAAAATTTCATTTCCGGAATAGATTTTGGCAACAGATTTTTTTGAATATCCTTTGCAAGTTCTAATTCTTCCTCAAGTTTTTGTTTTTCCAATGCCTCCATAAAGAGGTGTTTATTCTCTAATGAAATAATGGCAAGGCTTCCTATTGAATAGATAAACTCGATATCAGTCTCTTCATAATCGTATGCGCCGCCCCTTTTCCCGAGTAGAATCAAACCTTTAGTTTCGTTTTGAATTTTCATCGGCACCACTAATTCAATTTTCAGCCCCGATAAATCGGGATGAAGCTCTTTAACCGAAGCCCCGAGGTGATGAGTGGTGATCGAACGATTTGCCAAATCTTCAACTATTTCTTTAATTTTTGGCACTGTGGTATCTATTACGCGGTTGTGCCCCTCTTCAAAGTAAATTATTGCGTAGATCGATGAAAGAAAATGCCCAAGTAAAGAGTACGCCAAAAGTTTGCTGATCCTTCTTTCATCGGAAAGCAAGCCAAACTCTTTGCTTAGTTCAAAAAGTGAACTTAACCGGTTTATTCTTCCGTCCAGGTTTCTGTTCACTTCTTTCAATTCGGCAATAATCAGTGCATTTTCCACAGCGGTGGCGGCTATATTTATAACCGTTTTCAGAAACTCAGTCTCTTCGGTTGTGTAGTCTTTCTTCGTAATTTTTTCACCGAGAACTAAACAGCCAAGTTCCCCCCGGGAAGAAGAAATTGGCAAAATAATTGACTCACCAAGCTCCGGAAGTGCCGGTCTAATCTCCTCTTCCCCGCCAAATTTCACACTTCCGGTGTTGAATTTCTCTATCTCTTCGTTGGGTATCCCTTTAGCGGAACGGATAACCGCAGTTCCTTCCCGGTTTAAGATCACCAAACCCTTGGTCGTTAGGAACTTCCCCATACAACTGAAAAGGAGGTTGTTCAGAGTAAAATCAAGGTCGAGGCTTTGGTTTACGGTCCGGCTGAACTCAACCAGCGCCATCAGATTTCTCTGGAGTTTCAATGTTTCGTTGTTGTGCATAGTTATGCTATCTTTTTTCTGAGCACTAATTTGTTATATTCTCCTGTAACGGAGTGGTAGTCAACCTCATCCATCAGTTTTTTCATCAGGTGTATCCCCAAGCCTCCCCTCTTTTTCTCTTTCAAATAAGCAACCATATCAGGTGTGCGCACCTGATCGGGGTTAAAACCAACCCCATGGTCGGTAAGTACTATCGTGCATTGGTTATCTTCAACAAACAGTACAACGGTTATCTCACCGTCAGGTTGGTTCTTGTATGCATGTCTGATAATATTCGACGAGGCTTCATCCACCGCAAGAACAAGGCTGCCGACAATCTCTTCGCTGATGCCAAATTTTCTGGCTGAATTATTAACAAATTCTCTTATCCGAACAAGATTCTCGGTGCTGCTCTTAACCCGTAGTTCAGGGTAATCGCTTTTCGGATTCTTCACTTTATCATTTACCTTGTTCTTTGAACTTATTTATTGCCTCTTCCTCGTCTTTCATTATATCATATAATAAAGGAAAGCCGAGAAGATCGAAAATACTATATACTGACGGTTTCAGGCTGACTAATTTGATGTCCCCCTGATTTTCGCGCATTGTCTCTATGTACGCCATAAAAACACCGAGACCCGCACTGGATATATATTCTAAGTCTTTTAGATTAACCACCACTTTGAAGCGATTTTTATCAATCAAGTTGGTGAATCTTGTTTCCAGCTCAGGTGCAGTATGAGCATCAAGATAGCCGCTGAGGTCTATTATGCTGAACTCATCTTTATCCCGTAAACCGGATTTGAAATCTGCCATTATTTTATCTCCATTTATCTTCTTTTTGCTTTTTTTTAATTCTCAATTAACTTTTTAAAGTTAAAACGCTTTTTGCTTCTGTTAAATTCTTTATTATATTTTTAATTGTAACAGTTATAACGCTTTATGCTTCTTCTAAATTCTTTTGATGATAAGTAAAGTTATGTCATCGTGTTGAGGTTTTGTGCCGGCAAACTGCGTTAAATCTTTTACAATATGCGAAGCCAACTCGTTGCCGGTATCTCCTGTAAAATTCAGCAAAAGTGATTTCAGCCTCTTTATGCCGTAATCTTCCATTTGCTCATTTTTCATTTCGTTCACACCATCGGTGAACATAACTAATTGCTCCCCCCGTTTCAAAACAAAATTTTCTTCCTGCAGCGTCTTTTCAAATTTTCCGGTGAAATTCATCCCTAAACCAAAGCCAACGGGCTGTTTTTCTTCTATCACCATAACCGGTGTTTTGGGGTTCATTTCTTCCCCGGCTGCGGCACTCTCGTTCGTACCTTTTTCATCCCCATCGCTTATAACCGGCCCCCTCTCTACCCCTGATGAAGCACTTTTATTCGCTCCCACTTCACCCCCACCGCTTGTAACAGATTCTATCTCAAAACCACCATTTCTGTTTAACTTTTTATCAATAGCGTCTGAATCGTCCGGTCTTTTCTCTTCGGATTCATCCGGTCTTTTCCCGTCTGAAAAAGTTTTGTGAAGTGCGGGGCAATGCCCGGCTCTTACAAGGCTCACATCCCCTGTCTTGGGATTAAGTATGCCGTACATAGCAGTTATGAACATCCGCCTGTCAAGTATCTTTTTAAGCACCGAGTTTGCCGCAACCAATATCTCTTTTGGGTTGCTTTTCATCGTCGAGAACGATTCCAAAACACCCTTAAGCTCAGCCATCACAAAAGCAGCGGAAATCCCCTTACCTGATACATCAGCGATAACAAATCCCACTTTATTATCCGCCAACCGGAAAAAATCGTAGTAATCACCACCAACCTCAAACGCAGGGATGAACACTGCCTCAATATCATAGCCGGGCAATTCCGGCAATTTTTCCGGAAGTATTTTCCGTTGCATCTGACGGGCAACATCCAGCTCCCTCTCTAACCGTTCTTTCTCTATCGACTCGTTCAGCAACCGCGAGTTTTCAATCGCCACGGCAGCATAGTCAGCAAATGTTTTTATCAGATTCTTTTCTGTTTGATCAAATGCCACGGAATTCTTATTCAGAAGCACTAACACCCCGTGCATGCGTGAGTATGACGAAACAGGCACTAAGTAGGCATGGTCATACTTTTCATCAGTGGTTTCACTGTGATAAAACTCTTTCAAATCGAACGAAACGGGCGATTTTATCGTGGTAAAGTCCGTTTTTCTATGCAGATAATTAGAAATTTTCTCCGAAGCAAGGTAACCAACCCCTTTAATGCCGGCGGCTTTATTTTCGTTGCCAAAAAACAGAAGCCATGAAGCGTTTGCCCCTGATATGTTCAGCGCCAGTTCCGTTATCGTCTCAGAAAGTTCTTCCGTGTCTAAAACTCTGTTTATCAACTCACTAAAATAGTGAAGTGATGATATCTCTTTCGTCCTTTTATCAATCACATCGGCGGTTGGCAGGTGAAACAGCGTGGTAAAAAAGAGAATAATGAAGAAAATCATCCCATACATGGCAATTATCCAATGAAACTCTAAAAACGCTTTGGAATAATGCTTCAAAACCTGTTGATAACTCGAATCATCAAGCAATGTATTTTGATAAAGCGCGAAAAGAACTATCATTACAACGGATATTACAAGAAGCTGGAGCTTTTGCCTCTTCTCTAAAAAGGTGATCCAACCAATACGCGCACAGTTTATTATCATCAGTAATATAGTTACAATCAGAAACGCCATGTAAAAATATTGGTAATCTTTATATTTTCCCTCTGTTAATATCGAGGTTAAACCTGTCAACCCCATAAAAATCAGCATCGCATTAAAATCGAGGTTTTTCGCCTTTGTGCGCCTGAAATAAAACAGATGTCTGAAAATCGTCAGGTAAAAAACAGAAATTGCGAGCAAAACTGCGTTGATCACTAAAACAGGGAGGAAATCAACCGTAGAGGTTAAAGCTTCATAATTAATTTTTGATACTATAAAATGCTTGCCGAAAGTATCAAATAATAACTTAAGTGATATGGCTATAAATGTGGTTATCAGCAGTGCAAGAAGATAACCAATTGGCTCAACTTTAACAGCTTTTGTCTGATTTATACTTTCTGATAAAAGGAAGAAAAAAAATAGTGCTGAACTAATCTCTAATATTAGAACGCCGCCTGTTGTATCGCCCGTAACAAATAATAAACGGAGAAAGGCTAAAGCTATAAGTGCAAAAATGCCGGCAAAAAGAAAGCGATACTTAAGTATATGATGATGATTCAATTTTCGTTATTTTATGAAATTTTTTGGCAGTAAAGGTTAAAACTACCAAAAAAAAACTCAATCAACAAAAATTAGCTGATAAGTGGTAAAAAATCAATATCTGTGCGATATTTCCGTTGCTTAGCGGTATCCTGCTGTAAACGAACAAGCCGCGCACCGGAAACACTCCGGTGCTAATCTGCGGGCTGTAATAATTTGCCCAAAATATTAAACTGCCCCTCTTTCTACTCTGCCGGCAGTTAAATTTCTATCGGTTTCGGAGTGGTTTTCTTCGGTTCACCTTTAAAGTCCTTGAACTGCTCTTTGAACTTATTGAAATCTTCTTTGAATTTTTCCATCTCTTCACGAAGTTTTTCCAAATCCCCGCCGTTAAAATCTTTGAAAGGAAAATTGAACGGGTTACCCGGTTCATTACCGTAGTCTTTAAATTTCAGCAGCGAGTCCAGGCCGCCAAAGCCTTTAAAGTCAGGCAATCCGTTTTTCCCATCAGGCAGTATAATTTTAAAGTTTGCACTGTCCTGACCGGGGAGCATAAACTCGAGAGTCCCGCCGCCTTTAGAGGTGTCAAACTTGAACCCAAACCCTTTTCCGGCATTTGGGATACCCGGTGCATTGAAAGGAAATTCAAACTTGAACTGCGCCCCGCCCGGAAAAGAATCAACTTTAAAGAAAGGTTCGAAAATTTTCATACTCTGATCCACCAAAGAATCGAGCCGCTTCATTTCAAAGAAAGGCAAACCGCCTCCCAACGAAGCAAGCTCCGGTAAATCGAATTTAAGAAGGTTATTATCGGTTCTTATTCTAAACTTCTTACCTTTCGATGTGTCGCCCGCACCGACATGGTAACCGCCGTATTTCGTTTTATCCGACGATAATACAACCTGCGCGTTTTTTAATATTTCTTGCTTATTTACAACCGGAGTATTAAAGCCGACGCTTTTAGGGTCAAGCTTCATTGAAAAAACAAACACTGTATCGGGGTTAATACAAACAAACGCCCCCTCATCTTCCGCAAAATTCATTGACGCAAGTGACGGAATTGATTCCATGAAGCCCGCAGGAAGCAGCCCTGCAACCGACTTATTTTCGGCAGCAATCGATAATATCTCCGCTTTCAGTGCCGGGATATAATTCCGGATATTTGTATTTACGGCAACGGTGTTATTATCATTAATAAGTATAGATTTTCTTATTTTTTCCTCATATTTTGTCAGAACTTTATCAAGTTTGGCTCTTTGTTCCGGGTTAAGATTAAGTTTTTCAATAAACCGGTTCAGCGTCATACTGTTGTTTACTGAACCTTGCTTGATGGCGATCGAAAGGTCACTCCCGGAACCTCCCAGACTCAAAACACTTCCTGATACTGAGTCTATTGGCAATTCGTGCGTGAAAGCAAAATTAAAAACATCCTCTTTGGAAAGTTCTTCTTCAAGAAAATAGGGGCGAAGATTTTTGGTGTAAAATTCCAACAGGTTTTCTTTCTGGTTTTCAAAAAGATCGCCTAAAAAACCCGGATTAAAACTGAAGAAAAACAATAATACAAATGTTACCGTTGCTAACGAAGCAACAGGTTTATAATAAGGCTTCTGTAAATAACGGTTTTTTCCCTGTTGTTTTATCCTCTCTTCCAATCTTGTGCAGAAATAACGATCCTCCGGAAGCGGCGACAGTTCACTTACAACCGTTTTTATCTTTTTCAGCTCGGTTAACTTTTCTCTCATTCCCGGCGACCGCTGCAGTTTATCCCTGCAGATATCCGCCTGATCTTCCCTCAATTCATCATCGATGAGGGCTGAAAGGTCCTCAAAATTTTTGTCCGTCTTTCTCATAATAATTCCTTACGCCACGGTTCTAAAAGCTTCCTCAGTGCTTCCCGCGCTCTGAATATCCTTGATTTTACAGTTCCTGTTTCAATTCCGGTTGTTTCCGATATTTCCCGGTAACTTAAGCCTTCAAAATCTCTGAGTATCAGCGGTTCACGCAATTTTGGCGGAAGTTTCGAAATGGCGTTTCGCACCATTTCATTTACATCAAAATCTTCACGATGGTTTTCACTTTCCAAAAATGGCTCGTTATCTTCCCCACTGAATGCGGAAAAAATTGACATGATCTTCCTTTTTCTGACATGATCCCTGATTTTATTCATCGTGATCGTGTACAACCAAGTGGTAAACTGCGACTGAAACCTGAACTGCTTAAGTTTTCTGTAAACCGCTACAAATACATCCTGGCTGATGTCATCTATGGCTGAAGTGTTGCCTAAATTCAGATAAATCAGGTTCCGGACCTTCTCTTTGTGCCGCATTACGAGGTCTTTGAAAGCCGCTTCGTCACCTTCCTTGAATGCTTTGATCAGCGAGAAATCATCCTGTAGGCTAAATATATTTCCGGCTTGTTGCATAACTTCGTTATTTTCTTTGTCTTTCATCGTTTTTGACGCTTTCCGCAAAATTAAAGTTCCGCTTTGAAAGAAATTACTATCTGCTCTTTCGAAAATTAATCATTACTCTGCTGAAAATGTTTCTTTTTATTTTAACTCAATCTTAAAATGATAAACGGTGATTTTTCATTCTAATTTTGTTTTAATGTTTTAGAATGGTGAATTTTTTCTCTCTTATTTATTTCTAAATTAATCGTAATATTTCTTTCAGTCAGGGGTTGTTTTTTATTATCTGTTATGCACCGGAAGAATTAAATTAAGAAATTTTATATTTCTCGGTATAATAATATTTTTTGGGATAAAAACTGTAATGAGAGTGTATATCTTTACAGTGTTAATGGAGTAATAGTTGCAGTATAGATTAAAACCACGGTTTATTCCCTCTCACAATTTATGGTACTATGGGAAATAATGCGGTTAAGGTGCGCTGCTGATTAAAACCACGGTTTATTCCCTCTCGAAAACTTAATTAAATTTATTCCGAAAATAGTAGTTATGGTGCTTAATAACGGATGGCTTCCCGCAAGTGATTATGAGAGGGAGTTCACCCCGGGCAAGCTCGGCACAAGGGATGACTTAGCCTCAGGGATATACTTCAACAACCTCACAGTGAGGGATGAAAACCTGAGACCTCTGTTCATCCGCTCTGAAAAAATGGTGTTTATGAAGTAGAAAGTACAAACTTCAGAGAAAGGATTAAAAGTAACTTTTAATTCCTGCGAAAAATTAATTCAAAAAAAAAGAGGCTGTCAATTCACGGCAGCCTCTCTTTCTTCACATCACCAACATAACTTCCCCATTTTGGCATTTAAGCCCAATTTTGAGCCATTTGCACCTTAGAGTTTGAAGCTTTAAAACCGTTGCTAATAACCGTTGGTTGTTTATTACCTGTGTAAGAACTTCTGAATCGGGAAGGGTCGCCAAAAGAAACTAACCTTCCTTTTGGGGCTGCAATTCTTTCATAGCTTTGAACAGGTACTTCATAGTAATCAATCGCCGGCTCTGTTTCCGGTGTTTCTGTTATTGTGATACTTCTGTATTCCGGTTGATATTCCCGAACAGGGTTTCTCAGACTTTTTGTCGTGTTGTAAACCGGAACAGTGTTTCTCGATTTAAATTTATACACACAAAAGCTTATAATCGCAAAAACGAGGATCAACAAAGCAGCAGATTGTGCGATGAATACAGTGATGTTTGTAAGTGTCATATCTAAATCCGGTTTTTAATATTTATTACTGTTAAGTGATTTTATCATCCTTTTAATATGGGGGCTGCCTCTTAAGCAGCCCCTAATTATTTTTTTACCCGTTTTCCTTACTTCATTAAAATCATCTTCTTGACTAAGTTGACATTGTCACCGGTTAGTCTGTAGAAGTAGATACCTGAAGGAATGTTCTGGGCGTTGAATTCAACTTTGAAGTTCCCGGGTTCGTAGTTACCTTCCATCAAAGTAGTAACAACCTGCCCGGTAATATCGAACACTTGCATGCTGTAGTTACCGGTTTTAGGGATAGCCACATTAATCATGGTTGACGGGTTGAATGGGTTCGGATAGTTCTGACCGAGATCAAACTCAGTAGGAACCTGATTCATTCCGCCCTCAATACCCATTACATTCGAAGCAGCCATATATACACCGCCGGAAGCAGTACCGCTGTAAATTAAAGCACCGGCAGACTGCCCCTTAGCACCATTGGGAACTACGAGCAATGAGCTTAAACCAAAGCCACCAAGACCGATATTCGTCCAGGTGCTGCCTTTATCCGTTGAGCGGAAAACGCCACCTGAGTAAGAGGTTGCATAGATATTGTTATCGTTATCGATCCTCATTTCGAATACGAACAGCCCGGGGAAGGTAGTCTTAGTCCAGGTTGAACCATTGTTCTCAGATTTGTACAAACCATCACCATAAGTTCCGGCGAAGAGAACGCCGTCAGTGGTGGATGAAAGAGTCCAGATATATTTATAAGTTGGAGAAGCTTCAACCCAGTGAGCACCCTGGTCAACAGATTTGAAGACACCGCCATCGTAAGTAGAAGCGAAAACGACACCACCGGGTGCAACGGTTATACCGGTAACGATTAAGTGATTGTCAAAGCCGTTGTTTGCTTCAGCCCAGTTAGCACCCATATCGTTTGAAGTGAAAACACCGAAGCCCCATGTGCCGGCATAGATAACGCCGTTATCGTCAGCTTTAATGGTTCTTACATCTTTACCGCTTAACGAGGTTTGTGTCCAGGATGTACCATTGTTAGCACCTTTCCAAACACCTGTTTGCGAAGCTGCAAAGAGTGTTCCGTCAGGCATATATTTAAGCATCCAAACAACACCGGTCTTCACACTTGGGTTGATGTGGGTCCATGTATTGTTATCGTTGGATTTGAAAATAAATCCACTTGCAGTAGCAGCGAAAATAGTTCCGTTGCCGTCAGTTTCTAAGGCAGTGATGATATGCCCGGCAGGGAAGTTGCCGACTTGCTGCCAGCTTACATTTCCGCCGCCATTTCCACCACCACCATTTCCGCCACCGTTACCCGGATCGGTTGGTGAGTAGTTCGAGGAAACGGAAGCAATATCGTTGGCAGGGTTCGGGTCAGAGATATCCGAGCCGGTGATTGACGCAGAATTGACAACGGTGGTGTTCGAAGGAATGTTTCCTATGAACGGTGAAAGATTGAACTGACCTGCACCCGTCATCGATTTAACGATCGCCTGGCCCGTAATTAAGCCTGCCGGGAAGTTAAGGTCAGCGAACGGAGCAAGAAGGGTTCCGGTTACATCAATACCTGATAAAGTTATGCTTGTTGCTTCAGGGAAGTTATAGAGCACGCTGTTGATAGTTGTGCCTCTGACCCAAAGCCCACCGTGCCAGTTAACATTAGTTCCGAGAATGTTCACGAGAACAGTAGCCCCGTTAGGTACGGTAATATCAACTGTGTGAGCCTGATTGAGATCAGCTGCATTAACAGTGAAAACATTGAGAAATGGGTTGTCGCCTGTAAGTGCGAGGGTTCCCCACTCGAAAGTTGTAGTACCGTTGCTCTGGTAGCCTGCCAGCCTTGTGCTAAGCCCCTGGAGTTCAGTGGCAGCCTGAGCGAAATCGATAACCGAACCGTGTCTTAGGGTCCCTTCTTCAATCGAAACTGAATTGACCGGGAGGTTGGTTACTCCACCGTAAACAACATTTCCGTTGTAAACGCGTCCGCTTGTGTAAACAAGGTTACCGCCGACAATCAGCACATCTTCGGTACCGTTGGAGTTCGGAAGTTTATCGCCAACGCTGTATCCTGAAAGGTTAGCGTTACCGCCGACTGCAGCTTTACCTTCAACATCTGATGAGGGCGCAACAAAGTTCTTCAGAACGAAAAGGTTGAACGGAGCGGCTACGCCAAGATCGTTAACGGTAAGGTTAAGTTCGTCGCAGTCCACCGTTGTTTTAATTTGAAGTGTAGCGCTTGCACCGTTAGCAAGTGCACCTACATTCCAGTTCCCGGTATTCGGATCGTACACGCCCTGTGACGGAGTGGCTGATGTGAATACCATACCTGCAGGAAGCAGATCGTTCACAACAACTCCGTTAGCGTCGCCGGGGCCATTGTTTGTAACTGTTATTGTGTATGTAGGTGTTGAACCACAATTAATAGCAGCTAAGTTAACTGTTTTTGTAATTGCAAGGTCAGCACTCGAAGAGTACATTCCTGCGTCAGCAGATGTAACTGTTCCGCCTGAAGGGAGAATGAAACAAGCGGTCTCACCGGTTACAGGGTCAGCGTCTGAATCAAGTTCAGCATCATTACCCTGATCTTTGGGGGAGAAGACGAACCCGTTCAGAGGTTCGAAAGTTACGAAGTATTGACCCGGGTTGATATTCGTGAACGAATAGTTACCGTTTTGGTCGGTGGTTGTAGTTCCAACTAAGAAACCCTGGCAGGTATAAAGTTTGACGGTTACACCCGGCAGACCCGGTTCACCCATATCCTGGATGCCGTCTTTATCTTTGTCATCCCAAACTCTGTCACCGATAGTTCCGGGTACGGAAGGCACCAAACCGGCATCGATACTGTAATTGCTTTGACCATTGTTCAAAGTGAAAACGGAAGTTTTTCCGGTGTTTGGATCGGCGTCACTGTCTTTTTCATCATCACCGCCCTGATCCTTCGGAGCAAATACATACCCGTTCGGAGCAGTAAATTCAACATAGTAATCGCCGGCAGGCATTTCGTTGAAATAATAGTTGCCGTTGTTATCTGTTGTAGTTGTTCCTAACAGGTTATTGGAAGCGTCGTAGAGTTTCACGGTAACGCCTGAAAGACCCGGCTCGCCGGCATCCTGGATACCGTCGCCGTTTGTGTCTTCCCAAACTTTATCACCGATAGTTCCGTTGCGGTACAAACCTGCATCGATGTTGATATTTTTTTCACCACCGAGTAACGAGAAAACATCAGTAACGCCCGAAGGGTTAGCATCAGAGTTAACAGCGCCATTAATTCCCTGACCGTCAGCGTTTTTGGTTGTATATACATAAGAACCGGGGTTCTCAAACTCAACTTTATAATCGCCGGCACGCACACCGAGGAACTGATAATAGCCGTTGTTATCGGTTGTAGTGGTAGCAATTACATCACCATTGCTCTTGAGCAAGTTTACGGTAACGCCTGAAATGCCGGGTTCACCCGCATCCTGGATACCGTTTCTGCTTAAATCTTCCCATACTTTGTCGCCGATTTTGCCGTGCAACGGGGTGTAGGCTAACAGAGGAATTGACATATTAAGAGCATTAACCGAACCGGTGTTTATAATTGTTGAAACGCCATTGAGTTGGTTAAAATCTTTGATCTTTGCTTTGAATGTAACTTCATACGATTTTCCCAAAGGAAGTGCAGTTACATTATTCACTACGGCGCCGCCTTCATCTAACGGAAAAGCGGTGGAGCCCGCATCCGGAATCTGGGAAACGGTGCCGTCATAATTTTTAAAATAAGTTGAATTAGCTATGTAGGTAACTTCACTTGGTAAGTTATCTATCACACGAAGATTTGGCACCGGTGCCCTTGAAATGTTGTTTATCGCTATTTTATACTCGATAATATCACCGGGGCTTATGAAGCCATCACCATCGAGGTCTTCGGAGATAACGGCATTTTTACCCGCATCGTAAAGAGGTGCCGGCGGAATACCTGTGCCTGCGTCTAGACCGGGCGCTGAAACGCTGGCTGTGTTGGGGTCTTGCCCCCATGCAGCAGCAAGTTTAATATTAGGGTCAAGTGTATAAACAAGCATACCCGTCTGATTTCTATCCTGGGTATCGTAAATTTTTTGCTGTTGTAACTCTTGTAACGAGTATTTTACATTATATTTGTTGCCGTTAGGGTCTGTCAGGGGCCCCGTTGTTGGATCGGCATCAAAATCAACATACACATCAACGGCGGTGTTGCCGTTGCCAATCGGGGTAACCCAAACCGGGTTACCGTTTTCGTTCGGATTTGTCGGCGATGTTGGGTCTCTTCCGATACCAAGACCAACCAACAACTGGGAAGTTAATGAAGCCTCACCGGTGAGAGTGAATCCCCAGTCCCAGTTTCTGTTTTCGCCTGCTTTGTTGCTGCTTCCGTTCATGTCGGTGGCAGAAAAAGCATGAAATTTCTGACCGTTCTTCGATTTAAAACTTGCACCCGAGCCATCAGGGATTAACTGAACGATATAACCGTTCGCCGGAACGGTAAGAGTGCTTGTGGGCATGTTATTACCGTTTCTGTAGGTATAATCAACCTGAATAGAGGATGAATTTGGGTTATACAGAAAAACAGCCGTGTTTGTGTTCGACTTACCTTGCGCAGAACCTGGTGTTGAAACCGGTGTATAATATTTATCTGCTAAAAATATGTCAGGAGTTAAACGGTAAAACCGTGTTTCATACTGGTCACCGCGGTCACCCGTCATCATTTCAACCTGAACGGGGTTAGAAGCACGAATTTTAGCGCCCTTTCTGACACCGCCATTAATAAGGTAGTTTTCACCTTCAGCCAAATCGAAACTTAATTCGTATGAGCCGTTTCCGTCAGCATCAACTTCCACATGCGCACCGCCCATCCCTGCCATAATTGAAAGACCGGTATAGTTGAAAAGACGGTGGTATGTAACATCTTCACCTATTGGGACTGTATAATTTGTTCCCCAATTTTGGGTATCAAACACTTCGTTTGCACCCGCGAGCAGAGTGTTGGGACCTGTTGACCAGCTTAACCTTGAAACGGCAATAGTTTTTGATGCGGCAATTTTATCACCACCGTCAAAATCGATTGCAAGCCTGTTGGTTGAGGTAACAGGGTTGTTTAAAAGAATTACTGTTCCGGCTTTGAGAATATCATCCGGAACTCCCGGAGGTGCGCCGTTCGAAGGGTCACCATCGCCCCAAATCTGCGTTCCGCCGGGGTTTGAAAAACTATATATATTCGTAGGATTGGAAATGTCGGAATCGTATCCGTTTTCCCACTGATCAAAATACACCACTGTGTTATCTGCCAGTATTGCGATCGATACATAAGTCCAGATAGGGTCGGAAGCAACTGCGCCACTTCCGCCTGCCTGAATTGTTCTATATACCTGCAGAAGATGATCTTCAGGCTGAGGTATATAAAAATATTGTACCGGCACCGGATTTGCATTTTGCGCACCGGCAGTCTGAACCAACGCCCCCCACACCGTGAGCATCGTAACAAGTGTTGCTACGGCGGAAGTCTTAACGACTTTCTTGAGCATATTTACTAAGGCATTATTCATTAGCCTTTTCCTTTGTGTTCTGTTGGTTTTTTGTGATTTAATTGCAGTGCATTAAGCAAAAACCATGCCATTAATCAATTCCTTTGTATTAAGGCTCCTAAAGCGACCTATGAAAAAAGAGCCTATTTTTTGAAGTAAATTATTGTAACAAAATAAGACACAAATAGGAGGTTTTACAGCCAAATTCTCATTATGATACAGTATGGGATAAATTTCCCTCAGGCGTTTTTTTACGAATTTTCTGTTATTGTGTGGTGTGTTTTCTGTTATTGTGCGGTGTGTTGCGAAATAATTATTCCTTTATATTAACGATTATCTTTTCTCTCTATAATTTTTGAATAAATTTCTTTATATTTTAGGTTCATAATTATGTAATTACTAAAACCAAAACGAAAAAACAGAATCCAGGAAACAGGAGTTTCTATGAAAATGAAAGTAACCGAACGCTACGAGGCAATTGTTATTGAACTTAAAGGCAATGTACTCGGCGGGGCTGAAGCGAATGATTACAGCGACACTCTCAAAAAATTCCTTTCGGAAGGTAAAAAGAACTTTGTGGTTGATCTGGGAGAAGTAAAATTCATGAACTCCTCAGGTCTGGGCATGCTTATTTCAGGTTTAACTACCGTGAATAAAGAAGGCGGTCGCCTGAAATTAGCAAATGTTGAGGATAAAATCCACAGCCTTTTGGTTATTACAAAGCTTATCACAATATTCGAGGCTTATCCTTCAGTTGACGAGGCACTCGCCTCTTTCTGATATTTATATCGAAGCAGCACCCGGGTCCGGTCGGCTGAGCGAGTTGGCAATTTCCGCTATTTTTGATATTTATATCGAAGCAGCACCCCGCAATAAACCAAAGGTGCAAAAATTGTGGCAGAATCCGGAGGAACTACACCGGTTGCCTTATATCATTTCCGGGCTTGGTGTGTCATGGTGTGCGGCTGCTTTGATCCATGTAGCGAAGTTTACGGTTGCAGAAATTAGCACCGGGCTTGTTATTACTTTGATCTGTGCAGCACGGCTCCGTTATGCGGGCACCTGCATGGCGGAAAGAGTTGTAGCCGGTGCGGGGCTTGCCGTTGCTTTGAGCTGTACAGCAAGGCTTGGTTTTTCCCGGTTTGGCGTAACGCGCCCGGTGTTAAATTATTTTAGAGGTAGCTTTTGAAGATGTCCGGTGGGCCCGCAACAGCGAACATTAAAATCGCTCTGATCTTCGCTGCCCTCATTATAGCGGGTGCAACACTGTATTATACCCAATCGATCGTCCAAAAACTTCAGGCACGCGAACGCAAAATTGTTGAGCTTTATGCCAAAACAATGGAATATATTGCCAATTCAGAAGAGTCTGCAAATTTAACTTTCCTCCTTGAAAACATCATTCAGCCGATCGATTTTGAAATGATCCTCACCGATTCCACCAATGGTATCGACATTTCCAACATTTCCAAAATATCGAACATCAGAAATGTGAAATACGATTCCACCCTCTCCAAAACGGCATTAGAAAGGTATTTTAAAAATAAACTGAATGAAATGGATGATCTCAATACCCCGGTCGAGATTACTCATACTTCCAACGGAGAAAAAAAAGTGCTTAATAAAATACATTTCGGGGAATCCGCTCTCATTACTCAGTTGAAATATTTTCCTTATGTACAGATGCTGATAGCGTTTTTGTTCATCTTTACGGCATACATCGGGTTCAGCCAAATTAAGAAGAGTGAACAAAGTAATATCTGGGTCGGAATGGCGAAAGAGACTGCACACCAATTCGGTACACCATTGACCAGCCTGCTCGGTTGGATTGAACTGCTGAAAATAAACTATAATGACCCCGATAAGGTGCTCGATACCGCCGAGGAAATTGAAGATGATGTGCAAAAGCTCGGGAAGATTACAAACCGCTTCTCAAAAATTGGCTCGAAAGCTGAACTTAAACGGGAAAACCTTGCCGACAGCCTGCAGGAAATTCACGAATATTTCAGCCGTCGGTTGCCAAGATTCGGAAAAAAAGTGGAGCTTTCCTTGAGCGTTCCTTCTGATATTGAGGTTTTAATTAATCGTGAACTTTTTGAGTGGGTGATCGAAAATTTGGTGAAAAACGCCCTTGATGCTATTGAACACACTAACGGGGTGATTAAAATTTCCGCCAGAGAAATGAAAAATAAAGTGGAAATTGAGGTTAACGACAACGGAAAAGGAGTTGACCTGAAAAGAAGAAAAGATATTTTCAGACCCGGCTACAGCACTAAAAAAAGAGGATGGGGGCTGGGGCTTAGCCTTTCGAAAAGAATTATTGAAGAATATCACTCGGGGAAAATTTTTGTGAGTAACTCTTCCCCGGATGAAGGTACTACTTTTAAAATAATATTGGATAAGCCCGGCAAAGAAGGATGAGGAGAATAAGGGGGTTAAGGAGGATAAGGAGGATACCCGTGTAAAAAGGGTAATAACTGGCCGGTTAAATGGAAAATACACAGGTTACAAAAAGAATTGTCAGTTTAAATATCCGTAAAGACGAACGAACCAACCGAGGATAAACAGCTAAACCAACGAAGCAACTAAGTTCATAAAATCTTCCCGTTTGAAAGGTTTCTCGAGAAAGGCTTCGAACCCGATCTCCTTGAACCTCAACTGATCACCCGGAAGCGAATACGCTGTAATTGCAATTATCGGTAACTCATGGTATAGAGGTATCTCCTTAATTTTATCCCTGAGTTCTATACCATTCTCACTTCCCGGCAGATTAATATCCACAATCACCAAATCTACTTTCTGCTCACCCAACACCGCCATTGCCTCCTCTGAGTGCATAACAACGATAGTTCTGTAGTTCTGCATTAAATACATCCGCATAAGGTTGGCGGCTGTTTGGTCATCTTCAACTATCAGAATTAATTTCTTATCGTCTGCGTCCTGATAATCAATCTCCAACTGATCTTCAGAAGTGTAAACAAAAGAAACCCTGAAAACAGACCCATGGTTAGGGTTACTTTCAACGGTAAGTTCCCCTCCCATAATTTCAACATATTTTCGCGCAACGGTAAGGCCAATACCGGCACCCTCATATTGCCTTCCAAGCCCCTCGTCACCCTGCCGGAACGGTTCGAAAATTACCTGCATGTTCTCAGGCTTAATTCCAATTCCGGTATCCTGAACGGTAACAACCGAAGATTTTCTTCCGCCGGAACCCACTATTTCAGTTGAAATGCGCACAAACCCCGAATCCGTATATTTAAGGGCATTATTCACCAAATTATCAATCACCTGATATATAAATTTTTCATCTATCAGCGCAGTCGGGGTTTGGTCACAAAGTTCGAGAATAAAGCCCAGCCCTTTTGATTTTGCCGCTTCCCGGTATTCTTTAAATACTTTTTCTGCTGTTTTGTTCAGGTTATGAACAGTAACCAAGGTGTCGAATTTGTCCGATTCAATGTTTGAAAGATCAAGAATCGATTCAAGCGTGTCCCTCAACCTTTCCCCACCTTTTTGGATTGATTCCAGCATCTCGTGATGTGTCGGGTCATCAATTTCATCAGCAAGAATTTCAGAATACCCCATGATATTGATCAAAGGAGTTCTCAACTCGTGGCTCATGTTAGCGAGGAAGGTGTTTTTAATCCTGTTCATTTCCTCCGCTTTATGAATTGCATCCTGAAGCTCTGCTTCTCTTCTCTTTTGAGTGGTGATATCTCTGAAAATACTCAAAAGTAACGGTTCGCCGTCGTCTCCCTCAAACATTCGGCTGAGAATATCCACCCACTTCTTAATCCCTGATCGAAGATGAATCAACGATTCCTGATATGCAGGAATGTTTCCTAAAGCAAACTTTTGTTTATATCTTTCTAACGAATCATGGTGAAAATCCGGTTCTAAATATTCAGAATACACTTTCCCTAATATCTTTTCCTCCGGTTCACCGATTAACTGACAGTAAGCTTTGTTAACCATCACCACTACTCCGTTCCGGTCGGTTAGTCTCATTGCATCCAAAGAAGTGTTCCAAATAGCGGAAAATCTCTGCTCCCTCCTGTGTAGTTCTTCTTCCCTCTGACGCTCTAAAGTTATGTCATTCTTAACGGCCAGAAAGCCTGTAATTACACCATTATTATCTTTAATCGGTGAAATCGTTTGCGACTCCCAATAGAGTTCACCGTTCTTTTTACGGTTGTGAAAGATTCCTTTCCAAGGTTTTCCGCTTTTTATCGTTTTCCAAAGTTCTTTATATACATCAGGTGAAGTTTCACCCGATTTTATCACCCGCGGCGTTTTTCCTTTCACTTCTTCTAATGTGTAGCCCGTGGTTTTTTCAAACTTGGGGTTAACATAGCGTATTTTCCCCTCGAGGTCAGTCATTACAATCGAGGCAGGGCTTTGCTGTACAGCAAGCGAAAGGTTCCGGTTTTCAACATCTGCCGCAACCTTTACAAAAAGAGCAACGATCGATTCGCTGAAGAGAGTAAAATGGTCAAGTTCGCCTTCATCGTAGTCATCATCTGAGGCAACACCGATCGCTAATTTAAACGGATGTTTTTCAGTTGAAGGGAAAATCATCAAGAATTCACCCGCACCCTCTTTCGATGTGGGGTCTAATCTTTTCGCACGAAGTGGCGCCGAAGAAGTAAACAGCGGCTCCCATTCTCTGCGCAAATCGCTCTTTTCAAATTCTTCATTTGTGAACCTGCTGCTGAATGAAATCTCATTTCTTCGCTGTGCTGCCAGCACTTCGTTTTCAGTAAATTGAAAAATAACCGCTTCCTTGGCAAAGGTAACTTTTCTCGTTTCTTCGGCAACTTCAACCAAAAGTTCCAACTCAGAAAGTGAGGTGTTCTCTTTAATCCTTAACATTGCCTCTAAACGCAGACGGTTCATTCTCAATATTTTTTCGTTCTTGCGCTGACCTGTAATGTCCTTAAACAGATAAAAATCGAACCCACCCTCGTCTGAAATTATCCTTTTTATCACTAAATCTAAATGAATTTTGCTTCCGTCAAGATTCCCCAGACTAACGGTTAATTCCGGCTGTAATCCTTCTTTAAGTTTGTTTTCAATTTCAGTTCTTTGTTCCTCACCTAATCCGAGCACCCGATGAATCTTTTGCTTGGTTTTGAACCTCAAATTCAGATATTTCTGAGCAACACCATTGCTCTCAAGTATTGTTCCATCGTTACTGTTAACAGTCAAAATTCCTTCGGGTGAGTTATTGAAGAGGTATCTGAACCTCTCCTCCGCCATTTTAGCGGTATCTTCAATATTTCTTTTCTCAGACAGATTTTCAACTGAACAATAATATTGCCGGTTCGAACTTCCGCTTCGCTTAACACGCAAAACTACCCTTACAAAGTTTTCGTGTCGTGTTATCATGTTAGTTTTCAGCGCAAATTCCGGCTGGGTCCCATAAAGCATTGCTTCAAACCGTGCAACCGAGGAAGGCTCGAGAAACTCTTTGAAAGGTTTGTTCTTTAGCGAAAGATCATTCGTGCCGAGCATTTCAGTGAATTTTTCATTCCACGAAATCGCCCGTCCTTTTCCATCTAATACAATGTAAGGCACCGGTGTGTTTTCAAAAATTTCGCGTAAATCTTCCCGCCCGGCATTTAATTCATTGATGCTGATTGCCTGAATGCGTAAAGAAGTTAGAATAAAGAGAGAAACGGTGCCCATAACGCACAAAAAGAGGTTCAAATCTAAAATCGCATCCTTAAACTCTTCATTTTTAAATGCGTATTCACCGGCATTCTCAACTATTGAAAGATTCAGAAGAACATATAAACCAAAAAGTAAATAGAAATTTGTCTGCCGCTTAAATCGGAAGAGTGCCCAGACTAACCCCGGAATCGAAAGATATTTGAACAAATAGTCGTTCTGAATCCCTTTACCGGATTGAGTGAACATCACCACTAAAGAGAAATAGAGGAGAACCACCACCCCTTCTATCAGTTGCCTTGTGGATAAATTGGCAGGGTTGAACTTAGAAAAGCCAAGTCTCAACCAATTCATAAATGCGGGTGTAAGAAGCAGAAAACCACTCCACTCGGCTAATGTCCAAATTTTTATTGCATCAATACTGTCAACCGCAGTGCCGTATATCAGGTAAATGCCATAAGCACCAACAGAGGCACCTAAAACGGTTTTAACGAAAGCAGCAACAATAAAATTAACTATGGAAGATGTTGAAGATAGTGTTGTCAGAACCGGGCTGGTTCGTTGCAGATATAAATAGAGCAAATATGTTCCGCCGATACTCGTTAGTGCCAGATAGCCCGAGGGTATTACACCCATTCCGTAGATCACTGTAGGCACAACATCCGCAATATAAGAAAGACAAAGCGCCCAAATATGATCCTTCTTCTCAAACACATACAAAGCTGCAAGCAAAAAAGCAGATGAGGGCCAGTACGGCGAAACCTGCTCAGCTTCAAATCTGTAGTGAAGTGCCAGCCATACAAGTAAACTGAATAAAATCGTGAACTCGACAAACCGCAAAGTTCTGTTTTTTCGGCTCAATTTCTAATTTTTTGGTTATTCTCTTGGTAATATTTTATTTCGTGATCAAAGATAAATATTTTATTCTTTTTTTTTTGCAAATTAGTAAAATTTCTAAAATTTCTTTTTATTTTTTTTGAATTTTATCCCAAATTATTCCGTTTTCACTCTTAATTGTATGAATTTTTTCAAAACCCGGTTAGCTTCAAAAATACTACTTGCATTTGTTCTGCTTTGGGGAACCCCGGCAACAGCGCAAAATACATTTAATTTAAGGCATCTGGGGATTGATGACGGCCTCTCTCAGGGAACTGTTACCTCTATCCTTCAGGATAGCCTTGGAGTGTTTTGGTTCGCAACCAAAGACGGGTTAAATAAATATAACGGCTATTCTTTCACTGTTTTCAGAAACGACCCGCAAAACCCTTATTCAATTTCACAGAATTTTATCCAATCGATCGATCTTGATCGTGATGGTAACTTGTGGGCTCTCTCAAACAGCAGTTTAGACCGTTTCGACCCGCGCAGCGAAAGATTTGCCAAAGTTGAACTCAAGCTGACAGCAGAGAGTCGCAACTCATTTTTACCGCTGAATTATTTTCAAATTGATAAAAGTGATCCTAAAGGGGATGTTATTTACATCGGTTCGGGCATCGGATTGCTAAAATATGAAATAAACACAAAGAAAACTTCAATTGTCTATCGCTTAAGCCACTCAAATAGCCGAATCTTGAAGATTTCCACAATCTATATCGATCGTGAAGCAAATGTATGGTTTGGAACCGATGATGCAAATCTTGGGAAGTATAACCCACGAACGGGAAAAACCGAAATCTTCAATTTGGAACCCGGTAGCGACGCCGGTGCAAAGTCTGTCGCCGTTACTTCAATTTTGCAAATCGATGAAGGCTCGCTGTTGGTGTCCACTAACAGACAAATCTACCTGAAACCCAAGAATGAGGATTCATTCCGTCCTCTTCCCCACCCCAACGATTTTTCACCCCTGCTAAGCGCGTTTTATTCTATTGTTCAGGATAGAGAAGGAGAAATTTATGTGGCGGTTGCCGCTTCAGGGGTTTATTCTCTTAATCTGCATACGATGCAATGGCAAAAACTGCGAGCTTTCAAAAATGAAAAAATAGAAGAGTATCTGAAATTCCCCTATACCCTAATGTTAGACCGAAGCGATAACATTTGGGTGGGGCTTAACGGTTACGGGCTGATTATCTTTCCAAAAGCGCAAAACAGGTTTAATTTAGTCGGTGGATTAAGAAATGATGTTGATTTTAGAAGTATAAGGTCTTTTTATCCGATAAATGACTCAACCGTTTACATCGGCGGATATAATGTGTTCGCCCGTTTTAATCCAACAACCGGAATTGCAGAAAATCTTCCGGTTGTTAACCTCTCCAAAAACGAGTTTAATAAAAATATTTACGCAATTCTGCCAAATAAAGTTGACGGCGGGAAATCTTTTTGGCTTTCAACTGAAGGTGACGGGCTGTATCAATATTTCCCTGATCAAAACAGAATCAGGAAAATTACTCAAAGAAACAACAATAAAAAGATAAATCTCGTGATTTACGCTTTTGAAATTCTTCAGGATGAAGATAATTTACTCTGGATCGCTACGCAAAACGGTTTAGTAGTCTATAACCCCGAAACTGACCTGTTTGATGGGTTTTCTGACAAAAGTGAAAATGAAAAAATTTTGTCGAACGACCAAATCGCTTCCTTAATGCTCGATGAAAAAGGTTATCTATGGGTGGGTACGGAGCAGAATGGGTTGTTCCGCTTCAATAAAAAAACCGGGAAAATTGATAAACTAAATATCACTATTGATAAAAACCAACTGATTACAAACGGAGCGATTAAATCGATCTTCACGGATGTAAATTCCCAAATTTGGCTTGGTACCTCCACAGGGTTAGTTAAGTTCGTTGAAGGCGGGAAATCGGTTCTCTACACTGTTAAAAACGGGCTGCCAAACGAGATGGTTTACGGGATTGTTCCGGATGATTCCGGCTTTCTCTGGCTTTCTACAAATAAGGGCATTTCTAAGTTCAATCCAAAAACAGAGTCGTTCAAAAACTTTTCCGTTGACGATGGGCTTCAAAGCAACGAGTTTAACTCGGGTGCTTTCGCAAAAAGCCCAAACGGCACCATATTCTTTGGCGGGGTTTCCGGGTTTAATTTTTTCAAGCCGAATGATATAAAAATTTTAACTACACCGCCCAATGTTTTTGTTCGCTCGATTTCTCTCTTTTCTCATACGGTTCTTTTAACACCCGGGATAGAAAATTCAGTTCTCGACACTTCTTCAATCTATAAAAAGCACATTTCGTTAAATTATAACCAAAACGATATTACTTTTGAACTGGCAGGGATCGATGTAAACTCTAACGGGAAAATTCTTTATTCCTACAAGCTTGAGGGTTATAACGAAGAGTTCAGCCAACCCTCACCCAACAGATTGGTCACTTTCACAAACCTTCCCTCAGGCGAATATACTCTGTTGGTTAAGGTTGCAAATAAAGATTTGATCTGGTCGAAAGAAACTGCACTTATGAATATCACCATTGCAACTCCGTTTTGGAAAACATGGTGGTTTTCGCTCCTTTTGGTCTTTCTTACACTTTTTATAATTTATTCTCTTTATATCTATCGTGTGAAAGCGATACAACTGAGAAACGAGAAGTTGGAAGCTATTATTCAGCTGAGAACGAAAGAATTGGAAGCGTATAAAAATGAACTGTTGGAAAGAAAAGAGGAACTTGAAACAACGAACGCTTCGCTTACAGAGGCAAATAACTCGAAAGACCGCTTCTTTTCTATGTTTGCACACGACCTGAAAAGCCCGTTTTCTGCTATCTTAGGTTATCTTGATATTTTAACTAATGATTACGATGATCTTTCGGAGCAGGATAAGCGTTATTTCACCGGAAGTATCGCACAAGTGGCAAAAAACCTCTTTCTGTTTATAGAAAATGTGCTCGATCTTTTCAGAATTGAACTCGGCAGAATTAGTTTTGAGCCTGAGTATTTTTCGCCCGCCGGTAAAATTGCTTCTTTGCTTGACCTGTTACGGCTGAACTTGGAAGAAAAAAGACTTAATACTGTTAATGAAATTCCGGATGATTTGGTGATTTTCGCCGATGTGCACATGTTCCAGACTATCGTGCAAAACTTAGTGGCGAACGCTATTAAATTTTCGGAAGAAGGGGGAGATATTATCATTTCTGCCAGAATAAATAACAATATGGCTGAGTTTGCCGTTACCGACAGTGGGGTCGGGATTCCACAGGAAGCCGCTGACAGGCTCTTTGATAAAAGTTCAGTGTTAACCACTGAGGGCACAAAACAGGAAAAAGGAACGGGTTTGGGCTTGACGATCTGTAAAGATTTTACGGAAAGAAACGGCGGCACTATCCGGATGGTTTCTCAACCCGGCGTGGGCTCTTCGTTTCTGTTTACTCTCCCTCTGAAGGAAGTTAATAGCAAAGCTTAAAAAAAATTAATGCAGGACCTTGGACTGATTAATGCTGAAGCCTTAAAAAGATTAATGCCCAAGTCCCATCACCCCCGTTTTCTTAAAAATGCAGAAATTGGTACATCGTACGGCTGTGCAGTATCAACCTGATTAAAATCAATACCACTGTTCAGGCAGGCTGCCTTAATTTTTGAGACAAATCCTTCGAACGCATCCCGGTAAGCCGCAACTATTTGACGCGGCTGTGTGGATAGTTCCGCACCCGTTTCCATATCTTTGAATATTGCGTCGTTGCCAAAATCAAAACTTCTCTCTAACGGATCGAGAATCTGGAAAACCACCACCTTGCTTTTTGTAACGGTTAACCGTTTGATTGTTTCGATTACTTCGTTAACATCCTCGAAAAGGTCAGAAATTACGATAATCATACCCCGTCGGTTAATTTTTTCCACCACTTCTCCAAGTGCCCGTGTAGCGTCACTTTTTCCTTCACCGCCGGAGGCTGCTAAGGCTTTCATTATCTCATCCAAATAGATTCGTGAGGCTTTCGGGGGTAAGATTTTCTCAATCTTATCGCTGTAAAGATAAAGCCCGGCAGCGTCATTTTGCTTAATCAGCATGAACGCAATTACCGAAGCGAGCACCTTTGCATACTCCAACTTCGATACCCTACCCGGCGAGGCGTACCTCATCGAAGCGCTTGTATCAAGCAGTATGTGCGCTTTTAAGTTCGTTTCTTCTTCGTATTGTTTTATGAAATAACGGTCAGTTTTCCCGTAGATTTTCCAATCTACATCTTTCAGAGAATCGCCCGGAATGTAAGGGCGGTGCTGCGAAAATTCGATACTGAACCCATGGTAGGGGCTTTTATGCAAACCAAGCATAAAGCCCTCCACCACAAATTTTGTTTTTATGTCAAGGGAAGCAAGTTTGGAAATAACCGCAGGATCGAGGTACTTTCTGTAGTCTTCATTTTGATTCAATTGATTACTTCAGCAGTTTTCAGTCTCTTCAGCAATTATCAGTTAAGGCGTTGCCACCTTGTTTTCTTTTTTGTTATTTTCGTTCTTTTTCATCCGTTCGTTCAGAAGTTCTTCCGGGCTTTTACCAAGCAACTGCAGATCGTCCTGTGCCAATTTGGCTGCTTCTGTTTTTGGGTATTCCTTTATAACTTTGTTATAATATTCGGTTGCGTTGGGGATATCATCAAGCTCGTTGCCGTAAATAAAACCAATCTGAAATAACGCCTGCGAAGCAAGATCGTTTTTGGGGAATTTCTCGTAAACTTTCTTGTAGTTTTCTATCGCTTTAAGTTTGTCTTTCGACGATTTCGCAATTTCCGGCATACGATAAAGTTCACCAAGATGGTAATACGCCACCACGATACTGTCGTCATCCGGCATATCTGCAATCATTTTTTCAAAGATGGCAATCGCTTCATTGTATCTTTTTTCTGATTTAAGTTTCTTTGCTTCATCAAAGTTCGATTTTGAATCCTTCCCACAACCGACAAGCAGCACAATAACTGCGAACGCCATAAAATAAAGGGTTTTTTGCATAATTTGGTCTCTTGTAAAATATAATTTGTAAATATTAAAATTTAACCTTGTAATGTAACAAAGCGTTCAATGTCAACAAAAAATTCTGCCGCTCGTTACCGGGCATTTGCTCCTAAAATCTTTTGAGTTGGAAACACTCTGCGACCGAAATGTTTTTTACCGCTGCCTCTGCACCTACCACCGGGCATAACCATATCCCAAACTCTACCCCCACCGCTGCCTCTGCACCTACCACCGGGCATAACCATATCCCAAACTCTACCCCTTAAAAAACAATTTGTATGAAAGATAAAACAGTATCACTAAAGCAAGAATGCCAAGCCCAACATAACTAATCTGAATCAATTTTTTATAATCTATGTGTTTGGTAACAGGGTTTTGATCCTTATAATCATCGGGTAGGTTGTATATTCCCGAAATTTCCACCAACTGAACGGTAATATTGTCTTTACCGCCTGAAGCGTTCGCTTCCTGCAAAAGGTGCTCTGCCGCTTCTTTTATCGGATATTTTCGTAATATATTTCTGATCTGTTTATCAGTCAGTTCGTTTGTTAAACCGTCGGAGCATAAAAGTAGAATATCATCATTATAAAGTTGAAACGGAAATGCTGTTTCAGCCGACACTTCATCCAATGGACCCAACGCTTTTGTTATCAGATGTTTCAACTCGTGGTTCGCTGCCTTAGAGGGTTTTATCTTTTTTTTGTCAACCATATGCTGAACCATCGAGTGATCTTTGGTCAGCTGAAACAATTTACCCCGCCGGAAAATATACACCCGGCTGTCACCCAGGTGTGCTAAGTATGCGTTATCTTCAATAATTAAAACCGAAGCCGCAGTTGAACCCATCCCTCTTAGCGAAGGGTCTTCATCTGCCATCTGACGAATTACAGTGTTTGCACGGGAAAAAGCGGCTTGCAGCTCTTTCTGCGGATGATATTCGTTCGGGAGTTCAGAGAAGTGTTCCAAAATTGTATTTACAGCCGTTCTTGCGGCAAGATCGCCCCCGACATTCCCCCCCATACCATCGCATACTATAAACAAAGAACCAAAATCGTCCGCGAGATAACCGAAATAATCTTCGTTAACTTCTCTTTCTTTGCCTGCGTCGCTAATTGCAAAAGTATTTAAAAGCGCCGTAACACCTGCGTGAACTTTTTTTTTAAGCATTTAAGATTAAAATAATTTAGACATGATTCAATCCTGCCTTAAGGAATCAAAAAAGAATTTGTTTTAGACGCAATAAAATCCACCTTGTCTTTTGCAAAAATACACAGTTAGTGGTTAAAACAAAGTGATCTTAATCCCATCCGGAGTTAATTCTGAAAAAAATATTCAAAATTTCATTTTCCGCATGCTGATGTGGCAAAGTGCAAAGTCATATTTAACGGGGTCATTTGGCTCAAACACCCGCAATTTATCCGTGATTTCGGTTGCGGTGCGCCAGGAAGAATCGTTCCGTGCAGTTAACCCCAGCTCTTTACTGATTCGGGCAATGTGCAAATCCAGCGGAATAACCAAATTTTCTTTCCCAATCTCTTTCCAGAACCCAAAATCAAGCTCATCCTCTCTGACCATCCACCTTAAAAAAAGATTCATTCTCTTGCATGCACTTCCTTTTTCAGGTTCGGGAAAGAAGTGCCGGAAGCCTCGCGTTAGTCTCCCTTCTCTTTCGGCAAACGCGTGAAAGTATTCACTGAATCGCTGTATCCCCTCTTTAACCGAACGCTCCGGCAGAAACCCTTCCATGAAAAGCCCTTTTAACCCGCCGTATTTCTGCAACACTTCCCTCATTGCAAGCAACAATGTGGCTACATCAACTGATGAGTAAAAACGGTAGTAAAAATCTTCCACCCGCTCTTCAAGGTGCAGATCATCCCGAATCACTTTGAACGGGGAATCGTCCAACCTTTGAAGCAAGCCGTTCACATTTTTAATTATTTGTGCAACAGCACCGTAAGCAAACTTTGCCGCAAAAAAGCCCGCTATTTCAATATCCGCCGGGTGAGTGAAAAGATGAGGAATTTCCAAAGGATCGGGCGAGATGCTCTCCCGCCCGAATGCACGATAGTGAAACTCAAGTTTCTCTTTTAATTCTTCATTGCTTAACTTCTTGCTCAAAAAGTTTCCTGAATTTTGTCATATCAAACGCGGGCGTAACATCCATCTTCGAGGGATACACATTGCAGTGTTTTACAATTCCTTTGTACGAAAGATACGAAACACTGTAGTCAAACCCCTCAAGTACCGCCGGTTTTATATCAAAGTTTCTGCACATTTCAGCACAAATTTCTGCAACGGTATCGTATTGAGCCTCTGTGAAGGCTGCAAAATACCTGAAGCCGCGCCATAACTTACCGTTATCAAACACCTCACCACGGTAATCAACCCACTTGCCCGAGGCGTCCCAATAGTATTTGCCGTTTGCTTCTTTTAGGTAGCCCTCGTTGGCGATCTCTATACCGATGTTTCGGGTATCGTAAGTTGAACCGTTCCCCGTGTGATATGCCCAATAGCAAGGGGGGAAAAGCTCTATCAGTTCACCTCCTTTATCAACCGCAAAGGCAGTGGCAATCGCCCCTTTCTGGATGTTCCACCAATCACCGACATTTGCGGCCGTGCTCGATCCTGTGCCGTGTAATACAATCTGTTGTTTAGGGTAAACACCCCGCAAAAATTCCCCTTCGTTAATATGTTTCACTATTCTTTTCATGGTTTCTTATAACCCTCAATATGTTAAATAAATTTTAATTATTGCCGCCTTAAATTGACTCCCTTTCAATTAACGGGCTTTTTCGTTTCCAATGGGAAACTTGACTGCAGATGAATGGATTTTTTCACAACCCTATCATAATACCCATACCGATGAAAAAATCACCTTTCTTTTCAACTATCCCGTATCCGGGTGCAATCACCAAACCGAAGTGCAGCCATTTGTTAAAGAAACCCTCTTCTTTCTCAATGTACCGTATCTCCTTTTCCTTAATCTCCCTTTCGCTCAGAGTGGCTTTTATGCTGAAATATCCGGCGGTATCAAGCGGAATTGAGGATGTAAACTTAACGGATAAACGCAGAAATGAATCAAACATTACCGTATCTGCTTTTGCTTCATACGCTGTAAACATCGTTTGCCCGGGTACCTTTTCCGTTGTTGGTACAGGTTTTTCGCTTGTCGCTGAATCAGAATTCTGCACCGGAACCGGTAGTCTTACCACTTCGGTTAGTGTTGAATCTGATTGAGCATTAACCGACATAGTGTCGGTTGAAAAAACCGGTTTTATGCGCTCTATGGTGCTGATTTTTTCTGTTGTTATCGTATCTCGTTTGATTATGACTCTTTCCTGTACCACGACTTCACTTCCTGAGTTTGGCGGAGGCTTGCACAAAAACTTCCCGTAAAATATTCCGCCAAGCACCGCACCGGATAACAACAAAACTACGGCAAAGATGAAATCTCTACTCAATTCCGCCCCCTAAGCGTGGTTTCAAAAAGGCACTCAGTAGCATGATGATCCCTCTGTTCAATTCCTCCTCCTAAGCGTGGTTTCAATAAAACACCCGGACAAATAATGAACCAATTGTTCATTTCACTAAACAGCGATTCCAAAAAGGCACCCGGATAAATAGTAATCCCTCTACTCAATTCGTCTTTCACCCCGCAGATATTCAAATATTTTTTTGATCGTGTATTCGCCGATGTATGTGTAAAATAATATTGAAAAAGATGTAACCAACAGTACACTAAGCACCGATGTGCTCAGTTTGCCCGTTGTAACATCTCCCAGAATCGTTACCAACAGCGCCACCACCATCACAAGCCAACGCTTGCGAATGTAGCCCCTCACTATGGAATAAGAAGCCTCTGTTATTATGCTGGTGATCGCACCAAACAGCGCTAAATACCATACACCCAATAAACTGAATAATACCTCCATTTGTTTTTTCCCTTTCTAACTATTTCCCCCAAAGATCATATCACTAAGTTTATCGCCGGCTCCGAGTGCAAGCCCTCCGGAGGCAACACCAAGCAGGCTCCCCAAAATCGAGCCAATAACGCCTCCAAACCCGGTTTTACCCTCTTCATACTGCCTCTTTTTTAAGTCAAGTTCATCCCTCAGCATTCTGTTTCTCTCCCCGGAAAGTTTCAGGTCGCCAATCATCGAAAGCAGTCTGTTACCTGCCTCTCTGTCGCTTATTCCCAGAGAAGCGGCAGTTTGCTCAATCCCCAGAAGTTTGCCGAGCGCATCTTTTCTGTTTTCTTCATTCAAAGCGGCAATTCGGGTTACCAAATCATTTTTTGCGTCGGTTTCTTTTTCGAACAGTTTGTTCTGTGCATTTGCAGAAACTCCCGAGCGATTAAGCCCGGCAGCAACCATCGTATCCCTCAGATTTTCCAAAGCTTCACCACCGGAGCGCTCAATCTGCTTCAAACCCTGCGCCTGCTGATCCTTTAGCGCTTTGCTTCCGGAATTTGCGGTTTCTTTCAGCATGTTTTTGTAATCCGAAACACCCGCTAACCATTGCGGCATAATATCTTTTCCGCCAAAAAGCTTTTCGGTTCCTGCAGGCACAACCCCCGGGAATACACTCCCCAGCGCCGAGCGCAGCAATTCCTCCATTATTTTACCGTAAGTCTCATTAACTTCAGGCATTTCTCCTCCTTATTTTTAAATCTCTCATCATCACCTTAGGTGTTACCACCGTCTGCCTTGTTTATAATTTTTCTCTCCCCAAACTCTGGCATTTCTCCTCCTTATTTTTAAATCTCTTATCATATTTCCCCTGTGTTTCATATTACTCCAGTGTTTTAAACCATGGGATAAACATTTTCCCTCCACCCTGTATCTATTCTGCCTTAACTTTCAACATAATCCAGCCCTCTTACAGCCGCTTCCGCTAACTAATTTTTTGCCAGACACTTCTGATTAAAATATGCTGCTCAACTGCGCTGCCGTTTTTAACGAACACTGTCGTTAACTCGGGCAAGCCTTCAACGGTGGGGAGCCGTTCCAAAACCGCGGGAAGTGTTGCCACCGGCAGCCTTTCACCCCCGATGAAAAGAAACAAAATCTTCAGTCCGGTTTTTCTTAACAGATAAAAACTTCCGTCGGGCATACTGCCTTTTTCCGGCAGCCTTTCGCCAACCGCCGGCAACGGTGAAAATAACCCCCGTGCCTCTTCTTTATTCAATTTGTTCAATTTATTCAATTTCTTAAACTCCGTTTCTCCAACTTTATTCCCTGAAGCGTTTTTAAACCTGTCCCCGTAATTTCAATTGAAACCGTTCGGCAAATGGCTTTCATCCCATCCGCAGATTCAATGGGGTTAATCCGCAACACTTCCTTTGCTTCGGTAAAAGTGTGGGAAAAAACTATCTCGCCCGCCGTAGTTCTTAGTTTCACTGTAACACCTCCCGAAAGTGTTTTAAGATAAAGCCGCAACTTGCGCAATCGCTGCCAGATAAACCCCGCAGCTGCATATTCGCGCGTTATAAGCTTAACCTCAATATCGCTGTCCAATTCACCAATCACATCAGGTCCCTCACCCTGATGTGAGTATTTCAGAATATTTCCGCCGGCGTATGTCAACAGCCTTTCATCAGTTCCGCCACTGCTTGCAACACCGGCAAGCCCCGGGTGCGTGAACTTGTACCATGCACCGTTTTTTTCATCAAATATCAGCAACAACCTTGAATTGTTGATCAATTTAACCGGGAAACCGCACCACCTCAGCACCGAAAAGCGTGCCGGGCTCCAAAACCTTTGAACCAACGAAAGCGTTTTGGCAACCCCCTCACCGATGTTCTGCAGTTCACCTTTTTGAAACCGGTAAACCGCTCCGCCTGAATAAAAAATTACTCCGTACGGAACTCTGAGTACACCATTTTCAAGTGTTTGCCCCACCCCCTCAATTAGCGTAATTAACCGCCAGGTCAACGGATCACCCTGCGTAAACAGCTTATAAACAGCCTTTTGCGTCAATATCAGCACACCGTCGTTTTCCTCGTGAATGCTCATTATTTCCTCTTCATCACCACCCGGCAAAGAAATTATGTTTTCAGGAGGAAATGTGAAATGTCGCCCGGTCTCGGAAAAAACCAAAGACGCCGGATAGCCACGCGGCTCAACACTTGCAGGAAATGTTTCCGAAAGAAGTGCGGTATCTGCAACTGTATCCTCATAACTTAGTAAACTAAATGACAACTCGACAGGGTGACGGTAAAAAACCGAACCGTTTCGCTTTGTGCGGTATAATCTTTTTTCCGTGATTCTTAATTTTTCATCCGAGGGCAGATAGGGCAGGTAGTCTAATTTAATTTTTGCCAACAGTTCAAAATTATCTCCCGGAGTATCGATCTGCGGAGTTTCGATCATAGCCGAAGTGGTGCCGTTCTCATCAATATACACCAAGCGGTACTTGTAAGCCGACGCATTTCCTAACGACCCGCCGGAGGCAAACCCGGTGCCGCGGAATATTTTGGTGCTAACTCCGTCGTTTGAAAATGGAGGTGCAAAAAAGTTGACTGCAGGCACCTTAACCGAGCCGCTAAACAACCGCCCCTGCGCCGTGCACCAACACTTTCCCTTTGGTGAAGATGTGAATAAGGCAAACCGTCTGACTGAAAGATCCGCATCAGCGGTTTTATCCGTAAAGGTGGTCCTCCCCGGTGATAGAACCGCCACCTCATAATAAATAAAGGGCGAGGGCGAAAGAGTGGAGGTTATTACCCCTTTAGTACGATACAGTCGCTTCTTTTTTACCCGGGGGTCACTCGGAACCGGTATGTTTGTAATTTCAACGCGGTTTGTACTCCCCGAAAAGCCTGTTGATCCTGATTCCGCAGCTTTATAAGCGGTGAAAGGTTGCGATGGATTTGAGCGATCGCCCGTTTCTGATTCGTAAACCAACACATAATTGTACCACCCGGCGCCTATTTCGCCACCTGTATCATGGTGTACGGCACAAATTGGAGAACCTCCGGCGATTTCCGGCTGCGGGATAGAAAGTGGGGTGACTGCTGCCACCCCTTCGCCCGAAATTACTACCGAATCGTGCCCGCTGTGAAGTAGTGTGCTGCCCATTCCAAGCGAAAGCGACCCGGTAATTGCGCTTATCTCTAAACCTTCGGCTATGGTTTGCCACTCCCCTTTGCCATCCTCTGAAACTGCAATTTTACCCTCGGAAAATATTGCATAATATTGTGTGTCTGAATCGGAAACAAACGATGTAACACCATCAATCACGCTGAAAGGTGTGGTGGAATGATTACTCCAGTTGCCCCGACGGGTGGGGAAACCGCTTTCTCCGCTTCTGTCTAAGTGCAGGTTGATCATTTCACTCACAATACCTTCCGGCAGAAGAAGTGGCGCTGTGATTTCATCAATTCCCGAAACTTCACCGTGGAAAATTGTGGTATCCATTATCTGCAACCTGCCTTTATTGCATAATTTAGTGCCGCAGTACCTTTTTTGCTGAGTAAGGTCGTTGTGTTCATTATCAATAACCCATATTATCAATAACCCATGTTATATCTAATGTTATCGGGCACGCCGCGCGTGTTTTCCTGGGTTATTCTCCTTTTTTCACCCTGCTTTTCCAAAAATTTCTGGTAAGCCGATGAAATCTCGTTCTGGATTTGCTTTGTTTTAAGCTGTTTAGCCTCAAGATTTCCGAGTATCCCGTCGATCTCGGCAACCGCCTTTTTAATCACATATTCCTCAAATTCTACCGGAATTGTGGTGAAATCACCGTCGTTAACTAAGTCAGGCACTGCCTTGTAGTAGTACGCCTTAAGTGATGTAACGGTTGCCGGTGCAAATAAAATTTTATTGGCTAAACGCATAAATACCGCGGATGAGACCGAGGGGGCAAGCCAGGTGTTTTCAAGCTGGTCCTTGAACATATCAAGATCAACCTCGTAGGCAAGCCCGTGCGATGTCCCGTCGCTGCATTCAATGAATATTATCGAGCGCGGGCTTTCCAACATTTGCGGGAATTGTACCCCATCAATTGGAATGCCCAGAATCGGTTTTCCTACAAATTCTTCCTCACGGGATTGTGTTGAAAGCGTTGTTACAGCTTCCCATTTTTTCATACCAAGCCCGTTAAGTTCCGTTTGTATCGATCTTTGTGCTAAGTTGATTATTCGGTTCAACCGTGCTACCGGAAACTGCGGATTGCCGTGCACATTTGCGTCAATTACTATCTGATCCCGGAGTTCGGCAAGTGTTGCAGACATATTTCCCCCTCTCTTTTTTTGGTGGTTCTAAATTCCAATAATTTAATGTTTTGCGATTTTTGTGTTTTATAAGCCGGCAAGTTGCTCAACTTTCATCGTATAGAGCCTGAAAAAATTTGCCGACTCATCGTGTTGCTTATCCTTTTCTAACAGCAGCGCTGTTGCGTAAGCTACGAGAGCTCCGGAACAATTTTCCGGAAGTTCACTCCCCTGCACTTCTGTTATTTCGTCCGGTTTCCTTAAGTACGCAATCGTGTAACTGCCGCTGTTCAATGGTGAACTGAACACAAGCTCGCTTCCGGCAACATGACAAAACATGCTTCCTGCCCCCGATTTTAGCAGTGAATTATGCTCTCTGGCGTAACGCGTCAACGACATACTCCAAATCGGTACAGGCTTTTCTTCACCATTTTGTGAAGTGGCGCACTTGACCTCAAATATGTAGAGCAGATCCTCAGGAAGCGGCACTTCTGAACCCGTAACTGATGTGAACCTCTCTTCGGTCTCAAAAGGCGTAAGAACAAACGGGAGCCCTGAAGCAAGCCCCCCGTTTGTAAAAACGAACAATGCGTAGTTTATCACTTCAGTTTGCGCCTCGTTCAATGCAGCGGTTATCTCTTCGTCACTCCAAAAACCGGCCTCTCTTTCATCCAAAAGGCTGCGGATTCTGGCTGTCAGATTCGCCGTGTTCATTTTTTCTTTCCTCTGATTATCGGTTTGGTTTCACCCGTGCCTTTGTTTATTACGGATGAATTTGAACCGGCGTCTGTTTCTCCCGTAACTCTTTCAGCGGTTGCCCTTTTCGGTGTGCTACCCGCTGAACCTGAATTTTCTCCGCCTTCTTTTCCGTAATATTCGGTTGCCTTTTTCGGTGTGCTACCCGCTGAACCTTCGATTTGGTGGTAGTCGCGTCCGAATGCTGCGGCTTCCCTTAAGAGCGCTATTTCAGCCTGATCGGAAGTGGTGTAAACTCCCGCTGCTTCCTCCGGCGTGAAGGCAAATTTCTGCCCCTGTAGTGTTATAGAATACCGGCGATACTTTGATATGAATTTCATCCACAACTCCTATTTCTTAAGTATGCCGTGACATTCTTCGTTGTGGATTTCGATTCCGAGATCCATCAGTATCTTCGTAGTGGTTCCGTCAACTCCGGGTGTTTCTACCCCCTCTTCTATTCTGAACCGACGGCTTCCCTTCTTATCATTCGCCATATAACGAAGTCTGATCTTTTCAGCATCGATTGTGAAACCGTAATCTGTGAATTTGCCGTCCATCACCGGATTCCAGATTATGTCAACAGTTCCGAAGGGTGTAAGATATTCCCTGACATTAACCCCGTAGATTGATACAACCGGGTTTGGGTTTAACTCATATCTTTCCTTAACGAACTTGTTTATCTCAGTTAACTGACCGCTTCCGCATAAATGGATTTTTCTGTTGGAACCTTTCTCAAAAACGCTCCTTAAATGATCATCAAAAATCTCCTCGGTAAGGCTCGGAGAGTATGAATTTACATTCGTCTGAATCCTTCCTAAAAAGCCGTGCCCCCAGGTGGTTCTGTAGTTCCCCGAAGTTGCGTACCCCTGATTGGGCGCAAACAAGAAGTAGCGCTCTGCCTGAAGTTTCATCTCTTCAATTTTTTTTGCTACAAGTGCTGCATGGTCAACACCATCCGTATAACTTTCACCCGCCTGGTGCCTGACCGTTGTGGCTACACTTTCACTGAAAATATTCAGGTAATTGAACTTCTCCGTTTCTTTTACGCTTACTGCAGCTCTTACTCCTGAATATTCAGTGTTCCGCGAACCAATGATTTTCAGATATACGCTTTCCCCTTCCAATGATGATAACGATGAAGTGCCGTCTATCGCACCAAGCTGCACCAACGAATTAGATTTTGACTGTACGAACGCCATCTGATCCGTCTCTTCTATCAGTACGATGTCGTCTAAATTGAATATTCCGATGTTAACACAATTCGAACTATTCAACGACAATATAGCCGGCGACCCGGTTGTGTCGATCGGCATTTTTGTTGCAGTTTGGTGCGGATATAGTTCACTCTCGAACCATGAAAATTTTGCGAAAGGACTTGTAACCTCCTTGCTTTTTCTGCCGGAAAACCAGAGATACTGCATAAGTGGTGTTTGGTAGGGTTTCATCAGATAAAGTATCTTCTCCACATCCGGCACTGCATTTGCAGCGTTCATATTGTTGGAAGAAACCACCCCCTGTGTGATTGAATCGTAAGCCATTTTTTCCTCTTTAATTGGTTAATGAATTGATAATATTTCTTATTTAATTGGTTAATGAATTGATAATATTTCTTAAAAGCCGTGTGTCTCCCGTGCCGGTGTTCCGGCTTCTGTTACCTGTTTCAACCGGTGCGCGCAGTTTTTCGACTTTTTTCAGTGTGTTTTTAACTTTTTTTATGATTTCTTCCCCCGTTTCTTTTCTCATTTTTTCCAATTCAGAGCGAAGTTCGGTTGTTTGCCGGAATTTTTTCAACTGATTTGCCAAAGCCGGGGGGTCGTTCGCCAGCACTTCGAAGTAACCGGGATTTTCTTTCTCCCACCCCATCAATAGGTTCGAAGCGTCTTCCGCCCCGAATGTAGAGTCAATATCCGCCCGAATCTCTTCAGCCCGTGCCTCAGAAGCAGCTTTTATTAACTCATCAAAAATTTGTTTCATTTCTTCTTCGTTCATCTTTTCCCCAAACTTGTGCTCTGTTTAATTTTCGTTCTGCTTTTTGTTGCTTTTTAATATCGAAAAACTTTCCATAATGCTTTTCTTCATTATGCGTTTCTTCAATTTTTATGCTTAAAAAATACCTCCGGATTTTGATTCCGCTTTTTTTAATAGTGCGAACCGTGTTGTTTTTCTTTCGAACTTTTACGCTGCAAAATTAGTGATGTTGCTTTTCCCCCTCAAGTGGAATAGTTTACATGTGTAAGTCTGTTACCTAAGGTGCATCTCTGTACGGAAAAGCATTAACAACTAAATTGAGTTTTTTTCGTCTGTAGTATTTTTTGAAGAATCTCCGCCACCTGATTAACTTAATCAGTCCGCAAAAAGTGTTATTAATCACTTTTTTGATTTTTTTATTGGTTTATCCCGGAAATTGTTGTATTTTTGGGAAGGCGTTAAAAAGAGACAATTTAATGTACTTATTCTCTTTCAATTTTTGGCATTAACTATTCGTTTTCAATTTTTGGCATTTATTAATCTCTTTCAATTTTTGGCATTAATTAAAAACCGTGAGATCTAAGCATTAACTATAAGTTGTGAATTTTTTCGGGGATATACACCCCCTCTTTTTAACCGGACTTAAGAAATAAAGATGAAATTTTAACGCTGCAATTTGTAACAACTTTGCGTTCAACGGCTGATTAATGCCGGTATAGGAGATGTTAAAGCGTTTTGAATGAATCTTTTCTTTCTTCACAGAAGTCTATAAAATTGATTCTTACTGTTTGAAGGTGTTCTTTTCTCCATTTAATGGAATTTTTTCTGTTGCGACAATTCTTTCTGCTTAATTATTAAATGGAATCATAAAGAAAATAGTGCATGGAAGTTTTCGTATGATTTTTTATAAAAATAGTAAATTGGAGATTTCCGAAAGAAGTTTTAAAAAACTGGAAACAATTTCGGGCGTCTGCATTTTTGTCGATGTAGTCAATTCCACCGAAATTAAATATCGCAGTTACCAGCAATGGATAATACGGCTTTATAACACATTAAGACCCATTGCGGAAATCTCCCCCATCTTCAACAATAACCTCGTCAAAATAATCGGTGACGAACTTATGATTTTCATCCCCGATGCCTCGATGGATGATGAAAACTATGACAGAATTTTAGAACTGTTATATACCGGAATGACCATCTTCCTCGATAAATACCCCGATTTAGTACTGCAAACAAAAGCTGCCGTGCACCACTGTTCGAATATTTACCCGATAAGTTTCATCCAAAACCGCCTCGATTACTACGGCCTGGATATCGATCTTACTTCCCGTTTGTTGAACAGAAGTGGACCTAACAACATCATTATCAGCGAAAAATTCTTCGATAAACTAACAGAAAAAAACTTAGACGAATTTGAACACACAGGAAAAGTTTACGAAGATAAATTCAGAGGCATCGGCAACTTAGTAAAATACCGCCGCCTAACTCTGAAAACTACGAAATAGTAAGGATTCGTTTTCAACTCAAATTACTATTTGGCATAAGTACCAGTTGTTTTTTTGACAAACAAATTTAGAATGCTCTCAATACTGTCAAACACAAGATTAGTACTATTATGTGTAATAGACATCTATCTGAAAGTAATTGCAGCATCTCATTTTTAGATGTACCAAACAAGGGAAACACTTATTTTTACTTCACACAGTTTAGACAATCATTGTACATCTAATTCAGAAGATCGATTAAACCATGAATTATTTGGTGATTCAACTGTAAAAAATTTATTGATTTTATCTAATACTCCCGGTTCTAACGAGTCTTTCATAGTTTTTCGAAAACTTTCTTCAATCCTTTTAGTAGAATTATCAACCAGAGGATGAAACTTTCTTGCCACTTCACTTATAAATCTATTGTCAAAAGTAAAATTCTTTTCACTAAACCTTTTTAATTCTGGTACCTTATACGAATCGGGAAGAGTCAAAGTTGAACCGGTGTGTACAATTGAATGTCTTAATTGCCATAGAATTTTTAGTTTATCGCCGGCATCTTTATCGAAAAAATTTATTGAAAAACCAAATGCTTTAAAGTAGTTATTAACAATTACCGGATTATGCCACCCCGGAAGATTATCAGCTAAAATAACGCCCACAGAAGTTACATTTTCTCCTCTGTATGCTGCTAATATCCCACCATCAACAGCAAAATTTTGTTTTTCAAGCCTTTTAAAAAAATCCCTCACATCAAAAAATTTTAAATGGATAGTAAAATCAAAAACACCTGCAAACAACATTTTTTGATATGTTTCAAAATGTCCCATCACAGCAGGTAAAAAGGCGGTAATAATTTGGCGAAGGTTCGCTTCACCTGCAGAATTAAATCGAGCATGTTTAGTTCTTGGGAAATTATTTATACAATATTCGACTGCAGCATGTGCGAGCACTGTATATTCCAAAAAAGCCTTTGCTGGGGATTTATAATAGTCCGAGTGCGTTATTTTGGCTTTATTATTGACTATTATATATTTGTAAAAATCCTTTTCTTTTCTACCTTTTGCCATATTTACCTTTAATAGTTTTTATGTTTGGTGTAAATAGATCAACCCAATAATATCTAATGAGTTTTCTGTTAGTGATCCGAATTAAAAATAGTGCATATTTTGTTATAAATGAGGTGAAATATCCGGCGTTATGCCGGTAAACTATATCCCAATAACAAAGCTATATTATTTTTGAATATTAAACAATACTTAAATAGATGAGAATTTAAAAAACTCAAAAAAACTGCACTGCCTTAAGCTCATTGAAGTTTTCTTCGAAGAGGGATTTTTTCACCCGGAAGCGGTAGATCTCGCTGACACCGGCAACTGGGGTTTTGTCGATAAAGCGGTAGTGGGCGTCGATTATTTTATCGGAATAGAGGTTGTATATTACTATATCTTCCCTTGAAACTTGTATTAAATATTTCTCACCCTGATAAACACGGTTAGGTTGCAACTCTTTGAACAGTCTGCTTTTGTAGTCATTTATGCCCGGTGTTTCGGTCAGAGCAAAAGAACCCCCTAAGGTATGAAACCACAAATACTCACCGGCATCGTAAACCCGGACTTTTTCGCCGTCAAACAACAACGGAAGCGAATCCGTAGGGATACTCAAATCCTCCGTTAAAATATTTTTTTCAAATACTTTCCCTGCTGCTTCATTACGAAACTCATCAGCAAACGGCAATCCGTTAACCGAATAAACAGAATCAAAACTATCGTAAGAAGTATCTAAAAAAGTTGAATCAGGCGAATTATAACGCCAAAATATTCTCAGATAATCTTTAATTCCCAGTTTGTTTATCAGAAAATGGTTGTAAGCCGCCGCTAACGGATAGGAAAAAGAGCGGTCAGTCTCACTCCAAATGCTGTCTTTCCCCAAGTCTGCAATATCCAGATAACCCTGTTGCTGCACAAACCAGCCAAGTCTTGCGGTTAAACCTGAGCTTCTTGGGGGCATACCGCCGAGCGTACCCTCAAACCCCTCCTCAAATACCTTCGGCGAATGAAGAGCCATCCGCTTCAATTTAAAACGCAACAACTGTTCCGCTAAAACTGTCAAATTAAAGGGCGTGCATGTAACCATTTCATCCCACGCCGGCAAAAAAGCACCCTTACTTTCAACACCGGTAAATTCCCCCACATTTTGTTCATTAAGAGCGACTATATAAATCAGTTTTTTCCGCTTTAACTCTGCCCGCTCCTCATCCGTGTACTCAAGCAGCGACATAATCCCGTTCATCGCCCGCTCTAACTGATACCCGGTATAAGAGTTGAAACTGTTCTTCTCCCTCACAAAAAAGAGAAACCACCCCGTTTCACGAACAGTCCAGTAGGAGGTTAAATATTTGGAGGGCGCAATCAGCTTAAAATCTTCAAAATAAAAATATTTTCGATAATTAATTGAAGGAATTGTAACCTCCACACGGTAGAACCTCTCGGGCAGATTCTCGATTTTGTGAAACATCTCAGTGTGCCCGCGCAGAATGGAATCCCGTGTTCTGCGCGGAATTTCGGTATCGGCAAGAATTTTATCGGTAACATCGGAATATTCAATTCCAAACCGCCCGGAGCGTTCCAAAGACTCTTTATCAACATAAGAGCGAAGTGCAGCCGGATTTCTGAGCAGCCTGTCCAAAAAACCGGCAACAAAATCTTCCCTCGTTTGGGCATATCCGCTGCCGTAAAAAAGCACAAAAGTTAAAACTACAACCGGGAAAAACGGCAATAACTTCTTAAACTGATCCGATTTATTCACAAAATACTCCAAAAACACCTACTGTACCAAACAGTTGCTCATTTTTTTTCGTAACCACACGCAGGCGAGTTAACTTTTCAGCACAACCACTCACAAAATACTTCAAGTCCTTACTCATTCCTGTTTTGCACCAAAAAGTTGCTCGCTTTTTTCCATAACCATACACATGGGAACTAACATTTCAAAACAACCAAACCCAAAAACTCCAAACCGTAACTCATCCCCGCTTTCCTTCCACAAAACAGAAAGAAAAACGGCAAAAAGCGTAAACCCCAACCCGGGCTACCCTTCAACCTCTTCAACTGAAACTACGGAATAACCCGCATTTTTAACAGCGTCTTCAATATCGCTTTGCTTTACTTTGGCTGAGTCAAAACGCACCTCAGCACTTCCTATCTGAACACCAAGTACATTAACATGAAGTTCCGAAAGCTCCACTTCAACAGCTTTCACGCAGTGTTGGCAGCTCATCCCGTCAATCTTAAGTTTTATCGTTTTCATAATTGTTCCTGATTAAGCCTAAATGCTTATTTTTGTTTTGATTTTTTGATAATTATTTATTTAACAACCCGTAATTTACATGAAAAAATTGACTTATCTTCTGTTATTACTTTTCATAGCCTTTCCGCTCCTCTCGCAAAAACGCGCTTTCACACTCGACGATATATACAGAGTTAAAAGTGTCGGCGCACCGGTTGTATCGAGCAAAGGGGATGTGTTGCTGTACAACTACACGGATTACAGCTTCAACCCGAGCAACTCCGGTACAAGGCTAAACGCCATCAATCTGCAAACCGGAGAAGATACCGTTGTTGCCGGAGCACTCCAACCATGGGTTAACCCCGTTTTTGCTCCCGATGGGGAATCTTATTTCTTCGTGTGGAAAAGATATAAAAAACAATCCGTGAACCGTTTCAATCTTAAAACCGGGAAGGTTACTCTTCTTTTTGAGTTCGCTATGGGGGTGAATAACCTGATAGTATCACCTGACGGAAAAAAGCTTGCTTTCACCGCAAAAGTATATGACGAGTGCCGGGCAGATGATGAGTGCAACGAAGTAACCTTCAGAAAAACCTATCAAGGAACCATCTCGGCACATCTTGCTGACAAACTCTTCGTTCGCCACTGGGATGAGTATGAAGACGATCTTTGGTCACATATTTTTGTTTATAACCTCGAGACAAAAAAACTAACCGATGTTACACCCAGTAAATATCACTCGCCGGTCTTCTCGCTTGGTGGTGCCGGCTATTTCACCTTTTCAGGCGATTCAAAAGCTGTGATTTTTGCCTCAAACAGAGAGAAAGATATTGCATCAACCACCAATTCCGACCTTTGGATGGTTGACCTGGACGGCGAAAACCTAAAAAATTTAACCAAACAAAACAAAGCATGGGATGGGCAACCCGCAGTTTCACCCGACGGGAAATGGCTCGCCTACAGAATGCAGGTGATTCCCGGCTACGAATCCGACAGGTTCAGAATTGCGCTTTATGAGTTTGCCACCGGGAAAATTACGGTGATTTCAGAAGCTTTCGATAACTGGGTGGACGATATTAAATGGGCGCCCGACTCAAAACATATCTATTTCATCGGCGAAGTGGCAAGCTACATGCCTTTGTTCCGTATCAACATCGAGACCCGGAAAATTGAAGAAATTTTACCAAAAAGAACTCTCGGCGGATTTGATATTTCAGGTGACGGTAAAAAAATTTATTACAACTACAGATTAAACCACCTGCCTGCTGAAATTTATTCGTTCGATCTTACCACAAACACCGAAACTCAACTTACATTCCACAACAAAGAACTAACCGATGAAGTCGATTTCAGACCCGTTGAGCACCACTACATTGAAGGTGCAAACTCAAAAAAAATGGAGGTTCTGATAGTGAAACCACACGGGTTCGATTCCGCTAAAAAATACCCCGTAGTTATCAATATCCATGGCGGTCCTCAAAGCCAGTGGGCGGATGCTTACCGGGGCGATAACCAACTTTACGCCGGATACGGCTACATTTTGGTTATGCCAAATCCGCACGGCTCAACCGGCTACGGACAGGATTACACAGCCGCCATTTCCGGTGACTGGACAGGAAAAGTTGTGCAGGATATCCACCATGTGGCAGATTATATTGAATCACTCCCCTATGTCGATACGGCAAGAATTGGCGCTATGGGATGGTCGTTCGGCGGATATATGGTGAACTGGCTGCAGGCAAAAACTACCCGCTTTAAGTGCTTTGCTTCTATGATGGGGATTTATAATCTGACCTCGTTCTACGGTTCTACCGAAGAACTTTGGTTCCCCGAGTGGGATTTAAAAGGCACCCCCTGGACTTCAGACCTTTACAGAACTCAAAGCCCTTCAGAGTATGTGAAAGATTTCAGAACACCAACGCTGATCGTCACAGGAACTATTGATTTCAGAGTGTCGTACACCCAAAGTTTGGAGTATTTTACTGCACTTCAGAAAATGGGGATTGACTCCCGCTTAGTGATTTTGGAAGACGCAAGCCACTGGCCCCAGCATTTAACACGAATGCCCTTATATTATAACGCACATTTGGAGTGGTTCCACAAATATCTCGGTGGGGACCCCGCCCCTTACGATACGAAAAAAATGTGGAGGAATAATTTTTAGTTTGCAGAATCACTGGAGTTGGCGAAAAAACATCTGGGTAACGAAAAACCATCTGGGTTGGTGAAAAATTACAGGGATTGCAGAAAAACCCCCGGGGTTGATGAAAAACCAGGGGGTTGGCGAAAAAGTGCAACCCCCAACGAGAATAAAAAAGAAAGAGGCTGCTCGGTGGTGGTTTTCAAGCGTGGTCTGGCATTCAGTATTAGAACCTAAAAAGATATTACTCGAACTGCGTAAACTATAAAAAAAAGAGGCTGCTTTTTAGGGGCAGCCTCTTTTTTTGATTTATTTTTTGAGAGTCTTTTTTATTTTCTTACACAATCTTTATCAGAAAATTTTCTTTTATTCTGTTTCGTCTAAAAAGCTCTGTTTTTCGTTGCTGTATTACACAGCCTTTCTTGCGCTTCTGTATTACGCAACTTTTTTTACACAACTTTTTTACGCAGTCTTTTTCAGGAATTTGCCGGATTTATCAAACAGCAGTTCTTGTTTGTCCTTTCCTTTCTGAACTTTCGCCTCGTAAGTTACAGTACCTGCGCTGTTAGTAATTTCAACAGCTTTCACTTTTTGATAGCCTTTGAAGTGTGCGGCAATATAGTCGCCGGCACTTTTGGGAAGAACGCTGAACGAAACTTCTTTTTCAGTTTCCATAACTTTTCCGTTCGGTTCAAAAACCACAGCGGTTGACATCCCATTCTCTTTGAATTTCGCCTCAAAGTTTGATTTGCCTTCTTTCTTCCATTCCACCGTCTTAACAGTTGGGTACAGCTTATTAAAGGCAGCAGTAACCTCTTTCGGCACTTTAATACTTTGTGCAAAAGTAACACTTGCAAGCAGAAGAACTGCAACCGCAAAATTCATTATCTTCATTGTTAAACCTCATTAATTTTTAGAAAATTGAATTAATTACGGTGTCAAATCTAAAAACCAATTCTGAAGAGATTCTGAATTTTTCGCAACCCCCGAAAAAATAAAAAAAATTAAAAAATAATTTTGATGAAGTAACGCCCGCCCTCAAAGCCGTTGGAAACCCCAAATTAATAAAGATCGCAAATTTTCCGGACTATCGTTAAACCAAGCCCAACTGAGTCACTCGAACTCCCCTCGTGAACAAAACTTTCAAAAAAGCGATTTGTATCCCCCTCAATCTCACGGGAAGTGTTGCTGACCAGCAGTTCTCTTCCCTTTAATACAACCGACACTTCCCCACCCTGCCGGTTGTGCTTAATGGCGTTGCTAATTATGTTTTGAAGCAAAATATCCAGTAAATTTTCATTGGTTTCAGCTTCAAAATCATTTTGAATATCAACGGAAATCGTTATCCCCTCAAATTGTGCTTTTTCACGGTTATTTGCCAGAACAGTTTCAAGTGCCGCTTTAACCGAGCAACTTCCGGTTTCAAAAAGCTCGCTGTTTTCAAGTTTGTTCAGAAGTAAAATCGAACGATTAATTCGGTTCGTTTTGTTCAGATTTTCCAAAATTATCTGATATTTTTCGATTGTTTCGGCGTTTAACTCCTCATTTTGCAGCAACAACTCCACTTTTGACCTGATAACCGCAAGCGGAGTCTGCATCTCATGGTTTACCTCCGAGTTAAACTCCCGCAGGTTTTTGTATTCGGTAACCGTCTTTTCAGAAAGGAAAGCCACCGACTTATTCAACTCGTCAAACTCGGAAATTTTTGAGTGCTCATAAACAATCGGAGCACCCCTTTGCAACGAAAATGCTTCTAATTTGCCGATTGTTTTGAAAAAATCTTTGAACATCCTACCCGATCCAAACCTGCTTACTATAAAAAGCGCCAAAAAAGTTGCAAACACTGCTAAAAATGCCATCAAAGCCAAATCTTCCATCATTTCCGTCTTTTCCATCATCGAAATTCTGGCGTCAATCCGGTAGAACTTGCCGTTAATTTTCAGATAAGATGTCATCTGGCGGTACTCTTCCGGTTCATCCCACCCTTTAAGCATTATGTTCACATCGGCGGTTTTCACTTCGCTGTCTCCGTACATACTCGGGGTAACTTCAACAAAAGGGGGAAAACTGACCGCCTTGCCTTTTCGCAACTCATCTGCTGCAATTCTTATTATCCCCGCTAATTGACGGTCAATATCCTCCTGAATCGCCCGGCGAATCAACATGTTGATTACAATGGAAGTGCCGATGAAAAACACCAATGAGATGAGAAAAAAGTAAATGCTGATTTTGCGGATCAGTTTCATGTTATGCTGAACCTGTAGCCTGCTTTGGAAGTGGCGGGATATGGCATGCTGTTGTAAACCCGTTTCATGTTATGCTGAACCTGTAGCCAACACCATAAACGGAGGAAATATAGTCGCCCGAACCGGCTGTTTTAAGTTTTTTACGCAGATTTTTAATGTGTGTGTAAACAAAATCGTAATTATCGAAAGAACTTGAGTCATCGCCCCAAACATGCTCAACTATTGATTCTTTAACCAAAACCTTATTCTGATTACTAACGAAGAACATCAAAATATCGTATTCCCGGCGCGTAAGCTCTACTTCTCGCCCGCACACTTTAACCTCCCGCTGTGTAGGATTGATCTCTATTTCATTTAAAGTGATTGATGTGTTGCCTGAGAACCTCCGTCGTCTGATTACGGATCGAATCCTGGCGGCAAGTTCTGCCAAATGGAAAGGTTTTTGAAGGTAGTCGTCAGCACCAAGGTCAAGCCCTGATAGCCTGTCGTCAAGAGTGTTTTTGGCGGTAATAATTATAATGCCTGAGTCACTTCTCAGTTTTTTAGCTTCTTTTACGAGGTCGAACCCCGATCCGCCCGGCAACATCAGGTCGATTATCAAACAGTCATAATCGTACATTCCGATGAAGTAAAGCCCTGTGTCAAAATCTGCAGCAGTATCAATCAGATATTTTTCACTCTCAAGATATTCGCAGATCGATTTTGATAATTCTTTTTCATCTTCAATTATCAGAATCTTCATTGTGGTGCCGGCTTCTTTCGCTTATTATTTTCTTTCAAGTGCCAACTCCTTCAGTGTGACTCATAAGCCGGATTATCCATTTTGCCTGCTAAATTTCCTTACGGAAAAACTGCGTTATCTTATCGTAAATAACTAAATTTAAAATCGCAACCCGGCTAACAGGTTATAAAACCTACGATTATTCCTTTATTGCTGCGGAAGCCGCCAAATCTTTAAACAGTTTCGTTTTCACTAAACTTGGCTTATCTTTGGAAAGATCAACCAATTTTTTCTGCAAATCCTCAACTTTCACTTCAAGAAGCACGGTTGCTTCCCAACCCTCTTTCACTTGCGAAAATGAACTGTCGATTATCTCAGGGTTTTTCAACAGCTCAGCTTTTGCAGTTTCACCTGCTTTTGCAAAAGCGTCGAAAACATCTTTAGCGTCCGTTAATTTCTCTTTTTTAAGTGAAAGCTGATAATTTTCCAATTGTTCATTAAGTTTGGAAGAAAGGTCGGTTTTTGCTCCTTCCACTGCATTCTTAAAGGCAGTTTCCTTCTTTTCCGCTTTTGCAGTGTACATCCCAAGCAAGAAATCTGTCGTGGCAACTAATCCCGCTTCATCGGGCATCTCTTTATAGAATCCGCGATCCACTGCGCCGGGTTCTTCCTCTTCTAATTCTTTACCGGGCACTTCAACCGGTGCCGGCACATACCCGGTATCGGGCGGAACCGTAACTTCCTCTTTCTTTTTCCCTTCTTGTGCAAGCGAAACCGCACTCAGTAAAAAGAAGAAAGAAAGGCAACTGAAAACTAAAAAAATTGTTCTGTTTATTCTCATTTTAATACCTTTTCTTGGCTAAATCCCGGAAAATTTTTCGCAAATTTTTCGAAGATATTCGCAAATCCCGGAAATTCTTCGTAGAACTGCATTGTATATCCCGAACTCAAAGGATATAAAAACAATCAGATTTCCCAAAAATTACTTTTCCCTGCTGTTGATTTTTTGCTCTCCGTCAACCCTAATTAATTAACTTCCTCTCTCATTCTTTCACAGGCACTGCATTAAGCACGAAAATCAATAAATAATACTAACGGCTACTTATTAACTTCCTCTCTCATTCTTTCACAGGCACTGCATTAAGCACGAAAATCAATAAATGATATTAACGGCTACTTATTAACTTTCGCCCATGTGTCCCGAAGTGTAACCGTTCTGTTAAAAACCGGTTTCCCCGGAGCTGAATCTTTTATATCCGCACAAAAATAACCCAATCTTTCAAACTGGCAGATGTAACCCGGCTGTGCATTCTTAAGATAAGGCTCTAATTTGCAGTTGTTGAGAACCGTTAACGAATTAGGGTTAAGATTATCCGTCCATTCTTTCCCTTCTTCGGGTTTGTTCGGGTCTATATGGTCAAAAAGCCTGTCGTACAACCTCACTTCTGCCTCGAAAGCATGCGCCGCAGAAACCCAGTGTATAGTACCTTTTACTTTCCTGCCATCCGGTGAGTTCCCACCCCGGCTCTCAGGGTCATACTCGCAGTAAATTTCGGTTACTTCACCTGTTGCTTCATCTTTTTTATAACCCGTGCACTTGATGAAGTAAGCCCACCTGAAACGGACTTCGTTACCCGGGAAAAGTCTGAAGTAACCTTTAACGGGTTCTTCCATGAAGTCCTCCCTTTCAATCCAAAGTTCGCGTGAAAACTCCACTTTTCGGCTTCCTTTCTCCGGGTCCTCAGGGTTTATCGTGAACTCCATCTCTTCAATTACCCCCTCGGGGTAGTTTGTAATAATCACTTTCAAAGGGTTTAAAACAGCCATTGCTCTTTCGGCGTTGCGGTTTAAATCTTCACGGATCGAGTATTCTAAAAGCGCCACATCAATTATCGATTCCCTCTTTGCCACTCCCACCCTTTCGGCAAAATTACGAATTGAAGCCGGTGTGTAGCCGCGTCGCCTTAAGCCGGCTATAGTGGGCATTCGGGGGTCGTCCCAACCGGAAACAAAACCCTTCGTAACAAGTTCGTTCAGCTTTCTTTTGCTCATAATTGTGTAATTTAAGTTAAGCCGGGCGAACTCTATCTGCTGTGGATGACACGGTGTTTCAAGTGTATCCAAAACCCAATCGTAAAGCGGACGGTGATCTTCAAACTCCAATGTGCAAATTGAGTGGGTTATCCCCTCCAACATATCCGAAAGGCAGTGCGCATAGTCGTACATCGGATAGATGCACCACTCCTCGCCGGTTCTGTGGTGGTGCGCTCGCATAATTCTGTAGATAACGGGGTCGCGCATGTTAATGTTGCCGGAACTCATATCAATCTTAGCGCGCAGCGTTTTTGACCCATCGGGGAACTCGCCTGACCTCATCCTTCTGAATAGGTCAAGGTTTTCATCAATGCTTCTGTTTCGCCAGGGGCTTTCTTTCCCCGGTTCAGTGAGTGTCCCTCGGTAAATTCTCATTTCTTCTGCGCTAAGATCGCACACGAACGCTTTCCCTTTCAGGATCAGCTGTTCCGCAAAGTCATAAAGCTGCTGAAAGTAGTCGGAAGCGTAAAACAGCCCTTCACCCCAATCGAATCCCAACCACTTCACATCCTCCATAATCGAGTCAACATATTCCGTCTCCTCTTTGCTTGGGTTGGTGTCGTCAAATCTTAGGTTCGTGCGCCCGTTATACTCTAAACCAATTCCAAAATTCAAGCAGATCGATTTTGCATGACCGATATGCAGGTAGCCGTTCGGTTCGGGTGGAAATCGGGTGTGGACTCTCGTTCCGTTCTTGCCGGTTCTAAGGTCTTCATCAATTATTGTTCGTATAAAATCTCTCGGGGTGCCTTCTGCGGCGCCGTTGTTCTTTTCCGGGTTTTCTGCCATTTTGTTAATTCGTTAAATATTGTTGAAATCAAACTACAAATGTAACGAATTACGGTAAATTCACCTTTCAGGAAGGGTTCAAACAGTTTTCGCAAAGCCCTGAAACGGAAATTTCGAACGAATCCATTTTATAGCCGGTGGGTATTTCAAAGTCGGGTTGTGCTCTGAAGGGAAGGCAGAAAGTCCGCCCGCACTTCTTACAAAGGAAGTGGATGTGCCGGTCATCATGATGGTGGGGTTCGCACGATCCATCCGAACACAAAGCGTATCTTACCACTCCATCCGCAGAGGAAATAGTGTGCATTATCCCCTCGTTAACAAATGTGTTAAGCGTGCGGTAAACCGTAACACGGTCGTGGCTCTCGCAGATACAGTCCCGTATTTCACGATACGAAAGAGCCGTTTCTTTCTCCAACAGCGCAGCAACAATCTCTTTCCGGATGTTTGTTACCCGAACATGATGTCGTTTTAGAAGTGTTTCCGGTTTTTTCATTTTTCTTTCTTCACAAACTTTTTCAGCGAGCAAAAATTATTTTTAGCGGTTCAAATCTACAAAACTAAAATTATTTATGCAACATTGTTGCAAGTATAGACTGCAACCGTTATATTTGTACGCTAAAAATTTAAAACTACGGATATAATTTGAAATTCGAAAAGATCGAACACCACAAGTATCACGGAATAGATAAAACCGGGATCACTATTTCCACTCTCTGCCTTATTGAATGTACACTCCGCCCCGTTATTCTTACTGCGCTTGCAATCAGCGGTGCCGGTGGGTTCCTTCACGATCTTTTGGCTTTTCTCGTTGTCCCCGTTTCTGCTTATACAATCCGCAAAGCGTGGCGCTCGCACCGCGATTCTCTCGTCATTGCACTTCTTAGCATTGGCACTTTGTTAATAGTGCTTTCCACAATTCTGCTGGGGCACAGCCACGAGCACGACCACACCGGCTTCGAGCTTAACCTTCATCTTTTGCTCGTTGTTGCCGGCGGTATCTCATTGATTACTGCTCACATTTTGAACGCAAAATATTGCAATTCTTGCGCCACTTGATCCTGTAACCCTTATTGCCATTTATCATTTTGTTTTGCAGTTTGTCAAATTTTATCGCACCATTTCGGTAAAATCCCATAACTTTAAAATCAGATTCTTTATTTTTCAAATTAGATTCTTTAATTTTTTGATTTCACTTACTTAGGACAGGAGATTATGCTATACCATCTCTTCAAAACACCCAAAAAAGTTTTATCCCTTTTCTTACTCACCATTTTTTCACTTTCCTTTTCTGTTTCTGCACAGTATGCGAATGTAAACCTTGATACGGTTAAAGCCGGCAAGTTTGATACAGGCAGGATGTGGACTTTTGACTTCCCACCTACCGACTACTTTACTGCGGCTTACGACTTCACACCGGGTTCTGCCTGGTTCGATAATGTCAGAATGTCGGCGCTAAGATTTGCAAACTACTGCTCTGCTTCTTTTGTTTCTGAAGATGGGCTTGTGATGACTAACCACCACTGCGGTCGCGAAAGTATAACTGAAGTTACAAGGGATGGTGAAGACCTGCACCGCGATGGATTCTGGGCTCCTACTCTGGATGATGAAAGAAAAGTGCCCGGGCTGTATGTCGAGCAACTCGTTTATATTGAAGATGTTACCGACCAAATCCGTGCTGCCATGGATGCAGGAACAACTGACGAAGAAAAAATTAAAAACCGCGATAACAAAAAGAAAGAACTTATTGCCAACCTTAACAAGGAAAAAGGCTTAAAGTCGCAAGTGGTTACTTTTTTCAATGGCGGTAAATACTCCCTCTACGGTTTTAAAAGGTATAACGATGTCCGCTTGGTTTTTGCACCTGAAGATCAGATTGGCTTTTTTGGCGGTGACCCTGATAACTTCACCTACCCAAGATATAACCTCGATGTTACTTTCTTCAGAGTTTATGACGATAACGGCAAACCTTTGAAAACAGATCACTATTTCAAATGGAGCACTAACGGAGCAACCGTCGGTGAACCGGTTTTTGTTGTCGGAAACCCAGGAACAACTAACAGGCTCTATACTGTTGCAATGCTTAAGTCCCAAAGGGATTATGAGATGAAGCTGCAGGTCAATCTCCTTAAAGGTTTGGTTAATGTTTACACTGCCTATATCGCTGCAAACCCTGATAAAGCCTACGAATTGAACGACCATCTGTTCGGTCTTTCAAACAGTCTGAAAGCAAGTTCAGGTATTTTAAGCGGTTTGAACAACCCCATCTTTATGAAGAAAAAAGAGGATTGGGAAAACAAATTCAAAGCAGCCGTTAAAGCTAACCCTAAACTCAACAAAGAATACGGCGACCTTTGGGATAAAATTGCCGAAGGACGGAAAAAATTCAACTCTGTTTTTAATGAAGTGGTGGCATTCCGGGTTCAACCGATGATTTATTCACAATATTTCCTGACCGCTTCCGCTATTGTTGGTGCAGCTAAAAAAGGGAAAAAACCGGAACTCACCGTTTTCCCTGATGATTTCGATAAGTATAAAGCCGATTTAATGCTCAAAGAAAATGTCGAGTTTATTGAAGGCTTACTCGGTGCAAATCATCCGGCATACATTGCTCTTACAGGTGGCAGAAAAGGAGAAGAGGCTTACAAATACCTCCTTTCTAACAGCAAACTTACTTCAAAACAGAGCGTTGAAAATTTCTTAAACCAAACTCCCGAAGAAATTTTGAACTCTGATGATCCGTTCATTAAATACGCTATCGTATCTCAGGAATCTGTTTCCAAGCTTTCAAACGAGTTGAAAGCAGTGCAAACTGAGGAATCGGTCTATCTCGACCAACTCGGAAGAGCTGTTTTTGAAGTTTACGGAACTTCCATTCCGCCGGACGCTACTTTCTCTCTAAGAATTTCTGACGGTGTGGTTAAAGGTTACGACTATAACGGCACAACAGCGCCCGCTTTCACTACTTTTTACGGGTTGTACGACAGGTTCTACAGCCACGAAAAGAAATTCCCGTGGGATCTTCCGCAAAAATGGGTGAACCCACCGGCTGATTTTGAATTGCAGGTTCCCGTTAACTTCGTTTCTACTAACGATATCATCGGCGGAAACTCCGGCTCTCCGGTTATTAACAGAAATGCTGAGATCGTGGGGCTTGCCTTTGACGGTAACATTGAAAGTCTGCCCGGTGAATTTATTTTTGATGAAACCGCTAACAGAACCGTTTCGGTACATTCATGGGGCATTTACGAGGCAATTAAAGACCTTTACAAAGCAACCCGGCTTGCTAACGAACTGAAAAATCATAAATTGGATTGATTTAGCCACAATCAAAGAAATTGGCAAAATTAGTTCGTTAAACGAAAACGGTTTTTTACTTGGCTAAACAGATTGGTTAGTTAAAACTATTCACCGGCTATAACTCATTTTCGGTTAAACCTGTTGATTGGTTAAACTAATCAAAATATTGAATCTGCAGCCGTGCTCGTTACCTATATGAGCACGGCTTTTTTTTATCCCATTTTTCAAACAAAATTTTGATTTATTCCTTTGTTTTAACTATTTTTGTTGTTTATTAGATTCGCTAAAAAGATGTGGTGCTGACACCATTTCTTCACACTTTGCCTGTTTAAGGCAAAAAATATCATCAGGAGCAAAGAATGGCACTTTTTTCGAGTGGCAAAAAAATTGTTGAATTAAACGAAGAGATTCTTTCTCTTCAGACAGAGGCTTCTAAACTGAAACAGTTGAACGAGAAGCTGAGCCTTGAAAATAAAGAGTTACGAACCGAAAACAACTCTTTAGTTATCGAAGCGGAAACTTTGCGCGCACAAATCAACAATTTTATGGAGAAATATACCGATGTTGAAGAACTCGAAAAGAAAGCCGGCACGCTTAGGCAAGAAATTGATGAATTAACCGCCGCTGCACTCAACCTGCCCGCTGAATCTTACGAGAATGTGCCCGAGCAAATTAAAAAAGAAATTGAAGTGCTCGAGGATTATAAAGCATCTCTCGCCAAAGAGATTGTTGAAAAAGAAAACGAACTTGAAAATCTTAAAATGCAAATCAGCAGTTTTAAAGATATCTCTATTGAATCAGAGAGCATACCCGTTGATAATCTGCAAAAACTGACTGCCCAACAGGATACCCTTCAGGAGATTATTGTTGAACTCACAAATCAGAAAAACAACTTAGAAGCCGAAATTGCGCAACTGAAAGCCGAAAAAGACTCTCTCACTGTTTTTCCGCATTTCGATCCTGATAACCCGTTTGGTCCACTGACTGAAAAGAAAGATACAACTCAAGCTCCTGTATCTTCAACTGAAACTGAACCGGAAACTTCTGAAACTGTGCTGCCAACGCCTGATGAAACCGCACTGCCAACGCCTGATGAAACCGTGCTGCCAACGCCTGATGAAACCGCAATGCCAACGCCTGATGAAACCGCAATGCCAACGCCTGATGAAACTGTGCTGCCAACGCCTGATGAAAGCAGGGAACTAATAGTGGCTCTGACCACAAAAGTGGAAGAACTGCAGGCGGAAAACCTTAAACTTAATGATGAAGTGGATGCACTGATTCAGGAATTAGAAGTGGCAAAAAACAGCCTTTCTGATTTGCAAAGCAGACAACAGGTGCAAGAACACCGTGATGAAGATACTCCAAATGACGAAACTGCCACAGTGGATGAATCTTCACCGGAGAACACCGAAAGTGATGCCGTAGCAGCGGATGAATCTTCACCGGAACATTCACCGGAGAACACCGAAAGTGATGCCGTAGCAGTGGATGAATCTTCAACCGAACAAACACCGGAAGCAAACGAAAACAATAATATCACAAGCGAATATGGAATCGAAACCAAATCCGTTACAACAGACGAAACAGCCCCGGAATCGGAAACTATTTACGCAGAAAGACAAAAGGCGCTGAATGAATTTTTAGAACAGCGCGAAAGTCTTAGCAAAGAAGTAAACGAGTTAAAACGACAATCTGAAGAACTTACTCTGCTAATCGAGCAAAAAAGGGCTGAATTTGAAGGAAACTCCGGCGAAGTTACTCGACTTGACGATAAGAAGAATCAGGTTTACCTTAATATTCAGCAACTTGAAGAAAAAAGGGCGATTCTTATCAAAGAAATTGCCTCACTCGAAGATTCCAGAACTGCTCTTGCCGAGTCTGTCAACGATCTTAATGGCAAAATTTCTGCTTTGGAAACCACTTCTTCTATTTTTGAGGAAAAACAGAGGAAAACCGAAGATTTACTTTCTCAAGCGCTTAAAAATTTCAACTCAGAGTTCAATTCTCTGAAAGAACAGCAAAATAAGATCAGAACCGACATTATTGAAAACGAAAGAAACAGATCGGAAAAAGAAGCAGAGATTGAAAAGCTTGATTTGCGGCTTAACGAACTGCAGTTGGAAGTGAAAATTGCAGAAAAAGATTTTGAAAATATCCGCCGGCAGATCGCCTCTTTCAAAGAAGAAAAAGAAGCACTCAGCAGAAACCTTTTCGACCTGAAAGATACGGAAAAGAGGCTAAACCTTCTGATTAACGACCTCAGAAAAAACAGAGAAGGGCTCAAGGATGAAAATGAACTGCTGGAAAGAAAACTGACTTCTATGCTTAATTCTTTCACACAAAAACACTCCGAGCGTGAAAAACGAAAGGACGAACTTGAGAAAACTCTGAAAAACAAACAGGACGAACTTGCTCAAATCAATCAAAATATTGATAAACTTACTCTGAGCCTCGAAAACCTAAAGAAGGAAATCAGTTCATTAGAACTTCAAAAAGTTGAACTGCTCGGAAGCGTGGAGAAAATTAAAAAGAGTAAAAAGAAACCGGATGAAAACTGACAGCGGTTTTGTTGCCTCTATAACGGAACATTGATATGATGACACCCGACGACTCACTCGAACTGAAGAAAATCGAACTTGAGCGGCTGCGTAGCGAAGAGCTTAGGTTAGTCTCGAAAATTCAGCGTTTGCAACACAACCTGATCGATTTAGAAACCAAAGAGACGGCTCGGCTAAGTGGGTTTAGGTCAACTCTTTCAAAAGAAAAAGATAATTTCAACGCAGAACTTCTGGCACTCAACAAGGAAAAAGAATTTTTAGAGAATAAAAACCGGGAATTGGAACTAAAAATTGAGGCAAATGAAAACAGACTGATCGAACTTGCCGCTCAACAAAACAACAAACAACGCCTCTTAGATTCTATTAACGAGTATATTCCAAATTTAGACGGCGCAATTATCGGAAAAGAAAGAGAATTAAACTCTTTAATCGAAGAGATCGAACTTTCTGAACAACAACTAAACCACCTTAATAACCGCCTTGATGTGGTAAACCGAGACTATGATCTGCGGAAAAAACAAATTGTTGCTTATGAAAATTCTTTGGTTACTGCTCAAAACAGGTTGGATGAACTTGACGAAAGAATTAAAGCTTACGAACAAATGAAAGACGATCTCTTTAACGAGATTAAAGTTTCATCCGGTAAAGAATCAGGGCTGAAAGAAAATATCAAACGATTAAATGAACACCTTTCAGCTTTGGAAAAAAACAGGCTTGACATCGAATCAAGCACCATTTCCGTTGAAGACGCTTTTATCGAATTGGCTACCGCGAAAAGTGAAGAACTATCAGAACTCAACTTCAAACTCCGTTCTGCCGCTAATGAACTTCTCGATCAGGAGTTGCAGCTTTTCAAAAATGAAGAAAATATTATCAAAAAGAAAAATTCTGCACTCTCATTAGCTACTCAGTCAAAGGCTTTAGAGATGAAAGTGCAGAAATCGCACGAAGAATTGATTTATCTGGAAAGCAAAAAAGAAAAGTTACAAAAAGAAATCAGTGATATCTCTCTCTTAAAATTAGAGATGGAAAACGCCCTTTCTTCTCTAAACTCCGATCTTTCTGCCTCAGAAATAAGTGCTTTCGAAACCGAAAAAAGCACCGTAAAAGTGATCAGAGGGCTGAAAGATGAAATTGATACACTTAAAAATTTGAGGGATGAAGTTAGAGACGAATACACAATTCTGGAGCAAAACCTCTCACTGCTTCGTGCTGAATTGCAAAAATCGCGAAAGGCTATTTCTGATATAATGCAGGAAAATAACCATCTGATTACGCAGAAAAATATCCTTAACGATGAAATTACTAAACTGATTCAGATGAAAAACAGGCTGCTCAGCGAGTTACCCCCTTTCTCCCCCGATGAAGCGGATTATTCAGCAGCCTCTGAGATCAATAAAACTGACTTTCCCACTGATAACCAGTTCATAATTCAACCACCTGCCGATTCTGAAGACCTGAAAACTTTAATCAGAAAAATTAACGAATCACCCGAAGAAGAAAACGAAAATTAAACTTTCGTTTGTTTATTTAATCTTTCATTTGTAAATTTGTGTCTTGACTTTTTTTAAATGCGGCGGGGTAGCTCAGCAGGTTAGAGCAGTGGAATCATAATCCACGTGTCGGGGGTTCGAGTCCCTCCCCCGCTACCGGTATTTTTTTTTGGAGAAAGAATGTACACTTTTGCAAGTATTTTGCTCATTTTGCTCGGCGTCTTAATCATTATTGTGATTTTGACTCAACAGTCCAAAGGAAGTGGTCTTACGGCAACTTTCGGCGGCGGCAATGTCGGAAGTATGTTCGGAACGAGGCGAACGGCTGATTTCTTAGCGAAAGCCACATGGATAATGGCTGCAACAATTGCAGTGCTTACTATTCTGGTTAACGCTTTCTTTTTGCCCGGCGGGCAAGGTGGCGAAAGTGCAAACCAAAAAGGTCCTTCAAATCAGTCTGCGCCGCCGGCTCAAACCGCTCCGGCACAAACACCTTCCGCACCTGCGGGTGGCGGGCAGCCTGCAAAATAATTTTAAGTTTTATTCAACTAAATCTTATTGCTTAGTTTATAAAACCCTGCCCAAGGGTTAAAATGAAAAAGCCGTGCGAAAAACACGGCTTTTCAATTTTTAAAAGTAAACGACCGGAAAAATCACAACTTCTTCCAAAAAAATCACAGCTTCTTTATCAGCAGATTAAAAATTTTATCCTGAAGCTCGCGGTAAAATTTTGGGTCCCCCTTTCGGTAGTTAAAAAAGACCGCCCCAATCATATTCCGCCCTTTTTTAGTAGTGAAAAACCCACTTAAAGTAATTACACCGGTAAGCGTGCCCGTTTTTCCGTGCAAATTATTTTCCCCCTCCTGTTGTTGCATCCTTCCGCGGAGGGTGCCGTCAATTCCCGAGATGCTCAAAGTGGCAAAAAACTCACTTCTGAACACATAATTTGAGTAAATATACTGGTAAATTTTCACTATAACCCCGGTCGGGATTTTATTTCTGTGGCTTAAACCGCTGCCGTCAAAAATTGCCGTTCCCTTAATGAATGCACCTGAATCATACAAAAATGAAAAACAAAGCCTGATCCCATCTTTCGTGCTTCCCCGCGCACCCGTTACCGCTGCTGATATCAATTTCATCGTATATTCCGCATAAAAATTATCGCTCCGTTTGTTCATCACTTTAAGCATGTCAAAGAGACGAACTGTAGCCGATGAAATCAACCTTGTATTTTGCGGCAACCGCCCGGCAACCGACTTACCCGTCACTCGAATCCCTTCTTTTGCCAGATATCCCCTCAATTTCTCGGAAATAAAAACCGGTGCTGTGGTGAACCGGTTACCCTTGATGCCATTGTTTTGGTCTAAAACTAAAGCCGAAAGCGGCTGAGTCTCCCAATCCGCTTCACTTCCACCGACATACTGCGAGCGGAAGTAGAGTGAATCAAAAAATGTATCATCACCAACAATATCACCTTCTACCGATTTGATCCCAATCTTCTTAGCGGCTTTCGCAAAATTTATCAAATCGCTCGAGGTCATCATCGGGTTTCCGAGCGCTTTAAGATACAAATTCCCCTTAAGCACCCCGGAAGAGTTAACAGAACCTGAATAACGGAATTGAGTGGAAAGTTCGTAGTCACCCCCCAGAAGATGAAGTGCTGCTGCACTGGTTACTACTTTTGTGTTGGAAGCAGGCGTCAGAAGGTTGCGATGCCCGTAGGTATATACTGTATCCATTGTCTCTGCATCAATAATTAACACCGACCATTGGGTGCCCGCAGGAACTTGTTTCAGTAGCCCGTTTATCCCTGCACGAATATCTTTATACTGCCCGTAGATACTTGTAAGAAATAAGATACTAATTAAAAATAGTGTGTTTTTTTTCAAGCTGTCCCAATATTTTGAGGTGAATTGAACTTTAACAAACTGCGAAATATTAACTTTAAAGATATGAATTTGAATTTTTATCTCAAACCCTAAAATAGAGAAATAGATGAATAAAACCCGAAGACCGCCAAAATCGTATAAAAATGAAGAATTTCTCAGTTCACCCGCTGCCAGAACCGTTCGGATTCTTTCTGAATATCTTGACCCCGCAGCTAAATTCGAACGAAACAACATAACAGGAACAATCGCTTTTTTTGGCTCCGCACGAATTAAACCGAAAGAAACGGTGCTTGCTGAAATCGCTGACTTCAAAAAAAATGCCAATGCCGGCGAAGATGAACTAAGGCAACTGCACCGTGAACTGGAATCTTCCCGTTACTATGAAGAAGCTGTGGAACTGGCGAAATTGACAGGCGAGTACCTTTTGGAAAAAACTACCGAATCATCAGGCTTTGCTGTTATTACCGGCGGTGGACCGGGGATTATGGAAGCTGCTAACAAGGGCGCTACTCTCGCCGGATGTAAATCAGTGGGCTTGACTATCAGCCTTCCGAAGGAAGAAAGCATGAACGATTATGTTATAGACGAACTCGGGTTTGAGTTTCACTATTTCTTCATGCGCAAATTCTGGTTCGCTTATCTCGCAAAAGCGTTCTTCATTTTTCCCGGCGGCTTCGGCACTTTGGATGAAATGTTCGAAATTTTAACCCTTGTGCAAACGAAAAAAATGACAAAAGACCTGAAAATTATCCTGTACGGAACGGATTTTTGGGAAGACCTGATTAATTTTGATAAATTGGTTGATCTCGGTACTATTTCACCGGGCGATGTTAATCTGTTTGAATTGCATGATTCGCCCGAAAGTGCTTTTACCGCTTTAAGGGATCATTTTGAGAAAGTGGTTTTTAATAAAAACGGTTAAAGATTGAGGGTTGTAGGAATAACCGAATTAAAAAATTGTCAATAAGATATAAGGGTTGGAAAAACCGGAACAGATTAATAACGATTAAAAAAGGTCTGTGCCGTAAAACTATTCAACTTTACGGCACAAACCTGTAAAAATTTCTTTGTGTGAGAATAGAAGGGTTATTAGTCTCTGTTGTCTGTTCTCTGGGCTCTTCTTTCAGCTTTAATCCTTTCCATTCTTTTCTTAATGGAAGGTTTCTGGAAGAAGGTTCTTTTCTTGTACTCTTTCAAAATCCCCGAGCGTTCATATTTCTTCTTAAAACGCTTTAATGCTTTGTCTATAGATTCATTTTCCTGTACAGTAATGCCTATCAAGCGAATGCCTTTCTTAATTGGTTGATGCTAATAACTTTTTTATGCCTTTACTCTGAAATTCAACTGTTAACGAAACCCTATCGGGCGAAAGCCGGTTCTTTGACTTGATTATCCCAAAATCCTGCCACTCTTTATGGTAGAGAACTGTCCCCACCTCATAGGCTTGATCCGATGAATAATCAACGGCTTCATCCATTACAATATCACCAACTTTGAATTTATCATCTCTGATGATATCGTCAACAGAAATATCAAATTTGTTTTTGCATTTTTTGCAAAGCGCCCAATAGTGATCCTGACCAAATGCCTCACCGGCAGGAGCCGAAATCTCCATCTTGGTTACTACGCCGCAAGTTCTGCAGTATGCTTCTATGTTCTTGGTTAATCGTGCCATATAATTAAAAATTTAGCCTTTAAATATACGGAAGATTTTTCCCTTTTTCAAGTCAAAAGGTAAAATCCGTCCCTTTAATACTCTTTTTTACCGCTTTTCCCTCTTTTTCTGCCTTCGAACTTCCTCTCTTTACGGTTGAACTCTTCAAAACGCCTTGATTTACCGAACCCGAACCCACGCCCTGAGCCTCCGCCTGACCTCCCGCTGCCACCGGAGAAGCCGCGTGAAAAGCGCTTCTTGCCACCGCTGAATTGCCGGTCGCCTCTTCTGTCCGAATTGCCACGCCTATTGTTCTCTGAAAGTTCAACGGAAATTTCACGACCTCTGTAATCCTTATTCTCAAAAGCCGAAATTATAGTATCAGAATACTCGGAATCCGCCTGAAAGAAAGAAAAATTCCTCTGTATATCAATTTCACCAATCTGTATATCCGCAAAACCGGTAAAATCGTTAATCAAACCCATCAAAGTACCGGGCTTAAGATTATCAGTCTTCCCAAGATTGATGAAAAATCTCTTGAAATTAACCTCATCCCTGAAAGATTTACCCGTGCTCTTCACATCCTTTTGCACGGAAAGTTCAGGTGTGTTCTTGTAGTAGTCTAAGAAGCGGTTAAATTCCACAGAAACAAACTTCATAATCAGTTCGTCTCTCTCTAACCACTCCAATTTTCTGTTAATATCCGGCAAATAAGCTTCAATTTGCGAGTGGTCAACTTCAACTTTCTCCATCCTGTCTATCAGGTGGAAAAGTTGTCTTTCACAAATCTTTTTTCCGTCGGGCATTTCTGCCGTGGTGAACTTTTTGTTGATTTGTTTCTCAATTTTTTTCAGCAGATGTTTCTCTTTTATGGTCGCGATAACAATCGAAGTTCCAACCCTTCCTGCCCGCCCTGTGCGTCCGCTGCGGTGTGTGTAAAGTTCAAGTTCCTCCGGCAGGCTGTAGTTTATAATGTGCGTTAAGTTATCAACATCCAAACCGCGGGCGGCAACATCGGTTGCAACCAGCAACTGCAGATGCTTAATTCTGAACTTGTTCATTACCTGGTCTCTCTGGGCTTGTGAAAGGTCGCCGTGAAGTGCATCTGCGTTATACCCGTCTCTCATCAGATGGTCAGCCACCTCTTGAGTTTCCCTCCTCGTTCTGCAGAAAATAATGCCGTAAATTTCCGGGTTAAAATCAACAATTCTTTTCAGTGCCAAGTATCTTTCTTTTGCGTAAACCATGTAGCATATATGCTCAACATTTTCTGCGCCGGAGTTTTTCTTCCCAATCACTATTTCAACCGGCTCGTCCATATAGTTTTTAACTATTCTGTTTATCTCTTCCGGCATAGTAGCAGAAAAAAGGAGCATATTTTTATCTTCGGGTGTTTCGGCAAGAATAGCCACTAAATCATCCCGAAAGCCCATGTTAAGCATTTCGTCGGCTTCATCAAGCACAACGGTATCCACTTCCATTATGTTAATAACACCCCTGTTAATCAGATCGAGCAATCTCCCCGGCGTTGCCGAAACAATCTGTGCACCGCTTTTCACGGCTTTTATCTGCCGCTCCATGCTCGCTCCGCCAAACACAGCCGCAACCTTTACGCCCTCAATATACTTAGCATAATCCGCAATATCATCTGCAATCTGCAGGCAAAGTTCCCTCGTGGGACTCAAAATCAAAACCTGTACTTTTTTCTTTTTCACATCAAGATTCTGAAGTATCGGTATCCCGAACGCTGCGGTTTTGCCCGTGCCTGTCTGCGCAAGTGCTATTATATCCCGCCCCCTGTCTTCTAACAACAGAGGAATAACCTCCTGCTGCACACGGGTTGGGGTTTCAAAACCAATTTCTGTTATCGCTTTTACAATATTATCTGCTACGCCAATTTCTTTGAACATGTTTTCTTTCTATGATGGCAACCCAATGCGATTAAACATTAAACGCCGATGTTTCTTATTTAAAACGGGTATCTATACCTGTCGAAATGTTTTTTCCTGGAGTTGAAATTTCAGGGGGATCCGGAGATCAATAACGGGTGGGAGTTATGCACCAATTGCCGCTCTTACAGGCTCATTTTCCGGAAATATCAAAAAACCATCTTTAAATTTACTTCTTTTTCACTCCATAAAAAAACACAATAAAAAAAGCCCGCTCGCAACGGGCTTTATTTTATAAATATTTAGAGGAAGGGAGTTACAGTTAACCTTCTCTTTTAGGTGTTATAACTAAAACAGGGCAATCGGAGTGCCTGATAACTTTTTCCGCTACACTTCCTAATAAAGTATGCAACAACCCCGTTTTTCCCTGGGTTGCAATTACTATCAGGTCAATATCGTTTTCGGCGGCATATTTTACGATTTCTGCATGGCTTACCCCGAACCTGATCGCTTTTTTGAAATTTACTTCGCCAAATTTTTCGGTGGTATCTTTAATACATTCCTCAAGCTGACGGTTTGCCTGCTCTGTCATTTCGTTTTCGATCTTTTCCTGTGTTAGATCGAAGGTTCTGATAGCAAGTATAGGCTTAAAATCTTCAACCACATGCAACACATGAATTGTCGCACCGTATTTTTTCGCTCTGTCAACTGCATACTCGGCTGCAGCCATTGAATACTTACTGAAATCTGTCGGGAACAATATCTGCTTCAAATTAGCTAAATGTGCCATTTTATGCCTCTTTTAATATCAGTTGAAAACATGATCTGTTAATTAATAAATCCTCATACCCGATCGCAGAACCGACGGGGAATCGAGGTTGAAAACATGATCTGCTAATTAATAAAACCCGTTAAAAATTTAAGATTTGTTAATACACAAGTCCTGTTCAAAAAATTGCAACCAGCCAATAAACAAGACCTGCCAAAAACTGAAATCAGTTAAAAACCCTTTTTATTGCGTTTAGCTTTCGTCTGAACAGCCTGCCGACAACTCCCGTTCTGCAACGGTAAAGCAGATTTTCTATATCACTTCTGTTCTTACTGCAGAACGATTTAATTTCCTCTAAAATACACTTTTTCAGCTCACTCCCGCAACTATGGTAAGTGCATTTCTGTTTTACGGCTGATTTCACACTCTTCTGAACTATATATTCCGCACGAATATAAGGGTCGGTGCTGATTAACAGCTCCACTTCTGCCCTTAGTGCGTCATCTTGTATCTCACCGTCAGCTAAAGCAGCTGTCAAAGTGGCGTATTCTTCTCTTTTCTTCCGATCTTTCATCGTTCCAGAACCTAAACATATCCTTTTGATCCGGCGTAATCGTAAAGTTTTGCGTATAACATTTTCCTCGCTCTGTGAAGGCGCGAGCGCACAGTCCCCACGGGACAATCGATAAAATCGGCAATTTCTTCGTAAGTGTAGCCTTCAATATCTGCAAGTATCACCACGGTTCTGAAGTCTTCCGGAAGTGAAGAAATTGCGGTTGCAATCTGGTCATCAAGCAAATTATCGAAAATTTCCTTCTCCAGATGAGCGTCTTCCGTTGAAGATGGTTTCACATTCTCGTAGTAATTTTCAACCTCTTCGTAGTCGTATCTTTCCGGTTCTTTGGTCTTTTTTCGATAGTTGTTGATGTAAGTGTTCTTCATTATTCTGAACAGCCACGCCTTACAGTTGGTTCCTTTCTCAAATTTATCGAAAAACCGAAAGGCACGCATGTAAGTATCTTGCACCAAATCACTCGCTTCATCCGAATCACCCGTCATACGCAATGCAAAATTGTACAATGCGTCCATATGGGGAACAGCTTCCCGTTCAAAATCCGCGTAAAGATCGCCGTCGTATTTAATCGTCATTTCTTTTCAGAAAAGTAGAATATTCCATTCTTAAAAATGATCAATTTATTCGTAACACACAAAAACAGAAGGTGTTTTTTATTTGATCAGTTGATAAGATGTGATCTGTGAGATTTGACGATTCTGATCGAAACCGGTGCCGGTGTCTCACTTCTCTTATAAGTATCGTCCCGACTTTAATCAGATTGGAAGTTTTGGATCGAAATAAGTGCCCGGTTGTTCATTTCTCCGGCAAGCTTCGTCCGTATTTTATTCAGACCGGAAGTTTTGGATCGAAATAAGTGCCCGGTTGCGGCATATTATCTGAATTAAATTCTTTGTAGCCTGCCCGCCCGTTCAGTTTACCGGAAGCTTTCACTTTCCATTTGTAGCCCACTTCACGGGTTCGCCGGTTTACTTCTTCTTTAAGTATCAGCCCGATGTTCTTTTTCTCACCGTTTTCACCCTCCCCGGGGATGAAGGCGTCGTAAAGCAGTTTTCTGTTTTTTGGCAACGAGTTGTAAAGCGCCCTGCCCCATTCTTTATACTCTTCAGTTGCAATCGACTGCAGCCCCGCAATAAAAAGAAGGAAGTTAAGCCGCCTTTGAAATGTTCGTAAAAGATCGAATTGCCACCCTCCGCTTTCAACCAGAATTGTTGCCGCACCCATCGCCTGAAACGAATCACCAAAAGCCCGCGGTTCGTAATCGTCGCTGTATCTTCCGATGTTATTCGGGATTACCTCACCCAAAACCGATATCAGCGAAGAAATTAACTGAATTGCTGCGAAGCGGTTTTTAGGGGTGCTCCCCGAACTATCCGGTGGTGGCGCTAAAAATGAAATGGTCGCCGAGCGCCCCGTTCTGCCAACGGCATGTGCCCTGCCCTGATCATGAAGATTAAACGCAAAGTGTGGAGATATACTTTTGAATGCCCCCATCAGCGCACGCGATTCGGGCATCGAAAGCTCCCGGGCGTCCCTGTTTAAGTCTTTTTTTAGCGCATTTTCTCTCTTGAATCTTTCAGCTCCGTCAGGGTTCACCATCGGCATCAGCCACAACGAGATGTTACTTAAAATAAGGTCCCGAAGTTTTTCACCCTCTAATGGGTGTGATAAAAAATTTAGAAGATCAAAAAGTGCTGAGTTTGCGGTAGGTTCATCACCGTGCATTTGTGCCCACATGAATACTTTTGTTGAGCCGCTGCCGGTTTTTATCAATTTTAATTCACGCCCCTCAACCGAGAAACCCGCAGTTGAAATTGAGAATAAGCCATTGTTCTCATACTGCGTGAGCCTTTCGATCATTTCGCGGTGAGTGTAGTATCGCTCTCTGAAGCCTTTTTCTTTGTAAAGCTCGTAATTGTTGTAAATGCCGTGAAGCACACTATCCATTGCAAACCTCAGCAGAAGTTACTCACTTTATTTTGGCACTTTCTTCGATTATTCATTTCATCTGATTCAGCGGTTTTTACAAACTGTTACTCTGTCTCTGTTTTATCTGCTAATACCCTTATAAAAGAACTTTGGGATTCAGAATGAAGTCTCCCCAATAAGAACATTTTCCTCGGGTTTAGAACAAAAATCCGGATTTAGAACGAACTTCCGTGCGTAATGGCAGGTAAATAAACACTTCCCCTCAAATACTTACCCTTAATGCCGTATTTTTAATTACTTTCCCCTCCCTTAGTTTTGGCACACCGGAATCAGAACATTGTTCCAAGAGTAATGGTAAGATAGATGCCCGAAAGATTCTCTTTATATATATTTTCCATCCCCTCTACCCCAACGCCAAAAAGGTGCGAGTAGTAATAACGAACATTCAAACCTAACAGATTCTTCTCATTGATTCCAAAGTTTGCACCTATACCTGCATATCCTCCAACGGCTACCTTAAACTGTGCCGAACCAAACGCACTGAAAAACTCGGTATCATAAGGGGTGGTCAGAACAAAATTGGGGCCCGCGCCAATCGTTAAATAGGGGCGTAGATTATCGGTTAAGGACTCTGAAAATAAACGGTATTGTAGCCCCGTGTATAGCGGCATTTGAAATATCCGGTTCTTCTTACCCACTACTATTACACGACCCCAGTAGTCTATATATTCAAATTCTCTGTCGTCTTTTACTTCACTGAAAGATAAATCTGCAAACCAGGTGAAATCCTCGCTCAGATTGTTCCGGTAAAAACCGCCCAAACCAAAACCCCCTTCTCCGATCATAATATCTACACCCAAAGTATTCGGGGGAAAAATCTTTGGCGGCTCAGGTGGCGCTATATCGCCAATCTTCTGTGCAAACAGCCAAATCGGGCTGATTAAAAGGAACAATGCTATCTTTTTCATTTTTTTTCTTATTTTTTATCTTGTAAAATAAAAATTTCAAATCAACGGGTCAAGTTAACTATATTTTCCGATTACAGTCAAGGTTATCATTTGTTCCGTTTTTTTTTACTTCATTTTAGTTTTGGAGTTAATTCGCCCCGGCATTATTTTAACAACGCATTTTATAAAAGGGTTTAATTGTTATGATTCTCACTCCTCAGACAAATTTCAAAGGCTTCGATCTCGATCTTTTCCTCGAAGAAAACAAAAATTCTGACGAAACTACCGGGTTGTTAATTATCTTTCCGACAAACCGGAGAATGAGGGAGTTTAAAAAATTCCTCGCTCGCTCTTTCCCTTTGGTGAATGTGTCCGTTACCACTATTCGCTCTTTAGCAATGAAATTAGCTATGCAAATTCAAGGCGGATATTCTATTATTCCCGATGAACTTCACGATATTTTCATCAACGAAATCATTAATAATATCCTCATTAACAAAGAAAATACCCCACCTAAACCCGCTAAAGGCGTTTATAGACTGATTAAAAACACCATCTCTGAGTTTAAAGAAAACGGAACCGACCAAAAAGCTTTCTTGCAAAAACTGAACGACCTTAACCCCCTCTTCCCCGATAAGGCTGAATTGCTGGCGGAGGTATGGGAAAAACTTGATGAAAAATTCCGCAAGGAAAAATTGGCGGAAGTCGGTGATGTTTACATCAAACTTCAAACTTTCAGGGAAAAAATCCCCGTTGCTTTCAAAGAGATTTTCCCGGAAGTGAACCAAATTTTTATGCAAAATTTTTTCGAAATTACTTCGCCCGAAGCAATTATGATAGCCGAGTTGGCAACGGCTGTTAATAATAAAATCTTTTTAGAGTTCAACTATTCTGACGCTAATCCATATCTTTTCGAAAAAATTGATAAAATTGTTAATCTCCTTTTAGGAGAAGGTTTTCAAAGGTTCCGCTCTAAAGAAGAATCGGTTGAACCTCCGTTTCATACACATATCAGAGAATTTCTTTTTAACCCAAACAAAAAAGAAAAACTGAATGCCGGTGAAATTTTCGATATTCAAGGGAACGATCTCTACCACGAAGTTACACTGGTTGTAAAAGAAATTAAAAGGCTGTTAATTGAAGACCCATCACTGCAGGCATCAGAAATTGGTGTGCTGTTTCAGAAAATCTCAGTCTTTACTCCATGGGTTAGAGCAATATTCGACTCTTACGGCATTCCTGTTAATATCACAGACCGCTACCGCACATCCGATTTCCCTTCGGTAACTGCACTTCTTGACTTACTTTCGATACCCGAAAAATCTTTCTCATACGATTCTGTCTTAAGGGTGCTTTCTTTCGACTTTTTCAGAAAAAGATACGGAAACCCTGAACATTTTAAACTCGCATGTTCTAATATCGGAATCGGCCGGGATTATACCCGGCTGCGAAAACACCTAAAGAGGAAAATTTCTGAGTTGGAAAAAGAATTACAAAACAGCTACAAAAAACCGAAGGAGACAATAAAGAAAGCAGAGGCGGAAAAAGAAATTCTTGTTTCGGCTCTTAATATGATGGAAATAATTTATAACGATATCCAACCCCTTTTGAAACCACAAACTCTGGAGGAATTCGCCCTCGCTTTCAAAGAATTTTTAATCTCAATCGGATATTTTTCTCATTTTGCTGACGGCAGAGGCGGAAATGCGCTGTTTAACATCCGGGCTCTTTCTTCTTTTTACAAAGCCGCCTTAAAACTGTTTGAAATTTCAGCGCAACATGATGAAGCCGACATTAAAACCTACCCGGAACACCTCGAGATTTTGCGCGAAATTGCCGCCGAAACACGATTTAACCTTATCGAACAGCCTGAAACCGGAGTGATGATTTCAACCCCTAACGAGGTAAGAGGATTAAAATTCAAACATCTTTTCATCTGTGCTCTTAACGACGGCGACTTCCCTACACGATACAAACCTGCTATTTTTAAGTACGACGGAGTGCTCGACCAAATTAAAAAACACTCCGCTGACGAAAGGATGCTTTTCTATCAGGCTATATCTACCTGGATGGCAACACCAAGTTCGCACCTGTATCTTTCCAACTGTAAACGCTCCGGCGACAAGGAAAATGTGCAGTCATACTTCAAAAGGGAAGTGCTGGCGCTTTTTGAAACTAAAAAACTTGAACCGGCGCACTACGATAACCTGATTTATAACCGGCGCGAAATTTGGGAAAAAGGAGAGTTTGAGAAAGTCGATAATTTCTCCGTCGAAGAAATTCGCGATAGAAAAAGAGATTATGAAATACAGTGTAACCTGAACGGTGATAACACCGACTCGGCATTTGCAGGCTACATTTCCTTTGATTATGAGGATGATCTCGGTCTTGGGCAGCGGATTATTGAACGAATTAACAAGTTTCCGTTTTCCGCCACTTCTTTGGAGAGATACGCCCGGTGCCCCTATCAATTCTTTGTAAACGATATCCTGAATGCAAGTTCTTCCGGCTCACCTTCTGAAGAGCTTGACCCGATTTTGTTCGGGACTATCCTGCATCAGCTTTTGGAAGCGTTTCACAACAAACTGAAAGCAAATAGAAAACACCTCGCCGGAAGTTCTGAAAAAGAATTAAACGGATATCTTAACGATCTGATAGAGATTGCAAAAAAACCTAAAAGTGCTGATGAATCTGAAAATTCCAAAGATTCTAATGATTCTAAAAACTCTAAAAAATTACCGGACTGGCAACTTGAAGATTTTCTTGAAACGGAATCGTTCCTCGCTGCCGAAAAAATTCTCGGCATTGCCGGCGATCCCAAAAAATCTATCCTTTGGAAATATCTCGAGTTGGAAAGCAAAGAAAATCGTCCTCTTACCCCGGATTTGTTCGAAGAAAACTTTAATAATCTTAAATTAACCGGCAAAACAAGTGATGACCGTCCGAAAACTTATGACATAAACATTATGGGAAAAATTGACCGGATAGATACTTCAGAAGAAAACGGTGAATATAAAATTATCGACTATAAATCGGGGAAAAACAGTTATAACCAAAAAGACCTCGATGAAGGATACCTCCTGCAAATCCCGATCTATCTACTCGCTTCGGTGAATGGGGCGGTTTCGAGTCTCAAAAATCCGAAAGAATACCTCTTCCCCCGTATTTTCTCCCTTAAATATAAAGAAGGAGAATTTGGCACAAATGATATTTTACTGAAAGTAAAAAAGGGAAGCTCAGAAAGCACTTATATTGAAACTCACCGGGATGCGGAAGAAAAATGGGGCGAGTATATCACCAAAACCGAAGATATAATTAAAAATTTGGTGCTCGGTATTTACGAGGGTAATTTCCCCCTGACGGATAATTCCGCCAGGGGTTCAAAATTTTGCAGTTTTTGTACTTTCCAACCCATTTGTCGCGTTCAGGCACACAGGATTTCTAAGGAGAGCACTACACAGCAAACAACTCATTGAAGCCCTGTTTAAGGTTTACACCCCCATGCTTTAGGATAATGTACCAAAGTACACAGCAAACAACTCATTGAAGCCCTGTTTAAGCTCTAAAGAGCAGTTTGTGCCGGTACATAGCTAAGGTGTGCACGCAGTAACCAAAGCGTTAAAACCCTTCAAAATCATTAATTCTGTCTGACCGAACGGTTTTAATTTGCTGCGGAAATCATCCAGTAGTTTTAATTTATCAGGCGAAAGTTTTCTGCCGTCACCGACCATGTCAATCAGTTCAGGCATCATTTCACAGATAACCTCCAAAGTCTGAGCGTGTGGTTGTATCTCCTCCAATATCGGGTTTCTGCTGATTATCACTTTCAGTGCCGTCATATTTGTTGACCAACCGACTATCTGTTCAATCAGTTTTTCTTCAACCCAGCCTTCTTTATGCTCTATGTATCTTTCAACCAAAGCGTTGAACTCGCGGGCAACTTTCGAATCGGGCCTTGAGGCATCCACCACCCGGGTAAGAGGTGAAAGCTGGGTGTATTTAACCCCCAACCGATGCCTTTCGTAAAGTTTAACCGGTTCAAGTATGTCAACCAACATTTTAAGTGGTGCAATATCCTCACCGCCTGTCAGCCTGCGCAACATCATTGGGTAGTTCTTCTCGTGAAAAAGCCCCACTTCCTCCAACTGAACGCTAATTATATCCAACCGACGGTACATATCTTCAACATCATTCACCTGATTAGACGACCAGAACCTCTCCGCTATTGCCGCCGTGCGGGGCCAGATCTTCGAGTCAACGGTCTCATTCGAAACCATTTCCGCCCACATAGTGGCTTCTCCACCGAGTATATTTTCCATCTGCTCTGCAGGAAGTGTTGTGTCGGGCGAAATTGGGTGGTTTGTGTAATGAAACCAGGTCGGTTGCGACAAATCGATATAGTACCCGTTGGAAAGTATCACCTTATAGCCCTCTTTTGAAGCCTGAAGCAGTGCCTTTTTGCCCCTCCACGACTGAATTACTATCTCATTCGGCATATCCGGCTGGAGAATTTCATCCCACCCAACCATCTTTTTGTTGTTTTTCTGAAGAATTTTCAAAATTCTTTTGTTGAAATACGCCTGAAGTGCGTGCTCATCAGCTATGTTGTTGTCTTTCATAAATTTTTGGATATCCTGGTTCGCTTTCCAGTGATCGGGCTTCACTTCATCACCGCCTATGTGGAAGTACTCATCAGGGAAAAGCCCCGCCATTTCCGTAAAAAGTTTATCCAAAAACTCATAAGTGCTTTCTTTTGTTGGGTCCATAACGGGCCCAAAAACGCCCCATCTTCTCTCTATTTTGTAAGGACCCGGTTGGCTCGCGAGTTCAGGGTGCCCGGCGAACCATGCCGTAGTGTGACCCGGCACATCAAACTCAGGGTAAACCCGGATGCCGCGGTCTGCCGCATATTTTATAATCTGTTTTATTTGATCCTGAGTGAAGTAGTTGCCGTCCGAGCCAAACTCTGTAAGTTTTGGGAATACTTTACTCTCAATTCTAAACCCCTGATCCTCCGAAAGGTGGAAGTGCATCACATTCATTTTCATCATTGCCATGCCGTCCAAGTTTCTTAGAATCATTTCCATGGGCATCCAGTGGCGGCAGGGGTCAATCATCAAACCGCGCCATTTATAAAACGGTTTATCTTCAATTTTTGCGAAAGGAAGGAAGTAGCCTTCTTCATCTTTATCAATCAGTTGAAGAAGTGTCTCCAAACCGCGCATTGCCCCAAAATCCGTAACTGCTTCTAACCTAACACCTTGTTCAGAAACCGTTAAGTTGTAACTTTCATCCTCGCCAACTTTAAGCGATCCTTCCCTCTGAAATTTTATCGTGAATTGCGCATTTTGCAGAGTGTCGGAGTTGCTTACATCATCCTGCAAAATAAACAGCCCCGTTCGACCCGATAAACGACGCAACACCCTTGTTGCGTAAGCATTTAATCGCTCGGTAGTTGTACCCTCAACTTTGAACAGAAAGTCCGTTGTAAGACGATATTCACCACCGGGGTACTCCGCTTTTGCAGGAACAGGCATTAAATCCCGTGTTATCACATCCGGTTGCGCCATCAAGCCTCCGACTAAGATAGTTGAAAAAAATAAGACAACTCTTAAAAACAAACCGTAAAATCTGCGCTTCATGTCTTTCCTCTCATTTTTCTGAAAAAATACTGATTCCCTTTATTTCATCCACTGCTACTGCCCCTCTGATAGCGTTGGTTAACACCACTTTTTCTGCATTAAGAATATCTTCAACCCTCAACACCACTTCCCTCACTTTATGAGTTTGCATAAACACTTTCCGCCCAACACCCTGCAACAAACCGCACGAGTGATGCGGGGTCAGCCATTTCCCACTTGTAAAAATAAAGATATTAGTAATACCACCCTCGGTAACCTCGCCGAACTCGTTTTGGTAAAGCAAATCGAACAGCCCTTCCTGTGTTGCGGTTTCACGCCCGGCATTGTAAATAACGCGGTTTGTGGTTTTGTAATACAAAAACGGGTTATTGCTGTCAGTTACCTTTTTTGAAAAAGCAACAACTATTCGTGAAGGTAACGGTGCAGGTTCGTGTACTTCCGCCTGAAAATCACCATATTTTCCCAACAAAAACCTGAGCCTGTAACTTTGCCCCGGGTTCAATTTTTGGGTCAATTCAGAAAATTTGCGCAAGAAAAGCCCCTCATCAAAGTAAAAAAACAGCCGCTTTGCCGAGCGCTTCATTCTGCCGATGTGGTGCTGTAAAAATGGCGCCTCACCATTTTGGTATAATATTGTTTCAATTATTCTGAAATGTTGCACTTCCCGCGTGAAAAATTCACCTTTCAGCAGGCATTCTTCATACTCTTTTTTCGCATCCGAGTCCCATACTATTCCGCTTCCCAAACCGACCACACCGGTTTTCTTTTTATCATCTAATTGCAAAGTCCTTATCGCAATGTTAAATACTGATTTTTTACCCGAAACAAACCCAACAATACCGGTGTATAGCCCCCTCGGGCGCTTTTCCAGGTCACGAATAATCCGCATTGAACTAATTTTTGGTGCGCCCGTTATCGAACCGCACGGATAAAGCGCACCGAATATTTCCGCCAGGCCCGTGCTTTTATCAATTTCACCACGAAAACCCGATACCATTTGCAGAAGAGTCTCATATTTTTCTTCCTCAAACAACGAAAGCACCCTGAGCGCCCGCCCCCCGGTTAACCTGTGCAAATCATTCCGCATAAGGTCTGCAATCATCAGATTTTCTGCCCGCTGTTTTGGGTCTTCGTTTAAGCGTAATTCTTTTTCACCGCTTAAATTTTGATTTGTATGCGTGCCTCGCTTCTCACCACTGCTTTGCCCGTTATATGCAACAGAGCGCTTTTCCCCACTGCTTTTGCCGTTATGTGCAACAGGACGCTTCTCTCCACTGCTGTGCTCGTGATATGCAACAGGGTGCTTCTCTTTACTGCTTTTCCCGTTATACCCAACAGAACGCTTCTCTCTCATTTTCAGAAAACTTTCCCGTTGAAAAGGCACCAACGAGGTTTTCATTGTCCCTTTCATGGGCCGCACATCAACAAATCTGCCATCTGAAGAGAAAAATAACTCGGGCGAAAACGAAAGTATCTTCTCGTTCCCTTTATTAATATATGCCGAATAGAGCGTGGTCTGGTTGAAAATTAATCCCGCAAAAATTTCCGGTGGCGTTGCTAAATATTTGAAATCGCACAGCATTGTGTAATTTATCTGATATGTATCCCCTTCGCGGATTCTTTCCTTAACCTTTCCAATATCTGAAATGTATCTTGTTAAGTTACAATCCGGCCGGAAATTATTTGTCAGTTTTTTACCCTCAAAAGATACCCCAAAAGGCATACCCACCAACTTAATTTTAATCGGTGGTGTATCGAAAACTAATGCCTCACCAAGAATTTTATCACCAAAACCGGAGGCAATATCTGAAAATTTGTGCGAAAACAAATACCCCGCTTCATAATCGATTGTTATAACTAAATGATAACCGGATTTTCGAAGCCTGTCGATTTCACGGAAAAATTCATCCCTGTTATCTCCTTTTAGGTAAAGTTTTGAAGTCGCACCCAAAAACAGTAGAGAATCTTTCGTCGTTTTTTGCGGCGGATTCACAAAAAATGCGCTATTCGCCGTTTCGTCCGTTCTTTGAAGAATTTCAATCAATGTTTTTGGGCGATAAACCTCCTCAGGCAGATTCATTTAATTCGTTCCGCAGATGTTTCCCTTTCTATTCTTTTCATAATAAAATTCCGCATCTTATTCGCTTTCCGGTACCGGAAAAAACCCACCTGATTCTTAAACTTACTTTTGTTCACTATTTACACTCGCTCATTTCCGTTACTTAATTTATACCAAAGGGCGGCAAGAACTGTTTACCCATCTTTTGCCGCTGCCTTACTCTAATTTCCGCTACTTGCGCTCGGCGTCGGGTGCAAATTTCTTCAGTTCATCACCGGTAAGACGGAAAACAGTCCAACCATCCATCGGCGTGGCACCAAGAGATTTATAAAATTCAATCGCCGGGGTATTCCAGTTAAGCACCGACCACTCAAACCTCTCGCACCCTTCAGCATTTGCCCTCCCTGCGAGCCAAATCAACATTTCCTTGCCAATCCCTTTACCACGGTGCTCAGGAAGCACAAAAATATCCTCTAAATACATCCCCTTTTTACCGAGGAATGTTGAAAAATTGTAAAAATAAATAAGAGATGCCACAGGAAGCTCACCCAAATAGCCGATATAGCCGCGCACAACCGGGTTTTCACCAAAGAAAGATTCCCTCAAGGTTTCTACCGTTGCGGTTACTTCGTGCGGCAACTTCTCGTATTCCGCAATTCCTTTTATGAACCACAAAACAAGCGGAAGGTCTATCTCTTCCACTTTCTTTAGCGTTACTTTATCCAACTGAATTATTTCAGACAATCTTTAACCTCAACTCACTCGTTATGTTCTTTAACAAACAACCACAGCAACGCCGAAATTGCCAGCGAAACACCACTTATAACAAAAATTAAAGTTGTATTTCCGAACGACTGAACAACTTTCCCCCCAACAAACGAAACCAACAACTGGGGCAAAACAACCGAAAGATTGAAAATTCCCATATATAAGCCCATCTTTTCCTTCTTCACATTCTCTGACATAATCGCAAAGGGCAAACTTACAATAGAACCCCAACCCAAGCCAAGAAATACCATTACCACATACAATGAAACTGCACTTTCCACAAACTGTGCAATTACCAAATAACCAATCGCCATTATCCCCAATACAATAACATGGGTTTTCACCCTACCGATCCGCTTCGCCATCTGTGTTAATAAAAGAACAGGAACAATAAATCCGACTGTGTTGAGTATTGCAAAAGAGATAGAAATGTTGTCACCAATTAGCTTTTCAGTTTCTGCCGGTACTTTTGCTGATATTTCATAACCATAAAATACCTGTTTAATGAAACCAACTATGTAAACGAACATCATCTGAACCCCAATCCAGGAAAAGGCGTGTGCAATATACACCTTCATTAACTCGTAAGTGTTGGTTTCGTGGGTTATCTCTTCCGGTTCTTCGTCACTTACATGGCTGAGTTCCCTCGGCTCTTTGATGAAAAACATCGGAAGAATCGAGAATATAGCAACGAAGAAAACACCAATGTAAATAAGGTAGTAGTTATCCAATAACACGCTGATCAGATACGCAACAACACCGAAAAACCCTGAAATTGTCTGCATCCATGTGTAGCCTTTGGTTCGTGCCTCACCCTCGGGAGTTACATCTGCTATTATCGATCTTGTCGGGTTAAAACTTATGTTAATCGCCAAGTCAAGCGCCAAAGCAACACCAACCGCAACTATTAAAATCTCACCAATTCCTAAAAAATCACTGATTACATCGATGTTTGGAAGTGCCAGCAACATTACAGCAGCGGTAACACCTCCAATAAGAACGAACGGGCGCCTTCTTCCGCCCCAAAACCAAACATTGTCGCTTATCAAACCAACAACCACTTGCCCAATAATTCCCGCTGCGGGACCCGCTGCCCACACGAAACCGATTTCTTCTAAGTTCAAATGATATTTTGTGTTCATCAACCAACTTAGTGCGGCTATCTGAATCGATAACGCAAAACCCATCGCTGTCGCCGGTAGAGGTAGTATTGTGTAAAATAGATTGCTCAGCTTCTTCTGCATTTGTAGCATTGCTCGCTCCGGTTTTTCCTGTTTTTTACTGAATGAATAACTTATTTAAGTCAAAATCAAAGTTACTAATTTTATGCCATTTTTTCACTGAATTTAATGAAACCACAAACTTTTGTTTTATGAAATTTTAATAAATAAATGAGTTATGCAACTATTTTTTAACAGGGTTTTCTCAAACCTAACTAATTCACCCACTTTTACCCGGGGCGGTTTCAGCAAAATTAATGAATTCGGCTATTGCGGGTGCAATGTTCCCTCGTCTTCGCAGTCTCAATAAATTCACCAATTCTTCTTGGCGGCGGTATTAACAAATTTAACGGAATTGGGAACATTATTTAACAAAAACATTCGTAAATTTAACGATACAATTTTTTGGAAAAAGACAACCACATGAAACAAAAACTGAGTTTTTGGCAAATTTGGAACATGAGCTTCGGATTCCTCGGAATACAGTTCGGCTTTGCCCTTCAAAATGCTAACACAAGCAGAATTTTTCAAACCCTCGGCGCAGACATGGAAAAACTACCCATCCTTTGGATCGCCGCACCCGTCACCGGGCTGATCGTTCAGCCAATTGTGGGGCACTTAAGCGACAGAACATGGGGAAAACTCGGCAGAAGGCGCCCTTTCTTCCTTACGGGTGCAATTCTTGCCTCGATTGCGTTGGTAATTATGCCAAACTCACCATTTCTATGGATTGCAGCCGGCATGCTTTGGATTATGGATGCTTCCATCAACATCAGCATGGAGCCTTTCAGGGCTTTGGTTGCCGATTTGCTTCCCTCCGAGCAGCGAACTTCAGGTTTTGCAATCCAAAGCTTTTTCATTGGAGTTGGCGCTGTTGTGGCTTCCCTGCTTCCCTTTATCCTGACGAACTGGTTGGGAATAAGCAACACCGCCGGTGAAGGCGAAATTCCTTATTCTGTTAAACTTTCCTACTATCTTGGTGCAATTGCATTTCTCGGAGCTGTTTTGTGGACTGTTTTCCGCACAAAGGAAATCCCACCGCAAAATCTTGAAGAGTTTTACACAAAAAAGAGAGAAAGTGCCGGTTTGCTTAAAGGCACTGCTGAAATTTTAGACGCTTTTATCAGAATGCCTAAAACAATGATCCAACTCGCTTTCGTACAGTTTTTCAGCTGGTTCGCCCTTTTTTGCATGTGGATTTACACTACCCCGGCTGTTACAAAGCATATTTACCACACCACCGACACTTCTTCGGCGGCATACAACGAAGGTGCCGATTGGGTAGGAGTTCTCTTTGCGGTCTATAACGGAATTGCCGCAATTTTATCTTTCCTTTTACCTGTACTGGCAGCTCGCTTTTCGAGAAAAGGGGCGCACATAATTTCATTAGTCTTGACGGGCGTTGCATTTATCTCGTTCATGTTCATTAATTCACCTGAACTTTTAGTTCTGCCGATGATTTTTATCGGTCTGGGGTGGGCTTCAATTCTTTCGATGCCTTATGCTATGCTTGCAGGTTCTTTACCACAGGAAAAAATGGGGGTCTATATGGGAATATTTAATTTCTTTATTGTTATTCCGCAAATTGTTGCAGCTACCATTATTGGTTTTATTGTTCATCAGTTTTTTAACGACGACCCAATATACGCTTTGGTGATTGGCGGGTTTTCACTCCTTGTTGCTGCATTCTTAACAACTTTTGTTTCCGATGAGGCGCCTTCTGAAATGTGAGTATTTTGGCTAAGCTTTTTTTACTATAAGAAAAAAAGGAGACAAGGCTGCACTTGTCTCCTTAACTTGGAGGGGTTTCCTGATCCGAATTTTGAGAATTTTCGATCAATCTAAATTTGTGAAAAATTTATTTTTCCCACTTCAAAACTACTTAAGCACCAATTCACTACTTTTTCAAAATTGATAAACGAAATTTAACCTCTTTGAAAGGTTATTTGGTGTGATGAACAACATAGAGACTGTTCAGAATTTTGTGTAATTGAAAAATTAGAGTTCATCGATCCACTCCGATTAACGCAGATATTTTTCAAATCTCTCTCCATAAATTATTGTTAATTGAGTTACCATTACCCTCCAATTTCTTACACTTGCCCATTTTTTATGAAAATCCTTATAAGCAAGATAAAGCATTTTTAACAGAGCATCATCATGGGGGAAGATAC
>WBUK01000015.1 GCA_008933765.1 Ignavibacteriaceae bacterium | reverse complement strand
ATAACTCGTTGTTTACTAATATCTTACTGAACAAACTAAGGTCGAGTTGGTCATTTCCTATAACAGCCACTGCTATAGTTTTTCTCTCTTCCATTACTCTCTGGTTTTAATAAATCAAAAAATCTATTTTTCCTTTCCTAAAATAGACAATTTTTTTATATTCCTAATATTTTTTGTTATTATTACTCTTTTTTTTCAAGGTATATATATTAAATTATTATAATTTCACCTTATGAGGTTTTGGTTTTTATTTGTCTGAGCAGAAATTCCACTTTCATCTCGCTGGGAATATATTCACCTTGCTCGGGAGTATATTCACCTTGTTAGAGGAGAAATTTAGCTTGGAAGATTACAAATCCACACCTTTGCCTAAATTTCATGTAAAAAGCAGTAATACAAATATTTGATAATTTGTCTTTAGTTGCCCTTTAGCTTTCTTCCCCTTTCTCTTTTAGAATTGCTTTTGCTTCCTGCAAATCTATCCGAGCTGCATGCCCATGTTTTTCTAAAAGACTTAAAAGGTTCGCGCCATTTAACAAAGTTAATGGCTTGCCGTTTGCAAAATCATAAGCGTCAGGACCGTAATCAGCTGTAGTTACTAAAATCCCCTTTGTGGCACCTTCGTTCATAACTGTACCGTAAAGGTCTCTAACCGCAGAAACACCCACCGTGTTTGAATATCTCTTTGCCTGTATCACAATTTTTCCGCCTCTGATAGGGTCAGGATCGAAAGCAATAGCATCCACTCCTCCATCCCGGCTCGCTTGTGTAACCTTAACTTCGCCACCATTTGACTGAAATTCTTTCTCAAAAAGCTCACGAATAAGGTGTTCAAAATCTTCCCAGTCCATCGCAGCAAGGTTATCGCCCTTATCAACTTTTTCGATAACTTTATAAGATTCCACAAACCTGGGGTCATCTTTTACTAATGTAACAATAGGCTGAACCGGTGTCATCGTGTTTAACTTACTGGCAGAAACGCCTTTCAGACTTTTGAAACAAATTTTTGCTTCAATATTACCCAAATTAATTTCTAAAAAAGTCTCTTTTTTAACAAAAACAGTCAAAATGCAATTATTTACCTCTTTGCCCGTCGCTTTGTCTATATCTCGTACCCACCCGTTAAATGCAACCGCATCTATCCAGTTTCCTGAATCTGATTCAAATATTTCATGAATAGTTCTGATCGATATTTCATATAATGCTTTGTCGTAAAGTGCATTGGTTTGGGTTTCAGGGAAATGAGTTACTTTTATTTCATTCTTTGTTTTTACATATTTATATTCACGAACTGTAGGAATATCCCCCAATTTTGGCAATTGATATTCGATAATTAATGTCTTGTTTACCGGTTGATATAAAAGTTCGAAGGTTTGTGGAAAAGAATCAGGATACTCAGAATCATTCAATACTTGTGTCACATATTCAACTATTGAAGTTTCTTCCCCTTTGAAATATCTCTCTTTCCAATCATCAATCTTATTGTTGTAATTTTCTTGTTCTAATTCATATTTATGCTTCGCTTTTTCCCAGGCTTTTGTTTTTTTCTCTAATTCTGTCTTCAGCTCTGAGACTTGAGAATTATAGTTTTCTTTGGAAGCCAGAAATTCTTTATGTTTAATCGCATTTTTTTGCTCTATTTCAGAACATTCTTTTTCCCAATTAGCCATATCTGCGTTAAAACGATCTTCAGCTTCTTTAATCCTTTTTCGCTTGATTCCCGGACATATTTTTGCGAAAAAAGATAAACTGGGTAAATATTTAACTGAACCCTTGTTAGGCTTTAGGGGATACTTAATATCCTCTTTTTCCGTCGGAACAGTAAGTTCATCGATTTTCTTTTCAAATTCAGGTTGTGGGTGCTGTTTTGAAAATGGTTTATGATTTTTTAGGCTTTCCCAATCAAGTGTATCATCAATATCGAGCGTATGATTTAGAATATTTTGAATCTCTTCTATCGCTTCTTCTGCAGCTTTTGTGTCCTCTTCAGCTTGAAGCTGAAGATCCTGGTCTTTTTCCCTTTTCCTTAATATTTCGTCTTTTATTTTCCATTTCTCATCCCAATCGTTTCCCAACATAGTTAGTTTAGCTTGAAGAGAATCGAGGTCGGGCGCTGATACATTTTTATGAAGATTAAGGCCCCTGTGAAGAGCAGAAGCTTCATAACGCAATATCCTGGTTTGGTAAGCATTGTAGATCGGTGTTGCATTTGAGAATTCAAATAATCCAATTTTGTGTTCCATTTTCATTTTATTATCTCCCGATAGTTTAAAATTTTTTGAATCGGACAAAACTACAAATTATTTTATAAAAAAGAAAGTAGAGCAGAAATTTGAATTATTAATTATTTTAAAGATGAGGAAATAAAACTTGTGGAAGAATTATTTGGCTTATCCCGTTGCTTCTCAGCCCATGAAGAAATTGAGGGAATAAGAGATGTTAAAGAATTATCCGTGAAAAACCAGATTATAATTGGGCAGCCTAATGCTTAGTCGCTCACTGATTTTGACTTCCAATTTTGTAGTATTCGTCAGAAAATCACATTAACCTTTTGAATATTATTGTTCAGTTCGCTTATTCTATTCTGAATAGTGGATATCTCTTTTTCACTGTCAACTAAGTATTTTTGAGTTTCTAAATCAAAATCATCTTTTTCATTTACAGGAATGTCAATACTAACATTTCCTACATTTTTTAAATTTGCTCTTAAACCGCGATCAAAACCATACTGATATTTCACAAGTTTCAAAGATAAAAGTATAAATTCAGGATTTAGGTTCTCATCAAGAACCTCTATTGTTCCGCAATGGTCGGTAGCAGCAAAAATTTCCCCCTTTGGCTTATAAGATAATTCAAATTCACCGTCAATTCCCCACAGTATAAATGGGTTATTAAATTCAGAGATATTAGATTTCTCTACATATCCAAAAGGTTTGAAAACATTCGCACTGAAGGCAGGAATTGTTGCCCGGTTATTCCCTTTACCATAAAATAAATCCTTCTTCAAAAGCCGTCGTCCAATTGCTAAATTAAAATAAGTTCTATCTGAAAGACTAACGGTCTTATACCTTATTTCATCATTTTTTTGAACTTTTTTATTCAAAATTGCCGTTCTTTTTTTCGAAATATTGCTTAACTCAGTAATGGTTTCGTCTATTAAATCTAAAAAATCAGTTACAGTAATAAGCTGCGCTTCTTCTTCAATACCTAATTCTATTTTTTCATCTTTTGTCCACCATCTGTCAACAGACCAATGCTGTTCAGGAGCAAACAAATCAAATTGTTGTATTTTACACCTTTTGTTTTTACTTAAATCTTGGGCTACATTTCTTTCTTTTTTTGTAACCTGAAATATTCTAAATAGTTTTACGGCTTCATCCAAATCATTTTCATCTGTCTCAAATCGTTTTACATCTAAAGTTTCACCAATCTTACTGACCAAATATGTAAAAACCGGAAAATCTTGTTTATCTTGAATATTCTGTTTGCGAGTTAAAACCAATATATAGGTTTTCTTTGGAGTTGAAAAGAAGGTTTTACCGGGTAAAGAAATTATAGCTTCTAAAAAACAAGATTCTAAAATGAACTTTCTAAGTTTCGTATCATTCGACCGATTAAGTATTCCTTCAGGAATAATTACGAACGCTTTTCCGCCTTTCTTTAAATTTTTAATTATCCACTCAAGTGCAAGCCCTTCAATTCCTGTAGCATTAATTGAATAAAAATTATCAAGGTCGCTATTATCAGATATTTCATTTTTGATTGTCGAAGAACCACTTGTTACATAGGGAGGGTTGGTCATTATTAAGTCAAATCGCTCTTCTTCCTTTTCAAATATTTTCTCAAGTGTTCCAAGATTTGACTGCCATAGTTTAAAAACATTATTAAATAAGCCTGCAAATTTTTGAGACAGGTTGGGGTTTTTACTTATAATTTCAGTCAGATAAATCAGCATATTTGCCTTGGCTAAAATTATCGTTCTTTCGTCATCTTTCTCGAACCCTTTATCAAAGCCGAAATAAGTTATCGGAGGCTTTATTTCACCTTCTATCGGTTCAAAATCATTAATTCGATATAAATTAATAGCTTCCAGAACAAAACCACCAACTCCACAGAAAGGATCACAGAATCTTGCACCTTTCTTTAAATTTTCAATACCTGACATTTTTACCACCGCCTGAACAACTTTTCTCGGCGTGAAATATTGACCTAAAGCTTTTTGCCCAACACTCTGTTTAAAAAATGTTTCGAATATCTTTGTTTTGAAATCCTTATCTATATGCTCGAAAGTACCCTGTTCTGATTCGAATTCTTTAAATTTTTTCAGCGAATTAACAAATAACAATGACTGGCTACTGTTTGCTTCTCCATCTTCATTAACAAAAATGGTTCCGTCAATTATTGTGGTGCCATCTTCCCAACTTTTAGGGAAAAGTTCTTTGATCTTCGGTCGACATGTTTTAGCATAATGACTGAGCACATCTTTGTTACTTCGCTTCCCCATCATAGATATTAAAAATTCAAAATTTTCAGGCTCTTGCAGTAATTTTAGATCACTGAGAAATTTGTAAATAAAAAGCTCTGCAACATTATAAAGACATTTCTCGGGGCTTTTTCCGGTTGCTACCCAAATATCTTGCCAGACTCTCTTCGCTAATGGGAGTGGATCAATTCTTTCCGGCTCTTTGATTATAGAATTTTTGTCATTGATTATTTGAAGAAGTTGCAGTAGTAATTGGTAAATTTTCCTTGTTTCATCTCCCATCTGATCAGGATCGGAGATATCCTCTTTTTCCGAAATGTTAAAATTGCTGTTTAATACTAACCCGTCAATTTTTTTAATGAAAGAGAACGATCTTTCTTTATTGATTGACTCATCAAAATAATTGTTATTATCATCTTTTTGACCGGGATTTATCCAAAAGGTAGTTGCGCCATCTGTAATAATTCCGATTCTGCTTCCAATCTCTTGGCAATAATTATTACATTGCCGAATAGCATCTCTTACTTCGTTCTCGTTGTTAAATTTACCTTTTGACTTATCTTCGATCACAACTATAACAACCGGTCGGGTACCACTGCGGTCAACTATAAGTCTGTCAGGTTTGTAACTGTTAAATTTTTTATTAACCGGTGCAGGAACGATTTTTGCCGTCGCCAATTGTTTAAAAGTCGTGGCGCCTATTTGAAAATATTCGAATTTCCCAAACTTCTGTCCGGTTATCTTGCCATTTTTCAGATACTTAGTTTGAAGTTCTTCACTCATAACATTCAAAAATTAATTTAAAAGAGACTATAAAAGTAACAAACCTTAACTTACAAATTAAAATATAATTTCTACTGATAAAGATAAATTTAACTAAATAATTAAGAAAAAGACAAAACCACAACTGATAAATGAGTGAGAAAATTGAAGATAGAAATTACAACCGAAAATTGGGACAGTTGTAGTCGTAGAACTCAAAAATTTCTGGTTAGTTGTACTCATCGAAAACAGGAAACAAGTTGGAAATATGCCGGAATTTTATTAATGTTTTTGTGATTCCATGTTAGAAATATGTTAGAAAAACGATAAAAAAACACAAAAATCGGACCAAAAATGCACAATCTATGACGAATGATTATTTAAAGATTATTCATCAAAAAGGTTGCATTATAACGCAAAAACATAAAAAAACCCTTAAAACGGAGCAAAAAGCAACATTTTAAGGGTTAAATTAGTGGAGATAAGGGGAGTCGAACCCCTGACCTCTTGAATGCCATTCAAGCGCTCTCCCAACTGAGCTATATCCCCGATTTTTCGTCTGCAAATATAACTATTTCTGTCTCAACTCGCAAACATTAGGCTGGTTACACTGAACCCAGAGTAACAGGCTTTCTGTCTGTACACAATTTTTCTATGTCTCAAATTCTTTCCTTAAATATGCTGTACCCTCAGCGGTGGGTTTTGGGAGATGGAATTGGATAAGAAAAATGCGATGGTTCTTTTGTTAACTAAACTGTTCCCCGGGCAACGGGTTTCTCTGTTCCGGTGCGAATTTTCAATATCAAAAGCACACCAACAAGTGCAACAAAGAAGCATGAAATCCACATCGTTTTCGAGCCGTACCCTTCCATCATAAACGCTCCTGCGGCGGGCCCCACAAACAGCGCAATGTTAAACACTAACTGTAAAAAGCCCATATACATACCCTTTGCGTTAGAGGGTGCAATTTCAGCCAGATAATTCGCAGAAGCGGGCGAAAAAATCATTTCACCCATCGTAATCACCACAACACAAAGAACTAAAAGCGGCAAACTATCAGCAAAAGCGAACATACCAAAACCAACTCCGGTCAAAAACCCGCCGAGCGAAATCAACTTGCGGTCTTCCCAATTAATCATCAGGTTGTTTATAGGCACTTCCAAAAAGATAATCATCATGGTGTTCACCAAAAACAAGGCACCAAGAACCGGTTCGGAAAACTTCAGTTCGTTCACCACATACAGGGAAATGGTGCTTATTTGCGAAAGAAAAACGATGTATATCGGCGAAAGCGCAAGCACATAATATAGCAACCGGGAATCCTTAAACGGGTTCATCTTAATCCCCTCGTTCGGGTTGCTCTGCAATCTTGTCTCTTTTCTTCTGTTATTTTCCTCTTCAGAAAGATTTGTTGACATCAAAAACCCAAGCGCAATCAACGAAGTTAATCCGTCGAAAATGAACATCCAGTGATAGTCAAAAACAATTAAAAAACCACCCAAAAGGGGCCCAATGCTAAACCCCAAATTAATCGCCAACCGATTAAGCGCAAAAGCAATTTTCCGATCCTCAGGTTTCACCAATTCGGAAGTTAAAGCCAAACTCGCAGGTCTGAACGCCTCACTCACCCATGAAAGCAGCAGCGTGAGCACCATAACCATCCAAAACTCATGGAAAAACGGGAAGAGAAAAAGCACGAGAGCGCTTAACAGAAACGAAAGCTTCATTATCGGCAGGTTGCCAACTTTATCCGCTAATTTACCGACGATAGGTCCTGCAATAAGCGAGCCTATTCCGTAAGCAGACAGAACATAACCGGCATACTCGATGCCGTAACCCTGATATTTGGTGAGATAAATTGCCAAAAAGGTGAGAAACATCGAACCGGCACGGTTGATGAATGTAGCAAAAGAAATCGTCCAAATGCTTTTGGGCATTCGAGACAGCGATTTCCATGGGTTTATCTTCCGAAAAACGGGTTTTATTTTTTTAGAGACCAAATTCTGAGATTAAAACCGTTAAAATTGTTATTGCTGCTGACCCTAACTCAAGCTCGCGGTTGTTAACCGCACTAAAAATATCATTTGCGGAGTGATGAATATCGAAATAGCGTTGGCTATCGGGAACAAACCCAATAATTGCCGAACAATTCTTAATTTGTGAAACATCTGCGCCATCCCGCCCTTCCTGAATCCACTCTATCCCTGTACGGAGAAAATAGGGAAGCCATGCCTGAATTTTCCCTAAAACCTCCGGTGAAGAAGCAACACTGAAGCCACGAGGTGAAAAGCCTCCCCTGTCGGATTCAATTGCTGCAATGTGCGTAACTTTCTCTTCGGCTGCAGATTTGCCGTAGAATCTGCCGCCGGCAAGACCGTTCTCTTCATTGGCAAAAAGCACCGCACGGATCGTTCTCTTCGGCTTAATCCCCGCTTTTTTAATAAGGTGAAGTGTCTCTACCGCCTGAACTATGCCTGCACCATCGTCGTGTGCACCCTCGCCCACATCCCATGAATCGATGTGCCCCCCTACAACGATAACCTCATCCGGAAATTCGCTCCCTTTTATTTCACCGATAATATTCCTTACGGTTGCCGGTTCTTCCGTGCGACAGTCCATTTCAAACTCAAAATCTGAGTTATGGTTTTTGGGATCGCTTAAGAATTTGCTCAATTTAACGGCACTGATTACGCCAAGTGCTGCAGCCGGTATCTTCGGAATTGAGTCAAAGTAACCCAGTGAACCTGTGTGCGGAACATCGTCGAAATTGGAAGCAACTGAGCGAATAAGCACACCCACAGCACCGTATTTTGCCGCTCTAATCGCACCCATCCAGCGGTAAGCACCGGTGGGGCCGTAGGATTCGAAAGAATCATAAACATCCTGCGGAAATGCAAAATTGTAGAAAACAATTTTCCCCTTCACCTGATCTTTTTTAGCTTCGAGGTCATCGAAACCGGCAACTTCAATAACTTTGGTTTTGATTACACCGTTGGTGCCAACCGAACCACCTACGGCAGCAATCGTGAACTTTTCATCAGATTGTACGGGTGTAAACCTGCCGACACTCCCCCGTTTCCAGTTGTTGGTAGTTGTCGATTGGGTGTAAACCGAATCGAGCCCCATCGATTTCAATTTTTCGATGAAAAAATCTTCCACTTTAACCAAAGTTTCGCTTCCGGAAAGCCGGTTACCAAAACTACAAACCTGACGGAGTAAACCGTACCCGAAAGTATCCCGAAGTGCAAAACGGGTAATTTCCTCAAATTTGCCGGTAAGTACCTTATCCTTTTGCGCAGATTGCGGGTTTTGCTGCGCAAATATCCCTGAAGTGCCGATAATAAGCACAAAAACTAAAAAACAGATTTGATTTTTCACTATCTACCAGTATTTTCAAACAGTCAACAAAAATAAAGAATTTCCCTCACTTTTCTTACGCACTTAATCACCCCATAATTTGAAAAATGAAAGCCACCCGAACACCCTCGGGTGGCTTTTGAATGTTTATGATCTGTTTTATCTGCCCGTAATTTCAGGCAAACTAAACTACATCACCAAAGCCATAATGGCTTTTTGCACATGAAGCCTGTTTTCCGCCTCATCGAAAACAACAGAATTAGCAGAATCCACCACTTCATTTGTTACTTCTTCCTCACGGTGCGCCGGCAAACAGTGCATAAACAGATAGTCATCTTTTGCGTTTGCAACCAATTTTGCGTTCACCTGAAATCCGGCGAAACGGGCGTTTTTCTCAGCCGCTTCTTTTTCCTGACCCATGCTCGCCCAAACATCCGTGTAGATTATATCCGCACCTTTGCATGCTTCAACTGGATCGTTTATTATCTCGACCTTCGAACCCATATAAGCCGCATTTTTCCGTGCGTCTTCAACTATCCAACCAAGAGGCTCATACCCTTTCGGGGAAGCAACGGTAATATCCATACCAACTTTTGAACAGCCGTTCAGAAGTGAGTGCGCCACATTGTTACCGTCGCCAATGAAAGCCAGTTTCAGTCCGCGGAGTGTTCTCCTTTTCTCAAGAATGGTGAACAAATCAGTCATAGCCTGACAAGGGTGCAGCAGGTCGGTTAACCCATTAATAACAGGAATCGAACCGTATTTCGCCAGCCCTTCTACATCTTCATGCTTGAAAGTCCTGATCATTATTCCGTCCAAATACCTCGAAAGCACCTTTGCCGTATCGTGAATGGTCTCGCCTCGGTTAAGTTGTAGGTCATTAGGCCCAAAATACATCCCAATACCTCCGAGATGGTAAATCCCGGTCTCAAAAGAGATTCTTGTTCTCGTCGAGGGTTTTGAGAAAATCATACCGAGCGTTTTCCCTTTCAACAGATGGTGTTCTTCGCCTGTGTAATGTTTTTCTTTAAGAGTGCGTGCCAGATCAAAAACCTGATACACCTCTTCAATAGTAAGGTCATTAATGGAAAGAAAACTCTTCCCTTTCATGTTTACAGCCATAAATTATCCGTTATTTCCAATTATTCTTGTTCCGTGATGAGCTTCTTTAAGCTCACCCGCTTCATTAATTTCGGCAATTTTTCCTCCGTTTCGAACGAAATTTATTGCCGCTTCTATTTTCGGACCCATGCTGCCGGCAGCAAACTCGCCGTTCAGCAGATAGCTTTCAGCCTCTTCCAACGAAAGATCATTCAATGCCACTTCGTTTTCTTTGTGAAAATTGATGTAAGCTTTAGGAATATCAGTTAATATTATCAGTTCATCGGCACCAATTTGTGTTGCCAATACTGATGAGGCGAGGTCTTTATCTATTACCGCTTCAACACCGTGAATCATCCCCCGTTCATTTTTAATAACCGGGATGCCACCACCACCGACACAAATCACTATGTGACCTTCGTCGGTTAGTTGTTTAATTATATTAGCAGAACGGACAAAAAGCGGCTTTGGCGAAGGGACAACCCGGCGCCAGCCGCGCTTGCGGGGGTCTTCTCGGAATTGCCAGCCGTTTATTTCAGCCATTTTATCAGCTTCTTCTTTGCTGAAAAACTGCCCGACGGGTTTTGTCGGGTTCTGAAATGCGGGGTCGTTTCCGTCAACCTCTACATGGGTCAGAAGTGAGATTACTTCTTTATCTATCTCATGCTCCAACAACAATCTTTCCAATTGTTGCGCTACTATGTGGGCTATTTGCCCTTCAGACTCAGCGACACAGACATCCAAAGGCATCTTCGGAAGGTAAAATTTCTCGTTACCTGCCTCGTTCATCAGAATCAGGTTACCCACCTGAGGACCATTTCCGTGAGTAATCACAATTCTGTAATCCCGTTCTATCAGGCTGACGAGCGTTTTGCAGGTTTCCATAGCGTTATTTTCCTGCTCAACTATCGTACCTTCCTGGTTGCCTTTTAAAAGAGCGTTGCCGCCGAGTGCAACGACGGCAAGTTTGCTCATAAAAGTCCTTTTTCTTTAAGAATTTTCTCTAAAGTAATGTCTCCAATTTCCTGAAGATCGTAGCCAACCCTAACGGAAGGTTTATTAATCTTCAATATTCTGCCAAGGTCAATAGGTGTTCCCACCACAACGGCGTCGCAATCTGTAGCATTAATGGTGGTTTCTAAGTCTTTTACCTGTTCATCACCGTATCCCATTGCAGGCAGCAGAACTCCGATTTTGGGATATTTCTGATATGTAGCCGTTATCGATTTCACGGTGTAAGGTCTTGGGTCAACCAATTCTGCCGCACCGTAGTTAAGTGCTGCTATAGTTCCGGCGCCATACTCCATCTCTCCGTGTGTAAGCGTTGGTCCGTCTTCCACTACCAGAACGCGTTTCCCTTTAATCAGTTCCGGTTTATCCACCTTGATTGGTGAAGCACCGTCGATAATAACAGCGTTTGGATTAACCGACCGTACATAATTGCGCACGGAAAGTATATTTTCGGGATGCGCCGACTCAACCTTGTTCAAAACCACCACATCAGCAAGTCTTACATTAACATTCCCGGGGTAATAAGTCGATTCGTGCCCCGGGCGGTGCGGGTCAGCAACAGTTATGGTAAGGTCGGGTTGGTAGAATGAGAAATCGTTATTCCCTCCATCCCAGATTATCACATCAGCTTCTTTTTCTGCTTCCCGCAGAATGTCGCCGTAATCAACACCTGCGTAAATAACACCGCCTGTAGCCACATGCGGTTCATACTCTTCGATCTCCTCAATAGTGCATTTATGTATCTTCAGATCCTCAATTGTTCCGAACCTTTGCACCCTTTGTTTTGCCAAATCACCGTAGGGCATCGGGTGCCTTACGGCAACCACTTTTTTGCCCGCTGCACGAAGCAGATCAACAACCTTCCGCGATGTTTGCGATTTACCGCTGCCGGTTCTTACCGCAACAATGGCAATAACGGGTTTGGTTGATTTTAGCATCGTCTGTTTTGTACCTATCAATATAAAAGAAGCACCGGCTGCATTAACTTCAGCCGATTTGTTCATCACATAATTGTAGGGTACATCGGAATACGAGAAATAGACTTCGTCAATGTCAAATTCTTTGATCAGTTTCGTAAGGTCTTTTTCATCGTAGATCATTATGCCGTCGGGGTATAATTTGCCGGCAAGTGAGGCAGGGTATTTTCTCCCGTCGATATTCGGGATTTGTGTTGCCGTGAAGGCTTTTACATTATATTCTTCTTTATCCCTAAAGAAAGTATTAAAGTTATGAAAGTCTCTTCCTGCGGCTCCCATAATAAGGACATTCTTCCGCTCCATAGATTCTCCATTTTGTTTATTCTACTGTTACGCTTTTAGCTAAATTTCGTGGTTGATCCACATTTAAGCCCTTTTTCATCGCAATATGGTATGCGAGCAGTTGAAGCGGGATTACAGTCAGAATTGGCATCAGGATCGATCTTGTCACCGGTATTTTAATCGAATAGTCAGCCAGCTGATCGATGTTTTCATCATCGGAAGTGGCAATGGCTATCACTTTTCCCTTGCGAGCCTTAATTTCTTGGATGTTACTGATAATTTTATCATAAGTAGCATCTTTAGGCGCAATGAATACCACGGGCATATTCTCATCGACCAATGCAATTGGGCCATGCTTCATTTCTGCCGCCGGGTAACCTTCTGCGTGAATGTATGAAATTTCTTTCAACTTCAGAGCGCCCTCCAACGCCACGGGGAAGTTGTACCCTCTTCCTAAGTACAGGAAGTTTGTGGCATTTTTCAATTTCTCGGCGATCCCTTCAATCAAATCGTTTTGTGAAAGAATCCCTCGGACCGTCTCAGGTATCTTTGCGAACTCGGAAACTAAACTCTGCCCCTCCTCAACTGACATTCCTTTCCGCCGTGCAAGAAGTATCGTGATTAAAGCAAAAACTGCCAATTGCGCCGTAAATGCTTTCGTGGAAGCTACTCCTATCTCAGGTCCTGCATGAATATATACACCTGAATGGCTCTCACGAGCAATTGAACTTCCGACCACATTGCAAACACCTATGCACAATGCCCCGAGTCGTTTTGCCTCCTTAAGTGCGGCAAGCGTATCTGCCGTTTCACCAGATTGTGAGATGAAAAATGCAGCATCACCGGGACCAACTATGGGGTTTCTGTATCTAAATTCACTTGCGTATTCCACTTCCGTTGGTATCCGAAGATAGGTTTCGAACATAGATTTGGCAACTAAAGCCGAGTGCCAGGAAGTGCCGCAGGCGATGATCAAAAATCGTTTTACATATAAAAGGTGGTCTAAAACATTCTCTAACCCGCCAAGTTTTACATCCCCTGTTTCCTGCAGCAGTCTGCCCCTAATCGAGTTCTTCAGCGATTCGGGCTGCTCCATAATCTCTTTCAGCATGAAGGTAGGGTAGCCGCCTTTATCGATTTCTTCCAAAGTCATTTCGATTTGGTGAACTTCTTTGTTCACCTCTTCATCATCGGTCGTTTTTGTATGGTAGTGGTCTTTGAAAACCTCCGCCATCTCCCCATCTTCTAAATAAACCACTTTTTTTGTGTGTTGAACTATTGAAGCCGCATCCGAAGCAACAAAATTTTCACCCTCGCCAACACCAATCAACAACGGCGATCCCTTCTTTGCAACTACAATACGGTCGGGTTCCTTGGTTGAAATAACCGCTATACCGTATGTTCCTTCTACATCCTTCAAACCGCGCCTTACGGCTTCGAAAAAGGGATAACCTGATTTAAGATAAGCATCAAAAAGGTGAGCAAGCACTTCGGTGTCCGTGGCACTTTTAAATGTGTAACCGAGCTTTTTGAGGCCTGCTTTAAGTGTTGGGTAGTTTTCGATAATGCCGTTGTGCACTACGATGAGTGTGCCATCGTTGTTGGAGTGAGGGTGGGCGTTCAACACATTTGGTTCGCCGTGTGTTGCCCAGCGAGTGTGGCCGATACCGGTGGTGGAATCTAACCCCTGATTTTTAACTTCCTGCTGTAGATTTTCAACCTTGCCGATTACTTTCGTAACACTGATACCGCCGTTGTTGAACATGCCGATCCCGGCGGAGTCGTAACCCCGGTATTCAAGGCGTTTAAGCCCGTCTATTACAACAGGAACACAGTTTTTATCACCGATATATCCGACAATGCCACACATGTGTGTTTACTCTGTGATTAAAATAATAAAATGTATTCTCAAAAATAAATATTACAGACGAATCAAAAAAGGGTTTTTTGTTTTGCCTTATTCGAAATCATTTATTTTTTTGCGGATACAAAAACGATATAGTGCCAACTTTTCGGAATAATCTTCTCAAAAAAAGAATCCAACTTCCCAAGAAACACTCTTTGCCCTTCCGTTCTGCCGAATGTTCCCAAAAACCCGCGGTTTTGGTTTCGACACGGGTAAACTCTGCACACAATTCTTTAGCTTCGCTTATGGTTATATAACGCCAGTAAGAAGCCCATTTTATAAACTTTTTTCTTAAGAAAGTATGCAGAGATGTTGAAACTAAATTTTCGGCAAAAAAGAGGGTTCCGCCCGGTTTCAGCACCCTTCTGATTTCGTTAATTGCGGCTTGTTGTTTCTCTTTTTCGCGCAGAGCACCCAAAACGGATTTAAAAATCACTATGTCAAAGGTTTCGTCAGGGTAGTTGAGCGAAAGGATATTCTGTTCGCTGTACTTAATTTTATCCTGCAAGTGATACGCGGCATGCTTTTCTTTCGCTCTGTCGGAAACGCCGTTGAGGTCGGTTGAAATTACTGAGGAGCCTTTAGCAGCAAGCCACAGGGAAAGCCCGCCATCCTTTTCACCGATGGCAAGTGCTTTTTTACCTGCAAAGCAAAAATTATCTTTTTCGAAGAAAGGCAGGCACTTTCTCCAGTTCACTACATCCCAATCGATAACATCGGTTATAAAATCCTTTCCGGACTCTATATTTACCATAAGTTTATCGTCTGTTAATCATTTAACTTTCGCGATCTTTTCAATCGTGGTGAAAGTTCTGTCTTTATACTTAGTGATTAACTTGTAAAGATAAACACCGTTTGCAATTTCGTCACCGTCAGCATCCCGCCCATCCCAGTGAATTGCATTCAGCCCGATTTTCATCTCCGAAGCCGGGATTTCAAACTCCTTTATCAGTCTTCCGGCAATAGTGAACACCTTTATTTTTACCTCATCCGGTGGTTCGTTACCTCTTAACTCAAAGGTGAACCATGTTTCATCAGTAAATGGATTCGGATAATTGTATATCCGCTGAATATCATCCTCGTCATACACATAGAATTGATATTTCTGCGAAATGTTACTGAAGGGCACATCCGAAGCATCTTTAGTGAAAACTTCAACCGTGTGCTTACCCTGCTTGAATACGGGATGCCAAACTAAATTTAATTTCGAGTTCGGATATGGTGTGTAGCTAACCTGAATGCTGTCTTTGGCAAACCCCACCGGTTTTCCGTTATACACAATACTTACCATCGAAGTATCCAAAGGTAACGGGCTGTTGTCAGTAAGCACCATTTCAATCACAGGACTGTTTGAAATTATATCGCCGTTGATCAGCTCCCTGCCGTCGAAAGTAATGTGGAAATCGGGCTTGACGGTATCTCTTACAACATAAAAACTGTCGGTTGCTATATTATTAAATGTGAATAGCTCGGTACCCGAATTATTTACCACTGCCCGTACTTTGGAAAAGAACACTGTTCTGGTTGTGTTTAAAACATCGTGTATCACAATAGATGAGTCAGCAGGTATTGTGAATGTAGTTGTGTAAAACGGGTCATCTTCATTGTTTAAATACAGTTGAGCCGTCACCGTATCTGTTTCAATCAGACCAATATTTGCAACTCTTAGTTTAATATCTATATCCAAACCTTGCAAAAGACTATCGGGTGCGAAAGTAAAGTCTTTATCGGTTATCATTAACTCCGGCAAGTCGGTCTCGCAGTCAAAGTGGACCATTTTAACATACATTGGGTTTGTTGTTGAGTAAGAAGTATCTTCCATCGAAACCACCGTTCGCATATACGGGTAAACCTGCGGGCTAAACTGAGACAAACTGTAACCGTTTGGAACGGAGGCACGAAGTGTATCCCACCTTCGGGTTTGTGCGTTAAACCCAAGAAGATCAACATCGTAAAGCGAAGTTATGTTGTTTTTAACAATTTCGTAGTTCAGTTTTTTCCATTTTGTAACGGGCCCAATAGGTTTGGAGATCAGTTTACCTTTTGAGTCAAGATAATACCCGGCAAAAACTGCAATAGTTTTAGGAATGCTGTCGTTTCTTCTGTAGCCGGTTGCATAGATTTCATCGACGCCTTCATCATAAACCCACGAGTAGAATCTCTTATTTTGTGCAGGAATGGAAGTTTTCCAACTGAGCCAGTCACCTAAGTATTTACCGTCGGAAAGCCTGACCGCCATCATGGTTCCACTGAGATAATCTTCGTACATATACATTACATCATCAACCACAAAGAAACCCGCCAGTGAAAGGAACGGTTCTGTATTCGGAAATTCATAGTCTTTGATTTTTATACCTGAAACCGGATCGATAACACGAACAATAATCCCGGATGCAAGGTTATACTTTTTCTGTGCATAATTGTAAATTTTTCCATCGTACGAAGCGATCATAAACTTGCCGGCACGGGTGTCGCCAAAATCAAAATCAAGCAACCCCGGAGCAACTATAACAGAATCCAATACTCCGGTATTTGGGTCTAATTTATACAGGATATAGGGAGAGTCACCGGGATAATATATGTAGCCATTAACATAGGTCATCTGGAATTTGATCTGCTCCCGGAAATTCGGTATAGTACCGTAATATGCCCCCTGGTTGGTCCCCTGCCGCCCGGTACCTACTTTGTAGATTTTCGTTTTCCCGTCAGGGTTTCGCTTTTGCACATCGTACCAGTAATCAGCCAAATAGACAAATTTGCCGTCAGTGGTAATGCAGGTAAGGCCGACGGTATCAAGTGCTGCTATATTCCCGAGTGCATACTCCCGTTTCCACCTTTCATTATCAGGATGTGGTGGGTTTAACTCTGTGTTCAGCAGGTAACCGTCGTAAATTTTGGAGAAAGTAAGGTTTCTGCTTTCAAAACTTGTTAGAAGGTTCCCTTTGTAGTAGTAACCGGGTATATTCCCATCAACCGAAGAGAATGCTCTGGGTTCAGACCAGATTCCGTAGTTACTACCGTCGAATATTCGCGTCCGCCAGAAATATCTTCCTTGTGATAAGCTCGGCACCGGATATTTTAACAAACCGTTTGTACCGGTTAAATCTTTAAAATAAAATTGGGGGTTTTCAAACGAAAAAGAAGTATCTATCTGAATCTCATATTTGAAATTTCGCTGAAGATAATATCCGATATCAGCCAAATCAACTTTGAACTGCGCATTTATTGCTAAACCATCTCGTGGGTAGAGAATACTCGGTTCAGAAATATCATAAACAGCCAACTGGATATTCCCTGCATTATCGGAATAATCGTCTTCTTCTATTCTTCTGTCTTTGTTAATCTCTGCGGTTAACGATACCAAACCACTTATTGACGGTGCCCACTTAAAAGTGAGAGAATCTGAATTGGTGAAAATTGGGATTCGGACAGTTTCTATGATACCCGAAGTATCCTGCCCGGCAAATCGTAGTTCCACATCCACAGAATCGGCTATTTTAATACCATAGTTGGAAAGCTTCACCTGCACAAACATAGTATCGCCCTTCAATGGATTAGTGGGCGAAAATGTAATGTCACTGTTTGTTATTGCAAAATCAGGTTTATTGGGTAAAGCTAACGAAAGCCCCACTTCACCAAGGTAGGTTAAAAGTGCTATCTGGTTTGCATAATAACCAATGGGTGGTGTGCGGACTTTTGACGCAAGAATTGAAAGCCCTGTAACATGGTTTTTCATGTTAAACATTTCATCGAACATCAAACCGTTTATGTAGGTACCAATCTGCCAGTGAGTAAGCCCTGAGCTGCCAAAAAATCCGATTGCCCCTTTACCCGGAACCTTAATAAACTGCTCGCCGAACACATCCTGATTGTCGAAGTGGGCTGTATAGCAAGTTACACTTATTACAAACGGCAGGCGTGCCTGGTTTTCCAACTGGTATATATGGTTGTTCGTGAAAGTTAAATCCCACTGATAGCCGCCACCATGCCCGTAGTAGTTGGCGAGCACCGCACCTCTGTTAAAAGCAGTTAGAATTTCGGGAGTTGACCCCGCGTATTGCTCTTCTTCAGGTGTGCTTGGAAAACGGCAAATTATCGTGGCACGGTAACCCTGATTCTCAATAAAATTGTTCATTAATTTAATCGATTCACGATTGAAACCGAATTGCAGCTCGTCCTGGCGGTCCATCCCTGAAGCCATCAGAAGTGCGGTTTCTCTCCACACTTTTGTGTTATCACCCGGGTAGCCTTCTAATTTATCCATCACAATATTCCCCTCTTCCACTGTTTCGATTGAAAAGCGGGAAATGGCCATGTCAGGCGTTACCGTGGTGCTTGAAAGCGCTACAAAGGCATTATCGCTTGCAGCCACGCCATATTGAATCGAGTGAAATGGGAACGACGGGATGAAGTTCTCACGACTGTCGGGAAGTATTTTTCTGTAGTCGTAACTCATATCACCGAGCAGAGTAACATAAACGGGTGCGGGGCGTTTGAAGTTATAAAAAGCATATTTCAGGAAGCTTTTAATCCCTTCGGGATCAAGCAATCCGTTGGAAAATTCGTCGTAAATTTCCAAAACATCAGCAATAAACACTCTTGGTGGGTTTGCGCCGGGTGTTAGTGGCTTGCTTCGTCTGAAGTTCGCCAATCTTTCAGCAATCGATTTGAATTTAGGGTGGTAGATAATTATATAATCCGCTTCGCGGTTAGGGTTCCTAAGGTCCGAAGGGGTGTCAATTCTGATTGAGTCAACCGAAATTCCGTAATCTGCATCAACACACATATAATCGATGATTTTCTCCGACTGAACCGAATCCTGAAACAAAACATCACCGTATTGATTGTGCGCTATTTGCGGGTTGATTATCCGCTCAGCCCTGTCGGGCAGATAAACGAACATCGTATCCCCCGTCCAGTTGAAAACCCAGAATGATTTAATACCGGAAACCCCTTCCGGGTTCCTGATGAATATTTTTTTACCAGCAGCACGGTTTTCTTTATAATATTGAAGTTCGTACCAGTTAACTCGCAGTTCATCATTTTTATCGTCCAAGCAGATGTCACCATCTGTTACGACCTTAAACTCATTCCCTTGGCTTGCAATTACAATCGTGTCGTTCACAATATTAAAGGTCGAGTCGTAAAGAATTTTATCCTGCCCGTTCCATTTGAGGTTAGCCAATTTTTTATCATTAATATAAAGATTAACACTGTGCACAAAATTACACGGATAAACAGTGGTAGTTATACCGTGAATTTCAGCTCTAACCCTTAAGAAAGGAAGCTCACCTTTGATGTCAGGCAAGGCATTAAACCTGTGAGCAAACCCCATTTGTGGCACCCCTCTAAAAGCGTTTATCTTCGCCCAAAACCAGTAATCACGCAATCCATTCGGTGCCCAACCGAGCCGTTCGTAAATTCTATCCTCTTCAAAATGAAGTGTCTTCAACGAATAGTTAACCGCCGGGTTATTCTGAGTAATTCTCCCGTCCCGGTCCTGGTACCTAAGCCCTGCACTATCCGCCTCAAATGAGAACCAAAAGAGGTTTGATGTGTTGTAAACATTCATTGCCGTATAAGGTGACGGCGGAAGAGAATCGCCCGCAAAGATTATATAGTCGCCGGGTGAAAAGATTGAGTCTTGCCCCCCATAAATAGCAAGCGGCACTTCCCCCTTGCTGCTGAACATTTGAAGTTTTTTCTTTTCAATTTGTCTGTTGGTTGGCAGGCCCGCCTGGACTAACTGCTCGTAAGTTAATTTATAAATATCCCGCTTGTTGAGATAGATTTTGAACCAGGTTTTGTTCGGGTTATACCAGGTTTCATCCGTTGCAGGCGAATTGCTGCTTAGTTCCTTCTTTTCCCCTATCCAGTTGCGGGCTTCATCGTAGTTAACAACAGCATTTTTAAGGAAATTATCCGTTGTGGGGTCTTCAACAGGCTTTACAACAAACGATTCGCCACCGTATTGTATGTTATAATCTAAACGAACGGTAATAGAATTGTAGCGCACCAATTCCCTTGTTACAGGGTTATACTGGTACGGCGAAATAATTATCGGCTGAATTTCCGAGAACCGGAACGAGTGCCGCCCATCCAAACGGGCAAGCGTTTTGGGGAAATATCCGTTTACATTGTAAACATCTTTTTCAAAATAGATCAGGTCAGGCTCGAAGGTGAGCGAATCAACAACGGTGAATGGAAGTATAAACTTTGTTTCAGTGCGCCCTTTTTCCGATGCCAGAACAGTTATTTTGGGTTTCGAACTGAAATTTATACCGGCTGAAACGGAGTACTCCGGCACCGCCGGTTCCCCTTGTTTCATAAAGTACATCCCCTCTCCGGGGAAGTATGAGAATTTCCGACCGTTTACAAGAGTATCTTTAACTTCAGGAAAACTGCGCAGATCGAATTTAATTGTTATATGATCTTCTGTTTTCTCAAGGATTGTATATTTCTGGGGCAGCGCCTGTAAGGCAAAAATTACAAAAATTACAAAAATTCTTGCAAAGGCTTTTACCATGTCGTCTTAACCGTTGTTTTTATAAATTGAATGACAATTTAGCCATAAAGTAAATTGCCAAACAAGAGAAAAAATTAGCGTACTATTAATTAAAGCATTGTTTTTCTAAAAATAGAAAAGAGAAACCGAACAGTAGTAATACGATGAAGGAATTGTCGGTTCCGAAAAATTTCTCGATCTGCTATTAATACCTGCATTCACCCTGACATTGGCGCTTAGCGCATACTCAGTTACAATATCGAACGAAGTAGTGTTGTGAAGATCGCCGGCAAGAAAATAAGCGTCTTCTTTTGAAAGCTTATTAATCGGTACAAAGAAAGACCCCCCATGATTTTCAGTCATGTTTCCCAAATGATCGTACATATTTGCACCATTTCTGATGTGCTTCAGGTCGAATGACATCCGCCACTGTGCCATAATCTGCCAGTCAACCCGCAGGTTCCACATATCCGAGTTTGGCTGCACATCCAACCCAAGCGGAAAATGATTGTTCACATAGGCTAGGTTCTCCCCATCACCCGGATGAGAAAATGTGTAAGGTCTTACAAAATAATATGACAAATTAAATGTTAATCGGGGAGCAAATTGAGGGATATACATCAAACCGGCTAAAAACGACATTCGGTTGCTGTTTTTTTGGAACTTACCCGGCAGCCAGTTGCTGAAATTTATATCATCGAAAATCACACTACCCGTTAGTTCAACCCCCGCAGCAGGGCGGTATCTTACATCCAACCCAATCAGAGAGTTATCCAAATCTTGTAAAGAACGCTGTGCCGACTCCCAAAAGAGAAACGGATTTAAGTACGCCGGTTCAATTGACCTGCCGGCATAGATCACAGCCTGCCAAAGCGATAACCGAAAACTGTTTGATATCTGAAACGAAAGTCGGTTTTGTGCAGTGTATTTTTCATCCCTGTGTTTGGGGTCGCCGTACATGGTGTCGCCGGGGGTTATATACTGTGGCGTAACCAATGTTCCGTGCATAAAATTATAGGTGAAAAAGCCGGTTTTAATTTCAAACTCAAACCTGTCAAACATTTGAGAAGCACCTGAAATTTTATCCTTCAGGTAGAAATTTTCGCCCCACAAAGTTCTGTTTCGTACAATAGAGGCGGAAAAAATGCCCTTTTTAACAAACGCACCTCCTTCGGTCCCGTCAAAATGGTCCAAACCTGTGTGCCAAAAAGTGAATTTTTGCCCCACAGTTGGATCCGAGCCGTTTAACTGCCGCGACCCGTAAGAGTTGCCGTTCCAAGCCATTATGTATGCCGAAAACCAATCGCTGTAGTTAAAACGGATATAAGCGCCATATCTGAAATAGCCCGCCCGTTTTTCGTTATAGTTAGGGTCGTGTGTTTCATGGTATTTTATAGCTAACAGTGGGTCAAGTGTGGCTTCAAAACCGGTTTCGTTGTGCTTAAACAAATGCGCTTCTTTGGGCGAGCTAAAAAGTGCCGATATTCTGTTGGGTTCTTCAGCAGGGTTTGTGTTATCGGTGGTTTTTATCGAAAATGCAAGAAAATAGCGTTCAAGCTCCTCCTGCATTGCAGTTGTAAGCTCGCTTTTCCTGCTTTCCAATATTTTCAGGTTTTCGGTGATTTCCGTTCGGCTTTTCGGGATAATAGCGTCGTCATACTCCGGGATAAACCCGGTAACAGCAGCTTTTCGAAGAAAAAAATAGACAGGATGTTCAGCGTTTATTGGTTCGGGTTGCGAGTAAAGTATCGATTGACTAAAAAGGGCTATTATAAAAAACAGCCTTTTCATCAAATATTTCCTTCGTTGGTTATCACTACTTTAGGCGTGCGTAAGATTATTCTCAAATCTGACCAAAATGTAGCCTTATGGTAATAAGCAATTTCCATATCAACTCTAACCTCGGGAGTAAGCGATTGCCTGCCGTTAATTTGTGAAATTCCGGTAATACCCGGCTTGAAATTGAATACTTCCCGCTGCTCGTTCGTGAATTGGTCGGTGATTTTTGTAAGTTCCGGGCGGGGGCCCACAATGCTCATATCGCCAAGTAACACATTAATAGCCTGCGGCAATTCATCTATTGAAGTGCGGCGAAGTATCCTGCCGACGCGAGTAAGGCGCGGGTCGTCTTTTTGTGTAAAGTCGGGACCCAAAAACTCGGCTCCTTCAATCATGCCTCTAAGTTTGATCATTCTGAAAGGCTTTCCGTTCAAACCGGTTCGCTCCTGGATAAAAAAAGCGCTTCCTTTAGAATCAAGCTTAATAGCAATCACTGCGATTAACAAAACCGGTGATGACAAAATAAGGGCTAAACTGCTAAGGACAATGTCTGTTAGTCTTTTAATAAAACTTCCGTGTTTTCCCATGAGGTTATTAATATCTTCACCGTGCCAACTACTTCTGACGGTATTCTGCAAGTCGGTTTTTTTGATCTCCGTTAATAACTAAAAATTCAAACCTCCAAAGTTAATATTAGTTTGTTATTCTACAAAATCTAATCTGATAAATTTGAATGTATGAAGTGCAGATATGACAGAGATCATATCAATTACATCAAGATTGCACGATTCGGGCAAATCTCATCCGAAAACCTTCGGTGAAGTTAAATCCTAAATATCAGAGATTACGCAATCGTTCCCTTAAACTTTATATGATATTTAACCGTGAAGTTAAATCCTAAATATCAGAGATTACCGGTTATTGGTCTGAAAACTACTTCTTCCTGAACTATGTTACTCTCGTCTTCAACAAAATCAATGATGTAGCCCGCTAACTTTTCAGGGCTCATCATCTTATCTGAATATTTAGCGCGTACTTTCTCGTGCCAGATTGGTGTCTCAGTGGCACCGGGCAAAATATCGATTATTTTAATGTTGTTTTCCCTCACTTCTTCACGAAGAACCCGGCTGAATTGCAGCAACCCGGCTTTGGTTGCCGAGTAAACACTGCTTCCTTTCAGACGGTCTAAAGCTGCAACTGAATTAATATTCACTATCATCCCTGATCTACGCTTAACCATAGCCGGCAAAACAGATTTTATGGTGTAAATAGAGCCAAGAAGGTTTGTAAATATTATCTGCTCTGTCTCTTCTAAATCGGTGTCTAACGCTTCTTTGAATGAAGTTACACCGGCAGAATTGATTAAAACATCAGGGGCATTATCACCAAACGCCCCTTTAACATACTTTTCAACTTCAGACCTGTTTGATATATCGCAAACCGAAACCTGAAAGTTAGCGAAATCAACCACGGAATCAACCAACTTGCTGAGGTCTGTTAGCCTTTCAATGCTTCTTGATGTTCCATACACCAAGTGCCCGCGTTTTGCAGATTCAATAGCGAGTGCACGCCCTATACCCGAACTTGCACCCGAAATCCAAATTTTTTTCACATCATTGCCCTGGAACCGGGTCTGATCAGACTCAGGAACTCCATCCTGGTTTTAGGGTCTTCTTTGAATACTCCATCCATTGCAGAAGTGGTGGTCGAAGAATTTTGTTTTTCAACCCCTCTCATCATCATACACATGTGATGAGCTTCGGAAACAACTGCCACACCCTTCGGCCTGAGGTATCTGTTAATCGCCTCGGCAATTTCTTTTGTCATTCTTTCCTGAAGTTGAAGCCTTCTGGCAAAAACATCAACTATCCTTGGCAGTTTGCTTAAGCCTACTACTTTTCCGTCGGGGATATAAGCGATGTGCACCTTTCCAAAAAAGGGCAGCATGTGATGCTCGCACATACTGTAAAAATCGATGTCTTTAACAAACACCATATCGTCGTAAGTTTCTCTGAATATCGCACCGTTCAGCACGGTATTGATGTCTTTGGAGTAACCCGAAGTTAAATATTCATAAGCCTTTGCAACCCTCTTGGGTGTTTTTAATAAACCTTCTCTGTTGGGGTCTTCCCCAATTTCTTCCAATAGTGTGGTAACTAAACCCTGTACTTTCTCTAAATTCAAAATTAACCTCCGAAATATTCAATACTGTTATTTTCAGTTTCATGTAATTTAATTTTGTACAATTTGCCGTTAGGTATTTTATCAACAAGTTGATCCCAAATTTTAACCGCAATGTTTTCTGCAGTGGGTATAACCCCTTTCATAAAATCTACATCAAAATTAAGATGTTTATGGTCAACTTTTTTAATTACATGTTCTTTAATTATCTCTTTTAATTTTTTCAGATCAATCACATACCCTGTTTTTTCATCGATCTCGCCTTCAACCACCACTTCGAGAACATAATTGTGCCCGTGCCCGTAGATGTTGTTGCACTTGTCGTAAACCCGTTCATTTTCTTCATCGCTGAGAGCGGGATTAAATAACCGATGGGAAGCCGAGAAAACTTCCCTTCGGGATACAAATACTTTTCTGCCCATTGCTTTATTTGCTCAACGCTTTCTGAACCTGCGCCGTGTGACCGTCAACTTTAACCTTGTTAAAAATTTGTTTGATCACTCCTTTATCGTCAATCAGGTATGTGGTTCTTTCAACACCCATAAACTGCTTTCCACACCTTGTCATCTCTTTCCATACACCGTATTCGGTGAGCATATCTTTGTTTTCATCGCTCAGAAGAGTGAAATTCAGGCTGTGCTTATCGGCAAACTTTCTGTGCGATTTAACCGGGTCGGGGCTTACGCCTACTACGGCTGCATTTATTCCCTCGAACGACGGAAGATTATCCCTGAAACTGCATGCTTCTTTTGTGCAGCCGCTGGTGTCATCTTTTGGGTAGAAATACAGAACTAAATTTTTACCGGCATAATCAGTCAGTTTAACCTTGTTACCATCCTGATCGGGTAATTCAAAATACGGTGCTTTGTCTCCCGGATTTAACATTTTGTTTCTCTCCATTTTTTTATTGTTGAATACATGTTATAACAACTATTTTTTTCTTAGGGTTCAGCAGTCTTACCTCTTTTTATCCAGGTATGAAGTAGCGCACATCCCGCCGTTAATCTTTATAATGAAAAACTTCCGGCTGAGTTTTTTACTGAATTGGTAAACGCTTCGGCATCCGTTATTTCACTGAAAAAACCTCATGCCAAACATTTTCAGTTGTGTTTGAATTGGCAAAAATTCGTTTTCGAACAAACACAATTTAATAATTCAGACTGAGTTATTTCTCATTGTTGAAAATAGCGCTCTCTAAATTGATAACTTGAGAAACCAACCCCGCTAAAACGAACCTGTTTTGCACTTTTTTTCTTGGCATAATTATTGCTATAATTAATGTACTCGATGAGATGTTCCTTTTACCCTCCTTATAGTAACACACTAACTGCCGGAAATGTGCCCTCTTTTCCGGCAGTTCTTCTTTTAAAGAAGTATGTCTAAATTCGTTTCGATTAAAATTCTGATTTTTTATTTTTAATATTTTACCCTAAGATCAAATAATTCCATCACTAATTTCAAATAATTTTACCCTGTCGTCACAAATTTACCGCAAACCGGATCTATATAGTGCTTTTCATAAAATCAATAGATGCAATAACATCCCCTTTTTTGCCTGAAACATCTATAAGCAGCGAACCGGGTTGCGATATTAACACAAATTTAACTTCACCATTCAGCCGTTTTTTATCACCCTGCATAGCAGTGTATATCATTTCAGAATCTAATCTTTTAATCGACTCGTCAGTTTTATATCTGCATAAAAATTCAATTACTTTTGTAAATACCGCTTCGGTCATCACGCCCGTTCTATGTGCAAGAAATGCGGCTCCGCGAAGCCCGGCAATAACCCCAATACCATGCTTAATCGAAAAATGAGAAACTGACTCAATCGCGTGCCCGAAAGTGTGTCCTAAATTTAGAGCGTGACGAGCTTTCATATCCAAACGATCCTGCGTAACAACATCATTTTTAATTCGCGCAGAGCGCCCAATCAGCGTAAGCAGGTCTTCCTGCCCAATTTCAAGCGAACCGGTTAATTTTTCGCTGCAATATTCAAAAAATTCTGCGTCTAAAAGAGCATATTTCAACACTTCCCCCAGCCCGCTTAGCAGATCGTTAGGGTCGAGTGTTTCTAAAAACTTAACCGACGAAATAACGGCTTCAGGTTCGTAGAAACTTCCTATAAAATTTTTATACTTTTTGTAGTTAACTCCCGTTTTTCCACCGATACTGCTATCCACCATCGCAAGAAGCGTGGTGGGAACAAGCACTAACTTTGTGCCCCGCATAAAAGTGGAAGCGGCAAACGAGCCGGTATCACCGGTTATCCCCCCACCAACTACAACAATATAGCTGCCTCTGTCGGTATTTCTGTTTAATAAAAAATCGTACAAAGTGAACAACGAATCAAACGATTTATTCTCTTCAGTTGCCGTAAACACGAAAAGATCGTCCCGGTTTACTAAATCATCAAAAATCGGTTTGTAAAGCTTATATACTTTCGAATCAACAATATAAAATACACTGTGGGAACTGCTGATTTTCTGAAGCTCCGCTGAGACTCCCTCTAAAGCAGGGAAAAGAGCATAGTTAAAATTACCGTTGTTGCTCTCAATTGTTATATTTTTTAACTCCATGTTTTTTTCTCCGGTCTGCCCGAACGAATAACATTAACTATTTTATCGATACTCATCCCAAAGTTATCGGTTTCAATCTCAACCGTTAAGTCAGCGGTTTCGTAGCCTTCTCTTCTTTGTTCGAACAATAATTTCAATTTTTTCATTGCCTCTTCCCGGCTCATCTCGGGGTCTGCTTCCGATTTGAAAAGGGGTCGTGTGGTTCTCTTCTTCACACGATTATAAATAACTGAAAGGTTAGATTTCAGATATACGAGTAACCCTGAAGATTTACAAATTTCGATATTTTTCGGGTTCATCAGTGTGCCGCCACCAAGCGAAATAACCGCTCCCTCAACAACTGAAAGTTCCAAAAGTTTTGCATCTTCCAATTTGCGGAATGCCTCTTCGCCGTTTTTTAGTACAAAGGTTGCAACGGGCGCTTGGGTATCTTTCTCAATTTCTTTGTCAGTATCGTAAAATTCCCACCCTAAACAGTTAGCCACCACTCTGCCGAGTGTTGTTTTCCCGGTACCCATAAATCCCGTCAGGTAAATTCTTTTATGCTGCATTTATCGTTAAAACCGTGTTTTAAGACCTAAAATAAACATTGTTCCTTCGAGCGACAGTTTTTCCCTGAACTTAGTGTTTCCCAACCTGACAGGCATCCCGTTCCATACTCCCGCGTCAGAAGCATATTCACCGTCAAACAAAACTTCCGGATCACGGAATTTCATGGTAAACAGTATCCCCAAGTTATCGCTAAAAAAATACTCCATCCCCGAAAGGATGTGTATCCCATAACCGGTGATATTCCCCCCACTTTTTGGTTTTATCCCCGCCACTTCCCTCTTTGAAGAATAGAAATAGATACCGGCACCGCCGCCTATATAAACTTTTAGTGCCTCGGAACTGAAGGGCAAAATATACTCCAACGATAACTCAACCGGCAGAAAAGAATAACCATCTTTAACCGGGATAAAGATCGTGCCCGTTTCATTTTCAACTGTTTGCCCGTAAAACTCAGCCGTTTTACTCAAATATTCTAAAGCCAAAACGCCTCTAAGATCACCGTTGAAGCGGTAACCGACTGAGATGTGCGGCGTTACTAACGAACCCAACCCAACGGATACTTTACTCAGATCAAAATCACTCACACCTGCGTAGGGGTACAACTCCGAAGCTGTGCCATAACCGGCACCTAAAGTAAATGTGAAACCGCTTTGCGGATAAACCGTGAAAGCGGTTATCAAAAAGGCTGCAGCAACAGAAAATTTTTTCATTCAGAATATTAATTTAATTATCAGGCTGCTATATAAAAAACCCCACCGGGGTTTGCTTGCTGCAAAACACAAGGCGGGGTTATTAAAACCGGATTAGTTTTGCGGGTAATACTTTACATTTGCATCTTCAATAGCCTGTTGCATCCAAAGCTGTGAGGCGGTCTGACGCCGTTCGTTCAGCATCTGATCTCTGATAGTAACTCTCTTTGAAAGATAATCCTGCTCATTGAAGTTCTCTCTCATTGTTAACTTGATAAGATAATAACCTCTCAGACCTTTTACCGGTTCGGAAATGGTGTTCGGTTTTGCCTTATATGCGTTGTAGCTGAAAGCATAATCCATCCCTAAACCGCTGATGTTACCGGCAAGTGTGAATGAATCGGCAACCCCAAAACGGGCGTTTTTATCAATCGAGGGTGCTTTGGAAAGATCACCGCCTGTTTTCGATTTAATATTCTTAATAGCCGTTAAAGCCAGTTCAAATTTCTTTTCACGAATAACTGCCGCTTTAACTTCTTCTTTAACACTATCAAATTTCTTTACACCGTCAGTGTTTACTTCAGTTATCTGTGCAACAATTATACGGTTATCTATCGTAGTTACCGGAAGAAAGTCGTTTAACCCCTCTTTAAAAGCCTGAACAACCAATGCCTTACTGTAGCCCACACCCGGAACTGCTGATACTTTTTCAGTAAAAGGTTGAGTCTCCATGGCGGCTAAATTTTTTGTTTTAGCCGCTGAATCTAACCCGATACTTTCAGCCAACGATCTAAAGTCTTCTGCTTCCCGCCTTATTGCAGTTGCTGTCTGTGGCGAGAAAGTAAGCTTTTTAACAATCTTTTCTATTACAAATTTTTCCGATGAACGGTTTGTAACTTTAATTATATGATAGCCGTATTCGGTTTTAACCGGTGGCTGTACTTCACCTACGGGCCCGTTGAAGCAGGCATCCTCAAATGGTTTTACCATTCTGCCTTTTGGGAACCAGCCCAGATCACCGCCGTTAGCCGCCGAACCGGGGTCTTTCGAAACTGCTTTCGCTGTCTGCTCGAAATTCTTTCCGCCTTTAAGATCATTATACAGTTTAGTTGCAGCTTCAAGGTCCGCCGCATCATCACCCGTTTTTTCCAAAAGGATGTGCGAAGCCCTTGCGAAAGCTGAGTCGCCGTTTATTGTCTGATCAATTTTATATAAGCCCATTTCATCACCTCCGGCAAGAGGCCCAACGATCTGACCCGCTTTCAATTTACCCACCATCGACTGAAGCGCCGGTGGTAGGGCGTCAAGATGAACGGTATCTTTGGAATACGGTAAATCACTTTGCGCTTCCACGAAACTTTGAAATGAAGCGAGTGAGTCTGATTCAATCTTCTTCAGAATATTCTTCAAAATAGTTTGAACCGCAAGTGAATCTTTGCTCGAGGGTTGAATATTAAATACAACATATTTCAGCTTCCTGTCCGCTTCTTGTTTGTAGAGGTAACTGTTCTTGTTATAATATTCTTTTAAATCGTCGTCAGTAAATTTCACTAAAGAATCCGGATAGACATTAACATCGACAAGCACATACTGCGCATTCATCTTGATATTTTCGTCAATAAATTTTCTTTTAATTTCCGGTTCGGTTACCACGATACCGGCAGTAACCAACGCCTGAAGCTTTTTGGCAAGAATATCCTGACGAATTGCATCCTCAACCATTATCAGGTTTTCTTTATTACGGGGGTCCCTGAGTGCATTTTCGTACGCTGCCCTGTTAAAGACACCGTTAGAATCCATAAACGAACTTGTAAGAAATTGCGGTGGCGAGTCACCCCAGATAACATTATGAATCTCTTCATCCGTTGCGGTGATCCCATATTTTTTATAAGCCTTTTCAACCAACTTGTGCATAACGAACTGGTTCCAGGCTTGTTCCCTGGTTTGCTGATCGTTCGCATGGTCAGGCTCCTGACCACTTTGGCGCAACTGGTTTAGATACTGCTGATAAAATTCCTCAAATTCTTGCGCACTAATTTTTTCGCCGTCTATTTCGCCGATAGTTCCTCTATCGGTAAATAATTGGCTGAAATTCATATCACTAACTACCATGAACAGGATGAAGATTCCGCCAACTCCAAGAATGAACCAAGGAGCTAAACTCCTGAGCCTCTCCATATAACCCATATTAAAGAATGCCTCCGGGATTTTTTAAAAATGAATTTTAAATTTAACCATTTAATGGGTAAAATCAATCAGATTAAGCAGATAAATTTTTCACGCCGGAATTACGGTTAACTTCTGCCCCGTTTTTCACGCTTCTTCAGACAACTCTTTACACTCTATTGAACAAGGTTAACTAAATTTACCTGTACAAATTTTCTTATTATTTAAATGGAACGAAACAGACACCCGGATATTCTAAAGGCTGCAGAGAGACGCTTCATAAAGCATGGTGTCTCAAAAACCACACTTGATGAGATCGCACGGGATATCAGGCTTTCTAAATCAAGCATTTATCATTATTTCGCCTCCAAAGACGATCTCTATATCGCCGTAATGAAGAAACAAGCGAAAGACTACATTTCTGCTGTGAAAGATATATTTAATAATGAAGAGAAGAAATTTCAGGAAAGATTCAGAAACTATTTCACCCTGAAATCGCAGTTGAAAAATGAGTATAAACTCCTCTTTGGAATAATTATGGCGGAATTGTCGGAAAATTCATTAGCTGAGGAAAAAGAGATTCTTGCAAATCTCCTTTTGGAAGAGGAACAAGTGCTTAAGTTGGTGCTTACGGCATATTTCAAAGACTCCCTAATTGCCCCAAAAGAAGATGCAGCAATGATCCTAACAATTCAAACGAGTATGATGCCTTTGATGAAGGAAATCTTTAACTCAACTCTAAATGCGGAAGAAACCCCTGCTCAAAACAAACTTTTAGATTACTTTGAACAAACCCTGAACAGCTTTGGGCATTAACATCCGGCTTAAAAAAACTTTTGGATTATTTTGAACAAACCCTGAACAGCTTTAGGCAATAACATACGGCTGCAATCCAATCAATACACCGGTAATCAACTGAAAGAGAAAACAACATCTTTCAACTTAACCCGGCTGCAAACCGACAAATTAATATATAGCCTGCCTGATTTTGGTCGAGATATAGTCCATTATCCAAACAACCAGTGCAATCATAATAACAATCAGACCAACTTCGTGCCATTGCGCTAACCCTTGGTATTGTATCAGCATCGTACCGATTCCTCCGCCGCCTACAAGTCCGATAATTGTCGCCATCCTCACATTTATATCCCACCGGTAGATCGTAAATGAAAGGAAGGGCAAAATAATCTGAGGAATAACCGCATACCAAATCACCTGAAGTTTATTAGCTCCTGTAGCTGAAATAGCCTCAATTGGGCCTTCTTCTATAGATTCAATCGCCTCCGAATAGAGTTTAGCGTTAGAAGCAATAGTATGAATTAACAACGCCAACATTCCGGCATAGGGGCCAATTCCTATCCAAACAGAGAAAATAATAGCCCAAATCAATGGTTCGATTGACCGCACAAAGTTTGAAATCAATCTGAAAAAGGCATATATCAATAGCGTAAATTTGTTGTCGTTCATAAGGTTGCGTGCGGAAAGAAAACTTACAACCAAAGTAATCGGAATTGATATCAGAGTCGCAACCAAAGCGATATATATCGTTTCTATAATTGCAAAAAGAGCTTCATCAAAAATTGCCATCCGAGGCGAAAACAACGCAGCAAAAATCCGCTGTGCCGCAGCAACACCTTCGTCGCTAAAAAGATCAACGATTGAAATTTTTGTTATTATCCAGCCGGCAATAAATGTAATGTTAAAAAGAAACCAACCGAAAATTTCGAATGTAAGTTTTGCCGTTTTTGTCGGCTTTGCCAAACCAAAAAGCCTGTCGGATAGTGAAGTCCCCGTAAGGCTCCACACAACACCAACAAACAAACTAATAAGCGCAAACAGCCCTGTTTCTGCCCAACTGAAATGCGTTTCGCGCAACTGAAGAATGAACCGATCCCAAATAACCCGATCGACCACCAAAATTGAATAAAACACGAAAAAAGAGTCGAGTAATGCCGCTTTAACCTTAGCTTTAGTGCGGTCTTTCATCCTCTTTTTTTCCATTACACCTTGTGCGTCACTCAAAGTCATTATCTAATCTCCACTTCTTCGGCTTCTTCGCCGTAGATAGTTTTAAACCAATCGTCGTCGATATCTTCAGGCAACCCTTCATATATAATTTCACCGGCTTTCAGTGCAATCACCCTTGTTGCGTATTTTCGAACAAGGGAAAGAAAGTGCAGGTTGCAAATCACTGTAGTGCCAAATTTTTTGTTAATTTTTTCGAAGTATTGCATAACAGAATTTGATGTGGCAGGGTCAAGCGACGCCACCGGCTCGTCTGCCAAAAGAAGATCAGGGTGTTGCATCAGGCTTCTGGCAATAGCAACCCGTTGCTGCTGCCCGCCCGAAAGGGCATCCGCACGGATATGGGCTTTCTCCTCAATACCTACGGTTTTCAGCGCTTCCATCGCCTCATCAACCAATTTTTGCGGGAAGTTTTCAGTCAGTGACTGGAAAGTACCCATTCTTCCGAGCGCACCGGTAAGCACATTAACAAGTACGCTTCGCCTTTTAATCAGATTAAATTGTTGAAAAACCATCCCAATCTGCCTTTTCAACTGCCGCAATTCTTTTCCCTTAACATGTGTTATGTCTCTGCCGTTAAACTGTATATTCCCCGAAGTTGGCTCGTGCAGGCGATTAATGCATCTGAGAAGTGTTGATTTACCTGAACCCGAAAGCCCGATTATCACGAGAAACTCTCCCTTCTCCACTTCAAAACTAACTCCCTTGAGTGCATGCGTGCCCGAAGGATATATCTTGTGGACCTGATTCACCCTTAAAAGCGTCATAAAGCCCCCGATATTTTGAAATTTATCTGCTTCAGAAGTGCCCGTAAAGGATCATAATCTTTGTCGGAAGTGGGTATTAATGATTCCACATTATATATGCGGTGAAGCGACTCCTGCCCCTCTTTCGTAGATACATACTTCAGCATTGCGTTAACAATCGTTTCTTTCATCTCCTCAGGCAGACCTTTTCTGAAAATTACCGGATCGTTTGGTATAGTATCCGTAAGTGCTATTATTTTCACTACTTTATAAACATCCGGATATTGTGTCTCTACACGCTCGCGCGCGTCGCGGTATTGCCCGCTTTTATCTTTCGGCGAGTAGTAAGTTGCACCGGCGTCAACCTGTTTCTGATACACCATCGAAACTACAAAATCGTGCTTTTTTGCGAATACTGAATCCGAGGGAACTATACCGTGTTTTTTCAGAAGTGCTGCCGGGAGGATGTATCCGGAGGTGGAAGAGGGATCGACATAAGCAATTCGTTTGCTCATCAAGTCGGAGAGTGAATCGATACCGGAATCTGCCCTCACTATTATTTGACCCCGGTAGCTCGACTCCCCGTCGTCGCGTACCACCCTTAGCCGCGCCTCCGTGCCAAATTTTTCGTGCGCCAACAGGTAAGAAAATGTGTTGGTTATGGCAATATCAGCCTTATTACTGCCAAAACTTTCAACTACAGTAACATAATCAGCGGGTATTGCGGATGTGAAATAGTAACCCGTTTCACTGTGAAGGTAATCAAGCAACTCCGTTGCGGTTCTCGTAATATCCTTTGCATCGACTGACGGGGTAAAATAAATTTTGACCGGGTTCTTTGAAGAGCCCAGCGCCATACTGTTTTTACCATGCTCGCGATAGGTAAAAACGACGATAAAAAGAATTAAAGGAAGGAGATATAATAGGTATTTTAGGAACTTCATTTTCTTCGCGGAAAATTTCGAATTTATCAACGAAATATGCCGCGAAGATTGCTACTAAAAAAACCGTTTTGAAATTCCCTGTTGTTAATAAATTGTTAACTTTTTTTCTACTTGTAATCACCTACCATTATAAAAGGCGCCCAGTAATATGGAAACGCATATTTTGGATTTTTAATCAGCTTCAATTTCGCTTTTTGAAGTGCTTCACTCTTCGACATCGTCTTTAGATTCGAGTAAAATTCAGACATCAAAATTGAAGTGGCTTCATCCTCAACCTGCCAGAGCGAGGCTACAACAGTCTGAACGCCAATCCTCAGAAAAGCATTTGCGGGCGAAACAAGCCAGCCCTTAGAAAATTCTTCACTCACCGCCGTTTTGCACGCAGAAAGCGTAACCAACTGAAAGTTCCGCAGGTTTGTTAAACCCCACACTTCATTTATTGTAAGCTGCCCGTCGTTTTTCGGATCGTCTCCTGTCCCTTTTTTTGCCATTGTAAGAAACGACTTAGTAATCTCGCCATAGTTCATGTTCCCGTGCGTTGCAAAATGCAGCATATTATATTTACCCTTTGGAATTGAGCGCAAAATATCTTCTGTTGCGTCGTTCCTTGAATAAATTTCAGCGTCACTGAACAGCCCTTTTAATTTTGCAACCTCCGTCTCTGCCGATGGAAGTGAATTATCCGCATTTGCAAAGGCTACTAATTGAATTGGTGCTGCGGTTTTATTCATACTCTGCGAGAAAACTTTGAAAGATGTTACATAAAACACTAAGTGATCTTCAATTAAAAATTTTACATTTTCACCTTTCTTTGATGATATTAATGTTTCAAACGGCAGGTAATAAAGCTTTCCGAAAGGAACAATACACAACTTTTTCTTCCCTTTGAACATACTTTTAACCGGCGCAACTAAAATCTGATACAATTCCATACTAAGTTCGCGTTGTGGTGCAAGATACATTTCATCCTCTGTATCCATCGATTTGTCTTTCGGTGTAAACGAATCAATATCAATTTCGCCAATCTCTTTAGCCGCATAAGAATCTTTAAGCATCGAGTAGAACTCCGTCAGTTTTTGCTCAAGCTCATCTTTCTTAATATCCATCACCACGGCACCCACGGTATCGTTGGTTGCTCCAAAAATGTAGAGGTTGTTATCTCCCATCAGGTATGCCAGAACTGCCACATCATCCGGTATGTACTCCTGCCACTCTAAAAAGCTTACGGGGTTTATGTTATCCTTAAAGTAGTCATCCAATCCCGGGTTTTTCTGAACAGTGTTCATAATGAACTCTACATAGTCGTTCTCGGCGACCTCCAATCCTGCTTCCAGACTTGCAATTTTCTCACTGTTTTGGAGTTCTGCAGGTTTCGCTTTTTCCTTCTGTAGCTGTTCTTCCAACCCTTCTTTTTTATTTTTCAGTTCTTTTTCTTTTTCAACGGCTTCGTTGTCAGTTTTATCGTTAAATTTTGGAGTAACATTCCCGAACTGTTCTTTCAATCCCTCGTTGTAGCTCATATCTAAGTAGTATAGTGCACTGTCTAACTGCCCTTTCTGAATAAAAGCGTTTATAAGTGCCTCGTAAATCTTAACTTTCATGTCACCGCTTTGAAAGAGCTTAGCAGCTTTATCCCCGCCAAAAAGTTTCCCTCGGATATCATTCAGCACATTAACCGCAAATTTCAGATAGGTAATGGATGAGTCAGAATTCTTTTCGTTCTGGAAATTCATCGCCTTGTAGTAGTAAGCCTGGTAGATCAATTTATTTGTACCAAGCTCTTTAGAAAGGGAAATAGCCTGATCCAAGAACCGGTTAGAAACTGTAACATTGTTCTTTTTGTGGTTTAAGCGCCCCAGAATCAGCGAGGTTGAAAGCAAATCACCTCTGTCTTTAAGTTCTTCACTCAAATCCATTGCCTTTTTTGCCCACTTTTCGGCTTCCGGCAGATTATTCCGTTCTATATTCAACGATGCCAATAAACCGTAGGGGGTGGTTAAATAGGTTTTTGAATTGTTTTTCTGCGCATGTTGAACCGCTAACAAAAGATATTTTTCTGATTCATCATATTTTTTCTGTTCGTAGAGCACCTCACCTATATTTGAGAGAACTGTCGCCCGGAAATCTCCAAAGTACTTTATTGAATCGAGTATTGCAAGTGTTTTATAAAAATAGGGAAGCGACACATCATAGTCACCCTGCCAGAAATAAATCGTCCCGATATTATTAAGAGGGGTTGAGCGGTAATAGTCGTTATTTTGCGCGGTATAAATACTGTCAGCAATAAGATATTGACTAATCGCCTGCCGGTACTCGCCTTGTGAGTTGTAAATATTACCGTAAGAAATTGCCATGCTGGCAATCAACCAGGGGTTGTTTTCTTTGGAATAGTAAACACTTGCTGAGTCAAATATCTGTATTGCTTCTTTGTAGTCACCCAACAACCTTTTAAGATCGCCTTTCATATTGTAAGCATTAGCGAGAAGGAAGTTGTTGTTCATCGATTTTGCCACCTCTTCAGCCTGATACAAATATTCCATCGCCTTATCGAAATTACCGCCCGAAATTGCCGCAGACGCCAAGGCAATATAGACATTCCCGATTTCGGCTTTCTCCTGCATCTCGGTGTAAATAGTTAAAGCAGAATCGAGGTATTTGTTGGATTTTGCGCTTTCCCCTTTCTCTACAAAAAGATTTCCAATCTGTTTATAAGCATATGCCGTTGTGCTTTTGAAGTTTAATTCTTTCGACATTGCCAAAGCATCATCAAAAAGAACCATCGCCGAGTCGAAATTGCTGCGATACCCATATTGCAACTGTCCCAAGTTCAGCATACAATAAATTGCATCCAATTTGTTGTTCAGCACTAAGTTGAGTTCCAACGATTTTTGCAGCCAAATCTGTGAGTTTTGAACATCGTTAAACGACATATAGGCAAGCCCCTGCTCGCTGTAATTAGCAGCAATGGCGAATTTATCTTTAAGTTTTTCTTTCAGTTCAAGGCTTTTGTTCAGATATTCAAAAGTTTTCTGAAAATTATTGAGTTTTTTATACATCGCACCAATATCGTCATACACAACAGCCATACCGCTTTCATCGTTTTGCATCTGATATAATTCTAAAGCTTTGGTGAAACATTCCATCGCTTTATCAGCGTCGCCCTGTTGTGTATAAAGCGCACCCAATTTATCGTACGAAAAAGCCTGATCCGCTTTGTTTCCCGATCTTTCACGCAGTTCAATTGATTTATTGTGGGCTTCAATCGCTTTTACAAAATTGCCAAGATTCCACTCCGACTGACCAATATTTGACTGGCATAACCCGGCATCATCATATTGCTGCAATTCCAAATATTTGCTGTAGCTTTTTTCATAGTAAGAAATTGCATTTTTGTACTCACCAAGCGCAAAAAGTGCATAGCCAATGTCAAAATATGCCTGTGCTTCCCGATCGGTAATATTCAATTCCGTGGCGATTTTTAGAACTTGTTCGTAAATCTCCATTGCTCTCCGATTATTCCCCATTTTTGTATAGACATCGGCAATGTTGCGCATTACAACTATTTTATCCTCAAAATTTGTGCTGCTTTTAGAAGAGTCGTACGCAGCCAAAGAGAGTTCGTAACACTCAACCGCTTCACCGTATTTATCCAAACCTGATAAAGCGTAAGCCTTCCCCCAGTATGAACTGCCGAGCCTCTCCCAATTCCAGTCAGAAGGCGACTCTTTAATTATTGTTTTCCTCACGGCGATGCTGCTGTCGAAATAAGAAATTGCCTCCTCGTATTTTTCTGCGTCGGATAAAAACACTGCAATATTGTGGTAATCGATAGCGATGTAAGGACGATCGTTCAATTCTTTGGCATAGCCTAAACTTTTATAATACGCCTCAAGAACACCCTTTTGCCCCTGAATTTGCTTCAGATATAACCCTCGTGAAAGCCACGCTGATTTCATTAAGTCCCGGTCGCCCAACCAATCTGCAAAACTGACCGCAGCCAGGGAATATTTGCCGGCTTTTTCCAATTCTCCAATTGGGTATAATGCGTCGGATGAATCGGTAAAATCCTGAACCATATTATTTTTTCTGATCGACGAACTGTCGGTGTAAAAAATCTTTTTTAGTTCTTCTTCATTTTGCGCTTTCAAAATCAATTTGCTGATTTTAGTTTTTCCGGCAGGCGTTTCAGAAGCAATCCAGCCGAAATAATCATCTACAAATCGTTTTGAAAGACCGAGATATGTGCCCGGGAAATCGTTAATATACATGAAGAAATCGTCAACATTTTCAGCCGTTGATTTCCGGACGGCTTCAGCCGAGTTAAGCCCCTTAAAAGTACCGCGGTCAGCGTTGCCGTAGTTTTCGGGGTCTTTTTTCACTAAATCATCGACGGCGTCTGCTACTTCTTCAAAATCATCTAAGAATATCCGGTTAATTTTCCGCTCGATTTTTTTATCGTTTATTTTATTCAGAACATTAGAACTATATAACTGATTTCGCCCGAAATCGTAATAATTAACCCCATATCCTGCCACCATTTTTACAGGTGATGGTTCCTGCTCCGGCACCGCTACCCGGATGTATGCGTAATCAACCACAAAAACCTTTCTTTGCGGTTTGTCAGGAGCTAATATCTTAACCCCAACTTTGGTTGTATAATCCCCCGACTCTAAAATTTTTCCATTCGCAAGATGATAGACATTGTGATCAGGAAGTGATGGGTAAATACACGCCCAAATCTCAACTTTAGATTCGGGCAAAATGTTGTCATATTTACCGCCGTTAACTAAAATAACGGCTGAATCTGCAGTAACATAATCGATTTTCTGAAGTGAAAATAGTTTAATTATGCTTCCTGAAGAAGGAACCTGCCATAGCGCGGTAAATTTTGTGTCGCGTAAATGTTTGACGACCATATCAAGATTAGTCAAACCAAACAACGCATCAGAAGCTACAGAATCGGGTCCGTTCTCTCCGTTTAATTTTAACGCTGTAAGGTAATTATCCCTTCCTTTTTCGTAATCACCGATAAAACTATAAAAACCTCCTAACCTCAGCGAGTACTCTGCTAACTTATCAGGAGCAGTTTCATTCTTTTTTAGGTTTTCATCTTCTTTTATCTTAGCGGTAACTGCCTCCTGAAACTGGTTAATTTCATCCTCCCAACCTTGATATTTGGCAACGGCTGCTGTATCACCTACTTTTTTAAAATAAGTTAAGGCTTCTTTAGTATATTTTAACGCCGGCGCGCCTGTACTGAAGTCGTTGTAATAAGTTTTAACCAGGTCATCAAAACAGTTTTCAACAGATGCGATTTCGTTTTTTGAGAGAGCAAACTCCAGGGCGTGCTTTTTCCAGTCTAAAAGTAAATCCAACTTTTTCAGGTTGCTGTAAGCTGCACTTATGTTCTGCGCAGATATTATATAATCAGCGTAGTTTCTTTCGGCAACCAGCCCGGGAAGTATCCCATACCAGATATGAATTGCCGCAACATAATCTTTAGAGTTAAATTTTTCAAGCGCTCTGTTGAATTCGTTTATCAGTGAATCGGACTCTATGTGCGCCGGCTGTAACGCAGTTGCACCTTTTGCTGCAACAAATTGCGTTTCAACACTACCGGAAGGCTGCTTGTTAACACCGGTTTCTTTTCCGTTTTTGGGATTGAATGACGCAGCGGAAAACAGCCCAACAGTCAAAACGAAGATTAATGCAAGTGCCGGTTTTTTCATATCTTTTTTCTCTCTCAATTTATAGAGGTGAACCTGTTTCTATGAGTAAAAAAAACTTTTTCAAAATACTATTTTTTTCAAAAGAACATTTTTATTATACCTATCGGGGCGAACCAATTAAAATAAAAGGAGCCCAGTAAAACGGGTGGCTCCAGTCGCTGTTTATTGGGTAATTCATTACTGCTAATTGGGCTTCACGCATCGACTGAAGGATCGACTTCTTTTCATCCCGATAGGCATGGTAAAACTTTTCCATCATATATCCGGTTGACTGGTCACTGACCGACCATAAAGTTCCCAGTACATTTGCCGAACCGGCGTATAAAAGCGCCCTCGTTAAGCCGGTTAAATCGTCTGTTGTAAAAATATGTTCAGTTTTTCCGAATGAACCAATTTTACCGGAAAGACATGCACTTAATACTACGAGATTTGAATTAAGTTTCATCTTAAAAATTTCCGAAGCTCTTAAAAACCCATCATCAGTGTCAGTTTTCGTAGAAAGAATGTAGCTTTGAAGCGCATCATCTTTATACACGCCGTGTGTTGCAAAGTGGATAATATCAAAATTCTTTGCTTCTTTTTTAATCTTTGTTTCAGTAGCGTCTTGCCCAATCAGCAACAGAGTTTTCTCAGGGTCAAAATGCTTTGCAATGCTTTTAGCCTCTTTCTCTGCAAAGGGAAGTGTCGGGTCTTTCGTCGGGTAAACCGGGTTGCCGATTATCATTATCGTACCGTCGTCATCTCTGCCCGATTTTAGCAGAAATGGCAGTGAAGAGGCGGAAGGAATTGTAAGTATCTCCTTTTCTTCTATCCAGTATTTTGGGCGGGCTATATGCCGGCTGTTCGTGTTATCAAGGTTCCCAAAATCTGAAACCAATGCGGCAAACGGCATACTGTGCAAAAACCCGTGCGGAATAACTATCACCCTGCGATAGTCCCGCAGGGTTTTATTTGCAGCATTTCCAATGATATTTTGATATAAATTAAACAGTTGATATTGAAGCGCTCTGTCCGCATTTGAGTTGAACCACATCCGTGCATAGTCGGCGCTGTCAAGGTCATCAAACCGGTGGTTGATTGCCTCTAACGAAACGAATCTTTCCCTCTTGTTGGAAAATTCCTCTATATCCGCCAAAATTTTTGTAACGAGAGAATCGATTCTCTGCGGTGTATCTTTCGCTCTGAATACCTCAGCTGATTTATTGGTTATTAAAAATGAATAAACGGCACTATTCCCGACAAAAAACTCAACAACGGCAGTGCTGTCGTCGAGCAATTTCTGAAAATCGTGTAATTTAATCGTTTCTTCGCTCACTAATGTCTGCAGGTTTGGTTGAAGTTCTTCCTGCTCCTGATAAATCTTTGAGTATTCGTTAACTAACGAAATGAACCGTTCAAAATTTTGTGTGTAAGCAAACACCCAAAGCGAATCCCTAAAAATGGTTTCAATCTCTTTTTTTTCGGCTAAAAGTGTTTTTAGATTTTCCGGTATGTTCTCTTCCAACCCCGAAGCCTTGGTTGAAAGCATATCAATGAAAGAGCGTGATTTAACCATCTCCGCAAGGTTAAACATCCCCTCGGTATCTTTATCCTTAAAAAGCTCGTTAATTAGCAACACATAGTAGTTTGTGAGGTCATCCAAGAAAAGCGCTCTACCCCTTTCATCACCCAATTTCGAGCGGAAATCCTCTAATTTCAAAATATTCTCTCTTAATAATTTAATCCCTTCACCTCTTAAAGCTGAATCCTTCTCATTTACGGCAGCCGTTTCTATGTAAAGATATCCAAGCCTGAGAGAAGTTATGGAAGCCCAGTATTCGTTACCGGTTTCGCCAAACTCAGTGATGCTTTTTTTAAGAAAATATGCGGCGCTATCCAACATGCCGAGCAACTGATAGGTTATCCCCCGATTTGACCAAATGTTACTCAATTGGTTTTTATCCCCGGTTCTATCCGCATAATCCTCAGCTTTTTCAAGAACATCCAATGCGTCGCGCAAAGTGCCGGCAAAATTATCACCTTCAGGGTCGGAAACAGCGTCTAACCTGTAAAGTATTCCCAAATTCGAAAGCACGGCAGCAATTCCTGCGTCGTTGTTTTGTTCTTTGTAGTAATCAAGAACATCCGTGAATATATCCTCAGCTTTTTGAAGGTTGCCTGAAACAGAAGACTTCCTGGCTGATTCCATTAGAGTAATCGCAAGATTGTTCCTGATGTTGTAAAGTTCTTCTTCAATTTCGGGGGTAAGTTTACCCGGGAAAAAAGCGCTGACTAACGAATCAGCCAACTCAAAAAAACTTTCAGCTGCGGCAAGTTCCCGATAGTTGTAATAAAGCGTACCGAGCAGTTTGGTGCTCCGAACTAAGTTATAGTTGTCTTTTTCTTTATCAGACGCCTCAAGTGCTTGTATGATAATCTTTTCCGCTTCCTGATACTTTGCCTGATCCAACAGAGCTTTCGCCTGATCAACTAATTTGCCGGCATCCCCCGGACCGGCAAAAACCACCTGAAAAAACAAAAAAACTAAAAAGAAATTTTTTTTCATTGAGGAAATCTTATGAATATTTATTAAATTGTTTGCCGGAGATTTTATTTTACTATTGTTTGTGATCTCAGTCAAGTTCATTGGCTTTTTAAACCTGTATCACAAATAAGTTGATTTATCGTCCATAATTTGGCATTGTAAGTTTTGGTTATTTCGTACTTTATAAGTGTGCAATAATCGTTTATACAATTTAATCAAGAATATTTAGAATTCAAATTCTTTTTCACAGTATTCTGTGGATTGTATCACTGAGTTTTAATAATCAACGGAGGACCCATGAAAAATCGAATGATCATCATTGTTTTTTCTCTTTTGCTCTCTTTTTCTGCATTCTCTCAGGCAGTGCAGATTCAGATTGTGAACCCACTGCCAACGGTGGACTTAACACAATTCATTAACGCTAAAGATTTGTGCGGAGCACCGGAAGTGTTCCTTGTTCGCCTGAATCCTAAAGGTATTCAAGGCTATATTAAAGCAAAATTTGAATGGAAAGATATAGGGAAAAATAACTATTCAGAAGTCTATAGAATGCAGACTAACCCTTTCACGATCCGGGATTTCTACAGTACCGATCTGTGTAACTCAGAGATCACAGTTTTTGATGAAACATCAAATAACGATTTGCTGCAGGATGCACTGGCAAAAGGTGTTACGGTAGGTAGTTATAGAATCACTGTGGAATTATACGATGCAAACGGAAACTTTCTTGGTGCTGCTACCGAAAACAGAGAGTTCACCAACCCAACGGCTACTCTTGCTATGATACAACCGGTTCAGTTAATGTCGTACCCCGAGAATGCCGTGCCCGCTTCATGGAATCCGGTTATTGGTGCCACTTCATACAGAATTAAAGCTGTGCGCGTTACTTCCATTCCCGCTTCACTCGAAGCAGCACTTGAAAATGGAATACCTTGTATAGAAAATGTTGATGTAGGAAGTGTAACACAGGTTAACAACCTTGCTTCTTTGCAGTCGCAAAACCCATGGCGTCCCGGTGATTTCGTGGTTGTAAGGGTAACTGCAGTTGTTCCGGGTGCACAGTCCGTTCAGGAATTAAACAGTAACATAATTCTTTTCCAGATTGCTAACCCTGACGCTCCGCAATCATCAGTTGTTGCCCAGCTGATTACATCGCTGATGTCGTTTCTGCCTCCAAACTTAGTTTCCCCCGAAGTGCAGCAATTCCTTGTGCAATATGGTTCGTCAATCACCGGTTATCAGGGTGACGCAGGGCAGTCAATTAATGTTAACGAATTTTTGAATATTCTTAACATGATCATTGCAAATCCTGATATTTTAAGCAATATTTACATTCAGCAATAAGTTCAGAGAGTAATTCCATGAAAAAATATTTTGTAAATTTTTGCATCCTTTCGTTTGCGGTCTTCTTTCTTTCCGGCGCAACGGAAATGCCGCCGGCTCCGGCTGCGGTGGTTACAAAAGTGGTTAATTCCGCTCAATATAAACCGGCTTCAGGAAGCTGGACTACCTTGAAGGTCGGGCAGGCGCTTTCAACCAACGATATGGTGAAAACTTCCGGGAAAGCTCTTATTGTTCTTAAATTTACCGACAATTCCGTCCTGAAAGTCAGAGAAAATTCTCAGGTAACAATTTCCGTCACGAAAAATGGTAAAAATGTCTCTAAAACTGTTGATATCGGCAAAGGGACGGTTAACGCTTCGGTTACCAAACAAGACCAGCAAGATTTCAAAGTTAAATCCCCGACACTCGTGGCGTCGGTTCGTGGTACTGAATTTCTTTTCGGATACGATAACGACACTACTAATGTTTACCTGATGGAAGGAAAGCTTTTCTGCGAGGCACAACTTGGTAAAAAAGATACCTATGAACTCCAGGAAGGAATGGGCTGTACTGTTACTTCTGATGGTACAATTCAAGCCGGTGAAATGACCGAAAAACAAAAACAAGAATACAATAACTCAACCAAAACTAATGTGAGAAAAGTGATTCTTAAGACACCACAGGGTGACTTGATTATCGAATATCTGACAGATTAAAATCCCTTATGAAGAAAGCCGCCTTTCATTATTTTTTTGATTGGCGGCTTTTTTTTTTGCTCATTTCTATATTTTATTACCGCAATTTTGTAAATTCAGTTTGTTTTTTATTTTTTTAATCAAAATTCTTCATTTTAACCCGGAGGTTTACCATTATGTTAAGACATCTACTTAAGATAAGCCTTTTTGTATTTTTTCCGGTGGCTTTATTTGCTCAGGTCAGCAATTATATCTCGAGCGTTAAGTTGTCAGATGCAAAAGAGGGAGCAGCACTCACTTTTAAAGCTGACCTGCTCAACACTAATGATATTTCCGAGATAACTCTCGCATATCGTGTTTTCGGCGCATCGGAGTTCGTAAGAGTCGAGATGGATATCTGGGGACCCAAAGCTGAGGTTACTATTCCGGGGGAAAAAATTAAAGTCCCTTCACTCGAATACTATTTTATTGTTTCCACCAGAAACAACACAACCGAATATTACCCAATTGACGCCGTAAACCAAAATTACTTGATGGTGCAGGTTCAGCCCAGATCAGAAAAAGATGACGAAGTGTTGGTTCTAAGCCCCGATCCGGGTACGGAACTCTCTGCAGATGAGGCACTTATAACTCTTTCGCTTTTAAAAGCGGACGAATCTGTTGACAAAACCAAAACTAAAATTTATATCAACGGCACTGATGTTACTTCTTCTGCTTTGTTTGCTGATGACCTTATCATTCTTGCCGGAGAGGAACTTGCTTCTAACCTAAAAAAAGGCTCTGTTAACTCGATGAGAGTTGAACTCTACAAAGAAGACGGAACTGCTTATCACTCCTTGTACTCAGGTTTTGATGTCACCGATGAATTGGGCGGCAGGGTTGAAGGTACTTCTTTCAAATATTTCTTTAATGTTCGCGCTGAGTCACGAAACGAAAATGTTCGCGATAACAATAACTGGTATAACAATTTTTCGTTTGATGGAAAAGCAACATACGGCGGCTTTGACTTGGACGCCTCGGTCTATGCAACTTCTGAAGAAAAAGGCTACCTGCAGCCTTACAACAGATATAAAGTCAGCATTTCTAACGAATATTTCAATATCATCGGTGGTGACTATACACCAAGTTACCAATCACTGATAATGAACGGTAAAAGGGTTCGTGGCGTTAACGGCTCGATTCACTTAGGTTTCTTTAATCTGCAGGCTTCTTATGGCGAAATTAACAGAGGAATAGACGGATCGATTCTCAATATATTGCCGCCTAACTCTTCATTGTTGGGTCCCAACTTAATGAAGTTATCAGACGGAAGTATTGCTGAAATTAAGCAGGGAACCTTCAAAAGGGATGTGCTGGCGATAAACCCTTACTTTACCGCCGGTGAAACCTTTAAGTTCGGCTTAACCTATTTGCATTCGAAAGATGACTATGCTTCGGCTGCTTATACAAGAGGTCCGCAGGAAAACTTAGTCGTTGGTACCGACCTCGCTCTTAATTTTGACGACGGAAACATACAGCTCTACGGGCAGGGTGCTTTCTCTGTAATTAACAAAGATATTGCAACCGGTACTATTGCCGATTCAACTATCGATAAACTTTTCGGCGAAGGGAAAATTTTCGGCGGTAGTTCTGATGATATCAAGAAAATTAAAGATATTATCAACCAGTTTATCACTTTTAACCAGTTCCTTTCCCCGTTGAAGCCGGAAGAACTTTCTTCTTTGGCATACGAAGCAAGCCTGTCGTTAAATTACTTCGGTAACTATCTTAAAGGTTCATATATCAGCCGCGGGTTCGATTATTTTTCGTTCGGTAATAACTACTTAAGAACTGATGTTTCGGGAATTAACATTTTCGACAGGGTTTCACTCTTGGATAACAAGTTGTTTGTTACACTCGGCTACGAAAACCTGAAAGATAACCGTAACAAAACGAAGTTTGCTACAACTTCTTTCACAACTTTCAACGCGTCGGTATCATACTACCCTTCGTTCGATCTGCCGGGGTTCATCTTATCGTTCACAAGAAATGAAAATAACAACGGCATTTTAAGAACCGCAAGCGATTCACTTTTTGCTATTGACGACTACACAAACAGATTCGGAGCACAGGTTACTTACCGCTTCTTTGCCGGTTACAACCACAACCTCTCCGTTAATGCTTCATTTTCCGGCAGAATTGATAACACAATCAACAAATTCGACGCCAACAACAACATGTTCGGTTTGAATTATTCTATCGAGTGGAGCAAGGTGCTGCAGTCATCTCTTAATTTGAACTACAGCAGCAACGAAATTATTAACGGGCTTTCAAATGTAACCACTGTTTTTAATATCACTTCTTTAGTGTTAGGCTCAAGATATTACCTGATGGATAATAAACTTATTCTGAACGGGGCAGTATCTCCAACTTTTGGTGATATTCAAAGAACAGCGATTGACGCCACAGCGCAATATTTTATTCTGAAAAATTTCTCACTGCAATTTCAATTCAGATATCTGATTAATGATGCAGTGTCTAACGATTCAATTGCGGGGTTAACGGCAAGGTATGAGTTCAGATAAAGCTGCTTCTGCTAAAAAAAGAACAGGGTTGCTTGCAAAAATTATTACTGCTGCTATTGTTGCAGTTCTGACTATTCTTATCACCGGCGACCATTTTCTTTCAATCGGGCAGATTAAAGAACTTGAACTCAAATCTATAGATCAAAAATTTACCAACAGAGGCGCTGTTCCGTTTAAGGACAGCACCTCTGATGTCATAATTTTAGAGATCACACGGAATACTTTTGAGAGTATGCCGGATGAATATAAGAAGTGGCCCTTCCCCAGGGAGTTTTTCGCCCGCGTTATCCACAACCTGAACGAAGCCGGAGTTAAGGCTATTGGTATCGATCTTCTGATGGAAAACCCATTAACCTTTTCCGCTGAAGATGACTCCACTCTGATCAAGGCAATACAGGAAAAGCACAATGTTGTTGTTTCCGGAAAAACTTTCGATGAAAATGTTCAGGTTTCAGAAAATGTTCAGGCAACCGTAACCCGCGAAAACGAAAACTACGGCAGCTTTCTCTTCCCTGTCGATAGTTCAATCGGTATTGTTCAGGTGATTGCAGATAACGACGGCGTCCACAGAAGATACCTTCCTTTCGCTTATTCCGAAACTTCGCAAAGAAGTATCCCCACATTCAGCTTCGCTGTTTTGAACAAATGGTTTGGCTTAAAACCCTTGCAACTTTCTGATCGTGAACCGGGATATTTCAAACTTGCCGGGCACGAAATACCAAGATACGACAAAATCTCGATGTTGGTGAATATATACGGTCCCTCGGGCAAATTCCCCCGTGTTGATTTTGCAGATGTTTTGGATGATTCTTCGTTCAACACTAAAGAAGAGATTGAACTTGGTGAACCTGTAAATATGTGGGACGACCCCGTGTCGGGCATCCTACACGATGGAAGATTTAAAGACAAAATAGTTCTTATTGGCTCAACATTGGAAGAAGACCGTGATGTTGTGCAGGTGGCATTTTCTTCTGATGAAACTTCGGGAAGTAACACTCTGTACGGGGTCGAGTTCCACGCTAATGTTATTCAGAATGTAATCGATAACAACTACATCGAGCGTTTCCCCGAGTGGGGTGAAATCCTGCTGATAATAGTTTTTGTTTTCATTAGCTTTTTCATCTCTTCCGGGTTGAGGGAAATAAAATTCCGCATTGGTTGGTTGTTGGAAATTGCGAGTGTTTTAGTGATTTTCCTATTAGTTTTCGGAATTTTTGAAATTTCCAACTACCTGTTCAATTCACAGAAGCTGCTTCTTTCTTATGTCGGCATTGATGTCGGTATCTTCCTCGGATACATTTCAAGTACGGCATTGCACTTTATACTTGAAAGACGGCAGAAAACCCAGATTAAGGGAATGTTTTCGCAATATGTCGATAAATCAATGGTTGACCAGTTAATCGCCGACCCGGAAAAACTCCGTCTCGGTGGCGAAAAGAAATATCTCACCGTATTTTTCTCTGATATTGCCGGCTTTTCCACTTTCTCGGAGACAATGGATCCGGAAGATTTGGTGAAATTTCTGAATCAATATTTAAGCGCCATGACCGATGTGGTTATGGCAAACCACGGCACGCTCGATAAATATATCGGGGATGCAGTAATGGCGTTCTGGGGAGCGCCAATTCCTTTGGAAAACCACGCTCAGCTTGCCTGCAGAACAGCTCTTCAGCAGCAAAAAATTATGAATGAACTGAGAAAAGGTTGGGAGGCTGAGGGCAAACCCCTGATCCAAATGAGAATCGGTATTAACACCGGTGATATGGTTGTTGGAAATGTCGGCGGCTCGCAAAGGTTCGACTATACCCTTATGGGTGATAATGTTAACCTTGCTTCACGCTTGGAGGGCGCTAACAAAGCATACGGAACTTTTATTATGATTGCTGACTCGACATACGAACTTGTAAAAAATGAGTTCGTAACCCGCGAGCTTGACCTGCTTGTGGTCAAAGGTAAAACGCATCCCGTAAAAGTGTATGAACTTATTGCCGATGCAAATGAACATCTGCCCGAAAGTCGCATAAAATGCGTCAAACTCTATACTGAAGCAATGGAAAAATACCGTAACCGGGATTTTCAGGACGCTATTAAAGGGTTCACCGAGGCACTTAATATCGATCCTGGTGACGGTCCCTCCAAAGTTTATATCGAAAGATCGAAACTCTACTTAGAGACACCACCTGAAGAGGATTGGGATGGGGTTTTCAAGCTCACTACCAAATAAATTTTCGAAGGGCAGCGGTTTTTCCTCTGCCTTTCTTTTATTAGGTATTGCCTCGTTTTTTTGCGGCGGTTCAATAATATTTACCGGCTGCGTCTCTACCGTAAGAATACCGGAGAATAAATCTTCTGATACAAAAAGCAACCACGACAAAGCACGATACCCGGGTATTGATACTGACAATTCCGAAAGACCCGCTGACAAAAACAGCAACCAAAACGGTAAGCTTTCAGGCAAAAATCAAAATACCGATACCGACCCCAACACACCCAACAATTACAACGAAGTGGTTAAGGCTTTCGGGTTGGAGGTCGTTTCTTCTTTCAAAGGAACTGCAACCTATTACGCTGATTCTTTTCAGGATAAACCAACCTCAAGTGGCGAGCTTTATAAAAAAAGCAAGTTTACTGCTGCACACAAAGACCTGCCATTTAACACTTTGGTTCGGGTAACCAACCTTAAAAATGGGAAAACCGTTATCGTGAAAATTAACGACAGGGGCCCCTTTGTGAAAGAAAGAGAGATTGATCTCTCCTATATTGCCGCAAAAGCAATTGATATGCTTAACGATGGCGTGGTTGAAGTGCTGGTGGAAATCCTCGGGAAAAATTGAATGGTTGCAGGCTTGTCGGGACTTGTCTCAACTTATTAGTAATTCGTACAAACTTCATTAAATTTCAAATATCTTTTTAAAAATTTAGGAAAAATTGAGCAGTTTCCGATCCGGTTCGATTTATCGCAATTCATTCATCGAGATTAAAAATTCTGACTCCCCTTTCCTGCTGTTAATGCTTCTGTTAGCAGCGGCTGCTACTATTATGCCACAGGAAATAGTTGCGGCACTTCTTGCCACAGTTGTATTTTTTTCGTTGGTGAAGGTCGGTGGAAGAAGATTTAACCTGCTGATTTCGGTGTTGTTGCTGCAACTGACAAGCAGTGCAATGGACCCTGTAATTCGTGTTACTGTTATTGGATGGTCTTTTGTATCATTAATTTGGTTTGGGTTTGTTGATAATAAAGAAATTACCGAAGACGGTGAAAAACCTGAAACAAAAGCATTTGAAACAACTAACTCGACACAACTCCCCGCCGGATTGGTTTGGTTGTTCATTTTCACAGTTTTCTCGATGACCCTCTCTTCCCTGCTCTCAATCGGACCCATAAAAGCACTATCCGCAACATTTCGGCAGTTAATTTTCTTTGTCTTTGTGTGGCTGACCTATAATAACATCAGGTCATTCAAAGATGTAAAATTGGTTCTTTATTCATTAATTTTTATGGGTGCGCTTAACGCATACGGCATTTTTCATACAATCCTAAGCGAAGGGATAACCGCCGCTACTTTGGTCGCCGGACCAATAAGATTCATTGGGTTTTTCAAATACATAAATATGAATTTTGCGGGAACAACTATAGCAATTGCGTCGGTACTGCTGTTGATCTTAACTCACCTGACTAACTCTAAAAACAATTCCGAGCCTGCTGCCAACAACCCGACCGCAGATGGTCAAACTGAAGAAGCACATTTACCGGCAAATAACGAAAAGCACATACCTTTTGTTAAAATAATTAATGTACTGTTTACAATTGTTTTATTTCTGTTTGTGCTTATCTCCAATTCGCGTGCCTCGATGTTGGTGGCGTTGCTTGGTTTTTTATTTTTCTTCCTGATTGTTCACCCAAAATCGCGTATTATTCTCGCGGGAGCGGTTGCGCTGATTACTTTTTCGGTAATTTTAATACCTCCCGTTCACGATTTTGTGTTTCTGATTTTTCGGGCGCAAAACTTCCTGAATATCCGGGACTACCTGTGGGCGATGTCGTGGGATGTAATAAAAGATAACCCCTTTTTTGGCACGGGCCCCGACCTTTTCAAAGACTATTTCTACAGATACATGACCGCCCCCGAAGGCAGTTACGCACACTATATGATCACAAATCTCTATTTAGAAGCCGGCGACAGTGGGCTTTCACACAATTTCCTTCTTTTTCGCCTGACAGAAGTGGGAATTGGCGGGTTGATTACTGCACTCTGGATGCCCGGCGCTTTTTTCTTTTACTGTGGCAAAACGCTCAGGCTGCTAAAAAAGAAAAATCGAAATGGTTATATTATTGTTGCAGGAATTACCGCTTTGGGTGTGGGAATGGTTGCGAGAACAATGTTTGAATCAATTGGCTTGCTCACGCACGGCTGGCTGATGGTCGATCTCCCCTTTTGGCTCTGCTTCCTTGTGGTAATTTTTTATTATCAACGCTTTTCAGAAAACAAAAATCCGGTTAAAAATGGCTAAAACTAACGCAACATGATATTTCAGATTGTTGTCACTCATAAGACAGCAAAAAGTCAAACAGCTACAATTCAGAAAAATAATTTTTTGGCTATTTGTTGCTGCTCTCTCCCTTCGGGAAGCCAAACAGAAAGCCTGAAAAACTCCCCATAGCATAGTAAAAATGAATCATTATGAAAATTGCCGGCAAAAACAGCGCTGCTTTGCCATAACTTAAAAATTTTCTGAAGGTTTCAAACATAACAGCACCAAGATAGATACCGAGTGTCGCCATAAAAATTCCTATCGTAACTATTGCAGGCTTATAGGCTTCAAAATAACTTAAAGTACCTGTAACCAAAAGAAGCAACAGCATAAAAGTATAAAATAAAAACGGTCCCGCCTGTTTCAATGAATGACTGAAAGGGCTTAACGCAAAATATTTACCGAAGTTAAAATTTTGTTTCTTCAACTGGTTTATCGAGCCTCTTGGGCGGTAAATATATACAATTTCGGGGTAAGAGTAACCTTTGAAGCCGGCTTTTACTGCTCTGTGGTAAAGTTCATTATCTTGATTGCGAATAAATTTAAGATCGTATAGCCCAATTTTTTCAAATACTTCTCTTCTGATGCTGCAACCACCTGCACCAAACCCCGGTACCGGCTTATCGATATGGTAAATTCTCCCCCAATTCCTGCCTAATCGGGAAAGGTGAAACAGCATTATTGCCTGTTCTATCAAATTTTGTGGCGGGAAGAAATCGTAAGATGGTGAAATGATGCCGACATCCTTTTCAGTTTCAGCAATTCTGTGCAGGTCTCTGAAATAACCGTCACTCACCACGCTGTGAGCACCGAGCATTTGAATCAAATCAGCCCCCTGTGCCAAGGCGTATTTAATTCCGATATTCAGAGCGTGCGGGGTATATCTGTTGGGGTTATGAAGAAGTGTTATTTCAAACCCGTTATTGCTAAATTTGCCAACTACCCACTCTATCTCTTTGTTCTCAGAGCCTGTAACTACCACAATACCGTTCAAATAACCGCGGTTTTCGTCAGTTGTCACATTATCCAACAAAGTTTCTAACGAACGGGGGTCTTCATAAACAGGAATTACGAGAAATATTTTGATGGCGGTATCAGATTATATCAAAAAGTTTTTGTAAGTTATGGTGCAATTTAATCCTCTTTATTTTAACAAAAAATACCTTTTATTTAATACGGATTTGAACATTGAAAGAAAATGTTGAGCCTAAAGCAAAAGTTTTAATCGTTGATGATGACGAGACTAACCTGAAATACCTTCACTTTAGGCTGACTAAAGTTGGGTATGATGTTTCCAAAGCTATCTCGGGTGAAGAAGCAATAAGTCTGTTGGAGGAAATATTACCCGATATTATCCTTCTGGATATTAGAATGCCCGATCCCGACGGCTTTGCTGTCTGCGAAATGATTAAAAAGGAGGAAAGAACCCGGGATATTCCCATAATCTTTCTTACTGCACTAACCGATACTGTGGATAAAATTAAGGGATTCCAACTCGGTGGGGTTGACTATATCACCAAACCAATCAACTTTGAAGAGCTAAACGCCCGTGTGGCTGCACATCTTTCACTCGCTAAACAGCACCGGGAACTTAGGGAAGCAAACATCTCCAAAGATAAATTTCTCTCGATTCTGGCGCACGACCTCAAATCCCCCTTCACCGGGCTTATTGGGCTTTCCGAGCTTCTGTTTCACCAAAGCGGTGAGCTTGAACCTGAAGAGGTTAAAGAGTTTGCTACCGGCATTTACGAAGTGGTTAGGACTATCTACTCCTTAATCGATAACCTTTTGATGTGGACGCGCCTGCGACTCGGTAAAATTCAAAATAACCCGATTCAACTCGATCTGAGAAATATGGTAACTGCTGCTTTCAATTCTTTTGAGACTAATTCACTTAAAAAAGGGTTGAGCGTCGAAAATGGTGTGCCTGAAAAAATGATGGTTAAAGCTGATGTGGTTATACTCGATTTGACTTTGAAAAATCTGATCTCAAACGCCGTGAAATTCACTCCATACGGCGGCTTTATTAAAGCTAACGCTGATATTAAAGATGATAAAGTGTATATTTCAATTACGGATAACGGAATTGGGATGTCTGAAGCAAATATTCAGAAACTTTTCAGGCTTGATACTATTGTTACAACTTCAGGTACTAATAACGAACAGGGTTCGGGGCTGGGGCTACTTTTGGTGAAAAATTTCGTTGAAATGATGGGTGGCACCGTTCAATTGGAAAGTGAACAAGGCAAAGGTACCACCGTTACATTCTCTATAAAATTGGTTTAACAGCCGGCGGTTGTATAACGGTTAAAACTTGATTAAAACAATCTGTTGCCGTTGCGTAACTGTTAGTACTTGAAACAAGAAATCTGCTGTCGCTGGATATCTCTTAATACTTGAAACAAGAAATTTGTTGTAGCTGTGTAATCTATAAGATTTCTAAGCGGCTATTTTATTTTCAGGATTTCTTTAATTTCAGCGGGCTTTTTACCCTCGGAAATAAGTTTAAAAAAGTGCATCTGTCCATCAACATGCGAGGTCCAATAGTCCCAGTTATGGTCTCCCTTATCGGCTAAAAACAGAATCGGTACCCCTTTTTTTACAGCAAGTTCATTGAAACTTTGGTTTACCTTGAAAGCAAGGTCTTTAGTTCCGCACGCAATAAAAATGTTCAGATTTTCCGGTTTTGCTTTATAATTTTTCAAAAGCTGAAGCGCCGAGTTTTTCTCCCAAAGGTTTCTGTTTTTTTTCAATTCGCCCAGTCGTTTTTTTATTCCCCAGTTATCGGGGAACTGGGTCAGGTCGAGTATCCCGCTCATAGAACCGGCGGCTTTGAATTTGTTTTTATTTTTAAGATAAAAAGTAACGGCACCATGCCCCCCCATGCTCAAACCTGTAATAAAACGATTTTTTGGATCCACCCGGTAATTTTTAACTATGAACGGATCGATACGCGCCCAAAATGCCGCTTCGTATTGCAGGTCTTTTTTATTAATGCTGTTAACATACCACGAGTCATAATAGCCCTCCGGAAGGACGATAACCATATTATATTTATCGGCTAACTTCTGTATATCGTAGTTTACCTTCCAGTCTTTGACGGCACCTGACCACCCGTGCAACAAATATACAAACGGAAATTTACCCTTGCCTGAATCATATCCCTTAGGTTTATATACAAAAAGTGTATTAATCACTGTCAGAGAATCTTTCGGTTGAACTTCCAACTTTTTAAAAGGGGTACCCGGTCTGTAAAACTTAATGGCTACAGAGTCCGAAAGATTTGACTCATGCTCTTTTTGTTTGAAAACATCAAGAGTGTTATCTGCCGGTTGTAAACCTTTTGGCTTAGTTGCTAAATTGCCGGACTGAGCGCTGATCTTGCAAACTGTAACAGTCACAGTGTCTTGCGGATAGATTAATCCACAGATTATACCTAAGAAAAATCCGAGCGGCAAAAGTGCTCTTTTGATCCTACTCAGTGTCATCGACCCAATCAGCGATGAAAACATTAGTATCACCTTTATTCTTGTTAAATCTGTTAGAAGCAAAAACTAATTGCTTACCGTCTTTACTGAACATCGGGAACCCGTCAAATGTCTCGTTGAAAGTTACCTGTTCAAGCCCTGTGCCGTCAACATTGATCAAATAGAGATCAAAGTTGCGGGGGTCTTTACTCATAATATTTGAGCAAAAGATAATTCTTTTACCATCCGGGTGGAAATAAGGCGCAAAACTTGCTTTTCCAAAGTTAGTAACCTGCTGAATATTTCCACCGTCGGCATCCATCACATAAATTTCAAGTGTACCAGGTCTTACTAACTTCTCTTTCACAAGGTCGTCATAATCTTTAAGCTCTTGTTCCGTAGTTGGTCTGCTTGCTCTGAACACAATTTTGGAACCATCCGCCGAAAAGAAGGCACCGCCATCATATCCTTTTTCATAAGTCAACCTTTTTTGGTTACTTCCGTCTATATCCATTACATAAATTTCCGGGTCACCGTCTCTCATGGAAGTGAAAACAATTTTATCTCCCAGTGGGGAAACCGTAGCTTCAGCATCGTAAGCATTGTTATCGGTAATTTGTCTTATGTTGCTTCCGTCAGCATTTGAAATGAAAAGTTCAAATTCATCGTAAAGTTTCCAGACATAACCTTTTGAAAAATCAGGTGGTTTCGGGCAGTCCGGACTTGCTAAATATGTACTTGCATAGATAATAGTAGAGTCACCCGGCAGATAATAAGCGCATGTGGTTCTTCCTTCTCCGTTCGAAACCATTTTTTTATCACTCCCGTCAATATTCATCGTAAAAATCTGGTCGCATCCCATTCCGTCAAATCTGGCTTGGAAACTCAGTTTTTTATAATCAAACGAGTAATATGCTTCGGCGTTTTCACCGCGGTCAGTAAGCATTCTGATATTCTTCAGCCTTTTTTCACCCTTGAACGACATGTCGCCCTCGTTTTGTGAGAAAACCACCGTTGAAGCGGTAAAAAGTATAAACATAAAAATCGTGATATTCTTCATCGAAATACTCCGGTCGGAAATTAATAAGAAAGAGTTTTAAAGATAAGAAAAAATTGTGTTATTGAGGAACATGAACGAGGAAAAATTCTTTGGCAGTTCTGCCAATCTTCTCAGCTTCTTCCTGCGTCATGTGCATACCCGGCACGCTGTCTTCATCCTCTCCTGCTTCAATAATTGCAAGATCAGCTCCTTTCGCCTGCTTAACAAGTTCTTCACAATAGGCAGTATCACCACCGTAACATATTTTCTTCCCCTGCCAAGTAAATTTAAACCCTAACGATGGGACTAAACGGGTTTCGGGCCCGTCTTCTATCTTTTCGGCGTGTATTACGGGGAAAGGCTTGACGGTTAACCCGCGTCGTGTAAAGGGTTTATAGTCCATTATTGTACGAAGAATTATCGGGTAAGGTATGCTGTTCGAGTAAACAGTCCGGAATGCATTGTAGATACTTTCAATCTCCGGGCAACCTTCGGGGAACCATATATTCAGAGTGGTTCGCTTGCGCATAATCCGCAAATAAGTGAGTAGTGACCAAACCCCGCCGACATGGTCGTGGTGCCCGTGTGTGATGAAAACATCGGTAATCGAAAGGATTTCTTCAGGTGTAAGCTCTTCGTTCAAATCTCTGAGGATTCCGTCGCCGGGGTCGATAACCACTTTCGCCCCCCCCGCCCTCAATAAAATGCCCGTGGCAATTGCCGGGATGGAACAGAAAATCTTTATGCTGAAATCTTCTTTTTCCCAGTAAATCGGATATTCTGTTTTAATCATTTAAAATTTTTCTGTTTGTTAATTCGATTCAGCTTTCAGTTGCCTGTCTCCGCTGTTGTCTGTTTTTGCTGTTGCAAATTAAATAACCACCAAAGCAGTAAGCCCACCAACAATAAACGCTATCACCCAAGCGCTCAACCAAATTAGCATACCTTCTTTCCAGCCTCTTTCTTTAAGCATTACCATGAAAGATGCAATACACGGAACAAACAGCGTAATTACTATAAGCGATACGGCAACCTGCATCGGGGTGAGCGTCAGGTCGAACAAGCCCGCAGCACCAAAATCACGGCGAACTGTTCCCATCACAAATGCAATAGCGGCTTCTTTAGGAAGTTTCAGCCAATAAACAGTGAGTGGCTCTAACGCTTTTGTGAAAAGTTCCAAAATCCCAGTAATTTGAAGTATGCCCACGCCCAAAGCACCGATAAAGAACCAGGTTGAAGCTTCTTTCATAAAGCCTAAGGTGCGGTACCAGGTTTTCTTTAAAACATTGTTAAGTTTTGGTATTCCCATCATCGGAAGATCAATAAGTAAAGGCGTGCTTTGCCCCGGCAGCGCTTTGTTCAAAATCGTTGAAAGAGCAATCATAACGGTAACAATTACACCGCCGTAAATCAGCGTTGCTCCAAGCCCGGCAGTCCCCGCTAAAACTGCAATTACTGCCAATTGTGCCGAACACGGAATAACAAACTGAAGTATAGCCGTAGCTATTGTTTTTTCTCTGTCACTCCCAAGAATTCGGGTGGTTATTGTTGCCATCGTAACACAACCAAAACCGAGCAAAATCGGGATAATAGCCTTACCGTTCAAACCAACGCGTGACAGTGACCTGTCCATCATTGTGGCTAACCGCGGCAAATAACCCGAATCTTCCATTACTGCCATCACGAAATAAAATGCGGTTACAAGCGGCAACAACAGGAATATCAGATAGGTTAAAGTCATGCTGAATGCGCCAAATTCACCGAAAAAGAGCCGCACAATCGGGTTTTTATAATCAAACTGCACCTCTGTATTTTCGTGCGATGCGGCTTGGTCAAAGGCAAGTTTTTGTGGGCGGTTAGCTGCAAAGCCATCGGGGAAACTAAATTTATCGGAGTGAATAACATTCTCTTCCCCATCCAACTGATTCACCGTAACATCAACTGCGGCGTATTCACTCACTAAACTTTTAGTGTAAAATTCGAAGTACTGTTTGCCCAGAACCCCTTCTGTGTAGTCAACCAACCGCTGTGCTACAAGGTCCCCGATTAAAAAGTAGAGAATCACCAAAACAACAGCAAGAATCGGTAAGCCTGTCTTTGGGTTAAGCGACATACCGCCCAATTTGCTCATAAGCCGCCCTTTTTGAGTATCTTCATACTCAACTTCGGCTATAATTTCGTTTACGGTGTTTCGTCGTTCAATGTAAATTGTTTCCCTGTCGTCCGGTGAACCGGGTTCGTAGTTGTACTTAGCCGAAACTTCCTCATCACCTTCTGCAACCAGAAGGGCTATTCCTCTGCCCCTGTCTTTCACAATTTCAGGATTAAGCCTTGCGGTAATTTCGTTGTTCACAACCCCTGCACGCGCTTTTTCGATCGCCTCATCCAACTTGTCGAAACCGGTACCCGATACAGCCGATGTTTCAATAACTTCCACACCAAACAATGCAGAAAGTCTGTTCGCGTCAATTTTAATTTTCTTTTTCTTGACTTCATCGCTGAAATTAAGCACAATCGAAACCTTTTTCCCCATTTCAATCAGTTGCTTTGTCAGGAAGAGGTCTCTGTCCAAATATAACGAGTTCACCACATTAAGAATAATATCCGCTTCTAAGATCACATCTCGGGCAACTCTTTCCTCATCGTTGAACGAAGAAACCCCGTAAATTCCGGGGGTATCCAGAATATCGTAGTTTTTGTGAGTGCCTCTGCTGATTGAAACGGTAGTTCCCGGGAAGTTGGATACATCCACATAGACGCCGCTTAAATAGTTAAAAACAAGCGACTTACCCACATTTGGGTTACCCACCAGAACAACCCTTTTTCGGTCACTTTCTATAGTTGTAAATTCTTTTTTCTGTAACAGATCTTCCGGATTTACTTTAATTCCGGTTGTCTCAGTTCTCATTTTTAATGGTCTTCCGAAATTGATATTTGTCGCGCCAATTCATAACCCAGAGCTATTTCCTGTCTGTTCTTTTGAATCACAACCGTACCGCCCGGCAGTCTTTCCACACAAAAAATCTTATCGCCAATCGTAATTCCTAATCTGATCAATTGAACCCTGAGCACCCCTTCCGGGAGGCTCAGAACCGTGATATACTTACCCTTCCGGGCGCCGTCAAGAGTGCGATTTATCATGTGAAAATGGGCAGTTCGATTTATTATCACACCGCGCAAAAATGTTGTACGAATAACTTGAAGTTTTGAACCCCAGGCTTAACCCAATCTCTTTTGAGATTTTTTCGATCCTCTTATCCGTGAACTCAACTATTCTTCCGCAATCAATACAAACTAAATGGAAGTGGTTCTGTCTCTTATAGTTACTCTCGTAGTAGTTTACTTTATTGGAGAAATTTCTCTGCGAGAGAAGTTCAGCCTGGCAGAGCAGCTCAAGAGTGTTGTAAACAGTAGCTCTTGAAACCCGTGAGTTGTTATTCTTCATGGAGATGAAGAGTTCGTCGGCTGAAAAGTGACCGTCGAACTCCAATGCGGCGTCGAGAACTTCAAATCTCTCGGGTGTGATACGGTTGTTCCCTCTCTTAAGATAATCGCGGAACAATTCGTTTGCCTGTTGGTTTTTCAATGTCTTTTCAAACTATTTAGATTTAATCTATATAAAAATAACAGTTATATTTCAAATAAGCAAATTTTTTTTGCCCTGCAGGTTTTAAGTTGCGAATTTGGGTTAATATTCAACATTTTTTCGTATTGAAGTGCGTCAGCTTTTTGGCTTTGCTGTGAAAGTTTTTTGGCTGCAATGCCTCTGTTTTTTAGTCGCATTGTGAGTTAACACAAATTTTTTGGTATTTTTCAGAACGAATTATTTAACTTTTCCTCCAAATAACGACACTTATGAAAAATACTCTTATCCTCTTTGTTCTGACTACCTTATCAACAATTCCGGTTAATGCTCAGTTCACATCATCAAATTTGCCGATAATTATTATCAACACAAACGGACAGACGATTCCCAACACCACAAAAATCACCGCAGATATGAAAGTTATCTGGAACGGTGACGGGCAAAGAAACAACATAACCGACCCGCCAAACCACTACAACGGAAAAATTGGTATCGAGCTGCGCGGATCATCTTCTCAGTCTTTCCCCAAAAAAGGCTACGCTGTGGAAACGAGAGACTCAGCAGGCGAAAATCTGAATGTTGAATTGATGGGGTTTCCGGCTGAAAACGATTGGGTGTTCAACGCTACTTACAACGATAAATCGCTGATGAGGGATGTGCTGGTGTACGACGCTGCAAGAAAAACAGGAAGATATGCCTCGAGGTCTCGATACTTTGAACTTGTTGTCAACGGTGACTATAAAGGGCTGTACATACTTTTTGAAAAAATTAAAAGAGACAAAAACAGGGTGGCAATTAAAGGAATGGAAATAACGGATACCTCCGGCGTTGCGCTTACGGGTGGTTATATTGTGAAAATTGATAAATTAGACGGTGAAGATATCGGTGGGTGGAACTCTCCTTTTCTCCCCTTCCCGGGTGCACACAAACCGATTTTTTATCAGTACCACGAGCCAAAGAACTCCAAAATTGTGCCGGAGCAAAAAAATTATATTCGTCAATTTATCACCAATTTTGAAACTGTGATGAATTCTTCCAATTTTGCCGATACCGCTGTTGGATTCCCAAAAATTGCAAACGACACTTCTTTTGTCGATTATTTCCTGATTAACGAGTTCGCTAAAAATGTGGACGGATACCGGCTTAGCACCTTCATGTATAAAGACCGAGACAACAAAGACCCTAAACTTTACATGGGACCCGTTTGGGATTTCAACATCGCACTCGGAAATGCCGACTATTACGACGGCTGGAAGACCACAGGCTGGGAGTTGGATTTTCTCACCACTGACAGCTATTTTCTGCAAAATGACGCTTATTTCGTTCCGACCTGGTGGAAAAAATTATTCGCCTGGGACCATTTTAAAAGTCTGATCAAACAAAGGTGGGCTGTGCTTCTGCAAACTTCTTTTAACAAAGACCGTATCTATTCCGTGATCGATTCTCTGACCGATTATCTCAGCGAAGCACGCACAAGAAATTTCCAGCGGTGGCCCGTTCTTGGGGTTTATGTATGGCCTAACTATTTCATCGGCACCACTTATCAGCAGGAAATCGACTATCTAAAAAGTTGGATAACCACCCGGATTCAGTGGATGTCTTCTGCGATCAACGGGTTCACGGATGTTCAAACAGAGCAGCCGGTTATTCCGCAAAGTTTGGAAGTGGCTAACTACCCAAACCCTTTCAACCCGACCACCACGATTAAGTATTCACTTCCCTCTTCGGGCAATGTGGTGATAAAAATCTATGATTCACAGGGGAGTTTAATTTCAACTCTTTTCTCGGGTGAAGCCTCGGCAGGCTCTCACGAAATTAAAGTGGACGCTGAAAAACTTCATCTTTCAAGTGGTTTTTATCCCGTTACTGTTTCATTTATTGAAAACGAAACCACAGGAATACCGGCACAGACAGGTGTGGTTAAACTGTTGTTGATTAAATAAAGGGAAATCTGCACTCAATTAGCCGGTTTTTAGTGTTTAGGCTTCTGCTGAAAGATGGCGTCAGTTTTGATTGTTCAGACTTCAGGGGGAATAAGGCGCTGGCTTTGATTGTTCAGGCTTCAGGGGGAATAAGGCGTTGGTTTTGAGTGTTTAGGTTTCTGCAGGAATAAGGCGCGATTTGTGCAAAACTCATTCTAGGAATTTTGATTTTAACTCAGGTGTGGGGATTCTGCAGGCATCTTCCCTGCCGAAAAGTTTGTAGCGGTTTCGGGCGATGAGATTATAAACCCCGTCGCGCAGAAATCGTGGGATAATTATCAGCGGGTAAAGCAACGAGAAAACTCCGCCCAGTCTCTTCGCAACTCTTAAACCTGCCGTGGATTTGATCAGGTGCTCTTCCCCCTCTAAAAGAATAAATGTATCAAAATCTTTCTCGGAAAGCTGAAGTTTTCGAAGCACTTCCTGTCCGTAGTCAGACTGCAAAGAAGCGAACCGGAAAATATCTCTTTTATCACGGTCTATAATAAAATTAACCCAGAAGTTGCAAAAATTACAAACTCCGTCAAACAGGATTATCGATTTATCCGACACTTTAGTAAAACTTTCTAAAAAATAAAAACCGTTAAAACAGTAAAAACAAAAACCGGCAAAACACTAAACCACATCAAATATCGAAAGGCGCACCATTTCAACACGGCGGCTTGAAGCCCTGATTATATGAAATCTAAAGTTTTGTGTTGTTATGATTTCACCCTGAACCGGAATTTTACCCGTAACAGCCATAAGGTAGCCGCCAACGGTGTTATAGTCTCCCTCCGGTATCCCGAGGTTAAACTGTTCATTCAGGTTGTCAATCTCAACATTTCCACCTATCAGAAACTCGTTATCCCCGGTTTTTCTGCAGATGTTCTCTTCCACATCATATTCATCTTTAATTTCACCGAACACCTCTTCAATCAGGTCCTCCGCTGTAACCAAGCCGGCAGTTCCTCCAAACTCGTCGATTACAATGGCAATCGAAGTTCTCTCCCGCAGGAAGTCATTCAGCATATCCACACTTCTTTTAGTCTCCGGCACATTCAGGATTTCCCGAACAATCTCGCGCAGTTCATTTGGTCTGTTAAAAAGGTCGTAGGCCAGAACAAACCCCTTAATATTGTCAAGATTTTCTTCATAAACGGGCAGTTTTGAATATCCCGATTCAATAAACACATCAATAACATCGTCAATTGCGGTGCTCATTTCCACGCCTACAATTTCCGTTCTTGGTCTCATCGCCTCGTTCACGCGCTGATCCTGCATATCGATAAGTTTTCGAATAGCTGTACCCTCTTTCTTGTTCACTCTTCCGGCGTTTTCGCTCTCTTCAATCAGGTATCTGAGGTCTTCTCGCCGAACCAACTCCCCGAGTGAGGGCGTCCCCTTTTTGCCGCTGCTGATCAACCCGGTAAGAAATGCCGCCAGTTTAACAAGCGGGTAAAGCAGAAAATATATCCCCCGCAGTGGCACTGAAACCAGAGTAAAGAAGCCGTCGCCAAGTTCCCGCCCGATATATTTCGGTGTTAATTCGCCTAAAAACAGGAGGGTTGTCGTTGAAATCAGCAAAATTTCCAACTCATTCAGGTCAAAGTGCCGTTGCAAAATCAATGTCGAGATTGAAGCAAAGGTGATGTTTGCAATGTTGTTTCCGATTAGAATTGTCGGGAAGAAACTTTCCGGGTTATTAATAAAATATTGCGCAGAAATCCCTCCGGCACTTTTCTTACCGGCTTTCAGCTCAATCTTCAACCTGTTGGAAACGATATAGGAAATTTCCGTCATCGAAAAAAAAGCGCTGAACAGGACAGCAATTACGATTATAATCAGTTCATGTTCCATAGTATTAGTGTGTTCTTTTCACTTCTACGATTTGCGAGCTTCCTTTGTAAATTTCACCTTTGTACTTCACCATCAATTCGATGCTCGCTTTTTGAATATCGATTAATCCCTCCGTATTGTTTCTTTCTGCAGAAGCAAAACTGAAGGCTATGAGATTCCCCCTCGCCGGTTTTTGACCCGTATCTCCCGGATTTTGTCCCCCACCTCCTTGGCTTTGACCCGTACCTCCCGGATTTTGTCCCCCATTTCCTTGTCCCAAATCCTCTTCATTCAAAATTTTAAAGGGAAATTTTCGCACAATTGAACCCGAAGTGATTATAGCCTGAAGAGGTATAATATCTTTTAGTTCAGGTTTCTCTGAAGGTGCAAAAGTTGCGCTGCCGGCAAAAAGGAAACCTGAGGGTCCGCCCGGCATCAGGTCAATCCAAATCTGAACTTCATTAACCATCAAATAACCAACCTGTGGAACGGTATTACCTCCGCTTCCGGAATCATTACCGTTGTTAATATTGCCGTCCGTTTCGTTACCTCCGTTTATATTTCCTGCTCCTCCGTTAACACCGCTTTGGTTTGCACCGTTTTCTTTTGAAGCGCCCCCTTCCGCACCATTTTTGCACGCTCCGCACCCGGTGAATGGTAATACAATAAGTGACGCAATCAGCACAACCAGGCTTATAGATTTCAGCCAACAAATATTTTTAGATTTCAGACCGCTGACATTTATAGATTTCAACACGCTGACGCTTATAGATTTCAGCCAACAGATATTTTTAGATTTCAGACCGCTGACACTTATGGATTTCAGACCGCTGACTGTGGCGAACCGGTTTCTAATGTTACTAACAACACTTCTTTTTAACATCCGGAAACTCCTGACGGTAAATAAACTCCCAACATCGGATAAACATCTGACTTTGGAAAAACTCCCAATGCCTGAAAAACTCTCAACGGCTGATTAACTCCTAACACGCAAATACTCCCAACACCGGATAAACGCCTAACACCGGAAAACCTTTTACCATCAAATAACCTTATAAACAATCAGAATTGTTGTTGAAATGTAAAAAATTGCATTAACTATCGTCGGAGCGTCTTTTAAAAGAATTTCTATCGTGCTTTCGCCTTTCTTATAACGGTGAACAAGGTACATATACCGGAAAATTCCAAACACGACAAAAAGCGTGGTGTAAATGAGGTCTTCCGTGTCGAAAATTTTTATCGTACGGGGGGCTACCGTGTACATCGCATAGAAAACAATAACACTTCCGGCAGAAACCGCGGATATCTGGTCGATAAACCTTTTTGAATAATTTTCCAGTACTTTACGAACCAACTGCTGTTCCTGTTCTTCAGAATCTAAAAGTTCCGACTCAGACATCCTCTTCATAACCGCCAGAAACAGAGAAATGAAGAGCGTAATCAACATCAGCCAACTTGAAGCCTCAACGGCTATTGCTACCGTTCCTCCCCAAACCCGGAGGATAAACCCACCGGCAATGGAGAAGATATCCAACAAAACAATATCTTTCAACCAAAACGAATAAGCCATATTCAGCAGGATGTAACCCGTAATTATCAACTGATATAACGGCGCCAAAAAGAGCGAAACTGCTATTGTTAAGAGAGCGAATACCGCCATTAATATATTGGCTTTGCCTGTTGTTACTTCACCGGAGGCTATCGGGCGCAACCTTTTTTTAGGGTGTAGCCGGTCCCTCTCCTTATCAACTATGTCGTTGAGTATATAGACTAAGCTTGAAGCAAAGCAGAACCCGGCAAACGCCAACAAAGATACGGATGTGTACTCCCAGTGAAAAAGGTTTCGTGAGTAAACCAACGGGACAAAAATAAAAATGTTCTTTATCCAGTGAGGTATCCGAAGCAGCCTTATATATGGCGAGATTCTCAAATTAATGCTCTCAAATTAAAGCTGTGAAATTAATAGTCACAAACATCTCATCGCTAAAAAACAACTTCTTCAGTGTAAATACCGAAAGGCTCTTTCAGAACATCAATCATTTCGCCAAGGGTAACATAGTTTCTTGCAGCTTTAACAAAAACGGGCATCAGATTGTTTCCGTTCAAGGCTGCTTCGTTTATTTCCTGAAGCGATTTTTCAACTTCGGCACCACTTCTGTTGGCACGGAGTTCCGCCAGCCTTCGGTTTTGAAGTTGTTCAACCTCCGGTGAAATCGTAAGTATGGGAATATCTATTTTCTCTTCAGTTTCTACAAACTCATTCACTCCTACAATAATTTTCTCTTTCTTATCAACCTCCTGTTGATAGGCGTATGCGGCATCGGCTATCTGCTTCTGGAAATACCCCGTGTCTATTGCAGGTATAACCCCGCCAAGTGAATCTATCTCGTCAAATATCCGGTTCGCTTCAGCTTCCATCTTATCGGTCAACGACTCAACCATGTAACTGCCTGCAAGCGGATCAACCGAATTTATCACCCCTGTTTCATACGCAATTAACTGTTGGGTGCGCAACGCAATCTTAACGGCTTTTTCACTCGGAAGAGCAAGCGTTTCATCCATCGAGTTAGTATGAAGCGATTGGGTTCCGCCAAGCACTGCCGCAAGTGCCTGAAATGCCGTGCGCACAATGTTATTTTCAGGTTGCTGTGCGGTTAATGTGCAACCGGCTGTCTGTGAGTGGAAGCGTAACCACCAGCTGCGCGGATTTTTTGCACCATAGCGTTCTTTCATGCGTTTGGCGTAAATTCTGCGGGCTGCACGGAACTTTGCAATCTCCTCAAAAAAATCAAGGTGTGAATTGAAGAAAAATGAAATTCTTGGTGCGAATTCATCAATATCCAACCCCCGTTCCATGCACGCTTCAATGTAGGCAAACCCATCGGCTAAAGTATATGCCAGTTCCTGCACTGCTGTCGAGCCGGCTTCTCTGATATGATAACCACTCACGGAAACTGGGTTCCATTGCGGCACTTCATTTGTGCAGTACTCAATCATATCAACGATTATTCTCATCGAAGGATGCGGCGGATAGATATATTCCTTCTGCGCTATATATTCTTTCAATATATCGTTTTGAAGTGTACCCCTAAGTTGCCGGAAATCAACCCCTTGTTCCTGTGCCACCGCTAAATAGAATGCAAATATCATAGCCGCAGGCGAGTTTATTGTCATCGAAGTGGATACTTTATCCAATGGAATCCCCTTAAAAAGTGTCTCCATATCCTGAAGTGAAGATACCGATACACCACAAATACCCACTTCACCCCGGCTGAGCGGAGCATCTGCATCCCACCCCATAAGTGTCGGAAGATCGAAGGCAACCGAAAGACCGGTCTGACCATTTTTCAACAAATAATGAAACCGCTCGTTCGTGTCTTCAGGCGATCCAAAACCCGCAAACTGGCGCATCGTCCAGATTTTACCGCGATAACCGTTTGGATGGACACCACGGGTATAGGGAAATTCACCCGGAAAACCGATATTTTGCATATAATCGATATTTTCCGTGTCGTGAGGTCCGTAAAGCACTTCGATCGGCTCACCGCTTACGGTTGTATATTTCAAACCGTTATCTTTAGCCTTTGCTACTTTTTCTTTATACTCGTTCAGCTTTTTGGTGTAGTTAGCATCACTCATTATTTGTATCTCCTGTTGTTTCAATTTCTTTTCTAATCTTCCGGGTAACCCACACTCCTTCCGAAACCTTAGGCGTCTCCCCGCTCGCGGGTTGCTTGCACCTTCTAATCTTCCGGGTAACCCACACTCCCCCCGAAGTTACCGATTCCCCGGGAAAAATGATTATGTTGAACTAAAAACATTATCAGATTTCTCATATCTTTCAAAATACTCAGATGCCACCTGATACTCATCTCTCACAATTTAACCGCCGGATACTCTTTTTCGATTTAAATAATCAACAAAGTTAGGAAAATTTAAAATACTGTCAAAAGATTTTTTATTTTTCGTCTCTCGTTTCTGCATTATTGGAAAATGTACTGCTGCCGGAAACAACCAACACTTCCTGATTTCAGAAATCAGTGAGTAAACCGATCGGATTAGAATTGTCTCCGAACAAACCAAAGCGCTTTCTGAATGCCATGATCGTGGATGACGAACTTCACGGCAGAGAAAACCTGCGAATGATAATCGATACATACTGCCCCGAAATTAATATAGTGGGGCTTGCGGCTTCTGCGGCTGAAGCCGCTGATCTCCTCGAAAACCTTGAGCCTGACCTCCTCTTCTTAGATATCAACATGCCCGTTCTCTCCGGTTTCGATTTCTTGGATACATTAAAAAAACGCGATTTTTTCCTCGTTTTTGTAACTGCATATCAGGAATATGGTATCGACGCAATAAAAGCAGGCGCATCCGACTATCTTCTAAAGCCAATCAACATAAAAGAACTTAAGATTACTGTTAAAAAATTGACAGAGCTTTTTGAAAAAAAATCGTTGGAGGCTTACGGGGTGAACAGGGATAAAATTATGATTCCGGAATCCCATGGGTTTGCGGTAATCACCGTAGATCAAATTACCAGAATTGCAGCTGCAGGCAGTTACAGCGTCATTTTTACTCAAAACGGCAAAAAGACCGTTGTCTCAAGAACTCTCGCTGATTTTGAAGATTCTCTCCCCGATGGAATGTTTTGCAGAATCCATCGGTCAACACTGGTTAATCTCGACCTTGTCAGAGAATACTCAATAATCGACGGGGGAAGCGTTACAATGACAGACGGCACAAAAATAGAAGTTTCCAGAAGAAAAACTGCCGAGTTCCTTCAAAAAATCAAACTGCGTGCAAAACCGATATGAAGTCTGTAAGAAGCCCGCTCGTTTTTATTGTGATAATTCTTGAATTCTTCAGCCTACACGCGCAAACTCCGCCATTCAGGCACTATAACGCAGAAAACGGGCTTCCCTCATCAACAGTTTTTGATATAATTCAAGATACTGAAGGTTTTATTTGGTTGGCAACTCTCAGCGGCGCTGTAAGGTTCGATGGAGAAAGATTCATCAACTACTCTTCAAAGGAAGGGTTGAACGCCCCGGCGGCTGTTGCAATTTCTCAGCGCTACAACGGGGATGTTTTGTTTTCTACTTATCTAAACGGAATCAATTACTATCGCAACGGAAAAATCAACAATTTCTATCATGATACAACCGGCAATCAGTTCTATTCTTCTTATATTTTTATCACCGGAAATAAAGAAGAAGGCGAAACCATTTGGTCGTTTAAATCACTTGCCGGAATAAATTACCTGAAAGTGAGCAACGGAGAACTTAAACGAACAAATATCAAAATTGAAAAAGGGCTCTTGATTAACAGAGTTAAACCTTGGAAAAATAAAATACTTATTACTACTAACAAGGGTTTGTTTGAGGTTGAAAACGACAAGCTAAGCCCCATTCAAGTACAAGGGTTGCCTGAAACGCAACTTACGGGTTTACAGATTGCACCCGATGATGAGCTTCTAATCTGCGGAAAAGGAGTTATTTATCGGGTGAAAAATTTCAAAGTTGTAAAAACTTACTCCCTTAACTACCCTGTTCCCCCGGTGGATATTACCGAAGTCCTGCAGGACAGGTTTGGTAACATCTGGTTTTCGCCCATCAACAGTGGATTTTATTGCATCATCAGCGGCTCTGAAGTGGTGCTCGACCTACCGGCGAAACTTCAGTTAAAAAGAACTCAAACCAACGCAATCTACAGCGACCGGGAAGGGAACATTTGGGTGGCAACATACGGTAAGGGAGTATTTTGTTTCAACAATCTGCATATTTCAATTTATAACGAATTTGACGGTTTAGGAAGTGACTTTATAACCTCAGCAATTCTCAGCAGCAAACGCCGGTTAGTCGCCGGTACAATTGACGGGGTTTATGTGGAAAATAACGGAAAGTTCAACAGAGCTTTCAACACTTCACACCCCACTCAGACTGAATATATTTACAATATTTCAGAAAACGATGGTGAGTTTTTTGTTGCAGGCGTTTTTTCTTCTAAGCGCACAAAAAGCCTGAATTATCAAAAAGAGCGTTTCAACCTGATAAATTTTCCTTCTTTTTTCAGAAGTAAAAGCGGAAATTTTCTTCTCGGGATGTTTTACAATACCATTCAGGTTTCTTTCAATACTTTCAGTAATGAAAAAATTGTTGAGGAAATTACATTGTTTAGCGATAAATTCATTCTTGAACGAGTTAACTGTTTGTTGGAAGACGGCAAAAAAAGAATCTGGGCAGGCACTTCCGCAGGGCTTGTGTTGATCATGCCGATTACAAATAACGGAAAAATCAAATCGCGGGAAAAAATATACTTTCGGGAAAATAAGGTTCTGATGTCAAAAATAAACTCTTTAATCGAGGATCACTACGGCAATATTTGGATTGCTTCAGAGCTTGGCATTGCAAGATTTTCCGGTGTTTCAAAAGAAATCTCAAAAAATAATTCCACAAACCCTTCGGCGAATTTCAACACCAGCTTCACAACTTGGGAAAAATATAAGTCTTTCGATCTTTCGGGTGCTAAGTCAATTGCTTTTGATAAAAAGAAGAGAGTGTGGATCGGCACAATGACGGGCCTTTACTCTTTGGAAAACGGCTCTCTTTCACGCTTCACCACCGACAATGGCTTACCATCAAATGAAATATATTCTCTGTTTTACGACGAACCGGAAAACAGGTTAATATTAAGCACCGGCAACGGATTAACCGTGTTCAATCTATCACTCTTCGAAAAAACAAAACCGGTAGCAACTGCCGCTAAAATCGTCGGGGTTGGAAACGAAAGAACTCCGCCGCCGAAAAATTTGACACTAAAAATAGAGCCTGATAGTAGAAATCTGAAAGTTTATATTTCGTCTTTGCAGTTCTCTTCACCTAATTCTACAAAATATAAATATCGCTATTCGGGCAGTTGGTATTCGATTTCAGGTAATTTGATTCAGTTTACCGATTTACAGCCCGGCAAAGATACTCTTTTCATTAAACCTTACGACCAAAATGAGCAACCGGGCGAATCTGCAATTATCATTTTAGATGTTACACCTACCTTTGCCGAAAGCCTTTGGTTTAAATTTATAATTCTTCTCTCGCTTTTTACTCTTATTGCTGCTGTTCTCAAGATACGACTAAGCCACTCTGCTAAGAAAAATGCACAGGAACTTGAACTGGCTGAAAGAATAAACGATCTGAAACACCGGGCTCTTTCGGCTATGATGAACCCTCATTTCGTTTTTAACTCATTAAATTCCGTACAATTTTTGGTAAATTCCGACAGAAAAGAGGATGCAAACAACTACATTGCTATGATGGCAACTCTTATGCGGAAGAATTTAGATGCTTCTTCAAGCGGTTTCATCTCCATTTCTGATGAGATCGAAAGGCTGAAGCTATACCTTGAGATTGAAAAAATGAGATTCTCCGACAGATTCACTTTCTCAATTTCAGTCGATGAAAATATCAATCCTGATACAACTTTAATTCCGAATATGATTATCCAACCATTCGTGGAAAATTCTATCTGGCACGGGATTATCGAATCAGATCACAAAGGTAAGATTACCGTTTCATTTGCTTTAAGTAGTAACTCGGTTATCGATATCAAAATCTCTGATAACGGGGTCGGATATACCAAATCGAAACAAATGCAAAAGAACGGTCACATTTCTAAAGGTATTGCAATTATAGAGGAAAGACTGAAGTTGCTCAGCCAAAAGATGGAAATGCCTTCACCTATTGTGATTGAAGACCTCGGGAACACCTCAGATGATTCTCAGGGAACGGAAATTATTATTTCACTGCCGGAGCCGTTATTCAAAATTATCGGTGAAACTTATCCTGATTAATTATTATCGGTGAAACTTATCCAAATTAACTTTACCGTTAATTTCTTTTCAACCACCGCCTGCAAACCGACAAACACCGCTCGCAGATTCGCTATATTACCCCCCGTTTAAGCGTAATATTTTTACGCTAAAAAAGGAGCAAATAATGGAAAAATGTAAGCAGTTTTTCAGTCGGCTTTCTGCCTTCTTATTCAAAAACAACCTGAACAAGGCGAGGGTGGAAATTATTCAAAGAGATAAAAAAGGAGCAAAGCAAAAGGAAAATTCTTCTTCTGACCCTAAAAAAAGCAACAAGAGCGCCTTTTCTATCGCACTTTTTATCATCTTGCTGACATTTACAGTCAAGCCACAGTGGCAATTCATGGGAAACCCGGGGTTCAAAAATACTCTCTATTTCGATGGCGTTAATCTTTTCTCCGGTGATAATACCGGTGTAACACGAAGCACGGATGACGGAACAAACTGGAGTTATGAGAACACCGGGCTAACAACAACAGATGTCCGTGCTTTCACCACAAGTGGCAATTCAATTTTCTGCGCCACTTTCTCAGGGGGGATATATAAATCATCAAACGGACCAACATGGAACTGGAGCCTTGTTCAACCGGGCAGCTTTCATTGCCTCCGGTCTTCCGGTTCAACACTGCTTGCAGGCTCGGTCGGCGGGGGGGTCTATTTATCCAACGATAACGGGGTTACATGGGCAACATCCAACTCCGGTTTGGGGAATTTAACTGTTTGGTATATCTACCAAATGGGAGCTGATATTTACTGCGGTACCCTCGGAGGGGTTTTCAAGTCAACTGATGTTGGAGCTTCATGGGTGGCTGTTAACAACGGTATTACTTCCCTTGATGTAAGGGGGATAACTTCTTCAGGTATTTATCTTTTTGCCGGAAGTATCGGAGGCGGGGTTTTTCGCTCGTCTGACGCCGGAAATTCCTGGTCGCATGTGATGAACGGCGGCGATGTCTATTCGTTAACCGCGCTTTGCAACGGGGATGTTTATGCCGGTTTAACCAACATGGGAGGAATTGCCCGCTCAACTGACCATGGAATAACCTGGTTAGCCGATAATAACGGGCTTTCTAACCCTACAATTGCCGCTTTGGTCCCCAATAATTCCTATTTGTTTGCAGCTACCGGAAACGGCATCTTCAGAAAAAGTTATGAGTGCCCGGTCATCTCTTCCTGTATTACCTGGGATTTATTGCAGTCGGGTGGCGTTACTTCCGCTTCCCCCGGTATGAACGGAACCGGCGAAATTATTGGTGCCGGTTCTGCTGCACCTTTTATGTCCGTCTTTCCTCCATATATTCCGCAAGGGCAAAGGCTATGGTGCGGTAACTCCGGCTGGGTGGCCGGATCGATTGACCCTGCTCGGTTTATTGAATTTAAGGTAACACCTTTTCCGGGTGGAACGATAACGATTAATCAAGTCTCCTTCAACTACGGTGATAACCCTCTGCCGAACGATTTTAACATTCTGAACTCTGAAGTCTATTTTTCCACTGACGGATGGCAAACTTCAACTCAATTAGGCGGAATTTTATCTTATCTTAACACCTCGATGCAGAACTTCAGCCAAACGATTCCCGGAGGGGCAACTCTTGCAAATGGCGATACTTTCTCACTCCGTATTTTCCCGTATGCGCCTAATGGCAGCTCAGCGATGACTCCTTCTTTCGCAATTCACAATAATGTAACTTTCTGCGGAACTGCTTCCGGTTCCGGCTCTACTCTTTGCGACTCACTCTTCGCTTCAGCTGTTGGTTCTGCAACTGATTGTTCGTTTGCTGTTTCATTAGCTAATAACAGCTCGAACATCTTCACTAATGTTGAATTTGAGTTGATCTCCGGTGGTATGTTCTCTAATGTATCAACTCCGCAACCTGGTTGGGGGTTCACAAATATTACACCTAACAACAAGGTGAATTTGGTTTCTATCCCATCTTCAGCCGGGATTGGGCAAGGTACTTTCAATAATGTTCTGAATCTGAAACTCGAGAATAACTCCAGTGGCAACCAACAAATTATTGTAAAATGGATGCAGAATTGCCTCGAAATTTGCCGTGATACGATAGACCTCAATTGTTCAGGCACCGCCCTTGGTGATAGTTGTTCTGCATTTATTTTCGATACTGTTATTTGCAGGGTAACCGGGTTGAAATTAGTGTATCAGATTCAAAATAACTCTAATGTTACAGCCTCCGGCTACAGCATTACCCCAACAACTCCGGGCGCATATTTCCCAAAAACGATGTTTAACACACCTATAGCTCCGGGGCAGACTTTGCCGAAAGATACTTTAGTTTTTTATGGTGTGAACCCGAACGAGACTATCTGCATACAAACTGCAATTTATACTTCACCACCACAAATGCCCGGGTTTCCTCCGCAAAATGATACCATTTATAATCTTCTTTGTCGTACTGATACAATTTGCATTCCTGTCAGTTGCCCAACTACAGATATCGGGAGCGAATCTGTGCTTCCTCAATACTCAGAATTAATGCAAAACTACCCCAATCCTTTCAACCCTGTTACAACTATCGATTTTTCGATTGCCGAAGCCGGCAATGTAAACATTACCCTCTACGATTTACTCGGCAGGGAGGTTGAAGTGCTGGTAAACGAAGAAAAAAGTGCGGGAAAATATTCTCTGAAATTAGACGCTACAAATCTTAATTCTGGCATTTATTTCTGCAGAATGAGAACTAACAACTTTACAGATACTAAAAAACTAATACTTCTGAAATAACTTTAGAATAATCCGGGATACTTTAGAATATTAAATTTATAAGGCTGCCTTAGATTTTTAGAATCACGGCAGCCTTTTTTAATTTAAGAAGTACGCCCGAAGCGGCGGTCAAATTCATCCAGAGATATTTTTAACACAACGGGTCTTCCGTGCGGGCAAACATACGGATTCTCCGTCGCAAATAGTTCGTCTATTAAACGGCGCATCTCTTCCTGTGAGAGCCTTTCCCCTGCTTTAATAGCCGCTTTGCATGAAAACGATTTAGCCATATTTTCAGTTTCATCCAATATTTTTTCTTCCCGATATTCTAAATATTGATCCAGAATTTCTAAGAAGACTTTTTCCTCCTCGCCGTCTTTAATTTGCTGGGGAACACACTCCAGCACCACTTCAGATTTCGAGTGAGGTTTAAAAATAAAACCTAACCTGTTCAGATACTCGCGTAATTCACCCGCTAACAGAACGCGGGCGGGGTCAGATTTAATAATTTTTGGAAACAGCAACTGTTGATACAACGGCATCCCTTTGGTAAGTTGTTTCTTCGCCAACTCATAAAGAATTCTCTCGTGCGCAACATGTTGGTCAATTATCATCAGCCCGGTCTTTATCTGGCACAAAATATATTTGTTATGCAGTTGTATAATGAATGGGGTTGAATCAGTTTCCGTCATATCTGCATTGTAGGTTTCAAAAATTTTTGGCGTGTATTGCGCATCTTTACCCCGGTTAAGAGGTGTTGCCTGTGGTTCAGTTGAATCATCAAACGGATTTGGAATATCAGCGCCTTCAGGTGCTCTTTCAATTTTACCCGATAATGCACCAAAAATGAGGTCAATATCGTTTTCGTTAAGACTGACTTTTTTCCGCTCTGTTCCACCCTCCCTGAAATTTTGAAAACTGCCCCGTTCAGCTGCTCCGCCCGGAATAACGCCCAGACCCGGTTTAGCCGTCGCTCCGATAGCGGGTCTGTCAGAGAAGTCTCCTCTTCCGGAGCGTGAGTAATCGTTGAACCCTAACTTCTGCGAATCATCATGCATGTTTGCAGTGAACCCCAGTGAAGGCACCAAATCGAAGCTTGCCAACCCTTTTTTCACCACTGCTGTAGTGAAGTTGAAAATATCTTTATCTTCGTCAAAGCGGACTTCCAATTTTGACGGATGCACATTAACATCCACCTTAGCGGGGTCGATCTCCAAAAAGAGAACAAAGAAAGGGTAGTCCCCTTTTTCCAAAAAATTTTCGTAGGCGTTAAAAACGGCAAAATTCACCTGCTTTGAAGTAACAAACCTGCCGTTAAGGAAAAGGTGCTGGTCACCCCGTACTTTTTTGACTAAAGCGGGTTTGCCTAAGAATCCTGATAAACTGAGGTAATCAGTCCGTTCTTCCACAAAAATGGTATTATTTTCAATTTTTTCACCAAAAACCTGAATTAACCTATCTTCCAAAGAAGCTGCGGGGAAATCGTGGATGAGCGCCTCGTCGGAAAACATTCTGAATGAGATGTTATTTCTGCTGAGAGCCAATTTTTGAAAAACATCTATAATGTGCTTGAGTTCGGTTGAATCAGTTTTAAGGAAATTTCTTCTTGCGGGAGTGTTATAGAAAAGATTTTTAACACTAATATCCGTCCCTTTAAAATAGCCACCTACTTCTTTCACGATGGTTCTGCTGTCGTCAATCTTAAGAATTGCGGAGAGCTTTGCGGGGTCAGTTCCTGTTTTCATTTCAAATTTACTGACCGCAATCATCGAGCTAAGAGCTTCACCCCTGAAGCCGAGTGTGGTGATAGCGTCTAAGTCAGATTCATCCTTAATTTTGCTTGTAGCGTGTTTGAGCACCGAAATTAGGGCGTCTTCTTCCGACATTCCTTCGCCGTTATCAATCACCCTGATTAAAGTTCTGCCGGAATTGATCACAATCAGTTCAATTTCGGTAGCACCGGCATCGATCGAGTTTTCCATCAGTTCTTTCACCGCAGAAGCCGGGCGCTGAATCACTTCACCGGCGGCGATTTTTCCGGCAATATTTTCAGGTAAAACTTTAATTTTCATTGAACGGCCGAAATCCGATCACTTTTTTTTGTAATAAACAATTTCAAACTGAGCTCTTCTGTCGCGGTCGGTAATTTCCCACTTTGATTCATCAAACTTTGGAAAATGCACCTCTCCTTCAGCTTCGAAATCTAAGTGCGATATAATCATTTCATCGGCGAGGTCTTTTTCGAGCACCTGCTTGAAAATTTCACCGCCGCCGAGAATAAACATCCTGTCTTTGGGAATAGTTTCCGCGTATTTCAACCCTTCTTCAATATTGTTAAAGACTTTAACTTCGGGGAAGTGAGGGTCAAAATTTGGGTCACGGGTGATTATTATATGCTCCCGCCCTTTGAGGGGTTTTTGAAAATAGTTGTAAGTTTTCCTTCCCATCAGAATAGGATATCCCATAGTGGTTTTTTTGAAGTGCTCAAAATCTTCCTTCACATCCCACGGCATATCACCGTTCGCTCTGCCGATAACAAAATTTTTAGCAATTGCTACAATAATAATTCTTCTCATACTGTAACCATCAATCCTCTCATTTTGTTTTATCTTGTTTTATTTTATTTTGCTTCATCATATTCTTTTCGAATTGTTGCCCGAAGTTCAGTTGATAAAGCGCTAAGTTACTTGTTTTCTATTCAAACTTCACCCGCAATGCTCTCAAATTTCATTCTCAAAGTTTGCTGAACTGCCTCCGGGATGATTTAAACTTTATTTTCAAAATTTTTCATACAGCAACCTCGAATTTAATAACGGGCAAATGGTTATAACCTGTTAACTCAAAATCTTCAAATTTAAGTTCATCAATCGGTTTTTTTGCAATTTTCAAAGCGGGCAGCTGAAGTGGTTCTCTTTCAATCTGTAGTTTCAGCCCCTCTAAATGGTCAAATTTCTCCTGTGGTGAGCCTTTATCGGCAACATAAATGTGAGCATCAATGATGGTATGGCTAAAAATTCCCGGTTGCAGCCCCGTTTCATTTGCAATAATCATCGTCAGAATTGAATAAGCGGCTAAGTTAAAGGGTATTCCGAGCGCAATATCCCCCGAGCGTTGGGTAAGATGACAATTTAGCCGATCACCCTGCACATTGAAAGCAAAAGTGTAATGGCACGGCGGCAGCTTGCTTTTTGTTGCGTTGCCCGGCTCCCACGCCGTAACAATCAACCGACGGCTGTAGGGGTTTCTTTTAATTTCGTCGATAATATAACGAATTTGATCCACCTGCCGCACCTGCCAGTTTCCGTTTTCATCCATTTCTGCCGAAGGGAATTGTCGCCAGTAATAGCCGTATGCTGTTTCGAGATTGCCGTTTTCGTCAGCCCATGCGTCCCAGATTTTAGTGTGTTCCCTCAGGTTTCTGATATGGTTTTCCCCCGAAAGGTACCACAACACTTCGTGCAACAGAGATTTCCACTGCATTTTTTTTGTAGTCAGCAGAGGGAACCCCTTCCCAAGATCTACCCGATAGTTAGCGGAGAAATATGAAATGGTGTCTATCCCTGTGCGTGAAGGTTTTCTGACCCCCTCGTTCATCACTAACCTTACTAAATCGAGGTATTCTTTCATCTGTTAAACACTTTGTAATAATTCACTGAAAAGATTAAAAATATTAACCTGTAATTTACTAAATATACCACTTTGCTCAGGTGTAATTATGCGCACTTAACGGCAGTTCTTTTTTTGGAAATGCCGTGAAATACTTCTTTCCATTTTTTTTTAGAAATGCGGTTTATCATTGCGGGTTGATGCCATTGCCTGAGTGCACAGAGCAATTCAATCGAAAAAAAACGAATAAAGAAGATTTGTTCTGCGCTTTTCTCTCTCACCGGCACAAATAGTGTTATTCGTGGTGAAGTCTGGGGAAGAAAATGAACATTGATATGCTAAAAAGCAGCAAAATACCTCCGCAAATCTGGATTGCCGCAGGCGCGCTTAAGTGATCGGCAAGCTGCCCGTAAATGAAAGCACCAACGGGCGTCATCCCAAAAAAGGTCATCGTATGAACGCTCATCACCCTGCCACGATATTCATCAGCGACAAGCAACTGAAGCAACCCATTGGATAAACTTATTACAAACAGAAGGAAAAAACCCGCAATTAACAAAAGACTTAGTGAAGCAAATAATGTGTCGGTTAGCGAAAATAACAACAAGAAAACGGGAAAAGCCATCATTGAAATCGAGAGGAACATTCCCATCCTTTTCGTCCGGCTGAGCATTGCCATAACCAAAGCACCAAGTAGCGAGCCAATTCCGCGGGATGACTGCAGAAACCCGTTCGTTGCGGCGTCCCCATTCAAAACTTTTACCGCCCATGCGGGGAAAAGTGTGGCAAATGCCAAGCCTAAGGCACTGTTAAACGCAACAACCAGAATTATCGCCAGCATAACCGGTTTGCCTTTTATATAGCGGAAACCGTCTTTAATATCCTCGATAATTGACGATTTTCGTTCAATTTTTTCATGCGGTGGCAGTTTCATCATATACAGTGCGGTTAGGGTACCGATGAAAGAAATACCGTTCATCGTGAAGCACCATGCCGGTCCGAAAAGAGCATAAGTAACGCCTGCCATAGCGGGCCCCACTGCAGTAGCACCGTTCGTCATACCGGAATTAATCGCAATTGCGTTCATAAGGTCTTCTCTTCCCACCATTTCAACAACAAAAGCCTGCCGTACCGGTGCATCGAATGTGTTTGCCATCCCGAGCATGAAAGAGAAAAACAGGAGAAGATGTGGTGTTATCCAACCCAAAAAGGTGAGCGTTGCTGTGCTGAATGCCAAAGCCATCATCACACCCTGAGTGATCATCAGTATGGTTCTTTTAGGGTATCTGTCCGCTATACTTCCTGCATACGACGAGAATAACCACACCGGAATGCCGGCAGCAAACCCGACATATCCAAGCCATGCGGGTGAATGCGTAAGCTCAAAAACAAGGAACCCTTCAGCCGTTGCCTGCATCCAGGTTCCAAAAAGCGAAATTAACTGACCGACTACCCACAACCTGTAGTTAGGATGCTTAAAGGCTGCAAAATATGACCTTTTCCCGGTCGTGCGTTTGAACATTATTTAATTACTTCACCAAGTTAAAGTCCGTTGCCCGGAAATTAAAAAGAGCAGTAAGAGAGAACCTCACTTTATTACATTATCCGATCTGTTTGCGTCGGGTGTTTCTTTATCGCCCAGTTCAAAGTGAGCACCCTCTGCCGGTTTGGGAAGTTTAACTTTAAGGGAAGTTGCGCCGTCCTTCCAAACAGAAACGGGTTGGCTGTGAACTAATTTTCTCTCATCACCCTTTACTTCATAAATCTTTACCGGCACGGGCATTCTTCCGTTATTGGTAACAGTGTATTCGCCACCGCCGCTTACTTCAAAACTCAGATCGGGATACGCCCAGTCGAAAAACCAAGGTTTGAAGAACCAGCTTAAGTCCTCACCTGCAAAGGTACTCATAGAGTTAAAGAAATCGAAAGGCATCGGGTGTTTGCCGTTCCATTCAGAGATGTAATACCTCATCGCCTCCCGGAATTTTTCTTCACCGAGGTAACCCTGCAGCAAATAATAAGCGGTTGCCGGACGGTTATAGGCAGTCATCCGGTAAGTTTGCCCTCTTAACTGGTTTGAGGGAACCATCGGCGGCACTTCATATTCTCTGCCGGCAAGGGCTTCATAAACTGCAATTGTTCTCGCTACAGGGTTGTAATTTCCGGCTTCTTTCTGGAACTTGAAGGGCAACATAACCGCCCAGCCTTCATCCATGTGCGCATATTTAACCTCGTTTGTGCCCATGAAGAACGGGAACCAAGTGTGTGCAATTTCGTGAGAAGTAAGCCCCACGGCAGAGGTGTAGCTTTCTGTTGAGCCGTCGTTCACCATCATTGGGAACTCCATACCACCCTGCCCGTTGAACACGGTCATTGCGGGATAAGGATAAGGCACACCGGGCAAATCTTCCGAAAGATATTTTATCGCTTTGCGCGCAATTTCAGCCACATCGTAAAAATCTTTGGAGTTTTCGTTATAAACGGCGGAAATAAAAGTTTTTCTGCCCGTTTTTGCGTCAACGGTCATAACCGAAGCATCCCATAAATAATCAACTGCCGAAGTGAAGGCAAAATCGGGTACATACTTTGCAGTGTAATGGAATCTGTTCTTCCCTTTTTGGGTTTTGAGTTCGTTCTTTTTCTCCTTCGATATTATGTGCACCACCTCTTCGGAGCCTTTTGCCTTATTGTAAAGTTTCAGAAGTTCATCAGAGTAAACTTCACCCGGGTTTTGAAGTTCACCCGTTGCCCAAACCAAGTATCCTTCGGGTACCGTTATTGTAACATCAAAATCGGCAAAATTGTTGTAAAACTCGTGATTCATTGTGTAGCTCGACATATCCCACCCCTGCAGATCGTCGTAAACAGAGATTTGAGGATACCAGTAAGCAACGAAAAATGTTGAATCATTGTATTTTCCCATGCGGACACGGTTGATTTTCGGCAGTTGCACTTCCCAGCTGACGGAAACGGCAACACTTCCTCCTGAGGGTATTGGTTCATCAAGCTTCACGCTCATAGTTGTGCCGTATCGCATTACTTTGTCCCCTTCGGGATTGATTGGTACACCGTTTATTTTGAGGTTGGTTATAATCGTCCCGTCGTGAAGGTCGGCAGGGTCGATCTGGAAGTCGCGCATTACACCTTTTTTGAAGGAATCCTGATACAGCCTGAAGACTAAATCTTCGAGCGTGGCGTCAAAATTGTTCTTAAAAATTATCTCTTCCGAGCCGGTTACCTTTCCTTCAGTGGGGTGAAGCTCTGCAGTGATCTTGTAAGAAAGTTCGTTTTGAACATATTTAGCGCCGGGTTTTCCGTCGTATGAGCGGGTTGAGTTTTCAACCGCTTTTTTAATATTTAACGGCATGTATCGATTAATATCGAAGTTCTGGCTGAATGCCACACTTCCCGAAAAAATGATCAGAAAAAATAAATTTCTCTTCATGATCTGCCTCTTACAGTTATTGAATCGAGTTGTTTGTAGAAGTCAGGGTTGGAAACCGAGACACATTCATAGTCGTTAATCAATCCCCCTTCATTCAGAAGTGCAGCAAGCACCGAGAACGCCATCGCAATCCGGTGGTCGCCAAAGCTTTCAAATTTCCCTTTTTCTTTCAATTCTTTACCATATATAAGAAACCCGTCTTCATATTCTTCAACATCGACGCCGCAGGCTTTTAAGTTTTTAACAATAGCGGATATTCTGTCGGTTTCTTTTAGTCTTAATTCTTTTGCGTTACGGATTAAAAACCCCCCTTCGGCGAACAGACCTGCGATGGAAAGGGCGGGAATTTCGTCGATTATAAGGGGTATTTCTTCCGGGAGAATTTCTGTGTTAATTAAATCAGATTTGTGCACAACGATATCGCCCAGTCTGCCGCAATTCCCGGTTTCTTCCCTGATAATTTCGATATTTCCCTCCATTCTTTTCAGAATTTCGAGTGCAGCAATTCTTTCGGAAGAAAGCAGAAGGTTTTTCACGGTTAGCTTTTCACCGGCAATCAGTGCTAAAACAATGAAAAACATAGCGCTTGAAATGTCACCCGGAACGGTGTAAACCCCCGCTTTTGGGTAGTTTTTCTTTGATACAACCATTTTTTTTGCGGGTGACAAACCAACGGGAACCCTCAGAATACCCAGCATTTCTTCCGTATGGTTGCGCGTTTCGTAAGGATCAATTATTTCAAGTGCGCCATCTTCGGTGTGCAGACCTGCCAAAATTAAGGCGCTTTTCACCTGTGCCGAGGCAACGGATAGTGTTATTTCCTGCGGGGTGATTTTTCCGGGCTTTATTTTAATCGGGAGATATTTGTTTTCGTTAAGTTTTATTTTGCTTCCGAGCGAGTTTAAGGGAATCGATATCCGATCCATGGGCCTTCTTTGAAGCGATTCGTCACCGGTGATTTCAGATTCAAAATCCTGAACTGCGAGTAACCCAGCCAGAAGCCGGGCAGTCGTGCCGGAATTGCCGGCATTCAGTATCGTTTCCGGCGCAGTGAACCCTTTGTAACCAACACCTTTTACCGTTATTACACGGGTGGTGGTTTTTTCTTTTTCAACCTTAAACCCGGCACCGAGAGCACTGAGGCAATTCATAGTAGAGCGGACATCATCGCTTAGGGAAAGATTGAAGATTTTTGAGGCACCCTCAGCCATCGCCGTAAAAATTAATGCTCTGTGTGATACAGACTTATCCCCCATGAACTGCAGTTCGCCGTTTATTTTCTCGATGAATTTTATCGCTTTAGTGCTCAAGATCCGTTTGCCGTTTTAATTTGAAACAAAATTTAAAAATAACGAACTTTGGGGAGAATCAGGGTAATACCACTGAATTTTTCCATGTAGTAAAAAAACGATATGGTGATTGGTCGGAAAGATCATAAACTAAAATTGAATAAGCATTTCCCCGCTCTAAACTAACAGTGAAAATATTCAGTTACAAATTGCGGAATGCAAAATTTGAAAATGGGCTTTCCTGCCGTTTAAATAAAAAGACAGTTTTCGGTTAGTGGAAAAATAAACCACTGAAGAAAGGGAGTTATTGGCTTGTGCAAAAAGAAGATATTGAAGAATAGAGTAATTGTTTTGGGAGAAAAGAAACTATTGAAGAAAAGGAGTTATTGAAAAGCAACAGCTAAAAAAAAGAAACCCTGAAAAATCAGTTATTAAAAAAACAGTTATTTTTTCTTCCATCTGCCGATGAGTTCATCAAACTCATCCTGCGGAAGACGCGGGGAATCGTAATGCCCTGCGTTATATTTTTGGCGGAAAGCCTCGTACAACGAAACTGCTGCTGCAACTGAGGCGTTAAGACTTTGTATCATCCCTTTCATCGGAATATAGTAACTGAAATCGGCTTTTTCGATCGCTTCTTCCGATACCCCGCGATGTTCGTTCCCGATAACAAAAGCGGTTTTCTGCGTTAAATCAGGCTCGTATAAAGAGCGGGAATTTTCGTTCAGGCTGCTTGCGGCGATAACAAACCCGGCACCACGAAGGTCGGAGAAGCATTCGTCAACTGTTTTATATTTTTTGACATCAATCCATTTAGAGGCGGAAGCGGAAGATTTGCCGCCAAGTTTCGGGAATTTTTCGATGTTGTAAATAAGTGAAATGGTTTTAACCCCCACTGCGTCGCAACTGCGTAAAATTGCGCTTACATTGTGCGGATCGTGAATGTTTTCGATAACTATGGTGAGATCGTTTTGCCTGTTGGAGGCTACAAAATTCAGTCTTTTTGTGCGGGCTTCTGATATGCTTCCGGTTCTTGCCATTTTATTTACGAAATGCAGCTGATTCGTTTGCGGATTCTTTTAATTTTCAGATTTTCTTTAATTTCTAAATTGGTGGTTTTTTAGAAACCCCTGCTTATAATTTAACCCGGATACCCCGCACCCTTGCAAATTGCTCGCTTAATAAACCTACCAACCAACACATCAGCAAATCAATTTATAAACCGTAACGGAAAAATCTCCCCTTGATTTATCCAATTTCAGTCGTTTTAAATCGTCAATTTTCAGGTAGAACATCGCCTGTTCCAAAATTTTTTCAATCACTTCGTCTTCAGTGTGCGCCCAGGTTTCACACCCGTTTATAGAGGGTATCTCGGCGGTGTAGCCGTCATCCGATTTAGTAACCACCACTTCGAGAACCAGCTTCGCCTCCGGTAACAATTTTCACACTCGCACTCGCCCCGATTCTGTCGGCACCGTGCTCTACCATTGCCCGTGCGTCTTCAGTGGTGCGGATACCGCCGGAAGCTTTAACGCCAACAGTGGAACCGACAACTCTTTTCATCAACTCGATAGCCTGCACCGTTGCGCCACCTTTTGAAAAACCGGTTGATGTTTTAACATACGAAGCACCCGCTTTTTTGCAGATAACGCACGCCTTAATTATTTCTTCGTCGGTTAACAAACAGGTTTCAAGGATTACTTTAACCATTACTCTTTTATTTTTTGCGGGAATTACCACCTGCTGAATATCCTCAAACACCTCGCGGTATAACCCCGACTTTAACCAGCCTACATTGATAACCATGTCAAGCTCTTCGGCACCGTCGTTTATTGCGTTTTCTGCCTCGGCACGCTTAATTTGTGTGGGGTTAGAGCCTAAAGGAAATCCGATAACGGTGCACACCTTAACTTTTGTGCCTTTTAACAGGTAGCTGCAACGCGTTACATGACAAGGGTTTACGCACACACTCGCAAAATTGAACTGCTTCGCTTCGGCGCACAGAGTTTCTATCTCTTCAATTGTGGCGTCAGGTTTAAGCAGCGTGTGGTCAATCATACCGGCAAGCTCCCGGTCGCTCAGTTCGTGCCCAACACCGATACCGGCTGAAATTCTTTCAGCACCGGCATTCACAATTTTATTAACCGTTAAAGGCTGGGTTACAACATTTCGCTCCCACCCCTTGCAACTCTCGGAAGTGCAGTAGAAATCGCTTAATTTCCTCTCCAAAAGCGCCTGATGTACGATCTTTGAAATTCTGTTCGAGTCCATATTATTCTGTCGTTTCTTTTAAATTCTGCCGTTTTTTCTTTCGTTGCTTAAAGGCTTTATCGTTGCTTTTCCGTTATTCGTTCGTTATTCATTGCATCAAATTTCAATCGTTGCGTATCGTTTCTTTGAAAGATTTAACCGTGTTCTTAAGTAACATAGCGATAGTCATGGGGCCCACACCTCCCGGAACGGGGGTGATATATGAAGCAACGGTGGAAACCTCCTCAAAATCAACATCGCCAACCAACCGGTAGCCGGATTTTGTCGTGGCGTCTTCAATCCGGTTTGTGCCCACATCAATAACCACAACCCCCGGTTTCACCATCTCTTTTTTAATAAACTTAGGGACACCCATCGCCGCAATTAAAATATCCGCCTGTTTAGTGAAAACTGAAATATCCTTGGCAGCCGAGTGGCAAACCGTAACAATTGCGTTAGCAAATTTTTTCTTCTGCATCAAAAGAAGTGCAGCCGGTTTTCCCACGATGTTGCTCCGCCCCACTATAACCACATGCCGCCCTGATGGATCGATATCATACCTTTTCAGCAGTTCAACTATTCCGGCAGGCGTGCACGGCTGAAACTTCGGATCGCCAATCACCAGTTCGCCCACAGTGTAGGGGTGAAACCCGTCAACATCTTTTCCCGGATCGATCGCACGGATAACGGCGCTTTCTTCAATCTGTTTCGGAAGCGGCAGCTGAACCAAAATCCCGTGAATATTTGGGTCGGCGTTAAACTCACTGATTTTTTGCAACAATTCACCCTGAGTTGTTTCTTCCGGCAGGTTGAGCACTGTTGAGTTAATCCCCACTTCGCCGCAGGCTTTGTGCTTGTTGCGCACATATACCTCGCTTGCCGGATTGTTGCCGACAATAATAACCACCAATCCGGGTGATTTGCCCGTTTTGTTATAAAGAGCTGAAATCTCCTCTTTTAGCTCCGATTTTATATCGGAAGAAACTTTTTTACCGTCAATCAAAATCATTCGGCTTTAACCGACCTTTCAAATTCGGGAAAAGTAAACCTTTCAATTTCCAGTGCTTTGCCCGTTGTTATCTCTATTTTCAGTGAAACCCCGCAAATGTGAGCATCTTCCTGTGCGGTTTCATACTTTTGCGGCGTTTGATACAAAAATCTGTTAATCGCAGGTGCCACTTTCATCCCGATAACTGAATTGTAGGGACCCGACATTCCGACATCTGTAATAAAAGCAGTGCCCTGAGGGAAAATGCGCTCGTCGGCAGTCTGCACATGCGTGTGAGTCCCCAAAATTGCTGAAACTTTCCCGTCAAGAAAGTGCGCAAGCGCCTGTTTTTCAGCCGTAGCTTCAGCATGAAAATCCACAATTATAACTTTTGCGTCTTTTATTTTGTTCATCAATATCCACTCTGCCGAGCGAAAAGGGCAATCAATAATCGGCATGAAAGTTCGCCCTTGCAGATTGAGCACGGCTACCCTTCCTTTTGGGGTATCGAAGATGTAGTGCCCGTTCCCGTGAGCACCTCTGGGGTAGTTTTGCGGTCTTAGCACGCGCGGTTCATTTTTCAGATATTCCTGCGCATGAGGTTTATCCCATGTGTGGTTTCCGCCGGTAATCACTCTTACCCCAAGGTTGAACAGGGCTTCCCCCTCTTTTTGTAAAATTCCTTTACCGTCGTTTGTATTCTCACCATTAACTATGGTGGCGTCGGCTTTATATTTTTGTTGAAGTGTCGGCAACCATGCCTGCACCATTTCAAAGCCCGGTTTACCGACAATATCGCCGATGAACAATATATTAATTGAACCCATAAATTTCCTTAAACTAATCTTTAAATATACGGAAATGAACGGGAATTTCTGAAAACGCTTTTTTCGGTTTTTCTTCAGTTACATCCAAACATTTTGCAGGCAAAACTCCGAAAATTGACCGCAAACTACTGAAAGCCACCCCCAAACTACCGAAAATTGACCGCAAAATGCAGAAAGCTTCTAATCCCCTTTTTACTCTCCCCGTTATTTAATAAATTTGCAGACTATGTCTCCACAAGAAGCACTTAAAGAATATTTTGGTCACTCAACCTTCCGTGATGGCCAGTCAGAGATTATCAACGCAATTCTGAATAAAGAATCAGTACTGGCTATTTTACCCACGGGGGGCGGCAAATCGGTCTGCTATCAGATTCCGGCGCTTATTTCGCGCGGTTTTTCCATCGTTATTTCACCCTTAATCGCCCTGATGAAAGACCAGGTAGATAACCTCCGCTCGGCGGGTGTGCAAGCCGAGTTTATCAACAGTTCGCTCGGCGGCTATGAAATCGACCGGATTATGCGGGATTTGGAACAAGGGTTGGTGAAACTGCTTTATGTGGCGCCCGAAAGGTTGGAAAATCTCACTTTTGTGGAGAAAATAAAGCAGCTTAAACCTGCATTTCTTTTTGTGGATGAAGCTCACTGCATTAGCGAGTGGGGGCATAACTTCCGTCCCGGATACCTGAAAATAAAAGATTTCATCTCTTACACGGGAATTAAAAATGTTTCCGCTTTCACTGCTACCGCCACGGAAGAAGTGCGGGAAGACATCCTCCGTCAGCTGAATATGAAAGACCCTGTCGTTTTCGTGCGAGGATTCGAGCGGGAAAATATCTCTCTTTCCGTTTTTGAACTGAAAGATAAAAAGGCGAAAACTGCGGAATTGCTGCGGATTTACGGCACCCCTGCTATTATTTACGCCGGCTCCCGAAAAAAAGCGGAAGAGGTTTCTGAATACCTTACAATGCGACGCGTGGAAAACCTCTATTACCACGCCGGCTTGCCAAACGAACACAGAAGAATGATTCAGGAAAGGTTCCTCACCGGAAAAGTGAAAGTGATTGTTGCCACCAACGCTTTCGGAATGGGAATTGATAAAGAGGATGTAAGGTTGGTGATTCACTTCAACATGCCCGGCACGATCGAAAGCTATTACCAGGAGTTCGGTAGGGCGGGGCGCGACGGGAAAGAGTCGCAGGCAATTATGCTGTTTGAACGAGGGGACCTGAAACTGCAACAATTCTTCATCGATTCCGCTTTCCCAAAAAAAGAAATGGTGGCGGATATCTACGACGCACTGCTCGATTCCGTTTCCGTGCAGCAAGGAGACCTGCCGGAAAAACTGCTGAAAATTGATTATGACCTCGTAAACCTGATTATGGGGAAAGATATACAGAAAGGTGTGATTCTCGGCGCAATTAATATTTTGGAAAAGGCGGGCTACCTTGTGGCTATCTCAGATTTCAGGCAAAAATATTTCTTTTCCTATATCCTGAACCCCGAACAGCTTAAAAAATTCACCAAGAGCCTGACAGATAACCTGAAAAAGGAGATTATCCTCTACCTCGTCAAAGAGTACGGCAGCGCTCCATTCGAAAAAACGGTTCTGTTGGATATGGAAAAAATGACCCGGGAAGTGCTTGCTGCTGAAGATTTATTGCGAAACAGCCTCTTCGAGCTTGATAACAGCGGAATTTTGACCTTTCAGGCGCCCGCCTCGAAAGATACTTTCAGGCTGCTGATCCCAAGAATTAAAAGCTCGAAGTTGGTTATTGATGCGAAATTCACGGATAAAAACTTCAACAATTCGTTCAACAAGCTCAAACAGATCGAAAATTATGTCTATCACTCCGGCTGCCGTTTCGACTATATCCTGAAATATTTCGGCGAGCGAAAAGAATACCGCTGCGGAAAGTGCGATAACTGCCGGCGCGATAACGCAACCCTGCCGGTGGATGCAACCCAGTTTGTTAACGAATCGGTGCTGAAAACAGTTTATCATTTCCCCGATGGTATCAGCCCCGTGCACATTTTTACCATTCTTCTCGGAAACTCAAAGTCTGAAAACTACCAAAGGTTGCCGATGTTTGGTATTTGCTCTTCTTTTCAATACGGGCAGGTGAAACCGGTGTTTAACCTTTTGCTTTCCAACGGTTACATTTTTGAAAACAGTGCGAAAGGGAACAGAGTTTTTCTGACTAACAAAGGCTACGCCGCAATGGTGGAGCTGCGCCTGATTGATGATGAGAACCACAGCGCTTTGCCCTCTGACCCGAATGCCGACCTCGAGCTTTTCTTCAAACTGAAAGGGGTTCGGGAACGGGCGGCACTTCGTTTCACACAACCGGCATATCTTATCTGTTCGGATGAATTGCTGGCGGAGTTTTCAAAGGCTAAGCCGAAAACTAAAGAGGAGTTTTTGGCTATAACCGGCACTAATGAAAGGATGTTCAACAAGTTCGGCGAGGATATCCTTTCGGTGATTAATTCCATTGCTGTGGAACCCAAAAACCCGCAGGATAAAAAACTGATTATTAACTCTGCGCTCTACCCGACATGGGAGATGATTAAAACGGGAAGAACTCTCAAAGATATTGCAACTGCTCGTAATATGAGCGAAACAGTGGTTTCTATGCAAATTGAAGAACTGATGAGCATCGACCCCACGATTGACCTGCCGGTTGTGCTGACACCCGCCAAATACAGACAGATCGAAGAAAAATATAAACAGGGTTTTGTTGATATGAAATCGCTGAAAGATAAATTAGGCGAGGGTTTTTCATATCCGGAAGTGCGGGTTTATCTTTCACAGTTTAAGTTCCGCGAGCCTGTGCCCAACAGAAGTGGCAAACAGTTTTAAGTTGAGCGTATCTTTGGGGGCAGCAAGCGCGGCAGGGAGGGTTGGCGCGGTTGGTTTGGAAAACGGTTTTGAGTTAAGCACCCCTTCCTGAAATTTCCAAAAATTATCATTCAATGAGTTATTTTTTTAATACGCAATCCTTAGTTTTGCACTATTAAACGAGGGATATCTCCCTACAATACTTGCCGGGGTCTCTAAAATATTTGCTGAGAAAATGAGCAGTGAAAAGATAAATTCCTAGGAAATTTTGGAAAATTGGGAAAACAAACCCTCTGTTAGTTAGTGCAGTGGGATGTGAACTTTCAAAAAAAAAATTCCGCACGGGAGAGAAACCAGAATATTCGTTAAAGACAACAAAGCAGAATTAAAATCAATCAAACTAAAATCCTGAAAAATAATCAATTTGTAGGGCACAAGATTTTTTAACAACAGGAGGATTTGAGATGCGTTTTCTTGGTAAGTTATTCAGCGGACTTGTTTTAATTGTATTTCTTATTTACTTAGGAGTATGGTTAGCAGTAGCATACTTCTTTTTCGCTATTGTTATCTTCTTAGTTATGCTTTTTTGGAACAATATACTTTCCGAGTATCTTCCCCTTCCGGAAATCGGATGGTTTGGCGGTCATGTTGTAACAATTTTTCTGATCGTTATTATTTCAACTATCTATTTTATAATTAAACTGAGCGGCAATTAGGTAAAACATTCAATCTTGGTTGCCGCTATTAAGAAAACCGCCGGCGGAGCCACCCGTTTCGTTACAGACCGGAAAACACACCAACTTGGTTGCCGCTATTCAGCAAAACCGCCGGTGCAATGCTCCGGCAAAGTTTTTTTACCCCTCCGCCTTAGTACCTGTCCAATTTAAACTTTTCGCCGGGGGTAAACGATAACACATCAACCCAAAACGGTTATTACTTAGTACCTGTCCAATTTAAACTTTTCGCCGGGGGTAAACGATAACAAGTGAACCCAAAACGGTTATTACTTAGTATCTGTCCAACTTAAACTTTTCGCCCAGGTACATTTTTTTCACTTCTTCATCTTCGGCAAGTTCTTCGGCAGACCCGGAGCGGAAAATCACGCCGGAAATCAGAATGTAAGCCTTATCCACAATGCTTAGGGTTTCGTGAACATTATGGTCGGTAATAAGCACACCAATTCCCCTTTCTTTCAGCCCGGAAACGATGTGCATAATATCCTCAACGGCAATCGGGTCAACCCCGGCAAACGGCTCATCCAACAGGATAAACCCCGGGTCGGTACAAAGCGCCCTTGCAATTTCGGTTCTTCGTCTCTCGCCGCCGCTTAGCTGGTAGCCGAGACTTTTCCTGATGTGCGCAATGCCAAAATCTTCGAGCAGCGATTCCAGTTTCTCCTTCCTCTCGGTCTTCGTCAGAGGCAGCATTTGAAGTATCGCCTTTATGTTATCTTCAACCGAAAGTTTACGGAAAATCGAGGCTTCCTGAGGCAGATAACCAATCCCTAAGCGCGCCCGCTTGTACATCGGAAGCGATGAAATTTCCGCATCATCCAAAAACACCTTCCCCGATTCGGGCTTTATCATCCCGACCATCATGTAGAAAGTGGTGGTTTTTCCCGCACCGTTGGGACCTAAAAGCCCGACAATTTCACCTCGGGAGACCGAAATAGAAACTTTGTTTACAACGGTTCGTTTTTTATAAACTTTAACTAAATTTTCACTGCTAAGTTCTTCGGGCATGGAATGGCTGCTTTGTTTCTTTTATTTAAGGATTTACTACTCTGTTTTTTATTTTTATTATTGGCGTTCTGTTTCACTTTTTACAGAACGGGTGCTTTGTTTCTTTTATTGATGGATTAAATACTTAGTTTCTCTTACTTACGAAACGGGTGCTCTGTTTCTCTTATTTTACTCAGAAAACTTCCAAAATATTCATCTTTCGCAGGGGGGGCACCATAGTCCCGGTATGTCGGCAGAAAGAATTTCTTTTCGTTCCCCAAAACTAAATTTTCGGGGTAGTACTCGCTTATGGGGTCACCGTAAAGCTTAACATCTTCAACTTTATTGTTATCAAAAGTAATAACTGCGTTGTTTGAACTTGAACGGATAAGCCCGTCTTGCACCCCTTCATCATATACATAATAGAAACTCAACACATTGCCGTAAATGTTCGTTTGTTTCAGTTTCCCCGCTTCAAACTCCATCACCACATCGTTCCCCGAGACCTGGTCGTAGCGGTAAGGGGCATTCTTGGAAATAATCAGACTGTTTTGGTTAATATAAACCTTGTCAGCCTTTTTTTCTTTAATAAAAACGGTAACCGTGTCGCCTGAAAGCTGGGATTGATCGTACCACAAAACGGGCGGCACCTTTTCATTCTCTTTCCTGTAGGTGTAAATTTTTTCCGGCTCTTTTGTATATTCTGTGTATGAATTAAGCGAGGCAAACCCTCCCCTGATAATCACCACTGAATCGTGCGCAATGAACATAGAGCTGTCTTTTTTGCCGAAAGACTCCAGCAAAACCGCTTTAACCAACACCGTATCCGTAACCCCGGAGGAAGTGTCGATCTGCATAATGAAGGGGTTTCCCTCCACAATCGAGTGCTTTTCCGCACGGAGATCATTCACATGCTCGCCGAGAATGATGGTGTTATCTTCAAAGTTTTTAATCTGCACATTTCCCCGGGCGTCGGTTATTTTTGCCGTTTGGTCGTAGATTACGCTGTCGCAAAGCACCACATTTGCCGAATCCACAATTTTAACATTTCTGTAGGCGTGCGTTATTTTCGTGGTTCTGTAGTGGACAAGGCTATCGGCATCCAACGAGCTTGTTGCATCCCACAGCTTAACCCCATTGAAAGCATACGCCACCTGTGTGTTCCGGAAGTAGATCAGCTCACTTGTGGTCATCGTTCCGGTTGCGTCGTAAAGCCGGACATTATTGACGAACCGCGCCTGCGTGCTGTTGAAGAGATATTCCCCCTTCTGCGCTTTCAAAAAAACCTTTTTATCGTCAAGCTCCACCGGAAGATCCGACCACGCCCGTTTTGTGTTTCCGTTGTAGTAGCCGTGTGCCGTTTTAATTGTCAGTGTATCCTGTGTGATTACGACATTGCCTATCAGTTCGGCTTCATTTTTTTCAACAAAGTGAATTGCCGAGTCACAGGTTATTCTCACATTCAGATGGGTGATAACGACATCGCCGCCGAATCCGCGGATTTTTTCGGTTTCGGTCTCTCGCCCCGTCATCCTTTCGCCCGTGATTACAATTTTTTGCCCCCCCTGCGGAAAAATTGCACCACCGCAAAGTAATAGCAACAGAAAAAGGAGAAATCCGAAGTGGTGTTTTATCATTTCTCCCCTTTTAGAGCACTGCCGTCAGTAATTAAGGTTACTTTAAATATTGTGTAGTTCTTCAGCGACTGATCCGACTCAAACCCATACCCTTCAATCTCTTCGGTGGCGGTTTTTATTTTCACGAACTCATCCGTCCAGATTTTTCGGTCGCTGTTTCGCCACATCAGTTTTTCGGTATTCAGGGTCATCCCCCGGTCGTTTTTAACCACCACATCCTTATTTATCTGAATATCCTTAGTAACATCGTCAACTTTCCCGTTATCACCCGTTAGCACAGCGTCGTTCTTCCCTTTTTCATTGTAAAAATCGACCTTTATCTTCTTTTCAAGCAGCGTGTAGTTGCGGGAGTAAAACACCTTGATCACCCCGGCAGTAAGCACAGCCATCACTTTACCCGAATCCGTAAATGTAATGGTTGAATTGAAACTCTGCTGATCGGGGGTTTCCCCCTTAAGCCCAATTTTTGCGGGCGTTATTTTCTCCTGTCCCCCGCATCCGGCAAGAAAAAGCGCGGCAAGAAACAGGGCAGTTAAAAATTTCAACCCAAAAAATGAAGAAACGGTAATAACGGGCGCTTTTAACTTTTTCAAACCAACCAACCGTGCATATTTATGGTTCATTCTGCCGGATATATCTCCGGGTGCCGGTTAACTCACTCCTCACATCCGGGGCAATCATTTTAAATTTCGCTAAACCACTTACGATCACTTTTCCACCATCGTCTTTCATCTCTCATTATCTCATTCTTAAACCGAGGTTTACGAGGTCGTGCAGGTGCACAATCCCCACCGGTTTATCCTCTTTATCCGTAACGGGCAGGGTAGTAATCTTATAATTTTCCATCTTTTGCAGCGCGTAAGAAGCGAGTTGCCCCGGTTTAATCTTCTTCGGGTTTTCCGTCATCATATCCCGTGCTCTCAGAGTCGAAAGCTCGGTGGTTCTTTCCAACAGCCGGCGTAAATCACCATCAGTTATAACGCCAAGCAGCTTTCCGGAAGAATCGACAACGCAGGTAACCCCCAATCGCTTCGAGGTGATCTCCAAAATAGAATCTTTGAAAGAAGTGGTTTCGTGCACAACGGGAATTGCCTCCCCCTTATACATAATCTCAGAAATTTTAAGCGAAAGCCTTTTGCCCAGACTTCCGCCGGGATGCAGCATCGCAAAATCCTGCTCCGTGAACCCGCGCAATTTAAGCAATGCCACCGACAGAGCATCCCCCATCACTAAGGCAGCGGTGGTTGAAGCCGTCGGCGCCAAATCGTAAGGGCAGGCTTCTTCACTTACTTCAACATCGAGCACCACATCCATTTGTTTCGCCATTTTCGATCGGGAATCACCGAGCAAACCAATCAGCGAAACACCTAAGCGTTTCAACATCGGAATCAACATCATCATTTCTTCAGTTGCCCCCGATTTCGAAAGCAAAATCACCACATCCTCCTGCCGTACCATCCCCAGATCACCGTGAAGCGCATCTGTGGGGTGAAGATAAATTGCAGGCGTACCCGTCGAGTTCATCGTTGCAACTATTTTGCGCGCAATCAAGCCCGATTTCCCCACACCGGTCAGCACAACCCGCCCCTCACACCTGAAAATCAGCTCAACCGCACGGGCAAATCCCTCGTCTATTTTCGCCAAAAGGCCGTTTACCGATTCAGCCTCAATCCTTATAACATCCCTGCCAAGCCGCAGAACCTGTTCTTTTTCCAATTTCATACGGCTGTTCCCATTGTTAGTATTGTTTGCGCGGTTTCCGTTATTGCCCCGGTTTGCGTAGCTGCCGTTGTTCATCCGTTGCTCAATGTTTCAGTTTTCTCTGCAATATCCGTGTTCATCCCTTGCCTCTTGCCGCTTCATCCAATCGTTTAATATCTATCAGAAAATCCTCAAGCTGATCCAAAGGGAATTGGCTGGCTGCGTCACTTTTTGCGTTTTGTGGATCAGGGTGCACTTCAAGGAAAAGAGCGTCTATCCCCACTGCAACCGCCGCCCTTGCCAGTGGCTTAATGAACTCGGGTCTTCCTCCGCTTTCCGCACCTTTAGAGGGTTGCTGAACTGAGTGTGTTGCATCCATCACGACAGGGTAACCCGTTTTTTTCATAATAACCAACGAGCGCATATCCACAACTAAATCGTGATAGCCGAAAGTTGTTCCCCGCTCCGTTAGTAAAATTTTGTTGTTACCGGTTGAAGCAACCTTTGCTGCAGCGTGTGCCATATCTTCGGGCGCAAGGAACTGCCCCTTTTTAATGTTAACGGCTTTTCCTGATCTCCCGGCCACAAGCAAAAGGTCGGTTTGACGGCACAAAAAAGCGGGAATCTGCAACACATCCGCAGAATCCCCCACCATTTTGGCGTCTTCCGGAGCATGAATATCGGTCAGCACGGGCAAGCCAAGCGTGCTTTTAACGCTCGCCAGAATTTTAAGCGCTTTCTCGTCGCCCGGTCCCGTGAACGAGGCAACGCTCGTTCGGTTCGCTTTCTTAAAACTCGATTTGAAGATGTATGGCATCCCCAGTCGCTCCGTAATCTCTTTAATTTTAACGGCGGTTGCGAAAACAATATCCGAACTTTCAACCACGCAGGGGCCCGCAATAAGCACCAAGGGGTTGCCGCCGCCAATTTTAATTCCTTCTACTTCTGTCATATCTCCTCATCAAACAGCGATTCGTGGCTCTTTCTGAACGGTTTTTTGAAGTGTCTGTATGCGAACTCTGTTGCCACCCGCCCGCGGGGTGTCCTTTGCAAAAAACCCCTTTGAATCAAAAAAGGTTCGTAAACTTCTTCTATCGTATCTTTCTCTTCGCCCACTGCAACCGCTATAGTGGTAAGCCCGACGGGTCCCCCGCCGTATTTTTCAATAATCGAGAGGATAATTTCCTTATCCATTTCATCTAAGCCGTACTCATCCACATCAAGCGCTTCAAGTGCTGTTTTCGCCACTTCGGGGGTTATCCCGTCGCTTTCATAATGATCCGCAAAATCTCTCGTCCTCTTCAACAGGCGGTTTGCTATTCTCGGTGTGCCTCTGGAGCGCCCGGCAATCTCAAGCGCCGCCTCAGGATCAATCTTAACACCCAGAATTGCCGCCGAGCGTTCAATTATCCCCTTTAATGTCTCGTTTTCGTAGTAATCTAAGCGGAAATTAATCCCGAATCTATCCCTGAGTGGCGAGGTTAACATCCCCGCACGGGTTGTGGCACCCACAAGCGTGAACTTCGGCAGGCTGATCTGCACCGTCCGGGCAGCGGGCCCGCTTTCTATCATTATGTCTATCCTGAAATCCTCCATAGCGGAGTAAAGATACTCCTCCACAACGGGAGAAAGCCTGTGAATTTCGTCAATAAAGAGAACGCTCCGCTCATCCAACCCGGTTAAAATGCCCGCCAAATCACCCGGCTTCTCAAGAACGGGCCCTGATGAAACCTTAATCGGAACGGCAAGTTCGTTCGCAATTATGTTAGAAAGTGTGGTTTTACCCAAACCGGGGGGACCCGTCAGCAGCGTGTGATCGAGCGCTTCGCCCCGTTTGTTTGCGGCACTTATAAAAACTTTCAGGTTCTCAACTATCTTCTTCTGCCCCTTAAACCCCGTAAACGAGTAAGGACGAAGGCTTTGGTCCAGTTCTGCATCTTCTTTTCCCGGCAAAGCATCAAGCTCTTTGTTCAAACTAATGCCCCCTCATCATCGAAAAATTTTTAAGGTCTGACTTATTGTAAGCCAGCAGAAGAAGCAACATAACAATGGCTGCTCCGGTGGAAATCAGGAACGAGTTCCAGGGTCCATATTCCTGCACGAAAAGCCTCCTTAAGGGTGTCCGTTCAATCAAAATTATTGCCGCAAGATAAACTAAAAGTGTGTTTCGGGCTAAAACAATCACAACCTTCGGGTTTTCTTTAATCGATATCGAAGCCTGTATAATCACAATTATTCCAAGCATAATGAAGCCTGATTTTTTAAATATTCTAATCACAATTTTTTCACCAACTCTGTCGTAACCGCCTAATTGTGTCATTAACCACTCGCCGCCGAAAGATAGCGCAACAAGCACGATACCGATAACCACCAACAGCCGGGCGTTTTTGACTGACTCGAACGCCTCCGGATGGTTGTAGATAAAACAGCCCGTGCAGTTGCCGATTAAGAAGTACAGCCCAAAATGGAACAAAGGATATTTTGAGCCTTCCGCCTGCGTGAACCAAGCCTTAAGCCACGCCGGAAGATGGGCGGCAATTCCTGAATGCTCAAAAACAACACCGCTTGCAAGCAGCAAAACCCCCGCAACCGTGAATGTGAACCAATCTTTCAGCTTTAATTTTTCGGTAAAATATAGAAGCAGAACCATCAAAAGCATGCAAACACCAAGCAGTTGCAGCAGGTCAACCGCGGAAAACGAAACCCAGTCACCGGGGTGAATCTGCCCACCGCCCGCAATCTTCCGCCCCCACGGCAACTGAAGTATATAGCCAAAAAGCAGGAGTATTATCCCCCGTTTAATCCCCCGTTTCACCATTAAATTCTCACGAAAAGGCTTCTCTTTCGTCTTGTAAAGATAGATGAACAAAGTGCCCGAAGAGAAAATGAAAAAAGGAATTATGAGTGAATTTACATACACCCACAACTGAAGAAGTGGTGTGCCCCCGTTTCTGTATTCTTGCGCGAGCGTGTTTTCGATGCCGATTGAAAAAATCAGCATAAACACCGCTGGTGCCATCAGAAGGTCTAAAAATATTACCCTGTTTTTAAGGCTGCTCTCAGACATTATTTCTCTTCTATCTTCGCAATCATTTCGATTTCTACGGGTGAGTCAAGCGGCAGACCGCTTACGCCGACGGCACTTCTGGTGTGCTTTCCCTTTTCACCGAATATTTCCACCATCAGGTTCGAGGCACCGTTTGCTATTTTCGGCTGGTCGGAGTATCCATCCGCCGAGTTGACAAAAACGGTCAGTTTTACTATTTCTTCTATGCGGTCAAGCTCGCCCAAGAACTTCTTCGCAACCGCCAGACAGTTAAGAGCACAGACTCGTGCGGCGGCAATTCCCTCATCATCGGAAAGATTTGCGCCCACTTTCCCTTTGTGCGTCAGGGTGCCGTTTTGAAGCGCAACCTGCCCCGATGTATAAAGAAACCCCCCGACGATTTTGCCCGGTACATAAGAAGCCAGTGGCATCGGTGCCTCCGGCAGCGTGATTCCAAGCTCGGCTAATTTTTCATTTATCATCTTATTTCTCTAATTTTGAATCTTATTTATTAATTTTCAGGCGTTATTACGGAATTCATCTATGACAGAGTTTAAATTTAAGGAATTTATTGATATTATGAGGCGGCTTCGTAAAGAATGCCCCTGGGATCGCGAACAAACCAACGATTCTATCAAAATGGCAACCATCGAAGAGGCTTACGAAACGCTTGAGGCTATCAATAATAAAAACTTCAACGACCTGAAAGAAGAACTTGGCGATCTCCTCCTTCATGTGGCTTTCCACTCGGTTATTGCCGAGGAAGAGGGGCACTTCACTCTGGAGGATGTGATAACCGGAATTACCGAAAAGCTGATCCGGCGCCACCCCCATGTTTTTGGGGAAGTGCAGGTGGAAAACAAAGGCGAAGTGATGAAAAACTGGGAAGCGATTAAACTTGCCGAGGGGAAGAAATCTGTTCTTTCCGGGGTGCCCGTTGCTATGCCCGCACTTCACCGTGCCGCGCGCATGCAGGAGAAAGCCGCCAAAACCGGCTTCGAGTGGCAATCACCGGAAGATGTTAAAGCAAAAATGCTCGAAGAGCGCTCCGAACTTGAAGAAGCCGAAGCCTCCGGCGATCACGACCGTTTAGAAGAAGAGTTTGGCGATTATCTTTTCGCACTTGCCAACTACGCAAGGTTTAATAAAATCAACCCCGAAAACGCCCTTAACTTGGCAAATCAAAAATTTATGAACCGCTTCGCCTACATAGAAGCCGAGCTTGCAAAATCCCACCGCACACCCGCTGACGCAACCCTTGAGGAAATGCTTGACTTGTGGGTGAAGGCGAAGGAGTTTTAACTCTAATTTTGTCTCTCGATCTAAACGCTTTAGGAGATGTATAGGTTGGTGGGTATGGGAAAAAGGGTGAAGGGAAAAAGTTTTTTTTAACTTTTCTCTTTTTCCATAAAGTGAGCTGCCTGCCGGAACTTATTTTTTTTGAAATCTGTCATTATTCCTTTGAGCCGGTGCTTTGCTTGAGCCTGAGTTTTTCACAACCTTTCTCCCACTTGTATCCTGCCTCTTTACTTGAAATTTTCGCTCGGATGCTCGCCCGCTCCGCTTTGGCTGCGCATCCTCGCTATGTGGCGTCCCCGAAGGGGACGGGTTCTTCATCGCCTTCTCCGAAGGCGGCAAAAGGTAAAAATGCCAAAGGTAAAAATCTAATCATCTTGTCTTGGCGAGCCGGAAGCCGTAGTTGCTGTCCCTGTCGTCGGGCATGAGGTTGCCACGAAACGCCACACGGCAGCTCCGCGCGACGCTGAACCAACCCCCGCCGCGAAGCACACGATATTCGCCCGATGAGGGTCCCTTAGGATTCGCCCAGCTTGTGGAGGTATAGTAATTATCTGAATACCAATCCCAACACCACTCCCATACATTGCCACTCATATCATAGATTCCTATTTCGTTCGGTTGCTTTAATCCAACTGCGTGAGTTTTACCGCCTGAATTATCCCCGTACCAGGCTACTGCTCCTGTGTTGTCGCTACCGCTGTATTTGTAGTTCTTTGTTTGTTTCCCGCCTCTTGCTGCATATTCCCACTCTGCTTCTGTGGGTAACCTGTAACCATTTGAACTGAAATTACAGGTGATGTTATCCCCGCTTCCGCTGTAGGCTCTTTGCAATCCCTCTCTGTCACTTAACCAGTTACAGAAGGATACCGCATCATTCCAACTGACATGGATGACCGGATGATTATTCTCACTCTCATACCTTATTTTACCATTTACATCACAACGCCAGTTGACGCCCGCTGTCTCTTTCCATTCACTGCCCGTCCAAATCCTGCTGCCTCCGCCCTTATCTGCTTCTGTTTTGTAACCGGTTGCTTCTATAAATTCAGAAAACATCTCCACTGTTACTTCATATTTACCCATGTAAAAATCACTCAAGATTACCTGATGAGCAGGCTTTTCATCAGAATCACAGTCATTACCTTGCTCCGAGGTGCAGCCCATTGTGAAGGTGCCGCCTTCTACAAATACCATTTCAGGAGCATCGCTTCCCGGGGTCATCTCTATCTCTGTTACTGTCGTTTGGTTCTCCTTTATGGTTATTACTCCCTTATAGCTCTTGTAGCCCTCAGTCTTTGTTTCTAAATCATATTCGCCAACGGGGATTGAATTTAACAGCTTTAATCCCTGCCATCTGTATTTGTCAACTCCATTTTGTTTCAGAATTACTTCCGCTGAAGGCGGCTTAACTGTAAATTGTAAAGTTCCCGTTTTTTGTATTAATTTAATCGTCTTGTTGACCGTTTTACCTCTTTCTATTTCAACCGTAAATGTCTCAGGGTAATAGGTTTCCGCACTTATCTCAACTTCATATACACCCTGAATAAGTTCAAACTCATTCCCGTATTTTCTCTCTTTGTTTATACTTATTGAAGCATTTGCCGGAGTTAAAGATAACTTCAGTATTCCCGTTGTTTTAGTAAGGGTAATCTCTTTTTTTATTGTCTCTCCCCTCTTGATTTCAATCTCCTCGGAATGAGTAAAATATAAATCAGCAACAACTTCAAGCTGATATTTTCCCGGGCTAAGTTCATGATTACCGCGTGTTATATTATTTCCGTTAAGTCTTATTGTTGCGTTTGAAGGAGTCACTGAAAGCTCTAAATTCCCCTTATTTTTTGTTAAATTATAACTAAAAGTATTCACACTGTTATCATCAGACGGACGAATATTTATCTTTTCCGTAAATGTAATGTAATCCGGCAGTTCTAATCTGATATCATATTCTCCCGGAAAAAGAAAAAAACCCACCTCTGTTGTCCCCTTTTTTTCGTTGTTGATATATACAGTAGCGTTTGTTGGGTTTGATTTTATTGTAACAGGTGTAAGCTGAACTTTTTGAAGTGAAATTTGGAAGAAAGTGTTTTCCGCAGTCACTTCAATCTCTTGGGAATACGGAGCGTAACCACCCTTTTCAACCGTTAAGTTGTGGGTGCCGACTGACACTTTTGTAGTGGTGTTGTTTGGAAATGCTGCACCATCCAATAGAATTGTTGCATCAGTAGGGGTTGCCTGAACGGTTATTGCAACTTCAGCTACACCTGTTATTTCTTCTTTTTTGGGCAGTACTTCATAGAAAAGAAACTCCCTCGGTTCTATGGAATATATCTTTATCATCTCTGTTTTATAACCCGGTGCGCGCACTTCTATCGTTTGGCGGGTGGGTTCTATGACTAAGATATATTTCCCGTGCTCTGGGTCACCGGTTATTTTCGTGATGCCGTATGTTGAATAAAAACTGAGGTTATCAAATTGTGAATAAAAGATTATTCCCGCTTGGTCGGGGTTATTTCTTAATATGGGTATTCCCCCTCTGTTTTCCGTAGGTCTTACGATTAATTCCTTCAGCTGTGGGTGAAGCAGTGTTGTGAAGAGGGTTATAAACAGAGAGATTTTTACAAACCGACCGGTCATTTTTCTTCTTGTGTGTTTTTATTAGATTTTTAAGTCGGCAAATTAACTATTTGTGGTAAAAAAGAAAAATTTTATCAATTTTTCTTTTTTGCGGTGACGAGCGTTTAAGCTTTGTGCGCCTTCCAAGATGAGGGGTGCTGGGTTTGAGCGTGGGTGTTTCACAACCTATCTCCCCCCTGTATCCCCCCTCTTTCCTTGCTTAAGGAAAGAGGGGAGAGCCGGCTGAAGGGAAAGTGCGGATTTATCAGGCTCTACGCTAAAAGGGAAATAACTCGCTGCGCTCAAACAGATTTCCCTTTTTACGCTACGAGCCTTCTAAATCTCTTTCGCACTTTCCCTTAGGCCGATCTCCCATCCCGAACCTCCTGCCCTTAATTTGAATTTTTTCGGGATCACGCACTGAACTCGCTACCTTCGATAGTAATTACTATTTCGGGACCGCCGTTTTGGACTTACTGCTTTCCCTGATTATTACTACTGCGGGAACTTTGCCCTGAACTTAGTGCTATACTTTGAATTAATTTCCCGTAATCCCATTTTGAAGTTTGTGCTTAAGTTTGATTTTTTTTCGGTAATCCATTCTGAACCCGGTATCTTGCTTTTCGATTATGCTCTAACTTTGAACTAAATCTGAACTAACTATGAACTAATTTTGAACTCACTGAAATTGGCAGATTTATTATTCCTGAAAACAAAACGCGCTCGGATGCTCGCCCGCTCCGCTTTGGCTGCGCATCCTCGCTATGTGGCGTCCCCGAAGGGGACGGGTTCCTCATCGCCTTCTCCGAAGGCGGCAAAAGGTAATAATGCCAAAGGTAAAAATCTAATCATCTTGTCCTGGCGAGCCGGAAGCCGTTGCGGCTGCTCCTGCCGTCGGGCATGTCGTAGGCACGATTCGCCACACGGCAGTACCGCGCGTGGTCGTCCCAACTCCCGCCGCGAAGCACTCGCCATGTGCCCGATGAGGGTCCCTTAGGATTCGTTTGGCTTGGGGATGTGTAATCTCCATACCAATCCCAACACCACTCCCGTACATTGCCGCTCATATCATAGATTCCTATTTCGTTCGGTTGCTTTAATCCAACTGCGTGAGTTTTATCGCCTGAATTACCATCGTACCAGGCTACTGCTCCTGTGTTGTCGCTCCCGCTGTATTTGTAGTTCTTTGTTTGTTTCCCGCCTCTTGCTGCATATTCCCACTCCGCTTCAGTGGGTAAACGGTAACCATTTGAACTGAAATCACAGGTGATGTTATCCCCGCTTCCGCTGTAGGCTCGCTGTAATCCCTCTCTGTCACTTAATCTGTTGCAAAATTCTACCGCTTCGTACCAGCTTACTTTCTCCACAGGAAGTTTGGAACCTTTGTACCATGACGGATTACTGCCCATTACACTCATCCATAATTCCTGCGTTACTTCATATTTACCGATATAAAAATCACTCAAGGTTACCTGATGAGAAGGCTTTTCATCATCCTCACAGTCATTACCTTGCTCCGAGGTGCAGCCCATTGTGAAGGTGCCGCCTTCTACAAAAACTGCATTCCCCCCGTATCTCCATTTTACCATGTCAATATTTTTTATTAAGGTTTTCCCTTCCTCAATAATTAGAATAATTCGGTAATCAGCATATTCCGGTGATACAGCTAATAAATCGTATCGTCCTGTCTGAATATTTTCTATAAAATTCATCCCCTCCCATTTATATTTTTCTTCCCCATTCTGACTTAGTGTTACAATTGCCGTTATTGGTTTAATGGTAAATTGTAAAGTACCGGTTCTTTGTTTTAATTCAACTTTTCGATTAACGGTAATACCATTTTCAATTTGAACAGTGAAAACTTCAGAGAAGCAGTTATCCGCACTTATTTCAACCTCATAGAGACCGGGATTTAGTTGAAATTTTTTACCGGCTTTGATTTCCTTATTTATTTTTATAAGCGCATTGTCGGGTTTTACCGTAAGTTCCAAGATACCTGCATTTTTGTTAAGTACAACATGTCTCTGCAATGTATCACCTATTTTCACTTCAATCTCTTCAGAATAAGGGATGTATAGTGGAGATTTTACTTCCAATTGGTGTTTACCGGGGTCAAGTTCATTCTTTCCAACATTACCGATTTCCCCATCTATAGTTATAACAGCCTCACTTGGAACGGTTGTGATTACAAGATTCCCTTTATTTCTTATTAAATTGTAGCTGAAAATGTTCTTGGTTTTATCATTTGTTGGAGTTACAACAATTTTTTCTTGAATTGGCAGATAATCTTTTAATTCAATCCGAAGATCGTACACACCTGAAAGGGTGTATAAACCTAAATCGGTACTCCCTTTATTTTCACCATTTAGAAATACAGTTGCATTTTGAGGGATCGTTTTAACAGTTAGTGGCGAAATCTGTGATTTCTCCGGTATGTTTTTAGAACCTTCCTCCTGCACTGGTTCATTAGGTGATAACTGTTGATTATTCTCTGCAACAATAACATTTTCATCATCTTCACCCTCAACCTTGGTTTTTAATTCATAGAACAGAACCTTCCCAACAGATAATGACTCTATAGTTAATACTCCTGAATTATATCCGGGAGCGTTTATTTTAATGGTTTGAGGCTCAGGGTTTAAAATGAGTATATATTTCCCTGTTCCCGGGTTTCCCAAAACTTTTACAATATTTTCAGTAGAGGTAAACGAAAGGTTATCAAATTGTGAATAGAATACGATCCCTGCCCGATCAGGGTAATTTCCCAAAATTTGAGTATCACCCTGAGATTCTGTTGGTTTTATTGATAGTTCTTTTTGTTGGGCGTAAATAACAGATGAAATAACAATTAAACCGATGATGAATTTGAAAAATTGACTAATCATTGTTTTTTACCTATCTTTTTTTAAATCTAATTCGTTAAAATATAAATTATTACGAGAACTGAAAAAATCTTTTTCAAAATCTTTCTATTTTCTTAATCTCACACCGAGGATTAAATC
>WBUK01000014.1 GCA_008933765.1 Ignavibacteriaceae bacterium | reverse complement strand
TACCCTGTTCGTTCTTTATGGTTTTTACGGATTTACCGTTACGGGAGTTACCTGAATTATCCCCTTCGGGTGAGTGCTTTGCATAACCAAGGTGCTCAGAGAGTTCAGCTTCTAACATTGTCTCGAGAGCATGTTTCAACAGGTTCTTAATCACGCCATCCTAACCCATCAGGTCGTTATAGGTTTTGGCATTAGCAAAATCTTTTTGAAATTGCTCAATAACTTCTTGTGTAAGTTTCATAAAAGTCTCCAAAATTAATTGATAAAATGTTCAAAAACAGGGAGAGGAAACAGGGCATTTTTTCGCCCCCATCCCCACCCCCGCGGGGGTGGGGATGGAATCCCCTCCCATCCAGGACTTTAAACCAATTACACAAAATTTCTTGCACTCCCAAAAAATGATTATAAAATAAAAGAAGGCAAAGATACCTCGGGTCTTTTTTTAGTGGTGGCGGAGAGCCAGGGATTCGAACCCCGGATACCCGTGAGGATATAACGGTTTTCAAGACCGCCGCATTCAATTTCCGATTCAGCCCGAGAAAGTCGGGGCGAGTCGGAACAGGCCCGACTCGTCGGGACCAGCTCTCCATAAAATTTCAATGATCCCCCGATAAATCGGGACCAGCTCTCCATAATAAACTTAAGATTAGATTTTGTTGTAAAGAAGTAGAAAAAGTATGCTAATAAAAAAAAGACCTAAGTTACCTCAGGTCTTTTTTTGTAGTTGCGGAGAGCCAGGGATTCGAACCCCGGATACCCGTGAGGATATAACGGTTTTCAAGACCGCCGCATTCAACCACTCTGCCAGCTCTCCAATTAAAAAAAGTATATGATGTTTTTATCTGTTGCGGGGAACCCCGGATACCCGTGAGGATATAACGGTTTTCAAGACCGCCGCATTCAATCCCGATAAATCGGGACCAGCTCTCCAATTAAAAAAAGTATATGATGTTTTTATCTGTTGCGGGGAACCCCGGATACCCGTGAGGATATAACGGTTTTCAAGACCGCCGCATTCAATCCCGATAAATCGGGACCAGCTCTCCATAAAAATATATTGATTGCTGAATCGCATCATCAATATGGAAATTTTGGTTTCAAATACTGCAAAAATATTACAAAATATTTGAAACAGAGACTCCAAATTTAAGACTTTATGGTTTCTTTGCAAAATTGATTTTTGTCTGACTTTAAATTAAAATGTTCAGTTTATAACATTTTTAGGGTATCATTAGATTATAAACAGTCTATCTTTTTGCGGTGCGTACTTCATAGGTGTTTGAAGTGTCATAGTAACATACGAACATAATTTACTTGCTTATCCTACGAAAAAAGGTTAAAGCACTTTGGAACTGTTAACTAACTTTAGTTGTAAAATCCATATATTGTGCTTTTTATTAAAAATTTCAAAAAATTTTTAAAAGCTAAATCGAAATAACCACAACAAAAGGCATGAAAATGAGGAAAATTTTCTTTGTAGCGGCACTTCTTTTTTCTATAGTGTCGGTTTACCCGCAGTATAACATTATTAGATATGAATTTCCTGAGTATGGGATTGACCTCCCGTTTTTCAAAGAGGCGAAAAAAACGATTGAAAACAAAGGTAAACCAAACGAAGTGATTATATATTCGTATTCGAAGGAGTTAAAAAAGTCGAAAACAAAAGGATATCTGAAAGTTTTCACAAAAATCGGCTGTCAGTATTCAGATACTGTATATAACTCTTTGGTGGGCTACATGAAAGCAGAAGGTACCAACACAGACTACTACCACATAAATCTGATGACGCAACTCACGATGCCTTTTGGTTGGTTTTATTTCCGCGCAAGCGGATGGAATCAGGACAAAAACACCCCTGTTTCAAGGGAAGTGCAGGCATTTTATAACGGAGAGCAGTTGATTATTCTTGACCTCCTTTTTCTAAAAGACTGGGATAACGATTTTATCAAGCAGATGTTTGATGACCCCGGTTACAAAAGCATTTTGCGCACTTTGGAACTGAAAGAAATTGGCCTTAAACTGAAAGTCCGGGGGCATGTAGTCAGCTCATACGATAAAAAATCAAAGAAATATTATCTCGGCAGGTGCGATAAATTGGGGACAGATTACCCGTTTGTGGTTTTCGAGAAGGTTGAGGGCGACCCCGGTATGTTAGCTTTATCAACGATGGCTGAGATGAGAAAAGAAACCGGCTGGGGAAATGTTGATATCGAAACACTTCCTGCAGAAGGTAAATTCGCTAAGTTTGTCGGCGGTGTTACAAAAGTGACGGCAAAATGGGATAAAGATAACACCGGTCGCACGATGGTTTATTTTTTCAAGTTTAACGGCAAAACTTATAAGGTTTCGTTGGTGGTAAAATATGGACCGAATGACAATCACATGTTCTATAAAGATGACCGGGAATTTTCACCTAAAAATGTAACCGATTTTGACGACCGTGTGAAAGAGATGCTGGAAAATTTGGATAAGATGTAAGTCAGTTTCAAAGGAAACGCCGGAAAATTTGGAAAAGATGTAAGTTAGTTTCAAAGAAACGCCGAGTAACAATAAGCTCGCTTCAAATTGTAGTACAACAAAGAAAGGATGACGGACCGCAGAAAAGCTCGTTGTGTTAATGCAAAAAAACTGCTGTGTTTACGGCAAAAAGCCCAATTGTGCATAGCCAAAAAAGCCCGTTGCGCCTACAGCAAGAATTTCAGCAAAGTTGCAACTGCAGGTGGAATTTCAATCTTTTTGGCGTCAGGTTTTTCTTCGAAATAGTTCAGTAGGATAACATTTAACCATTCGCGTGAGGTGTAGAGATCGGAAAAAATGAGGTAGTTTTTTTCGTTATCTCTAATGAAACCGTATTGTAACATTTTAATTTCGATAGATTGAAGTTCACCTTTTAGTTGAAGCGAAGCCAAAATTTCTTTTGTTTCGTTATCAATTAGTAGATTCTCAAGTTCGCCGTAAGGTTCGATATATTTCCGAACAGCGAAGCTGATAACTTTTGTAGCAATTTTGTTCAGAAAGTTTCCGGGCATTTTAAACCAAAAAATTGTTTTTCATAGCTGAAATTTCATAAATTTTTTATAAATTGTTCTCATAATATCGTTCGGTTCTCAGAAAAAAGCGTAAAAGAATAGAAATGATGCATTCGAGGTTTCAGCAAAAAATCGTCCGGTTCTCAGAATAAAGAGCAAAAAACTAAAAAACATCGGTTTGTTACAAAGATAAATTAAAATTTTAATAAAAAGAATGAGCAGATGAAAAAAGATCAGTTCAGCAGATATTTATCAATTTTAATTGTTGCTTTTTTTGTTTTGCAGGTTAACGCTGCAGCGCAGAAGGTAAAACCCACAGACCAAAGTAATCCCAAGCTTCTTTACGAGGATTTCATAACCGGTTTTGATGAAGTATGGGTTGAGCTTAGCCCCTCAGCTCAGCAACTGATTGACACACCCGAGGGTGACAATCAACTAACTGCAATAAAAAAGTACATAAAAGAGCTTGGCTTCAATAAAATAATAGCCACCACTCCCGAAAAAATTGCCGCAACCGCAAAAGCCACCACTTCATGTAACTTTTTAAAGTTCGAGTTCAAGTGGAAAACAGACGGTTTCGATATATCAAACATTTCAATTACGGTGAGCGACTGCAACGGCACCTGGTTTTTGTTCAGCAGAAAAGGGGTGGTGAAAGTTGATTATTCGGTTGACAGAACCCTTTTAGTCGAATGGCGGAAATTGCTTAACCACAAACGCCTGAAATATGACCCAACACGAACCCCGCAAATTTTCAAAGGAACTGTCGGTTTAACCGAAGAAGAGTTCAGAAAAAAACTCAACGCAGGCGCTCAGGATATTGAGGGAATATACGAATTGATGAAAACTCCCGGCGCAACGGGTATCGAACAAAAATTAAGAATTGGTGTGCAAAAAGTAAATGATGTTACCTATAAAATCTATTACTTTGAGGGCGCTTTGTTTAAAGATGACTGGCAAAACGGCGAGTATAAAGGCGAAATAACCAAAACAGGCAAGAAAGATTTTTTCAAAGTGCAATGGAAAGATGAAAATAAACTGATGACCGAGAATGTTTTCTGTTCTTCTTCCGAGCAGGGGATACTTCTGTTTCAGTTTATTAAAGATTCCGGCACGGTTGAACTGCAGTTTCTGAAGCTTTATCCCGTTTTTTAATACAGTTTTCAAACAAAACCCGGTGCACAATCGGATGGTAAGACTGTTGAGCACAATCCCGATGAACAATCGGGAGCGCACAATCGGGGCGCAACAACTCCCGGCAAAAACTATTGCACAATCCCAGTTACGGTTGAACTGCAGTTTCTTAAACTTTATCCTCAATTTTACCCGTTTACACAAACAGTGAACAGTTATAAAACTATCTAAAGCAAATTCCACTTAATGAAAACAAAATTTTTGAAAAAAAACAGTTCTAACAAAGAATTAAAATTCTTCAGGAGCATCCCGCGCGGCTCATACATCATCTTAATGCTTTGCATTTTTTGTTTGTTTGCCATACTGGGTTTTGTAACCAGTTTGTTTATACCGGGTCAGTTTGGGTATTGGTCGGTAATTCTCTCTGCAATCTCTTCCGGGTTGATAAGTGTTGCGTATGCTCATGCTGTAGTTCGGGACAGAAGGTTTTTCATCATAGCGATACCGCTTCAATTGCTGATCAGTTATGCGATGCCGACAAATCCTGCTCCGGTCTCAATGTCAAGCATTACGAAGGAATATTTAATATTTCATGCGTCGGGGATTATGTTGTTGATTGTGCTCAGCTACACACTTTTAATAAAATTTATAGGGAAAGAAGGTTTAAGTCATTATCGGATGCGGACTGAAATCGATCTGGCAGAAAAGCTTCATTCAATTTTGGTCCCGCCTGTTTCTTTGCACTTTGGGAGTTACGAAATATACGGAATTTCCAAACCTGTCGGTGAAGTTGGTGGCGATATGTTCGATTGTTATACAAACGGAAGTGGTGGTATAACAGTTACGATCGCCGATGTATCGGGGCACGGCGTTGGTGCCGGGGCATTAGTGGGTATGTTCAAAAGTTCGCTTCGCACTATTTTACCTTCCGGCGGCAATATAAGTGAAAATTTAAGCTTGGTGAACAAAACCCTCTTCGAGCTGAAAGAGAAAAAGATGTTCATAACGGCTGCAATGGCAGAACTGTATGAGGGAACCATTAACTACACAGTTGCCGGGCACCCGCCAATTCTGATTTATCGCAGAGAAAGCGGAAAAATCGACGAAAAAACTATTAAACAGATACCTGTAGGCGTGCGCAAAGATTTTAAGTTTACACACGAAACAGATTCAATCGCTAACGGTGATATTGTTTTAATGCTGACAGATGGCGTGATGGAGACTTTTTCGAAGTCGGGAGGGCAGTTTGGGCTTAAACGGGTGGAAGAATTGCTGAAAACCAACTATAATTCAAGTGCAGAAGAAATTGCGAAAAAACTAACCGATGAAGTTGAAAATTTCGGCGTTCTAACAGACGATGTAACTGTTGTTGTAATAAAACGCAATTAGGTTAAACACCGGATTGAGCAGCGCAAGTATCCCTCTCAACTAAATCATCAACTTAGTTGTGGCTCGAGTTTTATCCGGCAAATCAAAGAAGCCCTCGAAACTAACTAAGTTATCAACTTAGTTGAGACTCAAGAACAAATAGCACCGGCAACCCTAAAAAAATTATGGAACATCACTCCCACAACGGTGCGTAAAAACCCGCAGCGTAAGGGGTTTTAAGACTCAAATAAAAAAACATCCCCATCACAACTGTGCGTAAAAATCCGACTCAAAGATACAAAAACCCAAAACTCCGGAACACACCCCCCACAACAGGGCATAAAACCTGCCACTAAAGCGCAAAAAGCCCCTAAACTAAGGGATAAAAGAGAAAAAATTCAGAAGAAAAAAAAGAAGAGAACCTCCGCAGTGTTCTGCGGAAGTTCTTCAAAAAGGGTGTTATTTTGCGAGGCTGTTAAGGTGCAGTGTCAGCCGTGATTTTTTGCGAGCTGCATTATTTCTGTGCACTCTTCCCTTAACGGCTATTCTGTCTAAATGAGCAACTGCTTCTTTGTAAGCAGGGGTTGCCTCATCTATGTTAGTTGAAGCAAGAACTTTTTTAACAAGGGTTTTCATCTTCGAAATTGAAGCTTTGTTAATCTCGCGTCTTCTTGCGCTTTGTCTGATCCTTTTTTCAGCCGACTTGTGGTTTGCCATAATAAACTTGTATCTTTTGGTTTTTAGGTTAAAACAAATTCAGTCTGCAAATATATTATTTGTATGCGAGATGTGCAAATATTTTTCTTCTTACTGGTGGTTAAATTTTCTTTGAAAAACAGAGAAATTTTTGCGGAAATAACCGCGGATTCCGCACTTAATTTGATTTTTGGGGCATATTACCTTCTTATTTCGCAGGCGGCGCGGTACTTTCGCCGGCATTTCAGTTACAAATCCACTATAAAAGATAAACGCCCCCGGCAGTAGAAAATATAAGATAGGAACAGATTTCAGTTACAAATCCACCATAAAAGATATACCGTTAAATACTATAAAACTTGATTTCACCCCTCGGAATAATGTATATTTAAAGTCTGAATTTTTTAATTTTTACGATTGGGAATGCGCAGATTGAGTAGATTACTATTCATCCTTTCTCTGACATTTATCATATTTAGCCGGGGAATAAATGGTCAGGCAAAATTTACAACGGGAGTTGGTTTGGCAACTCAGCCTGAAGAGTTCGAATACCTTGAGCAATCCGACACAAGGCGGGTCATTTCCCTGTCGGGTGAGTGGAAAGTAAGGTATGCAGACGAACCAACCGGCACAGCCGTTAATGTTACCGTTCCCTCGTCGTTCGAATCTGATGATGAATTGATATTCGAGCGAAATCTTCCTTTCGCCCCCGCTGCGGGCAAGAACTACAAAATAACTTTTCTTGGTGTTTCCAACAAAGCAGAAGTATCTTTGAACGGAAGGTTAATTTTCCGTCATAATGGCGGAGCATATCCTTTTTCGTTCGTTTTACCGCGTGATCTTCTAAAAACAAACGGGCAAAACCTTCTCGCGGTTAAAATTAACGGCGAATTGGACAGAAAAGAAACAATCCCTTTCAAGATGAGTTTTCTTTACCCTTATAATAACAAAGGGATATTTCGTGAGGTATTTGTAACTGAACTTCCGAACATTTACATCGGCGAATATGGCGTAAATTACACGGTTTCGCCGAACGGCAACAGGGTTGAGCTTTCGTTAATTTCGCTCATCAGCAACCGAAAATACTCAGCACAGGGCGATTCGTTGGGCAACAAGTATGAACTCAGCGCTTCGGTTAGAAGTAGGGGCAGTGATGAGGAGAGGGGAACTTCTGCAAACCACAAATTCAGCCTCGAAAAGGGTAAAGATCAGGAAGTGGTGCTTTCTCTCAGCTTGAACGACCCGAATTTATGGTCGCCCGACTCCCCATTTTTGTACGATATTACTTTTTCGTTATATGCGGGCGATAATTTAGTTGACCGTGTAACCGTGCCGGCAGGCTTTTTTCTGTTTCGCCCGGGCAACAATTCTTTTAACCTAAACAACCGGAATTTCTCGCTTCATGGTGTAACCTATATCCCCTCGATCGGGGAGAGAGGGAGCATGCTTTCGTACGAGGAGATGGTTCGGGATATCCGTACGATAAAAGCAGCGGGCTTCAACGCTGTTAGGTTCGAAAAAAATATCCCGCACCCATATTTGTTGCATTTATGCGCCGAAGAAGGGCTTTTGGTGTTCATGGAGCTGCCGGTTTCAAACCTTTCTTCATCTTACGCAGATGACCCAACACTTAAAAATAACCTGATTAATTTTTCCAAACAGTATCTGAAAGGTTTCAGCAATTTTTCAACAATAGCTGCGTTTGGTTTGGGTTCGGGTTACCTCGGGAACAAGGCGAACATAAGGCAATTACTGAAGGACCTGTCAACAGAAGTTAAAAAAGGTTCTTCAAAATCAATTTACGCTTCTTTTGCGCTTATTCCGGGGAAACCAATCGAAGGAATTGATATCTACGGGATGGAGTTTGTAAACAGAAGTGCTGCCGAAGTGTTGAAAATCTACGGCGACGCTGCCACAAAATTGGGTGCCGGGCGCGTTCTGATAACCGGTGCGGGATTTATAGTTGACCCCGATGAGGCAAACTCAGGGAACAAACACTCCGAAGAGGCACAGGCTAAGTTTTTTGAAGATCTGCTGCTCTACTCTAACGATAATCCCGGGTTTTCTTACTTTTTTACTACAATGTTCGACTATAGCAGCAACTACAAATCGATTATCTCGGGAGCAATAGAGGGTGATGTTCTCAACTTCGGTTTGATTTCACAGGACCGTAAAACTCAGCGTCTTTCCTTCAAAGTTGCTGACGCAATGCTGAACGGAAGAGAAAAAGTAACCATTTCACTCGGCTTTGATGAAGACGATGCACCGATTATTCTGATTGTTTTCGGGTTAGTGCTTGCTCTGCTTTCAGCAATGTTTTTAAACACGGGAAAGAAATTCAAAGAAGACGCAATAAGGGCAATGTTAAGACCTTATAATTTCTTTCAGGATGTACGCGACTACAACCAAATGTCGCTGTTGCTGACTACATACATTGGCTTTCTGATAAGTGCGGTAATTGCCCTGATAACCACAAGTTTGCTGTTTTACTGGCGTTACGATATAGTTCCCGAGCGCATATTATTGAGTTTTGGTTTCAGGTGGGTGCTTGCAATAGTAAGTTACCTGAGTTGGCACCCAACACAGTCGCTCTTATTTTTAACAATTTTTTATTATCTGCTTTCCGTGCTTGTAAGCCTTTTTGTCAGGATAGGTGCAATGTTTGTAATAAACAAAGTGACCTTTGCCAAAAGTTACATTATCGTAGTTTGGGCTTCAATTCCTTACATAATTGCGCTGCCGGGGGCAATTTTGCTTTACCGGATGTTAAATGCAGATATTGCAAATTTGGTAATATATGCAGTACTTTTGCTGATATTATTGTGGAACCTCCATCGTTTGCTTAAAGGGATGTATGTGGTTTACGATGTGCCGGCACTGAAGGTTTATTTTTTCACGGGGTTGGTAGTTATTGGTTTTTTGGCGGGATATTTATTCTACCACCAATTCACACATTTTACCATAGAACAGATAGTGCAGGTTTATTTAGAAAGCACAACGGGATAGAAAATTGTATCTCTCGAAGTTAGAAATTTTTGGTTTTAAGTCGTTCGCTCAGAAAACTGTTATTCAGTTTAACAAGGGGATCACGGCTATTGTGGGCCCCAATGGGTGCGGCAAAACCAACATAGTTGACGCTTTGAGGTGGTGCATCGGCGAACAGAAATCCTCGGTGTTGCGCTCGGATAAGATGGAAAATGTGGTTTTCAACGGCACTTCTATGCGCAAGCCGCTTGGGATGTCGGAAGTGTCGCTTACGATCGAAAACGACCGTGGTGTCCTGCCGCTGGACTATTCTGAGGTGATAATCACACGGCGTATCTTCAGGTCAGGCGAAAGTGAATACCTGCTTAACAAAAACATTGCACGGCTAAAAGATATAACCGGGCTGTTTATGGATACCGGGATGGGGGCGAACGCTTATTCCGTTATCGAACTTAAGATGGTTGAATCTATTTTAAGCAACAAAGCCGAAGAGCGCCGCACTATGTTTGAAGAAGCTGCCGGTGTTAATAAATATAAGATCAGAAGACGCTTAACTTTAAGAAAATTAGAGGAAGTAAGAGACGACCTTAACCGCGCAAACGACCTGATTTCCGAAATTGAGAAGAAAGTTACAACCTTAGAACGGCAGGCGAGCAAAGCGGAGAAATATAAAGAACTTGCCGACAAACTGACTGAGTTAGACCTTAGTTCTGCGGCAATTGAACTTTTTATTATGCTCGAAGAGCAGGGGCTTTGGCAGCAAAAACACCTTGAAGCGGCAGCTGATAAGCACGAGACCGATCTGAAATTAAAAGAACTTGATAAAGAGTATGCTGAAATAAGGGAGCAAACATTTTCGACGGAAAATGAACTTAAAGAGATCAGGCGGAAAATAACGGCGAAAACTGAAGTTATCTACCGCAGCGAGCAAACAATTTCCGTTGCGCAAGAGTCTAAAAGGTCGCTTGAGAATAACATAAAAAGATTTGAAACAGAACTTGAAGAGTTCAAAGGGCTGATTGAACAGGCTGAGGAGAGTCTGGAAGATTTGAACTTCGATCTGGATGAAAAGAGCAGTGAAGAAGCCGTTCTTTCAGATTCCATTGGTGGGCTCTCTGCTGTATTGGAGGAAAAAAGGGAGAGACTGAACAAAGCCCGTGAAGATGTAAGGGCATTTGGAGAGTCGGTGCTTTCCAGAGTGCAAAGTGCAGCACGCAGAGTGAACGAGTTTTCGAACATGGAAAAAGGGAAAGAGCGCACCGAAAAAGAAATTGAAAAATCGGCAGAGAAAGAGAACTTTCTGACCGAAGAAATAAAGCGCAACAATTCGTTCATTGAAGAACTTTCCTCAGAAATTGAGGAAACATCGGGCAACCTGAAGAATGCCGAGCAGCTATTCAACGAAACAACTCTGAAAGAAGAGACGCTTCAGGCGGAGCTTAACGCACTTAAAGAGAAAGAGTTTGACAAAAAATCTGCGTTGAACGACCTGAAAACGAGGATTGATTTCCTTACCGACTTAATTAACAACTTGGAGGGTTTCTCGCTTGCTTCCAAAAAATTGAAGGAAGACAATACCTGGTATAAAGGTGAAAAACAAGTGGTTTCGGCGCTCGGCGAGCCGGCAGAAGAGTTCAGGTTAGCGCTTGAGGCTGCACTGAAAGAGAACTTTACAAGTTTTATCGTGCCCAAAATTGCGGATGTTCAAGCGGCGGTAAGCCTGTTGTTAAACTCAAAAAGCGGAAAGGCTTCGTTTATTGTTGACCTGGGGAACGGAAAGAAGAAAAAATCAATTGCCGAAAGAATTGCCGGCTATGCCGGTAAAAAGGCTCTTAAACAACTGAAAAATGAGAAAGGGTTTATCGATTTTGCCTATAAATTGATTAAGGTACCCGTAAAATATCAGAAATATTTTGAAGTGATGCTTCAAAATGTGGCAGTGGTAAAAGATTTGTCAGCTGCATTAAAACTTGCCGGAAAGTATTCTGATTTCACTTTTATTACGGCTGACGGCGACAGGGTTAAGGGGAATGGAGTTGTTGAAGCCGGCTCTAAACTTAGGGAAGAAGATTCACTTTTCGGGCGGAAAGCGCAACTTGAGTCGTTAAAACTTGGGATAAAACCACTTGAGGATGAACTTACCGCAATAAAACAGAGCATATACGAGAAAGAATATGCGCTTCACCTTATTGACCTTAAAGATATTCGGGAGGCGATTAAAATTTACCAAAGCGACCTGTTGCAGCTTGAAAAGCAGCTTGCTCAACACCAGTTCGAGGTAAAAAAAGCAACTGAGGAAAAGGATACACTTCTTAAAGAGCGGGAAGCGCTTTCTGAGCAATTGAAGCATTTTGAAGAAGAAATAATTGCGCTGAAAAATGAGATTGAAAGCGATGAAAAGTTCAAAGCCGAAACTCAGGCGACAAGAAGTGAGTTTGAGGCAAATGCGGCTGAGGCTGAATCAGAGTTTGGTGTTGTTTCAAAAGATTATAACCTGAAAAATGTTGAACTTGAACGGGTAAAAGGCGAAAAGAGGAACATTTTAAATTCCATTGAAAGAACGAACCAGAATATCCTCTCAACACGCAGTTCGATCGCGCGGCGTGAAGAAGATATTAAGAACGCAAAAAACGAAATTGAATTGCTTACCGGAACGATTGAAGACAGCACCTTCGATCTTGACGAAAACAAAGAAGCCAGAGAGGCGCTTCGCTTAAAAGAGAAAGAAATTGAAGCCGATTATTTGGTAAAAAGAGGGGAATTAGATGAACTTGACAGGCAGAAAAATGCGCTGAGAGAAGAACGGGATAAAATCAGTGATCAATTGCACCTTTCTGATCTTAAATTCAACGAATATTCAATTAACATCCGTAACCTGAAAGAAAGGGTTACGGAGAAGTATGACAGGGAAATTGAACCGAAAGAACCAAGTGACGAAGAGCGACAAAAACTGCCGGAGTGGCGCCGTGAAGTGAACAAAATTGAGCAGCAACTCCATCAAATGGGGCCCGTTAACCTGCTGGCGTTTGAAGAATATGACCGGGAAAAAGAAAGGTTCGATTTTTATGCCGCTCAAAGGGACGATCTGATCCGTTCCGAAAAAGATTTAATTAAAACGATTGAAGAGATAAACACTACCGCCCAAACACTCTTTTTCGAAACTTTTGAAGCCATCAGAGAGAACTTCCGGAAGATTTTCCGGAGCCTTTTCAGGGAAGAGGATGAGGCTGATCTGAAACTTGAAGATGGGGTTGACCCTTTGGAAGCAAGAATTGAAATTATTGCCAAGCCGAGGGGGAAACGACCGACATCAATTGAACTGCTTTCCGGCGGTGAAAAAACACTCACTGCCATTGCGTTGTTGTTCGCTATTTATTTGGTGAAACCATCGCCGTTCTGCATCTTAGACGAGATTGATGCTCCGCTTGATGATGCAAATATCGACAGATTCACCAAAATTCTCAGGGAGTTCAGTGCTAACACCCAATTTATAGTGGTAACACACAATAAGCGAACGATGGAAGCAGCCGACACGATGTATGGCGTTACTATGCAGGAAGAAGGCGTTTCAAAACTTGTAAGCGTCAGATTCAACAAAGACTTTAACATCGTTGCTTAGGAGAATAACCCGATGAGATTTTTAAATAAATTTATAATATTTTGCTTCCTGTTTATTGCCGTTGCTAATGCACAATGGAGTGCCGACCCCAAACAGCCGAAGCAAATAGCCACATCAACAAGCAACCCGCAGGAGATTTACCTTCTTAAAAATGGTAAAGATGGTTTTTTTCTACTTTGGCAGGATGTGATGCCCGGTGGCAGGGCGCGGATGCTTCTTAATTATTTCAGCTCTCGAGGCGAAAGTGCCAGAACCACAAACGGGGTAGAGGTCGAGGGGTACTACAAATCGCAGTCAGCACCAAAAGTTTCTTCCGCAGTTAACGGTAAAGTGGCATTCTGTTGGTTGGAAGGTATGGATGACGGCTCAAAGTGGCTGTTTGTTCAGCAGGCTAACTCGGGTATAAATTTTAAGTGGACTGCACAGCCTGCAGGGGTTCCTGTTACAAAACCTGACGGAGGGATTACGGAGTATGCAGTCTCGCTTGATATTGCCTCAAGTTCGAATGTGGGGTGGATAGAAAAATCATCCTCCGGTAATTATTCCGTAAGGTTAAACCGGGTTGATGCCGAGGGTTCACTGCGGTTCAGTAAACCGATCCAGCTTGATGATGGCGGAACCCAAAAAGTGAGCCTGAATGTTCTGCCGGCTCCGAACTCGGGTGCAGGCGTTGTCTGGATAGACCTTCAAGGGGGGAAAAGCGTGATTAACTTTGCCTTCGTTGATTCTACCGGAAAAACTGAAGTTTCAAAAGTTATCTCAACAGTAGAAGGTATTGTAAAATCATTAAGCGTTATTACGCTTAAAAATGGTGATCATTATTTAATCTGGGAGGCGGCAGGCAAAACTAAGGAGATTTTTCATCAACTGATTTCAGCGAAAGGATCAGAAAGATGGAGCAAAGGGGGAAGAAAGGCGGTTACAGGCAAAGGTACTAACTCGGCTCCGGTGGCTGTGGAGGGAAGCGACTCTTCGATTGTAGTCAGCTGGATTAATGAAGCGGCGGGGAACGACGATATCTTAGTGCAAAAATTTGACCGTAAGGGGGTGGCAAAGTGGGCTTTTAACGGTGTATCTATTGGGAATTTTAAGGATAAACAGTTCTCACAGGTGATTGACTGCGATAACAACGGCGCTGTTTTAATTGCCTGGTTGGATAAAAGAGCCGGTGCACCTGAAATTTATCTGCAAAAAATTGACAGAAACGGAAAAATTGAGTGGGAAGAGAGTGCCATTCCTGTTTCCGCTTCCGGTAACCCGGATAAAAGTTACCTCCAACTTATGTTCGACGGAAAAGACGGCGCTATTATCGTGTATAAAGAAAAATCAAGGTCTGCCAACGGAATTTACGCCGTCAGGATACCATCTAACCGGCAGACACCGCAGGGGATTGTTGACGCCTGGCTTACTTACAACGATGATGAGGTTAAAATAAATTGGACTGCCACGAATGAGGGGAATGTTAAAGGCTATTTTGTGCACAGAATGCAGCCGAAAGTTAAAGATACCTCGTGGATTGAAATTGATAATGTTGTGGCTTACCCCGGTGCTAAAGGGGCTTATTACACTTTTGACACCCCGGATGGTGACGGAGCGGTTACATACCGGGTTACACAAATTTCGAAAGACAACAAAGTGGTGGCAATGAAGTATGTTCAGGGGAATTTTACCCGGAAATCGACTCAAAAAATCTATGTCGGGCAGAATGTTCCAAACCCCTTCACCAACGAAACCACCATTTCTTACAATGTTTCCGGTGCCGGAACCGTAACATTCGAGTTTTTTGACTCAGGGTTTAAGTTAGTTAAAAAGGAAACGATTCAAATCAGCAAAGGAGGCACTTATTCTTATGTGTTCAAGGCTGAAGGTTTGAAAGCGGGGATTTATTTCTACAGGTTTACTTACGGCAATTTTATCGAAGTGAAAAAAATGGCTGTAATCTGACTATGTCTGAATTAAACAGTAGTGAAATGTGCTCCGAAAGGCTTATCAGGCGCAACTTAAGGGGAAACCGCATCTGAGAATGTTTGAAATTAGCAGAATGTTTGAAATTAACAAAGGTGAAGTGCCGCGGGTTTTTAAGGTTTTTATCGATTTTGACGGAACGATAACAAAGGAAGATGTTGGTGCAAACATTTTTACCACCTTCGGTGATACTGAAAAAGCAAACGAGATTATACACGGGTTTAGAGACGGCAGTTTAACCGCTTTTGAAACTTGGGAAGAATTGTTGAAAACGCTTAAAATAACCGATGAGGCGACAATAAAAGAGTTCGCAGCCGGGTTTCAGATTGATAAAAGTTTTCACCCGTTTATCGATTTTCTTAAGGCGAAGGGTATTAAACACTATATAGTAAGCGATGGATTTGCGTTTTATATCGATGCCATCTTGAACCGGGAAGGGTTGCAAATCCCATATTTTGCAAACGAGCTTATTTTCAAAAAAGGGGGTGGTGTTCGGATGGAGTTCCCCCATCGCGACGAGCATTGCACAAAGTGTGCTAACTGCAAAAGGAACCATGTGGTTGCCTTAAGCGGGGATGATGAATTTTCAGTGTACATCGGCAACGGCAACTCCGATGTGTGCCCGGCACTTCACTGCGACTATATTTTCGCCAAAGATACTCTGCTGAAATATTGCGAAAAAAACAGGGTTTCATATTACCCTTTCAGAAATTTTGGTGATGTGCAGGCAAGGATGAACGAACTGCTGAATAAAAAACGCCCGAAAAAAAGGCACAGAGCAGAACTGAACCGAAAAAAACTTTATATGCAAGGATAGAACAAACTGATGGATGTTAAAAAAAAGGCAAATGCACCCGAAAACAAATTTGCGGCTGGTATTTTTTCTCTAAGAAGTTACACCCCGATTCCGTTTGTTATCCTTATGTTGGTTTTCGCAGAGATGACCGCAGAAAGTTTTATAATTGGTTTGCTTTTGGTGCTTGTTGGCGAGGCTTTCCGGTTTGGCGGTGTCAGGTGGGCAGGCAGCGAAACACGAACAACCGGCACAGTTGGTGGCGCTTTTTTGATTATTTCGGGGCCCTTTGCCTATGTTCGTAACCCGTTATATGTTGGCAACATATTTATTTATGTCGGTATCGGTGTAATGTCTATGGCTTTGTTTCCCTGGTTGCATATTGTTGCTTTTCTTTGGTTTGTGTTTCAGTATATAATGATTGTTTCAGAGGAAGAAAAGTATTTATCACGGCAGTATGGCGAGGCATATCAGGAGTATTGCGATCGTGTTCCGCGGTTCATTCCGAGGCTAACGCCGTATCGTAACTCAGCCGTTGTTCAGCCGCCACTTAACAACAAAGCCGGTTTACGGAGTGAGATGCGATCGCTTCAGGCTATTGTTATTGTGATAATTTTGTTAGTTGCAAGAGCTTTATGGCTGCCGAAAGTTCCGCTGTAACGGCGGCGGAAAATTTTTTTGAAGTGGCTGTCGGGAGTGCATCTTCAGTGGAGAGTTCTTTTTCAACGGGGGATTCTCTTTCAGCGGAGGGTTCTTTTTCTGCTGAGCGTTCTCTTTCAGCGGAGGGTTCAACTTCAGCAGAGGGTTCTTTTTCAGTGGAGAGTTCCTTTTCAGATAAAGGTTCGCCTTCAACAGAGGGTTCAGTTTTAGGAAAAGATTCCGGCGCCGGCACCAATTCGATATTAATTATTGCCGGGGAGGCAAGCGGTGATATGCACGGAGCAGCGCTCGTGCGTGCATTGAGGGAAAAAGAGCCAAAGCTTGAGCTTTTTGGAATTGGCGGCGATAAAATGGCTGCCGAAGGGTTCGAACTGATTTACCGCATCGAGCAGATGGCGTTTCTGGGGTTCACCGAAGTGGTTAAGCACCTTCCGTTCATTCTGAAGGTTCAAAAAACCCTTCTGAATGAAGCGGTAAAAAGAAAAATTAAAAAAGTTGTGTTGATTGATTACCCCGGGTTCAACCTGAAAATAGCCGCTGAATTTAAAAAACTTGGGATTAAAGTTGTTTACTACATCGCACCGCAGGTGTGGGCATGGGGGCAACATCGGGTGAAAAAACTGAAAGAGCGCACCGATATAGTGCTCTCGGTTTTTCCGTTTGAAGAGAAGTTTTTCAGGGAGCGCGGAGTTAATGTAAGGTTCACCGGTAACCCGCTGGCTGAAAGAATAGAAGCGCACAATTTTTTGCAGGAAGAAGAATTTCGAAAGAAATGGGGAATTGAGCCGGAGAAGAAGATACTCGCTATTCTGCCCGGAAGCAGAAAGCACGAGGTTGAGATGATACTTAACCCGGCGCTTGATGCGGCAAAAATTTTGGAAAAAGAGTTCGGGTTTCAGACTGTTGTCGGTTGTGCCGATACAATTGATTTGGGGCTTTTGCAGCAGCTTCACCCTGCGGGTGGGTTCACAGCTGTTAAGGGTGATCAGTTTGAACTTAAAAAATACGCATCGTTTGGTGTGGTTAAATCGGGTACTTCCACGATGGAGGCTGCACTTCTTGAGATGCCTATGGTAATTGTGTATAAAACTTCAGGGTTAACCTATCAGATTGGTAAAAAGCTGATAAAGATCGGGAATCTTGGGATGGTGAATATAATTGCCGGCGAAACCATTGCTCCGGAATTGATTCAAAACGATGTTACCGGTGAAAAAATTGCAAATAAGGTGCGGGAAGTGTTGAGCACTCCGGAATTGATGGAGAAACAGAAAACAGGCTTCAGAAGAATTAAAGAAAATTTGGGGGAACACAAAGCTTCTGCAACAGCTGCGGAGATTATTCTGAGTGAAACTTAGTGAGGGGAACAAAGCATTTTTGCGCCGGCTTGGGTTTTCAATTGCTAACCCGCTGATTAGTTTTGTATGCGCTTCGCTGATTAAAAAGGTTGTTAACGGCGCTGCTATTGAAGAATTGGAAAAGAAGGGTGAGCGGTTTGTTGTCGCTTTCTGGCACGGCAAAATGCTTTATGGTTGGTACAGATTTAAAAAATCGGGAAGTGCGGGGCTTACAAGCCAAAGCAAAGACGGTGATATTCTGGCTGAGGTTTTAAGAAAATGGGGCTACAGGGTGATCAGAGGTTCAAGTTCTAAAGGGGGGCGTGCTGCATTAAACGAAATGATTGCCGCAATTAACGACGGAAAAAACCTCTGCATTACGCCTGACGGACCCAAAGGACCGCCGATGGAGATGAAAGCAGGTGCTGCCGTGGTTGCGAATAAAACCGGCGTACCCTTAATTTTGATGGGGATTAGTTATAAACGAAAATCAAAACTGAGAAGTTGGGACAGATTCGAGATACCGCATCCGTTCAGTTTTATTAAAATTGCTTATTCGGACCCTATTTATTTTAACCAGGAAATAAGCAGGGAAGAGCTTTCCGGGCGGCTTCCGGAAATTCAAAAGGAATTTAACCGTGTTCAGGCACTGGCTGATAAGCCATTTTTCCGGAAATAGTTGTTGTTTCGGGGGGAAAAGTTTTTTTTGGCGGGATAGAAAGTTTATTAAGAAAGAAAAAAAATAAAGATTGAAATCACTTGATCTTTTAAGAGTATTGTTGCTGCCTTTTGTTCCGGTTTATGCGCTGGTTACATGGGTGAGAAATCTGCTTTTTGATTCAGGTGTTTTCAGGATAAAAAAAGTTGATAAACCGGTAATTTCAGCGGGGAATTTAACAGTTGGCGGTTCCGGTAAAACACCTTTGGTGATCTACTTAGCCGAACTTCTTAAAAGAGAGGGTTTCCTGCCGGGGGTTGTGAGCAGGGGGTACGGCAGAACAACAAAGGGGTACCTTTTAGTTGCCGACAAATCGGGTGTGAAAAGAACTCCGGAGGAGAGTGGGGACGAAATTTACCAGACAGCGCAAGAGTGTGGGATACCCGCAGCAGTTGGGGAAAAAAGAGCAGAAGCAGCTGAAAATCTGATTAAAGAAACAGGGGTTGACTCAGTAATTCTGGACGACGCTTATCAGCACAGGTGGATCGGAAGGGACATCAACCTGCTGATAATTGCACAGCGCTTCTTAGCGGATGAAAACCCGTTGCGGCGCACTCTGTTCCCTACGGGTAACTTAAGGGAGCCGTTTGCAAGATCGAACAGAGCGGACGCAATTATTATCAACCGTAAGTTCACCGAAAAAAAGGAGATACCCGGCCGGTTAATGCGCCACTTCGAAGGGAAAAAGATTTTTAACGCTCGCTACGAACCTCTTTATTTTGTAGATGTTAAAAGGGGAAAGCATTATGAACCGGCAGAGTTTACGGGGCAGAAAAGTTTATGCGTAAGTGGAATAGCAAACCCACACTCTTTTTTTAGCGCACTTGGGCAACTGAAAATTGATACCGGAAACAGAATGATCTTTATTGATCATAAAGCTTACACAGTTAAAGAAGTTGAAAAAATAAGAAAAGAGTTTTATGCAACCAACGCCTTTTCCGTGATTACCACGCAGAAAGATGCGGTTAAACTTACCCGGTTTTCAAGAGAGCTGGACGATATTGATATTTATTTCTTAAAAATTCGCCTCCGTCTTGACGAAGAAGAAGAATTTGAAAAATTTATTCAGGACAAGATAAAAGCGAAAAATATATAATCCAAAAATGGAGAATAGATAATGGCAAAAAAAGATGTGAAATATGTCTATTTCTTCGGTGGCAAAAAAGCCGAAGGAGACGCAAAAATGAAAAACCTGCTCGGTGGTAAAGGTGCTAACTTAGCAGAGATGGTAAACATGGGTTTGCCGGTTCCTGCGGGTTTCACAATAACAACCGAGGTGTGTACATATTTTTATGCGAACACAAAGCAATACCCAAAACAGTTGGCAAAACAAGTTAAAGATGCCGTTAAGCAGATGGAATCGGTGATGGGTAAGAAGTTTGGTGACCCGAAAGACCCGCTTCTTCTTTCAGTTCGTTCAGGTGCAAGAGCCTCGATGCCCGGCATGATGGATACGGTTTTGAACCTTGGTTTGAACGACAAAGCCGCCGAGGCGCTCGTGGAAGCAACCGGTAACCCAAGATTTGTTTACGATTCGTACAGAAGATTCGTACAGATGTATGGTGATGTGGTGCTCGATCTGAAACCAAAAGACAAGAAAGACCACGACCCCTTCGAAGTGATAATTGAAGCCAAGAAGAAAGCCAAAGGCGTGGAATACGACACAGACCTGACAACTGAGGACCTGAAAGAATTGGTTGTTGAATTCAAAAAGGCTATAAAAAAACATACAGGGCACGACTTCCCCGACGACCCTGAAGAGCAGCTTTGGGGCGCTGTAGGCGCAGTCTTCAACTCGTGGATGAACGAGAGAGCAATTGTTTACAGAAAACTCAACAACATCCCCGAGGAGTGGGGCACGGCAGTGAATGTTCAGGCGATGGTATTCGGTAATATGGGTGATGACTCGGGTACAGGTGTTGCTTTCACACGCGACCCGGCCACCGGCGAAAATGTATTTTATGGTGAGTATCTCTTCAACGCACAGGGCGAAGATGTGGTTGCAGGTATAAGAACCCCGCACCCGATCAGCAAGCTTGCGGAAGAAGCGCCAAAACTCTACGCTCAGTTGGATAAAATCCGCCACAAACTCGAAAAAGAGTACAAAGATATGCTTGATGTCGAGTTCACAATTCAGCAGGGCAGGCTTTGGATGCTGCAGTGCCGCGTTGGTAAAAGAACCGGGTTGGCAGCCGTAAGAAATGCAGTTGAAATGTTCAATGAAGGTTTAATTGACAAGAAAACTGCTTTAATGAGGGTTGAACCCAATCAGTTGAACCAGTTGCTGCGCCCAATCTTTGATCTTGAAGAGAAGAGAAAAGCGGTTGCAGAGGGCAAATTGATGGCAAAAGGGCTTAATGCAGGTCCCGGTGCGGCAACCGGTAAAGTTGCTTTCACGGCGCATGATGCAGAAGAAATGGCTAAAAAAGGTGATCCTGTTATCCTCGTTAGGATTGAAACTTCACCTGAAGACATCAAAGGGATGAATGCTTCCGAAGGTATCTTAACCGCACGCGGTGGAATGACCTCGCACGCTGCTTTGGTTGCCCGTCAGATGGGTAAAGTGTGCGTTGCCGGCTGCGGAAAACTTTTGATTGACTACAACGCCGGCACAATGAAAGTTGACGGCAGACCCGAGTTCTTAGTGAAAGAGGGTGATTATATTTCGATCGACGGAACCACCGGTGAAGTTATTCTCGGAAAAATCTCAACCCGTCCGTCGGAAGTTATTGAAGTGTTGATTAACAAAACCCGCAAGCCTAAAAACTCGCCGATGTTCCAAATTTACAACACTTTGATGACCTGGTCTGACGAGTTCAGAAAAATGGGAATCAGAACTAACGCTGACCAGCCGGATCAGGCGGAAAACGCACTTGCATTCGGAGCCGAAGGTATTGGGCTGTGCCGTACCGAGCACATGTTCTTCGGTGAAGACAAAATTAAGTCCGTCAGAAAAATGATCCTTTCGGATACGAAAGAGGAAAGAAAAGCCGCTTTGGCAGAGCTTCTTCCGCTTCAGAAGAAAGATTTTGCCGGTATTTTCAAGGCGATGAAGGGTAATCCTGTAACCGTAAGAACCCTTGACCCGCCACTTCACGAGTTCCTTCCCACGAAAGACTCTGAAATAAAAGAACTTGCCGATGAGTTTGGCGTGCCGGTTAAAAAGGTAAAAGATCAGATTGCCAACATGCACGAGATGAACCCGATGCTTGGTTTCAGAGGTTGCCGCCTTGGCGTTGAGTACCCCGAAATAACTGAAATGCAGGCGAGAGCAATCTTTGAAGCTGCGGTTGAAGTTAAAAAGAAAGGCACGGATGTTAAACCCGAAATAATGATTCCGTTGGTTGGGCATGTGAACGAACTGAAACTTCAGGAACAAATAGTAAGAAGAGTTGCTGAAGAAGTTTTCGCTGAGAAAAAGACGAAAGTTGATTATTTAGTCGGCACGATGATCGAGCTTCCAAGGGCAGCTTTAGTTGCTGATAAAATAGCCGAAGTGGCTGAATTTTTCAGCTTTGGTACAAATGACCTTACCCAAACGACCTTCGGACTTTCGAGGGACGATGCGGGTAAATTCCTTCCTGATTATGTCAGCAAGGAAATTCTGCCGGCAGATCCATTCGAGACGATCGATCAGGAAGGGGTTGGGCAGTTGGTTGAGATCGGCGTTCACAGAGGCAGAAGCACGAAGCCAAAACTTAAAGTGGGCATTTGCGGTGAACACGGTGGCGAACCTGCTTCGGTTGAGTTCTGTTACAGAACCGGGCTTGATTATGTAAGCTGCTCACCGTTCCGGGTGCCTATAGCGCGCCTTGCAGCTGCACAGGCAGCGCTCCGTGAGAAACTTGCGGAAGATGCAAAGAGAAAAGGAAAGAAAAAATCTAAATAACACACCCGCCATTTTGTCGAAATGGCATGAAACTGATTATTCCCATCCGCGGCGGGGGTTCCGCCGCGGATGACTTAAAGACAGATTCATAAAAAAGACACAAGGAAACAAACAGATGAAACTATCTGATTTTACATATAATATCCCCAAAAGTTTGGTCGCTAAGTATCCGTACGAAAAACGAGATGAAGCCCGGCTGATGCTGTTAAACAGAGAGGCGAAAACGGTTGATCACCATAAGTTCAGGGATATCGTTGATATTATGAACAAAGGGGATATTTTAGTGCTTAACGAGTCGAGGGTTTTTCAGGCACGGTTGATCGGAAACAAAGAGAAAACTCAGGCGAAGATTGAAGTGTTTCTTCTGCGCGAGTTAAACGCAAAAGAAGCAATATGGGATGTGATTGTTGACCCCGCACGAAAAGTGAGGATCGGGAACAAAATTTACTTTTCCGATACTCTTTGGTGCGAAGTAATTGATAACACCACTTCACGAGGGCGGACTGTTAAGTTTAACCAGGTCGGGAATATTTATCGTGCGGTTGATGATATCGGTTTAACACCACTTCCGCCATACATTAAAAGGAATGCTGAGCCGCAGGATAAGGAATATTATCAGACGGTTTACGCGCGGGTTGACGGTTCTGTTGCTGCCCCTACCGCCGGGCTTCACTTCACGCCCGAGATGTTAGAAGCTCTGAAGAAAAAAGGCGTTATTATTGTGCCGATCGTTCTTCATATCGGCTTGGGTACTTTCAGATTAGTGGAAGTGGAAGACCTGACAAAGCACCGGATGGACTCTGAGTTCTTCGAAATCACTTCAACCGCAGCGGAGACAATCAACAAAGCAATTGCTGCCGGCGGGAAAGTAACCGCTGTGGGAACAAGCACAGTGCGTGCCCTGGAGTCGAGCGTAACTTCCGAAGGCTTTGTAAGAGCACAAAAAGGTTGGACCGATAAATTCATCTATCCTACATATAATTTCAGAGTAGTAAAACAGTTGATCACAAATTTTCACATGCCACACTCAACGCTTTTGATGTTAGTTGGGGCATTTGGAGACACCGAATTAGTGATGAAAGCTTATAAAACTGCGGTTAAGGAAGAGTATAAATTTCTTAGCTATGGCGATGCTATGATGATAATATGAGAGTGGTTGCAATTATTCCTGCTGCAGGTTCCGGCTCGAGAGTCAGCGGGGATGTTCCCAAACAGTTTATCTTGTTTAACAACAGGGAGATGATCTCTTACACATTGGAAGTTTTTCAAAATTCTGAGGTGATAGACGAGATAATTGTTGCAACTTCGGGGCAGGGGCGGGATATTCTTCATGCAATTAAAGAACGCGATGGGCTGACAAAACTGACAAAAATTGTTGATGGTGGGCTTGAGCGTCAGGATTCCGTTTACAATGCTTTGAAAGAAGCCAACTTAGCATTCGACGACCTTGCCGTAGTTCACGATGCGGCAAGGGCGCTTCTGCCACCGGAAGTGTTGGCTCGGGCAGTTGCCACTGCAAAGGAAAAGGGAAGTGCGCTCGTTTGCCAAAAAGCACGCGATACCATTGGGTTTCTTGAAAACGGAGACTTGGCAGAATCCGGAAACCTGAGTTATATAGACAGAAACAAGGTGTATTTAGTTCAGACGCCACAGATTTTCCGATATGGCGAATTAACCGAGGCGTTCGAAAGGGCTTATTCTGAAGGATGGTACGGCACTGATGAATCAACTATCATGCGCAGGGCTGGCTACCCCGTATTTATTTCCGATGGCTCAGCATTGAATTTTAAGATAACTACCGATGAAGATCTTGTAATTTTCAGCAAACTTGTTGCCGGGAGGGTTTAGAAATCTCCTTTTTTAACGGAACATCCATAGTGCATACGGAGTTTTAACGGGAAATAACCGGGGGAGTTTTTTAGTAAGTCTCTTTTTTTAACGGAACGGTGAAGATAAAGCTTGAACCTTCACCCGGAATGCTGGTGACGGAAATTTCGCCGCCGCCTCTTTCCACAAACTCTTTACAGATTAGGAGCCCTAAACCGGTTCCTTTTTCTTTTTGTGTACCTTCGCCGACAAAAACTTCCTCTTTTTTGAACAGTTTATTTACCTCTTCAGGTGTCATTCCCTTGCCGGAGTCGTTAATTGAAATTGAATAAAAATCCCCTTTCCTTTCTCCGGAAATCGAAATGGCATTCCCTTTTTCAGAAAATTTAACGGCATTAGTCAGCAGATTTTGAAGAACAACTTTAATCATTACTTTATCGGTATAAATTACCGTTTCTTCATTGATTTCTGTAACAAGTTCCAATTCTTTATCTTTAAAGTTCACTGCAAGCAATCCCTCAACTTCAGAGATAACTTTAGCGAGCAGAATATCCTCCGGTTGAAAATTTACCCTGCCCACTTCGATTCTGAACCAGTGCAGCACATTGTTTATTGAATCGAAAAGGTCCTGTGAAACAGAGAATAAATTACGCAGATACGATTTTCTTTCATTTTCGGTAAGTTCCTCATACTCTTCGTTCACAATTTGCAAATAGCCCAAAATTGCGGTAAAAGGGCTTCTGATATCGTGCGCCAGCATAGAGAAGAAGTGGTTTTTTGCACTGTCCATCTCCTGAAGTTCAGCATTTCGTTGCTCTAATTCTTCTTTGTTGCGGGCTAATTCTTTAGTTCTTTCCGATACAATTTTTTCGAGTTCTTCATTTCGCTTTTTAATTGAAGAAATTTTGCGGTAAGTGCCGCCACCAATCAGCGTAATTACCGCGAGAACAATCAGAGTTCTGAACCACCAGGTTGCCCAGTAGGGCGGATTAATAATTATTTGAAGTGTCGCTTCGTTCTCTGCGAGGTTACCTTGACGGTCCAAAGTGGCGACCTTGAAATAGTATGTACCGGGTGCTAAATTACTGTATATTGCCTTTCTGTCGGAAGTAGGAAGTGAATATTCTTTCTCGAGCCCTTCTAAATAGTAAACAAATCTTGTGTCAGGGATAAAATCTGTAAACTCAATTGCGATACTGTTCTGATTATAGTCAAAAGAAACAGATTTTTTATATTGAACGGCAGAATCAAGAATAACTTTTCCGTTATACTCGCCAACGGGTATTTTTTTCGAGAAAAGGTTGAGCCCGCTTATTAATATTTTTGGCGGAGTTTCATCTTTCTCAATTTTTTTAGGATCAACTAAGTTAAAGCCCTCAGTTCCGCCAAAAAGAAGCCGCCCTTTAGAAAGTTTCAGATATGCTTTTGTGTTATATTCATAACCCTGAATTCCATCGGCAAGAATATAGGAGGAGAAAATTTTTCTTTTGGGGTTGAACATAGCCAACCCGGCGTTTGTTGAAAGCCACAAATTCCCGTTATTATCTTCCAGAATACCATAAATCAAATCGCCGGGTAAGCCGTCATTTGAGGAGTAGGTTTGTATCGTTTGAGTCTTAGAATTATAAACGACCAAACCGTAACCCGTCCCTAAACAGAAGAGTGAATCGCCCTTAATAAAAATAGTTCTGATGTCATTAGAAGGGATAGCAAGGGGTTTAGAACGGGTATTAAGAAAATTAGAAAACTGCTTTGTTGATTTATCGAATCTGATTACACCGTAGCTGCTTGTACCAAGAAAAATGCTGTTATTACTTTCAACCAGTGCAAAGCTCCAACCGAAAGAGCTGATTGTATCTTTTTCTATACTTGCAGGATAATAGAGAGTTTTTTTAGTAATTGGGTTATAAGCATTTAATCCGAGTTCGGTTGCGATCCAAAGGAGTGAATCACTTCCAATTATCATAGATTGAATAAAATCGCCGTGGATTTCATCAGGTGAATCTTTAACTCTCCCGATCCGTTCTGAAGTGTTGCTTTTGATTGAATATCGAAACAACCCATTGCCTTCATTTCCTAACCAAATGCCATTACCGCGGTCGTAAATATCTTCCAACATACAGTATGCTACGAAAGGAGCATCAAAAACGGTTATTGAACGCCCCTTGTATGAGCCGGAAGTATCAAAACCTTTTGGAAGTTGTTGTAGTTCTTTATAGCCGGAGATAAAAACTGTGCCATCGGATAATTCCAGAAAAGACCTGATACTTTTGAGATTATTGCCAAAATCATCAAATTTTTGAATAATTGGCTCTTTTGCGCTGAAATATTTAATACCGTAGCCGTTAGAACCGCACCAATAGCGGTCATTTCTGTCTTTAACTATCGATAAAAAATCGAGATGCCCAAAATCCAGTGTCCCATCTTTATCGACGATTTTTGTAAACGAATTGTTATCGAAAGAATATAGATAAAGCCCTTTAGCAAGGTATGCGACGAAAATTGTGTTATTTGAAAAAGTATTAAATGCAATAGGAATGGCAAATCCGTTGCTGATATTTTTTCGGATATGTTTTCCCTCGAGGTCAAACACCTGTAAATATTTAAGTTCGCCTGTAAAGATTCTTCCGTTACCATCTGTTCCGATACATGTTACGGCGGGGATTTTATTTGTAATTTCAACGGGTGAAGGTTTATAGAGATTTGTTGAAGAATTTTTAACGGGGTCGAACAAGTAAAGCCCCTCCCCGCCGGTCCCCACCCAAATATTCCCTCTTTCATCTTCAAGAAGTGCTTTTATGCTTCTGTCATTTTCGGCAGGGTCTGTCTGCAGTTGCAAAACAAGGATATCATAAGACTTATCAAAATAATGTTTAACAAGCCCCGCCTGGGTTCCGAGATAAATGAATCCGTTATACTTTCCGGGGACGATTATTTTCTCAACATCTTTTATGCGAGGGGGATTGTTACCCATAAAATTAAAAATAACAGGAGTGAACATCTCGGTAACGGGGTCAAAAATATCAACTCCCTCGTTGTGAGCTATAACAATTTTGCCGTCCGGCAGTTCTTTTAAGTCATTTATGGTATTGTCTCTAATCGTGTTAGTTTTTTCTGCATTGAAACGGAAAGTCAGCATTGAGTAACCGTCGTAGCGGTTCAATCCGTCAGCAGTACCGAACCACAGGAACCCGGTTTGATCCTGAAGGATAGCTTTAACTCTTCCCTGAGAAAGCCCTTGACTGACACTTATAGTACCAAACGAAAATTTCTCGATCCTTTGGCTGTTCAAAGAAACGAGAAGGAACAGAAAAAATAGCGATAGTTTTCTTGGGAAAATCATCAGTATGGAAATAGAGTTAATCAGACAAAAACATACAATGTTTTTTATCAAATTTAGGTTCCAAAAAGCGCTTAGTATTTTTACTCACAACTTAGAATTATTTTTATGAATATTTTTCGTTACGGAAAGTTCGGTTGTTCTAATATTGCCCCGGAAATAAAAATTCAACAATCCGGACCGAAATAAAATTTTTCATACAAAAAATTAAAAACCAAAGTTAAATTTAACAAAACAGGTTATCACTCAAAATAAGAACTAATACAAAATGAAATTTTGTTATGTAAATAAAAGCAACTATTTTAGTGTTTCGCACAAAGTAAATTTTGCCATTTGACTCATCGAGGGCAGGGTTTAGCACGGATCAAATTAACAACAGGAAAGCAATATGTTAGCACTGGCAGCTATCTTAATTTTATCGTATCTGATCGGGTCAATTCCTTTCGGGGTTATAGTCTCCAAAAGAAAAGGTATTGATATTAAAGCACACGGTAGCGGAAATACAGGAGGCACGAATGTCTTCCGTACTTTGGGTCCCAAATACGGTATTACAGTTACGATACTTGACGCTCTTAAGGGAGTTGTTGCCGTTGTGTTAGTATCTCAACTTTATTATATTGATCCTGTAACACTTAACAACCAGACACCATTTCAGGATATTACAATAATCAGGATAATGGCGGGCATTTTCGCGATAATTGGTCACATCTGGAGCATTTTTGCCTCATTCAAGGGCGGCAAAGGTGTAGCCACTGCTCTCGGAATGATGGTATCTATCACTACTGTAGATATGCTTATTGCGTTAGGAATTTTTATAATCGTTGTAAGCATTTTCAAATATGTTTCGCTTGGTTCCATTCTGGCTGCCATAACAGTTCCGCTTACTTTAATAATCCGGCAGAACATTTTTCATGCCGAAGTGCAGGGATACGGCACTTTGTTGCCTTTCGTTCTCGGTGTTGCAGTGCTGTTGGTATATATGCACCGGACAAATATTCAAAGGTTGCTTAAGGGGAACGAGAACAAAATATCGTTCAGTAAAAAAAAGTAACTCCGCAATGAAAATATCGGTTTTGGGAGCCGGTGCGTGGGGAACCACCATCGCCGTTCTCCTTAGCGATAACGGGCACGATGTAACCCTGTGGGAGCATAACGAAACTTATGCTACCTTGCTTGAAGAGAAGCGTGAAAATATTATGTATCTGCCGGGGATACCGTTCCCGAAAAACCTTAGAATTTCCAAAAATCTTGACGAAGCCACTCTGGGTAAAGAGCTTATTGTTACGGGCATACCCACCCAGTTCACCCGCAGTTCACTTGAAAAAATTCCCTTTAATAATATTAAAGATTCCGTTTTAGTTTCTCTTTCGAAAGGAATTGAAAAAAGCCATCTTTTGACCGTAAGTCAAGTGTATAAGGATGTTTTTCCCGAGTTAAGTGATAATCAGATCGGGGTGCTTTCCGGTCCCAGCCACGCCGAAGAAGTCAGCAAAAAGATACCCACTACTGTTGTTGCTGCGTGCAAGGATCACTCCACTTCCAAACTTATACAGGGTGCGTTTATAAACCGTTACTTCCGCGTTTATTCTTCTACCGATGTAATTGGTGTTGAGTTAGGAGGCGCTTTTAAGAATGTTATTGCTATCGGTGCCGGTATTTTAGACGGAATGGGAATGGGCGACAACACAAAAGCCGCAATAATGACGCGCGGAACCGCCGAGATAACCCGCTTAGGGTTAGCAATGGGCGCACAGCCGCACACATTCTCAGGGCTTTCCGGAATGGGCGACCTGATCGTAACTTGTATGAGCCGCCACAGCAGAAACAGATATGTCGGTGAAAAAATTGGTGCCGGGATGACTTTGAAAGAGGTGTTGGCGCAAATGACTGCCGTTGCCGAAGGGGTTGAAACTTCAAACTCGGCGATGCAACTTGCGATTAAACACGGTGTTGAAGTGCCGATTACCACGGAAGTTTACAGAATACTCTTTGAAGATAAAGACCCCGGAATTGCAATTCACGATCTGATGACGAGAGATCGTAAAGAGGAATACCGGGTTTAGCAGTTATCTGTTGCAGCCTGACCCTTTCCGGTTTTTCCCCTGCGTTTGTTGTCTGCATATTTTCAAACCCTCTGAGCCGAGAGTAAGTGTCTGATAGATTCCCCACCGAAATTTCAATTTTAGAATTTCCGAACCCGGCACAGAATATTCTCCCAACTTCTTCCCGGGATTCTGTTTCTTCCTATACAACTATTCTTGAAGAAAAGCCGTAAGAATCAAAAAAAGAAACTAAAAAGAATCCCACAAAAATCATTAAAAAAATATTATTTATTATTACATTAAAGTTTGTTTTTGCCGTTTTCGGCTGAAACTTTATTGTTTTTGAGAAAAAAATAATATAAGTGTTGAAATTTGCACGATTTAATGCCCTGAATGAGTTGGCATTAAAATTGCTTAGAAAACAATGCTTAATGTTAATTAAGGAATAACTAATGCAAGAAGAAAATATAAATATTGATGATATTTTAAAAAGATCGGTGTTATCCGAAAGTGCTGACTCTCTCAGCCGTGTCGGAATTATTGGTGCGGGCGTTATGGGGCAGGGTATTGCTCACGCCGTAGCTGCCAACGGTATTGAAGTGGTGATTGTTGAAGTTACCACTGACCGAATCGAAAAAGCGAAAGAATCACTCTCTGACAACATCGACATTGAAATAAAAAGATGGGCTATGACTGCCTCTGAAAAGAAGGCGATATTAAGCCGAATCAGTTGGGTGACTGACATCAGGTCGGTTGCCGGCTGCGATCTGATTATCGAAGCGGTGGATGAAGATTTTGAGCTTAAGAAGAAAATTTTCACAGAATTAGACAAGATCGCGAAGAAAGAGGCGATTTTTGTTTCCAACACTTCTACCTTAAGTTTGACCAAACTTGCCGAAGCAACTTCGCGTCCGGATAAGGTAATCGGGATGCACTTCCTGAACCCGGTTCCGAAGCGCCCGTTGGTTGAGGTGATTAAGTGCCTGCACACATCGGCGCCCACGCTGAAAGCTCTGAAAGAACTTGCGAACCGCTTGGGTAAAACCTCAATAGAAGTGTATGAGTACCCCGGGTATGTAACCACAAGAGCTATTGTACCTTTATTAAATGAAGCGATGTATATTCTTTTGGAAGGAATTGCGTCTGCAAAAGATATTGATACCGCTATGAAAATTGGGTTTAACTTCCAGCAGGGGCCCCTTGAGATGGCCGATATGATGGGGCTTGACGAGGTTCTTGCCTGGATGGATACGCTCTGGAAAACCCTCGGTGAACCGAGGTACCGGGCGTGCCCAATCTTAAGAAAATTGGTTCGCGAACAGAAACTCGGCAGAAAAACAGGGCAGGGTTTCTACACTTATGATTCTAACGGTAAAATAATTTCGTAGGCGATAATGAAAGTTTTGGTTTTAAATTGCGGCAGTTCGTCGATTAAGTATCAGTTCTACGATACCGTTCAACGAGTTGCACTTGCAAAAGGATTGGTTGACAGGATCGGGATGCTCGGTGCAGTTTTAACCCACACCCGATTCGACGGAGATAAAATCAGCATTGTAGGTGAGATTCTCGATCATGCGATTGGGATCGAATATGTGTTAGCGGTGCTGCTCTCAAAAAATCACGGCGTTATTGAAGATAAAAGTGAGATCGACGCCGTTGGTCATCGTGTTGTTCATGGTGGTGAAACATTTACGGGTTCGGTTTTAATTTCCCCCGAGGTTGTTAAAGTTCTGCAGGATAATGTAGGCTTGGCGCCGTTACACAACCCGCCGAATATAAAAGGTATTCAGGCGGTAACGCGTGTTCTGCCGGATGTTCCGCAGGTGGGTGTTTTCGATACTGCGTTTCACTCGAAAATGCCGCCGAAAGCGTATTTGTACGGAATCCCATTCGAGTTGTATAAAATGCACCAAATCAGAAGGTATGGTTTTCACGGCACCTCGCACCGTTATGTTGGAGGAATTGCTGCCAAAAAATTGGGCAAGCCGCTTAATGAGCTGAAAATAGTTACCGCTCATTTGGGTAACGGTTGCAGCATGGCGGCTATTGATCAGGGTGTTTCCGTTGATACCACAATGGGCTTCACCCCATTGGAAGGCTTGCTGATGGGTACCCGTTGCGGCGACATCGATACTTCCGTAATTCTCCATGTTATGGGTAAAGAGGGCCTGCAGCTTTCCGAGGCGAACACTTTGCTGAATAAACACAGTGGTTTAATAGGAATAAGCGGCGAATCTTCCGACATGCGCGAAATTATCTCTTCAATGAAAGAAGGGCATAAACGAAGCCGTTATGCTTTCGAGATTTTCTGCTACCGCATAACCAAATATATCGGCGCTTATGCAGCCGCAATGGGCGGAATTGATGCGCTGGTTTTCACGGGGGGAATTGGCGAAAACTCACCCGATGTGCGCGAAGAAGTGTGCAGAAACCTCGCTTTTATGGGCATTAATCTAAATAATGATAAAAACCTCGCAGGCGAAGAAGAAATCTCCTCGGATGATTCACGGGTTTATGTCTTTAGAATCCCAACGAATGAAGAGTTGGTAATTGCACTTGACACCGAAGTGATTGTCTCGGGTAAGGAGGTAGAAATTTAATTTTTTTTTTGCAAACCATTTGGTTATGAAATAAAAAATAATTACATTAGAAGTCCCTTTCTGAAAATTTTTGGAATGGAATCCGGGGTTTTTGGAATAGTAAAATAGTTGGGCGGACGCCGAAGTTGGAGAGTCGGGGCGGACTGTAAATCCGTTGGCAAACGCCTTTGGGGGTTCGAATCCCTCGCCGCCCACAAAAAGAAAATAAAAAGCGGGAGTAACTCAGTGGTAGAGTCACAGCCTTCCAAGCTGTTGGTCGCGGGTTCGAGTCCCGTCTCCCGCTCACAGAGAATAAAAAAAACAGATGAAAGACAGCGCCCGCTTCTTTCATTTTTTTTGCAAAAAAATGCTGACGTAGCTCAGTTGGTAGAGCACATCCTTGGTAAGGATGAGGTCACCGGTTCAATCCCGGTCGTCAGCTCAAGAAAAGAAAAGAAAAAGAATATAACCAGGTTGCAAAATGAGAGATATTATCACACTTGAGTGTACCGAGTGTAAGAGAAGAAATTACTCCACTACAAAAAACAAGCGTAAACATCCGGCCAGAGTAGAGTTTAAGAAGTACTGCCGTTGGTGCAACAAACCGGTAGTTCATAAAGAGACTAAATAACCCAATACGCTGGTAGCTCAATTGGCAGAGCAGCGGTCTCCAAAACCGCAGGTTGGGGGTTCGACTCCCTCCCAGCGTGCTCAAAACAGCCCGAGAAAGTCCACTAATGAAACAAAAAATTATTAAGCTTTACGAAGATATCGTAAAGGAAATGAAGAAAGTAACCTGGCCGACGCGCCCCGAGTTAAAAGCTTCAACCACTGTTGTTATCATATCATCGTTGGTTTTCGCAGTTTTATGTTATGTGATTGACCAGGGTGTTAACTATCTTGTAAGTTTCCTGTACTAAGGTGAATATGGAACACAGATGGTATGTTCTGCAGACCCTTTCAGGGCACGAAGCCAGAGTGAAGGGGCTAATTGAAGCCGGAAGCCGTGATAACAGCAAGCTTGCCGAAAAAATTTCTGAAGTGCTGCTCCCTCAGGAAAAAATCTATGAGGTGAAAGACGGTAAAAAACGAAGCAAAATCAGAAGTTTTCTGCCGGGATATATTCTTATTTGTGTTGATTTAGACGCTCAGGTTAAAGATTTCATTAACAACACGCAATCGGTTATTGGTTTCTTAGGCGGTAAAAACCCTTCACCGCTGCGCGACGACGAAGTAAAGAGGATTGTCGGTCGTGTAAAACAGGATGAAGATTCAGAAAGATTAGACACCGTATTCAGAATGGGGGACACGGTAAAAATTATAGACGGCCCATTCAACAATTTCTCAGGGTTGGTTGAAGAAGTGAATGAAGAGAGGATGAAGATTAAAGTTCTCGTTTCCATTTTCGGAAGACAAACCCCTGTAGAGATTGACTTTGTTCAGGCAGAGCTTGTACACTAAACAAACAATTAATTTATTAACAGGTTTATAAAATGGCAAAAAAGATCACCGGATATATAAAACTCCAGATTCCCGCCGGAAAAGCCAACCCGTCTCCACCGGTAGGGCCGGCTTTAGGTCAAAAAGGCGTGAACATTATGGAGTTTTGTAAACAATTTAACGCCAAGACAGCCGGTCAGGACGGGCTTATCATCCCTGTGGTGATAACTGTTTACACCGACAAGTCGTTTACTTTTATTACAAAAACACCTCCTGCAGCGGTTCTTTTGATAAGGTCTGCCAACATAAAGGGCGGGTCAGCCGAACCGAACAGGACCAAGGTAGCCAAGGTTACCCGCAAGCAATTAGAAGAGATCGCTCAGCTGAAGATGGTCGATCTGAACGCCAACACTTTAGACGCCGCCGTTGCAATGATTGCAGGTACTGCCCGCTCGATGGGTATTACGGTGGAAGGATAAAGGAGGCTGAATATGAAAATTTCAAAACGCTATAAAGCGGTTCTTCAAAAAGTTGACAGAGACAAAGAGTACACGATCGATAAAGCGATCGATACGCTTAAAGAGCTCTCGAATGTTAAGTTCACCGAATCACTGGAATGCGCTCTAAGGCTTGGCGTTGACCCCAGGCATGCCGACCAGATGGTTCGCGGAACTGTTTCACTTCCTCACGGAACCGGTAAAAGTGTGAAGGTGCTTGTGGTTACACAGGGGCCCAAAATTCAGGAAGCACTTGACGCCGGGGCTGAATACGCCGGATTTCAGGAATATCTTACAGAGATAGAAAAAGGAAATGTACCCGATGTTGATGTAGTAATTGCTACACCCGATGTTATGGGGCAGCTTGGTAAGTTCGGTAAGATACTGGGGCCCAAAGGCTTGATGCCCAACCCGAAAAGCGGTACGGTTACACCTGATGTTGCTAAAGCTGTTAAAGAAGTCAAAGCCGGTAAGATCGATTTCCGTGTTAACAAACAGGGTATCATTCATGCGGCTGTTGGTAAACTTGATTTCACAACCGAGCAACTGACGGAAAACACCAAAGCGCTTATCAGCCAGGTGATTAAACTTAAACCCGCCACTTCTAAAGGAACATACATGAAGACTGTTTACCTCTCTTCTACTATGGGGCCCGGGCTTAAGATTGTAAGAGAAGAACTTAATTAACGAAATTACGCACAAAAATAAACTGCTTCTATACCGACAGGTATTAACGAAACTGATTCGGAAGAAAAATGAATAAAGGACAAAAAGGAGAAGTTATTGCGGAGATCGTCGAGCTTCTAAACGATTCAACCGCAATTTATCTTACTGACTACTCCGGTGTTAATGTGGAGCAAATTTCTAAACTCAGACGCGAGTTTAGAAAAGAGGGTGTTGTTTACAAAGTCTTTAAAAACTCTTTGTTTCAGCGTGCTCTTAAAGAATCAGGCAAATATCCCAAGTTGGAGGAATCTCTCGTCGGGATGACGGGATTTGCATTTGCGAGCGACAACCCGGTTGCCGCAGCGAAGATCATCAAAAAATTCAATGATGACAACAAAAAATTTGGGTTGAAAGCCTGTTACATTGAAACACAGTATTACTCCGGTGACCAGTTGGAACTGCTTTCAAAACTGCCTACAAAGGCAGAGATTATCGCAGGTATTCTTGGCAGCATAAATGCACCTGCATCCGGAATAGTTGGTGCTATCAACGCAGTAATGAGAGACCTTGTTTCTGTTATTGACGAAGTAGCTAAGAAAAAAGCTGCATAATTGATTAACACAATTTAAAAAATGGAGAATCCAGAAATGTCAGAGAAAGTATCTCAATTAGTAGAATCGATCAAAGGTTTAACCCTTGTAGAAGCCGCTGAATTAAAGAAAGCACTTGAAGATGAATTTGGTGTTACGGCTGCCGCCCCTGTAGTGGTTGGTGCTGTTGCCGGCGGTGCTGCTGAAGCTGCTGCCCCTGCAGAAGAAAAAACTGAGTTCGATGTGGTGCTCGTTGAAGCGGGCGCTAACAAAATCGGCGTTATCAAAGTGGTTAGAGCACACACCGGTTTAGGCTTGAAAGAAGCTAAAGACTTAGTGGAAGCTGCTCCCAAGCCGATTAAAGAGCAGGTATCCAAAGACGAAGCCGAAAAAGTTAAGAAAGAACTTGAAGAGGCCGGCGCTAAAGTAGAAATGAAGTAACCAATACGGAAACCTTTTCTGCTACATGTTTATTAAGTGATAAGACGAGCTTTCTTCGTCTTATCGCTTTTTATTATTTATGTTCAGATCAAATTCGCTACCTTTAGATTTGACAACACAACTTTGAGGTTATTCAATTGAACAACGACAGAATTACCTTCGGGAACATCATTCCGGTTATTGATATTCCGGATTTGCTGGGTGTACAGAAGGAATCTTTTTTCGATTTCTTACAGATGGATATTGCCCCCGCACAGAGGGAAAACAAGGGGTTGCAGCAGGTTTTTACCGGCAATTTCCCCATTTTAGACAACCCTGACACCAGTAGGGCGAAATACCGCTTAGATTTTGACGAATATTACATCGAAAGACCAAGATACTCTTTGCAGGAGTGCCGTGAAAAAGGGCTGACTTACTCCGCTTCTATTAAAGCAAGGATGACTCTTTCGTCGAAAGACCCCGATACAAATGAATGGGTAAACTCGGTTCAACAGACCGTGTATCTTGGCACGCTGCCATATATGACAGAGCAGGCGACATTTGTAATTAATGGTGCAGAGCGCGTTGTGGTTTCACAACTTCACCGCTCGCCCGGTGTTGCTTTTGCACAGACTATCCACCCGAACGGAACCCCGCTATACTCTGCGAGGATCATTCCGTTAAAAGGCTCGTGGGTTGAGTTCACAACTGATATTAATTATGTTCTTAATGTATATATAGACAGAAGGAAGAAATTCCCTTCGACTACACTTCTGAGAGCCTTAGGTTATGAAACCGACGATGAAATTCTGAGCATTTTCGGAATTTACGAAACAGTTGATCTGAATGATATCGAGCTTGAAACGCTGCTCTCAAGAAAAGTAGCTACTGAAGTGTTCAACACAAACACCGGCGAGATTTTCTTAAACAGAAACGATATTATCGATGAAGAAGCCCTGGCAATGATTAAAGAAGCGGGCGTTGAATCGATTAATTTGATCAGAACAGACCTTAACTTAGATCAGAACCTGATTCTTAACACAATTGAAAAAGACACAACACACAGCAAAGAGGAAGCGCTTCTTGCGATTTACAGGCAGTTAAGAACCGGCGAAGCCCCCGATGTTGAAACAGCAGAAGCACTGCTGGAAAAAACCTTCTTTAACGATAAAAGATACGACCTCGGTGAAGTTGGAAGGCACAGAATGAACGATAAGCTTGAGCTTGGCGGAATTATTCCGGATGATCTCAGAGTGCTGGATACCCGCGATTTCATCGAAATTATGAAATATATAATTTTAATGAAAGAGGAAAACGCCGCTTCTGACGATATCGATCACCTTGGTAACAGAAGAGTAAGAACAGTCGGAGAGCAACTGCAGCAGCAGTTCAACACCGGTTTGGCAAGAATGGCCAGAACGATTAAAGACAGAATGTCCATTCGTGACGCCGAAGGGTTTGCACCGCAGGACCTCGTTAATGCAAGAACCATTTCGAGCGTTATAACCTCGTTTTTCGGAACAAATCAGCTTTCGCAGTTTATGGATCAAACCAACCCTCTTTCAGAGCTTACGCATAAGAGGAGGATGTCGGCTTTAGGTCCCGGTGGTCTTACCCGTGAGAGAGCGGGGTTCGAGGTGCGTGATGTGCACTATACACACTACGGAAGGCTTTGCCCGATCGAAACGCCTGAGGGACCTAACATCGGTCTCATTTCGTCGTTAACTATTTTCTCGCGCGTTAACAAATTTGGTTTCTTAGAAACCCCATACCGTGTTGTTAAAGACAGTGTAGTAACCGATGAGGTTGTTTACCTGACAGCCGAGCAGGAAGATATGTACACGATTGCTCAGGCAAACGCAGAGATCGACGGCGAAGGCAGATTCATCAGAGAAAGGGTAAAATGCCGCAGAAAAGGTGATTTCCCCATAGTTCATCCTGAAGAAGTTGAATTTATGGATGTTGCTCCCGAGCAAATAGTAAGCGCTGCCGCTGCACTAATTCCCTTCTTAGAACACGATGATGCAAACAGAGCGCTGATGGGTTCGAACATGCAGCGCCAGGCAGTTCCTTTAATTAAACCTGAAGCGCCGATAGTAGGCACCGGTTTGGAAGGCAGAGTAGCGCGCGACACCCGATCGGTAATTGTTGCCGAAGAAGACGGTGAAGTTATTTATGTGGATTCAGACAAGATTGTGGTTGATTACAACATCGATCCACTTTCATTTGAAGCACTTACAGAGTTCGACGAAGTTAAAACTGTAACATACAAGTTGGTGAAATTTTCAGGTACGAACCAAGAAACCAGCATAACACAGCGCCCGATCGTTAAACTTGGGCAAAAAGTTAAAAAAGGTGATGTGCTTGCCGACGGATTTGCCACTGATCAGGGCGAACTGGCACTTGGAAGAAACATCCTTGTGGCGTTCATGCCGTGGAGAGGTTACAACTTTGAAGACGCCATTATTCTTTCTGAAAAATTGGTGAAAAACGATGTTTTCTCATCGATTCACATCGAAGAGTTCGAACTTCAGGTGCGTGAAACAAAGCGCGGCGACGAGGAGCTTACCCGTGAAATTCCGAATGTTAGTGAAGAAACCGTTAAAAATCTGGATGAAAACGGTATTATCAGAATCGGTGCGGAAGTTAAAGAAAGCGACATCCTGATCGGTAAACTGACCCCGAAAGGGGAATCTGACCCGACACCGGAAGAGAAACTGCTCAGAGCGATTTTTGGTGATAAAGCCGGTGAAGTTAAAGACGCTTCTCTGCGTGCAACACCGGGGCTAAGAGGCACTGTTATTAAAACAAGGCTTTTCAGCCGCAGGCGTAAAGATCCTGAATCAAAACGCTTAGAGAAAAAATTAAATGAAGAACTTGACGCAACCAACGCAAGAAATAAAGTTGAACTGCGCAAAAAAATGATCGAAAGACTCGCTAAAATTTGCGCCGGTAAAAAAACTCTCGGTGTGAAAGACGAGCACGGGATCGAGGTTATTAAAGCCGGAACGAAGATTACTGAAGAAACACTTGAGGGTATTGAAGTTATTGAAAAACTTGACGAAAAACTCCCTTGGTTCGAAGATGCGCGTGCTAACGAGTTCGTTCAGGCGCTGATGAAAAACTACCTCAGAAAACTTGCGGATCTGGATGAAGATTATAAACGCGAGAAGCAGAAAATACTTATCGGTGACGAGCTTCCTCCGGGCATCATACAGCTTGCAAAAGTGTATGTTGCCAAGAAGAGAAAAGTATCCGTTGGGGATAAAATGGCAGGGCGGCACGGAAATAAAGGTGTTGTAGCCAAGATTGTTCCCGAGGAAGATATGCCTTTCCTTCCGGATGGTACCCGAGTTGAGATGATACTCAACCCGCTTGGCGTGCCCTCTCGTATGAACTTAGGTCAGCTTTACGAAACAGCGCTTGGCTGGGTGGGTAAAGAGCTTGGGCTTAGGTTTGCCACCCCTGTTTTCGACGGTGCGGAGGTGAAAGATGTCAACGAATATTTAGAAAAAGCAAATCTGCCCGCAGGCTGTAAAATTCAGTTGTACGACGGCAGAACCGGCAGCGCATTCGACCAGAAAGTTACCTGTGGCTACATTTACATGCTAAAACTCAGTCACCTTGTGGACGATAAACTTCACGCACGGTCGATTGGGCCATACTCACTTATCACGCAGCAGCCACTTGGCGGTAAAGCGCAATTTGGCGGGCAGAGATTCGGAGAGATGGAAGTGTGGGCTCTTGAAGCTTACGGCGCTTCGCACATCCTGCAGGAGATTCTCACTGTTAAATCCGATGATGTTGCGGGTAGAACTAAGGTGTATGAATCAATCGTTAAAGGCGAGAACATACAAGAGCCTAATGTGCCCGAAGCGTTTAATGTACTCATAAAAGAGCTTCAAGGTCTGGGCCTTGATGTTGAAATAGAGTAGTTAAAGAATTTGAAACCAGATACCCGGAAGGAGTTTATTATATGTCATTAAGATTGCCGGAAAATGTAATTAAGGATGTTAATTCCATTACTATTACATTAGCAAGCCCGGATGATATACTTGACAGGTCTCATGGCGAGGTAACAAAGCCGGAAACTATCAACTACAGATCTTTCAGACCCGAGAAAGACGGGCTGTTCTGTGAAAAGATTTTTGGACCCACAAGAGATTGGGAATGCTATTGTGGTAAGTATAAAAGAATAAGATATAAAGGTATCATCTGCGACCGCTGCGGTGTCGAAGTAACGCAGAAAAGTGTGCGTCGTGAAAGAATGGGGCACATCGGCTTGGCAGTGCCTGTCGTTCATATTTGGTTCTTTAAATCTCTTCCTTCTAAAATTGGGAACCTGTTGGGTTTCTCAACCAAAGAACTGGAAAAAATCGTTTACTACGAATCGTATGTAGTGATGAACCCGGGACCAACAGGATTAAGAGTTAACGACCTTATCACCGAGGATCAGTACTCGGAGATTCAGAAATCGTTACCACCGGGGAACGACAAACTTGCCGACGACGACCCTGAGAAATTTTACGCAAAAATTGGCGGTGAAGCTATCAGAGAGCTGCTCAAAGAGATGAACATTGAAGAGACTTTCTATGAACTGAAAGAACAGCTTAACAGAGAAACTTCGCAACAGAAAAAAGAAGACCTTCTTAAGAGGCTGAGAGTTATTGAAGCTTTCAGAACCAAAGACGACAAACCGGAGAACAAACCGGAATGGATGGTGCTGAACTACATTCCTGTTATCCCGCCGGAACTAAGACCTTTGGTGCCGCTTGAAGGAGGAAGATTTGCCACTTCCGACCTTAACGATCTTTACAGAAGGGTGATTATTCGTAACAACCGTCTGAAGAGACTTATTGATATTAAAGCCCCTGAAGTTATCCTCAGAAACGAAAAAAGGATGCTGCAGGAGGCGGTTGACGCACTTTTTGACAACTCAAGACGCGGCTCGGCTGTAAGAAGCGACAACAACCGCCCCTTGAAATCACTCAGCGATATGCTGAAAGGAAAACAAGGAAGGTTTCGCCAGAACCTGCTCGGTAAAAGGGTTGATTATTCCGGCAGGTCGGTTATTGTTGTGGGTCCCGAGTTGAAACTCCATCAGTGTGGGCTTCCCAAAGATATGGCTTACGAGCTTTTCAAACCTCTTATTATCCGTAAGTTGATTGAAAGAGGCCACAACAAAACGGTGAAAAGCGCCAAAAAGGTGGTTGAGAGAAAAGACCCGATAATTTGGGAAATTCTTGAAAGAATCATCGATGGGCACCCGGTACTGCTGAACCGTGCACCTACGCTTCACAGACTTGGCATCCAGGCTTTCCAGCCCGTTCTCATCGATGAGAAAGCGATCAGGTTACACCCGATGGTATGTACTGCGTTTAACGCCGACTTTGACGGTGACCAGATGGCGGTGCATGTGCCCCTTTCTGACGAGGCAAAGCTTGAAGCACAACTTTTAATGCTTTCAAGCCATAATATTCTTTCGCCACAGAACGGTTCGCCGATTGTTGTTCCTACACAGGATATCGTTCTTGGGGTTTACTATCTTACTAAGAAAAAAGACGGTGCCGTTGGCGAAGGTATGACTTTTGCCGATACCGAAGAAGTTACCGTTGCATACAACAATGGCGCTGTTGAACTGCATGCTAAAGTAAGAGTAAGAATGGATGGTAAACTTGTTGAAACTACCGTCGGGCGTGTGATATTTAACAGAATAGTGCCCAAGGAGATGGGTTACTACAACCAGTTATTGGTAAAAAAATCGTTCGGTGCGTTTGTTAATCAGATGTTTATGACTTTGGGTAACAAAGTAACGGCGCAGTTCTTAGATGATCTTAAAGACCTTGGGTTCCTTTATGCGATGAAGGGCGGTCTTTCGATCTCTTTCAGCGACCTTTTGGTTCCCGAAGAGAAAGAAGTGATAATAAGCGAAGCCAACAAAAAAGTTGAACAGGTGCTTAACGAGCACGAAAATGGTTTTATTACCGATACCGAGAGATATAATAAGATCATCGATATTTGGACACATGCAACGAACGATGTCGGTAAAGTTTTGATGGAGAAACTCAGAGAATCCAACCAGGGCTTCAACCCAATTCACATGATGGTTGATTCGGGTGCGAGAGGTTCATCCGAGCAGGTTCGTCAGCTTGCCGGTATGCGCGGACTGATGATGAAACCGCAGAAGACCCTAAGCGGTCAGGCGGGCGAAATCATCGAAAACCCGATTATTGCAAACTTCAAAGAAGGTTTATCGGTGCTTGAATACTTCATTTCAACGCACGGTGCGCGTAAAGGTCTTGCAGATACAGCACTTAAGACTGCAGACGCGGGTTACCTTACAAGAAGATTGGTGGATGTGGCGCAGGATGTAATTATTACTGAAATTGACTGCGGTACAATCCTCGGAATTGAAATCTCTGCACTCAGAGAAGCCGGTGAAGAGCGTGAACCATTGACCGAAAGAATCGTAGGCAGAGTGGCTCAGGGTGATATTATCGACCCGAGAACTGATGAAGTTATCCTCGAAAACGGTAAAATGATAACCGAAGAGGTTGCAAATGTGATCGAAGATGTGGGTCTTGATTCTGTTTATATCAGAACAGTGCTCACTTGCGAGTCAAAATATGGTGTATGTGCGCACTGTTACGGCAGAAATCTTACGAACGGCAAGTTGGTTGAGATAGGTGAAGCGGTTGGAGTAATCGCAGCCCAGTCGATCGGTGAGCCGGGTACACAGCTTACGCTGAGAACCTTCCACTTAGGAGGTACCTCTGCCCGTATAGCAACTCAATCTCAGGTTGACACACCGGTTGAAGGTACTGCAGTATTCAATCGTATCTCTTATGTTGAAAAAGACTCGATATTCGGAAAGGTAAAAGTAGTTACCGGAAGAAGAGGGGTTTTAGAGATAGTTGACAACAACGATATTCTGCTGAGAAAATTTGATGTTCCTTACGGAGCGGAGTTGCTGGTTAACGATAGACAGTCGCTCAGAAAAAAACAACCGCTGTATTATCACGATCCTTACAACGCACTGATTCTTTCTGACATAAACGGAACGGTTCAATTTGTTGATCTTATCGATAAATTTACATTCGAGCAGATCACGGATGATCAAACGGGCCATGTTCAGAAAGTTGTAATTGAGCCTAAGGATAAAACTCTTACTCCATCAATCGTTATAGAAAACGCCGAAGGTGAAAAGAGGTCGTTCAACATACCTGCCAAAGCCTTTCTTTCAGTTGAAGAAGGTCAGGAAATTTCGGCGGGCACAATCCTTGCTAAAATTGCAAAACAAGCTTCGAAAACGAGGGATATTACGGGCGGTCTTCCAAGGGTAACCGAGCTTTTTGAAGCCAGAAACCCGCAGGAGCCCGCTATTATCGCCGAAATCGAAGGCGTTGTTACTTTTGGTGCCAGGAAAAAAGGAACCCGTGAAATTATCGTAACAGCAGTTGACGGTTCCGATGAGAAAAAATACTCTGTTCCGATTTCAAAACACACATTGGTACAGGAAGGCGACGAGATTCCCGCCGGTGAAAAGATTATCGACGGTCCTGTTGACCCGCACGATATCCTTAAAATCAAGGGAACAAACGCAGTTCAGGAATATTTAGTGAACGAGATTCAGGAAGTATATCGTCTGCAGGGCGTTAAGATTAACGATAAGCACATCGAAGTTATCGTTCGTCAGATGCTGCAGAAAATTAAAGTTGTGCTTCCGGGAGACAGCAGATTCCTCGAGGAAGATGTTGTTGATAAATCGGAATTCATGGAAGAGAATGAAAAGTTGATGGAATCGGTTGTTGTAACCGATCCGGGCGGCTCGATCCTTAAACCGGGTCGGTTAATTTCGAAGAAGAAGCTGACAGAGCTTAACCTTGAGTTAAAGAAAAGAAGTAAGCCCGAGATACAATATCGCGAGGCTGAACTGGCTACCTTCGATCACATGCTGCTGGGTATCACCCGTGCAGCACTTGAAACTGAAAGTTTCATTTCCGCAGCTTCATTCCAGGAAACAACAAAAGTTCTTGCGAATGCCGCTGTTCAGGCAAAAAGAGATACACTCAGAGGGCTGAAAGAAAATGTCGTTATGGGTCGTCTTATTCCTGCAGGCACGGGTTTGAGAAAATACCGTCAGCTCGTTGTAAAAGACGAGAACGAGCTTGCAATGGAAGAAGCAACAGAAGCTACTGCCGCTGTTGTTACACCTTCTGCCTGACATATTTTTTGTAAGAGCCTCCGGAATGGATCGGGGGCTCCCACCTTATTTTTTATGCCCGCGGAATGGATCGCGGAGGCTTCCACCGAGCAAGTTGGTGGAATTAACGGAAAATTATTTCTTTTGTCAAGTTAAAAAGTTTGACAATTAAATATTTTTGCCCTATATTTGAAGTCTGAATTTTTTTTAAGTTTTGGACAAAACCAGGAGTTTATATTGCCTACAATAAATCAGTTGGTAAGAAAAGGTCGTACGGCTGTTCTTTCCAAGAACAAAGCGCCGGCGCTCTCTTCCTGCCCTCAAAAGAGAGGGGTTTGCACCAGAGTTTACACAACAACTCCGAAGAAACCGAACTCTGCTTTGAGAAAAGTAGCAAGAGTAAGATTAACGAACCATATAGAAGTTAGTGCGTACATACCCGGTGAGGGGCACAACCTTCAAGAGCACTCGATCGTGCTGATAAGAGGCGGAAGAGTTAAAGACCTGCCCGGTGTAAGGTATCACATTGTAAGAGGAACACTTGATTCCAACGGTGTTTCCGACAGAAGACAGGGCAGATCCAAATATGGCGCTAAAAGGCCCAAACAACAAAAATAAATAAGCAATTATGAGAAAAAAGAGAGCACCCAAGAGGTATATAAAACCGGACCCCAGGTTTGGTGATCATTCGTTAGCTAAATTCATCAACGCCATCATGGAAGATGGTAACAAAGAGACAGCGAGAACCGTTGTTTATGACGCTTTTGCAATCGTTGAAGAAAAAACTTCAAAGCCCGCTTTAGAAACTTTTAAAAAGGCTTTGCAAAACACACAGCCCGTGATTGAAGTCAGGAGCCGGAGAGTCGGCGGGGCTACATATCAGGTACCGATGGAAGTAAGGCCTGAAAGAAGAATGGCTTTGGCTATCAGATGGTTAAAAAGATACGCTTCTGACAGAAAAGATAAATCGATGGCTTCTAAACTTGCTAACGAGTTTATTGATGCCTCGAACAACGCCGGGAATGCGGTTAAGAAAAAAGAAGATACGCACAGAATGGCTGAAGCAAACAAAGCTTTTGCTCATTTTAAGTGGTAATTCAGGAATAAATTCGGAAAAATGAGTAAAAAGTTATCTATTGATAAGGTCCGTAACATTGGGATCATGGCGCATATAGACGCCGGAAAGACCACTACGACCGAGAGAATATTGTTTTATACCGGTAAGTCGCACAGGTTGGGTGAAGTTCACGACGGTGCCGCTACCATGGATTGGATGGAACAGGAAAAAGAGAGGGGTATCACTATTACGAGTGCTGCCACTACCTGTATGTGGAAAGAGCACAGAATTAATATTATCGATACACCGGGGCATGTGGATTTCACTGTTGAGGTGGAAAGATCTTTAAGGGTTCTTGACGGAGCAATTGCACTTTTTTGTGCCGTAGGAGGCGTTGAACCGCAGAGTGAAACAGTCTGGCGGCAAGCCGATAAATACGGCGTACCCAGAATTGCTTTTATAAATAAGATGGACAGAGTTGGCGCTGATTTCTTCAATGCGCTTTCTATGATCCGCGAGCGCCTTGGGGCAAATGCTATCCCTATTGAACTGCCGATTGGGCAGGGTGATATGTTTGCCGGAGTGATCGATTTGATCGGTTTTAAAGCGATCATCTATCACGATGAAACACAAGGCAAAGAGTTTGATGTAATTGATATACCAAAAGATTTGCTTGAACTTGCCGAGAAATACAGAACAGAAATGCTTGAAGCAGTATCTGATGTTGACGACACTCTCTTAGAGAAATATCTTGAAGGTCAGGAGATTTCAGCTGAAGAGATCAGATCGGTTTTAAGAAAAGCAACCATTGATAATGTTATTATCCCGGTGCTTTGTGGTGCATCCTTCAAAAATAAAGGGATTCAGATGCTGCTTAACGCAGTTATCGATTTTCTCCCCTCACCTTTGGATGCAAAAGAAATAGAAGCGCACCATGTGGGGATAAATGATAAAATTAAAAGAGTAGTTTCTGAAGAAGAAAAATTTTCAGCTTTGGCGTTCAAGATTATGAACGACCCCTATGTTGGAAAACTTACATTCTTCAGGGTTTACACCGGTAAACTTGAGTCAGGTTCTTATATCTACAATTCAGTTACCGGAAAGAAAGAGCGGATCAGCCGCCTTCTTCAGATGCACGCGAACCACAGGGAAGAGATAACCGAGGTTAGAGCCGGTGATATTGGTGCCGCAGTTGGGCTTCGGTTCACAAGAACAGGCGATACACTTTGCACGGAAGACGATCCGATAGTTCTTGAGAAGATGGAGTTCCCGGAACCGGTGATTCAGATTGCTATTGAGCCAAAAACAAAAGCAGATCAGGACAGGCTCTCGGAGTCCCTCTCGAAACTTATGGATGAAGACCCGACCTTCAGGGTAACCGTAGATGAAGAGACCGCACAGACGATTATAGCGGGAATGGGTGAGCTTCACTTGGAGATAATAGTTGATCGCCTTAAAAGAGAGTTTAAAGTAGATGCAAATGTGGGCAAACCTCAGGTAGCCTACAGAGAAACGATCACGGAGACTGTTGAAGCTGAAGGCAGATTCGTTAAACAGTCGGGTGGTCGTGGTAAATTCGGTCATGTATGGCTTGAAGTTGGCCCCAACGAACCGGGCAAGGGTTACGAATTTATCAACGGTATTGTCGGTGGTGTAGTGCCAAAAGAATATGTGCCGGCAGTATCTCAGGGTGTTCAGGAGGCAATGCGCAACGGAATAGTAGCCGGATATCCGATGGTGGATATAAAGGTTCGTCTTTTCGACGGTTCGTATCACGATGTAGATTCCGACGAGATTTCGTTCAAAGTAGCCGGCTCGATGGGTTTCCAGAACGCAGCCAAAAAGGCGAAACCGGTGATCTTAGAGCCAATAGTATCGGTGGAAGTAATTTCACCGGAAGAATACCTTGGAGATGTGATGGGCGATCTGAACTCCAGACGCGGAAGAATCGAAGGGTTCACCTCGCGTAAGGATGCCCAGGTTATTAAAGCAAAAGTACCTCTTGCAGAGATGTTCGGGTATGCAACAATCCTCAGATCGATGACCCAGGGACGCGCTATTTACACGATGCAGTTCTCGCACTATGCAGATGTACCTAAATCAATAGCTGAAGAGATATCGGAAAAGGCTTCCGGTAGAAAAACAGCTACTACTGTGTGAACAATTTAACCAAGCAGAAAAATTAACAGGAGATAAACAGATGGCCAAAGAAAAATTTGACAGGTCGAAACCGCATGTCAACATTGGTACAATCGGTCATGTTGACCACGGTAAAACCACTTTGACTGCCGCCATTACGATGGCATTAGCAAACAAGGGTTTGTCGCAAGTTAGATCTTTTGATTCGATCGACAACGCCCCCGAAGAAAAAGCTCGTGGTATAACAATTGCCACTTCACATGTTGAGTATTCAACAGAAAACAGACACTATGCACATGTTGACTGCCCCGGTCACGCTGACTATGTTAAGAACATGATTACCGGTGCTGCTCAGATGGACGGTGCAATCCTCGTAGTTGCAGCTACCGACGGACCGATGCCCCAAACCAGAGAGCACATCCTTCTTGCCCGTCAGGTTGGCGTGCCCCGTATGGTTGTTTTCCTTAATAAAGTTGATATGATGGAAGACGAAGAGTTGCTCGAGTTGGTTGAAATGGAACTTAGAGAAATCCTTGATAATAACGAATTTGACGGTGAAAACACCCCAATTATCAGAGGTTCTGCACTTCAGGCGCTTGAAGCCGGTGCTGCTAAAGCCCCCGTTGATGACCCAAGATACCAGTGCATCTGGAATCTTATGGATGCAGTAGATACATGGATTCAGCTCCCTGAAAGAAGCATTGACAAACCTTTCATTATGCCTGTAGAGGATGTTTTCTCGATTACCGGTCGTGGTACTGTTGCCACCGGTAGAGTTGAAAGAGGCGAAGTTGAACTTGGTAAAGAAGTTGAACTTATAGGGTTGGGTCAGCACAAGAAAACCGTTATTACAGGTATCGAAATGTTCCGTAAGGAATTGGATAAAGCACAAGCCGGTGACAACGCAGGTATTCTGATGCGCGGTGTTGACAAGAATGAAATCGAAAGAGGAATGGTTCTTGCTAAACCCGGCTCAATTACACCGCACACTCATTTTGAGTGCCAGGTTTATGTGCTTTCAAAAGAAGAGGGTGGCCGTCACAAACCATTCTCTAACGGTTACAGACCACAGTTCTACTTCAGAACAACCGATGTTACCGGTGTTGTTTCTTTGGAAAACCCGGATGATATCGTTATGCCTGGCGATAACAGAACGATGACTGTTAAGTTGATCTCTGAAATCGCTATGGAAGAGGGCTTGCGTTTCGCTATCCGCGAGGGTGGCAGAACCGTTGGCGCCGGAACTGTAACTAAGATCATCGAATAGAAGAGAATCTTTATTTGTCACCTGCGGGGGCACTACTGCCCCCGCTGTGTGTCTTAAAAAACGAGGTAAATTAAAGTGGCCGGGAAGAAAATTAGAATTAAGTTAAAATCTTACGATCATATACTTATAGATAAATCGACCGAAAAAATTATTAAAACAGTTAAGAGCACCGGAGCTTCGGTTTCGGGCCCTATACCGTTACCAACAAGGAAAACGATTTACACAGTATTGCGCTCACCGCATGTGGATAAAAAATCCCGCGAGCAGTTCGAGACCCGTACGCACAAAAGAATAATTGATATTCACAATTCGAGCGCAAAAACAATCGATTCGTTAGGTAAATTAGATATCCCTGCCGGAGTTGACATAGAGATCAAACTCTAAGGGATTGCGGAGAGAATATATGTTAGGAATACTTGGTAAAAAAATTGGAATGTCTGCCATTTATGATGATTCCGGTAACAGAATCCCTGTTACGATCATCGAGGCGGGCCCCTGCACCGTTACTGCGGTACGCAGCACCGAAATTAACGGCTACAACGCCATTCAGCTCGGGTTTGGTGCAGTAAAAGAGAAAAGCCTGACAAAACCGGTTCTTGGTGATTTCAAGAAGAAGAACCTCACACCGGTCAGGCATTTAAGAGAATTCCGCGTAGATTCCGTGGCAGAGTATAATATCGGTGATACCATAGGAGCGAACATCTTTACAGAAGGCGAAATAATAAAAGTAGCCGGAAAAAGTAAGGGTAAAGGCTTTCAGGGTGTCATGAGACGGCACGGATTTGGCGGAGTAGGCGGTACGACACACGGTCAGTCCGACAGGCTCAGAGCACCCGGTTCAATTGGTGCTTCATCTTACCCTTCAAGGGTATTTCCCGGTCAGAAAATGGCAGGCAGAATGGGTAATCAAAGGTTTACCGCTTTAAATCTTCAGGTCGTTAAGATAATTGAAGATAAAAACATAGTTTTAGTTAAAGGCGCTGTTCCGGGTGCCGTAAATTCAATAGTAGAATTACTTAAAAATTAGTTCAGGTTAGAAATGTTTGTTGATGTTTATAAAACAGACGGTACAGTCTCCGGACAGATCGAATTAAATGATGGAGTTTTCTCGGCAGAGCCGAACCATCATGTTCTGTATCTTGCTTCGAAAGTTTACCTTGCAAATCAAAGGCAGGGTACGCACAAAACAAAAGAGAGAAGCGAAGTAAGAGGCGGAGGAAAGAAGCCCTGGAGGCAAAAAGGCAGAGGTGGTGCCCGTGCCGGCACAACTCGCTCACCATTGTGGGTGGGCGGAGGCAGAATCTTTGGGCCCAAGCCGAGAGACTATCGGTTGAAACTGCCGCGCAAGGTTGCGATACTGGCTAAGAAGTCGGCTCTTTCCCTTAAATATTCTGAAGAGCGGTTGGTTATTGTAGAAGATTTTAACTACGAAGCCCCCAAAACAAAAGATTTTGTTGCATTGCTTCAGGCACTGAAACTTGAAGGTAAAAAAGTTCTTCTGTTAACTTCAGAACATAACGAGAATGTTTACCGCTCAGGAAGAAATATTGAAAGAGTGAAAGTTCTCAGTGTTAACAGTGTTTCCACCTACGACATCCTGAACTCGCAGGTGCTGTTGCTTCAATCCGGGGCGGCAGAATATTTTAACAACACTTATTCTAAAGAAAAGGCAGCGGCTGAGTAAATGAAAGAAGTTTTGATTAAGCCACTTTACACCGAAAAAAGTGTTAAAATGCTCTCGGGAGCCAAGTATGGTTTTGAAGTAACCTGGGACGCAAATAAAATTGAGATCGCCAAGGCGGTTGAAAAGAAATTCGGTGTTACTGTTACATCGGTAAACACGGTTAAATACGAAGGAAAATTACGCACTTCGTTCAGGAAATCAGGAAGGTTTACCGGCAAGACACCACGGTTCAAGAAAGCCTATGTTACTTTGAAACAAGGCGATAAGATAGAATTATTTGAACAAGCATAGAAGCAGACCGGAGTTTTATCAATGGCAATAAGAAAATATAAGCCCACTTCACCCGGCACAAGGTTCAGATCTGTCTCGGCGTTTACCGAGATAACTAAATCCAAACCGGAGAAGTCGTTACTTCTCCCATTGGACAGATCGGGCGGCAGAAACAATTTAGGCCGCATTACCGCCAGGCACAGAGGCGGTGGGCATAAAAGACAATACAGGATAATTGACTTTAAGAGGAACAAGTTTGGTGTTCCCGGTAAGGTAGTATCTATAGAATACGACCCGAACCGCACCTGCAGAATTGCACTGTTACACTACGAAGACGGCGAAAAGAGATACATACTTGCGCCTGCCGGCATTAAGGTTGGTCAGAAAGTTGTTTCCGGTTCAGGATCGGAGATTAAAGTAGGTAACGCACTTCCGCTTAAAGAGATACCTGTAGGAAGTTTTATACACAATGTTGAATTGCGCCCCGGTAAAGGCGGGCAACTCGCAAGAAGTGCGGGCTCTTCGATTCAGCTTGTTGCAAGAGAAAAGGAAATGGCAACCCTCAAACTTCCTTCCGGGGAGGTTAGGATGGTTAAAGTTGAATGTATGGCGACCTACGGAGTAGTAGGAAACTCTGACCACGAGAACATCAGCTTAGGGAAAGCGGGGCGTTCAAGATGGTTAGGCAGGCGCCCATACTCCAGAGGTGTTGCAAAGAACCCGGTAGATCACCCGATGGGTGGCGGCGAGGGTAAGACCTCCGGTGGCGGTCACCCGGTTTCGCCATGGGGGCAGGCTGCTAAAGGTCTTAAGACGCGCAAGCGTAAGAACCCATCGAACAAATTTATTGTAAAACGCAGAAAGTAGTAGAGAGTAAGTATGCCAAGATCGATTAAAAAGGGCCCATTTATTCACTATAAGCTATTGAAAAAAGTGCAGCAGCTAAACGAGTCAGGTCAGAAAAAGATAATCAAGACCTGGTCGCGTGCTTCTATGATCACCCCGGATTTTATCGGGCAGACTATAGCAGTTCACAACGGGAACAAGATGATTCCGGTATATGTGACGGAGAATATGGTAGGTCATAAGTTCGGTGAATTTGCCCCTACGCGCATTTTCAGGGGTCACCCGGGAACAAAAGCTGAAAAAGCCTCAAGAGCCAGATAGGAGATAAAATGGAAGCCAGAGCAACATATAAATTTATCCCGTCATCGCCCAGAAAGATGAGATTAGTGGTTGACCTCGTAAGGGGAATGAACGCAGTGAAGGCGATGGAGTCACTCCAGTTTCAGCCTAAACATGCTTCTAAGAATGTTTTGAAGGTTATAAAATCAGCAGTTTCGAACCTGATCAATAACAATGAAGAAGCAAGAATACAACCCGAGAGTGTATTCATCAAAGAGATATTCGTAAACAACGGACCTTCGATGAAGCGGATACTGCCGGCACCGATGGGGCGCGCATACCGCGTTCGCAAGAGGATGTGCCATTTAACCGTGGTGGTTAAAACCAATCAATTCGTAGAAGTAGAACAGGAGGCTTAACTTGGGTCAAAAAACGCACCCAATCGGGGTGAGAGTTGGAATCATCAGAGGATGGGAATCTAACTGGTTCGAAAAGAAGAGCTATGCCCCGAAACTTAAAGAAGATAACGATATTCGTACTTATGTGAAAACAAGGCTGAGAAGCGCTGCTGTTTCCAGAATTGTAATAGACAGAACCACAAAGAATGTTATTGTAACCATTCATACTGCTAAGCCCGGCTTGGTAATCGGTAAGAGTGGTCAGGATATTCAAAAACTTGAAGAAGAGCTTAAGTTACAGTTTGCGAAGGATGTTAAAGTTCAGGTAAACGAGATTAAAAAGCCTGAGTTAGACGCTGCTTTGGTGGCTGAGAATGTTGCCCGCCAGTTGGAAGGAAGAATATCTTTCAGAAGAGCGATGAAAACTGCGCTTTCCACCACTATTAAAGGTGGTGGTGAAGGAATTAAGATCATGTGCTCCGGCAGGTTAGGCGGTGCTGAAATGGCGAGAACCGAGCAGTATAAAGAGGGCAGAACACCACTTCACACCTTAAGATCGGATATCGATTACGCTAACGGCAGAGCAGAGACCATTTATGGCTCGATAGGCGTTAAAGTATGGATTTGCCGCGGCGAGATCTTAGGTAAAAGAGTATCAGACTAAAATTCGGAGATTGCTAAGATGTTAATGCCAAAAAGAGTTAAGTTCAGGAGAGCCCAAAGAGGGCGGATGACCGGCAAAGCCCACAGGGGTTCTTCGGTTGCATTCGGCGATTTTGGTCTGAAGGCTCTCGAACCGGCCTGGATAACCAGCCGGCAGATCGAAGCTTGCCGTATTACTCTTTCCAGAAAAATGAAAAGAGACGGTAAGGTTTGGATCAGAATATTCCCTGACAAGCCTGTTTCCAAGAAACCGTTGGAAACCAGGATGGGTAAAGGTAAGGGAGCGCCCGAGTTCTGGGTGGCTGTTGTTAAACCGGGCAGAATTATGTTCGAAGTCTCCGGGGTTTCTCAAGAGGTTGCACGCGAAGCGCTGAACACTTGTTCTTACAAACTCCCGATTAAAACTAAGGTCGTTTCAAGACCGGATTATGAATAAGGAGCCTTTAAGATGAAGATGAAAGAAATCAGAGAGCTTTCCCCGAAAGAGCTTGAAACAACACTTGCCGACAGCATCGAGGCGCTGACGAACCTGAAGTTCAGAAACGCTTTGAAGCAAGAGGCTAACCCTGCTGCTATTAAAAACACAAAAAAAACCATTGCACGCATCTTAACAATAAAAAAAGAGCGTGAGAGCAAAAGCTCAGTGAATAATTAAGACCGGGAGCTTATTAAATAATGGAAAGAAAAAGAAGAAAAACAAGGATCGGTAAAGTTGTAAGCAACAAGATGGATAAAACCATCGTCGTAGCTATTGAAAGAAGAGTTGCGCACCCGATCTATAAAAAGTATTACAGAAATACTACCAAACTTATGGCACACGACTCCGGCAACGAGTGCAAGCCGGGTGATATAGTTAAAATTATGGAAACCCGCCCTCTGAGCAGGCACAAGAGGTGGCGTTTAGTTGAAACTTTGATTAAAGCAAAGTAGTTTTTTACCGGAGAAAAGAAAATGATTCAGGAAGAAACCAGTTTAGTAGCAGCCGATAATTCAGGCGCTAAAAGATTAAAATGTATCCGGGTGCTCGGTGGCAGCAACAGAAGGTACGCCGGCGTTGGTGACCTCATCGTTGTTTCCGTGAAAGCGGCTATGCCTAATGCGGGCGTGAAGAAAGGTGATGTCTCAAAAGCGGTGATCGTCAGAACTAAAAAAGAAGTTCGCCGTAGGGACGGGTCGTACATCCGTTTTGACGAGAACGCTGCCGTTTTACTGAACGCACAAGGCGAACCAAAAGGTACCCGTATTTTCGGACCCGTAGCCAGAGAGCTAAGAGAGCGAAACTATATGAAGATCGTCTCTTTGGCACCTGAAGTGTTATAGAGGAGAATATGACCAAGATACACCTTAAAAAGAATGATAAAGTTGTTGTTATTTCCGGTAACGATAAAGGTTCAACAGGCAGAATCCTTAAAATTTTTAAGAAGACCGAACGAATCATCGTTGAGGGAGTCAACTTAAGAAAAAGACACACAAAACCCAACCAGACGAACCCGCAGGGTGGCATAATTGAGAAAGAAGCGCCAATTCATCTTTCGAATGTGATGCTTATTGATGCCAAAACCGGCACCGGTACGCGCCTGGGAGGAAAACTGATAGTGGATGAGAAAACCGGTAAAGAAAAGATTGTCCGCATCAGTGTTAAAAGTGGTGAAATGATATAAAGTAAGGACCAAGGTTTAAGAAATGGCAGAAAAAACTAAAAAGAAACCTGAAGTTAAGGAAAAAAAGGCGGCGGTTGCTGAAAGTGCTGAACCGGCAGGAAAGATACCAACGCGCCTTTTTGAATACTACAAGAAAGATGTGATACCTGCGCTCACGGCTAAGTTTCAGTATAAGAATGTAATGCAAGTTCCGAGGCTTCAGAAAGTTGTTGTAAATATGGGTGTTGGCGATGCAATCGCAGACCCGAAAATTCTGGAAGAAGCCGTTATACATTTAGAGGCTTTTACAGGGCAAAAACCTACTATAAGAAAAGCCAGGCAGGCGATTTCTAACTTCAAGTTAAGAGCCGGGATGAATGTCGGTGCAAAAGTCACTTTAAGAAGGGACAGGATGTACGAATTTTTCGACAGGCTGATAAACATTGCTCTTCCTCGTGTAAGAGACTTTAGAGGGCTTTCCGATAAATCTTTCGACGGCAGAGGGAACTACACTTTTGGTGTGAAAGAGCAGATTGTTTTTCCGGAGATTGATGTTGATAAAGTAACAAGAATTTTGGGAATGGACATTACAATAGTAACAAGCGCAAAAACTGATGCGGAAGCTTTCGAACTTCTTTCTGCGTTTGGATTCCCATTCAGAAAAAAAGGTAACTAAAAAAGGTAAACCGAGGTTTTATTAATGGCAAGAAAAAGCTTGATAGCCAGAGAAGACAAGAGAGTGAAACTCTCTGAAAAATACAGAAAGTTAAGGGAAGAACTTAAAGCAGCCGGTGACTGGGAAGCCCTTCAGAAGCTGCCGAAGAACTCTTCGCCCGTTAGGCTGCACAACAGGTGCATGATGACCGGCAGAGCAAGAGGTTATTACAGAAAGTTTGGTGTTTCCAGGCTTGTTTTCAGAGAGAAGGCTTTACGCGGTGAAATACCCGGCGTGAAGAAATCAAGTTGGTAAAAGGAGATTTGTAAAATATGACAATGTCAGACCCCATAGCTGATTTCTTAACCAGATTAAGAAACGCAATTAAGGCTAACAAGAGAAGAGTTGAACTCCCTTCATCTAACATGAAAGTAGCCATTGCCGAACTTCTTAAGAAATACGGCTATATTTACGATTTTGAAGTTATCCCTGATAACAAGCAGAATGTCCTCAGAATACTTTTGAGATATTCGCAGGGCAAATCCGCTATTACAGGTTTGAAGAAAATCAGCAGGCCCGGGCTTCGGGTTTACAAGTCCGTGGATAAACTTCCGCGAGTACTTAACGGCTACGGAATTGCGGTTCTTTCAACTTCAAGCGGAATAATGACAGATAAGCAGGCACGCCGTGACAAAGTTGGCGGCGAGGTACTCTGCTATATTTGGTAATATCATAAACGGAGCAAGATAAAGTGTCGCGTATAGGAAAAAAACCGGTAGAGATACCGAATGGCGTTTCGATTACCATAAACGGTAGCGAATTGACCGTTAAAGGGCCGAAAGGGCAGCTTAGCCGGGTGTTCTCGGATGCTGTCGAAATCAAGCAAGAAGAAGGCACGCTGGTTATTACCAGGAAAGATGATCAGAAAGAAAGCAGAGCCCTGCACGGGCTTACGAGGTCGCTCGTTCAGAATATGGTAACGGGCGTAACCGACGGATACACCAAAACACTGGATATTGTAGGTGTTGGTTTTAAAGCAGAAGCAAAGGATCAGAATGTGCTGCTTGCTCTTGGGTTTTCGCACCCGATTTACTTCATGCCGCCAGAAGGTGTTACTGTTCAGGTAACAACCCCCACGCAATTAGTGGTAAGCGGAATTAACAAGGAAGTGGTTGGCTTAGTTGCTGCGAAGATCAGATCACTGAAAAAACCTGAACCGTACAAAGGCAAAGGTATTAAATATTCGAACGAAACTATCAGAAGAAAAGCCGGTAAGACTGCCGGTAAGAAATAGCCGCGGAGTTAAGATATTATGAGTAAGAAAAATTCCAGAGAAAGAATTAAAAGGAAGATCAGAGGAAAGATCTCGGGAACTTCCGAAGTTCCAAGGCTGACGGTTACCCGTAGCCTGAACCAGATTTACGCTCAATTGATTGACGACCTGACCGGCACTACTGTTCTGGCAGGGTCATCGCTTTCCAAAGATATTCAGGACGAACTGAAAAAGGCAAACGGAAAGACTGCCCGCTCGAAGGTTGTTGGTGAATATCTTGCTAAAAAAGCGATTGAAAAGAAGATCGAAACTGTTGTATTCGACAGAAACGGCTACAAGTATCACGGGCGTGTGAAAGCTTTAGCCGACGGCTTAAGAGAAGGCGGGCTTAAGTTTTAGTAATGTTATTTTGCCGGGTCGTCTAACGGTAGGACAGCGGCCTTTGGAGCCGTATGTGGAGGTTCGAGTCCTCCCTCGGCAGCACAGAAAAATTGAAAAAACGGAGTTAAAAATTTGAAGAGCACAAGAACACAAAGTTCAGACGGCCTTAAAGAGAAGGTTGTTCACATTAACCGCGTTGCGAAGGTAGTTAAGGGCGGAAGAAGATTCGGCTTTAACGCGATAGTTGTCGTTGGTAACGGCAACGGGTTGGTAGGCGTTGGTTTGGGAAAGGCTAACGAGGTTACCGACGCAATTCAAAAAGGAATAGACGATGCCCGTAAGAATCTGCATCAGATATACATCGGCTCGCACACAGTTTCTCACGAAGTAACCGGCAAATACGGGGCGGGCAAAGTGCTTCTTAAACCGTGCACTGCGGGAACCGGTCTGATTGCCGGCGGCGGTGTTCGTGCGGTGCTTGAGGCTGCAGGTGTACAGGATGTGCTCACAAAGTCACTCGGGTCAAGTAACCCTCACAACCAGGTGAAAGCAACTTTGGCCGGCTTGCTTCAGTTAAGAAGCGCTAATGAAGTTGCAGCGCAGAGGGGCTTATCCGTTAAAGAGATGTTCACCTTATAGAATAAAGGCAGACCGATGAAATTAAAAATTACACAAACAAAAAGTGTTATCGACAGACCCAAGGATCAAAAAGCTACTATTGAAGCGCTTGGGCTTGGCAGACCTCACAGGACTGTGGAACACACCGACACTCCTCAGATCAGAGGTATGGTAAGAAAAGTAGCACACCTTGTAAAAGTGGAAGAAATTCAGGATTAATTAAGATGAGTTACCTTAGCAATTTAAAATACGCAGCAGGCGCTGTTAAGAAGAAAAAAAGAGTAGCGCGCGGTTCAGGTTCCGGGCACGGAAAAACAGCTACACGCGGTTCGAACGGGCAGCTTTCCCGTTCCGGTGCAAAACGCAGAGCATGGTTTGAGGGCGGTCAGATGCCTATTCAACGCCGCGTTCCTAAATTTGGTTTTACGCCTCCTTTTAAGATTCACTACCAGGCGGTTAACCTTTACCAGATTCAAAAACTTATCGATGCCGGTAAGTTGGATGAGAACACCGTAACAATCGAAGTTCTCTTTCAGGCAGGTGTTATTTCTAAAGCCGCTCAGCCTGTTAAAATTCTTGGAAGTGGCGAAATCACCTCTGCGGTGACCGTAAAAGGGCACCAATTCAGTAAGTCGGCTATCGAAAAGATCGAAGCTGCCGGCGGTAAAACAGAAAAAATTTAACTGAGTATCAATGCAGCGTTTTATAGAAGTTATCAGAAACATAATCAAGATCGAAGAGCTTAGAAAGAGGGTAGTTTACACTCTTTTTATACTGTTGATCGTAAGAATTGGTGCACATATCGCACTACCCGGGGTTGACAGTCACCTGTTGAAGCAGGCGATGGATCAACAGGGTGGCAGCGACTCTTTGTTCGGACTCTACGATCTGTTTGTGGGCGGTGCTTTCCGCAATGCGGCTATTTTCGCACTCGGTATAATGCCGTACATCTCCGCATCAATTATTCTGCAGCTTGCAGGCGCAGTACTTCCTTCTATTGCTAAACTTCAGCAGGAAGGTGAAGAAGGAAGAAAGAAAATTAACCAGTGGACAAGAATCGGTACCGTGCTTATAGCCGGTTTGACGGCGTGGGGAACCACATTTACACTGAATAAAACCGCTGCCGGCGGTGGAATTCTGGCTCCCGGAATCGATCCTTACTTCTGGACGATTCAGTCGGTGCTTATTTTAACTGCGGGTACTATTTTTATGATGTGGTTAGGTGAACAAATCACCGACCGTGGTATCGGAAACGGTATCTCGCTGATTATCTTTATTGGAATTATCGACAGGCTTCCCTACGCACTTGGTGCTGAATACCAGTCGGTTCAAGCCGGGGGAAATCTTATAGTTTCACTTATACTTCTTACCCTGTTAGTATTCATCATCGCAGGAGTGGTTTTAGTAACACAGGGTACAAGAAGAATACCGGTTGAATATGCCAAAAGAGTTGTCGGAAGAAAAGTTTACGGTGGTGTAACGCAATACATTCCGCTTCGTGTTAACACAGCGGGTGTTATGCCTATCATCTTTGCGCAGGCAATTATGTTCATTCCGAACACGCTGCTTTCATTCTTCCCGGACAGCGAGTTTATTCAGTCGATTGCTCAACATTTTAACTATACATCGTTTGTTTACTCTTTCATATACGCCTTAGTAATCATATTTTTCACCTATTTCTACACGGCTATTGCATTCAACCCGAAAGAAGTTGCTGATAATATGAAACGACAGGGTGGGTTTATACCCGGCATCAGACCCGGAAAACAGACTTCTGAATTTATCGATAACATCCTTACGAAGATCACCCTGCCGGGTTCGATATTCTTAGCTATAGTTGCGATACTTCCTGCGTTTGTTTCAAGGTTTAATGTAGCCCCAACATTTGCGCAATTTTTCGGAGGCACAAGTTTGCTCATCGTCGTGGGTGTGGCTTTGGACACCATGATCCAGATTAACTCGATGATGGTGATGAGACATTATGACGGCTTTATGAAAGGCGGAAAGTTAACCAGACGAAGATCGTACTGATAAAGTGATCTATATTAAAAAAGCTGAAGAGATTGACGCCATCCGCGAGAGTTGCCGGATCGTTGCGGAAACTCTCAACTTGGTGAAAAAATTTGTAAAAGTGGGAATTACAACCGGAGAGCTGGACAAGATAGCCGAGGATCACATCCTCAGCCGTGGTGGCACACCGGCTTTCAAAGGATACCGGCAGGTGGGCACACCACCTTTCCCCGGAACTTTGTGTCTTTCACTTAACGATGCCGTGGTTCACGGTATCCCCGGTGATAAACAAGTTCAATCCGGGGATTTGGTATCTATTGACTGTGGCGTTAAGAAAAACGGTTACTTTGGTGATGGTGCTCTTTCTGTTCTGGTGGGGGAAGACACTCAGAAGCAGCGCCTGATGGATGTAACTGAAAAATCGTTGTATCTGGGTATTCAACAAGCTGTTGTTGGTAACAGGGTGCACGATATTTCGCACGCCGTGCAGGAATATGTGGAAGCTAACGGGTTTTCCGTTGTCCGGGCTCTTTGCGGGCATGGAGTTGGGAAATATCTCCATGAAGACCCTTCAATCCCCAATTACGGGGTAAAGGGTACAGGCAAGAAACTGCAGAATGGGATGACACTGGCGATCGAGCCGATGGTAAACATGGGCAGATACGATGTGTATGAAATGCGGGACGGTTGGACTATCCGCACAGTTGACGGGCAGCCTTCGGCTCATTTTGAACATACCATTCTGATTAACGGGCAAGAACCGGAAATATTAACCGTGGAATAAATGGCAAAACAAGGACCAATAAAAGTTGATGGTGTTATCACCGAAACTTTGCCGAACGCAAGTTTTAAGGTGAAATTAGATAACGGGCACGAAATACTGACGCACATCTCCGGTAAAATGCGGATGCATTTTATCAAGATTCTCGTCGGCGATAGAGTCTCGATTGAACTCTCACCATACGATCTGACAAAAGGAAGAATTACCTACCGGTATAAATAGCGGAGAATTTAGATGAAAGTTAGAGCTTCAGTTAAAAAGATATGCGATCACTGCAAGATCATCAAAAGAAAAGGCAGTGTAAGGGTTATTTGCAAGAACCCAAAGCATAAGCAAAGACAAGGATAGATTTTTTTCAAAGGAGAAATTTAATTGGCAAGAATAGCTGGTGTAGATTTACCAAAAAACAAGAAGATTTTTTACGGGCTGCAGTATATTTTTGGTATCGGGGCAAAAACAGCGAGCGATATCTTAGAAAGAGCTTCGATTGACCCTAACAGAAAAGTAGGTGAGTTGACCGAGGACGAAGTCGGCAGCATAAGGTCTGTTATACAGTCAGACTTTAAAGTTGAGGGTGCACTTCGATCCGAAGTACAGATGAACATCAAGAGGTTGATGGAGATCGGTTCATACCGCGGTTTGCGTCATCGCAAGGGTCTTCCGGTACGGGGTCAGCGTACTCGCACGAACTCCCGCACGAGAAAAGGTAAGAGAAGAACCGTAGCCGGCAAGAAAAAAGCAGCTGCCAAGAAATAATTGAAAATCGGAGGATTGTAATTTGGCAAAGACTACCAAAAAAGTCAAGAAAAAACATGTTGTGGATGCCAACGGCATCGCACACATAAAAGCATCGTTTAACAATGTGTTAGTAACACTAACGGATATCTACGGCAACACTATATCGTGGTCAACCGCCGGTCGGAACAGTTTTAAAGGTTCGCGCAAGAACACCCCATTTGCTGCGCAGGTAACGAGTGAAGCTGCTGCCAAGGAGGCATACGATCTTGGGTTAAGAAGAGTTGAAGTAAGAGTGAAGGGCCCCGGCGCCGGCAGGGAATCTGCGATCAGAGCGTTGGTGAATGTTGGTTTCGAGATAACCTCGATAAAAGACATCACCCCGATCCCGCACAACGGGTGCAGGCCTCCGAAGAAGAGAAGAGTTTAATTTTATATTGGAGAATTAGTAAATGGCAAGATACACCGGTTCGGTTTGTAAATTGTGCAGGAGGGAAAGGCAGAAGCTGTTCTTAAAAGGGAGCAGATGTTTTTCTGATAAATGCCCTCTTGAAGAGAAGAAGAATAAGGACGAGAAGAGGAAGAACTACCCGCCGGGTCAGCATGGGCAATCCCGTAAATCTAAAGTTTCTGAATACGGTATTCAGCTCAGAGAGAAACAAAAGATTAAAAGGATTTACGGCGTGCTTGAGACGCAGTTCCGCAATTTATTTGATAAAGCAACGCGTCAAAAGGGTATCACGGGAACTAACCTGTTGCAACTTCTTGAGAGAAGGCTTGATAATGTAGTTTACAGGCTTGGGTTTGCGCCCTCGCGCAAGGCTGCGCGCCAGTTGGTCAGCCACAGGCATATACTCGTCAATGGTAATATAGTTGATATTCCTTCATACTCACTCGTTCCGGGTGATGTAATAAAGGTAAAAGATAAAAGCAAGCAGTTGGATATTGTTCACAACTCGCTAAAGAGGGTTAAAGATAACCTTTATCCATGGTTAACGATCGACAAGGCGACGCTCAGCGGCACCTTTGTAAGTATCCCCGAGAGAGATGAAATGCAACTCAATGTTAACGAGCAGTTCGTTGTAGAGTTGTACTCTAAATAACATAAATGAAATTTTTAGAGGAATACATGAGTGGATTATATCTAAAAATACCGGATGCCGTAGTATGCGAAGAATCAACCTACAGCACTACTTTCGGCAGATTTTTCCTTCAGCCGTTGGAGAGAGGTTACGGAGTAACGATTGGGAACTCGCTCAGAAGGATCCTGATCTCTTCACTTCCGGGTGCGGCTTTCACTGCCGTTAAATTTGGCGGTGTGCTGCACGAGTTCAGCACGATAGAAGGTGTTGTCGAAGATGTTCCAGAGATAATTCTTAACCTGAAACAGGTGAGAATAAAGCTACTTAACAAAAAACCGGCTAAGATCGAGTTTTCGATTCAGGGCCCCAAAGTGGTTACAGGTGCTGATATTCAAAAATATACAGCAGATTTAGAAGTTCTTAACCCCGATGTTCACATCGCTACACTTCAGGAAAATGCAAAATTCGATGTTGAGTTACGCGTTGGAAGAGGCAAAGGTTATGTGCCGGCAGTTGAGAACAAATCGCCTGATTATGCTATTGGTACAATAGCTATCGATTCGATATATTCTCCCATTGTAAATGCCACTTACGACATCGAAAATGTGAGAATTGGTGACAGGAACGACTATGAAAAATTGGTTATGAACATAACAACCGATGGTTCTATCACCCCGGACGACGCACTTACGCAGGCGGCAAAAATTATGAGAGACCATCTCCAGCTCTTCATCAATTTTGATATCGAGCAGGAAGATACACACGAAGAAGTTAAAAAAGATTCTGAAAAAGACAGAATCAGAAAGATTCTTCTTACGAATGTTGACGACCTTGAGTTGAGCGTCCGTGCGCATAATTGTCTGAAAGCGGCAAACATAAAAACCATCTCCGACCTTGTGGCGAAGGATGAATCAGAAATGTTAAAATTCAGAAATTTTGGGAGGAAATCACTCGCTGAATTGATGGAAATCGTTGAAACCCTTGGGCTGGAATTTGGAATGAACATCGACGAATATATAAAAGACGACAGTAGTTTAAATTAATCCCCGACGAAGGTTTAACAGATGAGACATAGAGTAAAAGGCAGAAAATTAAAGAGGACTCACAGCCACAGGAATGCATTGCTGAAGAACTTAGCTGCGTCACTTTTTTTGCATAAAAGAATAGAGACAACCCTTGCGAAAGCCAAAGAGTTGAGGTCGTTCGCTGAACCACTGATTACAAAAGCCCGTAAGGGAACACTTCACGATCAGAGGATCGTTATGAGCGTTCTGCGAAACAAAGAAGCAGCTAAAGAGTTGTTCAGAGACATCGTTCCGCAGGTGGGCGAGAGAAAAGGCGGTTACACCAGAATAGTTAAAACATCCTTAAGGCTGGGTGATGCTGCTCAGATGGCGATAATTGAATTGGTTGACTATAACGAAGCCGCCAACCTGGCTGCTCAGGCAAGGCAGGAAGCGCGTGAAGCTGCTGCTCAAACCAGAAAAGAGAAAGAAGCCGAAGCCGCTCCGTCGATTGAGGCATAATTTCCTGATTTAATTTAGAGTGAAGAGTAATCCGGCGATTCCGGGTTACTCTTTTTTTATATGTTTGAAAAAGTTGAATTTGCCGGGTCGTTTACAGACCCTGAATCAGTTAAGATAAGGCTACCGGAAGTGGTGATTGCCGGAAGGTCGAATGCCGGCAAATCATCCTTCATCAATCATATTACCGGCAAGCCGGGTTTGGCTAAAGTGAGCGGAACACCGGGCAAAACCAGAGCGCTTAACTACATCAGAATTGATGATTCCTTCTATTTTGTTGATCTGCCCGGCTACGGATATGCCAAGGTCAGCAAAACTGAAAGAGAGAGGTGGGGGGCGTTCATAAGGCAGTATTTCAAAATTTCGGGGATGATTAAGTTGATTATTCACCTGATTGATTCACGAGTTCTTGACAGCAAATTCGACCTTGAATTTACCAGATTTTGTGAAGAAACAGATGCGGGGTACTTAATACTGCTGACAAAAACGGATAAACTGAACCAAAGCGAAATGAGTGCGGCACTTAAAACTGCTGAAAACAACTACGCCGGGTTGCGAGCCTTCAGCTCAATTTTCCCGTACACTGTTAAGTCAGGTAAATTTAAAAAAAATGTTTTTGCAGCAATTCGGGATCAATTAATTGGTTAGTTTCCGCTTTTGATTTGATTATGTGGCAGCGTAAACTTATTTTTGAAGTTTAAAGAGATTCAAAGTTTAAATGCAAGCAAACCGGCACAAAAAAACAGGACTTATGGTTCTGGCACCCGTCATCCTGCTGTTAATCATCCTTATTGGTGATACAGTAACGCGGATTGTTATGGGCTTAGTGTTAGTCTGCGATTTAATCTGGTTGTTTTTAATGCTTAAAAAGGAGAAATCGGAGAAGGCATTCAACGAAATTCTTCGAGAGAGCAAACCAACCGACGACTCTTTAGACCCCGTTGAGGCAGAAACCATAGTAGTAACCGGCAAATTTGTGCCTCAGCCAGGGCATAAACCGGCAGCCCCTTCTTTCAGGCAGAGCAGTGTTACCACTTCAGAGGCAACCCCAAAACCACGCACAGGAAACATAATCACTTTGGGGGATGAAGAACCTTCGGATATTAGCCAAAGATATTTTGAGATAATCAACGAAGCCGCACCGGGTATTGAAAACAACAAAGCCACGGTTAATTTCTTCCTTGATAAAGTGATTAAACTTATCAGGGAAGTGGTGATGGCTCACAGCGCTGTTTTTTACTGGGTAAACCGGGATACTAAAAAACTGACAGCGGCAGCTTATGTTGTTGGTACAGATCAGTTTTCACCTTTGCCAATTCCTTTAGAAAGCGACCTTTTAAGCCGGGTTGTAACAGGTGAAGAACCCGTAACCCGCGGGGCAATTGATCAAAAAGAAGAGCCGGCACTGATTAAATACTACAACCGGCCGATTGGTATAATAAGTTTTGCCGCAGTTCCTATTTTCTTCGGTAAAAAAGTGATCGGGGTTTTGGCGGTTGACCAAAAAGAGCGCGATGCTTTTGGTTCGGAAACATTATTCACTCTTGGCAGGTATGTGAGGATAATTACACATGTCCTTTCAATTTTGCAGACAGGATTTTTTGAGGGGCTGGCTGAAAAGAGGCTGAAGGCAATGAATTTGATAATCGACCAGATGTTGGTTTCAAATTCGGTTGAAGATATACTTGCCGTTTTTGAGCAGCGGTTGCGGGAGTTAATTCCGGCTAAGATAATTTACTTTTTGGAGTTTCAGGGTGCAGCCAACTCGTTGAGGATCAGCCGTGTTTTTACCGCCGACGGTTCAGAATATACACTTCCGGTGGTTGAGGTTGAAATAGGCAGTTCGTTAGCGGGGGTTCAGCTTTCTAACATGGGTCCTCTTTACTACAGGAATCTTGGTGAGGAAGAGTTACCCCGTTTCCATAGTACTGAAGAGAGATTGGAACAGGGTTCGTTCTTCACCGTTCCGTTAACGATTCACGGACAGATGTTGGGAATATTATGTTTCGAATCGCCTGTGAACAATGCTTTCACAGTTGCGGAAACGAGATTTGTAGCACGGCTTAACTCGTTGCTTTCTTATGTGTTTTACAATTATTCGCTGCAGATGATGCTAAGAAACGAAGTTTTGTACGATCCTGAAACGAAGGTGATGAATAACCACTTTTTCGTCGAGAAGGTGGAGCAGGATATGCACCGTCTGAAAGAATTTTCACTTGCCGGAACCTTTGCACTCGTTTGCGCTGATAAATCACCTGAGCAGATGGAACTTTTTGAGGGTGAACTTTCCTCGCGGCCGTATCTGCGGTTGGCAGAGTTTCTGAAGGCAGAGCAAAACCCGAACATCACAATCGGAAAAATAGAGGGAGAAACTTTTGGAATCTTTTTCTTCGGCACTGAATCTAAAGAGATGTTCATTTGGGCAGAGCGATTCAAAACTAAAGTTGCTAAACAGTCGGCAACCTCTTCGGTGGGGGGCAACAGTTTCACTGTGTCGATCGGGGTTGCACCGGCTGAAAACAAGAGTAATTTCGATGAATTGTTGCAGACCGCACGCCTTGCACTAACGAAATCGCAAAATGCCGGCGGCGGCAAGGTAACATCGTCAACTTAGAAATTTATCGGTTAGCGAACGACAGTAGTTGGGTGCCGGCGGCGGCAAGGTAACATCGTCAACAAAGGAGCAAAACAATCAAAAATTTCATTTTTATCGTTTTAGACGGCGTTGGCATCGGTGAACTACCCGATGCTCCAAATTATAATGACCAGGGGAGTAACACGATTGTAAACACTGCAGCAAAAACGGGCGGGCTAAAACTGCCGAACATGCAGGCACTTGGGTTAGGGAACATTAGCAGCATCACAGGGGTTGCGCCTGTTTCAGCGCCTACGGCAGCATTCGGTAAAATGTCGGAAGTGTCGAAAGGGAAAGACTCTACCTCGGGGCATTGGGAGCTGACCGGGATAATTTCGCCGATTGATTTTGACTATTTTCCGCACGGCTTTCCGCCGGAAATGATGGAAAATTTCATGCGTGTTACCGGCTGCAAAGGTTTCCTTGGGAACAAGGCTGCCTCCGGCACCGAAATTATTAAAGAGCTGGGTGAAGAGCACATCAGAACCGGCTTCCCGATAGTTTACACATCGGCTGATTCGGTGTTTCAGATTGCCGCACACGAAGCACATTTTGGCTTAGAGAGGCTATACGAAATTTGTGATCTAACGCGACACATCGTTTTGAAAGATAATTTTGTGGGGCGGGTAATTGCCAGACCCTTCGTGGGCGAAAGCTCTGATACTTTTAAGAGAACGACTAACCGCCGCGATTATTCGCTTGATCCTCCCGCCGATACGGTTTTGAACCACCTGCAGAAAGGCGGAGTTAAAACTATTGCAATCGGCAAAATTGGCGATCTTTTCAACGAAAAAGGGCTTGATGTGGTGATTCACACCAAATCGAACAACGAGGGGTGCGAACAGACACTGAAAAACATGCAGGGAAACCAAAATTCGTTTATTATGACGAACTTAGTTGATTTTGATGTTTATTTTGGGCACCGGTTGGACCCCCAAGGGTTCAAAAATGCGCTGGAAGATTTTGATAAATTCCTGCCCAAAATTTTGGAAGCGATGGATGAAACCGATGTTCTGCTTATAACTGCCGATCACGGTAACGACCCCACCGTCACTTCAACTGACCATACCAGGGAATATGTGCCGGTGTTGCTTACAGGAAAAGGGGTAAGCCCGGTGAATTTGGGAACGAGGAAAACCTTTGCCGACGCAGGGAAAACAGTGCTCGAGTGGTTCGGGCTGAGTGCGCAAATCAGCGGCGAAAGTTTCTTCCGATGGAACTCATAATTCCGCAAAAGCGTCTTATGTTCGGTTTCAGAATTGGAATTAAATGTTAACTAAAATTGTTTATTTATCGGGCTTTCTGCCCGTTGAAATCATGAGGCAGTCGTGATAATAGGAAAAGTAATCGGCACGGTTTGGTCAACCAAAAAGGATGAAAACTTGGTTGGAGCCAAATTTCTGATTGTGCGCGAATTAGACCTTGAACTGAAAGAAAAAACTAATTTTGTTGTCGCCGTTGACAGTGTAGGCGCCGGAGAAGGTGAAGTGGTGCTTGTGGCTTCAGGAAGCAGTGCCAGACAGACCAACATAACAAAAAACAAGCCGGTTGACGCAGTAATTATGGCAATAATTGACAAATTAGACAAAACAGAGGAGTAACACCGTTGTTTTTGGCGCGTGTAATCGGCAATTTATGGGCTACCCGCAAGTATGAAACTTTGGAAGGAGCTTCTTTCAGGATTATCCAACCGATTAATTCTGACCTGAAAGATTTAGGCTCGCCAATTATAGCGGTTGATACCGTTGGTGCCGGCTCGGGTGAAACAGTGGTTTACATTACAGCGAGCGAGGCAGTTATACCATTGCCGGTGGATATGGCGCCTGTTGATGCTTCTATTGTTGCGATAGTTGACTCGTTGTACACGAAAAAATAACGGAGAAGAATTTGAGAAACATTAGCAAAGAGAGGTGGTATCGGTGAGAATAACAAAGCAATACACCAACCGTGAGAGCCAGTCACTTGATAAATATCTGCAAGAGATTGGAAAAGTTGATTTGCTTACTCCTGACCAGGAGATAGAACTTGCCATTCGTATAAAAAACGGAGATCAATTAGCGCTCGAGATGTTAACGAAAGCGAATCTCCGCTTCGTAGTATCCGTAGCGAAACAATATCAGAACCAGGGGCTTTCACTTGGCGATCTGATTAACGAGGGGAACCTTGGTTTAATTAAAGCGGCGCGTCGTTTTGATGAAACCCGAGGCTTCAAATTTATTTCTTATGCAGTGTGGTGGATCAGACAGTCGATCCTGCAGGCACTTGCAGAGCAGTCGAGAATTGTACGCTTGCCTTTAAACCGTGTCGGTGCGCTCAATAAGATAACGAAGGCATTCAGCCAGTTGGAGCAGGAGTATGAGCGGGAGCCGCGTGCTTCAGAAATTGCAGCAGAAGTTGAGATGGATGTTAACGAAGTTGCCGATACGCTAAAAATTTCGGGAAGGCATGTTTCGGTGGATGCACCTTTTGCACAGGGTGAAGATAACAGGCTGTTGGATGTGTTGCAGAACGAACAACACCCGATGCCTGACTATACGCTGATGTCGGAATCGTTAAAAAGAGAAATAAGCCGTGCGCTTTCAGCTTTGACTGAACGGGAAGCGGAAGTAATAAGGCTTTATTTTGGGTTAAACAAAGAACATTCGCTTACTTTGGAAGAGATTGGGGAGAAATTTAATCTGACCCGTGAGAGAGTAAGACAAATAAAAGAAAAAGCTATCAGAAGGCTGCAGAGGAACCCGAAGACCAAAAATCTGAAGGCTTATCTTGGCTCTTAACAAAAACCTACTGAGAAATCTTTTCATTGCCGTTACGGTATTGCTTTTTGCCGGCTGTTCAAATATTCAGTCGGTCGCCGGGCGCGGAAACGCTGACCCGGCGGGTAATTTTCAAAATCAGAGCAAAGGCAATGATTCGAATAAACAGGCAGAAGATAGCCGCATTCCGCAGGATCAGAATGTTAATAAAACGCCGGAAACACAGGCAGAGGATAGCCGCATTCCGCAGGATCAGAATGTTAATAAAACGCCGGAAACACAGGTGGAAGATAGTCGCATTCCGCAGTCATCGGAAAAACCTGAAGAAACCGACGGCAGAAACATTCCCGGCAATTCTGAAGATGATAATAAAAATGAAAGATTGGCTGCCGACTCAACTGATGACCCTGAAAATGATTCAGAGGGTGACTATTACCTGCCCGAGCAGGAATTGGTCTCGATGGATCAAATCCTAACGGATAACCAAAGGTTGGATGAAACTCAGGATAAACTTATGATGGCGGTTGTTAAATATCTTGGTGTGCCGTATGTGTGGGGCGGAAATACAAGCAATGGGCTGGATTGCTCGGGGTTCACGAAACTTGTTTTTGAAGAATTTTTCGATTTTCCTCTTTTCAGAATTGCACGCGATCAATTCACGCAGGGGGAAAGAATCAAGGAAATAGAAGATTTGAAGTTGGGTGATTTGGTGTTTTTCGATACCCGCCCCGCCTCGCGTCCCGGTCATGTTGGCATTTACCTTGGTAACGGCTATTTTGCACACGCAAGCACCAAACAAGGGGTTATTGTTTCCTCTTTTAAGACGGAGTATTACTCAAGAACCTTTATGGGCGGCAGCCGATTTAAAAATATTTTTAAATAGTACTGCGCGTTACCTCAGCCCCTTTGCAAAAAAATTAACCTCTGTAAAAATACTTTTATGAAAAATGAAATGCCGCTTCCGGTTCAGAAGCGGCATTTTGTTTTTTTCAGCTCTGAATTTATATTTTGCAGTTACCGGCATACTTCGCCATTATTAACTGATAAGTTTTGCAGTTACCGGCATACTTCGCCATTATTAACTGATAAGTTTTACGGTTACCGGCTTACTTCGCCATTTTAATCATCAGGTCTATTTCTTTAAGCATTTCTTCTTCGTTGTCATCGAACCCAATTGATTCAAACCTGATTTTACCGCCGCCGTCGATGATGAATTTTGTGGGAATCCCCGACACTTCATAATCGGTAATCACTTTATCGTTTTCATCAAGCAGAACATGGAAATTGTAACCTTTTGAGGTCATAAAATTTTGAGCGTTTTGCTTTTTGTCTTTTGCGGTTTCCCATGCGTTAACAAAAAGGAAAACCACTTTAGGGTCGTCGGCATATTTTTCGGTTGCCTTTTTCATCGTTGGGAACGAAGCTATACACGGCCCGCACCAGGTAGCCCAGAAATCGAGAATAACCACTTTTCCGCGCAGTTTTGAAAGAGTTACCTGTTGCCCGCCGAGGTCAGTCAGGGTAAAATCGTTCGCCGGAATATCAAGGTACTCTTTTTTTAGTTTTTCAGAGATAACATTTTCGGCTTTTTTATTAAGTTCCGCCATCAACTCGTCTAAACCTTTGTTATCACCCTTAGTTTGGGTGTAAAATTTTGCAATCAGCGAGTCGATTACCTTGTTAGAAACTCCTTCCGCCTTTGATTTTTTAGCGAGTTCTAAGGCTTCTTCAGTTTTACCGACAAGGTCGAGAGCGGCAAAATATTCAGGCAACACTGAAACATCTTTCATCTTAGAAAGTTCGGCAGATGTTTTGAAGGAAGCGAGCGCTTCAGCGTAGTCTCCGAGTGATTTTTGAGCCAACCCTTTTGTGTAATTAAGCATACTCAGGTTGTTATTAAGTTCTTCGAGATAGAGTGAGGCAGGCGTGGAAAGCCATTTATAATTCATCTCTTTCTTTTCTTTTTCTGCCTTTTCAATTCCTGTGTTGATAATTTGCAGCGCCAATTCAGATTTTTGCTCTTTACCCGAAAGGTATTTCTGCGCAGTTTTGTTGTAAAAAACGGCTGAAGGCACAACGCCTAATTCTGAAATTTCCTTTTCAACTGCCGTCCAGTCTTTGTCTTTTGCGAAAGCCCCCAAATATTTGTCGGCTGCCATGTCGATGTATTTATAGTTCGGAAAATCTTTGACGAATTGCAACAGTAGATCTTTTTGTTTCTGAAGATTTTCTTCCTGCCACAGAGTCATAAAATTTTCTTCTGCAACCAACGGGTTTTTTGGGAATTTTTCGCTGAGGGTTTGCATATATTTTTCGGCAGTCTCGTTATCCTTAAGCATCCTGTACCCGGCTGTAAGCGCCACCAAGTGCATTTCATCGGGTTCTTTCACTGCGGCAAACTGATCGAGGTCTGCTTTAATCAAACTGTCAGAAATGTCGGGTTTCATTCTGCGTAGCAGGCTGATATATACAGGATAGTATTGCACTTTGAACTGAGGGTTAACCACAAATTCACTGTTAATCAGTTTGAATAATTCTTTGTTTTTAACTGAAAAATCGGCAACAGAGCCATAATTCCGCATGAAATCTACATAGGCTGCGTCAGCGCCCTTAACAGGGTCTCCGTTTTTCTCGTAGAGTTGAATTCTGAAGCCTTTTTTCTCGTTATTCTCGAGGTTGTCTCCACTTTTGAAAGCCACGACGAGAGAACGGGTTCCGGGTTGCGATTTAAACGATGCTTTCCAGTTGCTGCCGTCTTTTTTCATTTTCACTTCGCCGGCAATCGGCTCGTTGTTTGTATGTTCAAAAACGAGCATCGTAAGTTCATCGGAATTTGCCACTTTAGTGCCGGAGGCATCGAAAGAGACGGTAAATTCTTCACCGGCAACCGGTTTTTCAGGGTCAGTTGAAAAATGAGAAGAAACTTCTTTGTTGGAATTGCAGGCGGTAAGCAAAAAGAGCAGCCCGACAGAAGCTGAACAGAGTGCTGATTTTTTAATCTTGATTAATAAATTGTTGTTGAAATTTTTCACATCATCTCCAAAAATATTCTCAGCAAAATTAATATTTAATTGTGAATAAACAGCAATAAAAAGGATAAACGGATTGGGGTTACTGTTATAGTGCAGTTATCTTAAATTAAATTTTAAAATTATCAATTTTCCGGGAATGGTTTTTCAAAATTGTAACCCTTGCCTCTTGAAGAGAAGAATTACCTGAGGCAAACAGGCAAACCGGATAACAAAAAATTTTCTTAAGCGAATAGTTTGAAACCTGCTGTAAAAATTTCACCAAAGGCGAGTTGTTGAACCCTGAAATTCTCTATCAAAAAGATATTGATGATGTTGCCTACACCGTGCTGGATGTAGAAACAACGGGGCTTAGCGCTTCGTATGGTAGAATCATCGAGTTTGCCGGCTACCGCATTGAAAGGGGGGAAATTGTAGCCGAGGTTAAATCCTTTTTTAACCCCGGAATGAGGTTAGACCCCTTTATAATCGAACTGACGGGCATCCGTGATGAAGATTTGGAAGATGCCCCATTCTTTGAGGATAACGCCACAGAGATAATGGACCTTATAGAAGGCTCGGTTATAGTGGGGCATAACATACAGTTCGACATAAAATTTTTGGAAGCTGAGTTTTACCGGGCGGGTTTCGAAAGTTTCCGACCGCTTACTTTCTGCACACTTCGTGCAGCTCAAAGGTTGTTTCCGCAGTTAAAGTCAAAAAAATTGGATTCAGTTCGCAGGCACCTTCAAATCCCTGAAGGTAGCGCACATCGTGCTTATGCAGACGCACTTGCAACGGCAGAGATTTTTCTGAAAGTTAAAGAAAAGCTTCAGAAAGAATATCAACTCAGCCGGCTTCAGGAGCTTTTAAGTTTTCAATATGTTCCCCCGCGGGAGATTTCTCGCAAATTTCCGATGTTGCTCGAGGGTGTTGGTTTGGAGATACCGGCAATTCCGGACCTTCCGGGTAATTATTGGTTTTTGGACGGAAACGACAACATAATTTACATCGGAAAGTCGAAATCGCTTAAAAAACGGCTTTCACAACACCTTACGGATAATGCAGCAGGCAAGAGCAAACTTATTCTGGGAACTGCCGTAAAGCTTTGCTACGAAACCACTTCAACTGAAGTGATGGCGTTGGTGAAAGAGGCACTTCTGATAAAAAAACACCGCCCGCAGCACAATATTATGCTCAAAAATTACGGCAATAAATTTTTTATTCGTGTCAGTTTGAGCCATCCGTTCCCCCGACTTGAAATTGTAAACCGGTTTGATCTTGACGGGAACGACTATTTTGGACTCTTCATTTCGCGGAGCAAATCGGAAGAAATTTTGGAAATTGCCGAAAAATCGTTTCAACTGCGCACCTGCGATGACAAGGAGTTTAGCAAAGGGCGGGTTTGCTTCCTTGCCACGATCGGGCGTTGTCTGGCGCCTTGTGAGATTACATCTGAAAACCAAAAGCAAATTGCGAAAGCATACAAAGCAGAGCTGAAGAGATTTTATGACTTTATGGCGGGGAAAAACAGCGATCTGGTGGCACAACTTATAGCGAAGATGAGTGATTACTCGGCAAATCTGAAATTTGAGTTGGCAGCGGAAGTTAAACGGACTGTTGACTTGGTACTTAAGCAGGTCTATAGGTCTTCTTTGTTGCGGGAACCGGTTAACCGTGCTTCGGTTTTAATTTCGGTTTCAGGCGAAGGAGGCGCCTGCGATTATTTCCTTTTAATTGAAGGGAAAGTATATATAAGGGGGCTTTCAACCGGTGGTTACGACAATTTTGAGAACGCCTTGGATGATTATTTTGACGGAAACAAACGACTTGACCTGATGCCAACAGATGAAGATTACGAAAGGATGAGAATTATTCTGAACTGGTCGGTTTCAAACCGTGACAGGGTGAAAATTTACTATCTGCCGGATTTTATGAGTAAGGAAGAACTTTACCGGAAAATGTCTTCGGATCGTTTTACCGGGGGTGAATACAGAGAAATAACCGGCGAAATAGATATATCTAAATTGAATCTGAATTTATAAACAGGTATTAACTTTCGGCTTCTTCTTTTAACCTTTGGCTACTCCGGAGATTAAAGCGGAAGTAGCGCCGCGAAAAAACCTCGCACTACGCTTTATAAGCATGTGCAATGCACTCACAACTTAGAAATTTGCGCGTGTAGCGCCGGGAAAGAATCTAATGCTACGCTGTATAAAACCGGGCTTTATTGGGTAACAGATTTGTGAGAAAACCTCAGAAGATTTTCATTTCGCCGCCACCGAAAAGCACCATCCCTTTGATTACCAAAGTTTTAGAGTCGTCAACTTCCACTGATTTATAGTCAAGTTTTTTACTTGAGAAACCACCGAAGAGAGAGACCACATCAATTTTCACATTCCAGTGTGGTGGCACCACAAAGTCGCACCCGCCGAACATAACGAACAGGTCGATAATAACTTCATCCTGGTCAGCGAGTTCACAATCGCGGCAGAAAAGTTCCATTCCCCCAAACAGAACGGTGATATTGCCGCCCTGAAAATTTTTGCTGTTGAGTATTCTTTTACTTCCGCCAAAGATCGCCATTTCGTCAATTTTATCTTTTGCTGAAGCGTTAAATCCGCCCGGCTCGGAGCTGTCTCGTACCCCGAGTTGGTTTTCTCTCTGTTTTTCGATGTGGTTATAGATAATATAGAAACCAATAGCGAGCAAAGCAACCGGAATGGTAAAGCCGGAGAGGTCTTGGTTGAAAGCTTTTAAGGTAAAGCCAACCACACCGATTGAAATTAAAATAATAGCAATTGCTTTTCTGCGTGAATTGACGAGTAAGATTAACCCAATAACAAAAACAACCATCGGTGTAGAAAAGAGCATATCGGTAAGGTCTATGTGAATATAGTCGATTTCTCTCAGGAAATAGAGCAACCCGACTATAATCAATCCGGCACCGATCAAAATTCTTGCTGTTTGTGATTGAACTCTCGACATTATAACCTCGTCTTCAAAAACTTAAAATTTTTCTATTGCTATATAAGGTAAAATATTTTTCCAATCATAAAAAAAATAGTGAACGGTCAATAAAATCGGTTGAACGGACGAAAATAAAAATAAGTTTTGGTTTTTTCTCCCGACGGCAATTTTAAAATATTGAAAAATATTGATAAGCCAAAGAAGTAATGATAAAAATAAAGTTTGATTTTGAAGCATAATTAAGAGTGAACAAAATTTAATTTGTTCAATTGAAAATATGTGCTTAATTTTGGGTTACAAAATCCCACGGCTGACAAAGGATCTTTTCACCACCCTGCACACTTCGGCTGCCATAGGGTGGTTTCCACATCATCAACCGAATCGAAGTTTTTCACTCAACACTTTTGGGTACTTTTTTTTATTAATTTTTGTTTAACTTTCATCTGAACATTAATGCGGATTATTTAGGAACAGGAACAACTACAGCATGAAAATATCAAGACAATTTACGAAAAAAGATCAGAACAACGGGAGGGTGTCACTGAACTATCAACCAAGAAATTCTGAAATCAGGAACCCCGACGGTAAACTGATTTTTTCGATGCAGAATATTCTTGTGCCTTCGGCATGGTCTCAGGTTGCGGTTGATATCCTTGCGCAGAAGTATTTTCGTAAAGCCGGTGTGCCTAAACTGCTGAAAAAAGTTCATGAAGAAGGTGTGCCCGAGTGGCTTCAGGCATCTGTGCCGGATAATGAAAACCTGCTAAAACTCCCTGAAAACGAAAGATTTACATCGGAGACAGACAGCCGTCAGGTCTTCCATCGCCTTGCTGGTAACTGGGCATACTGGGGTTGGAAAGCCGGATATTTCAACAACGAAGACGACGCCCGCGCTTACTACGACGAGATGTACTACATGCTGGCAAATCAGATGGCGGCACCGAACTCGCCACAGTGGTTCAACACCGGTTTGAACTGGGCGTATGGTATTTCGGGTCCGTCTCAGGGGCACTACTATGTTGATTATAAGACGGGTGAACTGGTGGCTTCCGACGATGCCTACACACATCCGCAACCGCATGCGTGCTTCATTCAGTCGGTTAGTGATGATTTAGTTAACGACGGGGGCATAATGGACCTGTGGGTTCGCGAGGCACGGTTGTTCAAATATGGTTCGGGAACCGGCACAAATTTCAGCCGACTTCGCGGGAATGACGAACCGCTCAGCGGTGGGGGTAAATCCTCAGGGCTGATGTCATTTTTAAAGATTGGCGACAGATCAGCCGGGGCTATAAAATCGGGCGGCACGACAAGAAGAGCCGCAAAGATGGTGTGTTTGGATTTGGACCACCCTGACATTGAAGAGTTTGTTAACTGGAAAGTTGTTGAAGAGCAAAAAGTTGCCGCTTTGGTTACAGGTTCAAAACTTAACAACCTGCACCTCAACAACATTATGAAAGCCTGCTATGCAGAGCACCCTGAGAACGACAGGTTCAACCCAAAACTGAATTTAAAACTGCAAAAAGCCGTTATCGAGGCTAAAAAAGCGCTTGTACCGAATAATTACATCGAGCGCGTTATCCGTTTGGCGAAGCTCGGTTACACTTCAATTGAGTTCCCAATTTATGACACAGACTGGAATTCCGAGGCATACACAACGGTTTCGGGGCAGAACTCGAACAACTCGATCCGGGTGCCTAACTCCTTCATGAGTGCAATTATTGAAGATGGCGACTGGAACCTTTACTGGAGAACCGAAAAGAAAAAGGCGAAAGCCGAAGGCAGAAAGCCTAAGCCTTGTAAAACTTTGCGCGCAAGGGACTTATGGGAAGAAATCTCTTTTGCTGCCTGGAACTGTGCGGACCCCGGGCTGCAATTCCACACCACAATAAACGAGTGGCACACCTGCCCGGAAGACGGCGAAATTAACGCCTCTAACCCGTGCAGTGAATATATGTTTTTGGATGACACTGCCTGCAACTTAGCTTCGCTAAACCTTTTAAAATTTTACGATGCTGAACAAAACAAGTTTAACATTAAAGCATACCGTCACGCTTCGAAGTTGTGGACACTTACGCTTGAGATAAGCGTGCTTATGGCGCAGTTCCCCAGCAAAGAAATTGCGGAGTTGAGTTATAAATTCCGCACACTTGGTTTGGGTTATGCAAATCTGGGTGCATTGCTGATGCAGCAGGGTATCCCATACGACAGTGAAGAAGCCTTTGCAATTGCGGGTTCTTTAACGGCGATAATGCACTTTTCAGCTTATATTGCCAGTGCCGAAATGGCGAAAGAATTTGGCACATTTGAAGCATATAAAAGAAACCGCGAGCACATGCTTCGCGTTATCAGAAACCACCGTCGTGCGGCGGTGAACGCTCCGGCTGAAGAATATGAAGGGCTTAGCATAACTCCTCTGGGGATTGACCCGGCGAAGTGCCCCTCCGATTTGCTTGATGCTGCCCGTGAAGATGCCGACAAAGCAGTAGAGCTTGGCACAAAGTATGGGTTCAGAAACGCGCAAGTTACGGTAATTGCCCCCACGGGTACAATCGGTATTCTGATGGATTGTGACACTACCGGTGTAGAACCTGACTTTGCATTGGTTAAATTTAAGAAATTAGCGGGTGGTGGTTATTTCAAGATTATCAACCAGTCGGTACCTCCGGCACTTAAAAGGCTTGGTTACAGTGAGAGGGAGAGGAACGAGATTATAAAATATGCCGTAGGTGCAGGTTCACTTGAGGGGTGCCCTTACATAAATGCGGAATCGCTTAAAGCAAAAGGGTTTACGGATGAAGCAATTTCAACCATTGAAGCGCAGATGCCCTCTGTTTTTGACATTTCTTTTGCTTTCAATAAATATACACTTGGCGTTGAATTTTTAAGAGGAATGGGAATAACTAAGGAAGAGATAGATTCGCCTGATTTTAATCTGTTGAAAAAGATTGGGTTCTCCCGTCAGGAAATTTCATCGGCGAACGATTATGTCTGCGGTACAATGACGCTTGAAGGGGCACCATATCTTAAATTTGAGCATTATCCCGTATTTGATACCGCAAACAAATGCGGAAAGAAAGGCACCCGTTTCCTGAAAGCGATGGCTCACATCAAAATGATGGCGGCTGCGCAGCCGTTCATCTCAGGCGCAATATCGAAAACCATTAATCTGCCTTATCATTCCACAGTTGATGATGTAAAAGACGCTTACCTGCAGTCGTGGAACTTCTGTCTGAAAGCAAATGCGCTTTACCGGGATGGTTCTAAGCTCTCGCAGCCGTTAAACTCGCTGATTGACGATGATATTCAGGAAATTTTTGAGGCACAGGAAGAAAACAACATAGTAAAAGTTGCCGAGAAGATAATCCACAGATACATAGCGAAACGGCGGAGGCTTCCGGATCGCAGAAAAGGATATACGCAGAAGGCGAAGATTAACGGGCAGTCGTTGTACATCCGAACGGGCGAGTATGATAACGGGCAGCTTGGCGAAATATTCATTGATATGCACCGTGAGGGCGCAACTGTAAGAAGCCTTCTGAACAGTTTTGCGATTTCCATTTCGCTTGGTTTGCAGCACGGCGTGCCGTTGGAAGAGTTTGTTGATGCATTTGTATTCACCCGGTTCGAGCCTTCCGGGGTAGTAACGGGCAACCAGCGAATAAAATTTTCAACTTCCGTGATTGATTATATATTCCGCGAACTTGCGGTAACCTACTTAAACCGGTACGATTTGGCGCATGTGAATGCAGACGATCTTCTTTCACCGGGCAAATCGGGGAAATCTTCCGACGAGTTTGAGAGTGAAGAAATAGTCAGTGAAAACTATATTGAAGTGGCGCCGAAAGAGTCGATTGACTATAACACAAAACTTACTTCGTCTGCAGCGAAAGAAACCACTTCAAAATTTCTTAATACACAGGCAAATGCCGTGAAAATTCAGGTGGAAAGAGCCAGAGAAAAAGGTTACACCGGGGATATCTGCACCGAGTGCAACAGCATGACAATGGTGCGAAACGGTACCTGCCTTAAGTGTATGACTTGCGGGGCAACCAGTGGCTGCAGTTAGGAATATCTGCTTTGCAGCCCGGAATAAGAAGTTTAATATTTTTTGAAAATTTTAACGATCTTTAACGCTTGGGGAGGGGCTAAAAAACCCCGCCCGGGTTGTAAATAATTGCCGTAAGTAAAAATAGTTGAGAAGTAACCTTAGTTGATATATGACGGTTGTCTGTCGAAAAACCCTTCGAAACTTTCGTTAGTTGAGAAGTAACAATAGATGATATATAACCGGCAATTTTTGGTTGTGGAATTGCACGAAAAATAATAATCTTCTGAATTTTGTAATCTGAATTTGAAAAAAAGAGAGATCACTCAACAAACTAAGAAATGCTTTCTTTAATCGCCGCAGTAGTTGCGGTATTATTAATCGGGATGGGAATAACGCTTGCTGAAACCGTTCTGCTGGCTTACCCTGAGGAAGAAAAACCGGGGGAAGACGACCCCTATTCCGAAAAGTTAGAACAATTCAGGGAGAACTCCCGTAACATCTACGAAACCGCCGAAATCTTACGATATGCTCTTCTTGCGATCGGTCTTTTTGTAATTGAGAGTTATTTAATTTCTTACCTCAACTCGTTGGGCATTCCCACGGATGATTACATTAAATGGCTCACTATAATAGTAACTTCGGCGGTTATAGCATTGCTATTTTGGCTTCTTTCCGTCTATATTCCTCGCGGATTTGGCGAGGGGTATCCTGAAAAGATAGTTCGTTTCACCTACCACATTTTGATTGTAATAGACTTCACGAGCAAAATTTTCACTCCTGTTTTAAAAAGTCCTGTTCGCAGATTACTGAAACTTTTCAAGGCTGAGCCGAACTATTCAATAACTTTAATTTCTGAAGAGCACATCAGAAAATTGTTGGATGCCGGGCTTGAAAAGGGAAAATTAGAGGAAGAAGAGCACGAAATACTGGAAAATGTGCTGGAATTTCACGACCTGACAGCATACGATGTAATGATTCCGCGTACTGAAATGGCGGCTGTTGAACTGACGGGTAACCCGCAGGAAGATTTTAAGGCAATTATCAGGGCGGGCTACAATTCCGTTCCGATTTTTGAAGGCTCGGTCGATAATATAACGGGTGTTGTAAATGTGAAAGAGTTAATGCGAAGTTATATCGTAAACAACGACTATCGGGTTGAGCGGGCAGTTAAGCCGCCACACTTCGTTCCTGAGACAAAGCACATATCCGAAATCTTGAAAGAGATGCAGTTAAAGGGAATCAGAACGGCGATTGTTGCCGATGAATATGGCGGTACTGAGGGGATAATAAAATTGGAGGATATTCTCGGTGAAATTGTTGGGGATATTACACAAAAAGCGCCCGACGCACCGGCTGAAATCAGCCGTCTGGGTGACGGTTCTTTCATTATTCTGGGGAATGTTGATATTGACGATCTGAATGAAATTTTAGAGAGTGAATTTCCGGAGTCGGAGGAATACACAACATTCGCAGGCTTCGTTTCAGACATTACGGGGAAGATTCTTAATCCGGGGGACACGGTGGAGTATCAAGGCTACACTATTGAGCTGACAAAGAGAGTAAAGAATAAAATGGCGGAGTTCAGGCTCACCAAAAACAGTGAGAAAAAATCAAACGAAGGCAACCGAATTTAGCCCCTTTTTTTGGTTATTTTTGTAAAAATTGCTATATTTGTAGTCTGAATATTCGCCCTACGGAGAAAGGGCGTTTTTTTTTAGAAAGCATTTATGAGCGATAATACAGCACGAATTAAAGAAATTTGCGCGCAAATTGTTGAAGAACACGGGATGATGTTCATCGACTTTGTTTCACGAGGTGAAGGTAAGGTGAAAGTGATTGAACTTTACATCGATGGTGAAGAGGGTGTAACCGTGGATATTTGTGCTCTTATAAGCCGCCGGGCTTCTAAAGAGATAGAAAATGAAGATTTGATCGAGGGACCTTTCAGGTTTGAAGTTTCTTCACCGGGGGTAAGCAGACCGCTTGTTTTCCTGAAGCAATATACGAAACACATAGGAAGAAATTTTGAGGTTTCTTATTCCGAAGGTGAAGAGATAAAAAAAATGAAAGGTACACTTCTTTCGATTGAAGAAGACAAATTGACATTTGAAGTTAACAAAGAATCACAAACGATTGGCTTTAACCAAATTAAGGCAGCCAAGGTAAAAGTAAGTTTCTAACGGAGGAAAAACAGAAATGAACGCAGACATAGTTGAATCGTTTGCGGCGATGGTTAGAGAAAAAGGAGTTGACAAGGATGTGCTTCATGGTATCATTGAAGATATCTTTGGGTTGCTCGTCAGAAAAAAATACGGAGAAGAGAGCAACTACTCCGTTGTTGTCAACATGGATAAGGGTGATATCGAAATCTTTCTGATCAGAGAGATTGTTGAGGAGGTTGAAGACCCTGAAAAGCAGATCAGCCTTGAAGAAGTTGAGCGCCTTGGCAACGAGGATGAACTTGACATTGGCGACGAATATGTTGAACAACTGAAACTTTCGACTTTCGGCAGAAGGCTTATAAACTTAGCAAAGCAGAGCCTCAACCAGCGTATCCGTGAGATTGAAAAAGAGATTATACTTACCGAGTACAACAGGCTTCTTGGTGAAATTGTTATCGGTGATGTTTATCAGATCAGAAAAAATGATGTACTGGTTAACCATAACAAGAATGAGCTGATACTTCCGAAAGAGGAGCAGATTCCGCACGAGCGCTACCACAAAGGGCACACTATCCGTGCTATTGTTAAAGAAGTAAGGCGCGGGAAGAGTGGTCCTGAAATTATTATCTCGAGGGCAGACAACGAGCTGCTGAAAAGGCTTATTGAAATAGAGGTGCCGGAGGTTTACGACGGTATAATAGAGATCAGAAAAATTGCCCGCCAAGCCGGAGAGAGAGCAAAAGTTGCTGTTGAGTCGATGGATAAAAGGGTTGACCCTGTTGGTGCCTGTGTTGGGATGAAGGGCGTTAGGATACACTCAATTATTAAAGAGCTTGCCGGCGAGAACATCGATGTATTCCCATACGCAGAAGACCCTGTTCTTTTAATCAGCAGAGCTTTAGCTCCGGGTAAGTTGAAAAACATAGAAATTGACCCTGAAAACCGCAATGCAATTATATATGCTGACTCGTCGCAGGCGGCGGTTATTGTGGGAAGAAACGGTGTTAACATCCGTTTAGCGATGGAAATCAGCGGTTACAACATCGATTTCCACAGGATTGAAAAAGAGATTGAAGATTACGATGAAGAAGTTGAACTCATCGAATGTAAAGCTGAACTGGGCGCAGAGGTTTACGACAAATTGATTGCAAACCGGTTCGACTATGTGGTCGATGCCCTTAAAGCTGAGCGAAAAGACCTGCTCGAGATTTTTGACGATGATGAGGAACAGGTCAACAGAATTATCGATATCCTGAAGAAAAGAATGCAGGATTAGAAAGACAGGACAAGAGACAGATGTCTGAAAAAAAAGACGAAAAAATAAGAATTCATAATTTTGCCTCGCAGTTTAATATATCTGCTAACGCAATACTTGATCATTTGAAGAAGAAAGGGCACAATGTAAAGACGGTGAATTCGCTTCTTACCCCTGAGATGATCGAAGAGGTTAAAGTCCAGTTCAAGAAGGATATGGAGCGCTCCGAGAAGCATTATCAAAAACTTGAAGAATTTAACAAAAAATTCTTAGGTGGTAGTGAACCTCAGGCAGAGGAGCCGAAAGTTGCTGAAGAGAAACCGGAAGAACCGAAAGCGGTTGAAGGGAAAGATACGGAAAGCAAACCGTCAGAAGAGAAAGTATCCGCAACAGAGGTGCAGCCGGCTGTTCAGGAGGTTGCGAAAGTTGAAGAGACTGAGAAGAAGCCCGATGAAGTTGTTGCTGAAGTGCAGCCTGCGACGGAAGTTTCCGAAGCCGTTACGACCATAGCCACTGATATAACGCCCGCTACGGATAAACAGGCCGAAACCGAAGAAAAAGCCAGGGGAGAAGGGAAAGAACCTGCAAAACAGACCTGGAAGAAGAAGTTAAAAGAGAAAGAAGAACAGGAAACCGTCAGCGAAGCACCTGAGGATACTGTTTCACCTGAAATTGAAGCTTTAATTAAACCTGATGAGGTTGAAACAGAAGAAAAAACAAAAGAAGAAACGGGGAAAAGAACACCCCGGCGCTTTGATGTTGACCCGAGAACCGGCAAACGCTTAGGTTTGAAAATTCTCGGTAAGATGCCTGAGAAAGAACCACAGCCCGAAGCCACCGCTTCCGAACCCTCCGCTAAAACACCATTAGAAAAAACCACCCCCGTTTCAACTGATTCCGATGATAAAAAAGGAAGAAAAAAGAAGAAGAAAAACAGAGGGAAGAAGCGTGAAGAAATTATTGAAGAAACGGCTCCCGGGAAGAGAATAAAAGGCAAAAAGATTGAGATCGACGAGAAAGAGGTTCGTGAATCGATAAGAAAAACTATGCAGGAAGCTGAAGATTCTGTTATTTCATCCCGTGCTTCACTTCGAAAGAAAAAGAGAAAAGAGCGCCAGGAAATTCAGGAACGGTTGGATGAACAAAAGAGACTTGAAGAAAAAATTATAAAAGTTAACCAGTTCATGTCAGTTTCCGAACTTGCAAATGTTATGAATGTGCAGGTTAGCGAAGTAATTTCCAAGTGTATTGCGCTTGGGCTGATGGTTTCGATAAACCAGAGAATCGAGCTTGACACCATAACGCTTGTAGCTGATGAATTTGGATATGAAATTGAACTTGAAGAAGAGTACAGCGATGAAGCGCTTCTTGACACCGAGGACGATCCGGAAGATTTGGAGAGCAGGTCACCGGTTGTTACAATAATGGGGCATGTTGACCACGGAAAAACCTCGCTGCTTGATTATATCAGAAGTGCTAATGTGGTTGCCGGCGAGTCCGGTGGAATTACACAGCATATCGGTGCTTACAAAGTTGAGGTTAAACCGGGGCACTACATCACATTTTTGGATACGCCGGGTCACGAGGCGTTCACTGCGATGCGTGCTCGTGGTGCACAGGTAACTGATATTGTTATTTTGATTGTTGCGGCTGACGACGCAGTGATGCCTCAGACAGTTGAGGCAATTTCGCATGCTCAGGCGGCAAATGTTCCGATTATTGTTGCTATTAACAAAATAGATAAGCCGGCTGCAAACATCGAAAAGATTAAGCAACAACTTGCCGAAAGAAATGTTCTGATTGAAGAGTGGGGCGGAAGATACCAAAGTGTTGAAATATCTGCTAAAAAAGGTCTGAATATCGATCTTTTATTGGAAAAGATACTGCTTGAAGCAGAATTGCTCGATTTGAAAGCCAACCCAAACCGTGAAGCACGGGGCGTGGTTATTGAGTCGCAGTTGGATAAAGGCAGAGGCGTAACCGCCACAATATTGATCCAAAAAGGGACGCTAAGGCAAGGTGATATTTTTGTTTGCGGTAATCAGCACGGCAGAGTAAGGGCAATGTTCGATGAAAGGAACAATAAATTAGACCAAGCCCCCCCATCCACCCCCGTTTTAGTGCTGGGTTTTGAAGGTGCGCCGCAGGCGGGCGATCAGTTTATTGTGGTTGAAACCGAAAGAATCGCCCGTGAAATCGCTCTTAAGCGGCAGCAACTGAAAAGAGAACTTGACAGTAAGCAGGTTAAACACATTACACTTGACGAGATTTCGCGCCAGATACAAATCGGCGGTGTGAGTGAACTTCCGGTTATTGTGAAAGCGGATGTTGACGGTTCAGTTGAAGCCGTTTCCGATTCGCTGCTTAAACTTTCAACCGAAGAAGTGAAAGTGAAAGTTATTCACAAAGGCGTTGGTGCAATTTCGGAAAGTGATGTTTTGCTTGCAAATGCGTCTAATGCTATCATTATTGGGTTCCATGTGCGCCCGAATATGTCCGCCAGAAAGTTGGCGGAAACGCAAAATGTAGATATCAGGATTTACAGCATTATATACGATGCAATCAACGAAGTTAAACAGGCACTCGAAGGGATGCTTTCGCCGATTCTTTCCGAGGAAATCACTGCTACAGTGGAAATAAGGGATACTTTCAAGGTGCCCAAAGTTGGAACTGTAGCCGGTTGTTATGTTTTAGACGGCAAGATAACAAGAAACGACCGTGTTCGTGTAGTACGCGACGGGTTGGTAATCTTCACCGGCGAGATACTTTCGTTGAAGCGCTTTAAAGACGATGTAAAAGAGGTTGATTCGAACTACGAGTGCGGTATCAGCATTCAAAATTTTAACGACCTTAAAGTCGGCGATATTATTGAAGGTTTCAAGGTAATAGAAACAAAGAAGAAACTTGATTAACCGCTGATAATACCGGGCAATTAGTCCCGGGTAATATCGGAAAGTTTAACTTTGTTAATATCAGGAAAATAATTTCAGGTAATATCGGGAAGTTAAAAACCGGAGTTTCTTCAATACAGCAGAAGGAGAGGTATGGGACACAGAGCAGAACGACTTGCAAATCAGGTAAAAGATGAGTTAGGGATGATTTTTCTAACCCGTTACAGCGGCAGTGGGCTTGGGATGATAACCATCACGGGTGTCAAGATGAGCGCCGATCTCAGGTTAGCCAAAGTCTATTTCTCGGTTTTTGAAAGATCGGAGAGAGAAAGTGTTCTTGCTAAATTAACCGCAGATACTCCCGGAATAAGGCACGAGCTTGCCGGGAAGATAAGAGTGCGGTATATGCCTGAGCTTAGATTTTACATTGATGACACTGCAGATCGAGTTGAAAAGATTGAAAATCTGTTAAAAGAAATTCATAAAAATGATAACTCGGCAAGTAACGAGCTACAGTAACATCGATTTTTTAAGGGGGGAAACGATTCTTATCGATAAACCGTTAGAACTTACATCATTTGATGTTATTTATCGGTTAAGAAGAATTATTAAAATAAAAAAAATTGGGCACGCCGGCACACTTGATCCGAAAGCAACAGGGCTTTTGATTGTGTGCACAGGAAAATCGACCAAAAAGATTGAGTCTTTTATGGGTTTGCCGAAAGAGTACACCGGCACGATAATTCTGGGAGAGCAAACCCCCTCGATGGACAGTGAAACTGAGGTGCACATCGTTAAAGAGGCGGGGCACATTACCCGTGAAGCAACACAAGCCGCTGCTTCTGAGCTAACGGGTGAAATTCAGCAGGTACCGCCGATGTATTCTGCGGTGATGAAAGAGGGCAAGCGGCTTTATACGCTCGCCCGAAAGGGTGAAACAGTTGAAAGAAAGCCGCGGAATGTTACTGTGGAACTCTTTGAGATAACAGCTTTTGCACCACCTCTTGTATCTTTCAGGGTGTTATGTTCTAAAGGTACATACATCAGGGTGCTTGCGCACGATTTGGGCGAAAAGTTGGGGTGTGGGGCATATTTATCTTCTTTACGGCGGACAAAAATAGGCGGCTTCGCCGTGGAAGATGCGGTTACCCTGCACGAATTTGGCACTATTTACAGAAATACGAACTCGGATATAAACGAATATAATGAAAATTTATCATGACCTTAGCGAGGTTCAAAAGTCGGATAAAACGGTATTAACCGTTGGAACTTTTGACGGCGTTCACTTAGGGCACCAGGCTCTGCTGAATATTCTGAAAGAGAAGGCAAAAGCTTCCGGCAGCAGGTCGATGATCTTAACATTTGACCCGCATCCGCGGGAGGTGGTTTTCAAAGGTGGTGACATCAAACTGCTGATGACTACCGCTGAAAAACTGAGGGTTTTTGAGGACCTTGGGATTGACGAGGTTTTTATTATTAATTTTACACACGAATTTTCGGAACTTACCGCCGATGAATTCTTCTCTAAATTCATTCTGAACGGAACAGGAATTGAGGAGATTATCGTAGGGCACGACCATAAATTTGGGAAAGACCGAAAAGGTGATGAAAGTTTTATCAGGAGTTTAGCTCAAAAATTAGGTTTCAAAGTAACATATGTCGAGGCTGTTATGCAAAATCAATCAAATATCAGCAGCACGCAAGTAAGGAAGCGCCTTGCAGAGGGAGATGTGCGGGGTGCCGCTGAATTACTCGGGCGTGAGTATGAAATTTTTGGTGAAGTGGTGCACGGCGATAAAAGAGGGCGCGACCTTGGGTTCCCAACTGCAAATCTGGAGTGTGATTCGGAGAACAAGATTCTGCCTGCAAGCGGGGTGTACGCTGCACTCGTTGAATTAGACGGTAAAACCATGAAAGGGGTTGTGAATGTGGGGCGCAGACCCACCTTCAACCTGAAGGATTTGGCTGTGGAGGTTCATCTCCTCGATTTTCCCGGGTACGATCTCTACGGAAAAAATTTGCGTGTAAGGTTTACCGACAGAATCAGGGGAGAGATGAGATTCATCGCTAAAGACGATCTTGTTCAGCAGATAAAGAAAGATATTGAACAGGCAAAAGCTCTGTTGGAAAAGAGATAAAAACAAACAGAGTAATAATTTCAAAATTGATTAAATACTTATAAATCGATTAAAATTAAAAGAAGAATAGAATTAATTAATTGACCTCGGTTCTCTCTGGGGTCAGATTGTACAAGTAATACAGGAAAAACAATGACAAACGAAGAAAAACTTGAGATAATCAAGAAGTATGGTGCAAACGAGAAAGACTCGGGCAAGGCTGAAGTTCAGATCGCAATTTTAACAAAAAGAATTAACGATCTTACTGACCACTTCAACGCTCATGCTAAAGATCACCATTCAAGAAGGGGATTACTGCAAATGGTAGGTAAGAGAAGAAGGCTTCTCGACTATCTTATAAGAAAAGACATCACCAGATACAGGGCGATAATAAAAGAATTGAATATCAGAAAGTAAGGTTTTAAATGATTTACACAAAAGAAGTTGAAATTGGCGGCAAAACACTGAGTTTTGAAACGGGGCGATTTGCCCGTCAGGCTTCAGGCTCAGTTATGGTGCGTTATGGTGACACAATGGTTTTAGTTGCCGCCGTAGCTTCTCCTAAGGCGATGGAAGGGATCGATTTCTTCCCTTTGCAGGTTGAATATCGTGAAAAGCAGGCTGCCGTTGGTAAGTTCCCCGGTGGGTTCTTCAAAAGAGAAGGAAAGCCCTCGGAAAAAGAAATTTTGACTGCACGGCTGATCGATCGTCCGATAAGACCTTTGTTCGACGATAACTACAGAAATGAAACGCAGATAGTTGCTACAACACACTCGTTCGACAGGGTGAACGATTCTGATGTTATTGCAATTTGTGGCGCTTCTGCCGCTCTGGCGGTTTCCAACATCCCCTTTTTGGGGCCTATTGCAGGTGTAAGAGTTGGAAGAGTGGACGGCAGCTTTATCGTGAACCCCACATTCGAGGAAATTGAAAAAAGTGACCTTGAACTGGTGGTTGCCGGCACTGAAGACTCGATTATGATGGTTGAAGGTGAAGCGCTTCAGGTCTCTGAAGAAGTTATGCTTGACGCTTTGCGGTTCGCTCAGGAGCAAATTGCAAAAATTGTGGCTGCCATTAAAGAGCTTGTGGCTGAATGCGGTAAGCCGAAAATGACAGTGGAACCGAAAGAAGTTGACCGGGAGCTGTTCAATGAAGTGAAACAGTTAGCCTACAACAGACTTTCGGACATTATTAACACTGTAATGGCTAAACAGGAAAGAAGCGACGCTTTCGATTCCCTTTTCAAAGAAACTAACGAAGCGCTTGCTGAAAAATACCCCGAAATGGAGGGAACAATTAACGGGTTTCTGCACGACTTCCAGTATGAGTTGATCAGAAAGTGCATACTCGAGAAAAACCTCCGTTTAGACGGCAGAAAAACGCACGAAATCAGACCGATTACCATTGAATTGGGTGTGCTGCCAAGAACTCATGCTTCCGCACTTTTCACCAGGGGCGAAACACAGAGTTTAACTACGCTTACGCTCGGTTCGAAGAACGACCAGCAAATTATCGACGGGCTGATGGAGGAAACAGTTAAAAGATTCAACCTTCATTACAATTTCCCCCCATTTTCCGTGGGTGAAGTCGGAAGATATTCCGGTGTCGGAAGGCGTGAAGTTGGGCATGGTAATCTTGCCGAAAGGTCGTTGAAGAATATGCTTCCGGATGAGAAGGATTTCCCTTATGCAATCAGGCTTGTAAGTGATATTCTTGAATCAAACGGTTCTTCTTCGATGGCTACTGTTTGTGCGGGTTCGCTCGCACTGATGGATGGCGGCGTGCCGGTTAAGAAAGCTGTTGCAGGTATTGCAATGGGCTTAATTAAAGAAGGGGATGCTTTCGCTGTTCTTTCTGATATCCTCGGGAATGAAGATCATTTTGGCGATATGGACTTCAAAGTTGCCGGTACCGCTGATGGTGTTACCGGGTTCCAGATGGATATTAAGATTAAGGGTGTATCTTTCGAAATAATGGAGATTGCTCTCCGTCAGGCAAAAGAAGGCAGAATGCACATCCTCGGGATTATGAACTCGGCTATCGCTGAGCCGAGACCGGAGCTTTGCCCGTTTGCACCAACTCTTGTTTCCTTAACTATCCCTACCGATTTAATCGGTTCGATTATAGGACCGGGTGGCAAGACAATTCAAGGGATGCAGAAAGAATTTGGTGTGGACATTTCGATTGAAGATGACGGCACCGTACAAATTGCAGGACCGGACGCTGAGTCCGCTAACTCAGCAGCAACACGGATTAAACTGATGACGACCCAGCCGACCGTTGGTGAAACATACGACGGTGTGGTTACCAAACTGATGGATTTTGGGGCGCTCGTGGAAATCCTCCCCGGAAAATCCGGGTTAATGCATATCTCCGAGATTGATTTGAAGAAAGTACAAAAAGTAAGTGACTACTTCAAAGAGGGAGATAAAGTAAAAGTAAAACTACTCCGTATGGAAAACGGTAAATACAGCCTCAGCAGAAAAGCATTGTTGAAAGAAGCAGCAGCAGAGGCGAAGAAAAACGAAGAATAATTTTTTTGAGGCAGCCGGAGTTTTTGATCGAGCCGGCTGCCTCAATTTACAAAAGATTTGAAAAATTTATGATTGAGTTTCTCAGAAACTTCATCCGGTTTTACTTTTATAGCCGTTGTGCTTCATTAAGCGCAATGGGTGAACTATATTTAAATGATATTGAAATATTAACGGTATCAGCTAAACTGTTAAATACAAAGAGTTTAACACATTATGTTAAAAGAAATTATAATAAATTCATCAGCGACACAGACCCGTGTTGCGATCACCGAAGACGGCAAGTTAGTCGATTTCTTCGTCGATTATTCCGAGAACCGGAGGATGGTTGGCGATGTATATCTCGGCAAAGTTGCCAGAGTTCTGCCGGGAATTAAAGCTGCTTTCATCGATATTGGAATGAAGCACGACGCTTTCCTCCACTTCTCTGATATAGGAGAGCGGACGAAAGAGCTTCAGGCGATGATAGATGAAGATGAAGCAGACGACAATGTAACCCGGGCAGCAGCAGACGAAGAAAACACTGCGACAAGCCCAAAGTTGATTAACGGCGTGCCGGTTCTTCAAAAAGGCGAGCCGATTTTGGTTCAGATAACAAAAGAACCCGTAAGCAATAAAGGCGTAAGGGTTTCTTCTTCAATCTCGATTCCGGGGCGCTTTTGCGTTCTTCTTCCTTATGATAATAAGATAGGCGTATCGAAGAAAATAACCGATTTCCGTGAAAGGAAGCGCTTGCGTGTTATAGCGAAATCGTTCCTTCCGCAGAATTACGGTTTGATCATCAGAACTGTTGCCCGCGGGCAATCTGATGAGCAGATAAAGAACGACATGAAAGATCTTCTGAAAATGTGGAAGAAGATTCAGGAGAAAGCCAAAAACGAAACTCCCCCGTCGCTTGTCTATCAGGATGTATCAACCACTTCAAGCGTGATAAGAGACCTTTTTACATCGGATATCTCAAAAGTTTATATCGATAACAAGAGGGTATATCGCGAGATTAAAGACTACATTGCAGTTTCGCAGCCGGAACTTGTTGACAAAGTTGAACAGGTTCGAGGAACTGATCCGATATTTGAAGCGTTCAAGGTAGAAGAGCAGATAAAAGAACTTTTCGCGCGCAGAGTTATGATGAAAAGCGGCGGGCATATCGTGATTGACCACACCGAAGCCATGGTGGTAATCGATGTGAACTCCGGTAAATATGCTGCGAGCAAAGATCAGGAACTTAACTCGTTAAAAACAGACCTTGAAGCCGCCAGAGAAATTGCCCGGCAGCTTAAACTGCGTGATATTGGCGGGTTGATTGTGGTGGATTTCATCGACCTTGAAGATGAAAAAAACAGAAAAAAAGTTTATGACGAACTGAAAAAAGAATTCAGACGCGACAGGGCAAAAGTATCAATACTTCCGATGTCAGATTTTGGATTGGTTCAAATCACCCGTCAGCGGGTTCGGCAGAATATTATGCAGGCTCTTACGGAAACCTGCCCCGTTTGCATGGGAACAGGTTTGTTAACCAAAAAGTCGCACCTGATTCATGAGATTGACGAGTGGTTGGGCAAATACAGAAGCGAAGCAAAGCATCGGTCGATTATTATCAAGTGTCATCCTTTTGTAGCTCAAAAATTGAAGGAAGGTGTGATAAGCACACTGACAAAAATGCAGGTTCGTTATCTGCTTAGGATCAGAATAGAGGAAGATAATGCGTTCAGTTCAGATCAATTTAAAGTAATAACCCGCAAAACCAAGCAGGATATTACGAGTATGGTGGCAGAGTAGTTCACCATAAATTAGTATATTTGATAAATTCAATAACGAAATTTCATCCGGTGGCGGTGTAAAGTGAAAAAGACAAAATTATTTAAGATACATGAAAAACTCGGCGCTAAGATGGTCGAGTTTGCAGGTTATTCGATGCCGATTCAGTACGAATCGATAATAGCCGAGCATAAAGCAGTAAGAAGCTCAGTTGGTATGTTTGATGTAAGCCACATGGGCGAGGTTATAATTGAAGGCGAGCACGCCCTTGATTTTGTGCAAAAGATAACAACGAACGACGCATCAACCCTTTTTCCGGGGCGGATTCAATACTCGGCAATGTGTTATGATGACGGCGGAATAGTTGACGACCTGTTAGTTTACAAGCTTGATCCCAAAAAATTCATGTTGGTGATTAACGCCTCCAACATTGAAAAAGACCTTGAGTGGATGCGCGCTCACAACACTGAGGGTGTTACAATAAACGATAAGAGTGACGAATACTCTTTGATTGCAATACAGGGTCCTTACTCACAAAAAGTGGTTGAAGCCGTTTTTGGCATCTCGTTGGATATCGAATATTACCATTTTATCTATGGTAAATTCCACTCTGAAGAGGTAATGATTTCAAGAACCGGCTACACCGGTGAGCATGGATACGAGCTTTACTTCAAAGGCGATGAAGATTTTGCGTGCGCACTTTGGGAAGAACTTACAAAAGAAGGAAAAGAGTATCTTCTGAAACCGTGCGGGCTTGGTGCACGCGACTCTCTGAGATTGGAGATGGGTTTTTGCCTTTACGGTAACGACATCGACCAAACCACAAACCCGTTAGAAGCGGGGTTGGGTTGGATAACCAAAATGAAAAAAGAGTCGTTTATCGGAAAAGAAGCTATAGCAAGGGCAAAAGAAGAGGGTATTAAGAGGAAATTAACACCACTTCTTTGCATCGGGAAATCATTTCCGAGACCCGGCTACGAAGTAATGTCGGGGGATAAAACAGTCGGTAAACTTACGAGCGGCACTGTAAGCCCCATTTTGGAGCAGGGTATTTGTTTGGCGTACATTTCAACTGAATCGTTAGCCTCCGGCGAGCCGTTGGAAATGGTGGTTCGCGGTAACCGGATACCGGTTGAAGTTACAAAGGCGCCGTTTATAAAGAAATAGCAGGATTTTTATGAGGATAAATACTATATTAACTCCACTGATGGTGGAAGAACTCTATTTTGCGGGCAAAATATCAGTAGTAATTGATGTGCTAAGGGCAACTTCCACGATAGTAACTGCATTTATGAACGGAGCGAAAGAGATAGTACCCGTTGGGTCGCTCGATTTCAGTAAAATCGCTTCAGCAAGTTCATTTGGCGGACGCACGATGCGCGGCGGTGAGAAAAACACAAAAAAAATTGAAGGTTTTGACCTGGGAAATTCACCCGCTGAATACAGTGAAGAGAAAGTATCGGGAAAGTCGATTGTGTTTTTCACCACAAACGGCTCTAAAGCAATAGTGAAGAGTAAGTACAGCACCAATTCCTACATCTGCTCATTTTTAAACATCGCCGGGGTCGCAAAAAATGCGGTTAAAAAAGAGGGCAGTTTAGAGATAGTATGTTCGGGGCGAAACGGTGATTTCAGCCTTGAAGATACAGTATGTGCCGGTATGCTTATTAAAGAAATAATGAAGATTGAGCCTGAAGTTGAACTTTCAGACGCATCGTTGGTTGCCCTTGATTTAGCCGAAAAGTATGGCGATAAACTGCTTGATATGTTTAAAATCAGCGAGCACGGAAAGATTTTACTGGCAGCAGGGTTTGAAGATGATTTGAAATATTGTGCACAATTAAACATTACAGATGTTGTACCCGTGTTTAGTAATAACACGATAAAATTTTTAACCCCGAAAAAAGACACACCAAATAAATAACAGCCCGAGGAGGGATGAGCGGAAGAACCAAAAAAGGAAGCGGAAGAACTTATTTTGAGTTGTCTCACGAGAAGAAGAAGAGGCTGCTTGGCTTTTTTATCGTTTCGTTCTCGGTTCTCCTCTTTCTGAGCATACTGTCATTTTCATCGGCAGATGACCCCCGATTGCGTTATGCAACGGGAGAAGCAATGGCTACGAAAAATTGGCTTGGCATAGCCGGCGCGTATATAGCGGCTTTCTTTGTGAAGTCGGCTTTCGGATATTTTTCGTTAGTAATCCCTGTGCTTTCAGGGATGTGGGGTTTTCGCTTATTCAAACCGTTGGAACTCCGAAGGTTAATCTACATTACAAATTTTCTTTTAAGTTCCGCCTTAATTCTCGCTTCATTTTGGGGCACTCTCCGTGCTATTGACGCAATAGGTGAAGAAACTGCAGTTGTGCTTGCCGGCGGGATGGGTAAAACCGTAGGTGCGCTTGCATATCAATTTCTCGGCGGAATTGGCGCCATTTCCCTCTTTTTAGTTCTTATTGTTACTGTTCTGGTTATAACTTTCGATCTGAAAATTGAGAAATTTTTCCTTTGGCTTGTGGAAAAAATTAAAAATCTTTTCAATTCAGGCACCGAAAAATTGAAAGAACAATCGGATCGAAGAGCGGAACGGACCCGTATCAGAGAAGATGAGCGAAAAACTTCTCTTGAAAACAGTCAGGATAAAATCAGTAAAGTCGTTAAAGGTGAAAAGAGCGAGCAGCCGCCCGTATTCGGGGATGAACTTAAGTTCACTCAAACTGAAGAACCGCCTGTTCAGCCTAAGAAACCAAAACCTGTTTTTTCCACTTCAGTAAAAACTGCTGCAGATCTTGTTCCGCCACCACCACCGGTTGAAAAACCCGTGCCCGAGTATCGCGCGCCTGATGATGAATATCAAATTCCCGTTGGTGAGTTTTTAATAAAGGCTGATACTTCCAGACAATATGCGGAAGACTCGGAACTTGAAAGCAAAAAGGTAAGGCTTAAAGAAAAGCTTGCGCTATTTGACATTGAAATTGAGAAAATAGACACCACTGCCGGACCGGTTGTAACCCTTTTTGAGATTGTGCCGGCACCGGGTGTTAAAATCAGTAAAATTCTTTCGCTGGAAAATGATATTGCGCTTGCACTTGCAGCGAAAGGAATCAGAATTATTGCCCCCATGCCGGGTCGAGGTACTATTGGTGTGGAAATACCGAACGACAACCCATCGATAGTGCTGGCAGGTTCGGTGCTGCCCGATCTTAAGAACACAAAATATTCGCTGCCTATTGCGCTTGGGAAATCAATTTCGGGACAGACCTTTGTTGACGACCTGGCACGCGTGCCGCATTTGCTGATAGCGGGTGCTACCGGTTCCGGTAAGTCAGTCGGTGTTAATATGATAATAGCTTCGTTATTGTTTTCAAAGTACCCGACCGAAGTAAAATTTGCAATTATCGACCCTAAAAAAGTTGAGCTTTCGCTTTATGAAAAGTTGAAATATCACTTTTTGGTTAAATCTCCCGATATTAACGATTTTATCGTTTCTTCACCGGGGAATGCGGTTATTTTGCTTAAGTCAATCGTGCTTGAGATGGAAATCAGGTACGACAAACTTTCGCAGGTTGGTGTAAGAAACATAGTTGATTACAACAACAAACTGCGTTCGGGCGGAATAAAGCAACGCGAAGGGGATGAATTGGAGCACAAGTTTATGCCCTTTATTGTGGTGGTAATTGACGAGTTGGCAGACTTAATGATAACCGCCGGTAAGGATGTTGAAGAGCCGATTGCCCGTCTGGCACAAATGGCGCGTGCGGTGGGTATCCACTTGGTTATTGCAACACAGCGCCCCTCGGTGGATGTTATCACCGGCGTGATTAAGGCTAATTTCCCCGCAAGAATTGCCTATCAGACAGCACAGCGGACGGACTCCCGCACGATTTTGGATATGAACGGTGCAGAGCAGCTTCTGGGAAGAGGTGATATGCTTTACCTGCCGCCCGGAACGCCCAAACCTATCAGAATCCAAAACGCTTACATAACCACGGATGAAATCGAAAAATTAATTGAAGTGGTATCAGAACAGCCATACCCGCCGGAAATTTATGAACTGCCTTCGTTAGTGGATAATAAAAATAGTGAAAGCGGCATTTTAGACGACAAAGACCCCTTCTTTGAAGACGCTGCAAGGGCAGTGTTAAGAAGCGGGCAGGGCTCCGTTTCATTTTTGCAACGCAGGCTAAAAGTGGGATATGCGAGGGCTGCCAGAATAGTTGATCAGCTTGAACTTGCCGGGATTGTCGGTCCGGGCGAAGGGGCAAAAGCGCGTGAGATTTTGATTGATAATGAAGATGAACTTGAAACTTTACTGCGTAACCTGTAGTAAACCGGGAAAAAGGGAAAAACAAAGATGAAAAAAAATTTATTTAGCTTGTTACTGATATTTTCGGTTTTGGCGATGCCGGCCTATTCTCAGAATGCAGTTATTCAGGCGATACAGAAAAAATTTAACAGCCTTACCGATTTAACCGCTTCGTATCAGCAATATACGGGCAAAAATATGACCGCAAGCGGCACTTTTTCTTACAAAAAAAGTGATAAAGTAAGGCTTTCGTTCGGCAATAATCTTATTATCAGCGACGGAAAAACAAACTGGAACAGAGACAAAAAACAGAACAAAGTGATTATCACTAAAGCTGACACAAAATCAATTTCTCTCTTGTCGGTCAACAGAATTGTAAATATCCTCCCGGGTGACTGCAACCTTACCGACGCCGGTGCGGGAAAAGTGAAGATGACACCTAAAAAAGGGAAACAGCTCGGGTTCCGTTCTGTTGAAATAACAAAAGGCGCCGACGATCTTATTTCTTCGATTGTTATTGAAGATAACGCCAAAACTGTTATGAAAATTACCTTTTCGGGTTACCGGTTAAACACGGGTATCCCCGACTCTGATTTTACATTTACACCATCCGGAGATATCAAAGCAGTTGACCTCCGCTAAAAAGAAGCTCTTCTCATTTCGTGAAGTTATAATTTATGTAATCTCACTTTTACTCACGGCTCTCTTTCTCTACTGGGCGTTCAAGGGTGTTAACACCACCGAATTGTGGGATAACATCCGAAGCGCATCTTTATTCTGGCTTCTGATGTTGGTACTCTTTCAGATGCTGGCGCATTGGTTCCGTGCGCTCAGATGGAAAGCGATAATGGAATCGCTGAAGCCGGATGTTAGCTCGCTTAATCTTTTGGGTGCGGTTTTAATCGGGTACGGATTAAACAATGTTGTTCCCAGAATGGGTGAAGTGGCGCGTGCTGTTGCAGTGGGGAAAACCGAAAAACTTTCAAAAACATCGATTCTGGGGACTGTTGTGGTTGAGCGGATAATCGATATGTCGGTCTTTGCTTTTGCAGTTGTTCTAAGCGGATGGATATACGAGGGGGATATTTATTCGGGTGAATTAAGCTGGCTGAAACTGACACTGGAAATTGGCACGCTCGCGTTTATAGTTCTTATTACGGGTTTAATCCTTTTAATTCGGTTTAAAGAGCGATTTTCGGATCTTGCCACTTCATGGGTGAGTAAATTCTCGGAACGCTCAGCCAATAAATTAGAAGAGTTGTTTCACAAGATGATAGTAGGTTTTTCAACCCTGAAAACAAAAGAAGCCTACTTCAAAACGGTTATTTACAGTGTGCTTATTATGCTTGGCTATGCGGCAACCAGCTGGGCGGGGTTTTACGCACTCGGCATGGAGGCAAAGTACTCTGTGCTTGGGTTTGGTGCCGCCTGGATAATTATGAGCATAAGCGCAATCGGCGTTATGATCCCAACCCCCGGAGGTATTGGCAGCGTGCACACAATTACAAAATCGGCACTTTTAATGCTTTACTCAATTCCGGCTGAACTTGGGTTGGCGTTTGCAACATTTCAGCACGGCGTAACTTACCTGCTGCACTTCGTTGTTGCAGGCGCTTTTTTGGTATATTTCAAATTTAAACTCCCCGGAATGCACACAGGGGATATGATAAACCTTGAGGATAATGGACAGCAAAGTTAAGCACACGGCAATTTTTTTGCTCGTTTTTTCAACTGCGATTTTTGCACAGTGGGAAGGGCGGGCGAGTATGGGGCTGAATATTACAAGTTCGGCAAACCTTCGCGACTATATTAACGAAAATTTTTCGGCGCCCGGTAACAGAATGGCGGATTTCAACACGATGGTTGAGTTCGGTGGTGAACTTGGCTACAAAGTTGGTAAAGACCTGCAAATTGCGGTTGAGGGGTCTTATGCTTTCAATTCGTTCACAAACATTACTGCAAACGGAAAGTATGAGCTAAGCTACTCGTTCGTTGCACCCACATTGCTGGCTTATTATATGATCGAGGGGAACGGTTACAGTTTTAAGTTTGGCGGCGGAGCCGGACCGCGTTTTGTTACTTTGGATGAAATTAAACCGTTAATAGTTACCGGTTTAACCTACACTTCTACAGGGTTTGGAATTGTTGCCCGGGTTTCGGGTTCAACTGCGCTTTCCAAGAACATTTTCGCTTACATTGGCGGCGATGCCCGTTACGATGCCGGCGGTGTACCAAAGAACGAGGGCAACCCAATACACACCCGGGATGGTGACCTTTCGGTAAGTTCACTTTCCCTCGGGTTAAAATTGGGGGTTTCGTTCACTTTTTAGTTTTTGTTGCTAAGTTTCAGCCGTTTTGTGGTTTCTGCGCAGTTGTTAAAAAGCCGGAAACAGCCTACGGTTAAAGGGAGCTTCAAAACTAAATTTTAGCCATTTTGTGCAGAAACGATTTTTACATACTATTCACCAATAAGGAAGATTAATGACCATCTTAGATGCCATCATTTTGGGAATTATCCAGGGGATAACCGAGTTTTTACCAATCAGCAGCACCGGGCACTTAACAATTGCCGGCAAATTTATGGGGCTGATTAAAACTGATAATCCTGAGGAATGGACTGCCATAATTGCCATAATTCAGTTGGGTACGCTCTGTTCAATTTTAATCTATTTTGCAAAAGACATCTATCATATTGTAGTCGATTTTTTCCGTGATAATTTATTGGCTCGTAAAGGATTCAAAGAGCAGTCGTTAAATTCCCGTTTGGGCTGGCTGATAATTATCGGCACAATTCCGGTAGTGATAATCGGTTTGGGTTTTAAGGATGTAATAGAAGGAGCATTGACAAAAAATCTTTGGGTTATTGCTTCTTCACTGATTGTTTTGGCAATTATACTTTTTGTTGCTGAAAAAACGGCGAAATTCAACAAAAAATTGGAAGATGTGGGAGTTTGGGATGCAATAGTCGTCGGTATCTCTCAGGCATTTGCGCTGATACCGGGTTCATCCCGTTCAGGCACCACGATTACGGGTGGTCTCTTTATGGGGTTAGAGCGGGAAGCAGCGGCTCGGTTCTCATTCCTTTTGAGCATTCCCGCTATTCTGGGAAGTGGTCTTCTGGAGCTGAAGAAGGGTTTTTCGATCTTCACAGGCGATCATTTCACCACAGTTGCAATAGCCACCGTTGTTTCGGGTATCAGCGGCTATATGGCGATCGATTTTCTTTTGAAATATTTGAGAAAAAACACAACAAACCTTTTTATAGTTTACAGAATTGCCGCCGGCTTATTTATACTGGCGCTTTTATTCGGCAAAGTTATTACACCATAAGGAGATATTAATGCGTAAGATTATCGTAGTCTTATTTTTTGCACTTTACTCGTTCACCGGTTGTGCCAAAGGGATAACTGATGATGCAACAACGATACTGTCGAAATACGACACGCTCACCGTTGCCGTTATGAAAACAAATATGGGTACTATTGAACTGATGCTTTACCCAAATGAGACACCTAAAACTGTTGAAAACTTCGTTACTCTTGCGCAACAGGGGTACTATAACGGAGTGATTTTCCACAGGGTTATAGAAAACTTTATGATTCAGGGGGGTGACTCAACAGGCACAGGAATGGGCGGTAGGTCTATTTGGGGCAAAGATTTTGCCGATGAATTTGTAATGGGGCTTACTTTCGATAAAGTTGGGCTGCTGGCGATGGCGAACAGGGGACCTAACACCAACACTTCACAATTCTTCATTACCACTGCAAAAACCGAGTGGCTGAACTACAAACACACCATTTTCGGTGAAGTTATTAAAGGCTACGATGTGGTGCAAAAAATCAGCAGGGTGAAGAAAGGACCACAGGATAAACCGATTGAACCGGTGGTTATTCAGGAAATTAAAATAGAAAAAAGGAAAAACAATGAGCAAAACTAAAGCTTTATTCGACACTTCAATGGGCTCGTTTGAAGTGGAACTCTTTGAGGATAAAACACCGAAAACAGTGGAAAATTTCACAGGGCTTGCTAAAAAAGGTTATTATGACGGCGTTATCTTCCACAGAGTAATCGCAGACTTTATGATTCAGGGCGGCGACCCTACTGGAACAGGAAGAGGCGGCGAAAGCATTTGGGGACCTAAATTTAACGATGAAATTGTTAAAGAGTTAAGGCACACTGGCCCCGGCATCCTTTCGATGGCGAATGCCGGTCCGAACACTAACGGCAGTCAGTTTTTTATCACTTTGGTGCCGACGCCTTGGTTAGATGGAAAACATACTGTTTTTGGTAAAGTTACCTCGGGGATGGAAGTTGTTGAAGCGATCGGTGCAACCGAAACGCTTAAACCTTTCGATCGCCCCGTTGTTGATGTTGTAATAAACACGATAAAGGTAATTGAGTAAAAAGTTTCAGGCACCGTTGATCTCCCAAATTGGGGCTGAACTGAGGTCGAAAAACCTTAAGCCCGTCTATTTTTTTTACGGGAAAGACGGCTACGAGATTGAGCGAACAACCGGGTCAATCAAAAAATATTTAGAACCGGAGCTTGCTGATGAAAGTGATGTGGGGGTTTTCGGCGGTGGCTCAACTTCCATTGAACAGTTATTGGATTTTTGCGAAACCTATTCGTTTGTCAGTGAAAAACGGTTGGCTATAGTAAAGAATTTCAATTTACTGAAATTTGACGGAAGAAAATATAACAAACAACTGATTTCATACTTCACCAACCCCGCCGGGCATACAACTCTTATTCTGCAATATGATGATGCAACTTTTCCCGATAAAGAGCCTTATAAAACGCTGGCTTCATTAGGTTATGTTTATGTAGCACGAACGCCGAATTTTGATGATTTGGTGAACCGGGTTGAGGGGACGGCAAAAAACGCAGCGAAACGAATCGATAAGCATAACGCAGAACTGTTGGTTAGTCTGGTGGGTGATGATAGGTTGATTATCGAAATGCAGGTCGAAAAATTGATTGAGTACGCAGGTGATAAAACCGAAATAACCGTTGATATGATTAAGCGTTCGGTAGCACCCACGAAACAATTTACGATTTTTGACCTGGTTGATAAAGTACTTGCAAAAGATAAACCGGCGGCTTTGAGGCTTCTTGATAAAGTGATGAACCAGGGCGAACCGGCACTTCTGATACTTTTTCACCTTAACCGGCAGTTTGCAATGGTGATTAACATCAGGGAACTGCTTAGCGAGGGGAAAAGCGATTACGAGGCGAGTGCAGAACTCGGGATTCAGAAATGGCAACTCGATAAGCTGAAACCGGCGGCACGGAATTTTGCACACACCGAGCTTGCTGAAGTATATGCGGCACTTCTTAGAGCGGATATCGCCCTTAAAACGGGCGATACGGATGAAAAAACAATTATGTTCACCGCAATTAACGAAATTTTGATTTAAACTTTTTATTTTTAACTTTAAGTATTATAATTTTCTCTGAAACATTTATTTCACTACTTGAGTATAAAAGACATTGAGCGACAGAAGATTAAAAGATCTGGCTGATGAACAGATTATCCTGGAATTTCAGGAAACGAATGATGTGGAGCTGTTCGAGGCGCTGGTTCAAAGATATAAGAACCCGCTGTTTAACTTTGTCTTCAGGTTTCTTGGCGATAGGGATGCTACCGCTGATGTGGTTCAGGAGACTTTTATAAAGGTCTATAGAAATAAAGATTCCTATAAGACTTTTGCAAAATTCTCCACTTGGATTTACACAATTGCGGGTAACTTGGCAAAAACTGAGTTACAAAGGCGAAAAAGGAAGAACCAGGTTTCTATTCACTCTTGGGGTGAAGATGAAGAAACGATTGAACTCCCTGATGGGGGGCCACTTCCTGACAGGCTTGTGGACTCCGGAATCAAAAATAAAATGATTCAGGAGGCGCTTCTGAAACTTCCCGAGGTTTACCGTGAAATGGTGATTTTGCGGGATATTCAGGAGCTTTCGTATGAAGAAATCGCTGAAATGATGGATATATCAATCGGAACTGTGAAATCTCGGATTAATCGGGGTCGTGCTCAATTACAGGAGTTATTGCGAGATATTTACAAGGAATAGGTTTTCATGGAGAAAAAAAATCTACTAAATGAAGAGGAGCAGTTTCAGGAGTTAAGACAACTCTTGAGAGAAATGCCCAAAATTGATGCGCCTCCGGGCTTTGAAGCCGACCTTATGCGTCGGATAAACAGTGAAAAATATGCAGAGGCAAAGCCCGGTTTGTGGGAGCGCTTTTTCAAAGGGTTTTTCCGCCCAATCCCATCGGCGATTGCAGTGGGTGCCGTTGCGATTGTTGCTTTCGTGCTGTTGGTTAATTCACCGGGAGATGAAGGCGGCAAAGTTAAGGACAATTCCGTTGTTACCGATTTAGGGAAAGTTCAGGCTGCTGAAAGCGAGAAAAACAATACTGCGTTGACTGAAAAACATGAAAACGACAGACCCTCTGATTTTAACAGCAAAGAACAGGATTATACCGCACGAAGTGAACCGCCGGGTACACAGCAGGCTCCGAAACCGCAGTTTGACAGAGACAGTAAAGCCGCTTCGGGAATTACCGTTGGAAAGCAGGCAGAAAGTCTGAACAAACCCGCTGCCGCTATTGTTAGCGCACCGGAAATTCAACGGGACGCACAACCGGACGCAGTGGTTGAAAGCACCGAAACTTCATCCAAACCGGTGGTGAAAGGGAAAAAATACGGAGTCCCGGCTTCGGTTATCAACACTATTACTTCATTTCAGAAAAAAACGGACAGCCTGAAGGTTGCGCCTAAGGACACAACACTTAAGAAATAAGGGAGAAAACTTTATCTCACAATAACTTTACTGTTTTTTGAAAGCCCTGCAAATTTTTTGTGGGGCTTTTTTTGTTGTTTTTTTCAATAATTAACAGTAACTTGTAATACACAAATTCAGGAGTTACTATGAAGAATCTTCTACGCTTTTTTTTGTTCATAATCGCTGTTTTAATCGTTTCTTTTAGCGATATTAATGCCCAAAGAGAACGGAACCCCGTTCTTGAATTTGCAACGGGAACCTGGTGCCAGTGGTGTCCCTGTGGGCACACAATAATTCACGACTTTATATTGCGAAACAACCCCAATACGATTGTAATCGCATATCATGGGCCCTCAAATTCAAGCGATCCTTTCCGTATTTTTGCCGGAAACACCATTATAAGTAAATTGGGTTTCTCGGCGTATCCGACGGGAATAGTTGACAGGTTGAGCGCTCCTTTGAGTAGGGATGTGTGGGCTGCCCGGGTTTCTGCGAGAGCCCAGGTTCCGCCGCAGATTGATATTATGGGCGACATCGGTTACGATGAGAGCGAAAACAAAATTTATGTTAATTTGGTGATTAAAGCCATGGCTGAAATTGCTCAGCAACCGATGCTGCAATTCGTTCTTACTGAAGACGGACTAAAATACTCACAGACCGGTAACGGAAGTTGCGCCGGTAGTGCAAATTATATCCACGACCATGTAGCCAGGGCGCTGTTTAACTCTGATATTGGGCAGGCAATCGGTAAACCCGGTTGGAGTGCGGGGGATTCCGTGGTGATTGACACTTCCTTTGCAATGCCTGCCAATGTTATGAAGAACACCAACACAAAGTTCATAGCGTTTGTTTATGCGCAAAAATCACCGTTGAACACGAGTGAAATTCTTCAGGGAAGAGAGTGGAAAGTAACCGACTTCCCAATGGGTGCTTATGAGAATGGTTATTCTGCACAACCGACCGACTGGTTTTTGGGGCAGAACTTCCCGAATCCGTTCAATCCCGAGACAAGAATAAGTTTTTCAGTACCCAAGTCGGGTTATGTATCACTTAAAGTATATGATCTTCTTGGTAAAGAAGTGGCAACATTGGTAGATGGCGAAATAGCCGCCGGTAACCATTACCGTAATTTTAACGCCGAGGCGTTGCCTTCCGGTGTGTATGTCTGCCGCTTAGAAGCCGAGGGGGTTTCCCTCAGCCGCAAAATGAGCCTGCTGAAGTAGGTGAGTTTTTTATTTTTTGGAGACTTGGGTTTATCGGTGTGTTTTTCATTATCGCCGAAATTATTTTTAAATTATAGGTTTTTACAGAAAGATAACCCAAGTCTCTTTTTTAGTCCGTTTTGACAGAATTATTTTTTTTAGAAGAGTGGTTTATACCAAATGATAACTCAAGTTTCTCTTCGTAATTTTGGTCCTTTTCAGGAACTTCTTTGGTCCGGTCTTTCCGGGATTAATTTAGTAATTGGTCCGAACAGTTCGGGAAAAACCATTCTTTTAAAAGCCATCTATTCTGCAATAAAAACTGTTGAAGAATATAAAAAAGGTGATGAGTTCCGTTCTGCTGCAGATATTCTGATGAATAAGCTGTATTGGACTTTTCAGGTAAATCAGATTGGAGATTTGGTTACCAAAGGTGCAGAATCCGGGTTAGATTTTGAAATGGTTTACGAAGATGCCAAATTTAAGTATGGTTTCGGAAGAGATACTACAAAAAAAATCCAGTTTCTTGAGTCATACATTCCAAAACGGGAGAGTAATAGTCTGTTTTTGCCTGCAAAGGAAATATTGTCGATTTACAAAGATATTTTACGGTCTCGTGAATACAGCAATGAATTTGGTTTCGATGATACCTATTATGACTTAGCAAAAGCATGGCTTCTGCAGCCAAAAGGAGGCAAAAATTATAAAGTGTTTGCCGAAGCAAGAAATAATCTTGAAGAATTAATTGACGGCAAAGTTGAACACAATGAACAGTTGGATAAATTGTTCTTTAGACGCGGTAAACAACGGTTTGATTTGGGTGTAACAGCTGAGGGTGTAAAAAAGATTTCAATTTTAGATACGCTTTTGGGTAACCGCTATCTTGATTCACAATCAATTTTGTTTGTTGATGAAGTTGAGTCTGCCCTTCATCCCGATGCGTTAATGAGATTTTTAGAGATTTTATACAATATTTCAAAGTTAGGGGTTCAGATATTTATTTCCAGCCACTCATATTTTGTTGTTAAAAAACTTTATTTAATTGCGAGAAGCAAAAATATCAGTATTCCATTTTTATCATATTTTGAAAACAGTTGGGATACCTATGATTTATCAGACGGAATACCCCCCAATTCAATAATTGAAGAATCCGTTACATTATTTCACGAAGAAATTGATCTGGCGGTTCATTGATAATTTCTGAATCAGGGTTAGATTTTGGGCCTTTCCAAGACAGTGACCTTTTCCATGTAGAAAAAAGTGAATTGTATAAAAAATTTAAAAATAAACCTAAAGTTGCGGAATTTCTTGTACTTCATTCAACCAAAACAAATCAATTACTATGGATATTTGAGGCAAGAACCAGCAATCCTAAATCTTCCAATTCTGAAGATTATTTGAATTATGAATCAGAGATTTTAGAAAAATGGAGAAATACATTTGATATCTTCGTATCTGTCAGAATTGGGAGAAACTCAGACGATAATGGTGAAGTTGGAAAAAACTTGATTCAATCAAAATTAAGTTCGGTGAGATTTGTATTTTTATTGGTAATTACGAATGCAAAAGCTGATTGGCTGATTCCGATAAGCAACAGTATCAAAACCAAATTATTCGCCTTCTGCAAAATTTATAATATTTTCCCGGAACACATAATTGTTCTTAGTGGTGACGAAGTTAAGAAAACCGGCTTGGTGATTTAAACACAGAAACATAACAAATATATAATTTCTGTTAATTCTTCCCTCTCTGTTTTTGAATAAATAAAAAAATGTTCATAAAATCTCGAAAATCGGACGGCTACAATTCAGGACAGAAATTATCGAAAGTCAAACAGTACGCTTAAATTACATTTAAGTTGAGCGGTTAATTCCTTAGATTTGCAGGTTGAAAAATCAAGGAATTTAGATGAATAAATTGAATCTCGGTTGTGGCAGAGATATTCGTCCCGGTTATGTTAATTTAGATGTAGTTGACTATGGCGGGAACGAGATACACGATATAAACACCTTCCCCTACCCGTTCCCCGAAAATCATTTTGACGAGATTTTTTGCTCACATATTCTGGAGCATATCGAAAATTTCTACAAGGTGATAAACGAACTCTACAGGATCGCAAAACCTGACGCCACAATGATCGTTTACGCACCTTTTTTCCTGAACACCAAATATTTCGGCGACCCCGACCACAAAATCCCGTTTTCGATCCGAACTTTTGATAACTACGAATACATCGGAAACCGCAAACTGAAGTTTTACGAAAAATGGAAACTGAACCATCGCACTAACTATGAGGGACAAGCTCAGTTTGAAGTGTTGGAGAAGAAGTTTATCTCATCCCATTTTGCAGTGCTGAAATGGATCGATTTTTTCATTAATCTTGAGCCGGTGATGTACGAACGCTTCTTTGCGGGCATTTTTTCGCCTGAAGAAGTGTTCTTTAAATTAAGGGTGGTTAAGGGCGAACCACGGAAATTTCTATCTCCTCGGATTCATAATAACGGGCAAGTTACTGTCAATCCTGATTAGGCTAATTACGGGTTAAGGGCTGCATTTGGGAAGCCTGATAAAATTAGCTTATTAGCCGTTGGCGGACCGGGAATCCTGATTAAGTCCACTTCATCGCTGAATGCTAACCGTGTAAAGTCCTGATAAGATTAACTACGGGTTTAGGGCGAACCCCCAAAAGTCTGATTTTGGAAAACTTCTGAATCAAGGGTGAATCCCTGAAATAATACTCACCGGAGTTCAAAACTAAGAACAACCCGGAATCATAAAAAGCAAAAAAAGCGCAAAAAGCAAAAAATGCCAAAAGAGCAAAAGAGAAGATTTAATTTACGATCCAACTACGAACCTTCAGGTGACCAGCCGAAGGCGATTGAGGCGCTATCCGCCGGTTTAGCACGAGGTGAAAAATTCCAGACACTTCTCGGAGTAACCGGAAGCGGGAAAACATTCACGATGGCGAATGTAATTGCCCGGCATAACCGCCCAACGCTGGTTATTTCTCACAATAAGACTTTGGCAGCCCAGCTTTACGCCGAACTAAAAGGCTTTTTTCCTAACAACCCCGTTGAATTTTTCATCAGCTATTACGACTATTACCAGCCTGAAGCGTATGTTGTAAGCAGCGACACTTTCATCGAAAAAGATTTTTCAATCAACGAAGAGATTGACCGGCTTCGCCTGAAAGCCACCACTTCACTGATAGAAGGGCGAAACGATGTGATAATTGTTGCTTCCGTCAGCTGTATTTACGGTATCGGTGCGCCTCACGAGTATGCCGAGCAAACAATCTTTCTGCACACGGGCGATATTCTCTCCAAAAAAGACCTGATGCGTGCGCTTGTGAACATCTATTATGCGCGAAACGACATGGAATTTATGCGCGGAACCTTCAGAATGCGCGGTGATGTGCTGGAAATTATTCCCGCTTATGAGATTGAAGAAGCGATAAGAGTCGAATTTTTTGACGATGAAATCGAAAGAATTTCCGTGATTGAACCTATAAGCGGTGAAGTGTTGCGCGAACTTGATGAAACGGCAATTTACCCCGCTAAATACTTCGTAACCAACCCGGAGAAGCAAAAACTTTCGCTCGCATTGATTGAAGCGGAATTGGAAGAAAGGCTCGCCGATTTTCGTGAACAAGAGCGCTATTTGGAAGCTCAAAGGTTGGAGCAGCGCACAAGGTTCGATATTGAAATGATTAAGGAAGTGGGGTATTGCTCGGGCATTGAAAATTATTCCCGCCACATGGATCTTCGTGAAAAAGGGACGCGTCCCTACTGTCTTCTTGATTATTTTCCGGAAGATTTTTTAATGATTATCGATGAGTCGCATGTTACTGTTTCGCAAGTGCGCGGAATGTATAACGGCGACCGATCGAGAAAAGAAACGCTGGTTCATCACGGATTCCGGCTTCCTTCTGCGCTTGATAACCGTCCGATGAAATTCGATGAGTTTGAGGCAAAAATGCACAATGTAATTTTTGTTTCGGCAACTCCGGGAGATTATGAACTGAAAAAAACGAACGGCAAGTATATCGAGCAGATCATCCGCCCCACCGGGTTGCTTGATCCCGAAATTCAGGTACGCCCCGTTAAAACGCAAATTGACGACCTGATTGCCGAGATAAGAATCCGTGTCCAAAAAGGTGAGCGCACACTTGTAACGACGCTTACAAAAAAGATGGCGGAAGATTTATCTGAATATCTTGCACGAATTGGTATTGCGGTACGATACATCCACAGTGATATAGATGCGCTTGAAAGGGTGGAAATTTTGCGCGATTTAAGGCTTGGTGATTTTGATGTGCTGGTTGGTGTTAACCTTCTGAGGGAGGGATTGGATTTGCCGGAAGTGTCGTTAGTTGCAATAATTGATGCCGATAAAGAGGGTTTTCTGCGGAGCGAAAGGTCGCTTATGCAAACCGCCGGAAGAACCGCCCGGAACGCAAACGGGCTTGTGATAATGTATGCGGATAAAATTACCGATTCTATGAGAGTGGTTATAGACGAAACCGAACGGCGCAGAAAAATTCAAAAAGAATACAATAAAAAGCATGGAATCACGCCGAAAACTCTTTACAAGAGCATTGATGAGATTATGAGTTCAACTGCTATTGCAGATGTGAGGAAGAAAGAGCTTGAATATGAAGCTTCGCAATCTCAGTTTTCGAAAGTGGCAGAACCGGTGCTGAAATTTATGAGCATCGATGAGCGAAAAGCAATGATAGAAGACCTTACCGAAGAGATGAGAAATGCAGCGAAAGATTTAGAATTTGAAAGGGCTGCATTTCTGAGAGATGAAATTGAAAAACTTAAAAAATCAATTCCCGACAGAATAGAGATTTAACCTATAAGGACTTTAATCGTGAAGATATTGAAATTTGGCGGCTCTTCAGTCGCAAACCCTGAACGGATAAAGAGTGTAACAGAAATTGTAAAAAAGAAACTCAGCGAGGGGATTGCCGGAGTGGTTTTTTCTGCCTATTCGGGGGTAACGGATAAGCTGATTCTTGCTGCAAACACGGCGCTTAACCGGGATAAAAATTACACCATTCTGTTTGAAGAGCTTAAAACAAGGCACTTTGAAGCGACGGAAGTGTTGCTCCCCCGGAACGAAAACCTGAAAAATCTTACCGGGTGGCTTACAACCCAATTCATAGAGTTGCGTGAAATGTTGGACGGCGTTTATCTCTTAAAAGAACTTACCCCAAAAACACTCGACTATATTTTAAGTTTTGGTGAACTTCTTTCCAACTACACAATCACGGAAGTTTTCCGGGCAAATGGTATTGAAGCGGAGTTTTTGGATACAAGAAAAATAATCAAAACCGACAATAACTTCAATAATGCTGCAATCTTGGAGAAGGAAACTTTCTTTTTCATCAACGACGAAATGAAAAAAAGTGCCGTATTGCGGGTTATCACGGGATTTATCGGTTCCACGCTTGATAACGAAACCACCACACTCGGAAGAGGGGGTTCTGATTTTACAGCTGCAACTTTCGGAGCCGCTATTAACGCTGATGAAATTGAAATCTGGACTGATGTTGACGGTGTGCTTACAGCCGACCCAAGGAAAGTTGCTGATTCCTTTATAGTTGACGAGCTTTCGTACGAAGAAGCGATGGAGCTTTCATATTTTGGCGCAAAAGTGATTTATGCGCCGACAATTCAACCGGCAATGAACCACGGAATCCCCGTCAGGATTAAAAATACATTCAATCCTGAGTATCCCGGCTCGATAATTCGCAAAGACCCGGGTGCCAACGGCAACGAAATTACAGGCATTGCGAGCATCGATACAATAACGCTGATTAGAGTGGAAGGCGGCGGAATGGTTGGTGCAATGGGCACGGCGGGGAGGCTGTTCAAAACTTTAGCGAGGGGGAAAATCAATGTAATTTTGATTACTCAGGCTTCATCTGAGCACTCAATTTGTGTTGCGATTGAACCAAAATTGGGCAAAAGCGCCGTTAAACTTTTAAGTGAAGAGTTCAAAGAAGAGCTTCGTTTGGGCAAAATTTCTTCGATCAACAAAGAAGAGGGGCTTTCGGTTATTGCGGTTGTTGGTGCGAATATGCGCAGCCGGTACGGAGTCAGCGGGCGTGTTTTTGATACGCTCGGCAGGCAGAAAATAAGCGTTAATGCTATTGCGCAAGGCTCATCTGAGCTGAATATTTCGTGCGTGATTCCAGCGGAAAAACTTAAACAGGCGATGAATGCGCTTCACAACGAGTTCTTTTTCGACCGCCGTAAGGTGTGGAATATCTATTTGGCGGGTCCGGGAAATGTCGGTTCAAAATTTTTGGAACTGCTTTCCGGGGGTGAGTGGTTTAACCACACTGTTAACATTAAGGGGCTGATTAACTCTTCGAAGATGCTTTTTGGAGAGGATTTGAAAGAAAACTCAAGCAGGCAGGGGGGTAAGGGGTTGAAAGAAAACTCAAACATGCAGTGGAGTAAGGGTTTGCAAGAAAATTCAAACAAGCGGGCGAGTAAAGATTTGAAAGAAAATTCTAATCTGCAGGGAAGTAAGGGTGAAACGGGCAGCCTGAGCCTTCGGGAGCTCTTGGTGTCAAAAAGTGATGCGAAAGTAAAACCTGCTTCACCCGACACTTCTGATTTTAACATTCGGGATTATCTTCTTGCAAATGGCGAACCGGCTGGCCGTGATAAATTTTTAGCTACAATAATCAACGATCCCGAACCATTTAAAATTTTTGTTGATTGTTCCGCAACCGACGACACCACCTTTTATTACGCACCGTTGTTGGCTGCGGGGGTAAATATTGTTACCGCCAACAAATCTGCAAATTCTTCGGAAACGGCGGAATACGATAAGATCCGTCGTTCGGCAAAGAGGGGCAAAAGCCGTCTTTTGTATGAGACAAATGTCGGTGCAGCACTTCCTGTTGTGCGGGTTTTGAATGATCTTTTATCAACAAACGACAAGTTGTTGAAGATTGAGGGGATAATGTCGGGTTCGGTTAATTTTATTTTAACTCGGGTATGGGAGGGAGCCACATTTGCCGAAGCGCTTGCAGAAGCACGGGATTTGGGATACACGGAACCTGACCCGTTAATTGATCTCTCGGGCACGGATGTGGCGCGGAAACTTTTAATTTTGGTGCGCGAGGCGGGTATTAAATGCGATATGTCGGATATTTCGGTTACACCTCTCGGAAAACGAAACAAAACCGGCAAACCCGAGTATTTGGATATCGATTATATGGTTGATTCAGCGAAAAAAGAGGGCAAGAAGATTAAATTTGTTGCTTCTTTTGATGGGAAAAACTTGGAAGTGGCGCCCCGTGCGGTGGATGAAAACGACCCTCTTTTCATGGTGGATGGGATTAAAAATGTTTTCGTGTTTTACACTAACAGATATAATCAATACCCGCTTGTGATAACGGGTCCCGGTGCGGGGGTTGAGCTTACCGCCTCCGGTGTTTTGGATGATGTTCTGAAAATTATCAGTGCGAATGATGGGTAAAACAGATGACGGGCGAAGTGGAAAATAATTTATGGGTGATATGCCGCCTGAAACAGAGTTTATTTTCATGTCCCTGTTGAAATAAACCGGAAGTGGAAAAGAGAGAAAACTTGTTATGCACTCAAAAATTGTTGCCTTTAGTGAGCTAAAAATGAGGGTTTTGATTGAGCGAAAAAAACAGTGAACAAGAAGCAACGATGTCGGGAAGAAAGCTTATAAAAAAATATGCCCGTGCTTATGCTCCGCCAACCGTATCTAATGTGGGACCGGGGTTCGATCTTATGGGTTTCTCAATTCACAGTGAGGGTATAGTCGGCGACGAAGTTACCGTTACTGCGAACGATGTGGGTGAGGTTCGGATTGTATCAATACTCGGCAACACTTCCCTGAGCAGCGAAGTTGAAAAAAACACTGCAGGGATGGCAATTAAAGCATTTATTGATGAGCAGGCACCCGGAGAAGGGGTGGATATCATCCTAAACAAACGAATGCCTGTTGGCAGCGGATTGGGTTCGAGCGCCTCGAGTGCAGTTGCGGGGGTGATGGCTGTTAACGGGCTTTTGGCTGAACCTCTCCCGAAAGAACGATTGATTGAATATGCAATGCAGGGTGAGATGGTTGCTTCCGGCACCCGGCACGGAGATAATGTAATACCGGCGCTTATGGGTGGTTTTGTGGTGATTAATAACCCTGATAAACTGCAATTTTTCCGGATAGAGGCACCCGTAGGCTTGAGGGTGATGACCATTCACCCTCATATTGAGATTAAAACAAGTGAAGCGCGGGAGATTCTTCCGAAAAATATTCCAACCGGGGATTCGATCCGGCAAACCGGTGCGGCAATGTCGTTGGTGACGGGGTTATTAACATCTGATTTTTCTAAAATACAGGCGGCCTCGGATGATTTTATTGCCGAGCCTTACCGCTCAAAACTGATTCCCGGGTATGCACAAATTAAAGAAATGGCGCTTGCTGCGGGTGCGATTGCTTTTAATATTTCCGGTTCGGGTCCCACGATGTTCGCACTTTTTAATGCCGATGAACTGTCGGTCAAAAAAGCGGAGGGAAATATTTCTTTGAAGAGCGAGGCTGATAAAGCAATTCCGGTTGAGGGTTCAGCAGATGATTTATCCGACGATTATACAGGTAGTTCAACTAATAGATTTGCGGAAAGTTTGCCGGATGGTTTAAGCGAAGATTTAACCGGTGGCATGGCAGAAGGTTTTACGGAAGGTTTAACCAATGGTTTAGCAGAAGGTTTTACGGATGATTTAACCGAAGGTTTTAAAGATGGTTTAACTAATAACTTTGCAGAAGGTTCCGAAGAAATTAACACTCACAGCGAAATTGTTGGAAAATTGAATATCCTTGTTAAGTCAATAGTAGAACAATATCGTTCAAGCGGGTACAGCGTTGATATATCCTTTTCTGCAGTCAATAGCGAAGGAGCAAAACTGTCAGAGGTAAGATGAAAAGGGGGAGTGGGCGCCACACCTCAGGAGCGGGATCAACAGCGATGGCGCAGAGGTATCAGAGGTAAGATGAAAAGGGGGAGTGGGCGCCACACCTCAGGAGCGGGATCA
>WBUK01000034.1 GCA_008933765.1 Ignavibacteriaceae bacterium | reverse complement strand
TCACCTGTTCCAGCTTTGGCTTTACCTCCAGCGCCATTAACCCTTACTCCATAAGTACTTTCACCAACTTTTGCTTCACTTCCTGCATCACCACCCCCCACTTCCCGCCCGGCAATGGAAAACTCAATACGCAAAGCCTCAAAATCACCCTCGATTGTCATAAAACCCCGTGTGCCCGCCTGAAAGTGAAAATGATCGGGGGCGGAAGCACCGCACTTGGGACCGTTATAAAAAACGGTGAAATCTTCCCCAAGGTCTTCGGCAAGCATCAGCATATCCTCAAAATTGCCCTCAATTTTCTGAGGTTCGTGCGCAGTTTTGGGCACGGTAAAATGCTCGGGAAAGATGGGGAAAGGGTTTACCAAAATCTGAAAGCCATTGCGGTACTTCAGGCGCTCCTGTGCGGGGGGCAGCTGCTCAAGGCAGAGGAAGCACTTCCGCTCTTTAATGCTTTTGGGATCGACCTTTGCGGTGGTTGAAACAAACCTTCCGGGGTTAAACTGTGCTTTCAGTGAAAAACCGCCGATTAAAAAATTATGCGTAATCACCGTTTCCAAGCTTTTATAGCCCTTTTCGCACCAATCCCAGTCAATTTTTTGGCGCGCCAGCATTTCCTTAGCTCTTGCAGAATATTCAGTCATCGTACTCCAAATTAAGTTATTCAAATATTATCAGAAGTGTCGCCCGTTGCAAAGGAGACAGCAGCACCATGCTCCCAAATTAAATAAAAAGTCGGTGGGTTACCCGAAAGTTCAAAAAAATGGTTATTTTGCCCACAAATATCGGTATTTTTTCATAAACGATAAATTCTGAAAGAAACATGAGCAAAATTAAGGCAATAGTATTTGATCTTGGGATGGTTCTGATCCCCTTTAATTATGAATTGGCGGTCAACCGGCTGAATCTGCTGAAACCGGGTGCGGGCGACCGTGTGATGAACTTTGTGAAGGAAAATTACCACCTCTTCAGGCTGTTTGAGGCGGGGAAACTGACCGAAAACGAGTATATACCGCAACTGATGAAAGCCGCCGGGACGGGGGAAGTGGTGCCGCACGAAAAGTTCTGCCGGATTTACTCCGAAATCTTCTCGATTAACTACGATGTAGCCGAGCTTTTGGAGGTGCTGAAGCCAAAATACCGGCTGTTTCTGCTTTCAAACACGAACCCCGTTCACAGAAAGTACGGCTACGCCGGGTTTGAGTTTCTGCAACACTTCGAAAAACTATTTTACTCGGATGAAGTCGGTGCCGTAAAACCGGAGGCGGCAATTTATCAGGCGGTTGAAGCGTATTCGGGGCTGAAACCGGAGGAACACCTTTTTATCGACGATATTGAGGATTATATAAACGGCGCAAAAAGGTGCGGCTGGCAGGGGATTCAGTTTTTTAACTACAGGGATTTGCTCGGAAAACTCAGAGAATTAACCGGGGATTTTTAAAGGGGTTTTAGCCGGTTTTAAGGGGGTTTTTGGTCGGTTTTTCAGGGTTGTTCAAAGAGCGTTTTACCCGGTTTTTAATTGGCATTTAGAAGATTTTTTACCCGATTTTTAAGAGGTTTTTAACGGGTCTTTGAAGGGTTATCAAAAGCGTTTTTAACAAGGGTTCCCGATAATTCTACCAAAAATCCGATAATTCTATCAAAAATTTGTTAATAATTCTCTTTATACCACTCGTAAGTGAGTTTAATTCCCTCTTCAAGCGGGGTTTTTGCCTTCCAGCCGAGAGCGTTAATCCTTGAAACATCCATTATTTTGCGCGGTGTGCCGTCAGGTTTTGATGTATCGTAGGTGATTTCGCCTTTGAAGCCTGCAGTTTTGGCAATCAGTTGGGCGAGTTCGGCGATTGTGAGGTCTTCGCCCGTACCGACATTCAGGTGTGTGATTCCGTTTTCGTAGAGGTCGGCTGCGTTAATGTTTTCGATTGCGTAACGCACGGCTTCGGCGAGGTCGTCCACGAACATAAACTCCCGTTTCGGAGTTCCGGTGCCCCACAATTCCACAGATTTTTGCCCGGTTTTGACCGCATGGTCAAATTTTCTAATGAGTGCCGGGAGGACATGGGAAGTGTTGAGGTCGAAATTGTCGTAAAAGCCGTAAAGATTTGTGGGCATGAGGGAGAAAAAGTTGCAACCGTACTGTTTATAGTAGCTTTCGCACAGTTTAATACCGGCGATTTTTGCGATAGCGTAAGGCTCGTTTGTGTATTCTAAGTAGCCGGAAAGAAGTGCCTCCTCACGCAGTGGTTGGGGCGCTAATTTCGGATAGATGCATGAACTTCCGAGGAAAACCACCTTTTGGCACCCGTTTTCCCACGCTGAGTTAATCAGGTTTGCTTCAATCATCAGGTTGTTATAGAGAAACTCCGCCCGGTAGGTGTTGTTAGCTAAGATACCGCCCACTTTTGCCGCTGCAATCACCATCACATCGGGTTTGTGCTCGCGCATGAAGAACTCAACACTTTCCTGACGCATCAGATCGACCTCGTTTCTGTCGGCTAAAAGAAGGTTTTTGTAGCCGTTGTGTTTGAGGTTTCTCGTAACGGCTGAGCCGACCATCCCTTTGTAGCCTGCGATGAAAATTTTGGCGCTTTTGTAGTTGGTTGAGGTTGCAGTTTTTTCTGATGTTGCGTTGTCAGATGTTGAAGTTTTAGTTGCTTTTGCGTTATTTACTAAGTTATTGTTGTTCGGCATTTTTGGTGAAGTGTTTGTTATGGTATCCGTGAAGCGGTTTTAGTTTAGTTTTTTGAATTTAGTTATTTGGCTGTTTAGTTATTTAGTTATTCAGTCAGTCTTTTATCAGTGTTAATTACTGTTTAATCACTGTTAAGTTGAGAGTTTACTTAATCTTTAATCAGTATTTAATTAATC
>WBUK01000013.1 GCA_008933765.1 Ignavibacteriaceae bacterium | reverse complement strand
GGTGTGTGCCGGCTTTGTGAGGGTACTGGGTGGGGAAGGTTATATTTTGCGCAGTCAGCGGCTTTGTCTGGAAGGGCTTTGTGCGGCAGGCGTTTCGAGGTAAGATATGTATTGTGCAGTCAGCAGCTTTTTCGGGTTGTGTGTGTTGGAATTGCGTTACACAATGATTGCCGCCTTTTTTTGTCACCTTGTTCGGGGGAAATATTAGACGGCTATAGTCAGTACGAGATACACCAAAGACTGCCATTCCTTTCTTTCATGCGTTTCATCTCACTTGCGGACAAAAAATTTATGCGTAAATTTAAAATCTGAATTTGAAAAAATCAGATTGCTTTTTTTGAAAAATATAGAAATACCGATGGACTTTAATCAAATCAAACTTGCAGTTCTTGGGGTCGGAAATTGGGGCAAGAACCACCTTAAAACCGCTGCAACACTTCTGCCCCACGAAAATATTACTGTTTATGATCCGGGGCTTAGAACCAAGGAAACTGTCCGGGCTGTCTCGGATAAAATTAATATCGCCGATTCGATTGATGATATAATAAATAACCCCGAGATTACCACCGCAATTGTAGCCACACCGGCGCAAACTCACTATTTTGTTGCAAAAGGCATGCTGGAATCAGGCAAACATGTGCTCGCTGAAAAACCGATTACACTTTACTCAAAAGAAGCGGAAAATTTAGTGCACATAGCCGAGAAGAAAAACCTTCGTTTGATGGTCGGGCATGTTTTGCTTTATCACGAGGCGGTTAAAATTATTAAAAATGGTGTGAATAAAGAGCTTGGAGAGCTTCAATATCTTTACAGCAACCGTCTGAATCTCGGCAAAATAAGGTTTGAAGAAAACAGCCTTTGGAGTTTCGCACCACACGATATTGCAATTATTCAGTATATAGTTGGTGCTTCGCCGATAGCAATTCATGCTAAAGGTTCCGCCGTTATTCAGCCGCACATCGAAGATTCAACTGTAACTTACCTCAAATACCCTGAAAACACATCAGCGCACATTTTTGTGAGTTGGCTCCACCCGTTTAAAGAGCAACGGTTGGTTGTGATCGGCACCGAGGGGATGTATGTGTTTGAGGATAGCTTACCAAAGGATAAGCTGAAATTCTATAAAAAAGGATTTAAAAATATTAACGGACGCTTCGAGGCATTTGATCAGTCGTTTGAAGTGGTGCAATACGATCACAAACCACCGCTTGAAGAGGAGCAACGGCACTTCTTCAACTGTGTTCTGACCGGTGAAACACCCCTTTCGGACGGAAAACATGCTTTGGAAGTGTTAAAAATTTTAGAACAAGCGCAGGAAAGGCTTTCGGAATGAGCGAAAAAAACTTTTATGTTAATGAATACGCCGTAGTCGATGATAATGTTGAAATCGGCGAAGGCACAAAAATCTGGCATTTTACCCATGTACAATCAGGCTCAAAAATTGGCAAAAAGGTGATTATGGGGCAAAATGTTAATATTGGGAACAATGTTATAATTGGTGATTATGTAAAAATTCAGAATAATGTCTCGGTTTACGAGGGTGTTACTCTGGAAGATTATGTATTCTGCGGTCCCTCGATGGTGTTTACGAATATCCTTGACCCCCGCAGCAAATATCCTCAGGTGGGTGCAAAATATTACATCAAAACTTTAATCCGTGAAGGAGCTTCACTTGGCGCCAATTCCACAATCGTGTGCGGGCACACAGTCGGAAGGTTTGCTTTTGTCGGTGCAGGAAGTGTTGTTACCAAAGATGTTCCTGATTTTGCGTTGGTGGTAGGCAACCCGGCGAAAATTATCGGCTGGATGAGCGAAGCGGGCGTGCGGCTTAAATTCGACGAAAACGGCGTGGCGGAGTGCCCGAGATCAGGCAAAAAATACAAATTTGAAAACGATTTAGTGAAAGAAATTGAATAGATGAAAGTACCCTTATTAGACCTTAAATCGCAATACCTCTCGATGAAAGAGGAACTTGACGCCGCCTTGATTGGGGTGGCAGAATCTACAGCCTATATTATGGGGCCCGCAGTTAAGAAAATGGAAGAGGAAATGGCGCAGTTCCTTGGCGCTAAGTATGCAGTTGGCGTTTCTTCCGGAACGGATGCACTTCTGCTCGCTTTGATGGCTATAGGTGTCGGTAAAGATGACGAAGTTATTTTGCCGACTTATTCGTTTTTTGCTACTGCAGGAGTTGTTGCAAGGCTGAATGCCGTGCCGGTTTTTGTTGATTCTGATCCTGTTACTTTTAACATGGACCCTGCGGGCATTGAAGCGAAAATTACTTCGAAAACAAAGGCTATAATTCCTGTTCACCTTTACGGGCAGTCTGCCGATATGGAACCCATTATGGCTATAGCACGGAAACATGGCTTGCGGGTGATCGAAGATGGTGCTCAGGCAATTTCAGTTCAGTATAAAGACGGCAGAGGTGTCGGGAATATTGGTGATATTGGCTGTTTTTCGTTTTTTCCGAGCAAAAATCTGGGCTGTTTCGGCGACGGCGGGCTTGTAACCACAAATGATGATGAACTAATTGAAACCTTGCGCATTATGAGGGTTCACGGAGGAAAACCGAAATATTATCACAAAGTTATCGGCGGTAACTTCAGGCTTGATTCTATTCAGGCGGCGGTTTTATCCGTTAAGCTGCCATATTTGGATGGTTGGTCTGCTAAAAGGCGTGAAAATGCAGCTTTATATACCAAACTTTTTGTTGAAGCCGGCTTAGCCGAAGGAACCGGCAGAACTGCTTTTGACGCTAAAAACAAAGTCCTGCTTCCCAAAGCTGTTTATGACGGCTATGGTTTGAAGAACCACCATATCTATAACCAGTATGTAATTCGTGTTGAAAAGAGGGATGCCTTAAGAGCATTTCTGACCGAAAGAGGTGTTGGTAACGAAGTTTATTATCCGGTGCCGTTTCATCGTCAGGAGTGTTTCGCATATCTTAACTGCAAAGATGAAGACTATCCCGTTGCCAATGCAGCAGCAGAAACCTCAGTTGCCGTACCGATTTATCCCGAATTAACTCCTGAGATGATCGGTTATGTGGTTGATACCATTGCGGAGTTTGTGAAGGGGTAGAGTAAGATCTGCGGAGCTTAGTGGTTAGCCGGTGGTTATCCGATAAGGTGTATCCTTTGGTTCGATGCAACCGGATAATTAATCCATCTAAACCAACCAATTCGATCTGATACGATTTATCGGATTAACAACGCAGATTCATACAGTTAAATTAAATTAAAAAAGCCCTTGCAGAAAATTGCAAGGGCTTTTTTTTATTTACTTAGGTTTATCTCTATACGCGTGCTTGCATCTTACATAGAATGACCCGTTAGTTCTTGAATAACTTTTCTGCTTTTTAGCTTTTTGAGTTGGGATTCTCTTTGTGTAGCTTCAGAGCGGGTTGAAAATTGTTCCGTGGAGATTAACTCCCAGTCTGTTGCACGAGAGGTAAATTTCGAGCGTTGAGTGTTATGGAGTTTTACTCGGTCTTCAAGGTTAGAGGTTTGACCTATGTAGTATTTATCAAGAGTCTGAGAGTAAAGTATAAAGAGATAAAACATTTCTTGCAAAGTGTTTAAAATGACAAAAGCCCTTTTGCGATAAAAGGGCTTTGGCGGGACCGACGAGACTCGAACTCGCAACTTCCTGCGTGACAGGCAGGTGCTCTAACCAATTGAACTACGATCCCAATAAAAAACTTCTCAATGATTCGCAACTTTCCCGACGAGTCGGGATGCTCTAACCAATTGAACTACGATCCCAATAAAAAACTTCTCAATGATTCGCAACTTTCCCGACGAGTCGGGGCGATCTAACCAATTGATCTACGATCCCATTAAAATGGAAAATTAAATATAATTCAGAGTGTTGGGAACATTATTCTTACAAAAATATAAAAATTAGAGTTGGAAAGTTAAGAAATACTACAATTCTATGCAAATATTAGCAAAAATTTATTATTATTGTTGTTAAAGATTTCTGTTTGTTGTTATTCAACACCGGCAAAGATTCGACAGTTAAAAATGCTACAAAATTTTCGGGCATTTTATTACACTTTAATATGACATAGGTTTGTAAATTATAATTCATAAGCGGGAAATTTTAGGCTGATCGGATCAGCAAATTGATAATTTAGTATGAAATCCGTATGAAAAAAAATTTTACTGATAATTCTTCTCCAATAAAGACATCAAAGAAAACTACTGTTCCAATCGGATCACCCGTTCTTCAACATGGGGTAACTCCAAACCAATCAAACACTCCAACAAACGAACCAGACAAACCAAACACTCCAACAAACAAACCAAACAAATACCACCACATCTATCGTTTGTTAAAATTCCAGGCAGAGGTTACGGATGCAATCTTTACACATAATAAGAGAGAAGAACTTTTAAATAGTGTTTGTAAAATAGCTGTTGAGGTGGGGGGATATAAGGCAGCATGTTTTTCATTTGACGGAGAAGCCGGTGAACGGTTAACTCACATAGTATATGGCGAGATGGACTCATCAGAAGAAGGAAACATTTTCAAATGCCACGAAGACACGGCTTACAAAACGGGCAAGCCGGTAATAATTAACGATGTGAAGAAATCGGAATCAGAATGTGGCTGCAAAATGAATATAAAAGGTGAAAAACCGAAATCATTTGCAGTTTTTCCATTCACTGAAAACAGTGTAATCTATGGCACTTTTAGTGTATGCAATGTTGAAGCCGGGCATTTCTATAATGAAGAGATTGAAATGCTTAGTAGAATTTCGAGCAATATTGCCGGTGCATTATGTGTAATTAAAAAAACTGAAAAAGATGCCTTTGCAGGAAGGCTTTTAATTGACAGCCAGGCTAAATATGAAGATTTTTACGAAAACTCACCTGACCTTTATTATTCTATAGATGTTGAAACTTTAAATATCGTAAATTGTAACAACACAATCTGTAAGGTTACCGGGTACACCAAAGAGGAGTTGATTGGTATGAAGTTGACAGAGTTGCTTCACCCTAACTCCCACGATATATCTCGAAAAAATGTAGCGAACTTCCGAAAGACAGGCAAAATTGTAAACTCTGAACTTCAAATTTTGAATAAAGACGGTTCAACCATTAATGTTCTCTTAAATGCAAGCGCGATTCGGGATGAAGAAGGAAACATAAAATATTCCCGCTCGGTGTGCAGAGATATAACAGAAGAAAAGAAACTTGAAGAGAAAGAACAAAACCTTTGGGGCATTCTAAGAAAAAGCTTTCAGGAAATTTATGTTTTTGGGAGCAAGAACTTCCGATTTCTATTTGTTAACGACGGTGCTCTAAAAAACTTAGGCTACACTTCAGAAGAAATGTTAGAAAAAACTGTGCCCGATATTAAACCTGAATTTACGAGAGAGACCTTTATTGACTTAATTTTACCGTTGCTAAAACGGGAAGAAGAAACCTTAGTATTTACCACGATCCACCAACGCAAAGATGGCTCAACATACGATGCTGAGATTCATCTTGAGACATATCAGCAGGAGGGTGAGGATCTGATGCTTGCCTTAGTTATGGATGTAACTGCAGAAAACCGAAGAAAACGCTCAGATCAAATGCGGTATAAAATTGCAAAGGCTGTGGTAACCTCATCAACCACGGAAGAATTGTTATCTCTCATTCATGATGAAGTAAAAAAAGCAACAGGTGCGGATAACTTTTTTGTAGCTGAATATGACGAAACCACCACACTTTTCTACCCGTTACTTCATGTTGATGAAAAAGATAAATTTGCTTCCTGGCCCTCTGAAAAAACAATGTCGGGTTATGTAATTAAGAAAAGACGCCCTGTTTACCTTAGAAAAAGTGATATAAATGACTTGCGTGCCACCGGAGAGATAGAGTTGATGGGGGCGTTACCGGAATCGTGGTTAGGTGTTCCTCTTTCGATTGAAGGCAAAATGAAAGGTGTTATCGTGATTCAGAGTTACACAACACCGAATGCCTACGATGAGTCAAGTATAAATACATTGGAAATTGTTGCAAACGAACTCAGTCTTTACTTGGAAAAGAAAAAAGCAGAAGAGGAGATTCTAAAGTTCTCACAGGCAATTGAACAATCGGCGGTGATGATGCAAATTACTGACCTGGAGGGAAGAATTGAGTATGTGAACCCATATTTTACTGAAGTTACCGGCTATACTTTACAAGATGTGCGAAATAAAAGTGCGTTGGATTTGAAAGGTGATGAGAGTGCTTTACCGGTTTACGATGAGATGGGCGATGCCCTACGAGCAGGTAAAGTATGGACAGGTGAGATACTAAAACGACGCAAGAACGGAGAAAAATATTGGGAAAGAGTTGTTTCATTCCCACTTCGAAACAATAAGGGTGAGATAATCAATTATTTCACAATGAAAGAAGATATATCCGAGAAAAAGAAAATGATTCAGGAGTTGGTTTTAGCCAAGGAAAAAGCTGAAGAGATGAACAGGCTGAAAACCAACTTTTTGGCTAATATGAGCCATGAACTGAGAACACCGATTAACGGCATACTCGGTTTTGCGGAAATTATTTCGGAGGAAACTGCCGAACAAACAACTAAAGAGATGTCTGAAAGGGTGCAAAAATCCGGGAAAAGATTGCTGAAAACACTCGATTTAATTCTGAATCTTTCACGAATTGAAGCGGACAAAGTTGAGTTAGAAACTGAAATCGTCGATATAAAAAAATTAGTAAAAGAACTCATAATAGAATTTAAAGTGGAAGCTGAAAATAAAAAACTTTATCTGAAGTCGGAATTTATTGGGAAAATACCTCCATTAGTTACTGACATCAGTATTCTTATCGAAATTTTAAGCAGTTTAATTAATAATGCCGTTAAATTTACAAAAGAGGGCGGAGTAACGGTTAAGGTATCGTCTGACGAAGATGAACTGACTATTAAGGTAAAAGATACGGGTATCGGTATTACTGATGAAGAGAAAGATGTTATTTGGGAAGAGTTTCGTCAAGTTAGTGAGGGCTTTTCACGCAGTTTTGAAGGTTTAGGGCTTGGGTTGCCGCTGACACGACGGTTCGTCGAAAAACTTGGCGGCACAATTGACTTCACAAGCAAAACTGATAAAGGAACTACCTTCACGGTAATTCTGCCGCGCAATAGATTTATCTTGAATAATGAGAATGGTATGAACGGGCAGTATTAAAAAAAGTTAATACTGTTTTATTCTTACGCTATTTTTTGACAATATTTTCAACCATTGTTTACCTGACAAAAAAAGCCCTTGCAATTTTCTGCAAGGGCTTTTTTAATTTTTGAGCACAAAGTACGCTACTACTTACTCTCGGCAGTGTAAAGGCAACTGCTTAGAAGTGCTATTATGGTACAAAGTTCACTTAACTACTGCACCACCTTAAAGACAGAATCCAGCACGGTGCCGTCAACCCAGTTGACGATTGCCACCACTTCGTTGCGGTCTAAAACGGGTTTTTGGGGTGGGCCTCCGACAATTGCGTAAACCTCGTCCCGTATCTCTTCTATTTTCCTGATGGGTAAACCTTTGCCTTCAACGGCTTCGAGAAGGTCGGTGCGCTTCGGGTTTATCGCAATCCCTCGTTCAGTAACGATAACATCCACCATTTCGCCCGGTGCGCAGATGGTTGTTACTTCATCCAGAATAACGGGAATCCGATCCCTAAACGAAGGAATCGCCAAAATTGAGCATTTAGCAAAAAGGCAGTTCTGCCACCCGCCGATGCCGTGCAAAAGCAACCCATCGGAGTGTGAAACCACATTTGCGTTAAAGTTCACATCAACCTCAGTCGCACCCAGAACCACCGCATCCACAATAGAAGCAAAATTTCCTTTCCCGTGGTAGTTATAACTTGTGAAAGGTGAAGTGTTGACATGCCCGGGGTTTTCGCGCATGGAACGAACACCTTCCAGATCAAAAGTTTGTCCGTCTAAAATATAGTCGGTTAAACCTTCTTCCAACATTTGCACTAAATATTTCGTGCTTCCGCCACGGATAAATCTTGCTTTAATGCCGGTTTCTTTCATTCGTTCTTTCAGGAACATGGCGAACGCCAAAGCGGTACCGCCGGCACCCGCCTGAAAGGAAAAGCCATCTTTCATAATGCCGGAAAGTTCAATAAACTTTGCCACATATTCTGCAATCAGCAGCCTGTCGGGTGATTTAGTTATTTCAGTTGTGCCGGAAACAATCTTAGAAGAGTCCCCAAGTGAGTCAACTTCCACAACAAAATCGACATTATTACCCTGAATCTGCCAAGGCACACATGGGAAAGGGACAAGGTTATCGGTGACCACAATTGTTCTGTCGGCATATTCGGAATCTGCCAGCGCAAACCCAAGCAGACCGCATGCGGCTTTACCGGTTACGCCGTTTGCATTACCGAAAGGGTCGGCAGTTGGCGAAGCAATCACTGCAATATCGATGTGCACTTCACCATCCTGAACAGCCTGGTATCTTCCGCCATGGGAGCGCAGCACACCTACGCCATTCATTTTACCGTAGGAAGTGAACCTGCCGAGGGGCCCGTTCATGCTCCCTTCGATGTGGCTGATTGTACCATCTTCAAGATATGGAATCAGGTGCTCGTGGCAGGGGAACGAAGCACTGGGGAACCACCTGATGTTTTTAACGCCCATTTCCTTAATAGTATCGAACAACAGGTTGGTAACCACATCGCCGTTTCGTAGGTGATGATGTGTTGATACGGTCATTCCGTCCCTCAACCCGGCTTTTTCAAGCGCAGCACGCAGATTTGGCTGCCTTTTATCGCCGTCAGCGGGGTAATCGGCACATGAACGAACAGGCGGTTTTGCTTTCACGCCCGTTGGTTTATGCTTTCCTACGCCTTTGTAGGGGATTCTCTTTTGTCCGTTAACTTCAACCGGCACCAATCTGCCGGCGGCATTTCTAATCATTTCCATAGTTCACCATCCAATCTTTTTCGATCAAGCCGTTAAGCAGTGCGAGTTCAATCACCTTTTCGGCTCTTTTTACCACGGGCGGGTCGATCATTTTGCTGCCAATCGAGACGGCAGCCAGCCCCTTTGCGAGAGCCTCCTGAAAGGCGACGAATATTTTTTTCGCTTTTTCAATTTCAGTGGAAGTGGGGGCGAAAGCAGCATGAATCGGTTGAATTTGCCGGGGGTGGATGCAGCCCTTGCCTTCGAATCCGTAGGATTTCGATTCAAGAGTTGACTTCACCAAGCCCTCCATATCTGCCACATCGGAGAAAACAGAGTCAATTGCCTGCACACCGGCAGCTTTGGCGGCATTCACAACCTGCATTCTCGCCCAGAAGCTTTCCGTTCCTTCGAGCGTTCTTTCCGTGCCGATATCGGCGGTGTAATCTTCCAAACCGATCGCAAGCGAACAAACCGAGGGCGCAGCAGCGGCAATTTTATATGCGTTAATAGCCCCTTTTGCGCTTTCTATAATCGGCATAAGCCGGATATCGCGGTTGATTCCGTGCTTTTCCTTCAGCCGTTGAATTTCATTCCCAACTTCAATTACGGCGTTTGCTTCTTCAACTTTTGGAATTAAAATCAGGTTAACTTTATGAGGGATAACGAATTTCAGGTCTTCTAACCCCATTGGCAGCTGATTAATCCGCACCATTCGTTCAGCACCGTAAAAATTCACGCATCTAAGTGCGTTTCTCACCAGGAAGCGGGCGGTATCTTTTTCTGCGGGTGCGACACTGTCTTCAAGATCAAGTATTAACCCATCAGGTTCGTGCAAACCTGCGTTCACAAAAAATTTAGGTTCATTCCCGGGAAGGTAAAGTCTGCTGCGACGCAGGCGATCTTTTGCAGTATCGGGAAAATCAAACTCACCAAAGAGGGGAAGATATTCCCTTGTTTCAGCAGGGTTTAGTCTTTTAACTGCTGCCTCAAACCGTGCCGCAATAACAAATGGGAGTGCGCCTGCATCTTCAATACTGATAGTAGCGCCTTTTATTCCGAAGAAATCAGCAAGTTTGGAAAGTTGCGCTTTAATAGCTCCGCCGTAAAGCGCACCAACTTTTGATTTTACGGAAATGTCGTTGTTGCCGGCACTGTTGTGGCGATCGGGGCTCTCTGCGTTGCCACTGCTATTAGCCGTGTTTCCCGTGTTACTGTTGCTGCCGGCAGTGGCACCATTTCCGAGCGTAATCTCAATCCAACAATCGGATCGGACGGCGGTGCCCCTCTTGCCCGCGGAGGCAGAGGGGGTTCCGCTTGTAATAATTTTATCGTCGTTCATAATAGAATCCTTTTGGCTTTTCAATTCAGTGATTCAGTTAAAAAGGCGTCTTTTAGCCCGCACAAGCTTACACCACAAATCGGTTCAATCGGTTTGAGTGGACTGACTAACCCGACGGTTTTCACCGTGCTCATAGTGGTAACCGTTCTAACAGCCGTCACCGTTGTAAGTACCGGTAGAATGAGACATTGCAACCGACAAGTGGGTTAACCGCCAATTCCTTAAATCACTTCTCCGATAAGCCCGTTAATTAAACCGTCAGTTTCTCCATAAAATCACGGGCAGAAAGGTTATCGCAGTTAAAAATAACCTCTTTCACGGCGGCTATTTTCGCTGCGTCAAGTTTGCCGGTGCTCAGGGCTTCAAACTTGTTATCAAGGTCTTCCTGAGTCATCGGTTCTCTTGGGTCGCCTTTCGGGTACTCAAGATATTCAGAGAACTCGCACCCGTCTTTCGTTCTGATAACGGCTTTCGAAGGCTGCTTAGCGGGGAACATTTTTTCAAATTCCACGGAAGCTTCGCCTTTTATTTTGTCGATTACTTCCCAAATTCTCGGGTCTTTCATTTTTTCATCAGAAAAAGAATTGGTGGTGATCTTTTTATCGACAATCGCCGCAGCAATACAGTAGGGCAGGGAGTGGTCGGCGGTTTCACGCGATTCCGGACGATATTTGTGCGGATCGAAAAGAATATCGCAAGCCCTTGCGATTGTGGTTATTACCACTTCATTTATATCGCTGTAGTCCAAATTATTTTTGGTCATAACATTAAGCACGGCAGTTATGTGGGTATGGGTAAGCGCCTCGGTTGGGAATGCCTTCATCGAGCACTCAAGAATTTTATATTTTTTACCGAGGTCGCCGATCAGTTTTTCCATCGCCCAGCCTTCACCGAAGCACTGCATGAAGCCTTCTTTTCCTTCAAAAACGGCTTCTGTGCCCGAATAACCCTTTTGTGCCATGAGAGCGGCAACAACCCCCGACTGCACAGCCATTGGATCAACCGTGTTTTTCATCATAGTTAGCTTGCCGGCAGTTGGGCACCCGATTGTGTGGTTGTGGCAGCCGTTAATTCCGATTGCGTTAACCATTTGATCGACGGTTAAGCCCAAAATTTTGCCCGCAACAATCGGTGAAACAAATTGTGTAAGTGTTGCATGGTGCCATTTTCTTTCACGAACGCCGGGCACTGCAAACTCGCAAAGCCTCTGCTCAAATTCGTAGGCAAGAACTATCGCCACAATAACATCTTTCATAGATGCCCCAACTTTTTCAGCAACTGAAAGCGCCGCAGGTATTATATCCGATGGGTGCGAGGGGTCTTCTTTCCAGTAAATATCGTTAAAATCCAAAGAGCGGATCATAAGTGAGTTCACCAAAGTCGTGCTTACAGCTGGAAGTTTGCTGCCGAAGCCAATAAGTGTTGATTCCGGAGCGCCGCCCATTTCTTCATAAAGTTCACGCATGATTGTAACATCTTTAGTACCCATTGCACCGTAAGCGCAACCGATAGAATCGTAGAGGTACCTTTTAACTTCGTGAATAACTTCTTTTGGCAGGTCTTCATATTTTAAGCCCACCGCAAATTCTGCCATAATTCTTGATATTGATTTTTCCATTTCGTATCCTATGATTTAAGGTTATTTTTGACCCAGTTTTCCAATCCGCCGGCAACAATAAGTTCCTGTGCTGCTTCGCCAACAGCGCCGAAGGTGTAGATTTTATCCTCCATTTTAACCGTAGATGATTGAAAATCAACTTTCAGTTTCAAGCCCGGTTTCACGGATAAATTTTCGGTTCCGAATCGTTGTTTCAGGTCATCAACTAACTCGGGCACTTCAATGGTTAAGAAGCCGTTGTTAATGGCGTTCCGTTTGTAGGTCTCGCTGAAAGAGCCCGCAATTAAAAGTGAAATGCCGCGGTATTTAAGCGCCGTAGCCGCCTGCTCACGCGAGCTTCCCGTGCCGAAGTTGAACCCGCCGATCAGAATATCGCCCGCACCCGCCATCTCTTTGAACTTGGGGTCATAGTTTTCCATCACAACGGCTGCCTGCCCTTCGGGTGTAATATCATCCTGATAGGTATATTTTCCGGGGTAGATTCCGTCGGTGTTCAGATTATCCTGATGGCAGAAAATCAGTTCACCCTCAAGCGATGAAGGGAACCCGTCAATTATTTTCACATCGACTGCAGCCGCAGGTTTCGGAGCGGAAAGGTTCATAACAAATGGAGCCGAGTTTTCGTTTTTCCCGTTAAACCCTTCGGGATAGTCGATATACCCTGATATGGCAGATTGTGCAACCACTGTTGGCGAAGCCAGATAAGCGAAAGCGTCAGGGCTTCCCATTCTTCCCTTGAAGTTACGATTTGTAGCTGAAATTCCCGTTTCGCCGGCTTCAAGCAAGCCCGTGCCCAGTCCGATGCAAGGTCCACAGCCCGGGGGCAGAGGAACAGCACCTGCTTCCATCAGGATTTGCCAGTCACCCCGTTTTTCCGATTCAGCCTGCACTTCACTTGAAGCGGCTGCAACATAGAACTTAACTCCCGGGTTAATTTTGTTTCCTTTCAGCACTTTGGCAGCCTGCGCAATATCTTCCACGCGGCTGTTTACGCAGGAAACCAAATAGGCTTTATCGATCTTCACCTTTTTATCCTTAATTTCGGAAACTTTATTCATCACCTTCACGGTGTTGGGTCCCGAAACACAAGGTTCAACGGCAGAAAGATCGATCTCAATAACTTTTGTGTAGTAAGCGCCATCATCGGGTTGCAGGTTCGGCATATCTTGCTTCAGTGCTGCAATAGTGGTTTCGTTAATTCTTGGGTGCACACCGTTCACGGCATCGGCGTCGGAGGTTACACCTTCCAACCCACGCAGAGCGATGAACTTAGCCCGCTTTTCCAACCAGTCAATAGTAACATCATCAACGGGGAAAAGCCCGACTAAAGCGCCCCACTCCGTTGTCATGTTCGCAACGGCGAGCCTTTGGTCAACGGTCAAGTATTTAACGCCGTCTCCGGTGAACTCAACAGCATGGTTCAGCACTTCATCTTTAGAGAAGAAACCACAAAGTGTGATAATTAAATCTTTGCCGGAAACGCCGGGTTGAAATTCACCTTTCAGAATCACTTTTGCAACCGGTGGGATTTGCCACCAGGTTTTGCCCGTCGCCCAAATTGCTGCAGCGTCGGTTCTTACAACCGGTGTGCCGAGGCAGCCCATTCCGCCGTACATGTTGGAGTGGCTGTCGGAGGCAACAGCAAGCGTGCCGGGGAAGGCGTAGCCCTCTTCAATCATTATCTGGTGCCCAATTCCTCTTCCGGCAGGATAAAAATCAGCACCGACAGCTTTTGAAAATTCCTCAATTTTGCGATATTTTTCAAGGTTTTTCTCAGATTTATCCTGTATGTTATGGTCTAAAGTATGAACCACCTGCCGGGGGCTGTAAAGTTTAGTAGCGCCCGTTTCTTTGAATTTAGGTATAACTGCGCCTGTGTTATCGTGCGTCATCACATGTTTTGGGTGAATCATAACATAATCCCCTGAGTGCACCTTATATCCTTCGGGGTATCCCGATGAGTATCGTTGAACTAACTTTTCAACAAGGTTCTGAGCCATAATTGCCTCACGCTTTAAAGGGTTCGAAACTTACGAAATCGGCGTGGTGAACAATCAGTGATTCAACCGTTCTGTAGCCAAGGTCTCCCTCTTTCGAGTGAGTAGCGATGATGTGCTGCACTTCTGCAGGAACGCCGAATCTGTCAGCAATAGCCAGCCCGCTGAAGGGGTGCCTCACTAATTTACCCGCAGGCGAAGTAACCAATTTGCCGTCTTTCATGTCGTATTCAATAAGTTTGCCTACATCAATCAGAATTGCGCCGGAAATAACATAATCCATGTTGAATTGAATCGATTCGCCAAAATTGTTTTTCATAATTTTGGCGATTTCAACGGAAAGCTGCACAGCTGTGCGTTTGTGATTCATAAAGGAGACATTGCAGTCTTTAATCAGTAAAGAAAAGGGGATAACATCCAAATCTTCGGGTGTAAGCACGCTGTTTTCGATTGCATAAATCCAGCATTGAAGAGTTTTTTCTCTCAGATCGGGGTTTTGAATCCACTCGATTTCGGGCCATATTTTTAATACTTTATCTCTCATTTTAATCTCAATTTTTAAGTTTTTTCAGTGTGTTTTAATTTTTCAGTGTATCAGTTATCAGTTTTATAAGTATAGAGCCGGTTGATATTAGTCTGCTTTAATTATAAAAACTGTTGATACCGGTCTCTTTTTATGTATAAAAGCCCGACACGGTTGTGCCGGGTGTTTAATTGATGTAAAAACCGTTAATTTTAGCAAAAAAGGGGAGAGGCTTAAAAGATCAAAAGCCCCACCCCTTTAAATAAATTTTAGATATAAGCAGCTATTGCTTCAGCCATTTCAAGGGTTTTTGTGTCGCCGCCCATATCGTAGGTTTTGAATTTACCTTCCTGAATAACCCGTGCAACGGCATTTTCAACCTTATCAGCCAACACTTGTTCGCCGAGCCACTCGAGCATCATTTTAGCGGCAAGAATTGTAGCAATAGGGTTCACTTTGTACTGCCCGAAATATTTAGGAGCCGAACCGTGAGTAGGTTCAAACACAGCAAGTTTATCACCGATGTTACCTGAGCAACCAAAGCCAAGCCCGCCGACCATCTGAGCACAAAGGTCGGAAATAATATCACCGAACAGGTTAGTTGCAACCAACACATCGTAGTTATGCGGGTTCTTCAGCAGCCACATAGTGATTGCATCGATGTTTGCATCGTCCATTTCGATTTCAGGATAGTCTTTCCTAACTTCTTTGGCGATATCGAAGAAAAGCCCGTCGGTAGCGCGAACAACATTGGCTTTATGGATAATGGTAACTTTTCTTCTTTTATGTTTGCGGGCAAACTCAAAAGCGGCTCTGATGATCTTTTCTGAGCCTTTTTTGGTGTTAATTTTGCAGTTAATGGCATAGTCATCGGGCTGCAAACCGCCAAAAGCCGAGAATGGTTTAGAGTGTTTCGCTAACATATCAGCAACTTCCTGAGGAACAGGCGCAAACTCAACGCCGCAATAGAGGTCTTCGGTGTTCTCACGGAAAACCACCAAATCGATGTTATCTTTATAGTTCAGCGGGTTGCCTTTGTAGCCTTTTGTCGGGCGTAGGCAAGTGTAAAGATCGAACATCTGCCGCATTCTTACGATTGGTGATCTGTAAATAAGCCCTTTGCCCTGCAGTTCCGGTATCAGTTCGGCTTCGGAATCTTTTTTGGGCTTGGAGGTAATAGCGCCGAACATAGCGGCGTCAACATTTTTAAGGAGGTCAACAGTTCTTTGCGGGAAAGCGTCGCCTTCGGTTCTCCAGAACTCCCAACCGATGTCGCCGTGAATATATTCAGCGTCTAAGCCGGTTTTATCGAGCACAATTTTAGCAGCTTCCAACACTTCGATACCGATGCCGTCGCCCGGTAACCAAGCTATTTTATATTTTGCCATTTTATCTCCGTAGGTATATTTTTTTATTTTTGTTTAATCTTCGTTTGTTTTATGTTTTCGTATTTTTTTGGTTTTGCTGATATTTTTTATTTTTGTTTAATCGTTTGTTATAGGGTGCTATTCACAGTATTATTCACTCAACCCTCAGTCAAAAGCGGAGGGTATTCCTCAGGGAACAGGAGTGCTGTTCACAGCATTGTCAAGCCAGGAGCACAAGAAACGGTAATTGTAAAGACCAACTATCTGCGAACAATTCACTGTTTAGTTCAACCGCCCCTGTCCGCAGCAAAAATGTAACAAAATTTTCACAATGCGGGTTAAAAGAAATATTTTTTACTTATCCAATTTAGAAAGAATTGAGACAATATTCAAACAAAAAAAGTAAAAAAAAGGGCTTACGAATCAGTTTATTGAAACAAACCCGTAAGCCCAAAGAATTTAGTTTGCCATGAAGCCGAGCAGGATACCTGCCGCAACGGCGCTTCCGATAACGCCTGCCACATTTGGCGCCATAGCGTGCATCAGAAGATGGTTTGTTTTATCGTATTCTAACCCAACAACCTGAGATACCCTTGCACTATCCGGGACGGCAGAAACGCCGGCGTTCCCAATCAAAGGATTGATCTTGTTTTCAGGTTTCAGAAACAAATTCATAATTTTTGCGAAGAAAACTCCGCCGGCTGTTGCAATGATAAATGAAAAGGCACCAAGCCCAAAAATAAGAATCGACTGAGGTTTCAGGAAAGTTGTTGCCTGCGTTGAAGCCCCAACGGTTAACCCGAGAATAATTGTTACAATATCGATCATCGGTCGGGCTGCGGTATCTGCCAGCCGTTTTGTAACGCCGCTTTCTTTAAGCAGGTTGCCAAAAAAGAGCATTCCGAGCAACGGCAGTGCGCTCGGCGAGATGAAGGTTGTAAGAATTAGCCCAAGTATCGGGAACATGATCTTCTCAAGTTTTGAGACAGCGCGGGGCGGTTTCATTCTGATAACCCGCTCATGCTTATTGGTAAGCAACCTCATTACCGGGGGTTGAATCAACGGGACGAGTGCCATGTAAGAATATGCCGAAATGGCAATTGCGCCGATAAGGTGTGGTGCAAGTTTTGAAGAAAGGAAGATCGCAGTTGGTCCATCAGCACCGCCGATGATCCCGATTGAAGCTGCTTCGTTTGGTGTGAAACCGAGCGAAATAGCACCAATAAATGTGATGAATATGCCAAGCTGTGCAGCCGCACCGAGCAGTATCAGTTTGGGGTTGGAGAGCAGAGTAGAGAAGTCGGTCATCGCGCCAATTCCTAAGAAAATAAGCGGCGGATAAACACCCTTCAACACGCCGAAATAGAGATAATTCAGCGTACTGCCATCTTCGTAGATACCAATTCCCAATCCTGCGTTTTCAAGAAAAGGGATATTCCCGACGATAATTCCGAACCCAATAGGCACCAAGAGGAGCGGTTCGTACTCTTTTTTTATGGCGAGGTAGATAAAAAACAACCCCACACAGAGCATGATAACATGACCGATCGTAATGTTAGCGAACGATGTGTAGCGGAAAAAATTATCAAGACTTTGCATGCTATTCCCCAATTTCCAGAAGAATATCGCCTTCCATTACTGTGTCGCCCGGTCTTACTTTTATATCTTTAATTGTGCCTTGTTTGTCGGCTTCAATTTTATTTTCCATTTTCATTGCTTCAAGAATCAGCAGTTTATCACCCATTTTAACGGTGTCACCAACTCTAACAAACACTTCGATAATAGTACCGGGAAGCGGGCTTTTAACGCCGCCAGATTTGGGTGCCGGTTTTGTTGTTTTTGCCACTTGCCTGTCTGCATCAGTTGAAGGAACGGCTCTTTCTCTCACAAGTTTTGGAGTAATAGGCTGAGCGAGTTTCTTTTCCAACTCGACCTCGTATTTAGTTCCATTAACTTCTATTTCTGCGAGGTTCCCTTCAACGCTTTTTATGTTAACATTATATTCGTTGCCGTTAATCGTAAAATTAAATTTTTTCATTGTCTTCCTCTTGAATTACCAGTTTCTTGGGTGATGTCGCAGGTTGTAGATTTTAGAACTCCACGGTGAGTACATCCTCGAAACCCTGTTAATGGTGAGAATGGTGTTTTCCTGATCGTGATTACTGCTCAGATAGTAATGCAGAGCCATCGCAATGGCTGCATTCACTTCGCCGGTTAGTTCTGCCGGCTTTTCCGTCGCCGGTTTATCAGGATTTGCCTTTGCGTGTTTACCGGCAATAGATTTGCGTATCAGCAAACTTGCGCCGGAAAAAGTGAGATAAAGAGCAGTAAGCGCAAAGAAGACGACCGCCATACCAATCCATGTAACGGTAAGGCTTGTTCCGCGCCCTTTAATATCCTCTTCCCAAATTTTAGTGGCTTCAAAGTGTATGCTGTCGCTGATTTCACCTGTAGTAGCTTTTTGTTTCGATGTATCTGCAGTTACACCGAAATCCGTTTGAGGAAAAGCTTCCGGCGCCGCAAGAAAGAGCAGAACACCGAACAAGATTAAATATTTGTACATATCAGCCTCCTCTTCTTACAACGGGATGTTAGCGTGTTTTTTCGGAGGCAGAGTGTCTTTCTTTGTCGCTAACGATTGCAAAGCTCTGATAACCCGGAACCGGGTATTTCTCGGTTCAATCACATCGTCGATGTAGCCGTATTTGGCAGCAACATACGGTGAAGCGAATTTTTCTTTATACTCGGTTTCCTTCTGTTTGATGAACTCATCTTTTTGAGCGGGGTCTTCGATTCCTTTTATCTCTTTGCTGTGCAAAATTTCTATGGCACCTTTGGGGCCCATAACGGCAATTTCAGCCGTGGGCCAGGCGTAGTTAATATCGCCGCGCAAGTGTTTCGAGCCCATCACATCGTAGGCACCGCCGTAGGCTTTCCGAAGAACTATTGTAACTTTGGGAACTGTAGCCTCGCCGTAAGCGAAGAGCAATTTTGCACCGTGAACGATTATTCCGCCATACTCCTGAACCGTTCCGGGGAGGAATCCGGGCACATCAACAAATGTAACAACCGGGATGTTGAAAGCATCGCAGAAGCGAACAAACCTTGCTGCCTTGCGTGAAGAGTTAATATCGAGCACGCCGGCGATGTAGTTTGGCTGATTTGCCACAATTCCCACGGACATTCCGTTGAACCGTGCGAAACCCACCACTATGTTAGGTGCGAAGTGGCGCTGTACTTCAACGAACTCGTTATAATCCGTTACTGCGTGAATAACATCACGAACATCGTAAGGGATTGAGGGGTTATCCGGGATAATCGAGTTAAGGCTGTCTTCTAATCTGTCGATTGGGTCGTCGCAGTGGGCGAGTGGGGGGTCTTCAAGGTTATTCTGCGGCATGAAGCTAAGGAGTTTCCTTATCAGCATAATTCCTTCTTCTTCATCTTCAGCAATGAAATGTGAAACACCCGATTTTGAGCCGTGCACATACGCACCGCCAAGCTCTTCTTCATTTACATCTTCACCCGTTACGGTTTTAACAACTTTGGGGCCCGTTACAAACATGTAGCTTGTATCGCGTGACATCAGGATGAAGTCAGTTAGTGCGGGTGAGTAAACCGCACCGCCGGCGCAGGGGCCGAAAATAGCCGAAATTTGAGGAACAACACCCGAAGCGAGGATGTTTCTTTCAAATATTTCCGCATATCCGGCGAGTGACTGAACACCTTCCTGTATGCGAGCGCCACCCGAATCGTTTATTCCGATTACCGGAGCGCCAACTTTCAGTGCTTTATCCATTACCTTGCAGATTTTTTCGGCGTAAGTTTCTGAAAGTGAGCCGCCAAAAACGGTGAAATCTTGCGAAAACACATAAACCAAGCGCCCGTCGATGGTGCCGTAACCCGTTACTACGCCATCAGAAAGGTACTGCTGACTCTCCAGACCGAAATCTGTGCAGCGGTGTGTTACGAACATATCAAATTCTTCAAAACTGCCGGGGTCAAGCAGCAGTTCTATTCTTTCCCTTGCTGTTTTTTTCCCTTTATTGTGTTGAGCTTCAATTCTCTTTTCTCCACCGCCCAACCGGGCTTTCTTGCGGAGCTCCATCAATTCTTTAATTTTCTCTTCCATATTAACTAATCCTTACGGTCTGTTCAATTTTTCGGGTGTTCGCACAATTCAGTGAGAACCCCGAGGGTGGATTTAGGGTGCAAAAATGCGATATTTAAGCCCTCGGCACCCTTGCGTGGTTGCTTATCGATTAATGAGATTCCTTTTGATTCTGCGTCATCTAATGCTGTTTGTAAGCCTTCGGTGGCGAATGCGATGTGGTGAATGCCGGGGCCCTTTTTCTCAATGAATTTTGCGATGGGTCCCTCCGGCGAGGTTGATTCTAACAGTTCGATCTTGGTCTGACCGACCTGAAAAAAAGCGGTTTTAACTTTTTGGTCTGTAACTTCTTCTATTTTATAGCACTTAAGTCCTAATACATTTTCATAATACCCAATTGCCTCATCCATATTTGCAACCGCTATACCTATATGTTCTATGTGTGTAATATCCATTTTCGTTGTCCAAAATATAATAAATCGTGTTATAAAATTTCGTGATTTTTTAGCTCAAAAACAAATGAATTTTTTATAAGAAGTGGTGCCGGTTTGTTTATTTTTCGCCTTTTTTGCGATTATCTGAGGTTTTTTCCCCTCAGTTTGAAATTTCTTTACGGTTGTATAAGATTTTAAGACTTTTTACAAGAGAGTAAGCCATTGGTTGAGTCTGCAAGCGCTAACCTCACCTCACTTGAATAGAAGGAACAATCATAATCAGCCTGCCGCCGCCACCGGGCAGAAAGATTTCAAATTTTCGGAGGTCATCACTCATACTTTCAGAAAGTGCCGCAAGCTGTGGTTGCCCGGGCGAACTCATATCGAACACCGAATAATTTTTGTATCCTAAGTTCAGATGATTCAGATACACTTCAATAATCCGCCCGCCGGAGTTGGGGTCTTCTGTTTCATCAACAATTTTGTTGGTAATATATAAGAAGATTGTGTCCGGCTCAATTTGATAAAAGTTGTTCCAACGGGTCAGTTGCAGCAAACCGGTTTCCGTATCGGAAAATTTTTCGAATGGGGTATCGTTCCCGAAGTTAACCGCCGGGTCGTAGTTACTATTGTTGACTGAAAAATCCTCGCCGCCATTTGGGTTTGCTGCACCATTTCCATAATTGCCGGTTCCGTTCTGCGGATTCGCCCTTTTCCCGTTTACGCGTGCAATCCAGTCAGCCCCTGCACTTCTTCTGTAGGTTTGTGTATTCCCCGAGAAAGTTCCCGCCCATGAAGTTCGAAGAATAAATTTTTCGATGGGTTTGACCGATTCCAAAAATTCCTTTAATGCCCAATATCTTTCGTTTGGAATCTGCGGGTTATCTGCCCTTTGTTTATTAAGGGATGCCGAATTTTCATTATAGGGGTTTGTTGCGTCGTCAAAAAGACCGAAAGTAATCATTCCATAGTCAACCCGGGTTGTGCCCATATAAAACATAAATCCTTTTGCACCGAAAGAAAGAGCAAGGTTACCCTGCAGGGCAATTTCCTGCTTTGAGGGAAAGCGCAAATCAAGCGCACCCCTGACATACTCTCCTTTTTCGGGGTTAAAACCTCGTGAACCTGATACCTGAATAGTGCTGGTTAACGGAATATCGTCTGAGAGATCGGGTGTGAAATTTTTCGCCGCCTCAATAGCGGTTAAAAGTCCCATAAACTGCCAGGGGTCTTCCCTACCTGTTTCGTCGCGGGGCAGAACCCTCTCATTTTTATATTCTATGAAGTTTTCAATTGCTTTTTGCACTGCGGTTTGGTCCTGAAACCCCCTCGGGTGCCCGGCTTGAAAAGGATAATTATCGAAGATAAAATAATTTTTGTAGAAACCGGCAGGAAGTGCAGCATAAGTGCGGTCGAACCCGAAATGCCAGCGCCAGTAAACACCTGATGCCCCGGCAATATCGAAAGACTTATTTCCGGGCGCTAATTCCCGAACCATTTTAGTGTATTCTTTCCGCACATTAGCAGTAAGCAAGAAAGGCTCATCATCGTAAAAAGAACCAAAAAGTTCGGTTGAACCGAGTGAATCAATAAAACTTTTTAGCTGCGATCTTACTGTTTCTTTTGCCCCTTTTTCATAGAAGAACGATTGATAAAGCTCGTCGTGAACTGAAATTGCATCAATTTGCACCGGGATAAGATTTGAATACAAAATTCCAATTTCAATATTTTTATCAACGGTTACTGCTCCAAATTCTTTGAAATTCAGATTTGGGTCGGTGAGTGTAATCCACTGAAAACCATCCGAAGTGAAATCCCTTTTTCTGACGATAAATTCAAAATCCTTCAGCAACGGGCTGCTTGTTTCTTCAGTATGTTGCTGATTTTTTTCGTCTGCAACCTTGCTGTTTTTATCCCCATCTTCACCGGGCAAAAAATTACTTTTCGGTGAAAGAGCCCCCCTGTGTGTTTCAGGATCGAACGGAAGTTCAGCCAAGGAACCGTTGTTTGAAGCGGGCAGAACACGAATCTGAACGCGGAAAACCTCCGTATCATCCGGGTAGTTCCGTTTATCAATTTTCGCTTTGACTGCAAAATAGTGCTGCAGGTTTCCGTTGGTGAACATCATCCTGAAAATTTTGCCGTAAACGATGTGTTTTTTACCCTGAAATCCGGAATTTATGGTGAGGACTCGTTCGCCGTTTTCATCATTTTTTATCTGTTTCTTTAATTCCCGGTCCGGGCTTTGGTTTAGGTCTTGGTTTTGCTTTTGGTTTGGGTCGTAGCCTTGATCTTGGTTTTGCTTTTGGTTTGGGTCGTAGCCTCGATCTTGCTTTTGGTTTTGGTTTGGGTCGTAGCCTTGATCTTGGTTTTGGTTGTAGACTTGGTTCCGGTTTGGTGTAGTCTGTTCGCCAATTTCCCCTGACGGAAGTGCAAACCTGACGGTAACCCATTCGCCATTGTCATAAACGGTTGTATCAGAACCGGCAATCTCCGGTGTAATCCATTTAGGTATCAAATCGGGGTTTGTGCTGTTGAACCAGACACTTGAGGATGTTTTCGTGCCAAACCCAAAGTTGTAATCAGGGCTGATGTTAAAAATTGATGAGCCGCCAATCTGAAAAGGATAGGCTTCCCTGTCCTGCCCCTGAGCTTTGATGTAAGTTCCGGTTTCTTTCCCGAGGAGGTGGGGGTAGTCTTTGCTCCACTCCAAGTGCATATTCAATATTTTCCGCTTTCTGTTCAACGGGCTTGGTGTGGTTGATACTTCATCCGCCCAGGAAACGGAGTGTGTTACGCCGAGGGAATCAAAATATTCGCTTATAGTTTCAGCACTTCTTTTTAAGCCCTCGGCGTTAAATTCTTTTCCCCAGTTGAAAGGCGGGATTTTATAACTGACATATCCGTCAAAAAACGCAATAATCGGGAAAGTTGTGTCACGGATTTGTGCAAAAAGAGTTTCGCAACTCAAAAACAAAGCAAAGAGGATGATGATAATTTTTTTCATTAAGGGGTCTTTCCGGTTCAATTAAGTTTTTGGATACTGATTAATCGGGAAGGGTTTAACAACTTTATTTGGGTTTGCCTTCCGGATTTGGGTTAATCCTCCCGCTTTAGGTTTACTTACCCGGCCTGCAGTTACCCTCTCAACTTATCCAAAAGTTCATTCAGTTGAGAGGCTTCTTTCACAGATATATTTTTCATATACGAGTAAATTTTGTCCTCCAAGTGGTCAATCCGGGCTAAAAGGTCAAGTCCTTCCTGTGTAATGGTAATTTCAGCGCGTCTGCGGTCATCTTTGCAGGTTTTTCTTTTCAGGTAGCCTTTCTCCAAAAGCCGGTCAACAAGACGGGAGGCATCGGACATTTTATCGAGCATTCTTTCTTTCAGAAGGTTAACGGTACACGGGTTTGGGTATTGCCCTCTTAAAATGCGCAGTATATTATACTGTTGAACAGTTAAGCCGTGCTCTTTCATTTTAGGCGCATGCTGAGCCAAAAGCCAGTTAGTTGTGTAAATAAGGTTCATCATAACCTTGTGCTGCTCGCTTTTGAATTTTTTCTGTTTAATTTCTTCTTCTAAACGCATCTTTTTTACCGTTAAGTTCTTTGTTCAGGAAAAAAGCAGGAAACCCTCTTATTGTATGTTATAACATATTTCGGGGTAGAAGGGGTTCCAATCGCTTGTATTTCATATTCCTTTTATTTAGGATAATTAGAGAGAATAGTAATATTTATATTTGAACATTATTCACAAAAAAATAAGACAAATGAAAACCTCGCGCACATTATTCATTGCACTTTTGTTATTCATCACGCCGATTTTCTCACAAGGGGAAGGAGGCACTTTTTTCCTCGCTTCGTACAATGTGGAAAACCTTTTTGATACGATTAACGACCCGACAAAGAACGACGAGCAATTCCTGCCTTCAGATAGTTCACAATGGAACACCGAAAAATACACAACTAAATTGAATCATCTGGCACAGGTGATCGATTCGATGAATAACGGGTGGGGGCCCGATGTGTTGGGTTTGGCAGAAGTGGAAAACAAAGCCGTGGTGGATGACTTGGTTGCGCACTTAAATAACGGCAAAAAATATGAAGTGGTGCATTTTGAGTCTCCGGATGGGCGCGGGATAGACTGTGCGCTGATCTTCAACACGCGTATTTTCAAATTTGTTGCGTCCGATACTCTGGGTGTGAACCTACCGAACGGCTGGCCCACCCGATCGATCCTTCACGCTGCATTGACAACCCCAAGGGGCACGCTTTACCACTTCTTTGTAAATCACTGGCCCTCAAGAAGTGGCGGTCAGGAAAAATCGGAAATCAACAGAGTAACCGCCGGCGCTCGGCTGAAACTGAAAACTGATGAACTTTTAAGCAAAGACCCTAACACTAATATTTTGATTATGGGCGACATGAACGATGAACCGTTGGATAAATCGATTGTGGAAGCATTAGGCGCACTTGGTTTTAATTGCGATTCACTAAGCGGATTGGCGCAGGATGCACTTTATAACCTCAGCCTTGAAAAGAAGCTTAAAGGTGAAGGTTCCTACAAATACCGCGGCAACTGGAATATGCTCGATCAGATGATTGCTTCCGGTAATGTGCTGAAGAAACTTTATTTATGCGGGTCGTTTGGAATTTTTAACCCGGAATTTATTCAGCAAAAAGGGGGGAATTACGAGGGTGCGTCACTTCCAACCTTTGGCGGAAGAAGATACTTTGGCGGTTACAGCGATCATTTTGCCGTTTATGCGATTTTTCATTTGGACTAAATAGTGATTAAGCAGAAAAGTTTTGACGAATTTCTGAATTTCTCCAAGGGTAAAATAGAATGAATTCTTATACGGACTCGCAGCCCGAAAGCCTTGATGAGTTACTTAGTTATTTCCACGGACCAAAAGGCGAAAACAGCGAACTTTTCCGGAAAATGTTGCTTAAGATTTTTGACCGGCACGCTCAGCAAAGGGCTTCACTTTTCCCGGATGATGAACCACTTTTTTCACCAAACGGCGAGAACAAAAATTTGGAAAGGGCGGTTGAAACACTTTTAGATAAAATGGAAGGAAATCTACCCTTCTTTCACCCGAGATATAGCGCACAAATGGGGAAGGACCCGACAATTCCCTCTATTCTGGGCTATCTTGCTTTCGCTTTTGCAAACCCAAACAATCACGCATGGGAGGGGGGTCCGGTTACTACGCAAATGGAGATGGAAGTTGTGGAAACTCTGTTGAAGATGTGGGGCGTACCCGGTGGCTGGGGGCATCTTTCGAGCGGTGGCTCGCTTGCAAATATGGAAACTTTGTGGGCTGTGCGCGATCACTACGGCAACGGAACGGTTTTTTTCTCTGAGGTTTCACACTATTCATGGAAAAGAATCTCAAAAATTCTTTTGATTGACTCTTTTGCTGAAATTCCTGTCGAAGGTAATTTTCGGATGAACCCCAACGCATTGGAAGAGGCTCTGAAGAAAGCCAAAAAGCCGATGATGGTGGTTGCAAATTTCGGTTCTACAGGCACAGGAGGCGCCGATGATCTGGCGCCAATTCTTGAATTAAAGAAAAAATACAATTTCCACCTGCATATCGATGCTGCTTACGGCGGATTTTTCCGCTCTGTGTTGCTTGACGACGATTATCAGTTAATACCCCACGATCCGACCGGTGAGGTATCGCTTCATTCATATCAACAGTTGCAACTACTTCCCGAGGCGGATTCTATCACAATCGATCCCCACAAACAGGGGTTTATTCAATATGGTGCCGGAGCGGTTTTGTATAAAGATGAAGCGCTGCGAGCACCCCTTTCGAACACAGCACCCTATACTTACCACAAAACGGATAAACCAAACATAGGGATGTTTGCTCTTGAAGGCTCACGACCCGGTGCGATGGCAGCTGCATGTTGGCTGACTTACCGGACAATTCCGCCCGTTTACAGTGGTTTGGGCAAATTGCTGAGGCTTTCGCTTGCGGCTGCGAATAAATTTTGGGAATTAATAGAGGAATCTTCCGCTTTTGATAACTTCAACAAACCGGATATTGATATTGTAACTTTCTACGCAAAGGGGAAGAACGGGGAAGAGATGGTTAAAAATTCGATGAAAGTTTATCAACAGCTTTCGGTTGAAAACCCAGAAGCAGAGTTTATTATCTCGAAGTTTGTTGTAAGCCCCGAAATTGCAGGGCGTGTGATCCCCGGGTTGAAGTTGCCACCGGGTGAAAATTTTTCGGCACTTCGTTCAGTTTTTATGAAACACTGGAATGCATTGGACGATTTCCGGTATGTCCGTCTGTTGGTAAACACTTTGGAAGAATCGTTAAAATTGCAGTAAAATCAGCGTTGTTTCTGAAAACCAGAGGTAAAAAGTTTTAGTTTGTGCTCATTTTCTTTTAATTATAGTTTAACTTCCTATAGATATAACTTGCTGCATTAAGAGGAGCAGAGGGGGGAATATCTCAACCAAAGTCTGAGATTTTTCTTAAATTTGTGTTTTGTACAAAAATTTCCCCGAACAATGCAGCATTTTGAAGATAATTACTGGCACTACAAAGAAAACAAATTATATTGCGAAGACACCTCAATTGAAGAAATAATAGCCCAAACAGATACCCCCGCTTACATATACAGCAAAGCCTCGTTGATAAAGCGATGCCGCGAGTTCACTTCCGCATTTGAAAGCGTTAATCACAAAGTTTTTTATGCGGTAAAGGCTAACTCGAATCTTAATGTTATAAGAATAATTTACGATCAGGGGTTTGGGCTTGATGTCAACTCTGCCGGTGAGTTTTATCGCGCAATAAAAGCCGGTGCCACGCCCGACAGAATGATTATGACCGGCGTTGCAAAAACCCGCGAAGAGATTAAACTTGCCGTTGAAAATGAAGTGTTGATGATTAAAGCTGAGTCGCTCGATGAAGTTAAACAAATCAACGAAACAGCAGGCTTGTTGGGCAAAAAAGCACGGGTTGCTTTGCGGGTGAATCCTGATATTGTCGTTCAGACTCACCCGAACATCTCAACCGCAAAAAGCGGTGTTAAGTTTGGGATGGACCCTGTACCGGCTATGGCGGTTTATTTAGATCATGCAAGTTACCCAAATATTGAGTTCACGGGAATTGATGTTCACTTGGGGTCTCAGATTCTTTCTTTTGATCCATATTTTGTTACACTAATGAAGCTGCACACATTCATCAGTAAGTTGGCTGACAATGGTGTTTATCTTAAGCATATCGACTTAGGCGGCGGTTTCGGCTCACCGTATCACGGGGGCGACAAGTTTAATATTAAAGCCTTCGGGCAACAGGTTGCGCCACTTCTGAACGAGTTCGGTTGTGAGATATTCTTTGAACCGGGCAGGTTTTTAACAGCCAACTCGGGGGCGATTATTTCGCGTGTTCTCTACACAAAAACGAGCGGAAACAAGAATATTCTGCTGCTGGATGCCTCGATGACCGAAATTATGCGCCCGATGCTTTACCAAAGCTACCACTCGATTTTGCCCGTTTTGATTGAGCCGGGAAGGGATAAGATTGTTTACGATGTGGTGGGGCCCGTCTGCGAGTCGAGTGATTATTTAGCAAAGGGGCGGGAGTCGCAGGAAGCTCACTCAGGTGATTTGATGGCTATAATGTCAGCAGGTGCTTATGCTTCGGTGATGTCATCAAACTACAATGTGCGCAGAAAACCACCGGAGATTATTGTTACCGGAAGCGAGTGGTTCGTTGCCCGCGGGCGGGAGTCGTACGATTTCCTCCTGTACGACGAACACATTATTGAAGATTTGGTTGAATAAAAAATAAATCGGAAAAAGATGAAAAAGATCATGTTAATTGCGGCAATAGCAGCCGTTTCTTTCGCAGCGCAGGGATGCCTGCTGATTGAAAAAATGCGATACGAAATAACCATCAGCGACAAATCGGATACTACAGGTGTGGCTGTACTTTACGCTGAAGGTATATATTCAGACGCCACCGGTAAAAAAGAACTCGACCAGGATACAACAATCCTGTGGGATATTTATTTTCAAAGGGATGAATTTCTTGGTTATATGGCGGAAACTGGTAAAAAAGTGCTCGGCACTGAGCTGGATGTGGTTAAGAAGAAACTTTCGGGAAATATTCAGTTTTCCTTTAATTCAATCAGAAATGTTGAATCAATTCAGTTTGATGGTGAGTACTACTATTATACCAATTTTAACAAAGATTCTGTCAGTTCCACGAACGGCACGGTGATTAGAAAACCGGAATACACAAGGATAATCTGGCCCAAAGAGATTAAAAATATCGAATTTGAACTTGTTAATATTAAACCGCAAAACAGAAGAGATTTGGTGCCGTTTTATAATGAAAAAATGAGAATAAAGTAAGCACAGTAAACGGTAAAAACTGTAGTTAGTTGTCATTATTGGTTAAAACTTCGGAAGTTCTTTTAACCAATTTTTGAAAGATAAAACTTAAAAACAACCCAATAAAAACGAAAATAAATGCGTTTTATACAGCTGGCATTTCCTCTGCCGATGGATCAGGAATTTACCTATTCGGTCCCGCAAAACCTTTACGATGAGGTGGCTATAGGCAAAAGAGCCGTTGCACCTTTCGGGCAGAGGATGCTAACCGGGTTTATAGTTGAGATTACTTCCGAACCACCTTTCGAAGACCTTTCCAAGATTAAACGAATAATAAAAGTTTTGGACGAAAACCCCGTTTTCGATCCTGAAAGGCTTCCTTTTTTCAGATGGCTTGCTTCATTTTATATAAGTTCTCTCGGTGAAGCCTTAAAACTTACTGACCCTTACGGCACGGCGGTTCAGTCCCAAAAGTTTATTTACTCCGACCACGCAACAATCGAGAAGTTCATTTCGCTTGAGAAAAACCAAAAAACAAGCCGCTACCGGGTGATGCAGCTTTTCCTGCAGAAGGACAGATACTTACTAAAGCAGCTTCAAAATTTAACGGGGGTTAAGAGCATCTTAAACACTCTGAAAAAAATGGAGCAAGAGGGAATTGTAACCATTGGTGAGGGGTTAAGCAGCCCGAGGGTCAGAAGCAAAACGGAGAGATTTGTTAAACTGATAAAACCGTTGGATGAGGTATATGCTGCAATTCCTGAGATTGAAAGGCGCTCGCCAAAACAGGTTACCATTTTGTTGAAATTGGCGTCGTTCAAAACGAAGGAAGCGCCCACAGGAAAACTGCTTAAGGTTGTTTCAGGTTCTGATTCCTCACTTAAAGGGTTGCAGGATAAAGGGTTAGTTGAAATCTATGACAAAAATGTTGAAAGGCTTTACCGGGAAACTTACACGGAAGAACTTAAATCTTTTCAGCTGACAGAAGCTCAGGTAAAGGTAATTGATTCAGTTTCGCCTTACATTAAAAAAAGGGAGTTTAAACCGTTCCTGCTTCACGGCGTAACCGGTTCCGGGAAAACGCAAGTTTACATAGAGCTAATCAAACAAGTGTTGAAAAAAGGTGAAAGTGTTCTCCTTTTAGTGCCTGAAATTTCACTTACCCCTCAAATGACTGCCCGACTGACAAAGAATTTTGGTGATAAGGTGGCGGTTATTCACAGCCGTGTTTCGCCGGGAGAAAGGCACGATGCCTGGATGAGAATAGCAGCGGGGAAGTGTAGCGTTGTTACGGGCGCCCGCTCTGCTCTTTTTGCGCCGGTTAAAAATCTGGGGCTTATTGTTATTGATGAAGAGCACGACGCTTCATACAAACAGGAAGAAATTCCGCCGAAATATCACGCCCGGGATGCCGCTGTGATGTTGGCAAAACAGATGAACTGCCCCGTGCTGATGGGTTCAGCTACCCCATCGATTGAATCGATGTTCAACGCTCAAAAGGGCAAATATACCCTTCTGCAGTTGCCCGAAAGGGTTGACGGGGCGACACTTCCCACCATCACCTTAGTGAACACCACGGAAATGAAGAAAAAAGGGGAAATGGAGAATGTTTTTGCCAAAAGCCTGTTGACCAAAATTGACGAAAGAATTAAAAAAGGGGAGGGGGTTATTCTGCTGCAGAACAGGCGGGGGTTTGCAACACAGGTTTACTGCGTTGAGTGCGGGCAGATTGAAAAGTGCGATAATTGCTCCGTGGGGATGGTTTACCACATTAAATCAAACAATATTAAGTGCCACTATTGCAATTTGGTGAAACCGATGCCTCTTGCGTGCTCAAGGTGCGGATCGAAACACCTGAAACTGTTCGGAACCGGAACCGAAAGAGTGGAAGATGAACTGGCGTTTTATTTTCCCGAAGCGCGGATTCAAAGGGTGGACTCAGATACCATCGGCGAAAAGGGGAAGCTCGGCGAAACACTTAACAAGTTTCGAGACGGCGAAATTGATATTTTAATCGGCACACAAATGGTGGCAAAAGGGTTGGATTTTCCCCGGGTTACTTTGGTGGGTGTTATTTCGGCAGAAGCGTCGCTTTGGATGCCTGATTTCAGGGCGGAGGAGAGAACCTTTCAACTGCTTACGCAGGTGAGCGGGCGGGCAGGAAGAAGCGTTGTACCGGGAGAGGTGGTGATACAAACTTTTGACTCGAACAACCCGCTGTTGCAGTTTGTGCTTAACAACGATTATCTTGGTTTTTACAACCGCGATCTGCAAAGCAGGCAGTTTCGGTTGTACCCGCCCTTTGCAAATTTGTGTCTGGCAGAAACCCGTGATAAAGACGCCCGCAAGGCCTCAGATGCGCTTATTGACCTTTATAAAGAGATGTTCCGGTTGAACAGAAGTGTGGCTGTTTTACCACCGACAACAGCGGTGCTTGCAAAACTGAAGAATGAGTTTCGTTTCCAAATGTTGATTAAAACAGATAAGAAGTTTGACCCCGCAGCTTCGGCGCTTAGAGAAACAATTTCAAAAGCGTATAATATTGTGAAAAAAAGTGGCAAACACAGGGATATTCGGATTGTTTTTGATATGAATCCTTATTCTATTGTGTAAAACGGGGAATGAGGATTTGTGTTGGAACCGGTTCCATTTTAGTTTATAAGAGTTTCTAATTTGGTGTTGGAACATATTCTTTGTGGGTTTTGCGACAGGCTCTATCTTGGTGTTGGGAAATAGTTTCGGTGATGTAGTTAGAAAAACAGGGTTTTAGTGTTGTGTGTTGGAGTTTTCTCGGGTTTATCCGTAGGTTAGGTTTTGCCTGAATCTTGCGTTTCAAGATGCGAGGAGAGGCTCAAAGTTTGTGTGGTTTTATGTCGTGGTTTCTTATCATACGGGGCAGTAAACCATTTGCACAAAATTTCTTACACTCCCAAGATTATTTGATCCCATATCACCCTTTTCTTATTCCGTGCATAACATTTCTTAGTGCTGTCATGTTGTTGGAGATAATCCCGCCGATATTATCGATTTCTTTTTTATAGCCGTAAACTGACTGCCCGCCGAGGATTATTTTAATCGTGTTTGGTACTAAAATGCCGAGTTTTTGAATATCGGAGGAAAGCTGGGGGTCGTCATCCGGATATACAATGCTTAGTGCTATAGCCTTTGCATTGACCCGAAGTGCAGCTGCCGCAATATCTTCCGCCGGCAGATTCGAACCAAGAAACACCGTCCGCCAACCTTCGGAAGAGGCAACGAAAGCAAGCATAAAAGCACCGAGATCGTGAACCTGATTTTTCGGAGAAGCCACCACAATAACCGGGGCAGCGGAGTGGATAGAGTGGCAAGATTGTACACTCCACATAAATTTTTTAATTGTTTCGGTGGCAAGGTGTTCGTGTGCGGGGCGCGATTTCCCCAATCGCCACTGCTCGCCGAGCCGGTGCATCAGCGGTGTGATTACTTTATCGAACATTTCAGGCACTGTGAACTGAAGTGAAGAGCGCACCAATTCCGTTTCCAATTTTTGTGAGTCAAATTCGCTGACTGCTTTCAGACATCGTTGCACCACATCCCCTTCGTTTTTCGGTTCCATTAATGGGATTAAGTGGTGGTGTTCCGGGCTGCCGAGCAACTCCCGCAGGCGAGGGGCTTCCAAATTTGCAATCGTGCCGATAGAATAACCCTTTGCGGTAAGAAGTTTCAGCAGTTTAAGTTTTTCGACCGACCGTTCATCGTAAACCCGGCGGTTTGAGTCAGTGCGGGCGGGTTCAATGGCGGAGTACCTTTTCTCCCAAGCACGGATCAGGTGCGAGCTTAAACCGGTGAGTTTTGCCACAACATTTATCGGGTAAGTTACTCTTTCTTTCATTCCCAAAAATAGTGTTTATTCGCCGAAAAATAAAACACAGTTTTTCAGGGAGGTTTGGGGGAAGTTTGGAAAAAGTTTTTGTGCAGGTTTTAGAGAAATTTTGAGACAATTTCCCAAAAAGTTTGGTGGAAATTTGAGATAAATCTCAGTGCAGATTTGGAGAAACTCCGGTAAAAGTTTGCCCGCAGGTTTGGAAGAAATTGTGGCGAGATTTTCGTGCCGATTTTGTAGAAATTTGGAGAAAATTTCTTAGTAAATTTGTTGAAAATTTGGAAAAAGTATTCCTGCAGATTTGATTGAAAATATAAATCTTCACTTTTTTGTACAGATTGTTTCTCTCTAACTTCTTTTGGCACAAACGCTTGCAGATTTCTGAAATTTTATTGGAACTAAGTTATTGTTTAGCCGTGTTATGAGTGTAATTACTTCTATTAATGTTGATAAAGTAATCTCTCCCGATGCTCCGGCACGGGTTGCAATTTTTGTGGTTATAAATTGAACGAATGATTATGTAACGCAGTGAAGTGCCGGAGTGTCACTTTATTGTTGGCTCTAAACTGTAAATGAATAAAAAAAGGCTGCCGAAAGGCAGCCTTTTTTTGTAACTGGGTGGATGAATGGCAACTCTAAAAAGGATTTATCACTAACATTTCTTTAAATAAACCCGTTTTCAGGAAAATGATAATCAAAACAAAAAAACTAATATTCACTATGTACAAAATTTTAGTAATAGTAAAATAATTTTTTAAGTATCCAACAGAAATTTGTTCAATCATCTTATCGTTAGTGAACAAAAAATCTCTGAAACCCTCGCCCGTGGTTTTTGCTTTAATTCCGGAAATAATTTGAAGAATAGCTGTTCCTAATAAAGCCAACAGAAGAAGCACCACAAGTGTCATAACATTAGAAGGGATTGGGGCTTTGCTAATAACAGAGATAATGCTAAGTACAAGTAACACATTTAAAGAACCGAGTATAATTGTCAGGTATCCAACGACCCTGGCATTACTTCCAAGCAGTAAAGTCATACTTTTCTCAAAAAAATTATTTTCCATTTATTACCTCATCATACTTGACAGCTTAGTTAACGCTTCAAATAGCCCTAAAACCATCGTTGCTAAAGTGATATTACCAATAATTAACACCACTTTTAATACAGCAAAATGTTTTTGGTAATTTTCATAAGCCACTATTTTGTCGTTAGGGTCATTTGTTCCAATAAGTCTTTCGATATGTTGCCCGCCTTTTCTTGCTCTCAACCCGATAAATATTGGAACTATCGCTATTGCAGTAACTAAAATAAAAGGTGCGATTTCACCAATTAATAAGCCGAGCAGAATCAATAAGCCCCCAATTACCATATATAAAATTCCCACCAATTTGGAATCAGACGCAAGTTTTAACATTGTGTCATTCATTAGCATGTCGCTCTGCATAAATTACTCCTTTGTTTGTTGGTTAAATAATGATGATGTCGGAAAAGTATTTAAAAAACCAAATTCACGCATGAATTTCCGAATAAAAATTTTAAAATGCAAAAAAAAAGAGACTGTCAGGTATTTAGTACAGAAACAGTCTCTTTTTTATAATTGTATGGTTAATTAAGAATTTACCTTAAGCTTGAAAGTGTAGCGATTCCACCGACAAAAAGAATGAAAACCAGAGCAATCATACAAAGAGCTATAATAATCAGAATTTTGGTAATTCTGAAATAGCTTCCTAAGTTTTCCAGAGCAAATCTTTCTGCCATCTCGTCGTCAGTTGTTGCAAAATTACTGAAGTTTTCTCCTGCTGCTTTTGCTTTTAACCCAACTATGATTTGGATAATACCGTTAATCAGTCCGAATATTGTAATGCAATTAAATGCGCCGACAATAATGCTCAGAAGACCGACGGTTTTAGCGTCGTTACCAAGGCTACTGATGGTATTTTTTTCGATATAATTGTTATCCATTTAGTGCCTCCCGAGAAGTGAAAGAAAACTAAAAAATACACTGCTGTAGAAAAGTACACTGATTACTAAAAATACAACAGCGATGATTAACAGAACTTTCAGGATGAAAAAGTGTTTTTGATAGCTTTGATAAGCCATAATTTTGTCGTTTGGATCATCAGTAGCTATAAATCTTTCCAAATTGTTACCGCCATCTCGGGCTCTCAAACCTACAAAGATTGCCGGTATCCCAACGATGGCTCCAAAAATTGAAAGGCAATATAAGGCACCCATCACAATGATGAATGTTCCGACAAATTTGGAATCAGCCGCGAGCTTTGACAACATGTCATTCATTAGCATGTCTCTCTGCATAACTTAGTCCTTTGTTTGTTGATTAATTAATGATGATGTCAGGATGTTGTTTAAAATATTAAATCCTTAATAGAATTTCCGAATAAAAATTTTAATATGCAAGAAAAAAAGGGATAATTTTTTACATTATTTATAATTCAAGGAATTTTTATGGTGAAAAATCACAAATTTGTGAAAATTATCCGGTTTGTCTTAGGGTTTGGCTTTTTTTCCTCCGTGTGAAAAACGACAAATGTGTGAAAGATACTGTTTGGACGGAAAAAAACGGGGTTGATTGGATACTGTTAAAAACTACAAATGTGTGAAAAATAGTCCGTAAATCTCAACGGGAAAAGAACTTTGTTCAGAAGTAGCCCAATGTTTTTGAAATTTTGATTCATAATTTAGTACAGCAGACTCGGGATGAAGGATATGGGGTACAGGCTATGGGATACAGGTTAAGGGATGAAGAATCTTAGGTACAGGCTATAGGATACAGGTTAAGGGATGAAGAATCTTAGGTACAGGCTATAGGGTACAGGTTAAGGGATGAAGAATCTTGGGTACAGGCTATAGGATAGATGAAATAATCTTATTTTTTTGAAAAAAAATTATCGGCAGGGTTAATACTTAAAAATAAACCCCCTGAACACTCAAGAGTTATTTCAGGGGGTTAAAAAATTTATCAGTAAATCTCATTTTTACCGGGGAAGGGTTAGTCAATTACATCTTTGCCGTGTAAGATCAAGAGGGGTTTATGTACCGTAAAAATGCACACGCTTGTACCCAGGCACCTTTTTACCGTGTAAAGTTAGCCAATACCTTCTTTTCAATGAAAGGGTTACCCAATCACATCTTTGCCGAGGTATTGCCTTAAAGCTTCGGGGACATTAACTTTGCCGTCGGGGCGGAGGTTATTTTCGAGCAATGAAACCATCAAACGGCTGGTGGCAAGCCCTGAACCGTTAAGTGTGTGCAGAAATGCGGTTTTTTTATCCTCGCTGCGGCGGTATTTAATGCTCGCTCTTCTCGCCTGAAAATCTTCAAAATTGCTGCAGGAAGAAGCTTCTAACCACTTCTTTTCCGCCGGCGACCACACTTCAATGTCGTAACACTTCGCAGCAGAAAAGCTTAAGTCGCCTGTGCACAACATCAGAACACGGTAGGGGATATTCAGCGCTTTAAGAATATCTTCAGCGTCGTTCACCAACAATTCAAGCTCATCGTACGAGTTTTCCGGGTGAACAAATTTCACCATTTCCACTTTGTTGAACTGGTGCACGCGCAAAAATCCTTTCGAATCCCTGCCGTAAGAGCCTGCTTCGCGCCTGAAACAAGGGGAAAAACCGCACAATTTAACCGGTAAAGCGCTTTCTTCCAACACTTCGGAACGATAGATGTTGGTTATTGGCACTTCTGCGGTGGGGATAAGGAATAAACCATCCCGCTCGCAGGCGTACATATCATCTTCCATTTTGGGGATTTGTCCCGTTCCTTTCATCGATTCCCTGTTCACAATAAAAGGAGTCATAACTTCTTTGTAGCCGTGCTTATTAATGTGAAAATCGAGAAAGAAATTGAGCAATGCACGCTCCAATGTGGCGCCGTCTCCCATGTAGAGAGCAAAACCTGAGCCGGAAAGTTTTGTGCCCCGTTCGAAATCCAAAATTCCTAATTTTTTTCCGATTTGGACATGGTCTGCAACCGCCTTGCCAGCACCACCGCTTTCACCCGCACCGGCAGCGCTGCCACCACCGCTTGCGCTTTCACCCGCACCGGCAGCGCTGCCACCCGCACCGGCAGCATTGCCGCCGGCTACATTACTGCCCTTTTCGGCGGCTAAAATGCTTTCACCATCGTACCCATCCGGTAGCCAGCGACGCACCTCAACATTATCTTCCGCTGATTTGCCAACGGGAACCGAAGCGTGCGGCATATTCGGAATATAAAGGAGTAAATCGGAAAATTTTTCATCAACAACGGAAAGTTCGTCGTTATACTTTTTAATCTCTTCGCCAACGGTTTTCATCTCATCGATCAAAGCTGAAGCGTCTTCTTTGTTTTTTTTCAGGCGTGCTATTTCGTCGCTGACGCGGTTTCTTTTCGATTTCAGTTCATCCGCAACGGCGATTAGTTCGCGGCGCTGTTTATCCAACGCCAGCAATTCATCCACACGGTTTTTCTCGTTCTTATTTTCAACCCCTTGTTTTACTGCTTCGGGATTCTCTCTTATAAATTTAATATCTAACATTTTAAGCCTGTTTTACGATCACATTCAAAATTTTATTTTTTACAAAGATCACTTTAACGACCTGATTCCCGTCAATGAATTTAGCGATTTTCGGGTCGGAAGTGGCGCCGTTCATCACGGTATCCTGATCGGAATCAACCGGTACCGTAACCGTTCCGCGCATTTTACCGGAAACCTGCACCGCAATGGTTACGGAATCCACCGTAAGAGCCGCCGGGTCGGGTTCAAATTGCCAAGGCTCCTCAAAAAGCGATTTTTCCCTCCCGAGTATCTCTGCCATTTCTTCGGCAAGGTGGGGCGCCAAAGGCGCGATCATGTGGGTAACTACCTGTAATGTATATGTTTGCAGATCAGCCCTGCACGCGTTGAGGTTTTTGCTTAGTTCGTTGCTAAGCTCCATAAGGGCAGCGATTGCAGTGTTGAACTTCAGGTGCTCCATTTCGTGCTGATACTTTGCCAGCGTGCGGTTCACATATCTGTAAACCGATTTTTCGGGTTCGCTAAGGTGGTTCAGATCATATTTATCAGCTGCTTTGTGGTTTTTCAGCCACCCGGTGTGTGACTGCGCCAGGTCGTACATCTTTTGAGCGAATCGTTCAGTGCCGGTGATGCCGCTGTCGCTCCAGTCTCCGCCGAGTTCAAAAGGTCCCATGAACATCAGGTACAATCTGAAGACATCAGAGCCGTATTTATCAATGTAAGGCTCGGGGTTCACAACATTTCCGCGAGATTTCGACATTTTAGCCCCAAGGTTGGTGATAGTTCCCTGGTGAACCAATTTCATAAAAGGTTCAGGAGTTTTAACCAACCCCAAATCCATCAAAAATTTATGGATAAACCGTGCGTAAAGCAGGTGCATAACCGAGTGCTCTCTGCCACCGATATACATATCAACGGGCGACCAGTTATCGGTAAGAGCGGTGTTGAACATCCCTTTTTCGTACTTAGGATCGAGAAACCGGAGATAATACCAGGAGGAATCAACGAAGGTATCCATCGTGTCGGGGTCGCGTTCTGCGTGCCCGCCACATTTAGGGCAGGTAGTGTTCATAAACCCGGCGTGCCGTTTCAGAGGGCTATCCCCCTGCAGTTTAAACTCAACATCCTTCGGAAGTGTAACCGGAAGTTGCTCTTCGGGCAGCGGCACTTCACCACATTTATCGCAATAGACAACAGGAATTGGTGTGCCCCAATATCTCTGGCGCGAAATCAGCCAGTCCCGCAGGCGATAATTCACTTTTGCTTTTCCGGCGCCAATTCTTTCAAGTTCTTCAATAACGGCTTGCTTACCCGCTACTGAGCTCATCCCGTCGAATTTTCCTGAGTTAACCATAGTTCCGGCTTCAGTAAATGCAACTTCGAACTCATCATCGATTGAAGTACCATCCTGTAAAATCACTTTTCTGATAGGAAGATCGAATTTTTTTGCAAACTCAAAATCTCTTTCGTCGTGCCCGGGAACAGCCATAACGCAGCCTGTTCCGTAGGTAAGCAGGACATAGTCGCCAATCCAAATGGGTACTTTTTCGCCGTTTATCGGGTTAATGACAAACGAACCTGTCGGGGCGCCCGTTTTTTCTTTAGTGGTTGACTGTCGGTCTATTTCCGTTAAATAGGCGGTTTGCTCCACATATTTATCAACTGCGGGTTTGAACTCCGGTTTTGTGAGCTTTTCAACCAACGGATGCTCGGGAGCCAAAGTAACATAAGTAACACCGAAAAGGGTATCGGGGCGAGTAGTGAAAACTTTAATTTTTTCGTCGCTTCCCTCAACTGAGAAAACAACCTCGGCACCGGTGCTTTTACCGATCCAGTTTCTCTGTTTGGTTTTAGTTTCTTCGGGCCAGTCGATGAGATGCAGGTCGTCGAGCAGTCGGTCGGCATAATCCGTAATTTTGAAGAACCATTGCACTAAGTTCTTTTGAACAACGGGGTTACCGCATCTCTCACAGCTTCCGTCGCTAAGCACCTGTTCGTTAGCAAGAACGGTTTGGCATGAAGTACACCAGTTAACGGGTGATTTTTTCCGGTAAGCAAGCCCCTTTTTGTATAGCTGTAAAAAGAGCCATTGGTTCCATTTGTAATATGCGGGGTCGCAGGTCATGAGTTCAGAATTGGTATCGTACATGCAACCAATTCTGCGTATTTGGGCTCTAATATCATCGATATTTTTAAGCGTGCTTTCCATCGGGTGTACGCCCGTTTTAATAGCGTAGTTTTCAGCGGGCAGCCCAAAAGCGTCGTACCCGAAAGGCTCAAAAACATTATACCCTTGCAGTTTTTTGAACCTTGCCCAGGTATCAGCGGGTCCGTAGTTGTACCAGTGCCCACAGTGTAGTTTCGCACCCGAAGGGTAAATAAACATCACTAAAGAATAAAGTTTTTTCTCCGGTGCATTAAGGTTTGTTTTGTAAATGCCTTTATCTTCCCAGAATTTTTGCCACTTCGGCTCTATTTCACTCGCTTTATATCTCATTCTTGCAGATTCTACTAATTTAAAAATTACGAACTTTAAAGATATGAATAATTGAGGAAATCGGTTTTATGCCGATTATGCATTCAGTGAAGCCGGCGCAGAAATCCCGGTCAATGACAGAAGTGGTGTTGGTGCAGAAATCCCGGTCAAAGATGATAATTGAAGTGAATAACCCATCAACCAATGATTTGCAGTTGCAGTTTATGTGAAAGGTTTATTTGAATAACCCATCAACCAAATCGATAAGGTCCTGTAAGAAGAAAGGTTTTGAAAGATAATGTGTAAAGCCTGCCTCGAGGAACTCCTCACGATCACTACTTCCGGCGAAAGCGGTTACAGCAACGAAAGGCTTTTGTTCATTTCCCGGTTTGGCTTTAACTATTTTCATCAGTTCAACCCCGTCTAGCCCGTGGAGCAAGTTAATATCAAACAAAAATGCGTCGTACGAATTTTTTTCAGTCAACTTGAGAGCTTCGTTGGCATCTTTACCGAGATCAATATAGTAAGAGTCGGAAAGTACACGGGAGATAATATCGTGACTTTGTGGATCGTCATCGATAAAGAGTAATCTTTTATTTGTGTGCTTTTGATTAGAATCAATCAATTGCGCTGAGGGCAGTTTTGCCTTCTTTTTCTCCTGTGGCAGAAGTTCAATATAGAATGAAAAAACGGAGCCTTTCCCGACTTCACTTTTCAGGCTGATTTCACCGTTTAACAATTCAACATAATGCTTGGTAACAGAAAGCCCTAATCCGGAACCTTCGTAAATTCTGCTTATACCTTCACTTGCCTGCCGGAAGGGCAACCATATAATATCTTGTTTTTCTTTCGGTATGCCTATTCCCTCGTCACTAACTGTGAAAGAAAGAATATCTTTCTTCCCTTTTTGAACGGAATGCGTGCATGAAAGCTCAACAGTTCCTTCGTTTGAATACTTAACGGCATTTCCGACCAAATTATCCAAAATCTCAAAGAGAATTGTTTTATCGGTTCTTATCAATTTATCTTCATTCAAGGAATTGACGACAAGATTAATGCCTTTTTTATCGGCAGTAATCCGGTGTTTTCCGGTAACCATTTTCAGCAATGATTTCAATCGAAATTCTTCGGGGCTTACTTTTACCTCACCAAATTCCAAATGAGAAAGACTTAAAATTTTGTTCAATGTATCTGTTAGTCTCATAGAATTGTTGAGAATGAGAGAAACCATCTCGGAGGCTTCGGGGTCTGTTACCATTTCGGAAAGAAGTTCAGCATAGCCCCAAATCCCAACGAAAGGTGTTCGGAGTTCATGGCTCATGGTTTCAAAGAAATGGGATTTTAACTTATTTATCTCTTCAGCTTTTTCTTTAGCTAACTTAAGCTCCTCTGTGTACGCTAATTGCAGTGAAATATCCCGGGCAACACCCAATATCGAGTCTAACTTCCCATCCCGATAAATGGGTACAGTTCTTACTTCCAAAAGAATAAAAGAGCCGTCTTTTTTCCTGAATTTTACCTGATATTGAAAGACTTCCTTTTTCCCCGCAAATCTTTTTTCTTTTCGTTTATCCACATCAGAGCTATCTTCTTCAGTAATGAAAGCCCTAACATCTTTTCCGATAATCTCTTCCGGTGTGTACCCGGTTACTGTATATCCGGTTTTGTTAAAATAAAGGATTTTGAGGTTGACATCATGCAACATAACCAGATCGGGGGTTGTATCGGCAAGCGATCTGTATTTTTCTTCAGAAACCCTGATATTCTCTTCAATCATTTTTAAATGATTAATATCTTTAACTGTAGTCAACATTATCATTTTGCCGTCAGTCTGCAAAACAGTTGAAGAGAACAGACAGTAAATTTTCTCACCGTTCTTTTTGACAAATTGAATTTCCAGATCGGAAACCGAACCTTCAGCAAGCAGCCTTTTCACTATCCCCTCTCTTGCTTCAGGATTAACCCAGATTCCGATTTCTGTTATCCGTTTTCCTTTCACTTCCTCACAGTCATATCCAAAAGTTCTGTACGCGGCTTCATTACATTCAATAATTGGCCCATCGAGTTCAGTAATTACCATCGAATCCGGTGAGTTATGAAAAATGGTTCTGAAAAATTGTTGAACGGATTGTTTTTCCTGCTCAAGTCTTCTGTTAATCATCATAAAGAGGCTGATTGACCAAATAAAAATGATTAAAAGCATTCCCAGGATACCAACCGCATTAAGGCGGTTGTATTCAAAAAGGTTTTTAACCGGCGGCTCGAAAATTAGCCACCAAAGGCGCATGAGTAACAACAAATTGTAAAAAATGAAAGTTACGCTAAGGAACCTTGCAATTTTTCTGTAGAGTTTTTCTTTACAAGCCAGTAATTCGTAAATAACAAAAGTGTAAACAAAAAGCCCGCATACAGTTGAAACGATTCTCCTGACAACCAATTCGTCCTGTATAAAAGTGAAGTAGAGATACGCAAGAGAGAAAACAAAAAAAGTTGCAAGTGCGAAATTATAGGGAGCTTTTCCTTTGAAAAACTCTGAGAGACCAACATAAAATGAAATCGTTCCGGCAATTAGAGTAAGGTTTTGAACGACAAGCGCAGAGTAGAAAAGTTCGGGGGAGTCGCGGAACATCATAGCCGCAAACCCAATAAACCCCATTGCACTCCAAAGAACCCAATACTTCAGCCCGGGCATCTTCCTGTATTGAGAATAGTAATAATAGAAGAAACCTAACTGAGACAGATAGAACAACCCGAGAACAACTGTAAGTGTGCGTAAGTCAAGTTCCATTTTTACCTCTTCTAATCCGTTCAAATAACATAGTTGGGTTTATGTTTGATAAAAAAAAATATTAAAGTGGCAATTTATAGAAAATCAAAGAAATATTTGGGATTCCTGTTATTGATGGAAAAGGCAATAAATAAGTCGATTGAATTGTTTTTTCGTTTAGTTAAAAAACTGTATTGAAGCTTTGTAGGTAGGAGGGGTAAGGGAAAGCTTTAATGTAAGATTAATCGGTTGAAAAAAACTGAAATAAAAAAAAAGACCCTCGCTTGCGCGAGGGTCTCAGGGGGAGTAATAAATCACTAACCGGCAGCAGGGAATACCGATTAGCGACACCGAAACTTAATAATAATTTCAATCGAAAACAAGTAAAAAAAACAAAAGGGGGAAATTATTGCCCGATATTTTGCATTTTTTTCACGGTTGAAACTTCATTGAACCATTTTTGAAACCGCCTTCTGAACAACTTTGCAACCAAAGTGATAATTTGAAAGAGTTCCCCGGCAAACCGTTGTTCAAAAAACAACTTTGCTTAACTGAATTTTCCAAAAACGAAATTAGCGGCCTGTAATCTTTTTAACCTGTTTTTGAAGTTCCGGAATAACTTTTTCCAAAAACCAGGGGTTATCTCTTTGCCACTTCCTGTTTCTTGGTGAGGGGTGCACCAAAGGAAAAAACCGGGGTAGGTAGCCTTCAAAATCTTTTACCACTTCTGATACTGAAGTTTTTGGTTTCCGGTTAATATAATAGTTAATTGCGTAACTACCGATTAAAAGGGTTAATTTAAGGTTTTTCAGATATTCCATCACTTGCGGGTGCCACAAAGGTGCGCACTCGGGACGGGGCGGCAGATCACCACTTTTGCCCCTTCCGGGGTAGCAAAAGCCCATCGGCATAATTGTGAAAATTTTTGTATCGTAGAATTGTTCACGGGTTACACCCAGCCAACGGCGAAGTTCATCACCGCTCACATCGTTCCACGGTACACCGGAATTATGTGCTTTGATACCCGGTGCCTGCCCGATAATCAAAATTTTTGATTCGGCGGAAATGGCAACTACTGGTTTAGGCGGAAACGGCAGATGCTCTTTACACACCACGCACGCAGCTATTCGTTTTAACAGATCATCCATTGCCCTAAAATATGATTGCAGTCCGCAGAGCGCAATGTAAAAATATGTATCCGATCAGGAAAGTAATGTAAAAATCGTCAGCAGTTAATAAAGATGTGGTGCACAGGATAGTTGGAAAGTGAGAAAATTAAGAAAATTTAGCCTAAAAGGGTTGTTAAAAACCTGCCATTCAGCTAACTGACTGCCGTGAAAGTGTGCTCTCTTGCGATGAAATAACGGCTGTGAAAACCTGTCACTCTCTGAAATGAAAATACCAAAAACGAGAGAAAGCATAAAAAAAGTCCGGGAAACGAAACCCGGACTTTCATTAAGATTGTTTCTTGTTGAATTATATAATTACGCCATTTCGAAATTACGCAGTTACCAAATTACCTGATTGTCAAATTAAGTAAATAACTCTTTTCCCGTTCGCTTTTCTGTTTAGAAAAATGAAACTGAAGGTTTTCTCCTATATTTCAAAACAACTATTTCATAACTACAAATTTTTTGGTTGCCGTAAACTTTCCGGCAGTCATTCTGTAGAAATATACACCGCTGGCGAAATTTGTGCAATCCAGTTGTGTTTTATAAACACCGGGTGCATAATCACCCTGAACCAGCGAAGCAACTTCGTTTCCGAGAGCGTCATATACTTTAAGAGTAACCCCAACGAGCGCCCCGCCTTCAATTCCCGGAATTGCAAACGCAATGGTTGTTGTAGGGTTAAACGGGTTCGGGTAGTTCTGGAAGAGCGCAAACTCAGTAGGCAACCCAACTTCCGCTTTCACAGTTTGGCTGAACGCAACCACGCCGTTAAGGTCGGTTTGGCGGAGCCTGTACTCGTAGGAACCGGGTTTGAGGTTACGGTCAGCGAACGAATATTCGGTTATTTCTGAGGAAGTGCCTTTGCCTTCTATGAACTTTAGTTCATGCCACCCGCCTTTTTGGTTATCTCTTCTTTCAATATAGAACCCGCGGTTGTTGGTTTCGGTAGCAGTGCTCCAGAGTAACTGCACTTCATCTCTCAGGGGCTTTGCTTCAAAAGCGGCAAGTTCAACCGGAATCAGCGAAAGCTCCATTGTTATCGGCACAGTAATCACGGGGTGAACCGAACAATTGCTGCGCACGATCATATCCATTGAATAATAACCAAGTTGGAAATCTTCGGTGTTAATCGTCAGCACGATTCCGGTTCTGTTGTTGTTGTAAATTGTGCCGGCAAGGTTTCCGCTTGGGATAATCCACTCCGGTTCAGCGGCAATTTTCACGGCAAGGTTGTTTTTCACATAAGTTGCGTTGTAGGCAATTTGTGTGCCGATTGTGCCGTTTGAATTTTCTATTCCGACAGTTGCACTTGTAAGCGTGCCTGACATATTCTTGTAGTAGAACATTATCTTACCGCTTGAATAAAGGACAACCTGGAAAGTGTAACTTGAGCCTGACGAGTAGCCCTGGTAGTTTGTCCACTGAATAATGAACTTATTCCCGTCTTGTTTGTAATGAACAGTGCCCGGCGATTTGGCGTCTAAGTCATCCCAAAACGGGCAGATAATGTCGTTCGGAAAGGCAGAATTAGGAATCGAAGAATTGGAATAAGCATTCTGATTCAACGCAGAGAAGGTTAAAAACCCGTTAGTTGAAATGTAGATTTGAGATTTTGCTACACCGTAGAATTTAAAATTAAATCCGAGGTTGAAGGGGCCCGCATATCCCTCATCCGCAGCGTTGAAGGTTCCGGTTGGCACCCAGCCGGTAACCAAAGTTCCGGTAGAAGCAATGTCATTCCACTCGTATGTTGGTCCATTTGGGGCGTCACTATCCATCCATTTATATCCGAATGGGTCGGGCCCACCGGAGCCTCTGACTGAGGCACCATGGTTTGTGCCGGGGTTATCTTTATCCTCGGCCGATTCGGTTTTTGTGGCGTCTGAAATCAGATAGTAAGAGACAGATTTTGAAGGATACGAGCTGTTCGCAAACTCAACTGTATAGTCAAGTGTTGAGGGATAAGCTGTTGGGTTAGCGATATAAACCGTATCGATAACTGTGCTTTGGTTCATCAGAGTGTGGGCTACATTTCCCGGTGAAACAGAAGCCATCGGCGCCTGTAAAGTAGTGAAAGAAACAACATTAGACATTACCGATCTGTTGCCCCACATATCCATTGCTTTAACGGCAAAATAGTAGAGAGTATTGAAGGCTAAGCCCCTTACGGTATAAGATTTTGGGGTGCCGGCAGAGTCGGAGTGCCCTGAATACATTATACTTGTTGCATTGTTAAAATCAACATCGTTAGCGATGGGGGTGAGCGAGTACCTGATATCATAAGCCTGCACGCCGCCAAAGGTTGAATCGTAGGGTGCTGACCAGTTCAGGGTTATCGAGTTTGAACAGGCATCACCGGCTGAAAGATTGGTTATTTGATCCGGCGGAGTAGCATCGGGCGGGATATTTCTTTTAGTTTCGATTGAGGGGTCGCCCATCAGGTTATACATCTCCAAATATCTGAGCATCATCGAGCCGGGAGTTACATTTCCGAAGTACTGGCAGGTGAGGTATTTACCCATATCCATCATCGGTGTAACCTTTGTAAGCCCAGCGACAAACATTGACTGAAAGATTCTTCTTTCCAGAATATCGTCTTCATCCCAATAGGAATTTACAGAAGAGCCATAGAAAGAAGCGGCTCCTTTTTGCACCCTTATCCATGTTTCGCCGTAGCACTCTGAAAGGTCGTAAGCGCCGGTAACGCAGGCAAAAGAGAAAATATAGGGGTAGATAGTGTTAGTCAGGTTTCTCACATTGCTTTGGCTGAACGGTGGTCCATCCGCCCATGAATATTCAGAGCCGTGCCCTGAGTAAATCCCGAACACTTTCCCGGCGTTAAAAGCATCGGATACCTGTGCGGTAGTTGCACCGCTGTGGCTGTAAAGCTTTAAGTTATCGTATCCATCGGGTGCGAAATAAGTGTTAATTACAAAGTTGTGGCTTCCTTCGGAAACAGAATAGTTATCGGTTGACGCCATAAAAACATTGTTTTTCGGGAGCGACGCGATGCTGTTTTCCATGTAAATTGTTTTATAGATTATGTTGGCAAGCTCGGTAGTGTTAGTAACGGAAAACCGCCCGATGAAAGCATCTGCATAATAGTCAGTACCCTGAAGCAGAGCGTAGTTCAGGTCTGTTTTGGGTGAACCTGTGCCCGAGCCTGTCCATGCGGGAATTTTATCAACATCACCGACAAGAAGAATAAACTCGGGTCTTGTACCGAGGTCGTTATATCTGTTTTGAATGAAAGTTTTAATTGCGGTTGTTGTTGTACCTGTAACAGAAGTGGTGAAAAGGTTTACATTATAACCGTTGTTCAGTTTGTGAGTAACGAATGGTGCTAGCCCGGCTTCATACTCGGGTGCTGTTATAATCAAATAGTTTTTTGTACCCCGTAAAGTACCTTTTTCGTAGTTTGCAAAGAATTGCTCGAAAAAGCCTGAATAGACATCAGAGTGCCCGGAAATTCTGCCGACAGGTTGTTGGAGGTCAATTGTAAATGTGGCTTCGTTCACCATTATCAATTTTTTCTCTGAAGGGGAATAGTTGAACGGTGAAATTGTAACGGTAACACCTCTAAGCCCGGCGATCCAGAAAGGTTCAGATACGGTGATCAGCGGTTCGTTCGTTGTGCGTGATGATTCGTAGAATTTCCTGTCGTAATTAAATGGCCGGTCACTAAGCGGTAAGTCTCTCCGCCACGGAGCCTGGAAAGGGTAGGCGTGGAAGTCGAGTGTTCTTTCTCTCAAAAGTTTATTAATTTCGCGAGCGGAGGGAGGATATTCGCTCTCACCGATCACCAAATTAAAAGAGATTCTGGGCAGCTGCGGTCTTCCGGCTTCTGATGTGATGCCATAATCGGGGATTTCAATTTTCGTGAACGATCCTTCTTTGGTTTTCATCTGCTGCAGTTGATACTCCGGCAGGTTAAAATATATGGTGTAGCCTTTTGCTGATTTGCTGATCTGAATTCCATCGGGCACTTTAGCCGCGAGCAGAGTTGAGAGCAAAAGGAAAAACAAAATCGTTAAATTCTTTTTCATTGGAAAACTCTAAAGTTGTAATATGAAGTATAAATCCAAAATTGTGTACACCGCTACACATTGGAAAAAAGTGGTCACGAAGTGCAACACTTCAACGACCGTATCTCGGGAGAGAGCGACCCGGCAGGAATTAACAGAAAACTGTCTTTTCTGAATGGTAAATTACGAAGAGTTTGGCTAAATTGTGAGGTCAAATTTCAGTTTATTTACAGAGATGAAAAATATATTAAAAAATGGGAACTTAGGTTCTGCTAAATTATTTTCAGCGTTGCCTTTAAGTGCAATGTATAAGATAATGTTTTTTCAGTCACTTTCAATGTGCTGCTTTCGCCGGAGCAAGGTAGAATTAAATGGAACAGCAAACGAGCGGGGGACGGGGTTGGGGTTAGCTTTTAGCAGGGATTTCCTTACCCAAAACAACGGTTTTCTTAGAATTGAAAGCAAACCGGGTGAGGGGAGCAATCTCATAATTAAAGTGCCGGTTGGTGCTTAATTGAAGTGCCGGTTAGTTGAGAACTTTTCTTATTGATAGGATGGTTTAGCCGAAAATTTACAGAGGACGGAGAGGTTGAAAACTATAGTGAACGGGGTGTTAATTACAGCCATGCACTAAGGAAGAAAGCCCTCATTAGTACATAATTTATAAGGAGCGGAGATATGGAAAGTGTAATATTTTTAGTTATTGGCGTGGTACTTGGTATAATTTTGGGGTATTTTATCAGCAACTCAAAAAAAACGGGTGCCGAGGGAAGAATGGCAGTGCTTGAAGATTCCGTAAAACGGGCTGAGGCTGAAAACAGGCTGCTTCAGGAAAAATTGGAAAAAGAGAGAGCTGACTTTTCTCGCGACATACGCATGATGGAAGCCCAAAAGGGAAAGTTTGAGGAATCTTCAAAAAGGGTGCCGTTCTTGGAGGAAGAACTTACAAACATCCGTGAAACGGTTAAAAATTTAACCGCCGAGAACAAAGCTCTGACCGAGCGCTACAATTCGGAAAAAGAGAGCATGGAAACACGGCTTAAAGAATTGAAAGACGCCCGCGACGCTTTAACCAAAGAGTTCGAAAATATTGCAAACAAAATTTTTGAAGATAAAAATCGTACTTTTTCAGACCAAAGCCGGCAAAACCTCGAAGCACTTCTTAAACCTTTTAAAGAGAATATAAACGAGTTCAAAACAAGAGTTGAAAGCATCTACACCGAAGAAACAAAAGACCGGGCTTCACTTAAAACTGAACTTCAGACGCTGCTCGAGATGAATAAACAACTGAGCGAGGGTGCACAAAACCTGACCGAAGCGCTAAAAGGGGATAATAAAGTGCTCGGTGATTGGGGCGAAGTAATTTTGGAGAGAATCCTTGAAACCTCCGGGTTGGAGAAAGGGAGGGAATATCAAACCCAGTTTTCAACCACTGACTCCGAAGGCACCATTTACAGACCCGATGCGGTTATTTTTCTGCCCGGGAACAAGCAAATTGTTGTTGACGCAAAAACTTCGCTGAAAGCCTATGAGGCGTATTATTCCACCGACGACCCTAATGATAAAGAATATTTTTTACAGGAACATATTAAATCCGTTCGGGCACATATCAAATCATTGAGTGAGAAAGATTACACACGGCTTGAGGGGATAAACTCGCTTGATTATGTGCTGATGTTCATTCCGATTGAGCCGGCATTCAGCCTTTTAATGAAAGAGGCGAAAGAAATTTACAACGAAGCATTTGAGAAAAACATCATACTCGTAACGCAAACTACCCTTTTTGTAACGCTTAAAACAATCCAAAACATTTGGAAAACCGAGAAAAGAAACGAAAATGCGATATTAATTGCAGCGCGGGTACAGGAATTTCTTAAAAAGTTTGAAGGTTTTGTTGCTACTTTCGAAGATGTTGGGAAGGCACTCGGAAGGGCACAGGCAAATTACGATAAAGCCGAGGGACAACTTAGAGCCGGCAAGGGTAACCTCTTAAGGCGCGGTAGCGAAATTGCGAAATTAGGTGGGTTTAAGGTTAATGCACTTCCTGATTACAGCGAGGATGAGAGCACTCCTTTGTTTAATGAAGAACCCGATAAAGCTGTACCTGAAGGCGGAACTGATAACACTGCACCGGAAGACGGGCCCTGATTCAGCGTTGAATGATAAACCCAATAACACAATATCTGACTGAAGGACAGGCTGATAATTCAGCACAGGATAATTAACCTGCAACAGCCAACATGTAAGGATGCGCAGGGCGATAACACCGTATTTTTGGGAAGTTTTCAGACAGTGCAACAGCCAACATGTAAGGATGTGCAGGGCGTCTGTTTATGACAGGAATATTTGTATATTAGAAGTTTGTTAATGAACAATTTTTCAGAATAATCAACACTGCGGATGGAAAAAGAGAAATTCACAAAAACATATCTTCCCGTGCTTATACTGGCGCTTTTCTTCGCACTCGGAGTGTTGGGTCATTCGCTTGATAATTTCCTTAATGTCGCCGAAACACTCACTCCCTGGGGGATTTTATTATCAGTTATTTATGTGATTTTTGTATCCCGTGAGGATTGGGACAAGAAAGTGATTATTTGGGCTGTTGGGGTGATAATTCTCTTTTTTGTTTTGAGGATAGTTAATCACGAAATAGGCGCAATATTTGGTACCTATACAACCGGAAATCTGTTGGGGCCTGCTCTTTTTGGAGTTCCATTAGTAATGATAATCAATCGGGCAATGATAGTTTACGGAATTGTCGCCATCCTAACCGAAGCCACAGAAAACATATTTGCATTTTCATTTCTGGCAGGTGTGGCGTTGGTTGCATTCGATTTCACACTTCAGCCGGTAGCGGCAAAACTTGCATACTGGCAGTGGGCAGAGGGGAAAGTCCCGTTTCAGAATTATATTTCCTGGTTTATTATCGGAGCTGTGGTATCCGTGCCGTATTATTTACTTCGCAAGAAGCCGGTAAGCCGTGTGCCAATTTGGTTAGTGTTAATCGAAGTGGTGTTTTTTCTGCTGCTTGGTTTGGTGGTGAATTGATTCTTGGTGCGCAGGGCTTTAATTCATTTTTACAACGCTTCTTTTATTCTCATTTGCGTTTCAGTTAGTATTCTCATTTGCGTTTCCGATAATACCCTCACTTGAACATTCAGAATTTAGTTTTATCGAAGTTCAAACCGATAAATGTTTATTAAATACATTTCTTGCAGCCTGATTGGCATACTCATTTGGGAAATCTGACTTTTAGCTTGATTCATGATAAGTTTTGCTATCGTAGCCAAAAAATCATATAACCGCCCCTTAAATCTGCATTTGGATAGATAACCCTCACCGCAAATCTGCACTTCTCACATCCTCTGAAATTGCTAAATTGTGAACGAAATCAAACAATTTTACCAAACAACCCTTGTTTTATGAAACATCAAAGCCACCTGTGAGTATAACGATTGTGAGAATTTTGTTTTTTATGATCCTGTTTGTTACATCTGCGCCGTTTTTGTTGCCGCAAAAGGGAGCCTTCAAAATGGCGAGGGTGAAATATTCGGGCGGAAGCGATTGGTATAACGACCAGTCGGCAGACATTAATCTCCAGAAATTTATTAAGGCAAACACAAACCTGAAAGTGGATCCGGAATACCGGTTTGCGGATTTGGGAAGTGACGAAATTTTCGGCTATCCTTTTCTTTTTATGACGGGGCACGGTAACATCGCACTGACCGATACGGAGATAAAAAACCTTCGTAAATATTTAGAAACCGGCGGGTTTTTGTATGTAGATGATGATTACGGGTTCGATAAAGGTTTCAGGCGCGAAATTAAAAGGGTGTTTCCGGATAAGGAACTAAAAGAGCTGCCTTACAGTCATAAACTGTATAACATAAAATTTAAGTTTCCGGCGGGACCTCCAAAAACGCACGAGCATGATAACAAACCGCCGCAAGGTTTTGGGCTGTTCATCGGGGATAGAATGGTGCTTTACTATACCTACGAAAGCAACCCGAGCGATGGCTGGGCAGACCCCGAAGTGCACAACGACCCGGAAACAAAAAGGACGGAAGCACTTCAATTTGGTACTAATATCGTTTTATTCGCGCTGACGCAGTAGAGAAATTTTTGACAACAAAACACAACCTTACGCAGTAGAGAAAAAATTTGAGTAAAGAGTTACAGTATAAAGAGATAATCAGCAAACTTACACGGTTTGAGAACAGGCGACTGATTGCCGAGCTAACCGTTGGGGCTCAGATAGTGTTTATTGTTTCTGCACTGCTTTTTACGCTTTTTTCGCTTGTTGAGTCGATTTTCTTCTTTGAATCCGCCGCGCGTACGGTTCTTTTTTACACTTGGTTAGGTGTAACCGGCGGAAGCCTTGTTCACTTCATTCTGACACCCCTTTACAGGCGCTATTTTGTTACCCGGAGCGATCCCTTAAGGTCAGCGGCACTTGCCGGCAGCATGTTTCCCGAGGTAAAGGATGACCTGATAAACGCAATGCAGCTTCTGAACCTTGAAAGCAACCGGGGTTACAGCGAAAAATTAGCCGTCGCCGCTTTTGATGAAATTTACGAAAGGGTGAAAGAATTGGAGTTTTCAAGCGCTGTTTCATTCGCCCGCGGGAAAAAGCTTTTACCCTTAACATTGTGCGTTCTTTTATTAAGCGGCAGCGCATTCGGTTTCAGTAGTGGCATGAGGGAAGCCGGCGGCAGGCTTATAAACTATTCATCAGAGTTCCTTCCTCCGCAAAAACACAGTTTTGAAGTTAAACCCGGCAATATTGAAGTGGCAAGAGACGACAGCGTTTCAATATCCGTGAAGGTTTCGGGTGCTCCTGCCGACGAACTGAATCTCTTTATTAAGGATGAGTCGCAGCCTGATTTCGTGAAAGAAACCATTAAGCCGGGTAAAGATGGTCTTTTCAGGTTCACTGTTCCCGCAATTAAATACACGATAAAATATTACGCAACGGTTGAAGACTCCCGCAGCCTTTCTTATGAAATAACCGTAACGGATAAGCCAATAATCAGGGCGTTTAACCTTTCAGTTACACCCCCTGCTTACACCGGTGAGAAGCCGTTTGAACAAACCGATAACGGCAACATAGCGGCAATTAAGGGTACGGCGGTTGCTTTTTCTTTGGAGTCGAACAAAGAACTTTCGGCTGCATCGTTGGAATTTATGCAGGGGTTAAGCGTTCCGTTAGAAGTAAACGGCACCACTGCTACGGGCAGGTTCAAAGTATCGGGTGATAACGAATATTTCATAAAACTAACCGATACAAAGGGTTACAGCAACTCCTCGCCGGTTAAATACAGCATAAGGGCCTCTTACGATGCACCTCCGGAGATAACGATGGTAAGCCCTGACTCGAACACCGTGCTGCCCCGCAGCCAGCGACAGGCGCTTTCGCTTCAGATTTCGGATGACTTCGGTTTCAGTGGGCTGAACCTGCACTTCAGAATTTCGAAAAGCAAAGATAAATCGACTGTTCAGCAGAAATTTACGGCGATACCTGTACCTTTTAACAGGGCGGTTAAAGAAACTTCGGTTGACTACACCTGGAGCTTAGCGCAGCTTTTCCTCTCACAGGGCGACGAGGTTACTTATTACTTGGAAGTTTTAGATAACGATCAGGTTTCGGGGCCTAAAAGCGCAAAAACCCGCGAATACATTGTTCGTGTTCCCACTTTAGAAGAACTTTTTGCCTTTGGCGAGAAGAAGCAAAATGAAATTCAAAAAGAACTTAGCGAAGTATTGAAAGAAGCCGACCAACTCCAGAAAGAGATGGAAAAGGTTGCAAATGAACTGAAGAAAGATAACCGGGAACTTTCGTTTGATGAGAAAGAAAAACTTGAAAAACTGATCGATAAATACCAGAAACTTCAGGAAAAGGCTGAGCAACTTTCGCAAAAGATGGAAGATCTGCAGCAAAATCTGAACGAAAACAATATGTTTTCGCCACAAACGATGGAAAAGTTCAAAGAACTGCAAAAAATGCTCGATCAGGTTACTAACGAAGAGATGAAAAAGCTGATGGAAAAGATGGCTAATAATCTTCAGAACCTGAACAGAAAAGATGCTCAGATGAACCTTGAAAATATGAAAATGGATGAAGAGCAGTTCAAACAGAGCATTGAACGGACGATGAACCTGCTGAAAAGAATCCAAATTGAACAAAAAACTGACGAGCTTATTAAACGCGCTCAGGAGTTGCAGGAGCAACTGAACAAACTGCAGGAAGAAACTAAAAATTCGAACCCGAAAAACAGCGAGCAACTCGCCAAAAAACAGGATAATATTAAAGAGCAGCTGAAGGCTTTGGAAAAAGAGATGCAGGAGCTTCGCGACAAAATGAAAGACCTGAAAGATATGCCGAACGATAAAGCGGCAGACCTTCAGAAAGAGCTGCAGAAGCAGCAAAATCAGGAACTTTCCGACGACGCCAAAAAAAATATGCAGCAGGGGAATATGCAGCAGGCTATGCACAACCAGAGCCAAATCTCGAAAAATATGCAAAAAATGCAACAGGGGTTGCAGGAAATGCAGAATATGATGGCTCAGGCTAACCAGATGCAGACGATGGCTGATATGATGAAAGTGATTAACGACATCCTCGATCTTTCGAAACAACAGGAAGCATTAAAGCAGAAAACGCAGAACGGCAGCCCTTCTGCTTTGATGAACAAAGAGATGAGGGAACAGGATAACATCCGCCGGAACTTAGATAAAACAATCAACAAGTTAGGCGAGTTGAGTAAGAAAACTTTTGCGGTAAGCCCCGAGATGGCTAAATCGCTGGGAGACGCTAAGAGAATGATGAACAAAGCGCTTGAAAATATGCAGGAGCGCCGCAACCGTGATGCCTCAGGTGACCAGGGAAAAGCGATGGCTTCGCTTAATGAAGCCGCAAGCCTTATGCAGGATGCACTTTCGCAGATGATGCAACAAGGGGGCAGCGGACAGGGCGGGATGATGTCGCTAATGCAGCAGATGGCTCAGATGGCCGGGCAGCAGATGGAGCTTAACCAGAAGATGCAGCAGCTGATGAAAGGCAATAACGGTAATATGAGCCAGGAGCAGATGGCGCAAATGCAAAGGCTGCAACAACAGCAGGAATCGATTAAAAAATCGCTCGATGAAATGAACAAAGAAGCGAAAGCCGCCGGTAAAACCAAGAGCATTCCGGCTGACCTGAATAAACTTTCGCAGGATATGCAGGAAGTGATAACCGACATGAAAACCGGTAAATTCAATGACGATTTGATTAAAAAACAGGATAAAATCCTATCTAAAATGTTGGATGCCACCCGCTCGATAAACGAGAAAGATTTTGAAAAAGAGAGAGAATCTTTCACCGGAACAAACATTAAGAAAGATTCACCCGGTGCACTTAACTTAGACGGCAAAAAGGGGAAACGGAATTATTCCGAGAATATAGATAAAGCCCTGCAGGGTGGCTTTACGAAAGATTTTGAAGATTTAACGCGGAAATATTACAATATAATTAAATAAAATTCTTCCCTACCGGTTGCACAGATGCTTTTAGTTTAAGGCGTGATTCTTATCCTTTCTTACGCGCCCGGCTGAAAAACCGTATGCGCAACCGGTTTTTTATTTTTGCCCCTCTTTCCACCTTCCGGCGCACCCGGTAGAATTATGCCGTTCTTTCCGCCTTCCGGCACTTGCCGGCATTAAGCCTTTCCATCTAACTTTGTCCGTTCCTTCCAACTTCCCATTGTTGCTGATGGTACTTTTACCGTTCCTCATAGCATTTAGCCGTGTATCAATTTTCTTTAAGGCACATTTAAAAAACTTTCGTAACTTGAAGTTGCGTAAATCTTTATTTCACTAACGGAGGTATAATGAAAAGATTTGGGTCTTATCTGATCCTTGCTCTCTTTTTTACCGCTTTTAGTTCCTTTGGGCAATTGAAAGTGGACTACACCTACTACAAACTCGATAACGGTTTAAAGGTGGTTCTTTCGCAGAACACTTCGGCACCGTTGGTAACTGTTGCGGTTTATTATAACATCGGCTTCAGAATTGAACCGAGAAACCGAACAGGCTTCGCCCATCTTTTCGAACACATGATGTTTCAGGGATCGAAAAATCTTGGGAAGATGGAGTATATCAAGCTCGTTCAATCCAACGGCGGTATTTTGAACGGTTCGACCCGTTTTGATTTCACCAACTACTTCGCCATTGTTCCGGCGCATAAGCTCGAAACACTTCTTTGGGCGGAAGCCGATAGAATGTCGGGCTTGGATATAACGGAGGATAACCTGATAAACCAAAAAGGGGTTGTAACAAACGAAGTGAAGGTTAATGTTCTCAACCAACCTTACGGTGGGTTCCCATGGCTCGATCTACCGCAAGTTGCCAACGAAAACTGGTATAACGCACACAACTTCTACGGCGATCTTGCAGACTTAGACGCTGCCACTTTAGTAGATGTTAAAGATTTTTTCAGTAAATATTACATACCAAACAACGCTGCGTTGGTTGTAACAGGTGATTTTGATCTGAATGAGGCAAAGGCTTTTATACAGAAATATTTCGGGAAAATACCCGCAGGTAAACTTCAGCCGGTTCCTGATATAGCAGAACCACTTCAACAGAAAGAAAAAATTTCAGTGAAGGTGGATTCACTTGCGAACAAGCCGGCTTTGGCGCTCGGATACAAGATGCCGCCGGTTGGGTCACCCGAATATTTTGCTATGGGAGTGATTGACCAGATACTTCTTCAGGGGCAGGATAGCCGCCTCTACCGCAAACTTATCGCTGAAAAAGGATATTATTCAGGCATTAGCGGAGGGATTAACTCAGGTTTGGGCAATATGTTCAACTATAACGGGCCCATGCTTTGGGATATGTATCTTCTGCATGAAGGTGATGTGAAAGCAGAAGATATTTTGCACGATATTGATGAGGTTATTACTGAAGTGGCGGAAAAACCACTTTCGCAGGAAGAGATTAACCGTGCATTGGTGAAAATGCGCTCGAATCTTTACGATGTTATCGAAGGCAGTTTCGGGTTCGGTCTCGCCGATATTCTGGCATGCTATGCCCTGTTTTATGACGACCCGGGTAAGGTGAACTCGTTGGAGGATTCTTTCAGGAAAGTTACCCCTGAACTGATTCAAAAAACCGCGAAAGAGTATCTGCGCAGTAGCAACAGAACCGTTCTTAAACTTGTTACTGCAAACGGAAATTAAAGGAGGTTAAGAAGATGAAACAGAGAATATTTTCAACGCTTTTCGCCGTTTTGCTCTTTGGGTTTTCGCTTTACGCACAGAAAGAGCAGCCCCCTGTTGGCGGCACTCCTAAAGATTTTAAAGTTCCGGAATATAAAACGGTTACGCTTGATAACGGTTTGAAGGTTACGCTGATACCTTACGGCAAAACACCAAAGGCAACAGTCCGGTTAATTGTAAGAACGGGCAGCCTTAACGAGCCCTCAAATGAAGTTTGGATAGCAGACCTTGCAGCTGACCTTCTTTCGCAGGGTACTGCTACAAAATCTGCGCAGCAAATCGCTGAAGAAGTAGCCTCTTACGGTGGCGAGCTTTACACCGGTGCCGGTGCTGAGCAATCTTCCGTTGGTGCCGATGTCCTTTCGGAGTTCACACCCAACCTGATCAGGTTGATTGGTGATTTGGTAATGCACCCACTTTTCGATTCGAAAGATTTCGAAAGGATCAAAGGTAATTACCTTACAAACTTAGCCGTAAGCCAGACTTCACCCGGCTCGATAGCAGCTAAAGAACTGAACAAAGTTGTTTACGGAAGCCACCCTTTTGGGAGCACAGAACCTACCGAAGAGGCGCTGAAAGGTTATACGGTTGAAATGGCGAAAAAATACCATTTTTCTAACTGGGGCGCGCAAAGATCGCACCTGTATGTTTCCGGATATTTTGATGAAGCGGCAGTTCTGAAGGCAATTAAGGAAACCTTTAACGGTTGGCAAAAGGGACCTGATGTGCTGATTAACCCGCCAAAAATTGAGAATGTTAAGAAATTCTCGTTGGTTAATCGCCCCGGTTCTAAGCAATCGAAGGTTATTTACGGCATCGGTGCGATCGACCCCACTTCTCCTGATTATGTTCACTTTATTGTGATGAACTCGTTGCTTGGCGGTTCTTTTGGAAGCCGGATAACATCGAACATCAGAGAAGATAAAGGCTACACCTACTCGCCGGGCAGCTATTTAGCGGTTCGTTATCACTCCGGTTTCTGGTCGGAAGACGCCGATGTTACCACCAATGTTACCGGTCCCGCTATCAAAGAGATTCGCTACGAAATTAACCGCTTAGCGAATGAACTACCATCTGAGCAGGAATTGCAGGGAATAAAAAACTACGAAGCAGGGATTTTCGTCCTGCGTAACTCAAGCAGAACGGGCATCATCGGGCAGCTTAATTTCATTAATTTCCACGGTTTATCTGACGAATATCTGAAAACCTACATAAAGAACATTATTGAAACTACGCCTGCACAAGTATCAGAGATGGTTAAAAAATATCTCGATACCAATAAATTCACTCTGATTATTGTGGGTGACGAGGCAACGGTTAAACCTCAGATTGAAGAGATTGGGTTTTAATTTGGCTTCTTAACCGTCGGATTTTTTGCAAGTAGAGTTAACGAAGAGGAGCTGTTCCTTGGTGGCAGTTCCTCTTTTTTTATTGTTAAATTTATCGCGGTTGGTAAAGGTTTTCAGTAGTAAGTGTCTTTTTAAGAATAATTAGTTCCAACTGAAGGGTTACTTTTTCTTTTTAAGTTCTTCTTTTCTTTGTTTAAGCAGTGCTGTAACCTTTTCATATACGGGTTGGGGTGCCCGGCTTATCAGGATAGCTTCAAAGAGACGGGAATTTTCCAACCGCGCAAAAAAGCCGATTTGAATATCTTGTGATGTGCTTTCGGCGATCATTATGCCGTTAAATTTTCCGGAAAATGTGCCTCCTTTCAGGTTCTCGATATCTTTGTAGAAAAGTACCACTTCTTTGGAGGTCAGAAAGAACTCGGAGGCGACAATTCTGTCGTCCAATGCATGAATTTTGAATGGCACCACCCGCCAAACTTTGTAGAAAAAAGCGTTTATCCCGAGCAGCAACACCACCACGATGAAGAAAAAGAGGTAGTGCACCAGGCGGGGCGAGGGGTCAGCGATGAACGGCACGATGTACATTCCGAGAAGCATCGAAACGGGGATGTTGCCGTAGCGATAAGCGAACTTCAAAAACCGGTTGTAGGTGAAAACATGGTCGATTTTTTGTCCGGTTGCCATCAAAACCTGTTCATTACTTCGATTACTTTGTGAATATCATCGGGTGTGTGGAAGAATGAAACCGGCAGGCTAAGTGTTGTAGCGTGAATTTCTTCCGAAATCGGGTATTCGCCTTCAATAATTCCCTTCATCGCATTTTGCTTGTTTGGTGAAACGGGGTAGTGAATCTCCGTTTTAATTCCGTTTTGGAACAAATATTCCTTCAGCTTATCCCTTTTTGGGTGGCGAATATTGAAAATGTGGTAAACATCGTAGAAATCGGGCGAAACAACGGGTTTAATGAAATCATCCTTCAACCCCTGCAGATAAAGAACTGCAAGTGCTCTTTTGTGATCGTTAATTTCATCAAGCCGCTTCAGTTTGATTGAAAGAAAACCGGCTTGTACTTCATCCAAACGGGAGTTATACCCCACCACTTCGTTGTAGTATTTAACATCGGAGCCGTAGTTTCGCAGTCTTTTAATTTTGTTGTAGAGCTCTCCGGTTTTCATCAGAAGTGCGCCGCCGTCGCCAAGTGCGCCGAGATTTTTCGTGGGGTAAAAGCTAAAAGCGCCATATTCACCGAAAGTGCCGGTTGGCTGCCCCCGCCATTTTGCACCGTGGCTTTGTGCCGCATCTTCAATTAAAACGAGGTTGTGTTTCCGTTTAATCTCCATAATTTGCCCCATTTCGCACGCTTTTCCATAGAGGTGAACCACCATCAAGGCAACGGTGCGAGGGGTTATTTGCTCTTCAATTTTTGAGGGGTCGATGTTGTAAGTGTGAATATCCGGCTCGACCAAAACGGGTTTTAGTCCCGCGTGAAGTATCGCAAGAATTGTGGCAATATATGTGTTCGAGGGGACGATAACCTCGGAATTGGGCGGAAAACCGAAGGCTTTCAGCGCCAGAATAAGTGCATCAAGCCCGGAGGCGACACCGAGGCAAAACGGTGCGCCGTTGTATCGGGCAAATTCTTCCTCAAAATTTTTTACTTTGTTGCCGAGTATATACCACCCGGAATCTAATGTATCCGCAAACGATTTTTTATACTCTTCGAAGAAAGGTGCATTCAGCTTGCCCAGGTTTTCGTATTCTGTCAATTCAATTCCTCGCTGCTTATTGAACCCGTAGCGCCGCCACACCGTTTACCGCTGTTTTCGTATTCTGTCAACTGTACTCCTCGTGGATATAGTCGTCACGGTCATATTCAGTAGAGGCGAGCACGAGGAGGATGGCATCTTCGCTGAAATTGTGCATGATGTGCCAGTCTTGCGGTTCAAGGATCAGGCATTTCGAGGGGCTGTCTAACCTGAAAGTAAGTTTTGTGGTGCCGTCGTTGTTATAAACATCCACACTTCCTTTGATACAGATTGTAGCCTGCACGGTTTTTTTGTGGCGGTGCCGTGCGCGTGGGAGGTTTTTTGTGTTATTGTAGATATAGTAAACCCTTTTGATCTGGAAAGGTACTATCTTTTCAATAACAGTCAGTGAACCTCTCTCGTCGCTGTTGGTCGGAAGATCGATTAAATAAGCCATCAATTCCTCAGGAAAGAATTTTCTTCAAAAACATTATAAACGCCTGTAAGTTTTCGGAACAAAAACACCGCCGGAGATACCGCACGAAGCTTGTTTTTGCGAGCACCGTTGGGGTCGAAACCGGGATATTTTGCCGTAATTTCTTTTTTTAATTGATTCAATCTCAAAATATACGGTTTATAAAAGATATTTAATACATTTTGACTCAAAATACGCCTTCCGAGTTCAATCTTTCCGCCTTTTAGGAACCTGAGATAGTGGAAATGGTAAAAAATTACGGGAAATTCTTCGCCTGTTGTCAGTTCTCTGCCGGTAATTTTGGTGGATGTTGAAGTGTTGCGTGTGGCTACTTTGGAACCGTCAGAGTCGTTCTCACCGGTGCTTTCACTGCTTCCAGCTTGTGAGTTGGTGCCGGTAAAAGACACAGGCTCGGTGCGTTTGGCTTCACCATATTCAACTTTAAAATCGTATTGCTGCACATTCCAGGCGGCAATTCCGCCGCCTAAATGTTTCATCACATGAACGCCGGGGAACCTTTCAGTCCAATCATCCAGATAGAGTTGGTCGCCGAACTTTCCGTCTTCGTATCTGTCGTAGCACCACTCTAAACAGCGCTCCCGCCACCATGTTAGCGCTGTTCTTCCTTTTTCGTCATTTTTGAAAGTAACAAACTGCACGCAATACTTCCCGCTTTTCACCTCTTTGTTGTATTTAGGTGAATATCTGTGCTCGGTAAGCAGAATTGAGTTTTCACCCATTTCCTGAAAAATTGGCTCGGGTGAAGAGTAAAAAAAGATGTCGGCATCGATATAAGTGCAATTTTCAACCGGAAAGTTGTCAAGAACATACAAAATTGTTGATGAGGTTGAAGTCCAACAATACTCGGCAATCGATCTGTCAGGTTTAACTGCGAGCAGATGTTTATCCTCAAACTCTTTCAGAGAGATAACGGTGGTGTTTTTCAGCGCCATTTCCGTTAGAATTTCCCTTGATCTCTCGTCAAAAGCAAATATAAAAAGATGAAAATCGGGGATGTGTCGCACCATCGACTCGTGAAGTGCAAGCCCTCGTGTAAGGTAGTTGGAATCAAATAATGTGCAAAAATTTAATGTCATTCTATTTTAACTGTCAGAGTGTTTTCGTGTGTGTCTTATTATATTTATTGTGCCTGTAAATATTTATTGTGCCTTGTAAATATCTGTTATGCCCCGTAAATCGACCCCGTGAAAATTTCGGAGCCTTTGCAAATCCGGAAACCCTTGCCGGGAAAAAACCTTATTGGCTGAAAAGTTTCAAAAATTTCTCTTTAACCGCGGGGAGGAATTTCAGTTTGAAAACCTCTCTTTTTAACCGCTGTTGAGAATAACGGAACATTTCTTTAAATATTGCGTCGTTGAACAGTTTTTCACCCTTTAAGGCAATAACCATCGAGTAGCCAAATTGCCCGTCAAGCACGGCAAATACCCACCCGAGCAGATACTCCCGTTTTGTAAGCTCACCGGCAGGGTCTGAAAAATCGTTAAAGTATTTAAGTTCTGCCCATCCGGGTGCAGATTTGTGCGAGTAATAAACAAAATTCCGCATTTTTTGCGGTAAGTTAAGCCTTTCAACTAACCGGCTTTGCAGCCTTTGCGAGCCTTTCACCGTCATTGCGCCCAACCAGAAAGGCAGCCGCTCAAAATATGCAAACACTTCGTGAAGTTTATCTTCACCTTTGTAAGAATCCATTAAGCCCGGTTCCAGTTCCACAACCAAAGTTTGCTTTTGTGTTTTTTCAGGCAACGATTTAAAGATGCTTAGATCAATTCCCTGTGAATCAGTTTTTAACCAGTCGATTTTGCTTAGTTTAAGATCATCGAGCACCCTGTTAAGCGAAACATTTTTAAGACTGATTTTCTCTTTAACCTTAAATTTCTCAGCAAAAGCCCACTCTTCTAAGGCTTCACTGTCAGGCAGAAGCGTGCTTGAGCAGTAAGGTGATTGCGTCAGATAAAAATCGGTTGACTCCGAATCGCTCCCTGAAAGAATTGAATTGAAGATGTAAAGTTTTTTGAACCCTTTGGACTCATCAGAGATGTAGCCGAACTGCCTGTCGTCAGCATCGAAAGCGAGACAGATTGCATATTTGGCAAATTTTGCCCAGCTTTTGTGAATGTTCCCCGAGGCGCCCACATCCACAAGCACGGGGGGATTGTTTTTCAGTATCTCAGTTTGAAATATTTTATCTATAAGGTTCATTTCTTTTGCAATAATCTTTGGCTAAAAGCGCATCCCTACTAAAAAGGTTACTTCAACGGGTGTTTATTTGTTTGCAATATTCTTTGACTAAAAGCGCATCCCTACTAAAAAGGTTACTTCAACGGGTGTTTATTTTTTTGCAATATTCTTTGACTAAAAGCGCATCCCTACTAAAAAGGTTACTTCAACGGTTGTTCATTTGTCAGAATCCCTTGAGTGCATAAATACCCCCTTGAGTGCATAAGTAATTTCGCAAGCGAATAAGTAACTTCGTAAGTGTATAAGTAATTTCGCAAGCGAATAAATACCCCCGTGAGTAAAGGTGAAGTCTTCAAATTAATTTGTTTTCTTAAGCAAAAATATGGGCAGCAGGCAGAAAAGGTTCGGGAACATACCGGTTAGAGTATCTTTCACGCTGTTGTTGTTCCAAACGGTCGAAAACTTTTCAATTTCCAGCCCTCCGGTTTGCTCAAGCAATTCTTTAAAGTCAGCGATAGAAAGCTGGTGAATATGCCCGGTGTTATACCATTTATAGCCGAAAATCATCGGTTGCGGCATCCTTCCTTTTAACAGCATATCTAAGCGATTTCTGTAAAACCCAAAATTCGGGAAAGAAATTATCAATTTCCGTGCAACTCGTTTCATCTCCTTGAGCAGCACTTCGGGATACATAACCATCTGAATCGTAACATTGCAGAGGGCATAGTCAAACTCGTTATCTCCAAAAGGCAGTCGTTCATCAATTTCCCCCATGATCACTTCGAGGCCTTTTTTTCGCGACATTTCAACTCCTGTTTCGGAAATTTCGATTCCAACCGCACGGCTGCACTTCCCCTTATCATTCAGCAGCTGCAAGAGTGAGCCGTTTCCACAGCCAAGATCGAGCACTGCCCCGGTTTCGGTGATCATATTTGCAATTACGCCATATTCTTTGCGGTTCTCGGTTTCAATTCCGGTGTAGTCGTAGTTGCGGTTATCGTTATCTTGCGGGCTGTTAATGTCTTTTGGCATCAAAGAAATTTAATTTAAAAAGTGAAATTTACGAAGAAACGGGGAGAAAAATCCCGTCGGTATGCCCTGCACATCCATTTTGGGGCTGAACATCGCAGAACTGCCGGGGGATTGAGGGGCTTTGGTACGCCCTGCACATCCATTTTCGAAACTGAACCCTCCGTCTGCACCCCCACCGCCGGACATTAAAGGCACCAAATGTAACGAAAAACATGGTATTATTTAGAATATCTGCTTACCTTTGCGGTATAAACTGTCGGTTTTCCCGGTAATATCAGATTTCAGCGATATCTTATTGCATAACCAAAACATATCACGCAAGCAACCGGCAATAAATTCACTCAAAAAATCATTTTATTTAGTCGTTGTCATGAAGAAAATTTTTCTCCTTTTTGCAATTATACTCTTAACTGCACCGGTTCTTTCGCAGGAAGCAAAACTGAAAGTTGAACTAAAAAACACATCACAGGTTTTTTCGATGGCTGTTTCGCCCGATGGGAAGTGGTTAGCAACCGGAACTGTCGGCAAAGTTTTTCTTTGGGACCTTGAGGAAGGAAAGCTTGAACACTGCATCAACGGTTTGCTCTATCCTGTCGGAGCAATCGGCTTCACTAACAATTCAAAATCCTTGCTGCTTGGGATGGGGAACAACAATGTAGAGATGTGGGATATGGAAACGATGACCAAAGAAAAAACCTTCTTTGGGCATAATTACATGATTAAAGATTTGAAAGTGGCGCCTCAGGGGAAATATTTTGCCTCGCTTGACTATAAAAACGCCGTTATTCTGTGGGATATCAGCAAAGGAAAAGCTATTCGCGAGTTCGAGATTCCCTCCGGTTTTATATATAATATCAGTTTTTCACCCACCGGGAAAGAGCTGATTATCGGGCGGTTGGAAGGGGAAATACCTTTTGTTGACCTCGCTTCCGGCGAAACGGTGAAAACCCTTAACTCAAAGCGCTTCGGTGACGATGATTTCCGGACGGGGATAAACCCCGATAGCCTTTACATGCTCTCGGTAAACGGTAATTCACTGGGGAATGTGGTCGCTCGTGAGTTGGGAAAGGTAATTTCTTACCACTCGAAAATGATTATTATGTGGGATATCGCCTCAGGCAAGCAGGATAATTTTATGATGCTTGACATTAATCCATACGGGGGCGTTGTTTCAGGAAACAAGTTAGCACTACGAGCCGGGAAAGAAGTCCGTTTTATCGATCTGGAAAAGTGGGCTGTAATCGATTCGGCAAAAGTTACACCCGGCGATTACAACACTATAACCTGCGACCCGGAAGGCAAATATTTTATGACGGGCGAGATGGATGGCAGCGTTAAGTTCTTTGAAACCGCAACCGGAAAGCAGGCAATGTCGCTTTATGCTTTTGACACAACCGACTGGGCAGTCGTTACCCCCGACGGCTACTTCGATGCTTCGCTTGGTGCAATGGGGCTTCTGTATTATGTTGACGGTTTGGAAATAATTCCTTTGGAAGCAAATTTTGAAAAAGCTTATGCTCCCTCACTTTTCCGCACTGTGAAAGAGGGGAAAAAAGTGGGAAGTGCAGAGCCCGGTAAAGATATTTTAAGCAAAGGCTCAACACCTCCATCAGTAAGTATGTCCGCCGAAAATGCCTCAAAAGTAAGCAAACTGCCCGAAGAAGTGGTTACTGCCACAATAACCAACGAAGGCGGGGGGATAGATGAGGTGCGAATCTACCAAAACGGCAAACTGATTGATGTTAAATTTTTTAAAGATAGACAATTTGAAGAGGGGGATAAACTTCGGCTGAACTTCACCGCAGAGATGGTGCCGGGCAACAATATCTTCAAGGCAACTGCTTTCAGCAACGGGCGGCTTGAGGGGAAATCCCAACCGATTGTGATTAAGTACGACGCCCCAAAACCGGCTTCAACTCTCTACATCCTTGCTGCGGGGGTTGATAAATACGAGAACAGCAACTATAACCTTTCGTTCGCAAAGGCGGATGCCCAAGGGATTATAGGTGCCTTTTCAGGGGGCGAAAACTCACTTTACAAAGAAGTTAAAGTTAAAGGTCTTTACGATGAAAACGCTACTATTAAAAACCTGCGCAAGGCTTTTGAGGAAATCGCCGCGGAAGCAAAACCCGAAGATATCTTCGTTTTCTACTTCTCGGGGCATGGTGCAACCGACGAGGATGAAGAAGGCAACCAAACCGACTTCTTTTTTATTCTCCATGAAGTGCAGCAGATTTACGGCGCTCCGTCGCTGCGCGACCCGTTTGCACTCACCGGGCAGGAGCTTAAAGAGTGGTCGCTTAAAATAAAGGCGCAGAAGCAGCTAATCCTTATTGACGCATGCCAGTCAGGGCAGGCACTTCAGCAGTTCGCAATGCGGGGGCCACAGGCTGAAAAGGCAATAATCGAGCTTTCAAAAAGCCGCGGGCTTTATGTGATAGCCGCTTCCGAAGCGGAACAGACGGCTAAAGAGGTACGGGAATTGGGGCATGGTGTTTTCACATGGTCGTTGATGGAAGGTTTGAAGTGCAACGCCGATTTCTTCGAGAAAGACGGTATAATTAATGTTAAAGAACTTAATCTTTACATGAACAAAAAAGTGAAAGAACTTGCACAGAAATATAACCTTACGCCACAACGCCCGGTAAGCTGGGAGTATATGAACGACTTTCCGGTTAAAGTGTGTGAATAAAGAAAAAATTTGCTGATTCCGTTGCAATTCCGTATTTTTGTGGTCTTGATAATTGGAGAAGTAAAAAATGGCTAAAACACAAACCTTTGGAGATAAAGCCAGAGGAAAGAAAAAAGAGTCACACACCTCGGTAAAGATTATTAAAGCGGTAAAATCCGACAAGGGTTCCGTAAAGTTTAACGAAAAATTTGTTAAGCTTGATGATATAGCCAAGGTAACTGACATAAAATAAGTTTTGAAAAGCGCCCGAACCCACAAAGGCGCTTTTTTTATATAAAACGATTACACCAAAAATTAATCAAAAAAATTCATAAATTGCGCCTCACTCTTTCTGTTGTTTAGCAGATTCGTTATGTCAGCAAGCGGCACCCGGATATGCTGCTTATCACACATCCAAAATTTTCAAGGAACAACATCTATTGGCAGAATGTAGAATTGTTAAACAATTTGAATTTTAATCAACCGGAGAAACAAACAATGAAAACAACCTTTAACTTTTTTTCAACAATTCTTGTTGCAATTTTATTTGTATCATTCATCTCGACCGACACTTCGGCACAGAGAAAAAAGAATGAAGCCGATATAAACTGGGATAGTGTTGCGCAGGCAACCTACGGAAAAGCCGTTTACGGAACCCCACAAAACAAAATGGTTGACGAAGTGGCAAAAGTTTTGAATAAAGCTGCCGGGCTTTCAGGCTCGAGTGCAATCCACTTCAAACTTATCAAGAACGAAGAAATTAACGCCTTCGCTTATATTAACGACAGTATCTATGTCCACACCGGGCTGTTCAAATCATTAAATAACAGTATCGATCAGTTGGCTTTTGTTCTTGGGCACGAACTTGCACATGTTCTTATGAGGCACCCGGCAAAAACTGACGAGTTCATGAAGAAAAATCCGAACGCTACTGAAGCACAATTGTTGCAACTGAGCCGCGATCAGGAGTTTGAAGCTGATAAATACGCGGTGCTCTACACTATGCGAGCCGGATACTCGCCACTCGGTGGTATTGAATGGTTCAACTATATGACCAATACAGGTGCTGAATACACACCACACACAATGAATTATGTTACACACCCGAACTTCACTTCAAGGGTTGTGGAAGTATTCAAACACATTGCAACTTATTATGAATATGCAAGAAATTTTGAGTTTGGCTTAATTTATCTTAACGACGGCGACTATAAGAACTCGATTGCGTCGTTCAACAAATTTCTTTCTGCATACCCGAACTTCAAAGAAGGCTACAACAACTTAGCCGTTGCAATTCTTTCGCAGAAAATTAATCAGAATGGAATTAAACTTGAAGTGTTGCTGCCGATGATGGTATCGAAAGTTGATTTCTTCACCAACATTTTCACTGTTAACACCAAAAGAGGTGAGTATAATCTGAAGAGTTCCGAACTTACTGACGCCGTTAAAGCGCTTAACAAAGCGGTGGAACTTGACCCGAATTATACCCAGGCATACCTTAACTTAGCGATTCTGAACACGCTTACCAAAAACATCAAATCGGCTACCGAAGCTGTTGCTCAGGCTGAAAAAGTATCGCCGAAATCGTACGAAGTTATGATTACAAAAGGCTTCTTACAGATCGAACAGAATAAATTCAAAGAAGCTGCCGCTATTTTCAAAAATGCCATGACTGCTGACCCTTCAAGACCCGAAGCGCTTTACAACATGGCTTTAGCCTACACCTTCGGTCAGATGAAAAATGAAGCTATAAGCACATGGAAAAGCTTCCTCAGCAAATTCAAAGATACATACTATGCAGGTGAAGCTCAGAAGAAACTTGATGTGCTTGAAGGCAAAAAAGCTCCGCAGTCGGACAAAAAGGACACCCCTGCACCAAGCAGCAACAGACCTCAGACACGGGAAAGGAACAAAGCTAAAGCCGCCGTTGCAGGTAGTGAAGTTTCGATGGCAGGTATTTCTGTTGGGATGAGTTCTGACGAAGTGCTGAGAAAACTTAAACTCCCGACTACTGAAGACAGCGATGCTTATGGTCCTTTCTGGATATATTCAACTCCGAACTTAGTTATTTACTTCGACCAGAACAACACCGTTACCAGTGTAACCACTTACGACCCGACTGCTAAGATTTCTTTACAGGGGAAAACAATCGGTGTGAACACATCAATCGAAGATTTGAAGGCTCTTCTCGGTGAACCTGATTATATGGATGAATTTTCAGGCGACCTGCAGTTAATTTTTGAGAAGTACGGAATTATCGCCTACATTCAGGACGGTTTGGTCGGTGGGTTAATAATTTATTAATCTGATTAGTTTTGTTAGTTTGATTAGCTGTAATAGTTTGATTAGCTGTAATAGTTGGATGGGCAAGAGTTAGAGTATTACAAAAAATAGTTAATTCTTTTGACAGATAAAAATTAAAGTTTGGTGGTAAGAATTACAGTTGAGAGATTCGAATTAAGGTTGCCGGATAAAACTTACAGTTTGCCGATAAAAAATAAGGTTAATAAATCCGAACTAAGGTTGCCGGATAAAACTGAAGCCTACAATCTAAATAAACTGCTAAACTTTTAATCAAGATTTCCCGGTTTGAAAAAATAGAGGCTGCCTCGAAAGGGGCAGCCTTTTTTTATTATAAATATGTGAGTTGTTGGTCGAACGGGATTTTCGATATTAAAATTATAGTGTTGTTCACAAGTTGAATGATTTGTCGGGTTAGAGAGGAGAAAGAGAGTAAAATCGCCGGATTTGAAGTTTATTAAATATTGCTTTACGGGATTATTGTTTGGCAGGCAGAGGTGCCTCAGAAATCCCGTCTCACGAATGTGGTTACATACCCTGTTCTGCCGGATTATGCTTTTGGAGCAATTTTTGGTGTCACGATGGCGATTATAGGAAGGGTTTCAATCCTTGTTTTGCCGGATCATGCTTTTGAAGTCTTTTGGGATTGTCTAAATAGGTAGTATGCAGGAGTTTCAATCCTTGTTTTGATGGATCATGCTTTTGAAGCCGGGTTCGGTGCTATCTTCCACACCTCAAATACCTTGTTTCAATCCTTGTTTTGATGGATCATGCTTTTGAAGCGGAGGTAATTATTGCGGTAAGCCAATATCTGCGGTTTCAATCCTTGTTTTGATGGATCATGCTTTTGAAGACGATGATATGTGCCCCGCTTATTGAGCAGGCGGCAGTTTCAATCCTTGTTTTGATGGATCATGCTTTTGAAGATAGGAGAGAAAAAATTATTCCATGAATACATAAAGTTTCAATCCTTGTTTTGATGGATCATGCTTTTGAAGTTTGTTTCCCACCCAATTATATTAATGAAGTAATTGTTTCAATCCTTGTTTTGATGGATCATGCTTTTGAAGCACAAGAAAAGAGAGAAAACCTCTTAACCTGGAAGTTTCAATCCTTGTTTTGATGGATCATGCTTTTGAAGGCGACGATCGCAATCTCATTGGCTGAACCGCCGTAATGTTTCAATCCTTGTTTTGATGGATCATGCTTTTGAAGTCTAACAGTAAATATAACACATTTGCAAATACAAGTGTTTCAATCCTTGTTTTGATGGATCATGCTTTTGAAGCTTCCACTCCGTCAGGAATAATTACATTCAGTGTGGGTTTCAATCCTTGTTTTGATGGATCATGCTTTTGAAGCTCCTTCTCCTGTTTCCATTCCTCTTGACCCATCTCGTTTCAATCCTTGTTTTGATGGATCATGCTTTTGAAGAATGTGAAACCTTTCCGGCACTTCCTGGAAATCAGTTTCAATCCTTGTTTTGATGGATCATGCTTTTGAAGATGGTATCAAATCTGAATCTCCGAAAAGAGTTCGAGTTTCAATCCTTGTTTTGATGGATCATGCTTTTGAAGTTGCGTCGAACCCTATTGGCATTTGTATCATGTACAGTTTCAATCCTTGTTTTGATGGATCATGCTTTTGAAGATGATTCGCCTGTTTTTCAGGTCGGAAGATACTACTAGTTTCAATCCTTGTTTTGATGGATCATGCTTTTGAAGTTTGTCTGATTATTATGGCATTCCCACTTTTATTAATGTTTCAATCCTTGTTTTGATGGATCATGCTTTTGAAGATTAATAGACTATGTAATTGAATTAACATTTGTTGTGTTTCAATCCTTGTTTTGATGGATCATGCTTTTGAAGCCCGGTGTGTGGTACGGTGTACCGGTGTGCTATAGGTTTCAATCCTTGTTTTGATGGATCATGCTTTTGAAGAATACAGCCGCAAACTTGCAGCTGCTTCGTTCATAGTTTCAATCCTTGTTTTGATGGATCATGCTTTTGAAGAATACAGCCGCAAACTTGCAGCTGCTTCGTTCATAGTTTCAATCCTTGTTTTGATGGATCATGCTTTTGAAGTTTCGCTGATCACTTTGACGGCGAAAAAACCCTAGTTTCAATCCTTGTTTTGATGGATCATGCTTTTGAAGCGATGCCCGGGAGCTTAAGGGGGTAATCGCGGAGCGTGTTTCAATCCTTGTTTTGATGGATCATGCTTTTGAAGGTATAGTATGCCCGCCGTATGGTACGGTGTGCCCGGTTTCAATCCTTGTTTTGATGGATCATGCTTTTGAAGTCAAGGGAGTCAGGGAAATAGAAGAAATAGTAAAAAGTTTCAATCCTTGTTTTGATGGATCATGCTTTTGAAGTAAAATGGTACATGGATTTTTGCGTTAAAATATTTTAGTTTCAATCCTTGTTTTGATGGATCATGCTTTTGAAGCAATGAGAGATCAACTACTTCAATGGTTTGAAGAAATGTTTCAATCCTTGTTTTGATGGATCATGCTTTTGAAGCAGTGATAAAAAAATAAATGAATTTAACATTGAAAGTTTCAATCCTTGTTTTGATGGATCATGCTTTTGAAGTTATTATGTGCCTGATAATCATCCCGCCAGTATGAGTTTCAATCCTTGTTTTGATGGATCATGCTTTTGAAGTACGGGGATCAGGATGCCCTGGATGAGATATTGTGGAAGTTTCAATCCTTGTTTTGATGGATCATGCTTTTGAAGATGAGCGGTGGAACTTATAAATATTACAATGTTGAGTTTCAATCCTTGTTTTGATGGATCATGCTTTTGAAGTAGTTAATTGGTTAGCCATATATAACAATATGCTTAGTTTCAATCCTTGTTTTGATGGATCATGCTTTTGAAGTATGCGATGAGTGCTACGAAAAATTTGTCCACTCAGTTTCAATCCTTGTTTTGATGGATCATGCTTTTGAAGAAGTTGCAGGATATATAAAGATATTGATGAAATTGGTTTCAATCCTTGTTTTGATGGATCATGCTTTTGAAGCGGGGATCAGGATGCCCTGGATGAGATATTGTGGAAGTTTCAATCCTTGTTTTGATGGATCATGCTTTTGAAGTGTAGAGGGCGAAAATTTCAACCCTATAGAAATAAGTTTCAATCCTTGTTTTGATGGATCATGCTTTTGAAGACGATACAACCCGCGAAATATCCATAAATTTTCCGGTTTCAATCCTTGTTTTGATGGATCATGCTTTTGAAGTTTTTCATTTACCGATATTTTTATCTTTGGGGATAAGTTTCAATCCTTGTTTTGATGGATCATGCTTTTGAAGCTATCGTAGTTTGCGTGAATTTATGCGAAAAACACTGTTTCAATCCTTGTTTTGATGGATCATGCTTTTGAAGTAAACGGGCACGGTTATTCAAACGGGCAAATTTTGGTTTCAATCCTTGTTTTGATGGATCATGCTTTTGAAGTGTTGTTTGAAATTTTCAAATTTTCTGATGTAAATATAGTTTCAATCCTTGTTTTGATGGATCATGCTTTTGAAGTTTTAGTAGGAACTCTCGTCAAGCGGGAGATCCTCGTTTCAATCCTTGTTTTGATGGATCATGCTTTTGAAGGATAAGCGGGGTGTTTTTCATACGGGCTTTGGTAAAGTTTCAATCCTTGTTTTGATGGATCATGCTTTTGAAGCATGCCCGACGCGTGCCCTGTATGTTTGGAAAAAATGTTTCAATCCTTGTTTTGATGGATCATGCTTTTGAAGTTTACAGGGCACTGAAAAGCAACCCCAAAGCCCTCCGTTTCAATCCTTGTTTTGATGGATCATGCTTTTGAAGTCCAAATCTTAAAATCAAAGATGAGTGTTGTGATGTGTTTCAATCCTTGTTTTGATGGATCATGCTTTTGAAGTGAGTGAAGCACAAAGTTACTGGAAGACGCGGGGGTGTTTCAATCCTTGTTTTGATGGATCATGCTTTTGAAGTTGTATAGTCAGGCAGGCGGGTGACTAATAACAAAAGTTTCAATCCTTGTTTTGATGGATCATGCTTTTGAAGAACTGCAGAGCTTACGGAAGACAGATGAAAATTGAGTTTCAATCCTTGTTTTGATGGATCATGCTTTTGAAGTTGCTGACAGATTAATGAACAATGAAGAGTTATCAGGGTTTCAATCCTTGTTTTGATGGATCATGCTTTTGAAGATAATTAATCCATTGTGAACGAGGAATGATGATGTGTTTCAATCCTTGTTTTGATGGATCATGCTTTTGAAGATGATGATACAGGCACTGGTGCAGAACAACAATCCAAGTTTCAATCCTTGTTTTGATGGATCATGCTTTTGAAGTTATTTTAATTTAATAGAAGCTAAAACTTCTAATTGTTTCAATCCTTGTTTTGATGGATCATGCTTTTGAAGTAAATGCAGTACAAACGGCAAGGGATTTCTTTTAGTTTCAATCCTTGTTTTGATGGATCATGCTTTTGAAGCCAACGCAAGCATATCGTACAAAATGGGTAATCCGTTTCAATCCTTGTTTTGATGGATCATGCTTTTGAAGTAAATATTAAACTTTCTGCAATATTTTTATTAGCAAGTTTCAATCCTTGTTTTGATGGATCATGCTTTTGAAGTGTTAATATACCACCCAATGTTTCTATGCCTAGAGTGTTTCAATCCTTGTTTTGATGGATCATGCTTTTGAAGATAATACCTATGGTTGGGCTACAATACAACAAGTAAGTTTCAATCCTTGTTTTGATGGATCATGCTTTTGAAGGCAGCGCCGGTTAACGTTAAATCGCCGCTTCCAATATGTTTCAATCCTTGTTTTGATGGATCATGCTTTTGAAGAGCCGTCAATTTTAACAGTTTAAATATAAGCATTTTACACATATTTGATTCTGTAATTTCCCCCCCCTGCAACATTAAAATATTCTTAAAAACCGGATAAAAAACGGCTCTTCCCGTAAAATATTATTCCCGTAACTTCTTATAAAACAATAAAATAACAATCTTCAACCTTAAAAAGAAAAAAAACAGCCGGGCGGAACGCCTATTTTGGGCAAATATTCCTGTATGTACATTGTTTACATTTTGTGAAATTTGCCTTTGTATCGGGTAATAATGAGTTCTGTACTAATGCAAGAATCTCTTCAGAGACCTTATACACAAATAACATATTTTCTTCAGTTACCGGCACTTCAACCAGTTTATTTTTAGACCGCGTGTAAACCAAAAAGCCTTTTTCCACCTTTCGGTTGGTTTTTTTTTGAATCATCCATGAATAACAATACAATTGTGTTTTATAAGTATCATAGACAACCCCATCATACACAGCAAATTTATAGTCAAGAGGTGCTGCGGTTCCATCTTTCAGAAACAATACTTCATCAACAATCCCCCTTAAAATATCATCAGAAAGATAAACATCTACGATTTTGCTTTCAACCCCGATTTTTTTTCTTAAGTAATCGGCGCTTAAGGTGATTTTTTCCTCGTGAATATTCCGCCCTTTCATCACTTTATAATTTTTTTCTTCGAATTGGGGAATTTTTAGTACATGTTCAAAATATGTGAAGCGCGGGCAATATAAATATTCAATTATCACTGTGGGAGTTACGCTAAACATAGCCTCCGAACCTGAGCATGAAAAATGTAACTTGAAAATATTGACATTTCACTGATGGTATAACACTGAAGATAACTTCATAACAGCAAGTTTTTGAGATCACCTGACACCAACTTTTTATCGAAAGCCTGCCCAAGCAAAACAGTCTGATAAAAATCTTTTCGATTCATCGGGAAGATGTAAATACTGTCTTCATCTTCGTTATATAGTTCCTCAATTCTGATTTGAAGTGTATCCTTTTCGTTTTCATCTATTTCCCCGACAAAGCAGGAATACTGCACCCTCTGTAACCCGGTTTGAAGGCAAGCTTTTGCGACCTTTCCTCTGGTCTTATCATTTTTAATATCATATAAAACCCAACAAATCATATCGATTCCGTCATATCTGAAGTGAAGATGTATTCAAAATCAGAGGGATTAAACTCAAGTTTAAGCAACCTCATTGCGGTAGCATGGGCTTCAAGGCGTATTATGTTATCAACTGCCTGACTACGGTTTCTGTATTTTTGTTTATTCTCTGTAAACACTTTAGTTAATTCTTCAAGAAGCAGCATTTTCCCTTCTTTGTTAAGTTGAAACCCATCCAGAATCTTATCAGCATGTTTTAGAGCGGCTTTTTTTTGGGAAAATAATTTGAAAACAGCTTCTTCGCAATAAACCCTGAAGGGCTCCACAAAATCGTAAACCATACTAAGCATGTTATAATCATCGCGGTGAAGAAACCCTAAGTAGGGGTCAATCCCTGCTATAATTAAAGCCTTTTCAATTTTACCGTAAAGGACGCCATAACTGTAGTTCAAAAAGGCGTTGAAATGGTCTTTCGCCGGGCGCATGCTTCTTCCCTCAAATTTAAAATCAGAGGGGATAAGTTGTCCAAGCAAAGAAAAATAAATCCGCCCCTGGCTTCCCTCCATTCCTCTGAGCACCCCTTGCGGGTCATCATGCAGCTTAGGGTCAAAATTCCCAAATTTTTCGATTCCATCTTTTAAAATTGAAACGCTTTCGTCTATCAGGCGTCTTTTCTCGGGTCGGTGTTTTTTCAGTCTGACTATAAAATCGAGGCGTCCTTCTGTTTTAGCTTTCAGCCATTGAGCGGCAATTCTTAATCCTTCAAGGTTAACTGAAGCAAGCAGTTGCGCTTTTCGTATTTTTGTTGTAGAACCCAGCCCCGGGAACCAAACTCTTCCGACAGGGTGCTCGAACGAATCCAGAAAAATAATATCGATGTTATATTTTAACGCTAACTCTGCCGCTGCGCCGGAAAGTGCTGCACCCTGCCCAATAGAAAGAGTAGTAATTTTTGAAGGGGCAAAAAGCCGTTTTTGTTCTGTAACACCTGAACGAATGATAATTTCAAACATGTTATCTTTAACATGAATATAAGCACCACGGGAATCAACTGTAAGATACAATGGGTGTACCTTTTTCAATTATGGTTCCGAAACCTCTTGAAACCGCTTTCCCCACGCCACAAAGCGGGGGTAAATAGAGATTAGCCATAAAAGAACCGCGAAAAGTGAGCATTTTGTTCTCTTTGAAATTGGAATGATCACCGCGAACATCTGTGTAGATGAGAACTTTTTTCTCTTCAAAATAGCCAAATGCTTTGAACATGCTCAAAATGTTACCCGCCAGAACTTTATTCAACATTTCATGCCTTTCGAGAGAATGAGCGGCATTTTTAAATCGCTTAAAATTCACTTCATTTAGCGCCATCCAATTGGTAACAAAATTATATGAATGCAGTTGATCGTCAACACCGATATATCTTGTATCGGACCCGATGAATTTTTCAGAAACAGGGTAAATAATACCATCAATCACTAACTCTTTAATTTCCACAAAAAGTTCTCTGAGTAATCCGGCTCCTTCTTCAAATCCGACAATGAAGGGTTGTTTATCCACCACCTTATACTGGACCAAAGGATATCTGTAGCGCAGAGAACCATCTTCGAGATGATTATGAAGAAGTGGTGATCGCTCTTTAAACAGATTTCCGATGTATCCGCGAAGCTTAACTGCGTCCCTTGTTTTCAGTGAAATACCCGGGCAATGAAAAATTGCGTGCTCAATTTTCTTCATAGAACAAAAGAAGAATGCTTTATAAAACCGCGGTTAAATTTGAAATCGTCAGGAGAATAAGAATAGAAATTATCACCGGATTGAGGGTCCCAAATCTGAAAACCAAATTCAGGTTCACGATTGAAAATGCTGATTCTGTCGCTCTCTCTTACGGAAACGGAGATGACATAATCGTAAAATTTAGCTTTGATTGATGAAAATTCTCTTTTCTTTTCATACGAATGTTTTTCCGACATAATAATTTTTTTGAATTGCATCCAAAGTGAACGGGCTTCTTCATTCAGAAACAGAAAAACTGATACGGGGTTTCCAACCTCTTCGATCAGGTTAAATTCCCCCACTTTTTGGTAATTAAGTTCACGAATATTTTGAAGAACTTCAGAGTTCAAATTATCAGCTCTGTTCTTGAGATCGTCAAAATAGGCAGTGATTAAATCGAGAAATTTTTCTTCAGTTAGCCCTTCAATATTATCAGAAATAAATTTTTTAATCAATTCTTTAGATGCGCTGATTAAAGCGGTTCCGTAAACTTTGGCACTTAAGTCAGCACTACTGTTAAACTGAAAAATAAATACATCAGCGGGTTCCTTATTTTCATTATACCTGTTGGCTCTTCCGGCCGCCTGAAGGATTGAATCGATCGGTGCAATTTCCCTGAAGACAGTATCAAAGGAAATATCAACCCCTGCTTCAACCAGTTGAGTGGTGATTAGAATTTTCCTTACGCCCGATTTATCTTTTTTGATTTTTTCATTAATAATTATTTTCCTTTCGTATGGTGAAACCGAAGTTGAAAGATAATAGATGTTTTCATCAGGCAGGTTATTAGCGATAAATTCAAAAAGTTCGGCAGAACCTGCTTTTGTGTTTAAGATTGCCATTATATCTTTTTGTTGGTGTTCTGCGGCATAATTCAGAAGATGTTCGCCCAGATCTTCAACGGTTTCAAAAGGATTATTCAGAAGGGATTGTACTTTAGTTCTGTTGAACAGTCTGAAAAAACTTTTATAGTCAGGCACCAGTTCGGTAATTTCTTTTTCCGGTTCGAAAATAAGGGGTTGCGTAGCGGTCAGAAGAATAAAATAAATATCATAAACTTTTGCAAAAGCCTTAAGAACATTGTTTATCAGTTCCCAGTGTTCATACGGGATGTTCTGAACTTCATCCAGCACAATAACAGAGTGCGCAAGGTTGGGAAGTTTTAACAGCCTGCTTTTTGAATTGGTGATAAGACTTCCGAATAACTGAACAAAAGTTGTTACAATAACTGAAGATTCCCATGTTTCAATCAAAAATTCACTTTTTTCGGCGCCTAATGTGTCATCACCGGTTTTGTAAACGGGTTCAGCAAGATGATGATGTTTAATCATGAACCGTGAATCGTCCGAACCGATAATTTCCCCGTAGATTGTGTGTGTCTGATCGATGATTGAAGTAAAGGGAATGGTAAAAATCAGCCTTCGTTCACCGCCGGCAAGTTCAGCTATTTTAAGAGCGGCTTTAAAGGAAGTTATAGTTTTCCCCATGCCCGTGGGTAGAGTGATTGAATAAAACCGTTTTTCGGGGTTAAAGAGCTTTTCAAGATTAATAATTACGCCAAAAAAAGCCTCATCTTTTTTTCGGTCAAGAAAAGCGGTACTTTTGCCGAAATGTTGTTTTTCCCTGTAGTTTTCGATTAAATTTTGCGGAAGTGGCTCCGGGGTAACATCCATTTCTTTTAGGATAACATCCTTTTTATCGCTGTAGAGCAATATAGAGATAATGCTTAACCCGAGGAGGTAATATTCGAGTTGGGAAGTAATGTCAAGATCTTCGAACTCTACTGAACTCATGGTAATATCTGTACTATCATTCAATTGGAAAACATTAATATTTTCAACCAGATATTTTAGGTCAGTTTGAATGCCGATTAGAGCTTCTATCAATTCAGAAATTAATTCTAAATCGTTTCGATTCAATAAAGTAAGTTGTTCTGAAAGATTTTCAGCCTCAATAGCCTTTCCGCACAAGTCCAATTCTTCTTCGAAATTTTTAAGATTTCCATGGTGTCGTTTCACCGAAATATATGTAAACATTAACAAATAGTCAGATGTAATTTGATTAAGATCTTCATTTGAAATTACCTCAGCTAATACTTTTAGAGCAATAACCCCTGAAATTTTTGCATGCGTCTTTAATTTTTCGTTATACGACTTACCGTTCAGATAATTTTGAAATTCAGTTGAAGCTTTTCCCAAATCATGAAGGGCGGCGGCAATAAGCACCGCCCTCTCAAATTGGGTATTATCCACTATATTAAAAGCCAAACGGGCACGGTTTAAGGCGGTTTTCGCGTTCAGTGTAACCCGGGCTAAATGGTTTCCTAACCTTTCACCCGGATGCGAGAAGGAATCAGTTTCATAAGAAAAGGATATTTCCATAGCCTTCCACTTTAATGTACGAATCAACCGTTATTGTAATCGGTTTACCGGTAGTTTCATAAATCACTTCCGCATACTCAGTTGTTTTCCTGTTCTTAGGAAGCCCGCCGTCCGGTGAGGGGGTAACAGTTGTATCTTCGGTGTCAATAATCATTTCAACGGGCATAATTGCTGAGGAATATTTGAAATCAGGGTTAATTTCAATATTTTCACCTTTACACCTGTTCATGCTGAGCGCAGAAATGATCTCCACTTTTTCAGTTGCAGAAACTTCCGAAGCCTCAACAGTAGCTACGAAATTAACATCGGAGGTAAGCTGCGCCAATCCGAGATAGGGCTGGAAATTGAAACTTTTTCTTTTGATCCTATCTTCGAGTTCATCGAACAACTTCTTATCTTTAAGAGCCAAAAAGATTCTGTACGAAGGATTAGTAACGAATTCAAACTTCACCTGAGTTCTGTTTTTAATCCTAAACATATTTTCTTTAGGTGATTCAGTATTAATCAGATTAAAACCAAACCCTTGTTTCTTTATCGGACTGATTACCTGAACGGCAACAGAAGCTTTCTCTTTAGAGAAATGTTGGTAGAACTCTTCTCTTCCGAAACCCACAATCGCACCGAGCAGCCCGGTTATTGCTGTCCGTGTCGGGATGGTGTAAGTCAGGGGTGAACTTGTAGTGTTGAATTTCCGGAAATGAGCGAACTCACCGGAGATATCAAAAATCAGAATTTTCATTTTATACTCCGTCCGGCTTAAGCCGGGAAGATGGCGTCAACAGACTCTGATTTGCCTTCCTTTAATATAACATCGTTACCGTTATAAATCGTTTTAAGGTCGGGATCAACACGAATTTCGATGTTCAGAACCTTATCCTTAACTTTTTTGAGAGCGTCGATCAAGTCGGTCAAGTCTAATTTATAATCCTTTACAGAACGAATTGAATCTTCCTTCTCTTTTGGGATCAAATTTAATTTCTGTCTCAATCTTCCGAGGTAAAAAGATCCGTTAAAAGTAATAGCAAGAAACAACAAAGGGTTTTGCCCAAATTTTGAGCGGGTAATAAGGTTTTTTGTACCTTCCCACATCCCTTTATAGAGCAAGTTTTTATCATCCTCAGTCATTAAAGATATTTTCGCAGCTTTATCATTTATAATTCCGTTGAATCCTATAACTGCGTAGGGGAGTTTGTATTCGGTACGGAAAGTATCCTGTTTAGCATCTACTTTGCTTGCAAAAGCGCCTGTCCCTTGTTCAGTGATAACCTCAACTGAGTTTAGAGAGCGTCCCATCTGGAACTGAACCGGTCCGGTAAAAGTTATAGAATTTTTATCGAGAGGAATAACGCCACCGAAAACACGAATATCGATACATCTGTTCAATATATCATTTTTTTCTTCGTTAAAATCTTTTGCTCTTCTTTTACCATCTTTTACAAAAGATTTTAGTGGGTCTTTTTCATCCTGGTAGAAGGTTTCTCTGACGAAAATGTCTTTATCACCTTCGCCGTTAAATCCTTCATATTCATACCAATAATCTCTGATGGTTCTTTTCAGCCTGACATCTGAAACCAAAGCGGTGTTGGTTTCGGAATCGAACCTTGGGCGGTTTTCATTTAACGGATCGCCGTTCGGATTTGCGTTTTCGATGTCGTATAAAAACAATAATTCAGTTTTGTTGTTGATGATGTTACTCATTGTTTTCTCCCGTTTCAGATTGTTGTTTAAAAATGAACTGTGTTTCAATTCCTGAAACAAAATAGAAAGAAATTTCAGCTGATGGAGCTGCTTTAATTTCGGGCATTAATAGATTGAAATATTCAGTCATTAATTTCCTTAGGTTACCGTAAGCGTTAATGTCGTAATACTGTTGAAGTTTAGCAAGTGCTTCAACATAAATATTTCCTACATCTTTTCCGGATATTTTATAGCCCTTAAGCTTTTTTTCAAAAGGAGTGCTTTTAAGTTCACTCCATTGGGTATTCATAACAAGTCGAACCAGCACACCTAAGAGATAAATACCGACTTTATATTTTTTATCGAAGAAAAGATGGTTTTCTTTGATAAACTCCTGCAGGCGTTCGATATTAATAGCTCTCTTGCTTTTTTGCTCCGTTTCTTGTTGCATTTTAGCCTCATAATTTTGTGATATAATATTTAGTGAACCTGTGTAGTTAAGAAAATAGATGACCGCCATGGCATCAATAATCATTTCCCGCCAGTAATATTTATTGCCGTTGACCTCCTTTTTAATAAACTTTTTATCATATCTTTTTCGGTATTTATTGATGAATTGTGAATAAAGAAGCTGAAGACTGATCTCAGTTCCGTTAAAAACAGAGTAAATTATGTAATAGTCTTCTTTATTTAAGAAAGACAGAAGTTTTCCGAAATTAAAATTTATTCTATAGAACTTTTTTTGTTCAGTTCGTTTTTCGATTTCTTTTTCAAAGGTGAGAAATTCTTTAAATATTATGTGTGTATCAACATAATCTCGTGCTTCAACAAATATTTTCCTGAAACGAGAGGGGAAAATTTCTTCAATGTGGGTTTTTAGTTTAATAGCCTTTGTTTTACTATCTCTTTCAAAGAATATCAAATCAACATTAAAAAAATTATTTTGTTCAGCCATCAAGGTCATTATTCTATCTTCGAATAGTTTTACATTAGAGTTAACTTCAGAATTGTATTTTTTAAATAGTTTTACTACTTTTTTCATCTGTTCATGATTTGAAGTAAGTAGTTTTGGGATGGCCATGAAAGGTCTGTCGTAGAAAGAATAACTTAACTCATTGGTGATAAATCTTCCACCAAGGTAAAAGTCAGTTGTACAATCAGAACAAACCGGATAGTTTTTCCAGGCCAAGTTAATATTAAAATAATTTGCCAAATAACCCCGTTTATCGACAGTATAATATTTAAATGGTGAGGCAAATCCATGTAGTTCTTTTTTTTCTTCAAAACAAATCGAACATTTAGCATTCTCGCCTACAGATAATTCATGGTTAAAAACTTTTGAACCTTCAATTGCATGATCATTCAAGGCTTCTTTAATTATTAAAAACCGATTTGGGAATATCATTTCATCGCGATCAAAAAAAACAACGGACAATCCGCACTTGGATTTTTTTTCTTTATCCAAAGTAGAATAAAGGTCAAATAATTGCCGATTTATCTCAACAATCTTTTCGCGCCAAAGAGCTTGCACTTGTAACAAGATTTCCTTTTCTTCATCTAATCCATCGCCCTCAAGTTTGCGCAATTTGGGTATAACTAAATTAAGGATAGTATCAACTTTTTTGTTTTTATAGTGTGTAGTGTCCTCAAAAGAGCCAAATTTTGTTGTAAATGTAATATCACCACTTCGTGTACCATCTTTATGGTAAGCATATTTTACATAAGAGTCCTCACTGCATTCACGGATATCAACATGTGAGAAAGAAACGGTGAGTGAATCATCTTGACGGTTGATATTGAAAACAGGGGAAATGATGGTGTGATTAACTCCCGGAAACATATTTTCAGAATACAATTCCCAAAGTTCCCGTAATCCATTTTGATTAAGAGTTTCTTTATAAACTCTTCCAATTGCGGTAACAGCTCTGTCGTTCATAACTTTACCAATCTTAATGTTAATTCTTTAATTAATAAGAGTAAAGTTATTTTATTTTTTCCAAATAAAAAACAGATTTTTAAAAAATTTTATTAAAAAGTAAAAAATTATCATTCAATGATATTTTTTTACGGCTGTTTCGGAAACAACAGTACCTTTAGGTTTTTAAACCGCCCTAAATAAGAATAAGAATAGCCAAAAGATACCCGCTTTATCCCTCATCCCTTTTGAACGAAACCCAAGCGACGCCCTGCCCGTTTCTTTGCGCATCCGGGGTTATGCTTTCCTTCTTCATCTTTCTCTTAATTTGAAGCCAAAAGATTATTGAAGCATTACCTCATATTTCAGCGGTGCTTTCCTTCTTCATCTTTCTCTTAATTAAAACCCAAACGGCTGCGATAACCACAACCACGCAGCCGGCGATGAGGTAGAAATAGTTAAAGGGTGGGGCGGGTGCAAAGGTGGCTTCGATGTATTTACCGTCACCTATTTCGTTCAGGGCGAAGTGCCAGATGTAGGTGTCGCCTTCAACTTTTTGTGCATTGTGGGATACAACTTCACCATCGAAGCGGTAGTAAAATGTTTCGTCAAAACCACTTCCCCCCTTGTTCAAATCAGAAGGGGGGCGGATGTATTGCGTGAATTTATACTGCCCAGCGGCACCATCGGTGAAGTTAAACTCGAAGCGGTTGAACATTTTTGCTTTGCTAAGGTCGTTCACATTTTTGAAAGCAATTTCAATTTCTGCGAACCAGTTACCTTTTTCGTCGAAACCGGAAGATATTTTTTTAAAGGTATAGGCTTCATTGGTGTGCTCACGGCGGATATTCAGCGTGTCGTACTGCCCGGCAAGTTCCCTTTTTTGCATGTCGGGACCGCTGAAAGAGTATCGGATTTTCATTTCTCCGCTGCCGTCGCGGTTAATTTCTCCATCCTGTGTGTATTCAAGACAGCCGCTAAAAAGTAATAAAACGAGGAGAACGGGCGCCCAAAAAAGAGATAATTTTTTCATTTATTGGTAAAACCTCAGTTGGCGGCTTTGTCGCCCATAGGCAAAGTATGGAAAAAATCTTTATAAAAACGCCCGACATATTCCTCCAAAAGTTGGGTAATTCTCTCATACTTAGGTGAAGAAATCACCAGACCGGCGTGGTATTGTTTTGAAAGCCTCCAGACAACTTCCGGCTCGGTAAAAGCGTTCATATCGGGCCACTCTTGTTTCGCAAGGGAATTGATAAGCGCCGAGTGGTTTTTCTTCAGTTTAGGAGTTTTATATTTTTTACCGTCGGGAAGTGTCTCCAACCTTGCCCACTCTTCCCAGAGAGAAAGCCCTGTTGCGGCTTTAATCAGCTCCACGATATTTGCGCCTCCGACGCGAGCGGAAGTTTCAAGGAAGTAGATTTTTCCGTCGTACCCTTTAATAAACTCTGTGTGGTTAACGCCGGTTTTCATACCGAGGTCTTTCATCACATTTGCGTTCATTTCTTTCATTCTGATGTCGTCTTCGCTACCGGGGAGCACGGTTCTTGTAGTGAAAACCCTCCCTTCGTGTGCAACTTCAAGCGGAGGTAAGCCGTATGCGCTTACGACAGCAAAACGAATTTCGTGATTTTGAATAATAGAATCGACATGGAAAATGTCGCCCGGGATGAATTTTTCCATCAGGTAATCTGATTGTTCATCGCCGAGGGCGTTAATCATTTCCCAGGCTGCCTCCCGAGACTCAAGTTTTTTCATACCGATGGAACCTGCCTGCATTCTCGGTTTCAGGATATACGGCGGCTCCCTTCGGATCATAAAATCGTTGATCATTTCATGGTTGAGCACATGGACAAACTCGGGGACGAGCACCCCTTTTTCGCGGGCTTTCATCCGCATCGAATATTTATCGCGGAAATATCTCATCGTGGTTTCACCCATACCGGGCACACGGAGGTGTTCACGAAGGGTAGCTGCTTTTTCCACATCGAAATCATCAAGGGCAACAATTCTGTCGATCACCACAGTTCTTGCAATATAGCTGACGGCTTTCAGGAGGTCGGCAATATTCCATTCTTTTTTAATATCGGGCATAAAGTAGAGGTCGTCGATACTTTCGCGGGGCCAGTTTTCGTCTTTAAGACTTTCAGAAGTAATAAAAATTACGCGCCATCCAAAATTATGGGCGGCAACCAGGAATTCACTTCCTTTGAAGTAACTTGAAATACAAAGTATCGTTTTCTTTTTTTGTTCAGACATGATTATACCTATATTAAAAATTTCCGTTTAGTAAAATAGAGTTTTATGGTGAAACAAGAAAGACATTCATAAAAAGAAATTGCAATTATTAAGATATAAAAAAAGACTGACAGAAAAAACAGTTGAAAGTTGTGGGATTTTTTTCTATAATTGTTATCTGTTTTTAAAAATTAACGGGAGAAAAGAATGTTTAATCCGGATTATAAATTCACGGTAGTTGACAGATTTCTTAAATATGTAAAGATCGATACTCAGTCTGACGATGAAGCGCCCGAGTTCCCGACGACACAAAAGCAGCTGGATCTTTCCCGCATTTTGGTGGAAGAATTGTTGGAACTGGGGCTGAAAGATGCACATCTGGACGAGCACGGCTATGTTTACGCAACACTTCCCTCGAACTCATCGAAAGAAGTGCCGGTGGTTGGGTTCATTGCGCATGTTGATACATCGCCGGCGGTCAGCGGCAAAGATGTTAAGCCGATTATCCACAAAAATTATGAGGGCGGCGATATCGTTCTGCCCGGCGACACTTCCAAGGTGATTGATGTTGAGTCGAACCCCGAACTGAAAGGTATGATCGGTTACGATATTATAACCACCGACGGCACCACGCTGCTTGGCGCTGATGATAAAGCGGGCGTTGCAGCAATTATGGACGCCCTGAACTATCTTATACAGCACCCGGAAGTGAAACACGGAACGATTAAAATCTGCTTCACACCCGATGAGGAAGTAGGAAGAGGCACCGAGCATTTTGATGTGGAGGGCTTCGGGGCAAAATATGCTTATACGATTGACGGCTCGAGCCGCGGCGAGGTTGAAACGGAAACTTTCAGTGCCGATGCTGTGGTAATCACGATTTACGGAAAGAATGTTCACCCGGGCTACGCAAAAGGTAAGATGATTAACTCGATCAGGGTTGCTTCACGGTTTATGGAAATGCTGCCGAAAAACACACTCTGCCCGGAAACCACCGAAGGGCGCGAGGGGTATGTGCACTGTGTTGCCTTCAACGGAATGGAGGAGAAAACGGTTCTGAAGTTTATTATTCGCGATTTTATCGATGAAAAACTGAAGGAATTTGAAAGATACCTTGAGAACCTGTTAGAGAGTGTTGTGAACGACTACCCGGGTGCGCGCTACGAGTTTCAGGTACAGGAACAGTACAGAAACATGAAATATGTGCTCGACCAGTACCCTGAGGTTGAAGCCAACGCATTAGAAGCGCTGAAGCGGCTGGGCATTCCGCCGATTCAATCTGCTATTCGTGGCGGAACGGATGGTTCGCGCTTAAGTTACATGGGCATCCCAACACCGAACCTGTTTGCCGGTGGGCATAACTTCCACGCAGCCACTGAGTGGGTAGCGGTACAGGATATGGAAATGTCGGTCAGGAATATAGTTACTCTTGCCAATGTATGGGAAGATAAAGCTTAAAGAAGAATACAATTAAGCATTGATTGCGCCAAAAGCGCAGAAAAAGAAAGGCTGCCGGGTTCCGGCAGCCTTTTTTGTTGTGTAATAATTTACGCGATTTTACCCGCCTGTGCCGGAGCATGCCGGTGGCGTTCCATAGTAGCGAATACATGGTTTCGGCGTTTTTGCCCGCCTTTGCCTAACGGTGCCATGACTATGCCCGGCTTTGCCCGCCCACTTTCATTAGTTGTTTTCAGGCAACTTGCTTCTTCTTTTTCTGCCGGGTGGCAGCACAATTTTATGCTTCACCCATGCGTAGCCGTTGAAATAGTCGAGACCGAGGGCATAGAAATTAATTTTCGTTAACATGTTTGCATCATGCCCAAGGGGTTGTGTGAATTTTTGAAATTCATCCATAGAAATTGGCTTCTTTTGCGCATTCAGAATGATATAGAAAAGTTTGTTCCGCCTCCAGTTCTTTGAAAGGATAAGCCGGTCTTTATCATTTTTTGGGTGAGGGAAGAGCACGAAAGAATCGTCGGAATTAATAACTTCGACAATTTTATCAAGGTCGAACCCTTTGAAGATTTTTTCCAAGTCAGAAAATCTGCTTTCGGGGAAACCTTTTTCGATCAGAACTTTAGAGATGAACAGTGGATTACCGGAAAGTCTTTTGATGTTTTCTTCTCTTGTTTCAATCAAGCCGTAGAAATTACCGCCGTAGGCATCGAGGAAGCCCACATTATTAAGTTTACTTGAAAAACCGGTAACGCTTACCACCCGATACTTGTTTATTTCGTTCAGCAGTTCTGCTGCACTCATAACATTGTTATTTTTTTTCAACACCTCGATCAGGAGGTCGTTCACCAATATTCTGTTTTTCAGATTAGTCGATTTATGGATAAAGCAGAAGAAGCCGAGGTCTTTAATTTCGTCGGATTTCCTGAGGATGTGCACCAGTTCATATTTCGAGCGAAGCATCGGGAACTCGGGTTTAAGTTCTGTAAATATAACCGAAGCGTCAACCATTTTATTCTCTTTCTGCAGAAAGCCGGCAGCCTTTTTCAAAAGAGAGCCGAGCTGATCACCCTGCACGGAGAGGTGTTTTTCAACCCCGAAAAGCTCTTTATCAAGCTGCATTACATTATCGTTCATTCTGATGTGGCAAAGCGATACCTTCAGATCGTTATAAACCCTTCCATAGGTTGATTTTACGGATTTGATAAGCTCTTTCAGATGCATTGGTCCATCGCTTCTCCAGAGGATATTTTCAGCCATTTCCGGCAGATTCAGCCTGCCGCGAATGTAGTAGGTGCCTTTTTCTTCAGAAATTTTGAAAAAAGTAACGGAAAAAGCAATCTTAAACAGATTTACTTTATCCCAGTCTTTCAGGAAGCTGAAATCATTCATAATGATTGAAACCGGCACCCTGTCTTTATTTTTCAGATAAGCTTTCAGCTTTACATAGATGGCATACAAAGGGTTGTCTTCTCTGTAGATATTTTGCGCCAGGTAGGGGCGTTGAATTGCTACCGGAAGCGCGGGATAGATCGCCGTAAGCATGTTGATAAATGTCACTGAGTCTAAACTCGGGCGCGCCAAAAATTTGGTTTCGAGTGGCACCGTTTTTTTAATCAGTTGATTCAGAATGTGTTCTCTAAGTTTGGGTTCAAGAGGAACAAACTCTTTTTTTGCTTTACGAATGAAAGAGACAACAATTTGCCGCACCCTTTCGCCTGAGATCGAGTTCTCACTCCCTATGGTTTTCATATCCATTCTGTCTGTGAACCTTCTCTTAAGAAGCAGCCTCGATTTTTCGTCTAATTCATCCATCCTCTCTTTCAAACGCATTGCGATGTAAGCGAGTGGATCGTGCATGGAAACTTTGGTAAAATCTTCCTCTATCTTTTCAGTTGCAATAATCGTTTTGAAAGAATCGAACAGTTCTTTCATCCCTACTTTTGCATTCAGCACATTTACGGAGTATTCATCCGGCAGGAAAACCAGCAGGTTATAGAGATGATATAAATTTTTTATCCAGGGTCTGCTGAAAATAAATTTTTTATTCCGTGAGTTGAATCTGTAATAAAATTTTTTGACCGGAGCTTTTAACAGGTCTTTAATTCTCGCGTCAATCTCAATTTTTTTATCCCCGAGGAACATAACCTTGGGGAAAGTATCTCTGATTTGCGCGGAGTCAGTAACTGCCAGATCTTGTAAATCCCTGCCGTTTTCACCGTAAAAAATTTCGGCAATAACTTCGCGTGTTCTGTCAAGGGTAATTCTTCTGGTTTTGCTGTTTAAAAGCAATGTCAGATAGCTCATGTTCAGGATTTGCCTGTACTCAGTGATGCCGAACAGGATGAACAGTCGCTGGGAGTTCTTTGGGAATAAAGAATAATCGATTTCTGTAGGAAAAAGTGTTTCGTCGGGTGCCACAGGCTCAGTGCCACAGAAAAAAGGTGTGGTAAACAGGCGGAAGTTTTTACTTTCCTCCGGTGAATGAATGTAAAATCTCATAAGAACTCACTATTCCGTCGGTTAAAAAAGAAGGTTGTATAAAAAAACAGATTAAAAGTCTAAATAAATTATCTGTACGAATATAAAAAAAATTGTAACAGATTTCAACAACAAAATTAATTTTATTTTACACAAAAAAAGATAAAAATTAAAAATTATTATAATTAAAGGGTGAAGATAATAAAAACTACCTCGATTTAAGGGATGAGGTAAAAACTTACAAAATACGGGAAAAATGCCGGGAATTTTTACGATGCAACGGGAGTAATGGGTTCACCGCCTTTCAGAACCGAAATTACATTATTTGCAGCTAAGTGCGCCATAGCTGTGCGTGTTTCGAAAGTTGCGCTGCCGATGTGCGGCAGCAGAACAACATTATCCAAGGTAGTAAGTGCGTGATTAAAATTTGGTTCATTTGTGTAAACATCCAAGCCGGCGGCGTAAATTTTTCTCTTTTTCAACAGAGCAATCAGGTGTTTTTCGTCCGCTACCTCACCGCGGGCAGTATTAACAAAAATTGCGGAGGGTTTCATCAGGTCTAATAAGTCTGCCGAAATAAGGTTATTTGTGGTTTCGTCAAGCGGGATGTGCAGCGAAATAACATCGGAAGTTGCCATTAGTTCACTAAGCGGAACGAACCTGCCGGGCATTTCGGGTTTAACCGAGCGGGAAAAGTATATAATATTCATTCCGAAACCGAGAGCCATTTTCGCGACTTTTTGGGCAATTCGTCCGGCGCCGACCAAGCCGAGAGTTTTCCCCTCCAAGCCGTAGCCGAGCAACAATTCGGGGCTCCACCCTAAGAAAACCTTATTTCTCATCATTTTTTCACCGGCGTTAAGGTTCCGTGCGGCGGCAAGAATCAGAAGAAAGGCAATCTCAGCGGTTGCTGCTGAAAGTACATCGGGGGTGTTGGTAACTGTTATTCCTCTTTCGCGGGCGGCGTTAAGGTCGATATTATTGAAACCAACGGCATAATTTGCGATAACACGGCATTTTTTCAGTTTGTTTATTACATCAGCGTCGATCTTGTCCCCAAGCAGGGAGATTATGCCATCGGCTTCGGCAGCCTGTTCAATAAGTTCTTCGGTTCTCAGAAGCCGCGGCAGCAAGTTTTCGCTGAAAGAAATGCCTTCTTTCCCGAAAAGTGCACCGGGGTTACCCGGCAGCTTGTAGGTTGCAAATACTTTTAGGTTCATAAGGGACGGCAATCTGTTTTTTCGAATATGAAGTGTGGCAATTTTTAATCAACTCACCGTTGACTCAGTTCATCCCACTTTTGTGGTAAAAAACAACACAGCAACACAGCAACACAGCAACACCCCTCAGACAGAAGATAGGTTTCGTTTAATACTGAAGATATTTTTGCCGTCGGGCATTTTTTTGTAGTTAACATCGAACCCGAGAGAGGTTATAATGAACAGCCCGAAATGTTCCGGTATAGGCATAGTATTCCCGTCTGAGGGGTTTTCCCGCCATTGCCTGAAGAGAGTGAGTTCGTTTTCATTTTCAACTTTACACAGCACTTCAAAATCGTTATCCAGGTGGAGGATGAAATTTTGCCCTGCCATACCTGAATAAGGCGGGCTGAAGATCGTGGTACCGGGCGAGCCATCGGGGTTAACCGGTTTAATTCCAAAGCCTTTCCCCTCGGTAATCATTTCTATGGTCAGGTAGTCATCTTCCACGCCGTAGGTAAATTCCACTTGTTTTGAAGCGGAGTGAATAATTGCGTTTGTGAAAAGTTCATGTAAAAGCAGAGCAGACTCTTCACGGTATTTCTCAACCAAGCCGGGGTGGGGTTCGGCTATAAGTTTTTCAATAATTATGGTTGAAACTTCAGCAAAAAAAGACTGAAATTCTTCCGACGCTAAAAGTTTTAGTGAGACAGTGCCGTTTTTCATTGATTCAATTCATTCTGTAGTTGCGTAAAATTCTTATAAATCTCAAACAAAGTATATAGTTTCGTAGATTCAAAAATAGATTCGACCCTCTCCCGCGTGCCGAAAATTTTCAGTTTCACATTCTTAGCAATTGCTTCTTTATAGGCAGCAACAAGAGACCCGATGAAAGAAGAATCGATGTATTCAACTTTAGAAAAGTCAATAGCAACGGGTTCATCTCCGGCAGATTCAATCTCTTCGATAAGTTTGGTTCTGAACTCGGGTGCAATAACCGAGGTGGCTCTTGGGTTATTAATACGAAAAACCCTGACGCCGCTGTTTCTTAATGTAGTAAAATTCATACTGAGAACTTTATTGAAGAATTAAAAATAGCAACCCTAAATTAAGTTGATTTAGTGTGAAAACAAAATATGAAGTGCAAAATTTTGGTTTATTGCGAAAAATTTTCGGTATTGGCTCCCTTTTTCTTAAGTTTGCGTGCAATAAGCGGAAAATAGGATGAATTTGCGAATAATTGTTGATGAAAATATAGAGAATGGCGCCGAGGCTTTTGGCTCGATCGGCGAGGCAACTTTTTACCACGGGCGTGAAATTACAAAAGAGAAAGTGAAAGAGGCGGACGCACTTATTATAAGATCGATAACGAAAGTGAACTCTGAACTTCTCGCAGGCTCGAAAGTGAAATTTGTGGGCACGGCAACAATCGGCACCGACCATGTAGATATCCCCCGGTTGCAACAGGCGGGAATTGGATTCGCTTCGGCGAAGGGGTGCAACTCCGATGCGGTTGCCGAGTATGTGTTCACTGTGCTTTTTGAGTTTGCCGCAACGCAAAAGAGGGATATCGGGGGTAAGAGAATAGGAATTGTCGGTTGCGGAAATATCGGCAGCAGGGTTGAAAGAATTGCACGGGCATTTGGATTTGAAGTTGCGGTGAACGACCCCCCGCTTGAAAGAGCCGGGCTGCGGAGCGATCTTTGTTCTTTGGATTACGCAATTAATTCTGATATCGTAACATTTCACACTCCGTTAAACAGAGGTGGTGTTGATAATACTTTTCATCTGCTGAACCGTGGGAATATTGATGTTTTGAAAGAGGGAGCAATCTTAATAAACGCCTCCCGTGGGGAAGTTGTTGAAAGTGGTGCGTTGCTGAAAGCTGTTGAAATAAAAGCGGTTACGCCAATTTTGGATGTGTGGGAGGGTGAGCCACAGTTTTCAACTGAAGTGATGGAGAAAACTTTTTTTGCTTCGCCTCATGTGGCGGGTTACTCACTGGAAGGGAAGTTAAACGGCACATCGATGGTTTATGACGCAATGTGTGATTTCTTTGGTCTTGAAAAAAAATGGCACCCTGATTTGCCCGCAGTTTTGGAAAACCGGATTGAATATAACCCAAGCGGAAGTTTTGAAGAGAAAGTTGCAAATGTTCTGAGGGCGGTTTATAACCCCGGAACTGACACGGCAGATATGAAGCGAATTTCAGCGCTTAACCCGGAGGAAAAAGGGAAAGGCTTTGACCTGCTGAGGAAAAACTACAAACTGCGGAGGGAGTTTAATAATTTTGTAATTGCCGGTGAAATTGATGATCCTTTGATTCAGGCGGGTTTTAAGGCTTTAAGGTTTGGGTTCAAGGGGTAAAAGCCGTTAATTCTTATTCGGCAGTTTGAAGACCACGGGAATATCAACCCAGGCATTCACGGGGCGCCCTTTAATTTTTGCGGGGTTAAACAGTGTATATTTCACGGTTACTTCTGCCGAGCCTTCACACCCAAGCCCTAAGGGTTGCGCCACTTCGGTGCTTTCCACAGTTCCGTCTGTTCTGATGAGTGCTCTGATAATAACCGTACCCTCTAAGCCATCTTCAATTGCGCGTGAGGGGTAGAAGAGCCGGCTGTAAAACTCGTCTTCACCGTTCAGAAACGAGGCGGGTTCGTCGTAAAAAGTGTAAATTGCCGGGTCGTTCGGGGGTATTTTGGGAGCATAACTGCCGAGCAGCGCAGTTTCTTCCTTAGAAAGTTTTATCAGAGAGAGGTTATATTTAACGGCAAGCAGAGAGTCCGGCTCAGGTTGCGGCTCTTGCACGGGGGTAAGCTCCAAAATAGCGCCTTTGTAAAAATTCAGTTTTTGCTCTACACTGCCGAGCGAGTCAAATTTTTCAAAAGAGCCGTTTTTCCTCCCTTCTTCAACCTGAAAAGAGAGATTAACGGAGCCATCGGGGTAATAAGTTTTAACAACGCCATCCACCCTGCCGGAAGTGTAGGGAACTTCTTTCAGTAGGTGCCCCTCAGTGTCGTAGAATCGTGCAAGCCCATCCCTCACATTATTTTTCAAAACATAGATTTCTGAAATATTTCCGTTAGGATGGAAATTTTTTAGCGTATCTTGCGCCAATAGATTTGCAGAGAGGGCTAAAAAGAAAGAGAAGAAGAAAGCCTTAGTATAAATGCCACTTCCCCGGGAAGAATTATTTAACCGCAGGCTCAGCCGGAGCGGCGGTAGCTTCCTTTTTGGCTCTGTTAATGGCTTTCTGTGTAGGTCTGAATTTGCCATTGGAACCTTTGAAAATTTTGCCTCTTTTTGTTTTTGGGTCGCCTTTGCCCATGATTCACCTTTTTAATTAATAAACAGTCTGCAAAAATACGGGAAAAAAGGTTAATAATCAAGCGTTGCGTGGTTTTGGGAAATAAATATGGGAAAATTTGCTGCCGGGCAAATCCTTGGCTTTTCTTGTCAGAAAGGCTTTTGAAATAACTATCTGAAGATTTGAAATAAATACCTGAGGATTTGAAATATATACCTGAAGGTTTAAAATAAATATCTGAGGATAAGCAACCTTTTTGAAGAATTAGTGGTCTAAACCCTTATACAATAAAAGGAATTAAGAATGAGACGGACATTTCAGATATATAAATTACTGTTGTTGATTTTTGTAATCTTTACACTTGTAACGGCGCAACCGGGCTGTACGGTTAACTTAGGCGATGGCTCGGCAGTGGGGTCATCTGAGCATCTTCTTTTGAACAAATCATTTACCGCCACTTCCGGTGAAAAATTGATGATTAATGCCTCCGGTGCCGATGTTAAAGTCAGCTCGTGGAATAAAAATGAAGTGAGCGTTAAAATTTACGGTAAAGAAAAAGCCGGTGAATATGTTGATATTTTCGCCGAGAGGTCGAGCGCAGGGGTGCTTGTGGAAATTAAAAATAAATCGATTATCAAGTGGGTGAACAACTTAGGACTGAAGATTGAAGTGGTAACTCCTGAAAAATATTCCGCAAATATTGAAACCAGTGGCGGGGATGTGGAGATAAAGGATATTTCGGGGAGTTTGTTGATTGGAACCAGTGGCGGCGATATTAAGATGATGAACCTAAGCGGTTCACTTATTGCAAAAACCAGCGGCGGCGACATTTCACTCGAAAAATTTGACGGAAGTGTTGAAATGAAAACTTCCGGTGGGGATGTTAAAATCAGAGAAGGCAAAGGCTCTGTTGACGCAGGCACCTCCGGCGGCGATATTGATGTGCAGACGGCTTCAGGTACGGTGAATCTTGGCACCTCCGGTGGCGATATTAAACTGAGGTACACCGGCGAGAACCAAGGGATTAACTGCCGGACATCGGGCGGTGATATTATGGTTTCTGTTCCAGCCGACCTTAAAGCTGAAGTTGCGCTTGAGTCGGTTGGTGGTTCGGTGCGCTGCAATTTAGACGCCACGGGGGTCAGTATGGATAAAAACAAGTTTTCGGGCAATATTAACGGCGGTGGACCCCGGGTAATCTGCAAAACGAGCGGCGGTTCGGTTTCACTCAAGAAAGAATAGTCAGGAAAGAGACGACGGTTGCAAAACTGACGGATTACGCTTGTTAGTTCAGTTTCTCTCAAAATAGAACAGTAAGGGAGGAGTAAGTTCTACCAAAAAAATATCAGTTTTGATGTGTAATTAATTCCTGCTGCCTGCCATTGTCCCGCGTGTGGTGTAACTCCAATACACCATTCAGCGGGCAATATAACCCTAAAACCTCCCCTTTCCGATAACAATTTGGGCAATTCAACAGATTAATTGATAATATATTCTTTTTTAATTCATTTAATTGAAGTATTTTAAACACTGTTTTCCAAAAATTAGAAAAATCTGTCAATGCCACATTTTTGCGATTTCGTGATAACTCTGGATGACCGTTTCAGAATAAAAAAGGTAAAAGAGCAGAATTCTGAAAAACGGATGCAACAAGAGAAATTGTTGGGGCGGAATTTTAACGATGTATTTCAGCCGACAGCCTTAGGGGTCAGGGATTCGGCGGACTCTCTCTTCGCTAACGGTTATGCCGGTAGCTTCACCTCCGATGAAGTGAGCGGGGGGGGCATGTTTATGAAAATTCGGCAAGAGACTAACGGGTTTACCGCCGAAGGTTTCTACTTTTCATCCGTTTCGCATGAGTTAAGTGATCCGGCTCTGAAAGATATGCTTCACATCCATGACGACGCAGATTTTTTCTTCTGGAAGGACCCTGCCCCAAACGACCCGGCATCGAAACTCTGTTTCAGCGAGCAAGCGGAAAAAATAACGGGCTATACGGTTGAAGAAGTGAACAGCATGCCCGGTAAACTCTATTCGATCGTTCATAAAAGCGATGTTATGAATGTGCTTAAAGCGATTAATGAGCTGAAAAACAACCCCGAACAAAAATCGTTAAGGCATGAGTACAGGCTTGTTACAAAAAGTGGCGAAGAAATCTGGGTTTCGGAAAACTGCCACATAACAAGAAACAACAAGGGAGAAATCGTGATGATTTCGGGGATTACTTCGAACATCAACGAGCTGAAACTCAGGCAGTTTGAACTTCTTAAATCGGAAGAAGAACTGAAGGAACTTAACGAATCGAAAGACCGGTTTATTAACATTTTGTCGCACGACTTAAGGGGCCCCTACACCAGTATATTAGGCTTTGCAGAGATACTTCTGAACGAGGAAGACCTGCCAAAACATGAGAAATTGGAGTATCTTACCTACATTTACGATGCTTCACTAAGCCAGCTGCAGTTCATAAATTATCTTTTAGATTGGTCGAGGCTGCGCACAGGAAAACTAAAGCCTGAAATGCAACGCATACCGGTGATAAATCTGGTGCACAACTGCGTTTCGAGCCTTACGGGCAACGCAATACGGAAAAATATTGAAATACTCACCGATGTTCCCGAGAGTTTATTCATCCGTGCGGATGAACGGCTTGTAACACAGGCGCTTATAAATCTGCTGAATAATGCAATAAAATTTTCGTACGAAAACAGCCAGATAGAAGTGTCGGTTGGGCTGTTTAACCAACGGCAGGCTGAATTTGTGGTGAAAGACCACGGAATGGGGATGAGCGCTTCGGAACAGACGAGCCTTTTTACGATGGAGAAATTTGTCTCGAAAGAGGGTTCAAAAGGTGAAAAAGGGAGCGGTTTCGGTTTAACTTTGGTAAAAGAGATAATCGATAAACACGGGGGTGAAATCTGGTTCTATTCGGAACTAAATTCAGGCAGCGAGTTCCACTTCACAATTCCTGTCCCGGCAAACACGATAATGCTGGTAACATCGGCGAAACAGGAAGAAGAGATTTGGCGCGAAATAGTATCGCAGGAATTTACTGAATATGAGCTAAAATGCGCTGAAAACGGCTTCGAGGCGATCGATTTGTTGCAGGAGAGTGCGCCTGCGCTTATAATTTCGGATAACGAGATGCCGTTAATGTCGTCTGAGCAATTTTTGGAATCGATCAACCCATTGGATAGCCACTTCAAAACCCCGGTGATTTTAGTATCGAACCGTGAAGAGGCATTTACGGGTAACATGGGCGAGCACGGTGTTCGCGCGTTTCTTAAAAGCCCGTTCGACAGAACAGAATTTGTGGAAGCAGTAAAATCAATTATTAATTAAGTGAACAAACAGAAAAGGCAAACAGGTATGAAAAAAACAAAAGTATTTTACTCTCTTTTAGCGTTTTTTCTATTATTTCTTTTTTCAGGCTTAAACGCACAGGATTGGAAAAGTTTAGTGGCTGAGGGAGACAAACTTGCTCTTAAACAATTTAAGAACAACGACGCCCTTAAGAAGTTTTTAGAAGCCGATAAGAAATCACCCAACAACTGGGAAATTTTGTGGCGCTTAAGCCGCACCTATGTTGATATTGGCGAGCACTCATCCGGAAATGCACAGATGACTAACTTCGAGAAAAGTGAAAACTATGCAAGCAGAGCGATTAAAGCAGCGCCAAATCAATCGATTACATATTTGAGAAGAGCTATTGCCAACGGCAGAATTGCGCTCTATAAAAATGTTTTCAGTGCTGCCGGGTTGGTAAACTCCGTTAAAGCTGATGTTGAAAAGGCGATCGCACTCGGCAACGGAGGAAACGATGTGCAGGCGGTGGCTCACTATGTACTTGGGCGCACTCACAACAAACTTTGCGAAAAACCTTACATTTTCAGGCTGCCGCTTGGCTTGGGCTGGGGTGATATTGATGTGGCAATTAAAGAACTTAACAAGGCAATACAACTGCGCCCGAATTTCAGAATGTTTCACTTAGAGATTGCAAAGGCTTATATCGAAAAAGAAGACTACAATAAAGCCCGCACTCATTTGAACAAAATCCCCTCTATTCCTTTTTTGGATGAGGATGATAACACGGTGCTTGCTGAGTCCAAAAAACTTCTTGCTGAAATAAAGAATAAGAAGTAAGAGTTCAGAAGCTTATTTTTAGAGTAAAGTCTCGAAAGTTCGTATTAACTTTTGTAGTTAATTAACACTGCGGCAGGGGCTGTGGCTACCGAAAACTTCGAAGTTCGAAAGTATGTGTTAGCTTTTATCATTAATTAACTTATGGGCTGAAATTTTTTTGAGAGGCTGCCGGGAGAGCGGATCCCCCGGCAGCCTCTTTTTTTATGAGTGTTAACGAGGGTTTGGGAATTATTTCGTAAAAAATCACATTATTTGATTAGTTCCTTACTTATTTTAACAATACAAAAAAACGGATTTACAGGAGATAAAATAAATTGATAACGGAAGCGGCTGTTATACCCGGTGAATTGATCGATAAGCTCGCCGATTCTCGGAAGATTGTATTTTTTACAGGCTCAGGAGTCAGTGCGGAAAGTGGCATCCCCACTTTCAGGGGAGATGATGGATTGTGGAAAAAATTCAGTGCGCAGGAACTTGCAAATTTTGATTCTTTTATGCGCAACCCTGATATGGTTTGGGAGTGGTATCAGTACCGCAGGCGAATAATTCATGATTCGGAACCGAACGCCGGGCACCGTGCCATAGTTGATTTTGAAAAATATTTTGATGTTACTGTTATCACTCAGAATGTTGATGATCTTCATCACCGTGCCGGAAGCTCGCATGTTCTCGAGCTCCACGGCAACATAACACGAAACAAGTGTACACAGTGCGGTGAAATCTTCACGGGTGAAGTTCGTCTTGAAGACCGCAAACCGCCAAGATGTGCCTGCGGAGCATTGATCAGGCCCGATGTGGTTTGGTTTGGCGAGAACCTGCCGGAAGGAGTTTATGAGAAAGCAGAAGAAAGCTGCGAGGCGTGTGATATGATGTTTGTAGTCGGCACATCAGGTGTGGTATATCCGGCAGCACTTCTTCCCTCTGCGGCGCTTTCATCGGGTGCAATTGTGGTTGATGTTAACATCGATGAGGAAGACCACCAGCACAACCGTCGGTTTTTTCTTAAAGGGCGCTCCGGTGATGTGTTGCCTGCTCTTTTCGAGCGGGTTAAAATTTTGAAAGAGTATTGATTACCGGTTCTTACAATTAATCGCCGAAAAATAATTTCAGAGAAGTTTTTCGGCGGGTGAAGCCTTTAAAAGAATATTGAAAAAAGAAAAAACCAAATTTGTTTGTTCCTCCTGCGGCTACGAAAGTATCCGGTGGTTAGGGAAGTGCCCCGAGTGCGAGGCGTGGAACTCTTTTACTGAAGAACGGGTGGAAAAACCGGAAGTTGCAGTTCGAAAAGGGTACTCAGGCGATCTTAATATGGGGAAATTGGGGGCAATCGAGCTTACAAAAGTGAGCCGTTTTTCCTCCGGAATTGGCGAATTAGACAGAACGCTCGGCGGTGGGTTTGTGCCGGGCTCCGTAATTTTACTGGGCGGCGAGCCGGGAATTGGCAAATCAACCATTTTGCTTCAGGCGTTAGAGGCGCTACGGAAACCTTCGCTGTATGTTACCGGGGAAGAATCACTTCAACAGATTAAACTTCGTGCCGAGAGGTTGGGGGTGAAATCGGAGCTTATAACGATACTCGCTGAGACCGACACTTCGAAAATCCTTGCCGCAATAGAACGGACAGAACCTCAGCTGTTCGTGATCGATTCGATCCAGACTGTAAACAACCCCGAGCTGATGAGTTCGCCGGGTACTGTGACGCAGATTCGGGAGTCGGCGTATGCTTTCATCGAAAATGCGAAAAAGATGAACCGAACCGCCGTGATAATCGGGCATGTTACCAAAGAGGGGTCGCTTGCGGGTCCCAAAATATTAGAGCACATCGTTGATACAGTCTTGCAGTTTGAGGGTGACGGCAGCAATCTGTTCCGGATAATTCGTGCGGTTAAAAATCGTTTCGGCAGCGCAAACGAAATCGGTGTTTTTGAGATGCAGGGGAGCGGACTTAAAGAGGTGCTTAACCCCTCAGGTGTGTTTCTTAACGAAGAGAACCGGGTTAATTCCGGGAGTTGCGTTACAGCCGTTTTCGAGGGGACAAGAGCCATTCTTACCGAAGTTCAGGCACTTGTAGTTCCCTCATATTTTGGTAACCCGTCACGGATAACGAGCGGGTTCGACCAGCGAAAACTCTCGATTCTGCTTGCAGTACTTGAAAAAAGGGCACGGATGAACCTTTCCAACAAAAATGTTTTCATCAATGTATCCGGCGGTATCCGGATAGATGAACCAGCCTCCGACTTGCCGATTTGTCTTAGTGTTGTCTCTTCAATTCGTGAAAAGCCGTTGCCTGTTGGCACGATTGTAATTGGTGAAGTGGGGCTTGGAGGCGAGATCAGGGGTGTCCCTCAAATTCTTGCACGCCTTAAGGAAGCTGAAAAATTAGGTTTCACAACGGCTATAATCCCCAAAGGTAACGGAAAGGAAATTAAAGGTAAAACAGGAATGAAGTTAACCTTTGTTTCATCCATTGAAGAGGCGGTTAATACGGCAAAAGCTTATATTTAAGTTTTTTTAATCGTGCGGAGGGAAGCTTTTTGTTAAATAGTGGGGTACTTCTTTAGCGGGTTATGTGGGGAATTCTTTATCAACTTGTGGTGTCCTTTTTTTCCTCAGCCGGTGAAACCTTTTTTCTCCGTCTGTGGTGTTTACTTCATCCAATTATGAAGCTTTCTTCTTCCAAGCGTGAAACTTCCTTCCACAGCTTGTGGTGCCTCATATTTCAACCTGAAAAGCGCCTCAGGTTTTTTGTTTTTTCTTTTTTGCAGCGGGGAAGAGAATATTGTTTAATATCAACCTGTAGCCGGGTGAATTTTTATGTAGATTTAAATCGGTCGGTGGGTCAGATACAGCGTGCTGATAATCTTCAGGGTCATGCCCCGCATAAAAGGAAAAAAAACCTCTTCCGAAAGTGCCGTGCAGATATTTAAGCTGATCGGTATCTTTTCTTTCTCCAAGCACAATAACCGATTTCTTCACACGGTTGCGCCGGAACATGGTTGTCTGGCCCATAAACCCCTTAATCACATTGGTGTGGCACTGTGTCAGCATTGTGGGGATTGGGTCGTACTTAGCAGAAAACTCGAAAAGTGTGAAATAGTCGTTGCCGTAGTCAAGAATTTCCGATGGTTGAATGTCGATATCGCTGTATTCATATACATAGGGATTTTGCTCAAGGAGGAAATCGGTGAACGCGAGGGTTTTCGAATAGTCCAACTTGTTTTGTGCGGCGGGGTCGGCGGGGTCGCCGTCGAACATTTCGGCTGCAATATCAGTCCCTTCGGCAGCAAGAGCGATATCGTAAGAATCCGTAGCCGAGCACATCGCGAACATAAATCCGCCGGAGGCTATAAAATTTTTAATCATTTTAGCCACATCGAGCATCATTTTCGAGACTTTGGCGTAGCCCAGGCGGTATGCATCGTCCTCATATCTTTTTTGATTTTCGATGTACCATGGTGCGTTAGCATACGAGGCATAAAATTTTCCGTACTGCCCGGTGAAATCTTCGTGATGGAGGTGTAGCCAGTCGTATTTTGCGAGGTCTCCCCGAAGAATTTCTTCATTCCAGAACTTATCGTACGGGATCCCTGCGTATTCAAGAGCGAGTGTAACAGCGTCGTCCCATGGGTGGAAGCCCGGGGGCACATAAACGGCAACTTTAGGAGCTTTTTCCAAGCGCACCACATCCATATTTTGGTCTTCCTGTTGCACGAAAGAGTATATATCCACAGTGGCTGCGGCATCCAATAGTTCGAAAGAGACGCCCTGCAGCCTGCAGTCGAGCACCATTTCATCTGAAAAATCGATTGCGAACGAGCCGCCCCGATAGTTAAGCAGCCAATCGGCGAGGTATCCTTTCTCAAGGGCGCGGTAGGTTATTCCGTATGCTTTCAGGTGGTCTGTTTGTGTTAGGTCCATCGGTATCAATATTTTGCTTTGGGGCGCAGCATCGAAAGCAAAAAAGAAGAATAAAAAAATAAAGACAGCCCGCCGGAAAGGGGCTTTCTTAACGGGTAATACCTCAGGGGAAAAGACTATGTTGGATAGTGAAGTAACCGTCTTCCGGAGCCGGCGCTTTCTAACGGGAGCCGCCTGTTTAGCAGGAATTTTAAGAAACGACAGAGTTAGAGCCGCCCGGCGGGCACGCATTTTTACGCCGATTTTTTCTCTCGTTCAAACTGAATAGGGTCAGCGCCATCCATCACCACATCCCGTGTGATTAGCACTTTTCCGATCTCAGGTCTGTCGGGCAGGTTGAACATAATATCAATCATAAACTCTTCAACGATCGATCTGAGTGCACGGGCGCCTGTTTTCCGTTCGATCGCTTTTTGCACGATTGCGTTGATAGCCAGCGGGTCAAATTCTAATTCAACATCTTCCATAGCGAACATTTTTTTGTACTGTTTAATGATCGCATTTTTTGGTTCGAGCAGAATATTAGCGAGCGCTTCATTGCTTAGTGAGTGAAGTGGTGCAAGCACCGGCACCCTACCGATTAACTCGGGGATAAGCCCAAACCTTAGTAAATCTTCAGGTTTTACCATGCTTATAAGTTCGTCGTCATCTAAGTGGTTGGCAGTTGCGACATCGGCACCGAAGCCCATTTTATTCTGGTTGATTCTGTTAGCGATAATCTTTTCAATTCCCTCGAAAGCGCCGCCAACAATAAACAGAATGTTTCTTGTGTTCACATAGATCAGGCTTTGTTCGGGGTGTTTTCTTCCGCCTTTTGGGGGGACGCCTGCAACCGTCCCTTCCAGAATTTTCAATAAAGCCTGCTGAACCCCTTCGCCTGACACATCACGGGTGATTGAAGAGCCTTCGCTTTTGCGCGCTATTTTATCAATTTCGTCGATGTAAACTATACCTCTTTGTGCTCTTTCCAAGTTGTAGTCGGCAGCCTGAAGCAGGTGCACCAAAACGGTTTCAACATCATCGCCCACATAGCCGGCTTCGGTTATTGTGGTTGCATCGGCGATTGCAAAGGGAACATCAAGAATTTTTGAAAGGGTTTTAGCCAGAAGTGTTTTACCCGTTCCGGTGGGGCCAATCAGCATTATGTTGCTTTTTTCAATTTCCACATCATTCAGGCTGTGCAACACATCTTCCTGTGTAACTCTTTTGTAGTGGTTATAAACCGCTACGGATAAAGTTTTCTTTGCCCTTTCCTGCCCGATAACATGCTCGCCGAGAGCGCTGAAGATTAGGCTTGGCGTTACATCCATCGCCTTTTTATTTTTGGGGCGGACTGCGCTGATGTTCGAGCGAAGAATCTCAACGGAGCTTTGCACACAGATTTCACAAATATATACATCGGGGCCCGCAATAAGGCTGACCTCATCGGAAGTTCTCCCGCAAAAAGAGCAACGGGCGTTTTTGGTTGGAAGTCGTTTCGACATAATCTTTCAGTTGTTTTTCAGTGATAATATTGTTTCCCTGGCTTTATCGAATAATATAGATTTTGGGAATTGAATTAAGATTTGCTCGTAGGCTTTAACGGCGCTTTGAGTATCCTTTTTGCTAAAAAGATAAATATCACCCAGCAAAAATAACGATTTATCCGCAAATAAGTTCATTGGGTCGCTTACCGCCTCGTTTAGAAGCTCGATTGCGGTATCCGATTCATCCAATGAAGCGGCAATTTCGGCTGATTTATATAAAGCCATCCAGGCGGCAATTTTCGAAGTTGATGAGCGCAATTCGTTGAAAACGGTGAAAGCCTCTTTCAGATTCCCCTGCAGCAGAAGTTTTTCGCCCTTTGCGAATACAAGGGAAGTGAGTGAATCGGCAAAATTTTTATTAAGAATTGGTGCAAGCTCCAGTGCATCGTTTGCCAGATTATCAGCCGGATTGGCAATAATTTGCGTAAGCAGTTCCTGAGTGTGCTCAGTTTCCCCTCTGAAAAAATAGCAGAGCATCAGGTAATACCGGGCTCTGTTTTGCACATCGGGGTTTGTTGAAAATGCCGTTGAAGCTGATTTAAAACAATTTTCAGCTTCCTGATTCTTGTTTTTTCGCAGCTCGATCAGCCCTTTATAAAGCCATGCATTTGCGGCAAACTGAGAATGTGGTCGATTAGTGATTAGTTCGTTGAACAAACCGAGCGCCTCTTCGTATTCCTTAAGTTTGTAGTGCAAGTACCCTTTTCTGAAAATGGCTTCGGAGGCAGTTTCAGAATTTTTAAAAAGTGAGATAATCTCGCTGTATTTATCCAAAACCGGTTGATAATCTTCCCTTGGGGGCATAATTTCGAGGTCATAAGGTTTCCAAACCGGGTTCAGTTCAATGTATCTGAGGTTCAGGGTTTCATCCATCGCTTTCACAAAATTGAGGTTCACAACCGGTTTATCGGGTCTGTTTGGGTAAAGTTCCAAAAGTTTGGCGTATGCGCCGGCGGCTGAGGCAAAGTCGCCCCCGTAAAATGCTTCTTCAGCGGCTCTGTAGAGGGAAACCCCGTTTTCATTCCCGGTTTTTTCCAATAATAAAGCGGTGTTAATTGCTTTTGCGAACATTTTCTGATCAAGATAAAGCGAGAACAAAATCCGGAGGGTTTGAGGTGAAGGTTCCACAAAGTTCTCGAAAGCTTTAATAAACTCGAGCGCAGCTTCCGGGTTGTTTGCGGTGCTGCGAATCCTTGAATCGATCTGAGGGAACTGTTGAGGATCAAGCTCTAACAACTCTGAATAAGCACCGGCTGCTTTATCATACTGCATTGTGTAGCCGTAAAGATAACCGAGATCGAGCAGAAAATAGATCGGTTTACCCGTCTTTTTTTTCGCCTTTTCTAACAGGTAGATTGCGGAATCAAAAGCCTTAGCGTCAATTGCAGAAAAAGCGAGCACACGGCTGAGGTTAGGGTCGTAGTTAACAGTTTCCAGAAAATCATCCCAAAGTTTAAGAGCGTCTTTCTCTTTGCCTGCAAGCAGAAGGGTTTTACCCTGTAAGTTAATCCCGTTTACATCCCGTGGGTGGTTGTTATTCCACAAATTTAAATAGCCGAGCGACTCGTCGTAATTGCGCAATTTGTTGGTAACGCGTACTAAAGACTCTAAGAAAAAATAATCACCCGGTGATTTTTGATGAAGATCCAAGTAGATAGTTTTTGCTTTTTCAAACTGGTTCAATTGTTCGAACTGCTGAGCAAGCAATAACTTGTTATCACTATAACCGGGCTGCGCAACTGCTGTTGAGAAAAAAAGCGAAAATATTGCAAAAAAGGGTAATATCTGCTTTGAGACTGATGTATTCATACTTAATTAGACAAACGAACCGTAGTTTTAGTTTCGTTGTGCAAGTTAGAACTTAAAGCGCCACTTCTTTATATTAGTAAATATCTTTTTTAATAATCTTATCAGAAGTTCAAAAATACGAAACGAAAAAGTAATGAAAGCACTGTTTGATAAATTTCTGGCTGTTGACGAGTGGGTTTTTTATTTTATAATAATCGGTATTGCAGTTTTAGTTTATCTTTTCTTTAACTGGCTCGCATTTGAAGTGAGAAAGCGGTTGCTTAAAAAGATGCCGAGCCGTTGGCTTGAAATTCTTCTGAACAAGCGGGTCGGAAGAAGGGCATTGTTGCTGATACCCACCGGCGTGGCGGATCATTACGCCTATTTACTGGGTGAATACACGGTGCAAGTAAGACATCTGCTGCACCTTTGGTATATATTATTAGTAATCCTTATCCTTTTTTCGGTTATTAATGCGATAATTGATATTTGGGAAAGCAGCGAGGCTCTTAATCGTCGCCCGGTTAAGGGTTATCTTCAGATTATCAAGATTGTAATTGCGATTTGGGGCTTGGTTGTTGCCGCAGGGCTACTTACCGGGCAAAGCCCATGGTCGATTCTTACCGGATTAAGTGCGCTGACTGCAATCTTGATGTTGGTCTTCAGGGATACTATTTTATCGTTTGTGGTGAATATTCAGATCACTTCGTACGATTTGTTGGAAAAAGGGGATTGGATTGAAGTGCCGGATTTTGGTGCCGACGGTACGGTTGCAGATATTGCTCTTCACACAGTTAAAATTTTGAACAGCGACAATTCCGTTTCGATTATTCCCACCTACAAACTAATGGAAGTGGGGTATAAGAATTGGCGCCGGATGAGTGAACTGGGCGCACGACGAATAATGAGATCGGTTATAATCGATTCAACTTCAGTAAAAATTGCCGATGAAAACCTGATTCAAACCTTAAAAAACAACGAAATTACGAAAGATTTTGCGGAAGAATTTATCAGTAACGAAACTTTATCGGAAATGAAATCGGGCGAAATAACAAACCTTCTGTTCTTCAGAAAGTATCTTCAATGGTATTTGAAGCAACACCAACGAATTCGAAACGATCTGGTGCAGGTTGTACGGCTTTTGCAATCGAATGAAGCCGGGCTTCCTTTGGAAGTGTATGCATTTTCGTCAGAAACGCAGACTTTGAAATTTGAAGAGCTGCAAAGTGAAATAACAGAACATATTGTGGCGTTAATTTCTCTTTTTGGGTTGCGGCTTTTTCAGAAGTCAAACTTAGAGGGATAAACAAACACTTGCCCGGACATATTGCAAGCTGTGGGGTATTGCTGATTTAGACATATAAAACAATCTGTCAGATATATCAGGTTAAAAAATAACAAGCTGCGGAGTCTGACAGTCTAAATCTCACGAAAAAAATTTCCGTTTTCAAACAGAATATGAAGCAACAACCAAAAAAAACAAAAAATTGTTTATGGGATAATTATTCAAAAACATTATTTTAACAAATCAGAGAATCTGAATTTTCCTTATTCAAATCCGGTATTAACAGTTGAAGAAAATTTTACTTTTATCCGCTATATTTATTTTTCTGACAGGTTGTGAAGAAGAGCCGCCTGTGTTGCCCGGGTTAAAATTCAGCAGCATTACGGTTGTTTCCGAGCCTGCGGGGGCGGAAGTATTTTTCAATAACCGCCCGACCGGCAAGTTCACGCCGACAATTCTGGATGGGTTAGAACCTGGATTTTATAAGATCGACCTGAAACTTAGTAAGTATATAGACACCACTTTTTACACTGTAGTTGCCCGCGATCAGCAGGATACTATGCTTTTAGATTTGCGCGAGAACCCCGCTGATTGGTGGCAGAACTGGAACTCTTCGAACTCACCACTTCCCATGAACACGATTAATAAGATACTTATTGACGGTTCGGATAATAAATGGTTAGCGACCAACGGAAAAGGACTGGTAAAGTTTAACGGCGAGAACTGGGTTACTTACGATCGCTCAAACTCAGGTATCCCGGATAATTATGTAAACGATTTTGTGTTCGACAGCAAAGGGAGAATTTGGGTTGCAACAACTGAAGGTTTCTCACGGTTTGACGGCTCCTCCTGGGTTTCGTATGACATCAGCAACAGCAATCTACCGGAGAATTTCATAAACGGTTTAGATGTTGATAAGTTGGGAAATGTCTGGATAGCAACCTACAGCCAGGGCTTAGTGAAGTTTGACGGCACGAGTTTTCATGTTTATAACACCGGTAACAGCGGGCTGCCAACAAACAGGCTGAATGCCGTGAAAGCGGATAACAACGGTAATGTTTATATCGGCACAAATGGTGAAGGTTTGGTAATGTATGCGCCGGCTAAGAATGAATGGTTTATTTTCAACTCGGTAAATTCGAATATACCGGGAATTAATGTGAAAAGAATTGTAACCGACCGGCAAAATAATTTCTGGGTCGGCTACACAGGAACCACCGGCGCAGTTGGAGTTTCGATGTTCAACAGGAAATATTTTACAAACTACACCCCGTTTAACTCAGGTTTTACAGGTTCGTTAGTTACCGGAATAGCGATTGCGCCTGACGATAAAGTATGGGTTTCAACCGCTGATGCAGGGGTTTTATACTTAAACGGCGGAAAATGGAAGAAGTATAACACCGCCAACTCGGGGATTAAAGATAATTCAGCTCTGTCCATCGCAATTGACCGCAACAACAATAAATGGATTGGTGCCGGCGGGCTTAACCTATACATCGGCGGGAAGTGAGCAGATACTTCCGTTGCTTTTGCAGGATCGCCCCGATGGAGCTTAACCTATACACCGGCGGGAAGTAAGCAGATACTTCCGTTGCTTTTGCAGGATCGCCCCGATGGAGCTTAACTTTTACACCGGCGGGAAGTGGAGGGGGAATAAAAAAGGGCAGCTGTTAGTGTGTGAAACACTTCAGACTGCCCAAAACAAAGGGGAATAATCAACTATTGTAAACTACACACTAAACCTAAGTAAATCACCCGGTTTTAGATTTCAGATTAGAATACAATCTGTAGATTCTTGCCAATTAAGGGAAAAATTATCAGTCGTTCTGTTCTTTAACTACAAAAACTTTGATTTTTGCAGTTACTGCAGAATGCAACTTAACGGGCACATCAAAGATGCCGAGTGCTTTAATCGGTTCGTGAAGCTCGATGGATCTTTTATCGAGTTCAAAACCTTTTTCTTTCAGTTTATCGGCGATCATTTGTGATGTAACGGAGCCAAAAAGTTTATCTTCTTCGCCTGCCTGAACCATAATTTCGATCTTGACATTTTCGATATTCGAAGCAAGTTCGTTAGCGGCAGCCACTTCTTTTTCTCTTCTTTTCAGCAGCAGTTTTTTCTCATCTTCAATTGCTCTAAGGTTCCCTTTCAACGCAGCATAAGCGTATTTTTTAGGAATCAGGTAGTTCAGAGCGTAACCCTCGTTCACTTCGATAATATCGCCAACCTGACCGAGGGCATCGATGTTTTGTCTTAAAATTACTTTCATTAGTCAGTTTCCTTCTGATTATTTAACTGCATCAGCTACATACGGCAAAATAGCCATGTGCCTTGCTCTTTTGATAGCAGTGGTTAACTGGCGGTGATATTTAGCGCTTGTTCCTGTGATTCTTTTAGGAATAATCTTCCCTTGTTCAGTAATGAACTTTTGTAACAGTTTAGCGTCTTTATAATCGATGTATTTAATACCCATTTGTGTGAATCTGCACACTTTATTGGGTTTCAACATGCGCATTTTACTTCTGTTTTGGTTGAAGTTGTTATTAGTATTCATCATAATAGTTACTCGTTAATAAGTTTAGATTCTTCGTCAGTAAGAAATTTATCGAAAGAATCGGAAGTGTAGCCGGCGGAGTCGTCGTCATAGTCCGATATTGGTTCTTCGTATAACTCTTCGCCGGTGGCTTTAAATCGTTTATTAAGAAATTGGATGCGCCGGGCTTTAATTTCGACGATGCTGCGCGAGCTACCGTCTTCGGCTCTCCAGGAGCGGCTTTGCAGTTCGCCATCGACCAATACGGCAGAACCTTTTCTGACACGCTCTTTGCAACTCTCCGCGAGTTTATTCCATGCAACAATTCCGACAAAGCACACATCCTCCTGCCATTGATTGCCGGAGTCTTTGAACTTTCTGTTTGAAGCAATGGTAAAATTGACCACGGGGGTTCCGTTAGTAGTATGTCTGTAAACCGGGTCTTTAGTAAGATTGCCGGCGATAACCACATAATTGATTTCGGGCATTCTCAGTTCAGCCATTTTTGATCTCTCCTCTCTCGAACATCTATCCGATTAATTCCCGGGCTCGCTGTCTGATTCAGTTTTTACATCCTCAGAGCCGGTTTCAGGCTCCTCAGCAGCTGTTTCAGCAGGCTTTTCGGTTTCTCCAGCCGTTGCTTCGGTTTCTGTTGCTGCAGCGGGTGCCTCATCAGCAGCTTCAGCTTTAGGCTCTTCAGGGGCTGTTTCGGTTTTCTCTTCAGCTTTTGCTTCAGGTTCCGGGGTTGCAGCGGGTGCCTCATCAGCAGCTTCAGCTTTAGGCTCTTCAGGGGCTGTTTCGGTTTTCTCTTCAGTTTTTGCTTCAGGTTCCGGGGTTGCAACAGGTGCTTCATCAGCCTGACCGGCTGCTTCCACATTATCCGATTCTTCTTTGGCTTCGCCGTCAAATTCGGTTGTTTCAGCTTCGCTGTTTTCTAATTCATACTTTCTGTTAGCGAAGTATTCAAGAGCTTCTTTTTCAAGCCTGATAGTAAGGAACCTTACAACCGCTTCGTTGATTTTCAACAGCCTTTCGAACTCGGCGATTAAACCGACGGGTGCTTCGTATCTGAAGATAGCATAGTACCCAAGCCTGTTTTTGTTTATTGTGTAGGCGAGGCGTTTCCTGCCCCATTTCTCTGTTTCCGAGATAACACCACCGCCGTCGGTGATGATACCGGAGATCTTCACCACTTCGGCTTCGATCTGTTCGTCATCCAATGCCGCATTAATAATTACGGCAGTTTCATAGTGATTTCTTCTCAAGAATCCTCCCTATGGACAAGGACCCGGCGTCGTTTCAGCCGGGTAGGGTTAATAAATTAACAGTTATATTTAAAACTTATTTAACTAACGGCGCAATCACAAGTGATACGACCGACATCAGTTTAATCAAAATGTTGAGCGAAGGACCCGAGGTATCTTTGAACGGATCGCCCACAGTATCGCCGACAACGGCGGCTTTGTGCGGGTCGGAGCCTTTGTAATACATCTGACCGTTATACTCAACACCTTCTTCAAACATTTTTTTAGCGTTATCCCAGGCGCCACCGGAGTTAGCCTGAAAGATAGCCATGAGAACACCGGAGACGGTAACGCCACCGAGCAGCCCGCCGAGCATTTCCAATCCGCCCAGGAAGCCAATCAGAACCGGCACTACAACCGCCAGCAAACTGGGAAGAACCATTTGCTGAAGTGCTGAAGTAGTTGAAATTTCAACGCATTTGCCATACTCTGCTTTGCCTTCAGCCGCATCAAAAATCTGCTGATCTTCGCTGCTCCAGTCTGCTTTTTCTTTTCCTTCGTTCTTTCTCATTACCGAAAGCGCAGCTTTCAATTGCGGAATCGAAGCGAACTGTCTTCTTACTTCTTCAATCATCGACATAGCAGCTTTCCCCACAGCCATCATAGCCATAGCGGAAAAGAGGAAAGGAACTGCCGCCCCTAAGAAAAGCCCGGCAATAACCTTAGCCTTTGAAAGGTCGATTGTTTTAAGGTCTGCTGCCGTCATAAAAGCACCAAAAAGTGCAAGAGCCGTAAGTGCAGCCGAACCGATTGCAAAACCTTTTCCGATTGCTGCTGTGGTGTTACCTACTGCGTCTAATTTATCGGTTCTTTCTCTTACTTCTTTGGGAAGTTCAGCCATTTCGGCGATACCGCCGGCGTTGTCAGAAATCGGTCCGTAAGCATCAACTGCTAACTGGATACCGAGGTTGGAAAGCATACCAACGGCAGAGATTGCTATTCCGTATAAACCGGCGAACTCGAAAGATATAACGATCGAGAAAGCAATGATAATTACAGGCAGAGCGGTTGACATCATACCGGTGCTTAGCCCGGCAATAATGTTTGTTGCTGTTCCCGTCATTGACTGATGAACAATATTCTTAACAGGTCCTTTACCGGTACCTGTGTAATACTCGGTGATAAAACCGATTAACAGCCCCGAAACGAGACCGATAACAGTTGCGATGAAAACACCCAGCGGGGTGTAGGTCATTGTGGTTCCGTACAACGGATCGTTGTATGTCCACGATGAAGGCAACATATAATTAACGAGGAACCACAACCCAATAATTGTAAGAATTGAAGAGAGGAACTCGCCTGTGTTCAGTGCTGTCTGAGGGTTACCACCCTCTTTAACTTTAACAAAATAAGTACCCAGGATTGACATTACAATGCCAAGCGCAGCTATAGCCAGTGGCAGAAGCACGGCGCCAAGCCCGTTGAAATGCTCGATAAACCCGTGAACAGGAATAAAAGCCGCACCAAGCACCATGGTACCAACGATAGCGCCCACATAGCTTTCGAAAAGGTCGGCGCCCATACCTGCAACATCACCCACATTATCACCCACATTATCAGCGATGGTTGCGGGGTTCAGAGGATGATCCTCGGGGATACCGGCTTCAACTTTACCGACGAGGTCAGCGCCCACATCAGCGGCTTTTGTGTAAATTCCGCCGCCAACTCTTGCAAATAAAGCAATAGATGAAGCGCCAAAAGAAAACCCGGTGATTACTGTGATAACTTTGCTTGTTGCAATGTGCAACGATTCAGGGTTAATATTCTGTGAAATTTCAGGTGTAAGCCACATCCCCGCATAAATTGCGAGCAACAAACCAAGCCCCAGAACGCCAAGCCCCACAACACCAAGCCCCATGATACTTCCGCCGGTGAAGGCGATATTAAGGGCAGCACCAAGGCTTTTTTTAGCGGCATTTGTTGTACGAACATTAGCTTTTGTGGCGGCTTTCATGCCGATGAAGCCGGCAAGTGCAGAAGCAAAAGCACCAAGTATGAAAGAAACAGCCACTAACGGGTGTGAATCTTCCTTCATGTTTGCAGTAACAGCAAGAAGAATTGCAACAATAGCTACAAAAATGATGAGAATTTTGTATTCTGCTTTAAGGAAAGCCATAGCACCTTCGGCAATGTACCCCGAAATGCGTGCCATTTTATCACTACCGACATCCTGTTTAGCAACCCATTTAGCCTTTATATAGGTAAAAAGAAGGCTAAGAATACCAAACAGTGGGATAATGTAGATGATATATTGTTCCATTTAATCTCCCGGATTAATTGTTTTTTGTGTTTGATCCTGTTTAGACAATTTACTGTTCGTGTCGAGTGATTCCTGCCCGGATTCGGGCGGATTGTTTTCGACGCGTTTAGATAATTTACTGTTCGTGTCGAGCAGCCCTTTAACGCCCGAAACGATAAATTCTTTAGTTAATTCGATACAAGTTTCAAAAACTTTATTAAGTTTTTCAGATTCGTCGGCTGAAAAAGGCGAGAGAACAAACTCTGCCATCCCACCCTGAGGGAAATCGTTTCCTATACCAATTCTGATTCTGGGGAAAGAATCGTTTTCGATCGAGTAAATGATCGAATAAATACCGTTGTGCCCGCCGTCGCTGCCGCTTTTTTTCACCTTATAGGTACCTGACGGGATGTTAATCTCGTCGTGAACAACGAGAATATCCTCAACCTCAACCGAATACTCGTCGATAACATCAATAACGGCATCGCCTGAAAGGTTAACGAAAGTAGTAGGTTTAACGAGCACGAAAGGGTTCCCGGCGAGGGCGCCTTCGGCTTTGTAATACCGGTGCTTAGAAGGAACGAACGACAACGAGTTTAGCACAGCGAAGTGGTCTAAAAATAAAAACCCCGCATTGTGCCTCGTATTCAGGTATTTCTTCCCCGGGTTCCCCAGCCCGACGATAATCTTCAAGATTATTCTTCGTCTTTATCTTTGCCTTTAGCAATAACTTCAGGTTCTTTAGCTTCTTCAGCACCCTCTTCGCCCGGGACAGGAGACTCAACCCCGCGCGGTATGTTGATATAGCAAAGCACTGTTTCAGGAGCGTGAAGAATAGTTATATTTTCATACTGAAGTTTTTCCACATGGAAGTTTTGCCCAAGTTTCAGCGGAGTGATATCCACAATCAGCTCGTTTGGCAGATCCTGCGGGAAGCACTGGATAGTAAGTTTATGCAGATTTATCTGAAGTTGCCCACCCTGAATAACGCCGATTGAATTACCCTCATATCTGACAGGTACATCGATGGTGATTTTTTCACCTTTTGTGATGCCGTACATATCGAAGTGGATAATTTTGTCGGTAACGGGGTCAACCTGCACATCCTTGAGGATGCACTGGTGGGTTTCCCCGCCGTTAATCTCGAGGTTTATCAGATAACTGTTAGAAGTGAAGTAGAGCTGGTTGATCGAATTTTCGGAAGCTTCGATCGCAACCGGTTCAGTCTTATTAGCGTAGAAGATGCCGGGTACTTTAGCTTGGCTCTTTAACTGATTCCTTCCTGATTTGCCAAAAAGAGTCCTGGGGGACACTTTAACAAGTTTTGTTTCCATTTGATTCTTTTCTCCGTTGAGTTACTTTGTCAGCTTTTATCTTTATCAAAGAGAGAGCTGATCGACTCGTGTTTGTTGATTCTTAATATAGCCTCCGCAAAGATTGCGGAAGCGCTAAGTACCTGAATTTTATTTCCTAAAATTTTCAATTTTTCTTCGCCAATCGGTATAGTATCCAGGACGAAGAGTTTTTCAATATCAGTAGCAGCAATTCGTTCACACGCCGGTCCTGAAAGGACGGGGTGGGTAACCGATGCATATATTTTTTTAGCGCCTCTTTTTCTGAGAGCTTCAATGGTAGTTCTGAAAGTTCCGGCGGTATCAATCAGGTCATCAACCAGCAGCACATCTTTGCCTTCAACATCACCAATAATATGCGCAATTTCGGCAACATTTTGCGTCGGGCGGCGTTTATCGCTGACGACAAGGTTCGCATTCAGGCGAGTAGCGTAAGCCCGCGCCATTTTAATGCCACCCACATCGGGTGAAACCACAGCAAGGTTGTTAGAGAGGTGCCTGAGTTCATTGTAAAAAACGATAGAACCGTAAAGGTGATCGAAAGGGATATCGAAGAACCCTTGAATCTGCGGGGTGTGCAGGTCCATTGTGATCACACGGTCAGCACCTGCAGAAGTGATCAGGTTAGCCACAAGTTTGCTTGTGATGGCAACGCGCGGTTGATCTTTTCTGTCTTGCCGGGCATACCCAAAATAAGGGATAATAGCCGTGATCCGCTTAGCGGAAGCTCTTTTTGCAGCATCAAGCATGATGAGCAATTCCATCAGATTTTCGGCAGGTGGGTTAGTTGACTGGACGATGTAGAGGTCGCTCCCTCTTACATTTTCGCCATATTTAACCCAAATTTCGCCGTCACTGAATTTTTTAATTTCCAGTGCCCCTAATTTTCTTTCTACATCTAACCTTCGGCTCATGTAGTTAACAATTTTCTCAGCCAGAGGTCTGTTTGATCTGCCGGAAAAAACTTTTATTTCGGAATCCATCACCGGTCCAAAAATGTAAAGAAATATAGCCTACAAATATAATGAATTTCGCAAAGTAAATCAAATAAAATATTTACCGTGTTTATCGGGCGAACTTCAGAGCGAAAACTGATAAAATTTGTTGTTTATATTTTGCCGGAATGGTTATTTTGCTTACCTGTAAGTTTTTTATTTTACAGTGTAAGACGAAATTTTAATTTAACCGGTTTTTGGTGCAGTAAGAGGTTGCTAATCAGGGGTGGGAGTTTTTGTGAACAGCAAAAAATTGTTCAGCAGGGGTGGGAGTTTTTTGAACAGCAAGAAATTGTTCAGCAGGGGTGGGAGTTTTTTGAACAGCAAGAAAT
>WBUK01000027.1 GCA_008933765.1 Ignavibacteriaceae bacterium | reverse complement strand
TCCTTATTTAATCCATTTAATCCAATGATTGGTTAGTACAAATCAGTTCTAAAATTGAACATCTCGCTTGCTGTGATTTGTATCATTACTGTGATGGATCACATTTCTGTTTGAAAATGCGTATAATAAATTTGGTAAGTATGTTGCTAAATTTTCGCAATCGTAAGTGTGGGAAGTAGTTGAAGTGCCGGTTAAATTCGGTTTTAACGGTTAAATTCGGTTTTAATTCGAACCTTACTTTTTGCGTAATATAGTTTCTGTGGAATAAAGTAATCGTTTTTTTTTAATAAACATTAATTTTGAGGTAGTTGTGAATAATCTTAAAAGAAATCTCCTGCTGTTAATATTTTTTGTTGCTTTTGTTGCCACGGGAGAGTCGCAACAAAGAAGTGTTGTTAAGGTTCAGGTTCATCCCAATGGGGTATCTTCAGGCTCAAATGTTGCTGTGGGCGCGGGTGAAAACTATGGTTCGGGTGCCAATGCAAATTTAAATGCCTTTGCAGGCGCAGGCGCTGGTGCGGTTACTCGCTCAGGTGCAGGTGCACACTACGGTGACGGGGCAAATGAGTTTGCAAACACCGGTGCAAGTGTTTACTCCGGTGCGGGAAAAACCGTTCCTGCCTTATTCCTGAAGTTTCAAAACCCGAAGTTTGCTCGGGCGTTTTCGCTCATGTTAAACCGGTTAAGTCCTAAAAATGCTGAAATTTTGGCCGGTTCAGTGAACACGGGGATGAAAAATTATGCGCTTGCGGAGGTTCTTAGCGGGCGGGGCACCGGTCAAAATGGGCAAAGCGGGTCGTTTAACCCGGCACAAATCGGGCAAGGCTTATCAACCAAACCTCAGACTCTAAGCAGCAACGGCGAGGCGGCAACACTTCCTTTGGGGTATTTTAACGGGGTGAGCCTCTCTGCAAACAACCTCAGCAACGGCGGGGCGGCAACACTTCCTTTGGGGTATTTTAACAAAATGAACCTCATGGCAACCAACCACCGCGCTAACAACCTTAAAAAGGGCGCAAACAGTGTAAATTCACAACACTTCCTGCTTATGTCGCTGCAGGGGGACCGGATGAAAAAATATTTTACCTACGATAACGCCGGCAGAGTGATAACCGAACTTAATGTTCAACTTCTGGATACCGTATGGGAAAATAATTATCGGTACAACTATACCTACGATAATAACGGCTTGCTGCAACTCGCCATGTATCAGACTTGGGGCGGAGACGATTGGTACGACGATGCGCGTTCTACTTTTACCTACGATAACAACGGCAGATTGATTTCTGAGTTAGCCGAATTGAACTCGGAAGGCTGGGTAAAGTTTTACCGAATTACTTATACTTACGACGGTGCAGGAAATATGACATCATCTCTTTGGCAGGATTGGGACGGCACAGCCTGGGAAAACAGCACACTCAGTTCTTACACTTTTGATGCCTCAGGCAATATTCTCACTGAAACTGTACAAAATTGGAGCAACAACCAGTGGGTGAATGATTACAGAAACTCATTCACTTACAACAACAACGCTGTAACAACCTGGTTAGCCGAAGTGTGGATTAATCCGGAGACCGGTTTCTGGCGGAATGACTACAGAATCTCCTTCACATACAACAACGACCAAAACTTAGCCACTACTTTAAAAGAAATTTGGAATACCGGAGAGCGTAAACCAACAGAGGATGCACATTGGGAATACGCAGAAATTAATACCTATTCTTACACTGCCTCCGGCAAAAGGGAAGTGGAACTGATGGAGGTATGGGAAGATACCGTATGGGTGAACTTCATTAAAAACTCTTTTGAATATGACGGGAATGACAACCCGACAGTTCACCTTACTCAATTCTGGCAGGAAGGCGGCTGGAACAATGTTTATCAGACGACAAACGCTTTCGATAACTTCGGGAATACCGAAACATCCAGTTTTTTCACTTGGATTAATGGCAATTGGATTTCGATGGAGACGACTTTGTTTTTCGTTTATAACAACGGGGCTTCCGTTGGCGAAATTTATTCCTCTTTTGCAATTGCTGCTTATCAGCCGATTACCGATGTGAATGATGAGGAAGTGCCGCTCGCCCAAAACTTTGAGCTGATGCAGAACTTTCCGAACCCCTTTAATCCTTCAACTAAGATTGAGTTTAATCTTCCCGCTGCCGGATTTGTGACACTGGATGTGTTTTCCGTGCAGGGTGAAAAAGTGAGTACGCTTGTAAACGGCGTGCTTTCTGCCGGAAAACACGGCGTTGCCTTTGACGGAGCCGGGTTGCCCTCGGGGGTTTATTTCTATCGGTTGAGTATGGAGTTAAGCGGAGCTGTTGGTGGGGGTGCTGCCGGTGGTGGCGTTTCGAACGGCGGTTCTGCGAGCGGCAGCGCTGTAAGTGGCGGTTCTGCGAGCGGCAGTGCAGTAAGTGGCGGTTCTGCGAGCGGCAGCATAACAAGGAAAATGGTGCTGATGAAGTAAGGTTTTCTTGTATGGGTGGGGGCTGCAGGGCTTTTACGGAAGAGCGCTTATTTGAGTGAGGAGGCAACTGCAGGGCTTTTACGGAAGAACGCTTATTTGAGTAAGGGGGCGGCTGCGGGGCTTTTACGGCAGAACGCTTATTTGAGTAGGGGGGCAACTGCAGGGCTTTTACGGAAGAAGGCTTATTTGAGAAGGGGGGCTGCAGGGCTTTTACGGAAGAGCAGGGTTAATTTCCCCTTATTTCGGAAAAATGAAAATTTAAAAGAGAGAGCTTTTTTTAGAGGCTCTCTCTTTTTTTTTTAATGACCACCAGGAGGTACGGTTAACGGGCAACAGGAGGATTCTTTCTCTTTGTTCAATGAAAATGCAACGCTTCGGTTAACGGGCATTGGATATATAAACAGTATATTGCTCTCTTTTTAAATTTATACGCGGCGCCTTTGTTAACGGGCACTGGATATATAAACAGGATATTGCTCTCTATTTGTTAAATGAACCTGCGGCGCCACTTCCTCACATGGAATTTTCAGGGAAAATTGTAACTTTGCAGTGCACATTATGAAAATTTTAATAACAGGCGGAGCCGGCTTCATCGGCTCACACATCGCAGAGGCATTTCATCGGTTGGGGTGGGATGTTACAATACTCGATAACTTCACAACCGGCAAACGCGAAAATCTTGCAGGATTAACCCGCACGCGCGAAAATCCATTCGGAAAAGCAACCGGGGGTGAAAAGTCATCCGAAATTGCAAAAAGCGAGGAAAATCTTGCAGGATTAACCAGCAAACGCGAAAATCCATCCGAAAAAGAAACCGGGGGTGAAAACCTATCCGAAATTGCAACCGGGCGCGGAAACCTATCCGGAATTGCAGGCAAAGTTGAGATAATCGAGGGGGATATCCGCGATAAAACCGCCGTTGCAAAAGCCGCAGCCGGGTGTGATGTGGTGGTACATCTGGCGGCACTGGCTTCAGTTCCGGCATCATTTCGCAATCCTGAGGAAACATACGAAGTTAACTTCATGGGAACGCAAAATGTACTTGAGGCTGCACTTCAAAATAATGTAAAAATAGTAACTTTTGCCTCATCTTCTGCGGTTTACGGCGATACCGACCGGCTTCCGATTGGCGAGGAAACCCCCGCGAATCCGCTTTCCCCTTATGGCTTAAGCAAACTGTTGAGCGAGAAACTCTGTCGGTTCCATAACACCGTTTATGGGTTGCCGGTTGTGGTTTTCAGGTTTTTTAATGTGTATGGCGAGCGGCAAAACCCATTTTCTGAGTACTCGGCGGTGATCCCGAAATTTATTAACATCATCCAAAACGGCGGCACCCCCACCATCTTCGGCGACGGCGAGCAAACCCGGGATTTTATATATATATCCGATCTCGTACATGCCCACCTCTTGGCTGTGGAAGGGGCTCTGAAACTGCAACCCGCAAAATCTGTAAAACCTGCAACAAACACATCAAAATCAAGTGCGGCTTATGAGGCAACCCCGTTGAACCTCGGCTCGGGCGAAAAAACCTCATTAAACCAATTGGTAAAAATAATGTCCCAAATAGCGGGAAAAGAGATAAAACCCCAATACGCACCACCTCGATCAGGTGATATACTTCACAGTTTTTGCAAAATTGACAAAATTTTCGACGAAATTGGCTTCAAACCGCAAACACCCATGATTTTGGGTATAGAAAAAATGTTTAATTCTCGTAACTTTGAAAACTGAATTTTTTAATATTTCACAGCGGATGACAAATTACATCACATCATTACTTCAAAAAATAGAAAACAAAACAATCACAGTCGGGGTTATTGGCTTGGGCTATGTAGGCTTACCCTTGGCTGTTGAGTTTGGCAAAAAATATAAAGTAATCGGTTTTGATATTAACACCCGTAGGGTCGAAGAGCTTAAAAAAGGGGAAGATAAAACTTTAGAAGTTGAACCCGAAGAACTTAAAGAAGCCCGGCACCTCATATATTCTTATGATAAAGAGGAATTGCGGGCTGTCGATGTGTTTATAGTTACGGTTCCCACGCCGGTGGATGATTTTAAAATCCCCGATCTCACCCCGCTTATTAAAGCAAGCGAAACCGTGGGTACCGTGATAAAACCGGGCGCTGTTGTGGTTTATGAGTCAACAGTTTACCCCGGCTGTACTGAAGAAGATTGCCTCCCGGTGGTGGAAAAACAAAGTGGTCTTAAGCTTAACACCGATTTTTTTGCGGGCTACAGCCCCGAACGCATCAATCCCGGCGATAAAGAACACCGCGTAAGTACAATTAAAAAAGTTACCAGCGGCAGCACTTCCGAAGTCGCAAAAGTGGTGGACGAACTCTACAAAAGCGTGATAAAAGCCGGCACGCATGTGGTTTCTTCAATCAAGGTGGCGGAGGCTTCAAAGGTTATCGAAAACACGCAGCGCGACATCAACATTGCTTTTGTGAACGAACTTTCGATGTTGTTCAATAAAATGGGGATTGATACGGTTGAAGTGCTGGAAGCCGCAGGTACGAAGTGGAATTTCCTGCCGTTTCGCCCCGGTTTGGTGGGGGGGCATTGCATAGGAGTTGACCCTTACTACCTGACGCACAAAGCCGTGAATATTGGCTATCACCCGGAAATTATTCTTGCCGGAAGAAGAATCAACGACGGAATGGGCGCATTTATCGCCTCACAATTCGTTAAACTGCTGATAAAAGACGGCTGCAAAGTTGCCGGAAGCAAGGTTCTGGTACTCGGGATAACTTTCAAGGAAAACTGCCCGGATATCCGTAACTCAAAGGTGATTGATATAATTACGGAACTGAAGGAATTTGGCTGCTCGGTGGATGTTTGTGACCCTCTTGCCGATCCTGCGGAAGTGCAGCATGAGTATGGAATTGATCTTACCTTGTGCGAAAACTTAGCACTGGCTGATTATGAGGGAATAGTGCTTGCAGTGGGGCATAACCAATTTAAGCAACTTGATATTGCTTCATTGCGTGCCAAAAATGTGATTATTTATGATGTAAAATCTCTCTTTGATAAACAACATGTGAACGAGAGATTATGATTTTGAGATTTTTTTCACCGTTTGGCGGGTTTGAGAGTTTGGTCCGCAAATTTAATATTTTAGTTGACCGGTTTAATAGTTTGGTTGGTGGATTTGATAGTTTAGTTTGTGGGTTTAATGATTTAACCGGTGAATTTAACAGCCCGTTTGAAGTTTTTACCGGTTTGAGGTGCGGATGAAGTACCTCGTAACGGGCGGAGCGGGTTTTATTGGCTCCAATATTGTTCTTGAACTGCTGAAACAGGGGCACAGCGTGCGTGTTCTGGATAACTTTGCCACCGGAAGAAGGCGAAACCTTGAACCTGTTCAGGCGGATATTGAACTGATTGAAGGGGATATAAGAAGTTATCATACAGTCAGCACTGCGGTTAAGGGAGTGGAGGTAATACTTCACCAGGCGGCACTTCCGTCGGTTCCGAGATCGATAAACGACCCGATCACCACTAACGATGTGAATGTCGGCGGAACGCTTAACCTGCTTGATGCGGCGCGAAACAGTGGGGTGCGGAGGATAGTTTTTGCTTCTTCGTCATCGATTTACGGCGATACACCCGAACTGCCAAAACACGAAGGGATGACGCCAAATCCGCTTTCGCCATACGCTGTTTCAAAACTGACCGGCGAGCACTATTTGCGTGTTTTTTATCGGCTTTACGGCTTGGAAACCATTGCGCTGAGGTATTTTAATGTGTTCGGGCCCAATCAGGACCCCACTTCCCAATACTCGGCGGTGATCCCGAAATTTATAAAAGCTCTGATGGAAGACCGTCAGCCCACAATTTACGGCGACGGCACTCAAAGCAGGGATTTCACATTCGTTTCAAATGTAGTGAACGCAAACATACTTGCCGCCACAAAACAACTGAACGAATACGGCATAGCGATGAACATCGCCTGCCATGAGAGAATAACCCTTAACGAACTCGTTGCCGAACTTAACAAAGTACTCGGTAAAAACATAACGCCGATCTACGCCACACCCCGTCCCGGCGATGTGAAACACTCCTTCGCCGCAATCGATTTGATTAAAGAAAAACTGGGGTTTGAGGTGGGCGTACGGTTTGCGGAAGGGGTGGAGATAACAAGCAGCATATTTAAAGGATGAACAGAAAATTTAAATGAGTGATTTTTTTAAGGATAAGAGAATTTTAATAACCGGAGGAACCGGTTCGTTTGGTAATGCTTTTGTAACAAGAACACTTAATGGAAATAATCCCGCTGAAATTGTAATCTTTAGCCGAGATGAAAAGAAACAGCACGACATGCGAAACAAATACAAACACGACAGCAGATTAAAATTCATAATTGGGGATGTAAGGGACCGCGAATCTGTAATGCATGTGATGAAGGGGATAGATTATGTGTTCCATGCCGCTGCATTGAAGCAAGTTCCTACGGGTGAGTTTTTCCCTTTCGATATGGTTAAAACCAATGTTATCGGGTCGCGAAATGTTCTTGATGCTGCCGAACACTGGAACATTAAAAAAATTGTTGTTTTAAGCACAGATAAAGCGGTTTACCCCATCAATGCTATGGGTATGTCCAAGGCAATGATGGAAAAACTGATGCTTGCGAAAGCCCGTGCAAGATACTCAGATACGGTTTTTTGTGGTGTTCGTTACGGCAATGTTATGTATTCAAGAGGCTCAGTTCTTCCTTTGTTTGTTGAACAAATTCAAAGAGGGCTTCCTTTTACAGTTACTGATCTCAACATGACCCGTTATCTTCTGCCGTTGCCGGTTGCAATTGAATTGGTGCTGTTCGCACTTGAACATGGTGAAAATGGCGATATCCTCGTGAGAAAATCGCCGGCTGCAACCGTAGCCGATATGGCTGAAGCTATGAAAGTTATTTTCAAGTATGATAATGGAATTAAATCAATCGGGATTCGTGAAGGAGAGAAGATGCACGAAACCCTTGTTACAAGAGAAGAATTGATGAAAGCCACTGAATACGAGAATTATTATCGGATCAAAAACCTGATGCAGCTTGACTATGATAAATATTTTGAAGAAGGGGAAACTGTTCAATTGCCTTCTGAGGGCTACACTTCTGAAAACACATACAGGCTAAACCTGAACGAAACAATTGAACTTATTCAAGGGTTGGATGAAATAAAAGCTGCTCTTGAAGGCAAACAAGTGGAAGTAGTCTGATTGTGAAAAGAGTCGGAGTGACCGGTTCTGATGGTTTCATGGGGAAGAACCTTCTGAGGTTTTTCAGAAGCCAAGGTTCACCTTTTAAAATTGTTGATTTTCAGGTTGAATGGTTCGATCAGCCTGAAAAAATGAAAGAATTTGTTTCTGATTGCGATGTGATTGTTCATCTTGCAGGTGTGAATCGACATGAAGATGAAAAGTATATCTTCAATAGAAATGTTGAACTGACGGAAATTCTTATTTCAGCTGTGGATTCTGTTAATGCTACGCCGTATTTTATATTTTCATCAAGTACTCAGGAATATCTGAACAATAATTACGGCACGGCTAAGAAGGAAGCCCGGCTTAAACTTTCTTCATGGGCTTCTGGAAACCGGGTGCCTTTTACGGGGTTGATAATTCCGAATGTGTATGGGCCCTTTGGGCAACCGTTTTACAACTCATTTATAGCTACATTTTGTCATTTATTGGCAAAAAGGGGGGAACCGGAAATTCAGGTTGATCGCTCGGTCGGGTTAATTTATGTTTTCGAAATCGCGAAAAAGATTTATCAATTAATCAACTCCCCGGAAGATAACCCGGAGTTGCTTTTACCCATAACGGGTGAAGCCGCTGTTTCGGAAGTTCTGAACAAACTTAAGCATTTTAGTGAATTGTATCAGAAGGAAGCAAGAATACCGGAATTAAACAATTACTTTGATGTAACTCTGTTTAATACTTTTCGGTCATACTTAGTACCCGGTTTTTATCCGTTCAGCCTGATGAAAAGAACGGATGACAGAGGCTTCTTAACCGAAATAATAAAAGAAAATACGGGCGGTCAGGTGTTTTATTCTTCAACTAAGCCCGGTATTACAAGGGGAAACCACTACCACACAAATAAAATTGAACGGTTTTGTGTTTTACAGGGCGAAGGTTTAATCCGGATGAGAAGAATTGAAGAAAATGAAATTTTTGAATTCCGGGTATCGGGTGACGCACCGGTGATAATTGATATGCCGGTTTGGTACACGCACAACATTACTAATGTCGGTTCATCTGAAATGTTGACGCTCTTTTGGAGCAACGAAATTTTTGATCCGGAAAACCCGGATACTTACTTTGAAGCAGTGTAAAATTTGATTAATAAATTAAAATTACTTACAGTTGTAGGTACAAGACCTGAAATTATCCGACTTTCAAGCGTTATGAAAGTTTGTGATAAGGTGTTCAATCATGTTGTTGCACATACCGGTCAGAACTATGACTATGAACTAAATGAGATTTTCTTTGATGATTTGGGGCTGAGAAAACCGGATCATTTTATGAACGCCGATGTCTCATCTCTTGGGGCAACTGTAGGGGATATTTTCAGGAAAACTGAAGAAATTCTGCGACTCGAAAAACCCGATGCAATGCTGGTTCTCGGTGATACAAACTCCTGTCTTTCTGCATATATGGCAAAAAGGCTAAGAGTACCTGTTTACCATATGGAAGCGGGAAACAGGTGCTTTGACCTTAATGTACCCGAGGAAATAAACCGAAAGGTTATCGATAACTTAGCAGATTTTAATTTGGTTTACACGGAGCACGCTCGAAGAAATCTGTTGAATGAAGGGTTCCCTTCACGAAGGATATATCTTACCGGTTCACCGATGAATGAAGTGCTGAGGGATAACCTTGAGAAAATAACTTCTTCAAAAATTCTTGCGGAACTTTCTCTTAAACCGGGGAATTATTTTGTCGTCTCAGTGCACCGTGAAGAAAATATTGATAACATCGATAATTTAAAACAAATATTAAGCGGATTAACGGAACTTGCGGAGGCACAGAATCTCCCGGTTGTTGTAAGCACTCACCCACGGACAAGGAAGAGATTGGAGTCTATTGAGGGACTTATGTTGCCCGAAAACATTCTTTTTATGAAGCCTTTTGGGTTTTCTGATTATGTTCACTTGCAAATGAATTCAAAGTGCACAATATCAGATTCCGGCACCATTTCCGAAGAATCTGCCATTTTGGGGTTTCCGGCGATAACAATACGCAATGCGATGGAGAGACCCGAGGCAATGGATACCGGCAGCATAATTCTTTCAGGGCTTAACTCGGAAAATGTGTTGCGAAGCGTCAATTTTGTTATGAATAATGAACATGAAATTACAAACAGACCCAAAGACTATGAAATCCCCAACACCTCAGAACGGGTTGTTAAGATTATTCTGGGAACCGCAGGTTTGTCAAATTCGTGGAATGGGATAAGCGGGGGATTGAATGTGTAAAGTTTTAGTTACCGGTGCCGGTGGGTTTATCGGTTCGCATTTGACAGAGCTGCTTGTTAAAGAGGGATTTGATGTGCGGGCTTTTGTGCGTTATAACGGCAAAAACGACTGGGGCTGGCTTGAAACATCGGAAATTAAAAACGATATTGAAGTAATTACCGGGGATATTCGGGATTATGATTCAGTTTATTCTGCCGTGAAGGGATGTGAAGCTGTGTTTCACTTGGCTGCATTGATTGGGATTCCCTACTCTTATGTATCACCTTTGGCTTACATAAGAACAAATGTAGAAGGAACATACAATGTTTTGGAAGCGGTTCGTCAGCTTGAACTTCAACAGGTTTTAGTTACTTCTACTTCCGAAACTTACGGAACGGCACAATATGTCCCGATTGATGAAAAACACCCGGCGGTTGGGCAGTCACCATACTCAGCCACAAAAATTGCAGCTGATCAGTTAGCCGATAGTTATTTCAGGTCGTTTGATACACCGGTGAAAATCGTAAGGCCTTTTAACACTTACGGTCCCAGACAATCTGCACGGGCAATTATCCCGACGGTAATTACGCAGATTCTATCGGGAAAAACGGAATTAAAATTAGGCAATCTTGACCCGACGCGTGATTTAACTTTTGTTAAAGATACTGCAAGAGGTTTTCTGGAGATTTTTAAGTCGGATATAACTTTTGGTGAAGCCACTAACATCGGAATGAGTGAAGAAATTTCCGTAGGTAATCTGGTGGAGCTGATTGGTCAGTTACTTGGGGTAAAGTTAAGTGTTAGTCAGGAGCAGCAACGGGTAAGAGCTGATAAATCGGAGGTCCAAAGGTTAAAATGCGACAATTCCAAACTTAAAAAATTGACCAATTGGGCACCCGACTATAACCTCACCACCGGCTTGCAGGAAACAATAGAGTTTTTGAAAAACAATTTAATCCGGTATAAACCGGAGATATATAATGTTTGACGCAAAATTGTTATTATGAGTTTTAAAATTCCACTATTTGATTTGAATTTTGATGAAAAAGAAGAAGCCGCAGTATTAGAAGTTCTGCGCTCAAAGTGGATATCAACCGGTCCTAAATGTTCTCAATTTGAATCAAAATTTGCTGCTATGTTAGGGGCTAATCATGCTTTATCATTGGCGAATTGTACGATTGCACTTCATTTGGCGATGGTAATTTGTGGAATAGAAGCTGAGGATGAGGTTATATGTCCATCTTTAACTTTTGTTGCTACAGTTAATGCCATAAGATATGTTGGAGCTATTCCAGTATTTGCAGATGTGCGAAGTCTTGAGGATTTAACGATTGATCCTGTAGATATTGAATCAAAAATCACAGCAAAGACAAAAGCAATTGTTGTGATGCATTATGGTGGTTTTGCATGCGATATGGATGCTATATTGGGAATCGCCCAAAAATACAATTTGAAAGTTATTGAGGATGCTTGTCATGCCCCACTTTCAGAATACCACGGGAAAAAGTTAGGTACAATAGGAGATGTTGGCTGTTTTAGTTTTTTCTCAAATAAGAACATCAGCACCGGTGAAGGTGGAATGTTAGTTACAAATAATAATGAATTATTTGAAAGAGCTAAATTGCTTCGTTCTCATGGAATGACTTCTATGTCGTACGAGAGAGCAAAAGGTCATTCAACTGAGTATGATGTGGTTGCCCTTGGATATAATTATCGTATGGATGACATTAGAGCTGCAATCGGAATTGTGCAACTTGATAAATTAAAGGCGGACTTAGAAAAGAGAGCTATTGTACGAGAACACTATATCTCAAATTTAAGTAACTGTAAAAATTTGATTATCCCATTTCAAGATTATAGAGAGTTTAGTTCAAATTATATATTTCCTATAATACTTAAAAATGGAACGAAAGAAAAAAGAGATATTTTACGGCACCAACTTGCAAATGCAGGAATTCAAACAAGTGTTCACTATCCGGCGGTTCATCGGTTTAATATATATCAGCAATTTAACTACAGTTTACAGAAAACTGATTATGTAACCAACTGTTTAATTACTTTGCCAATGTATTCATCTCTACCAATAGATAAAGTTGAGTTTATTTCAAATGAAATTTTTGGTTCACTATGAAAATAACTATACTTACTGATAATGTTAACAGTTGGTTTATTCCGTTTGGTCAGAAACTGCAACAAAAATTATTATCCTTAGGATTAGAATGTAATTATGTTTTTGATAAGAATGTAATAGAATATGGGGATATCTGTTTCTTACTAAGTTGTTCAAAAATATTACAATCGGAATATCTTAAAAGGAATAAGTATAATATTGTGGTTCATGCAAGTGACTTGCCACAGGGAAAGGGCTTTTCACCCCTGCAATGGCAAATTATGGAAGGTAAAAATGAAATTCCATTAACTCTTTTTGAAGCTGTGGAAGGTGTGGATGAAGGCCCTTATTATTTTAAAGATAAATTAATTTTTAATGGTTATGAATTACTTCAAGAAATGAGAGAATTGCTAGGAGAAAAAATCGTGCAAATGTGCATTGAGTTTGCTATCAATAAAGAAAGTTATTCTCCGCAATCTCAAACAGGAGAATCAACTTTCTATCCAAGACGAAAATCAGAAGATAATTTTTTGGATATAGATAAAACCATTAGAGAACAATTTAATAAATTTCGAACTGCGGATAACATAAGATTTCCTATTAAATTTCAGATAAATGATCAGATTTATGTGTTGAAAATTACGCGAGAAAAATAAATTTTTTTTTTATTAAGCCCGTTTTAACTTATTTCCAAAATGATAGAAATACTCTAATAATTGTCGTCAAAACATTATAGTTTTATAATATCTTTATTTTTTTTGAGTTATAATCATTCATTTGAGGCTGATTGGTGATAAAAAAATTTTATTAAAAGTGCAATAAGCAGTATAGATTTAAAAAATTGATTAATTAATGAACGAAAACGATAATAGACATCTTTACCATTTTGAACAGTTTACATTAGAAAATTATAAAAAACTTCTTGAAATAGCAAAAAGTAATTTCAATTTTATTTTTTTTGAAGATTTTAACAGTAGAACAAAGAAATCGATTATCTTAAGGCATGATTTGGAATTTTCACCATTGCTGGCATTGGAAATGGCCAAGATAGAATATGAAATTGGTGTTAAATCAACAACTTTTGTAAATCTTCATAGTGAATATTACAATACTTTTGAAAAGAAAACCTATAAAATACTTGAAACTCTTCTTGAATTTGGTAATAGAATAGGGTTACATTTTGATGCACATTTTTATGGAATCGAAAATGAAAATGATTTAACTTATTACCTCATACGCGAAAAAAAAATACTACAAGAATTATTTAATGTAGAAATTAAAACATTCTCTTTTCACAATACGAACCCGTTTTTGTTACAATTTGATGATGAAGAATATTCCGGTTTACTAAATGTTTATGCACCAAAATTTTTTAAAGAAATTGGATACGGTGCAGATTCAACCGGATACTGGAGATATGAGAATTTATTTGAACGACTTCAAAATAATAAAGATGATGTATTACAAATATTAATACATGATGGGATGTGGCAAAAAGAGGTTCTTTCACCTCGCCAAAGAATATTTAAAGTAATTGATGATAACGCTGCCATGTTAAAAAAGTATTATGATACTACTCTTAAAGTATTTGGTGCCATTAACATAGATTGGGACAGAATAGTTTGATTTATGATTGTAAAATATAATTTAACTCAAGAATAAATCTGTGTTTTTATCATTATGAATAAACCGTTAGTTTCAGTTACTGTCAATACTTATAATAGACCACTATTAATTTCAAGGGCAATTAATAGTATTATTAATCAATCATACAAAAATATTGAAATTCTTGTTTATGATGCAGGAACTAATGAAGACACTAAAACTATTATTTCACAATTGGAAGATGATAGAATTATTTATCGCAAGATAGTTAATGAGATAAGTCCTGCTCACACCTTAAACCAATTATTTTGGGATTCTAAAGGTAAATATATTGCCTGGCAGGATGATGACGATGAAAGTTATCCGGATAGAATTGAAAAACAAGTCGATCTAATTGAATCTTTAGGTTCGGATGTGGGCTTGGTTTATTGTTGGGAAGATTATTATGATGACAAATTGGGAAAATATCTATATACTCGTAAACCAACTTTACAAGGTGAGATTTTTACACAACTATTAGAGAGACCGGGCGGCACAGGTGGTGGAACTCAATTGCTATTAAACCGTGAAGCTGTATTATCAGTTGGGGGAATACCGGAAAATGTAGGTATTACTTCGGATTATTTGCTGATACTAAATATTGCAAAAAAATATAAAGTATTTTGCATCAATGAAAGTTTAGTAAGAACACATGTTAACCATCAATATCAAAGACTATCTAATCTTGGTAAATCCAATCAAAAAGAAAATGCGCAAATTAATATGTGGGCAAATCATATACTTAACTTTTATAAAAAGGATTTTCAAGAAAACAAAGTGTCACAATATTATTATTTTCGTACTTTAGCCATAAATTATTCGAAATTAAAACGGTTAAATAGTTTTAAATATTATTTTCTATATATCCTAAATAGTCCAATTCAAAATTTAAAAAATATTATCCCCGACTTTTTACGAATTTTACGAAATTATTTATATGAGCCTGAAAACTCCAAAATTGAATTATAAAAATGGTTGAAAAGAAGCAAGAATTAATTGTCTCAATTCATCAACCAAGTTATTGGCCCTGGTTTGGGTTACTTTATAAAATTGCTGTTTCTGATTCATTCGTAATACTCGATGATGTTGCAACAAATAAAGCGACAAATCAATACAGAAATATTTTTTTCTGTAATGGAAAAGAGAAATATCTGACACTTCCCATTAATTATAAAATGGGTATAAAACTGATAGATTTGGAATTTAAAAACGATTTATATATCGATGATCATGTCTCAAAATTGGAAAATTATTACCGGAAGGCACCCTTCTACTCGGAGGGGATTTCGATTGTAAAAAAAATTTTTTTGAAAAATCATGTTAAGCCAATTGATTTAATTATTGATACTATGATGTCGTTAATGGAGACTTTTTTAATTAAGACTAAGTTATCCCGAAGTTCTGATCTTAAGAAAGTGGGGGCTAAGGACGATTTGGTATTAGAGATTTGTCGGGCTTTGTCAGCAGATACATATATATCAGGAATGGGTGGATTGAACTATATGAAAAATTACGATAAGTTTGATGAGAGTGGAATAAATATTCGTTTTATCAAATATACGCCAATAATTTACAAACAAAGCCCTGAATTCCGGTTCGTACCGGGACTTTCAGCTATTGATTTGATTATGTTCAACGGAGTAGAGCAATCACAAAAAATTTTCCGCGAAAATTTTTCAAAAATTGAATTATTAGAAAAGGAACAGGTTCTTTAGAGATGGATGCTGTGATTCTAGCCGGTGGATTGGGTAAAAGATTAAAACCTTTCACTGAAGTTATTCCAAAACCACTGTTACCAATAGGTGAAAAGTCAGTCTTGGAAATACAAATTACTTTATTGAAGAAACATGGTTTTGATCGAATTTTTCTTGCAACAAATTATAAATCGGAGTATATAGAAAGTTTCTTTGGCGATGGTTCAAGGTATGGAATAGAAATATTTGTTAGCAAGGAAGAAACTCCATTAGGAACTGTGGGGCCTCTTCTTCTCTTACAGGAACAATTGAAAAATGAGTTTTTGGTAATTAATGGTGATATCCTCACATTGTGTGATTTTTCCGGTTTTATGAGATTCGCGAAGTCAAAGGCAGCACTCTTAACCGTTGGTGTCAAAGAACTTACTACACCGTTTCAATTTGGAAACATTTTTTTTGAAGGTGATGATGTTGTCGAGATTCAAGAAAAACCTCTTATTAAAACTAATATCCTGGCCGGAGTATATGTTTTTTCGCCGGCAGTATTTGAATTGATACCGCCCGGAGTTCAGTATGATATGGATAATTTGATTAACGATATGCTTAAGCAGAAAAAAATTATAAAGAAGTTTGATATTCATGAGTATTGGTTAGATATCGGAAGAGTAGATGATTACCATCAGGCACAGTTAGCTTATAAAGATCATTTTGAAGCTGAAATGGATTGATTGCTTCTAAATGATTCTGTTTAATAAAATATTCGAATTTGTTACTAAAGGGCATCCGCGGAGTGTAAAAGCTAAGAAAAATGTGCTGATAAGTTTCGGTATAAAAGGAATTTCTATACTTGTTCAACTTCTTTATATTCCCTTATTAGTTAATTATCTTGGTACAACTGATTATGGGTTGTTTCTGACACTGTCTTCAATAGTTGGTTGGTTTTCTTTTTTTAATTTGGGGCTTACTTTTGGATTAAAGAACCATTTTGCTGAAGCGTTAGCAGTAAATGATCAGGAGAAAGCCGGAAAGCTTGTTAGCACTACTTATATAGTTTTATCTGTTGTTTTTGCGGTTGTAATGAGTTTATCTTTGTTGGTGTTTCCTTTTGTAAATGTTGAAAAACTGTTCAACATTAAATTGGACTCATCAGATCTTTACATTCTGATGATTATTACCTTTTTTTCATTTTGCATTAGAATGATTTTGCAGGTAATATTTGCGGTGTTAGAAGCTGATCAACGGCCGGCAGAAGTAAGTTTTGTTAATATGTTATCTTCAGTACTCAGTTTAATTTCGGTTTTTATAATTACCAGGTTAAAGTCTTATGGGGATTTATTACTCACGGGTAGTATAATCAATATTGTTCCTTTAATTGTTATGTCCCTTTATACTGTTATACTATTTAGTGGCAGATACAAAAACTATCGACCATCTTTAAAAAAACTCGATTTTTCATATTCTAAAGGACTGTTTAATCTGGGGGGTAAATTTTTTATTATTCAGATTGCTGATATGATTTTATTTTCGACAACGAATTTTATTATAATTCAGTATTTCTCTGCAAAAGATGTTACAATATACAATATCGGTTATCGATATTTTTCAATTATTTCCATGCTTTTTGGAATTATTATTGCGCCTTTGTGGAGTGCAACTACCGAAGCATTTATCAAAGAGGATTTTGTCTGGATACGGAATACATTTCGCAAAATTCGTTTTATTGGCTTAGTGTTCGTCTTTTGTGCCTTTTGCATGTTAATGGTCTCAGAACCGGTTATTAGGATTTGGGTGGGGGAGAAAGTACTTATTCCATTTTCGCTTAAATTAGTTTTTTTTGTAAATGTCAGTACAGGTGTTTTATTCACACCTTATGTAGCTTTTTTAAATGGTGTCAGTAAAATCAAACTGAACCTTTACCTTACAGTACTGAATACATGTACTTTTTTTCCCTATATTCTTCTGTTTATTAAAGGAATTGGGCTTGGTGTCGCAGGTGTTGTTCTTGGCTCATTTTTTGCTGAATTACCTTGCAGAATCTCACAACCAATACAATATTATAAATTGGTGAATAAAACTGCAAAAGGTATTTGGAATGCCTGAGAAAATTACTTTTATAGCGAATGATTTTTTGGTGATTAATTTATATTCATTTTTTCTGTTTAAGAATCTGAAATGAAACGCGAAACTTTCTTTAACTATCTTATAATTTTATTAAACCTTTCGATTATCAGTCCGATAAAATTTTTTACAAATGATTTTTTCCTGTTAGGACTTTTTCTTTTTCTTTCAATTCTTTTTATAAAACGAAATGAAAAAGTCGATCCATTTATTATTTTCTTATTAATATTTCTTTTCATAGTAAATATAATATCGGATCTGGTCTGGCAAGATAATAATTTTATCGTTGTTTCAGGATTTGCATTACGGATAATTAATATTTATATGAGTCTCAAAATCTTAAAAGCGAGATTTTGGGATATATATTTAAAGATTGTTTTATTTTTTGCATTAATAAGTATTCCATTTTATATAATACAATTGTTTTATCCTCAATTTTTTCTATCCATGTATCCATATTTCAGTTGGATTGATGCAGATGTCAGAAAAGAATCTGGTAAGTATGGCTTTCTTATTCATGTTCTTCATATTGGAATGGAATATAGAAATTCAGGCTTTGCTGTTGAACCGGGAATGTTCGGATATTTTCTTGGGCTGGGTATTGTTTTGCAGCTGTTAAAAAATAATTTTCAAATCGATCGCTATGTTATCGTTGTTTCTTTGATCGGTCTTACAACTATTTCTACCAGCTTTTACCTTTTCTTATGGCTGGCACTATCCATAATTCTTATTTATAAGAGAAATCCATTGGTTTATTTATTTGGTTTCGTAGTGGTTGTATATTTAGCGAGTGTATTATATCAATTGGATTTTATGACTGGTAAAATAATACTTACCTATAATGGTGCAATGGATACTTTTGATAAAGGATATCAAAATATGAAGTCTGATGGGTTGAATAGAGTGGGTGGAATAATTATGGATATAGATGATTTCTTAGTTTATCCAATTGGTTATGGATTTGCAAATGGAAGAAGATATACCTTGAACGGAACTATGATTAGTTCACCTAACGGATTGGGTAGTTATATTCGGTTGTATGGAGTTATTGGTATTTTATTTTTAATAATTGCATTTAGAAGAGCCGGACCTTTTTTAAATCAATATCGTAGCCCAAAATTTATATCAGTAGGGCTATCTCTTTGTCTTATTATCTTTTTATTTTCAAACCCGCTTCATAGAGACCCATTCTTTCTGGCTTTTCTCTTTTCATCATTTGTATTAAAAGGTAATCAACTGAATAGAAATATGTTTTATAAAGAGAATTAATTTTTTTTTTGCTAATGGATAAATATTTTTTTATAATTCTATATGCGTATTATATTCCTGAGTGAAAATCCTTTACCGGCAAATAATGCTTCTGCAAGCCGAATGAGTGCATTGTTAAGAGGACTTTCTGAATGGGGAAATGAATGTTCTTTCATTAACTATGACTCACATTATTCTCGCTCTGAGAAACATGAATATTGTACAATAAAGATTAACTACATTGGAATAAGATTTTTTTCTAATATTTTTAGAAATAGATTATTTTTTAAATTTGATACAATTATATCTTTAATGGTTATCTTCCTTAAAATACCGGTTAGTACTGATTTTATTTTAATTACTTCTGGAAATTTACTTATTGATTTTCTTATAATGATCTTAAATAAGATTAAAAAGGTACCTGTAATTTATTTTTGTTCTGAAACACCGGAATTATATTATCACAATAAAATTTCACGCTTTATTTTTTATAGAACAGTTCATAACTTTTCCGGTGCAGTATTGATTACTGATAAATTAAAGGACTATTTCGAAGAGAAAGTACGAATTCAGTCGGTCAAAATTGGTTTAACAGTCGAAGATGATAAAAATTTTATAGTAAATGACTCGCAGAATAATAATGATACGCAATTTTTGTTTTTTATGGGTTCAACATGTAACAATAAGGATGGTTATATTTTTATGGTCGATGTTTTTAACAAATTACAAAGAAAATATCCAAACCTCCGGCTATATGTTGTTTCTTCCTCGCCCAAAAAAGAAATTGTGAATTTGAAAAATTTCAATAAAGAAAAAACTATTATTAAATCTAACCTCGAAAGAAGCGAACTGTTTTATTACTTAAATCAGGCAATTATTTGCTGCTTACCAAGACCCTTAAATATTCAAAACACTTATGGGTTTCCTACGAAATTAGGAGATTATCTCTTATCTAAACCTCCTCTGATTACATCGAGGACTTCCGAAATAGACAGATACTTAACGCACCGGCATGATTCCTATCTCTTTGAACCGGATAATCAGACTGAGTTTGAAAAGGGGATAATCGTATTACTGGAAGATCGTGAACTAAGAGAAAAAATCTCAAAAAATGCTAAATTGACAGTAAAGAATTATTTTAGTTTCCGTAAACAGGGGGATAAACTTAATATTTTTTTAAAAGAACTTTTGGGAAACCGTGTTTAAGAAGTTTATTAAAAACAGTTCACATCAGATGATTTTCTTGGATGCGAGGTTGTTTATTCGGAATTTCACATGATAATGATATCAATTTGTCAAATGGGCGTAAGCACTTTTAGGGCTAAGTTCGTTCCTTTATCTCAATTGGATCGTATTGAAAAAATATTTGTTGTTCGTAGAAATCCGGGTCCCAAAATACCAAAGGTAGAATATATAGTATTGCCGGGGATATGTAAGTTATCCATTTTTCACCTGATAGTAAGCCCGATTATTTTAACTTACTATACAGTTAAAAAAAAGGCTGATATAATTTTAACTTATCACTTTATACCTTATTTATTGTTTGGTTTTTTTGCATCCAAAATGACGAAAAAACCGCATATATTTTGTCAAACCGGTAGTATTTGCCAGCATTATATTGAAAGAAAATGTCTGCGTCGTATAACGAAATCCCTTTTAAATTCATTGTCTGCTTTTAATGTTCCGGGAATGCAAACTTTAGAATATTGGGTTAATCATGGAATTAATACTGACAAAATAAGAGTGTTACACAGTACTATCGATACCGAAAAATTTAGCTCCAGGGATGTAGAGAAGAAATTTGATTTCATATATATTGGAGAATTGGGAAGTCATAAACGCGTTGATAAAATAATTACGGCATTTTCACAAATAGTTAAAAGTGGAACGGAAGCTTCACTTGCTATTGTTGGTACCGGGAAAGATGAAGATCAACTTAAAACATTGGTGCGCAGTCTGCAGGTAGAGAATTCTGTTGAGTTTTTTGGCTACCAAAAAGATGTCGTTGAATTTCTTGTATTGGCTAAGATTTTTGTCATGTTTTCAAAAGCTGAAGGTCTTCCTGTTGCGCTTATGGAAGCAATGTCAACCGAATTGCTGGTGATAGCACCAGATGTGAATAATATTCCGGGTATGCTAAAGAATAATGTTTCGGGATATTTAGTAGAATCAGGTAACTTTCAAGAATTGTTTGAAAAGATGAATTACGCGTTAACAAATTATCACAATCTTAATCATCTTCGAAAAAATGCACGCGAAGAGATTGTTACAAATCATTCTTACGGGGTTGCTGTAAGGAAGTGGGAAATGTTATTTGCCAGACTGACATAATTTTTTTTATGTTATTGAAGTCTTAAATTTGTATTTTAAATATTATTTGTAATGCTTCAAGTGGAAATGGAATTTCGTAAATTTATTTAATGTAAAATAATAAAAAAGGAGATTCCTTTCATGCAAACGAAAAAGAGATTCACCCCCGAGCAAAAAGTCATCATTCTCAGAGA
>WBUK01000012.1 GCA_008933765.1 Ignavibacteriaceae bacterium | reverse complement strand
TGTTTAACCGGTGCTTAATCAGGCTAAAAACAAAGGGAACGGAAGTACCGAAGCGCAACAACAACACGGAAATAAATGCCATGCCTTGTTGCCCGTTCGTTAAATTGTTGTATTTCTAGAAGTTAACTTCGATACTTCCGTCCGGAGCTTAACTCAAGCAACAATCCCGAAGAGCCCTTAAGCCACGGTGATTGTATTATCCAAATATACATCCTGAATAAGGTTAAGCAGCTGCACACCCTCGTTCATTGGACGCTGGAACGCTTTTCTGCCGGAGATTAATCCCATACCGCCGGCTCTTTTGTTGATAACGGCGGTTTTAGCTGCTTCTGCAAAATCGTTATCGCCCGATGCACCGCCCGAGTTAATCAGCCCCATCCTGCCCATGTAGTTGTTAATAACCTGATAACGGGTGAGGTCAATCGGGTGATCGGTGGTGAGGTCGGTGTACATTTTTTTGTGCGTTTTGCCGAATTTCAGAGCAGTGAACCCGCCGTTGTTCTCCGGTAGTTTCTGCTTGATAATATCAGCTTCGATAGTAACGCCGAGGTGGTTTGCCTGCCCGGTGAGGTCTGCGGCAACATGGTAGTCTTTGTCCGCTTTGAAGGCGTTATTTCTGGTGTAGCACCACAGAATAGTAGCCAAGCCAAGCTCGTGCGCATATTTAAAAGCAGCCGACACTTCCTGAATCTGTCGTGTGCTTTCTTCCGAGCCGAAGTAAATGGTTGCGCCCACTGCAATTGCGCCCATGTTATAAGCGTCTTCGATGCTTGCGAACATCACCTGATCAAATTTGTTCGGGTAGGTCATCAGCTCGTTGTGGTTGAGCTTCAGGATGAAGGGAATTTTGTGCGCATATTTGCGTGCAACGGCGCCGAGAACGCCAAAAGTTGAGGCAACCGCGTTACATCCGCCTTCAATTGCAAGTGTTACTATCCCTTCCGGGTCGAAATAGATCGGGTTCGGTGCAAAAGATGCGCCGGCAGTGTGCTCGATCCCCTGATCAACCGGGAGGATCGACATGTAGCCAGTGCCGGCAAGCCTGCCTGTGTTAAAAATTGTGTGAAGGCTTCTAAGTACATTTATGTTCCTGTCTGACGGAACGAAAATTCTGTCCACGAAATCAGGACCCGGCAGGTGCAGGTTCTCTTTCGGGAATTTCGCCTGATACGAAAGCAGGCTTTCGGCTTCATTTCCTAACAGTTCTGTTATTTTACTCATGGGTTTCTTTCTCCGTTTTGGATTTTTTAAAAACTGACTCTAAATATAATGAATTTAGGTCTATATCTGAAGTGCAGGGGAATATATTATGAGAAGTATTGGGGAATACTGTGTGAAGTGTCGGGGAATATATTATGTGAAGTGCAGCTTGAGTTTCCTGAGTAATTTTACGGCACCGGCTTGTGAGTGTCGGGGATATATTATGTGAAGTGCAGCTTGAGTTTCCTGAGTAATTTTACGGCACCGGCTTGTGAGTGTTGGGGATATATTATGTGAAGTGTCAAGGGATATATTGCCGTTTGTTTCTCTTTTGGGGGTGGTTTGAGGCAGGGGTTTGGGAAGTGCCTCTGTTATTTGGGCAGCCACAAGTTTAATCCTCCCTCCCGGCAGTTCGAGGCGAGAGTTTGACTTAAGAAGCTTATATCCTGACAGGGATGGGTATGTCTGCCTGTTTTGATTACTCACTGTTACCATTCGGGTTACTATTCCGGTTACATAAGAGTTACATAAAAACCCGAAATAGGAGGAAGTGCTAAGTTGTTATTTTACAATAAGTTAACAGAAAGTGGGGTTTATCAGATACCCCGGAAACGGCTTCAGGTTACTATTCCGGTTACATAAGAGTTACATAAAAACCATGTCGGATATTAACACGGAAGCATATTTTAAAACGGGCGACAATTCAATAACAAACAGCTGAACTATGCCCAGAACGGGATATACTTTGTGAATTTTTTGGAAGGATTCTCAGGGTCCTTAATTTTGATTAGATTTACTTCCATAGTATCGGAAATAATTTTTGAAACCATGGGGTAATTCTTTTTTAAAATATTTAAACGAACTCTGAGTGAGTTGTTGGTCATATCCTGCCCCGAAACAAACTGCAGGCAGCAATGTTGATAGCAGGCTCTGATTCTTTCCGGCTTCGACATCTCCCTGAAGAGTTTGGGGGCATACAGAACAACCTTTGTATTATCGCCCGTAACCTGAAAGTCAGGAGCCGGAAGTTGAAAAACTTCGATACTTTCGATCACTTTATCGATCCCGCTGCCGAGTTCTTCACAAATCCCGATTCTTCTCATAAAAGAAGCGATTGCGTCATTTCTCGAGCGGGGAGGTTCATCGATAAAACGAAGAGTATCAATCAGCGGTTTTCCAGGATTGGTTATTTCAACCCTGTCTTTGAAAATTTCCACCATAGGGCCCGTTCCGGTGATGTGAAAATCCTGATGAATCAGCATGTTGGCAACCAGTTCACGGATTGCGATCTCCGGATACATCTTCACACTTTGCCTGAAAGCAGTGCCAATTGGCTCATTCTGAGGAAGTTGCCCGTTAATTGTCTCAATAAATTCCTCGAACCCAATGGCATACCCTTTAGTCGGGTTGAACTGCCGTTCAATTTGAATACGGGAAGTGCCACTGTAAACAATAACTCTGATTGCCTTTCTTCCCAAATCCGGGAAATTATTCAGATCGTTTGCAAAGAGAACAGCCCCAAGGTTGAGGATATCGTAGCTGTCGCCGTAGTTTTTTCGGATGAAGGATTCTTTTTCGAGTCTTTCCAAAATTCCTGATTGGTCGGATGGCAGTGGTTGCTTCACAAGTTCGAAAAAGCGGGGGAAATCAAGGGATTGAAGCACCATTTGGGCACTGCAGCCCTCGAGCGCTGCTTCTTTTTCAAAAACTCTTTTTGAGAGAACTTCCCACAGCCTGCGTTCCTGTTCAGGATTGTTTTTTATGTTTTTTGTTGTCGATCCGACTCTGATAAAGACTTCACCATTAAAACGAACCGGGGCGTAAGAAGCTGCCGGAATTGTAAAAACCACCACTTTTTTCCCGTCGATAACATCACTTTGAACGGAAAAATAAGTGTCAGGTGAAAGCGAGTGCCTGAGCCATGATTCCAACGGTTCGTTTCCCTTTTTTGCTGTCAGTGGTTCAAATTTAGTCCCGACAATTTTGTGCGCAATATCTGAAATTCCCCAACAAATATAGCCTTCCTGTCTTCCTGCGAGTGCGGCAGAGTTAGAGATCGCCGAAATGTTCTTTCCGATAGTTTCCGGCTCGGCATTACTCTCTTTGAACTCTACCCATTCTGTCTCTCCGGGCAAAGTAATTAAATCGCGTATAAGGTCAGGAATATTCATAAAATTTACGAAACTTCAAATTCAACTGAACAAATTTAATAAACTTGGCTGAAGTAACTGTTTGTTTTGAGTAATTTATTCAATTTCAGTAAAAAAAACAGTGGATTTAAGCACTCAGTTACATGTCAATTACATAAGAGTTACATAAAAACCCGAAATAGGGGGAAGTGCTAAGTTGTTATTTTACAATAAGTTAACAGAAAGTGGGGTTTATCAGATACCCCGGAAACGGCTTCAGGTTACTATTCCGGTTACATAAGAGTTACATAAAAATTACATAAAATCTGAAACGGGGCAAAACATACGCTCGGTTTCTCAACTTTTATGCACCCGTTAATCCGGCAACCCGGCAACCTGTCCACCCATTCACCCTGCAACTCATTAACCCCTTAACCCTCACAACCCTCACAAACCCTCGCAAACCCTCACAAACCCTCACAAGCATTTCACGCTGATTATCATTTTTTAGAAAAAAGTTCTTTCATTTTAGAAAAATTTCAAAAGATGGGGTAAGTGTTAAATAAATAAACATCGAATTTGGCAAAAAACAGAAGCGTGTTGAAAAATTCATCGTTGGCACAAAAATTGCAATAAAATTATGCACTTTAATTACAGAGGCATAAATGCTAAATAAAATCGTTAATATACTTGTCGTTCTTACAATCACAACCTCAGTGTTTGCACAGGCGCCAAGAGCAAAAATATACGCCGAACCGATGTCTGAACACAGATTAGAGACATTAGGTTTGAGTACCAATTCCGTCTCATCGGGAATAAAAGTTACGGCAGTCGGAACTTACTGGTATTTTTCACCGAGAAATATCGCCAATTCACTTTCGATCACCGACTTTAGCTTTACACTGTTAAGCCAACCGTCAGGATCTACAGCTGCAATAGAACCACTTCTGCCTACAATGGTAGGTCTGAAGCCGGATGTTGCCGGGAATTACGAAGTAAAACTCTCAATCACCACCTCCGGAGGCACGCACGATACAACCGTTACATTTCTCGCCGGCAACTATGTTGGTGTCGGTAAATTTGACGGTGTGAACGGGTCGTTCCCTAAATGTATGACCTGCCACTCATCCGATCCTAAATTTTCAACAATATTTGATAAATGGCAGGCTTCCGGTCACGGGCAGACACTTAAGAAATTAATTAACAAACCGGGTTTCTTCCCCGCACAGTGCCTGAAATGCCATACAACGGGCACCGACCACAACCTGCAAGCCTCGAACAAAGGTTTTGATGATATAGCCGCTCAGATTGGCTATACATACACCGGACCGGGCTTCGGGAAGTGGGATACACTTAAAGCCGCAGGCTCGGGTGCATTAGTTAACTTAGCGAATGTGGGTTGCGAGATGTGCCACGGAACCGGCAGCCAGCACGCAGCTGCGCCTTCAAAAGAAACGATAGCAATCAGCTACGACGGCGGGCTTTGCCAAAGATGCCACGATGAACCACCTGAGTCGAATACTTTCCTTGAGTATGAACTCAGCGGGCACGCTACTCCATACTGGTCAAATTCTTTCGCACAAGGACCCGCAGCTCAGAACAACTCGCTCACCAACTGTGTTCGTTGCCACGACGCAAAAGGATTTATAAACTACTCGTATGACAGAACCACCAATTCCACCGGTTGGACACAAGCGAACCAGGATAGAATCAGTTGCTCTGCCTGCCACGATCCGCACGGTTCGGGCAATATGGCAAGCCTTAGGTTCTCACCGGCTTCGGGAGATACTCTCGCTAACGGATACAACTATACTGCAAGAGCGAACGGCGCAGGTAAACTCTGCATGAGCTGCCACAAGTCGCATTATAACAATGAAACCTATGTTCCGACAGGAAACATTCCCTCGTACTGGGGGCCTCACCATTCGTCGCAAACCGATATGCTGCTGGGTCAGAACGCTGCTAAGTTTGGCAACACTTCATACCCCTCGAGCCAGGTGCACAGCATGCTCGAAAATCAGTGCGTTGACTGCCACATGGCGGAAACCGACTCACCGGAAAATAAGAACAAAGTCGGCGGGCACACCTGGAGAATGAGCAACCCCGCTACAGGTTACGATAATGTGAAAAATTGCTGGACCTGCCACGGCTCGATTAATTCGTTCGATGATATTATCGCCGGCGGTGACTATGACAATAACGGCGTTACAGAATCGTTCCGGAAAGAAATTGACGGGCTGCTGAGGCTTCTGAGAATCCAGCTGCCGCCTGTTGGTATTGATTCTATTTCATACACTATGATAAACGCCAACAATAACCTGAACGAAAGAAAAGGTTTCTGGAATTATCAGTTAGTTGCTTACGATGGTTCAAGAGGCGTGCACAACCCGCAGTATGCAGTTGCTGTGCTGCAACAGTCGATTATTGCGCTCGGCGGAAACATTACCAATGTGTATGAGCCGAAACCTGAAACCTTGCCACAGGCACTGGGCTTGGATCAGAACTATCCAAATCCATTCAACCCGGAAACCAAAATATCTTTTGCGCTTCCGACCGATGGTCAGGTTTCGCTGAAAGTATATGATGCAAGCGGCGTTGAAGTTGCCACTTTGGTAAACAAAGATATGACAGCCGGTTTGCACAGTGTATATTTCAATGCAGCCACGCTGCCTTCAGGGATTTATTTCTACCGTCTTAGCTATGGTACGCAAGCTATAACTAAGAAAATGGTGTTGTTAAAGTAAAAAGATGTGTCGATGATGGGAAGGGTTTCTCCTTCCCATCACGCATATTACACGGAGTTAAAGCTGCTCTTCAGGGGGAGAGCAGCTTTTTTTGTTTAAATTTTTTTTATCAACCCGGGCGAAATTTGCCTGCTATCGGTTATCACATCATACAGAAAACTGATTGCTTCAGCGTGGTTTTTAGCGTCCAAAAAGTCTTTCAGGGGTTTTCCCTCCACGGTTAAACCGCTTTTCAGAAAGAACGCCGTTTCACCTTGAGTTAACGAACTTCCTTCAATAGCATTTGAGTTATAAGTCCATTCGATCAGTAATTTTTCCTCAATGGTTTTCCAAAGGTCGCCTTCAATGGGCTTTTTCGTGTCGATTTCTTCCCGAAGTTTCTCCGCAAGGTTCAGCGACTTTTTCAGAAGATGGTCATTCGGCACCGTGTAGATGTGTCGGGTATCTTCAGAAATCTTGTGCTGTTTTAATGGTTCGTTTTCCATTGAGTTAATTGTCTAAAAATTTACGGTATTCACATTAAATAGGGTAATTGCGGTAATCGCTGCACTTCCGCCCTTCAAAGCAGACCATGCCGGGGTTAATATCTCAATACAATTACACATAAACCGGCAATTATATTCACGCAAATATATGTAATTATATCTGCACCATGTCAGCAACAAATCAGCACCATGTCAGCAACAAATCAGGAACTTTTTTCTTTACACAGGGGGCGTTAAATAGAATAACCAAATTTTCCCCCTTTTTGTATCCAAAATATTGATAAATTTGAAGCGAACAATTATATCAAATCGGAAAATTGGAGAAAAATCTCCCCAAAAGAACCGGAGAAAGTTAGAGAATGGCAAAAAGAAGCCTTTTAGCACTGATTTTTATCGTTTTTTGTACACAATTTATTCAACCACAGACCGTTATCGGCAAGTATGCAGGTGAGTTCCTCGCTATTGGTGTGGGCGGAAGACCACTTGGGATGGGAGGCGCATTCACTGCTATAGCGGATGATATTACCGCCGCTTACTACAACCCTGCAGGATTGGCGCAGATGGATTACCCCCAACTCTCGCTGATGCACGACCAAAGGTACGGAAATCTTGTAAGCTATAATTATGCCGCCGTTGGAATTCCTTACGGCAAAGACTTCACCTTTGCAGTATCGGCACTTCGATTGGCGGTTGACGGAATTTACGATACCCGTGAAGCACTTTATGATGCAAACGGTGACGGCATTCTGGATATCCGCACGAACGATAAGTTAGATTATTCAAAAATTAAGGAATTTTCGAACCAGGACTGGGCTTTCTATCTTTCTGCCGCAAAAAGAATTGATGATAAACTGATGGTCGGTGCAAACTTCAAAGTTATCCGGAGGGATATTGCAGAGTTTGGCGCAACAGGAATCGGGTTTGATATCGGTGCGATGTATCGCGCAACAGACCAACTGATGCTTGGCGCTTCTGTGCAGGATGTTACCACCACTTTAGTAGCATGGAGCACAGGAAGAAACGAGCTTATCACCCCAACACTTAAATTAGGCGCTGCTTATTCAGTCTCTCTGCTGGGCGGTGTGCTTTTGCCCACCGTTGATTTTGACCTCCGGTTTGAAGGGCGAAAATACGCCTCAACTTTTAATGTGGGGCCCGTTTCCGTTGATCCGCATGTCGGTTTTGAATATAACTTCAAAAACATTGTTTCCGTTCGTGCGGGTTACAACGATGTGAAGCAGTTCACCGTAGGAGCGGGTATTAAACTTCCAAAACTGAATATCGACTATTCTTTCGCAAGGTTTAATATGTCTGAAGACGACAGGCTGCCGGATTCGCACAGAATTTCGATCACTCTTACACTTGAAGAGCCGAGGTTTAAGAGATAATCCATAGTTTCCGGTGGCTGCCTTTTCCGCGATGGTTGAACCGGCGCCTGAAGAGCCGGGATTTAAGAGATAATCTGTAAGCGGCGCATACCGGAATTTATTGAACTCCGATAAATTATACCGGGATGGAGCGCGCAAACTGAAACAATTTGTTTTGCGTTTCATCCCTTTTTTTTATTTTCAATCAGTCAACCGGAAACACTCCCTTTCTCCGTCGCCTTAAAGCGCCAAGCGGCTAAGTCAAGAACCCTAACCAGTCAAGTCAAAAACAAAGATTCCCTGAAGTCAGTCCGGCAACAACTTTCTATTCCGTCGCTTTAAAGCGCCAACCGGCGAAGTCAAGAACCCTAACCGGTCAAGTCAAAAACAAAAATTCCCTGAAGTCAGTCCGGCAACAACTTTCCATTCCGTCGCCTTAAAGCGCCAACCGGCGAAGTCAAGAGCCCTAACCGGTCAATTACCCCACCAAAAAAGTACCTCAGAGCCGCACAAATAATCCCCCGGCACTTCAAAAAAAGCCCCCAAAAGCGCCCCAAAACCCGCCAACAAACCGGCACATCAACCCTTCAAAGGGGTTAAAATCCGCTCATCACATACCGGGCATAAAACCTCCTTTTTCGGGCGTGTTTTACACAACCTTTTTCACTTTTTTCGGTCTAAACTAAGAAAAAACAACCCGGACTTATTATCGTTCGGCACGGAGCAAATTTGACTGAAACTTTTTTCGGTCTAAACTAAGAAAAAACAACCCGGACACACACTTGATGAGAAAGACACTTTTTTTACAAGCCACATTGATGGTTATCCTGTTGGTTTCTGCCGGTGCAGCAAACAAGCCAAAGGATTTAACAATCTCCAAAACAACGGTACCCATAAAAATTGACGGGGTGCTCGACGAAGATATCTGGAAAGAGATGCCCCTGCTGGATTTCATACAACGCGACCCTGAAGAGGGAAAACCTGCCACACAAAAAACCGCCGTGAAGCTTGCTTACGACGATGAAGCTTTCTACCTTGCGGCTTATTGTTATGATACAAGCCCCGACTCCATCGTCTCTGTTCTCGCAAGAAAGGACGAATGGATACAGTCAGACTATTTCATGCTTTTTCTTGACCCTTATTTTGACAAACGCTCCGGGTTCTATTTTTACATCACCCCGAGTGGTGCGGTCGGCGACGGCACACTCTACAATGCCGACTGGGATGAAAGCTCGTGGAACGGCGTGTGGGACGCAAAATCAACACGAACATCACAAGGCTGGTGCTTAGAAATGCGAATACCCTTCTCGCAACTTCGATTCACAAAGCGGGAAAATATGACCTGGGGGATCAATTTCAAGCGAAAAATTACGCGAAACGCGGAGGAAAGCTACTACATTCTGATGAAAAAGAACGAAAGCGGGTTTGTTTCACGGTTTGCCGAACTCAGCGGATTCGGAGAGATAGGTTCAACCGCTAATCTGGAAGTGCTGCCATATCTTGTTCAAAAGGCACAGTATCTTATTCACGACGAAAACGACCCCTTCTACAAAGGAAGCCAGTACAAAACGAGTTTTGGCGCTGACCTTAAATGGGGAATAAACAGCAATTTAACGCTTGATTTAACGGTAAACCCCGACTTTGGTCAGGTGGAGGTTGACCCTGCCGTGCTTAATCTTTCCGCATTCGAGACTTTTTACGATGAAAAGCGCCCATTCTTTATTGAAGGCTCAAACCTTCTTTCGTTCGGGTACGGCGGTGTGAACAACAACTGGGCATTCAACTGGAGCAGCTCAAACATGTTTTACTCACGCAGAATCGGCAAAACCCCATTGGGGCAACCCGCACCCGGAGATTATGTAGATTACCCGACAGAAACCACGATACTTGGCGCTGCCAAACTAACGGGAAAAATCGCCGACGGGTGGTCGATTTACGCATTAAATGCGGTAACAGGCTCGATGGATGCACGGTCGTTTTCCGGGGGAACCATCACCGGGAAAGAAGTGGAGCCGTTGGCAAACTCGACGGTTATCCGCTCACTTAAAGAGTTTGATAAATCGCGATATGGCTTAGGGTTTATGGGCACTTCTCTTTTCCACTCTTTCGATGACCAAAGCCTGAAGAACTATTTCAGCAGTAACTCATATTCTGCCGGGATCGATGGGTGGGTTACACTTGATAAAGACAATGTCTATGTAATGAACGGCTATTTTGTCTATTCAGGCATAAACGGAAGCAAAGACTACATCACGGATATTCAAAAAAGACCCTCGCACTATTTCCAAAGACCGGACAGAAACAACAACAAGTTGGATACCAACGCCACTTCACTTAACGGGTGGACGGGCAGAGTTACGATGAACAAACAGTCGGGTGATTTTTACCTGAACGCTGCCGTTGGTGCTATCTCGCCCGGATATGATGTGAACGACCTTGGCATTACTTTCGGAACCGACAGGATCAACGGGCACTTGGTTTTAGGCTACAGAAACTATGACATTAATTCATGGTCAAGGGGGAGAAGCATCTATTTTTCATACTTCAAAACAATGAATTTCGACGGCGAATCAACAGGAAGCGGCTTTTTCTCAAACGGCGCTGTAAGGCTTCTGAACTTCTACTCGTTAAGATACAATTTTGCATTTGATTTTGATAAAATCTCCCCTGAACTTACACGAGGCGGTGTTAAGGTTAAATCACCCGGAGGCTACAGTGGTGCGGTTGGATTTTCAACCGACCAAAGAAAAGATATAACCATCGACGGTGATTTCTTCTATGGCGGGGATAAGCTCGGAAGCAACGACTACGAAATTCAAATCGGCGCCTCATGGCGGGCAGGCGAAGCCCTCAGGCTTTCATTTTCACCCGGATATTCAATGAACTACAACAAAACGCAGTGGGTAAGTAACATTGATGACCCTGCAGCCGTTAACACACTCGGCACAAGACATGTGTTTGCATACTTAGACCAAAAAACCCTTTATGCTACAATTCGTTTGGACTATACCTTCACCCCAACGATGAGCCTGCAGCTTTATGCGCAGCCTTTTATTTCAATCGGGAAATATTCAGAGTTCAAAGAATTAGAAAAAGGGGGCACGATGGACTACACACTCTATGGCACAAAAGGAACGCAAATAAGCTATGATGAGCCGAACGGTGTTTATGTGATTGACCCCGGAAACGGGAACGGGTTCGGGATTGGCAACCCCGATTTTAACTTCAAATCTTTGCGGCTGAATGTGATATACCGGTGGGAATTTATGCCCGGTTCAACCCTCTTTTTAGTATGGACACACGACAGAACCAACTTTGAAGACCCGGGGCAGTTCCGTTTCGGTAACAGTTTCAAGAACCTTATAAACAGTGAGGCAAACAATATTCTTATGGCTAAACTGACCTGGTGGTTCAACGCTTCAAGGTGGCTGTAGGGTGTAACCACCCGGACCACCCCGGTCACTCCTAAAAACTTCGATACTGAACCAATGGTTTAATATTGTTGTTATAACATCTATTAAACATTTAATATTGCCGTTTGTAACAATTACAGTTGCAAACGGCGATTGATTATCGATCTTTAAAGTCGAAGTTTTTAGAATTTCCGGAAACGAATGAAGAATCTTTTAGCGCTTAAAAAATATTTTGCAAGGTATAAAAAAGCAATATTTTCGGGGATATTGTTCATAGTTTTATCAAATCTTTTCAGTGTTTATGTCCCTTTGCTGATTAAAGATTCACTGAATGATCTTCAGCAGGGGGTGGCTCACCACAAGCTGTATCAATACGCAATTTTAATCGTTGGTTCCACGCTTATTTCCGGTTCATTTCGGTTTATGATTCGGCAGACGATCATAGTAATCTCGCGCAGGATAGAATACGACCTTCGTCAGGATTTTTGGGAGCACATCCAAAGCCTTTCTTATCGCTTTTTCCAGAACTACTCGACCGGCAATTTAATGGCACACGCCACGAACGACATAAGTGCGGTGCGCCAGTTCGTGGGGCCCGCTGTAATGTACTCGATCGACACAACAGTGCGGATTCTGATTGTAGTAACCATCATGTCCGTGATTAGTTGGGAAGTGGCGCTGTGGTGTTTATTGCCACTTCCTTTGCTCTCTTTTTTGATCTACAAAGTGGGTGAAAAGGTACATAAACGGTTCACGCTGATTCAGGAGAAATTTTCCGACCTCACCACGCGTGCGCAGGAGAACTTCTCGGGCATTCGTGTGATAAAATCGTATGTATCTGAAGAGAGAGAAGCCGAAACCTTTGAAAAGGAAAACGAGGAATACCTCGTCAGAAACATGAATCTGGTGCGGATACAGGCGCTTTTTCAGCCGACACTTTTTTTGATAACGGGGCTTTCGGTAATAATTGCGATACTGGTCGGCGGAAACATGGTCATCGAGGGTCGGTTGCTAATCGGTGATGTAACCGCAATAGTAATTTACCTTGGTATCCTGATTTGGCCCATGATAGCATTCGGTTGGGTCATAAATATGATTCAGCAGGCGGGGGCGAGCATGTTGCGCCTGAACAACATCTTTGCAATAAAAACTGAAATAGAAGATGTGCCGCAGGGTGCCGGCAGAATATCCGAAATTAAGGGCGGAATTGAGCTGCGCAATGTGTCTTTCCGTTACGGTGAAAACCTTCCTTGGGTGTTGCAAAACCTGAACTTAACCATACCGGCGGGGAGCACACTGGCGCTTATGGGCTCAACCGGCAGCGGAAAAACGACGCTGATTAACCTGATTCCAAGGCTTTTTGATGTTACCGAGGGGGAAGTGTTGATCGACGGGGTCAACATCAAAGATATTTCGCTTAAAACCCTTCGTGAGGCTATAGGCGTTGTGCCGCAGGAGGCTTTTCTGTTTTCCGATTCACTTTTGAACAACATTTCCTACGGCAACACTTCCGTTGGCTTGGAAGAACTGAAAAGAAAAGCCGATATCGCTCAATTCACAAAAGATGTGAAAGGCTTCCCCGACGGGTTCGAAACGATTGTCGGCGAGCGGGGAATAACGCTTTCCGGTGGGCAGAAACAGAGGGCGGCGTTGACCCGTGCGTTGGTTACTGAACCGAAAATTTTGATTCTTGATGACTCTTTCTCCGCCGTGGATACAGGCACCGAAGAGGATATTCTGAACCGATTGAGGGAGTTTATGCACCAACGAACCACAATTATGATCAGCCACAGAGTTTCTACGGTGAAAAATGCGGATAAAATTGTGGTGCTGGAAAACGGCAGGATCGCCGAAGAAGGCTCGCACGAAGAGCTTATTGAACAAAACGGTATTTACGCCGGAATCTACGGCAGGCAGCTGTTGGAGCAGGAAATTGAACAGATTTGAAACCGTTTTGGGCAATTCAACCGGACGAACGAAGCAGTGAAAAAATTGAAGCAGAAAAAAGCACAAATTTGAAACGGTTTTTGGCAATTCAGCCGGATGAACGAAGCAGTGAAAAAATTGAAGCAGAAAAAAGCACAAATTTGAAACGGAAAGAAAACAGGTAAAAATTAAAAATAATGGCAGAGAGAACTCAACCAACTGATGAAATTCTGGGTAAAGCGTACGACTCTAAGTTGATGAAAAGGCTGTTAGAGTTCATCAGACCCTACAAAAAATATCTTATTCTTGCAATTCTCCTGAATGTGGTGGTTGCAGGGTTGGGACCTCTGCGCCCCTGGCTGACCAAAGTTGCCATCGATGATAAGATATTCCACAAAGACTACCCCGGGCTGCTGCTTCTTTCCCTGGCGTTGTTTGGTACCTTGGCGGTTCAGACTGTAATTCAATACTTCCTAACATATTACACGCAACTCTTGGGGCAGAAAACGATCTTAGATTTGCGGAAGAAGATGTTTAACCACATCCAGCGGCTTTCGGTCAGTTTTTTTGATAAAACGCCGATCGGAAGGTTGGTAACCCGCGTAACCAACGATGTTGAAGCGTTAAACGAACTCTTCTCTTCCGGGATTGTGATGGTATTCAGCGATATATTCATTATCCTGTGGATTCTGGGGTTCATGTTCTTCATCAACTGGGAGCTTTCCCTTATCACACTTTCCGTTCTGCCTTTCCTGTTTTACGGAACTTTTCTTTTCAGGAAAAAGGTGAGGGAATCATACCGGGACATCCGTATGTATCTTGCACGGATGAACTCTTACATGCAGGAGCACATCACCGGAATGGGGATAACCCGCCTGTTCAACAAAGAAAAAGAGGAAGCGAAAACTTTTGCAAAAATTAACGGCGATCACCGGGATGAAAACATCCGCTCCGTTTTCTATTATGCGCTTTTCTTCCCGGGTGTTGAATTGATTTCTTCGGTTGCGGTGGCGCTGATTATATGGTATGGCGGTGGTGAGATAATTCAAAGCCGGATGTCGTTCGGCGTTCTGTTCGCGTTCATTCAATATACCGACATGTTTTTCAGACCGATCCGTGATCTCTCGGATAAATATAACATCATGCAGACGGCGATGGCCTCCTCCGAGCGGATTTTTAAACTGCTGGATACCGATTCCTTCATAAAAGACCCTGAAAACCCAAAATCGTTGGGAAATGTTAAAGGCAAAATTGAGTTCGAAAATGTATGCTTTGCCTACAACGAGGGTGAAAATGTTCTCAAAAATATCTCTTTTTCAATCAATCCGGGGGAAGTGGTGGCGATTGTCGGCGCGACCGGTGCCGGTAAAACGAGCATTATCAATATTCTAACACGCTTCTACGACATCAATAACGGCAGCATCAAGGTGGACGGAATCGATATCAGGGATGTGAACAAAAGAGAGCTTAGAAAGAAAATCTCGATCGTTCTGCAGGATGTTTTCCTCTTTTTCGGTACGATTAAAACTAATATTGGGATGGAAAACCCCGAAATCAGCGATGAAACTATTAAAACTGCAGCACGGTTAGTGGGCGCCGATAAGTTCATCGAGCAGCTGCCGCTTAAGTACGACGAGCCGGTTAAAGAAAGAGGCGCCACTTTATCAGTCGGACAGAAACAGTTAATCTCATTTGCGCGGGCGCTTGCGCACGATCCCCAAATTTTAATTTTGGATGAGGCAACCTCCAGCGTTGATACGGAAACCGAAAAGATGATACAGGCGGCTATCGATAAACTTCTGGAAGGAAGAACAGCAATAGTTGTGGCGCACAGGCTTTCAACTATCAGAAATGCGGATAAAATAATCGTGATGCACAAAGGTGAAATAAAAGAGATGGGCACTCACGAGCAGCTCTTGGAGGAAAGAGGGCTTTACTTCAAGCTTTACCAGCTGCAGTATAAAGATCAGGAGTTGGCGGCTTAAATCAGCTTTTACTTCCTAAGAGTTAAGCTACACTTCCTTTAAAAAAAACATTTTTCTTCGTTGACTAATCGCAACTTCTCAATTTTTTCTTTCTTTACTTCTTTCGTATATGTTATATTTCTTTAGATCAATAAAAATTATACATACGGAGAAATAAAAGATGAGTACAACCCCCTTTATGACCCTCGAAAGGTTCATTATTGAGCAGGAGCGCAAACACCCGGAGGCAACCGGGGCACTTTCGAGGATTCTTTCAGACCTTTCGATCGCCGCTAAAATCGTATCAAGAGAAGTGAACAAAGCCGGGCTTGTGGAAATTCTTGGATTTACAGGCTCCACAAATGTGCACGGTGAATCGGTTAAAAAATTGGATATTTATGCTCACGATATGCTCTTCAAAGCGATGGATCACGGCGGGCAGCTTTGCGTGATGGCATCGGAAGAGGAAGAAGATATTATCCACATTCCGAAACACTTCAGAATTGGCAAATATGTTATGCTGTTCGACCCGTTGGATGGCTCTTCGAATATCGATGTTAATGTGAGCATCGGCACCATTTTCAGTATCTATAAAAGAGTATCTGAAGGCGATGGCCCCGGCACTTTGGAAGACTGCCTGCAACGGGGGCTTGAACAGGTGGCAGCGGGCTATGTTATTTACGGCTCTTCAACTATGTTGGTTTACACCGTCGGTGAAGGGGTTGATGGCTTTACGCTCGATCCTTCAATCGGCGAGTTCATTCTGTCGCACCCGAACATGAAAATACCTGAAAAAGGGAAAATTTACAGCATCAACGAGGGGAACTACAAATATTGGCACCCCGGTCTGAAAAAGTATATTAAGTGGCTTCAGGAAGAAGAGAAAGAGAGCGGGCGCCCATATTCAACACGGTATATCGGTTCGATGGTCGCCGATGTGCACAGAACCTTGCTTTATGGAGGTATTTTTATGTACCCGGCAGACAGCAGAAACCCGAAAGGGAAGTTGCGCCTGCAGTATGAGTGTAACCCGATGGCTTTCATCATTGAAGCCGCGGGCGGCAAGGCGATCGACGGTTATAAAAGAATTTTGGAAAGAGTGCCTACGGCTCTGCACGAAAGGTGCCCGATTTTTATCGGTAGCCCGTTTGATGTGGATAAAGTGGCTAAATTTATCGCTGATACCGACGCAGAATTGGAAAAACCGATTTAAGTCGGGGTTGCATTTTTGCATTTCAACAGTTAAGCAATTCTGCTTTTAGTTCCCTGCATTTTTTAAGGCGCCTGAATTTTCGGGCGCCTTTTTTGTTGATTTTCGACCTTTTGAGTTTAAACCTATTGATTTGAAACCTTTTGAGTTTAAACCTATTGATTTAAAGCCTGTTTAGTTGGAACCTACGCTTCGGTTTCGGGGAGTTTAACGGATTTAAGTTTTTCGGCAATTAATTCCGCCAGTTCTTCTTTGGTGGTGCCTTGAATAGTGAATTTGCCGCTTTTAACCATCACCGAGGGTTCGTCACCCTCTTTATTCACATATTTGAAGAGCATATACCCCAGGCGGTTTCTGTCGCTCTCAATAGGTAAAAATTCTTTCAGGTCGTTAGCGATGTTATAGACCTGTTTTTCCAAAGAATCTGCCGGAAATTCAATCGTTTTAGGTGGAGGAAGTGTAGCCATATATAGTCTGTCCTAAGCTGTCTGAAAAATTAAAAAATCCATTATTTAAAATAATAAATTAATTAATAAAAAGATGTCTATACTGTTTGTTTTATGAGATGTTTGTTTTGGGTAAGTTTACAAAATCTCCGGTGCCTGTGCAATTCTTTTTAACCGGGTTTATATGCCCCCTTCTACCCGGTTTTGTATGAATGGAAAGCACCCTATTCCTGCGCAATTCCTTTATATTCGGTTTATATAAACTCCAACACGAAACAGAAGAAAAAGTGCCGGTAAAACAAGTAAAGAGAAAGGGGTAATTCAATGTTATTATTCCGGCAAATTCTTATTAGTAAATTATTTTACAATCGTATATTTTAGTGTGTAAAATAATACAGATTTGCCAAAGGCCTTTATCCGGTGAATCTGTTAAAAACAATTTAAAACAATAGATTAAGATGATCGAACAGACAGCAAAAAAGTTTGCAGAACTTACCTGCACCCTTTCCAGAGAGTGCACCAGAAAAGAGGAATATTTCGCAAGATGCTATAACCTGACACCTGCCGAACTGCGCCTCCTGATGCTATTTGGCGACAAACAGTCACTCTCCATTAAAGAACTTTCTCAGATTCTTGAACTTACACCCGGCAGGATCACGCACATCCTGACATCTTTGGAAGAGAAAAAATTGGTGCAGCGAAAACAGTCGGGGGTTGATAAAAGAAGCTTCAATGTTTTTTTAACGGGGCAAAGCCGTCCGTATATAAACAGAATTAACAACGGGCATATTTTTGTTCATCAGGAAATTTTCGACCGGCTTGATGAAAACACACGGGAGAATGTAATAGCAGTTATGCAGTCACTCATCGAAGCGATGCAACACTGGATTGTTGATGAAACGGCAAAAGAAACTGTTTCTTAATTTCTCTCCTTAAAAACTGCTTTCAGCGCCGGCAGAACCGTCCTCATAAACTAAGATATGGCTTTTCCACGGTTGCAGGTCGATATAAAGCCCCATATCGTTCAGTTCTGCTGTTGAACGGATGTAAATATAGTCATTCAGCACATCATTGAACAAAACTTTATCTTCCGCGGTGCTTATACCAAGTTTCAGCAGGCACTGTGCGGGGGCGTCCGAGTAGTTAACCACAACAACAATGTTCCGGACAGAGAGCCGCCACTTCCATGCGAGCAAGTTCGAATTTGTTTCGTTATCGTGCCAGACCTTATGGCAGAAAAGCTGCTCCCAATCGCCATCTTTGAATGCTCTGTCGGCGGTTATTTTCAGCAGAGTATTGTAGAACCCGGCAACTTTTTTGTTCACCTTCTCTTCAGTTTCCCCCCCAAGTTGTATGGCAAGTTTAAGTTTCTTCCCCTCCCATTGCCCGTCGTTATAAAGCATTAGTCCCGGAATTGTCGCCGCGATAATCGCCGCCGCCATCGATCTGTCCGCGCCAAAAGCTTTAACGGCTCTTTCTTCCTCAACCTGTTCGATGTATCGTAGCGATTTTTGCTGCACCTTCAAATCCGCTGTCAGGTGCCCCTTAACTTCCGTGGGCCCGTTTTTCAAAATTCTGTCGTATAGCACCTTGTCGGAAGTGTAGTCGAACCCTAATTTCTGCATATCCTTTTCAAGTCCCCAGTAAGTTTCGGCGATAAAAATGAAGGCAGAGTTGAAGGCTTTAATTTCATTAATCGCCGCTGCCCAAAATTCAAGAGCGGTTTCGGGGAACTTATGTTGGTCGGCAGCGCCGCTCCAGGTGTTTCCGAAAACATTGTTCAGCACCAACATCGCCATTGAGCAGCGAACACCATCGCACAAACTGCTGATGTTTTGTAAAATGCCCGACATCGCATCGCGCGTTAACGGGTTAAAATAGTTCAGTTGTGCCGTATCCCGCCATGGGGGGAAGAAAGGGTCGCGCCCGTGTGCAAAATAGAGGCCCGGGTGCTCTTTAATGCAAAAGTAGGTGTCGGGGTCTTCTTCCCATACCGGTTTTTCCACCTGCAGAAAGATTTCCGGGTTTTTCAGCAACACTTCGCTTGTTGAGCCGAAGTGATTCGGCACAAAATCAAGAATTAACGCCATCCCAAGCTCGTTGAGAGTTTTTTTCAGGCTCAGCAATTCCTCTTCGGTGCCAAGTTGTGGGTCAACCGTATATTCATCAATTGCGAATGGGGAGCCGATCACATCCGCCTTAGTCCAGTTCTTCAAAGATGAATCGTACTGTTTCAAAAGTTCGGGGGTGAAAGCAACATCGATAAGATTGTCTTTACAGATTTTCCAGACACCGAAAAGCCAGATAAAATCGATTCCCTTCTCCTGAAGTTCTTTCCAGTAAGTAACCGGCACACTGCTTAGTGTGGCACTTTTACCGAACCTTTTTATCCAGACGCGTGCGTTAATTTGATAAAGTTTTGGATTATTTAACATGGTAACTACCCATTGTTTGTTAAATTTGGGCATTTCATTCGATAAAATTCATAAACCCTTAAATCTCACTGTTAAACCTACAAAACTTTTTTGTGAAAGGAAAACAAAAATGAAACTCGCCACGCTTTGCTATGTGAAAGATGTGAAGATGGGCACAACTTTAATGATACACCGGACAAAAAAAGCGAACGATATGCACGAAGGTAAGTGGAACGGCTTAGGCGGCAAGTTTGAACCGGGCGAAACTCCCGAAGAGTGTGTGATTAGGGAAGTGTGGGAAGAGTCGGGCTTGAAAATTACCAACCCGCGGTTAGAAGGCTACATAACCTTCCCGGCTTTCGATGATATTGAAGACTGGAATGTGTTCGTTTTCACCGCTGAAGAGTTTACGGGTGAGTTAATAGAGTCCAAAGAGGGTTATCTGCACTGGATACCGGATAGCGAGTTGTTCAACCTAAATCTGTGGGAGGGTGATACAATATTTATGCGGTGGATTGGAGGCGGCAAATTCTTTTCCGCTAAATTTATTTATGATAAAGGTGCTTTTCAGAGCTATTCGGTTGTTTTTTATTGATACGGCTTAAATTTTCCGCCGGTATATTATAACCCGGCGCACCACCCACCGGTCGGGGAAAACAAAGAATATTTGGGCAGAGGCAGCACACCACTCCGCCTCAAATGCATGATGTAAAACGGCAACACTTCCATTTCCTCATTTCCTTCAGGGGAAAAAGAAAAAAAAACCCCTTGTAATTTCCAAAAAAAATGCAGAAATTTAAAGTTTCCTTATAACATTATCGAGTAACAAAAATGTTTTTCAAGTCAGTGGTTGGCAAAACCCTTGTTCTTTGCCTTATGGCACTATTCGCTCTCTCCGCTCAACAACTTCCGCAAAGAGTTATTACTAAAGGAGATATTCACTACCTTTCTAACGAACTTATAATCAAGTTCAAATATTATCAACCGACCGATGTTTCCGGCAAGGTTACCCCGGACGCTTTAATCTTAAGCAAAATGGAGTTTCTTGGGGCTAAAAGCGTTAACACCGTTTTCCCCCCTAAAGCCGTCGAAGCTTCATCCCGCGGGATCGAAAGAATCGTTTCTCTGAAGTACGGTTCGAATGTTGATCCTCTCTATGCGGCGGCAAAACTTTCTGCTGTTGCGGAAATCGAGTGGATAGAACCTCGATATGTTTATTCAACCTCCGGTGTTCCTAACGACCCACAGTGGAGCCGCCAATGGTTTCTTCCCAAAATTAAAGCTGCCGAAGCCTGGGATATTAACCAAGGCACCCCAAATATCATAATCGGAATTGTTGATACAGGTGTTGACTGGGATCACCCCGACCTCGTCGCAAATGTTTGGATTAACCCCAACGAAATTCCCGGTAACGGAATAGATGACGACGGCAACGGATACATCGACGATGTACGCGGCTGGGATTTCGGCGGCGCTAACGGAACCCCCGATAACAACCCGATGGAAGACCAACCCGACCACGGCACACATGTTGCCGGCTGCGCGAGTGCGTGCACAAACAACGGAATTGGGGTTGCCGGTATCGGCTACAACTCCAGAGTGATGGCAGTTAAAACATCCCGCAACGACCAGAGAGACCCGGCCTCCGGCGCACCCTATGTTGTTTATGGTTACGAAGGGATTCTTTATGCAGCACAAAACGGATGTAAAGTTATAAACTGCAGCTGGGGCGGTGGCGGTTTTTCGATGTTCGGACAGGATATTATTAACCAGGCTACTGATATGGGCGCTGCCGTTATTGCCGCTGCGGGGAACGAGTCGAGCAGGGAAAAATCATACCCTGCATCTTACGATAATGTACTTTCAGTAGTTGCCACCACTTCAACTGATGGAAAAGCGGGATTTTCGAACTACGGCTATTATGTCGATGTTTCTGCACCGGGTAACACAATATACAGTACCTGGCAGAACGATACCTACACAAACCTAAGCGGCACATCGATGGCTTCGCCGATAACTGCGGGGTTAGTTGCTCTTACATTGGCTCAGTTTCCATCTCTGACTCCTTTGCAGGCGGCTGAAAAAGTGAGAGTATCCGTTGATAACATCGATAACAATAACACTGCCTCGCTGAAACAACTTTTAGGAAAAGGGAGAATTAACGCACTTAAAGCGCTTCAGGAAAATGACTTCACTTCTGTCAGGGCAATTTTAACGGAGGTTTCTGATTCAGCAACCGGAAATAACGACGGAATTTTCCAGCCCGGCGAGACTGTTACCATTTATGTGAAGTTCAAAAACTGGCTTAACCCCACTTCCAACCTCTCGGTTACACTTGAAAGCAAAAGCCCTTATGCAACCGTTTCTGCAAACGCAACAGCTAACTTTGGCGCAAAACAGACCGGGGAAGTGTTCGATAACCAAGGGCAGGAGTTTCAGGTTACGCTTGCTGCAAATACACCTGAAAACAGTGATATCGGCTTGCTGTTAACCTTCTCTGACGGCGCATATTCAGATTTCCAATGGATAGGCGCAGTTGGTAACCCCACTTACGCAACAACTATGGGCAATAAAGTTGCCGCAACAATTACAAGCACGGGAAATATTGGTTATGCTGATTACCCCGATAACCTCAAGGGTAAAGGCTTCAAGTATGACGAAGGCAACAGCATGCTTTTTGAAGGCTCGCTGATGTTGGGAACTGCAGGCAACCAGATAATTAACTCCGCAAGAGGGTCGGATCAGTCTTTTCAGGATAAAGATTATCAGCAGGAAATTCCTTTCTCGCTCAAAATTCCGGGAGATAAAGCTGATGTTGAAGGCTTTGGCGTATTTAACGACAATCTCGCCGGAGGCTCAAAACTTGGGTTGCAGATAACGCAACGAACTTATAATTACTCGCAAACTGCAGATGAAAATTATATAATCGTGCGTTATACTATTAAAAACACCTCTGCTGCTGCTATTAACGGGTTGTATGCAGGGCTGTTTTTTGACTGGGATATGGTCGATGGGCAAGGCGACCTGACCGAATGGTACGCACCCGGAAACTATGCAAGAGCATGGAACAACAGCGCAAGCATGACCACAAAAGTTGGCACCGCTCTGATTAGCAGGACTAACTACTCCTTCCAACCCATTGCAAACGACGGTAGCGTTGGTGGTATTAATATTTACGACGGCTTCACCGATTTTGAAAAATGGACCGCACTCTCCTCCGGAGTTGTTACAACAAAATACGGACCGATGGATATTTCCCATGTTATTGGCGGCGGGCCGTATAACATTGCCGCCGGTGACAGCATCGAAGTGGCGTTCGCTTTAGCTGCTGCTGATTCTGATGTTTTACTCGATCAGGCTATCTCTAATGCAAGAGGGAAATGGTCGGTGATTATGTCTGCATCTGAGGCACCGGGCAATCTGCCCCTTTCTTTCTCGTTATTGCAGAACTACCCCAACCCGTTCAACCCGGAAACGGTAATTCGCTATTCACTTCCCACATCGGATAATGTGGTGCTTACGGTGTATAACTCAATCGGCGAAAAAGTGGCCTCGCTCGTAAATGAGGTGCAGGAAGCGGGTTATCACGAGGCGGTGTTTAATGCAAAGAACCTGCCGAGCGGTTTATATTTCTACAGGATAGAGTCGGGCAGTTTCACGGCAACTAAAAAGATGGTGCTGTTAAAATAGAACTTCCGGCTTTGATGAGTTAACAGACTATAGCTGCAATAATTGCAATAACAGCTTTTGTGTTTGTGGAGTTAAAAGACTTAAAAATCTGAGAGTGCTAAAAAATTAACTAAGTCAAAAAGTTCTTTACAAGGCAGATTTCCTAAAGGGGGCTTATGCCCCCTTTTTACTGTTTATGAGGTTTCTTTTTTTTACTGTTTTACCGTTTATACTCTGATTGCGATTATTTTTCTTCTTTGCACTATAAGCAATAATATATTTTGCCGAAGTTGTGGTTACCGGCTACCGGAGGCTGTGGCGCACAGTAATTATACACGCGGTTGAAACCTGAAAGTGTATATTTAAGGTTCAGTTTATTGAAATTATTTAAAAAACCGTGAAAAATTGCAAATATGAATTAAATAAGGGCTTTTTTTGTTTTAATTGTGGTATTTATAACTATTTATTGAAGAGGCATGCTGTTTTTAATTATTAAGACGATCCACATAATATGTGTAGGTGTTTGGTTATCGTTGTTTTTTTACGATCTGATTTTGTGGGGAAAAATTGCAAGGGCAAAAGGAAAACCTGAAGAAAAAGGGTTGATTAATGTTTGGATTATTTCACTGAATCTTATAGGGCACATAGGTTCTGTGGGTGTTTTATTTACCGGAATAGTTCTCTCGATGCTGAACACGAGTTACGGCTTTTTCCGGTTTGCGAGCGGGCTTAATCACTGGCTTTACACAAAGCAATTTATCATGGTGGTTATTCTGATTCTGATCATTTTCGTTATGACCCCCGTTGTAAAAAGGATAAAAAGATTGCTGTTGCCGGCTCTGTTATCGGAAGAACCACTTCCTGAAGAGTCTTACATTCTTGTGGATAAACTCAAAAGAGTTGATATAAGCGTTAATCTTTTAGTGATGCTTAATATTTTACTTGCATTTTCAAGGTATTTAATTTAGTTACTGCGAAATAATGAAAAAAATAGCCATTTTTGGCTCCTCCGGTTCCATTGGTGTCAGCACGCTTGATGTGGTGCGTCACCTTAAAAACCGGTTTCAAATTTCGGCGCTTAGCGTTTACAGCAGGATCGACCTGTTGGAAGCGCAAATTGCCGAGTTCAATCCGGAAGTGGTGTGCGTTGTTGATAAAAACGCCGCTGAAGTTCTGAGGTCAAAAACAGCGCCAAAAACAAGGGTGCTTTCAGGTGAAGAGGGCTTAAAAACTATTGCTGCCGAGGGAGATTATAACATTTTTGTCGGGGCAATGGTCGGTTTTTCGGGGCTTTCCCCCACATTGGAAGCAATCAAGCGGGGAAAAAGAATAGCCCTTGCCAACAAAGAAACGCTTGTTGTTGCGGGCGAACTCGTAAAAAACCTCTGTTTGGCTTATAACGCTGAACTTTTGCCCGTAGATTCGGAACATTCGGCTATTTTTCAGTGTCTAATTGGCGAAGATGTTAAAGAAATTAACAGAATTATCCTCACGGCTTCCGGGGGTCCTTTCTTTAAGTTTTCCAAAGAAGAGCTTAACCGTGTTACCGTTGAGCAGGCTTTGAAACATCCGACCTGGAAGATGGGCGCTAAAATCACCATCGACTCTGCCACCCTTATGAACAAAGGGCTGGAGCTGATTGAAGCCAGCTGGCTCTTCGATATGAAGGCCGATAGGTTGGATGTTGTGATCCACCCGCAGTCTATCATTCACTCAATGGTTGAGTTCCGGGATCGATCGGTTAAGGCTCAACTCAGCGTGCCGGATATGAAATTGCCAATTCAATATGCGCTCACATACCCGGAACGGGTTCACGCGCAGTGGGTGAACAACAATTATCCGGCGATTGGTACGCTCAGTTTCTTTGAACCCGACCGTCAAAAGTTCGAGTGCCTGAATATTGCTTATGATGCACTTGAAGCAGGCGGAACTGCCCCCTGCATCGTGAACGCCGCTAATGAAGTGGCGGTTGAAAAGTTTTTAAGAAAAGAAATCGGCTTCACCGATATTCCTAAACTGATTGATAAGTGTTTGGATAAGGTGGAAAACCACAAGGTTGCCGATATTGATACGATTTTTGAAACAGATAAAAAAACCAGGGAATTTGCCCTGGCTTTAGACTAAAGGAGAAATTAGGTTGATAATGGCAGAAGTTATCTATTTTATAATCACTATTGCACTTCTTGTTTTTGTCCACGAGTTTGGGCACTTTATTGCCGCTAAAATGACCGGCATGAGAACTGAGGCGTTTTCCATCGGGTTCGGCAGAAGGGTGCTCGGGTGGAGCAAGCCGCGCGGATTCTCTTTCGGCGCCCTTCCTGAGGATGTCGATCTTGGCGGATATACGGACTACCGCCTCTGCTGGCTGCCGCTCGGCGGATATGTGAAAATTTCAGGGATGGTGGATGAAAATTTAGACGCTGAATTTGAGAAAAGCGAACCAAAACCGTATGAGTTTCGTTCGAAATCTGCACCGGCTAAGATTTTCGTTATTCTCGGCGGAATTATTATGAATGTGCTCCTGGCGCTGGTTATTTTTTGGGTAATGTTCATTTCTTCGGAAAAACAATCCGTTGAAATCAGAGCGATGAAGTATATACCCACCACTTCACTGGCTGCCGGGCAAGGCTTTAAAATCGGGGATTCTGTCGTCGCAGTTAACAACACTAAGGTCAAGTTCCTGAACGAACTGCAGGAACAAATTGTGGTGCACAACGCCGGAAAAGATATTAAAATTGATTTCACAAGGGAGGGAAAACCGCACAGCGTTACCATCCCAAAAGACAGCATTGCAAAATATGAAAAAATCGGGGCATTTTTCCCGTTTGACGACCGCACTCAACCCTTTATTGAGGCAATCCCTGACCCCAATTCACCGGCAGGAAAAGCAAAATTACACCCGAAAGATAAAATTTTATCGATTAACGGCGAGCAAATGGCTACCGTCTCCAATGTTATCGATGTAATTTCTTCGACTGAAGGTAAACCCGTTGATATGACAGTTTTACGCGGTGCAGATACCATTTCGGTAGCGCTTCAGCCCAAAAAAGATGAAGCTTCCGGCAAATTTTTGATCGGGGTTCAACTCAACGGAACTGTTGATACAACTGCATATCACAGCGAAGAATACGGTTTCTTCGAGGCAGGTTCAAAAAGCGTGGAACAAATCGGCTCGGTTACGGTGCTTACTTTCCGGATGTTGGGGAAGGTAATCTCCGGTGATATAGCATTCGGCAAAGCCTTTGGCGGTCCCGTTAAAATTGCTCAGATTGCGGCAGATTCTGCCGATAAAGGTGCAACGGGGTTCTTCTTCTTTATAGCGATGCTTTCTCTTTCGCTGGCGATTTTTAACTTTTTCCCCATTCCCGTTCTTGACGGTGGGCATTTAGTTTTCATTATTATTGAAGCGATAATAAAGCGTGAAATTCCCCTTAAAGTTAAAATGGGAATTATGAACACCGGTATGGCGCTTTTGATCGGTTTGATGGTGTTCGTTCTTTATAACGATATTTTTGGGATGTAACAGAACGGTGTTGGAAGTTAAGACCGTTTTCAAGTATAAGTTCGTTCTTTATAACGATATTTTCGGGATGTAGCAGGTCGCAGGTTTTTGAGATTTTAGCCGGCAGCAAAAAGTGAGCACATAAGTGTCACCAATGCCTGCCGGCAATTCAATTTTTCGGATGTCTTTTAAAAAAGTATAATTAGGTTATAAGCCGGCAACAAATTTGTAAACATACTCAAGATTGCCGGCAAAACTCACACGGGATGATAGGCTGTAGCCGAACCCACCCAAGTTTTGTTCTTATTAAAATCAACCCCCATCATTTTCCCTTTCGAGAAGCGTGTTAAGTTATTTACCAGAACGGGTTTATCGTTCCAAAGGAACATCATCCTTATTTCACACTTCGAGAAACCGTCGGGCGTTTTTACCAAGGGGGCGTATTCAATCTTCCTTTGTAAAATGTAGTTTTCTCTTTCTTTTTTGGCGTCTAAAGTCTCCTTCGTAACATCCACTTCCACCCCCAGACCCGCGAAAGAAAAAAGAGGCTTTAACACAAAATTTTCGAGATCGGCGGGGTATTCCGTCAAATCTGAAAGGAAGTGGCACTCAGGTACATATTTACCCGTTAAGCGGGGCAGTGAATATTTGCTGATAAGGAAAAACCAGTCGGGGTGACCAACCCAATGAACATCCAACTCCTCCTGAAACGAAAAATCAGCTTTCACATCTTTTCTGATGAGTTCATCGAAAATAACGCGGTTGTAAATCCTCTGAATTGGTATCTCTTTGCCGCCCGATTCATAAAAGAGTTTCTTCCCCCGTTTAATAACATCGGTGATGCAAACCGGTTTAACGCCCGTCAGTTTTTCGGTTACTGTAAAATCGATCAAAGTTTTCTGTTTATCAGGTTCAATTTCAAGCAAAATTACATTTTCAGGGTCTGAATCGCCGAGAAGTGTTTCTTTCAGTAATTTTACATAACTGCCCCTTTCAAAGCCGCTGTAGTAGGGCGAGAAACCTTCGGGCAGCTCAAAATGGCGCCTGAAAACATCGTCATAGTGTACCTGAAAACCGTAAAGAGAGGGGAAGCCCTGCAATTCTATTAATTGAGGGATAAAACCACCGGCACCGTCGGAACAGATTGCAAAATCGATCTGCAAAAAAACAGGGTGTTCTTCGGTTCTGTTGGGCGCAGAAAGCCCTTTGGGCACCGAACCGAGTGCAAATTTCCGATACTCGGGCGTATCTAACTGTTCAATCAGGTTGCAGCAGGCGGTTGTCAGCTCGGCTGTAAGCTCTTTCGAAAGAAAAAGCGGAGTTTCGCAGATTCTAAAATCAACATTTACCCCTGCCGAGTTATTCATATCATCAATAAAAGCGTTGTATTTTGCTTCGGTAAAATCTTTGTTGTATTTTTTCCTTATATCTTCAATCATACTCTAAAAAAATCCGGTTAAACAGAAAGCCCAAGGTGCGTTTCGTCGATTATATAATCCATTACATTTTTCATATCATAGCTTTGCTCCCATACGGCAAGTTGCCTGTCGGCGCCGGTACCCATCTCAAGTATTTTGTTGATGTAGCTAATTTCATCGCGGCTGCCGAGTTCGTCCACCACTTCATCCACAAAATCAAGCAGTTCGTGGATCAGGTCGGTAGTCGGCACTTCTTCTCTTTTGCCGAAATCGATCAGCTTGCCTGTAATGCCGTAGCGGGAAGCTCTGAACTTGTTCTCGGAAATTAATGCTCTTCTGTAGAGGCGGAAGCCGAGGTTCTGCCGGATTAGCTTATAAAGCTTCACGACAATCGCCTGCATCAGTGCCGTTAGAGCAATCGTTTCGTCGGCGCGCATTGGGATGTCGCAAACCCTGAACTCGATTGTCGGGAAGAAAGGATGAAGGCGGATATCCCACCAGATTTTCTTTGCGTTATCAATACAGTTTGTTTTAACGAGCAGGTTCACATAGTTATCATATTCGCCAATCGAATTAAAATAATCGGGGATACCGGTTCGCGGGAACCTGTCGAAAACTTTAACGCGATAAGATTTGAAACCGGTGTTCCTTCCTACCCAGAATGGTGAATTGGTGGAAAGCGCAAAGATGTGCGGCAGAAAATAGCGCGCAGCGTTCATGATGTGAATTGCGGTTTCGCGGTCTTCCACACCCACATGCACATGCAGCCCGAAGATCAGGTTTGCACGCGCAATCAGTTGCATATCGTCAACCACTTGCTTGTAGCGCGGGTGCTCTGTTATCCGCTGGTCTTTCCAGTGGGAAAACGGGTGAGTGCCTGCGGCTGCAATTCTTAACTTATTCTTAAAAGCTAACTTAGCCAGCTCGCTTCGCAGCCTGAAAACTTCTTTGCGTGCTTCTTTGATATCTTTACAGACGCCCGTACCGCTTTCAACGACGGATTGGTGCATCTCCGGTTTGATATATTCTTTTAATATCAGTTCCCCGTCTTCAAAAATTTGTTGAATGTGCGATTTCAGTTCCCGGGAGACGGGGTCAACAATTTGAAATTCTTCTTCTACCCCGAGGGTGAAAGTAGGGTTAGCGGACATATAGCCTCATTTGATTAAATTATCGCGGGCAGTATCTTTAATAAAATTGCCCCAAACTGTGTTGAATTTGTTAGGTTTGGCTGCTTTAGCTCTTCTTATTGCCATTTTAGCGGCAGCTTCAACAACCCACTCAAAATTTTCTTCCCCAACTGAGTAAACATCCGCATCGGGAGCGGGGTTGCAAAAATCAATGGCGTAGGGTACGCCGTCGCGCACCGCAAACTCAACGGTGTTAAAGTCGTATCCGAGTGCTTCGTTCAGTTTCAGAACATCGCGTTTAATCCTGTCCATCAAAGCCTTTCCGTACTTCCTGTTTTCCCTCACATACCTGAGGTGGTGGGGTTGTTTTGGGTCATACGCCATAATCCGCACATCTTTTCTGTCGATACAATAGCAGCGGAAATAGTCAGTAAACTGCACTTCTTCCTGCAGCATCATCACCAATTCACCCGTCTCGTTGTATGCTTTGAAGAAGTGTTCCTGATCTTCTAAGCGGTAGACATTTTTCCAGCCGCCGCCGGCAAAAGGTTTGAAAAATGCCGGGAAACCGATGTAGTTGAAGATAGACTCCCAGTCGAGGGGATATTTTAAGTTACGGAACGATTTTGTGGTCGTGTCAGGCGGATGCACATTCGAGGGCAAAATAACAGTTTTAGGAACCGCAACGCCAATTGAAAGAGCGAGCGCATTGTTGAAAAATTTATCGTCGGCGCTCCACCAGAACGGATTATTAATAACCGCGGTGCCGGCAATAGCTTCATTTTTCAGGTAAGCGCGGTAGAAGGGCACATCCTGCGAGATGCGGTCGATTATCACGGCGTAGCCGCTTGGGACGCCCTGTTGTACCTTATCGATCTGCACAAATTCAGCGGTTATATCTTTTTCTTTTTTTGAATTAACTCTTTGCACGAATGCCGGCGGGAAGGTTTCTTCCATGCCAAAAAGTATTCCGATCTTTTTCATGATTGTTCCGTTGGTTTATTTATTGACATTAATAATATTAAAATTTGAAATTTCGCTTGCATAAAAAGTTTGCCGCTTCTTTTGTACAAAAAGATTGCCGTACCACATGTGTAAAAGTCAGCAGCTTTTTTTGTACAAAGCTTTGCTCCTTCTTTTGTACAAAAAGATTGTCGCATCACATGTGTAAAAAGTCAGCAGCTTTTTTTGCGCAAAAGTTTACCGCTTCTTTTGTACAAAAAGATTGCCGCATCACATGTGTAAAAAGTCAGCAGCTTCGCTTGCGTTATATATTTGATTAAAGCGTAATGATTAACACTCAATTTACGAAAAAAAATTGAAATAATGAATTAATTAAGCGTAGAATTATTAATTTATCTCTTTCCTGATATGATCTCCTTTGCCAATGCTTTTGCGCCATAGAGGTTGGATATTGCCTCTGTTATTCCGCGGGAGTGGACGGAGATTGCCCTGTTTGCTTCATCGGTGTAGATGAAATCTGCGGTGTGGCTTTCGATGTTTCCGTCGAATATCAGTCCGACGATTTTACCCTCTTCGTTCACCATGGGGCTGCCGGAGTTACCCCCGATGATGTCGTTTGTGGTTATCATATTAAGCGGTGTTGACAGGTCAAAATCTTTCGGAAGGTTCTCCCAGACGGGCGGTAAATTGAAAGGGAACTTCTTGTTGAACGAATAATATCTGTCCAAAACGCCGTAAAATGTTGTTTTAACGGGTGCAACCGTTCCGTTGTAGTTGTAACCTTTCACCACACCGTCGCTTATTCGAAGGGTAAAAGTTGCGTCGGGCGGAATCGATTCGCCGTAAACTTTGTAGAGGGCTTCACCCAACAGAGCGTTGTTCACCTGATCTTTCAGCAGTATTTCACGGTTAATTTTGCCGTATTCAGTCAATTTTTTCTTTGTCGTAACGATGTAATTAATTACGGGGTCACCCGATTTTAATATTTCATCCGGGTCTCCGTTCAGCAGTTTCGCCCGGTATGCTTTATCCGTAAGCTTAGTATTTGAAAGAAGATACTGAAGTGCCGCCGCTCCGGTGTTGCCACCGAACATTTGGGTTATCAGCTCTTTATTGCCGGAAAGATTCCGCAGAAGCAGGTCCACCTGTACCTGAAGATAGCGGCTTTGGGTTTCAGCATCCAGCGAAGCGGGGAAATAGGTGCCGGCTATAGAATCCAACTCGGCAGATGAATAATACTCCGGGAAAGTTTTACGATTTTCGGCAACCGTAACCAAAGAGGCAGCAACCCTGAAAAGCTCAGGAGTATATCTGCGGTTGAAGTTATAACCGAAAATTTCCCGCGCAATAGGTTTTAGTTTTTCGCGCCCCTGCGCCACTTCATCCCAGATGTGTCCGTATTTTGCATTAAGTTCGGGATCGGCTTTCACGGCGGCTTTGAACTTATTTTCAAAATCTTTTTTGCGTGCGATCAGATATTGATCCTGCAGCCCTTTCGAGATACCTTCATACACTTTCAAGCTGTTTCCGATTGAGTAAAGTTCCGCCACCAATTTATAGTTTTCGGTATTGCCCGCCATAACCTGATCTTCCACAATCGTGTAAAGCTCCCTCAGCCACTCAACGATCGGGGGATAGAAGTAGTCGCGTTCGTACTCAATTTGCGCCATAGTGTTAATTCTTGAAGTGCTGCCGGGGTTACCGATCACGAAGACCACATCACCCTCGTCGGCGCCTTTTTCGCTCCAGGCGAACCAGTCGTCGGTTTTAATCGGCTTTCCGTTTTCGTAAGCTCTGAAGAACATACAGTCAAGCCCATAACGGGGGTAGGTGAAATTATCGTAATCACCGCCAACTTTTGCCGTTCTGAGGTCGGGAGCAAAGACGAGCCGCACATCATCATACACTTTATATCCATAGAGCGAGGTTCTCCCACCGTTGTATAAAGAGACAATCTGAAACTTCAAATCGGGGTTTTTCCCTTCGGCTTCCGCTTTGATTTCGTTGGATTTCGCTTTTTTAACGGCAACTTTTTCCTCGTCGGTTTGTGCAGTAAGAAGAGCTTCGTTCAGTCTGTCAGTAATATCTTCAATGTAAACTAATTGTTCAACATAGAGGTCGGCAATTCTTCTTTCGTTTTCAAGTGAGCCGGCGTAGAAGCCATCGCGCAGGAAATCTTCCCCCTCTTTTTGTCCTTTATAAACAATGTTTCTGCCGCAGTGGTGGTTTGTCATAATCAGCCCGTCTTCAGAAACGAAAGAAGCGGAGCACCCGCCGCCAAAACGGAGCGCAGCTCTTCTGACTTTGTTAAACCATTCGGGCGAAGGGTGGAAATTGTAAGTTTCCGCAAAGTAATCAACGGGCGGCTTCTCGAATGTCCACATTTTGCCCATATCCCACTTGCCGGCTTTAACAGTATCGAGGTTTATCCCTCCATACTGCGCAAAAAGTGAAGAAATGGTGAATAAAAAGAAGAAAAGTTGCTTTAACATTATATCAGTTCTCCGTTAAAGTTAAATGATTTGTTAATAATTACACAACCAACCCGTGAAAAATCACTTCAGATAAGTAACTTTCCGCGAAGCGGTAAAAGTTCCGGCATTCAGCGTAATAATATAATTCCCGCTCGTCAGTTCAGCCGCTTCAAACCTGTAAGAGTGCTCACCGGCGGGCATTAAGCCCAAATCTCTTCTTGCAACAACTCGCCCTTCAATCGAGTAAACCGTTAATGCCACATCAGAGGCTACCGGCAGCGAAAAATTAAGAATTGTTGAGGAGTTAAATGGGTTCGGGTAGTTCTGAGAAAGCCGGAAACTTTTAACCGCGCCAAACTCTGTTTTAACCACCTGCGAAAATTTAGCCGTGCCGTCGAAATCGGTCTGTTTTATTCTGAAATAATAAGCACCCGCATGGTCAAGCGGAAGATAAACCGAGTAAAAATGCTCATCAGTGGAAGTGCCGGCACCTTCAACTTCTGCAACGGGTGCGAAGTTGCTTCCATCTTCGGCAAGTTCGACTATGAAGCAGCGGTTGTTGGTTTCAGAGGCGGTTCGCCACTTAAGTTCAACCCCACCGGGCACCACTTCGGAAGTGAAAGAGGAAAACTCAACGGGCACCCATCCCGTCGGGTAGATTACAATATCGTGAATTGTTCTGCTCCCGGCAACCGAAAGCAACCCCGGCACGGTAACCGAAGTGTAGCCCGGTGCCGAAAAGGTAAGTGCATAAGTGCCGGGTTCGATAAGTCGGGCGTAATAGCCGGAAATCGAATCGGAGAAAACTTCCGAGTTTGTTATGTCATGCCCCGGGATTGAAACTTTCACTTTAACGGGGTTTCCGTCAGGGTCTGTAACCCGCCCTTGTATTCCGGTGAGCAGTTCTGCCGTTACATTTAGCCACGAGGCGCGGTTATACTGCCATATCGTCGGGATGTAACTTGCGGAAATTAGTTTCGTGTTCGAGAGTTCAATTGTCATCTCTCTGCCGCCGTGGAAATAGGTCATCCAGTCCTGCCTTCCTCCAAAGACGGTGTACCAGTCGCACCCTCGCACGATACCGTTATTGAAATCGGAAAGATAGCCGTTGTTGTTGCAGTAATTGTGCACAGTATCAGCGTATCTTCTTGCGATGTAAACCCACCAGTTGTTATCGGCGTGGTTTGTTGTGCGGTTATCCCACGGGTAGTTCACCACTTCTGCCCCGCCGTGATAGTTAATCGACATGTTGAAATTATACTGTTTCGCCAAGTTCATCATAACTATGGTTTCCGGCTGCCAGGCGTAGCCATCGGGGTGGTCGCCGTAGATTGCATCGGGGAAGTTCCGGTTAATATCAATATTGTTTGCGTTGCCTCGCCTCGCCCCGGAAACGGTTGAATTGCCGCTTCTGTAAGTTCCGTCAGGGTTTGCCAGCGGGTTTATCCAAATTTCAACATTATCCACCAAGTTGGTTACGAAAGGGTCGGAATTGTAGTTCACCAAAAGATAGTCGGCAAAGCGAAGCATATTAACATAGGCGGCGGTTTCATCGCCGTGCATGGAAGAGGTGTGCATGAACCTCGGTTTAGGCGCCGGGTTGTTCACATTTTTAGTGATAACTAAGAAGAGAATCTTCCGCCCCTGCACGGTGTTGCCTGCGTCAACTAAGCGACAGAGGTTTGGGTAGTCGGAAGCGAACGAGTTCATCATTTGCACATATCCCTCATAGGTTGGGTAAACATCCCACGCTTCGGTTGAGCGGGGGTCTCCCATTTGAACGGGCTTATCGCCCGGCGGAGGCAACACTTCGAAAGAATATCCAAGTTTCTCGAACTTTCTGAACTCATCTTTGTTGGCGTAAGCGGTTATATACTTGCCCGATACACCGTCGATCGATATGATCTTTGAAATTTCAGGAATCTCTTTTTCACTGAAAAATTTGAACCTGAAACAGACTTCGCCGTTGCGCACGAAATATTCGTCAGGAACGCCCTGCGCAAAAAGCAAGAAGGAAATAACCGGTAAAAAGGTTAAATACCTTAACATTTTTCTTTATTCTTTCGTTATTCTGTTTTTTTTGTTTTTTTGTTGTTTTGTTGTTAACGGTTGTTTTTGGGCGGTTGCCCGTTGCCGGAAGCTGTCGGCGCCTGCCTTAGTAGTCAGTAATTCTTTATCCGTTGCTTCCTGTTTCTCACTGCGGGGCACAATTCCGCCGTTACCCACTCTGTTTATCATTAATCAGTAGCAGGCTTGCCACTCTCAACCGTTGGCTTCTTCCTTTTCCAAGAGTTCATCGATAAAATCGAAAAGGGCATATCTTGGTTTTCCTCTGAGTTCCTCAACAAAGCCGCTCATTTCCTCTTCGTCGTTTGCGAAAGATTCCAGCCATGCTTCAATTTCCCCCTCCTCCAACGGTTCATCTTTTTGGAAAGAAAAATCATCTTTCACCACATAGAAACCAAGCAGGGCATACTTTTGAATTTTCACAAACATTGGGTCGTCGCCCCAAAGATCGGTATAAGGGAAGAGCTGGCAGCCGGATTTCAGCAGCGCATTTTGCACCTTTTCGACGGGCACATCCGCAGGGCGTTGGTTGTGTCTGATTGCATGCGCCGCCAAAGCCCCGGCCGCCTGACCAATAAGCATAACTACAGGCTGAAGCCGTGTGCAACCGTTAACTATGTGCGTTACGGAAATCGATTTTTCAGCCAGAAGAAGCCCATCAACCCCTGCGGGAATCAGGCAACCGACCGGAATCTGAAACGGTGCGTTATCCGGCAAATCTTCCACCAAGCGCTCACCCTCCGGCTTGAAGAAAGCACTGTGGTGATGGTCGAGAAAATAATCCCCAACGGCGATGGAATCAGTAACCAAATATGGTCTGAGGGTGTTTTCATCGGGCACCACATCCCACTCGGTCATCGTTCTAAGTCCGATACCCCGCCTTGCTTCTCTGACATAAGGAATTGGCGGCAGCCCGTCGGGGGTGTCGTAAGCCGAATCATCGAGTACCCACTCCGGGTGTCCGAGTTTCGTTTGGATGTAGTGAATATAGTCCAAGGTAAGCTCTTTTGCTTTTTGCAGGTGCTCTTCGCGCTTGTTTTCGTCGTCGTAAATGTCGCGGGTAGTGGGGTAGTCGTTCGCCCTGAAGGGCCAGTTCAGCAGATATTTATCCCCCGGAAGTGCCGCATAGGAAATAAAACTTTCCCAATCGTGAAGTTTATGGTTCAGCTCTTTTTCATCCGTTGTATCGGAGTGTATCGCCGTTGAGTTGATGAACCTTTCGGGGTCATAATTTTTTGAAGCCGGGGTAATTTTCGTGTTTCCGGGTGATTTTTTAAGAATAGCGCAATAGGTTAAATCCTGAACAATATCGTCGGGTTGGTTTGGTGCCGAAGGTTCGCCCGTTTCGTGGGTTGACTCTCTGCCAAACCTGAAGGGTAACCCGGCTTTATAGAGCAGGTCACCGTATTCTGTGGCTTCAATAGTGATTTTTGCCCTGATTTCAAACAGTTCACCGAATCTGCTTTGTTTGCTCGTTAAACCTGAACCGCCAGCTTCACCGGCGTCGCTGTTTGCCTCGTTTCTCCTCGCATTACCGGTTGTTCTGTCTTCATCCACATAGGCTGCCTCCCCTTCTTCACCCGTATTCCCGGCCACCTTTGCAGTACCCCCTTCACCTCCTTGAAGCGTCTGAAAAACGGCTCCTTTAATCACATTGTGTTCTTTAATAACCGAAACCAATTTAGTGTTACGCAGAATTATTAAGTTATCGCCGGCGGTTTCAATCAGTTCATTAAGTGCCTGTTCACCAACGCGCGGCTCAAAGCAGGTGTGGCTTATCCATCCGGTGTAAGTCTTTTCAAGCCCGCCGTAATAATCTTCCAATTTTCTTCTAAATTCGCCGAATAACCCACCGCCGACGGCGTGTTTGTTCCCGTCGAAAGCCGTAACGCCGGCTGCAAGGAACATCCCCCCGACCATTGAAGACTCTTCAACAACAATAGTTTTCACACCCATTCTCGCCGCCTGAATCCCGGCACAAATCCCCGAAGCTCCGCCACCCACCACTAAAAGATCGATATCCACAATTATCCGTCAATTTTATTGGAAAAAAGTTCAAGTTCAGTAAGTTCAAAAATAATATGCCCGGCAGTTATGTGCCCCTCCTGAATCCTTTGCACATTACCGGAAGGAATAACCACCGGAACATCAACCAAGGGTTTAAGTTTCCCCCCGGTTCCACCGAGCAACCCGATGACCTTCATCCCTTTTTTTCGCGCTGCTTCAACCGCTTTAACCACATTCGGCGAGTTGCCCGAGGTAGAAATTGCGTACAGCACATCACCCGGGTTGCCAAGCCCCTCGACGCTGCGGGCAAACACATTTTCGAAGCCAATGTCGTTGCCGCCGGCGGTAAGGTTGGAAGTGTCGGTAGTTAATGCAATCGCTGGAATAGCCGGGCGGCTCAGCTCGTGATTCAGCCGAATCATAAATTCAGTTGCGAGGTGTTGTGCGTCCGCCGCACTTCCGCCGTTTCCGCAGAGTAAAATCTTATTGCCGTTTTTGAACGCGGCAACCAAAAGGTCGATCGCTGCAAGTATTTCGCCCGCGCAGGCATCAATCATGTCGGTTTTGGTTTTTGCGCTCTCTTTGAGTGAGGCAACAAGGAAATCTTTTTTAATCATTTTTGCAAATATTTATTTATTTTAATATACAAACTTAACCCTTTTCGGCTGTTTGTGTGCAGTAAAAGGGCAGTTTTGAACAGAGAAACCGACAATTCTGTTAACCTAAATGTATTATTTTCCCAAATTTCTGTTATATTTGTCAATTATTCGGTGTTATTCACCCGTCATTCATTTGAAATTCACTCTCATTTATCTGAAATTCAGATATAATTCAAATATTGTCTAAAAAATATTCGGTTTATGGCTCTGTTTCTTGTTGTTTTTCTTGCGGTTTACGGTTCGGCGAATGCGTATGTTTATTTAAGGGCTTATCAGGCGACTGAGGCGCTGCCGCACTATCTCAAAATTGTTTTTGGTATCGTTTTTTGGCTTGGTGCGGCGGGCTATGTGCTTGCACGGGTTTTGGACTGGGATAATGCACTCTACGATTTACTTCAATTTTGGGGAGCGCTTTGGTTTGCCGTTATCCTTTATGCGTTTTTGATAGTTGTTTTTGTCGATATTTTGCGTTTGGTTGACCATTTCTTCCCTTTTATTCCCTACGATCTTTTCGGAAGTGTCGCCCGCTTAAAACTTGTGGGCTTTGTTGGTGTGCTGCTCCTTCTTATTGCTTATGTAGGCTACGGGTTTTACAACGCAAACAACATTAAGGTTAAACAATTGGAGTTGCAACTGCCCAAACGGGCGAGTTCGCTCACCGAGCTTAAAGTGGCGTTTCTTTCGGATACTCACTTTTCACCAATCGGCGGCGCGAAAAGAGCCGAAGAAGTGGTGCGCATCCTGGAAGAGATTAAACCTGACCTCATTCTTATGGGCGGTGATATCGTTGACGACAAAGCGCACCACCTGATTCGTCACGAAATTGATAAGGTTCTGCACAAAATTAAAGCTCCGCTTGGCGTTATTACGATAAACGGGAACCACGAGTTTATCAACGGCTACAGAGAAAGCACAGATTTTATAAGAAAATCGGGCATTGAGTTGTTGACTGACTCTATGAAAGTGATTGAAGGAGGGTTGGTGATACTCGGCAGGGAAGACCGTTCGATTAACAACTTTGCCGGAAAACAAAGGGCAACACTTCACGACTTGATGATACCGGCTAAAAAACTTAACCTCCCCGTTATTATGATGGATCATCAGCCGTTTAACCTACCGGAAGCGGAGGCTGAGGGGGTTGATCTGCAACTTTCAGGGCATACTCACGACGGGCAGCTTTTCCCTCTAAACCTGATTGTCCGGCAGGTTTATGAGCTTTCGTACGGCTACAAAAAGCGGGGGAACACGCAGTATTTTGTTTCTTCAGGTGCGGGTGTCTGGGGTCCCCCAGTGCGTACCGGCAGCGACTGTGAGATTATTGAACTGAAGTTGAAGTTTAAGTAACCTCAACTTCAGCCGTTTAATTTTTTTATTTGCGGCGGACTATAACTTCAGCCGTTAAATTTTTCCGCTGACAGCAATCTTCAACTTTAGTCGGCGGATATTGCATGACTTGCAGATATTCTAATTAAGCACTCAAAATTAGGATTCTACTTAAGAATCAAGAACTTACCGCTTTGCACTATTCCGTTACCGTCTCCGAACTTACCGTTGAACTCAACAGAGTAAAAATAGACTCCGTTCACTGCGTTTTGTAGCTGAATATCCAAATCGTGTGTGCCTGCGCTCATCACCCCTTTATTTAATGAAAGCACTAACCTGCCGGCAGCGTCGTAAACTTTAACAACCACGCCGGCTTCGTTCGGCAGTTTTATCCGGATAGCGGATGCGGAGCTTGCATCAACAGGGTTGGGGTATGTGCCCACCACTTCAAAAGAGGCGGGGTTATCAATTTCAACGGAAACAGGTTTCAGGAAGTGGGGCGTTCCGTCGTAATCGGTTTGGCGGAGGCGGTAAGTTGCGCGCCCGGTTACCCCGAGCAAAGAGCAATCGGTGAAAGAATAGCTGACGGGCAGGGTAGTTGTTCCCGAACCCGGCACGGTTCCTATTGAATTCCAGTCAGAATCGCCGGTTTTGCGCTCGATGGTAAACTCCCGGTTGTTTGTTTCGGTTGAAGTTTGCCAGTTGAGCAACACACCCTTATCGGTAACATCAGCAGTAAAAGAAGTAAGTTCAACGGGGATTGGCGCCAACTGATTAATGAACAACACAATCGGTGTACGGGCAGTTCCGACTGCGAGGTCAAGCATTCCGTCGTTGTTCACATCGCCGTAAGCAATTGAATTTAAGGAAGATGCGCCGATGTATGTCCAAGCCGGCAATGTTGGTATAGTGCCCCCATCGTTCAGGTAAATTTCTACACGCGGAGGTGAGAAACTAACGGTAGTGAAATCGGGGTAGCCGTCGTTGTTCACATCGTTTACGATCAGCTCCTGAGTGCCGGGGTTTGGCGAAATAGTGGATGACCAAACGGGTGAGTCACTCAGTGTTCCGGCGTTGTTTTTGTAAATAACATGCGGATTCGAGCTTCCTCCGATAACAAAATCCTGATAGCCGTCCCCGTCGAAATCACCCCAACCACATCCTTTTTGCGAGATCGTGTTCCCGACGGTCCATGTGGGTGTACCGGCAATAACGCCGGCGTTGTTCGGGTAGAAAGCCGAGGCAAAATTGACCCACTTTGCGGTACCGGCATCTCCCTTTTTCACATGATAATATTCAACCACAACGGTTGCGCCCGCAGGCACCGCCCCGCCCACGGAAACGAATGCACCAACGGGGTCCCAGCAGTAATTTGAAGTGGGGTTACCGTTCACTGTTACCGAGAAAATTTTGGTTACCGGGGTTTGCGAAAGATGAAATGCAGCGTTTCCGGTGGTTTGTACCGTGAACGACTCCTGCCGGCGTGTCAGGTCGCTGTTGTTCAAATCGGTGAAAGCGATTGAATTGGTGATCATTATATCGTCGGAGTTGTATGTGGGCAGTTGGTTAAACCCGGCGCCTTGGTTGATATAATAGTAAATCGGTTTATGAGGCGTAGTTGTGTTGCCCTGATTGGCAAAAGCGAGATCGAGCAGCCCGTCGCCGTTAATATCTCCGAAGGCAGTGCCCACAGTCCATGCCTGCCCGGCAAAAAGGAACGAGGGTGCAGTCGGCACGCCTGAACCGTTGTTAAAATAAATTGCAGAGGGCGCAAAACTGCCGTCGCCGTTGCCCGAGAAGAGGTCCGGTTTACCGTCTCCGTTAATATCCGCCCACTTAATATCAGTAGTCGAACGGGAATCATCGGAGAACCAAGCGGGGTTGACGGTAAGAGCGCCGTTATCGTTTCTGAAAATCATGTTGTTGTACTCGGGAATTGGCGGGTACGAATTGCTGAAGTAGCAGCCTGCGGCGAGGTCAAGGTCGCCGTCCAAATCATAATCACCGAAAGCCAAGCCGCCTATTTGTCTTTCAAGCCCGGCAGACCACGCAGGGGTTGTACCAAAAGGTGCTGTTTCAGTTCTGATAACTAAACCTTGCAGGTTTGAAGTGCGGGGGTAAGTGTTGACGGACTTACCGTCGGGGCTGATGTCGGTAATTTGAATCGTTTCTTGCGCGAAAATGGAAACAAAAAGAAACGGGAGGAAAACTACAAAAAGGAGCGAACTTTTCATTTTTAACTCCGGTTGTGTTTAGAATTTTTAAGTACGGTTATTTGTCCTGTTTTTACAAAACTAAGGCATCCAAGCGCATATTTATTTGCCCACTGTTTTTAAAAGTGACTGAACCACCTGCAGTGTGGTGCACCTGCAGTGCACAGGAATTTAACTATAACTCTTTTACCGTTATTAACTGCAAAAATAATAATTCTTTGTGAACTTTCAACCTTTCTCTTTTTATGTGAAATTTTTTTTGGCAGGGTTAAAGCCGCGTGGTTATTTACGGAAAGAGGGAAACTGCATTCCTCCTCAATTAATTTGTTGCTAAGCGATTAGATTGGTTTATTTTCCGTTGCTCGGTGTCGGGGGTGTTCCGAAGTTGAAAGGTGCATGCGCACTCAGTTCACCTGCTCCCACTCGGAGCTATACACCGTGTAGCCGCGTTTGTTGCAAAGTTGATGCATGCGCACTCAGTTCACCTGCTCCCACTCGGAGTGCTCAAGCAGTGGCTTGAGGTATTTGCCCGTCCATGAGTCGGGGTTTTCGGCAATCTCTTCCGGTGTGCCCGTGCCAACGATGTAACCGCCCTTGTCGCCCGCTTCGGGACCAAGATCGATTATATGGTCAGCGCATTTAATAACATCGAGGTTATGCTCTATAATCAACACCGAATTATTGTTTTTAATCAACATATCGAAAGATTTCAGCAGTTTAGAAATATCATCGAAGTGCAGCCCCGTTGTCGGTTCGTCAAAAATAAAGAGTGTGTGCTTGTTGTCTTTCCTTTGGCTCAGGTGCAGTGCCAGTTTAATTCTTTGCGCCTCGCCACCGGAGAGTGTGTTTGCAGGCTGACCAAGCTTCATGTAATCCAAACCGACATCGGCGAGCACCTGCAACGGTTTCGTGATTTTCGTGTATCCTTCAAAGTGCGCTAATGCTTCAGCAACCGTCATATCCAACACTTCCACAAGATTTTTGCCTCTAAGGGTTACATCACGAATCTCTTTTTTGTAGCGTGTTCCTTTGCACTCTTCGCATTCTAAGTAGATGTCGGCAAGGAACTGCATTTCCACCTTAATGAAACCCTCGCCCTGGCAGGTATCGCACCGCCCGCCGGGTATATTGAAAGAAAAATAACCGGGCGAAAAGCCTTTTTGCTTCGCCTGATGAGTGCCCGCAAACGCCTCGCGGATATACTCGAACGCTTTTACATAGCTCGCAGGGTTGGAACGGGGGGATTTACCGATTGGTGACTGGTCAACAATTTCGATGGAGTCAAGGTACATCTCACCCGTGATTGAGTCGCACTTTCCGGGGTTAGTAACGCCGTTTCCCAAATTGCGTGCGATGTTATCGTAAATTATGTCGTGCACCAAAGTGCTCTTTCCTGAGCCGCTTACGCCGGTAACCACCACAAACTTACCGAGCGGGACATCAACATCGATATTCTTTAAATTATTAGCGCGTGCGCCTTTAACGGAAATTTGCGGCGTTTTTTCTAAGTTTCTTTTTTCCGGGAGAGGGATACTTTTAGCGCCCGAGAGATACTGCCCCGTCAGCGAGCGGGGGTCGTTTTTAACCTCTTTAAACGAACCCTGCGCCACTATCGTACCGCCGTTATTGCCGGCACGGGGGCCCATATCAATCAGAATATCCGCATTTTCCATCATTTCAGGGTCATGTTCCACAACGAGCACCGAGTTGCCAATATCCCTCAGGTTTTTCAAAATTTTAATAAGTTTCGAATTGTCTCGGGGGTGAAGCCCAATCGACGGCTCATCCAAAACATAGAGGGTACCCACCAACGCTGATCCAAGCGCGGTTGCTAAGTTGATCCGCTGCGATTCCCCCCCTGAAAGTGTGCTGCTGACGCGGTCGAGCGTCAGATAGTCAAGCCCCACATCATTAAGAAAGCCAAGTCGCTTGGTAAGCTCTTTCAGGATTCGTTCGGCTATTGTTCTTTCATATTCGGTCAGTTCTAATTCTTCGAAGAATTTCAGGGTTTTGGCAATTGGCATTGTAACCACATCGTGAATCGATTTGCCGTCAATTTTCACCTGAAGCGCTTCACGGCGTAACCTTGTGCCCTTGCAGGCTGTGCAATCGGTGTAACCGCGGTACCTTGCCAAGAAAATCCGGTTCGACATTTTATAGTTATTCTGCTCGATCTCATCAAAGAAAGCTTTCAGCCCCGTAAATTCAGGTGCGCCGTTAATAATAAGATTCACCTGATCTTCTGTCAGGTATCTGAACGGTTCGTTTATGGGAATTGAATATTTCTTTGCTGCGTTAATCAGTGCTCGGTTGTAGATGCTGTATTTAAGACTCTTCCACGGGGCAATTGCGTTGTTCACGATTGAAAGGTTGTCGTTCGGAACAACGAGATTCATGTCTATACCGTACATTTTTGAGAACCCCTGGCAGACGGGGCATGCACCAAACGGATTGTTGAAAGAAAAGAATCTCGGTTCAGGTTCTTCGTATCTTATTCCGCAGCATTCGTAAAACTGATTAAAATCTCTTATGCTGTAAGCGCTTTTCCCGTCGCTCGCCATTATCCAATTTTTTTCGGCGGTTGCGGGGGTTTCTTTCGGGTATTTCGTAATTTTTGCAGTTTCTACTTTGCCGCTGGCTTCTGTGCCGCTTGCTGTCCGGGGGCTTTGTTCTGCTGAAATTTTTTCCCCCGTTTGCCTTTTGCTCTTTGTAGTGTTTACCTTGGCTGACTCAGAAGTATCGTTACCGGAAAGATTTGCCGGCTCACCCTCAGAAATATCAACCGATTGTATAACCCTAAGGTGTTGCTCCCCTTCCTTGAAGCACATTTCGATAGAGTCGGCGAGGCGTGAACGCATTTCAGCCCTGCGAATTCTGAATCGCTCTGCGATCACGGTTATTTGGTTAACATCTTCCGGCAGGGTAGGGTTTTCGCCCAAATCGTGCAGGGTGCCGTCGAAGAAAACTCTGAAAAAGCCCCGTTTTTTTACCACTTCAATCTCTTCGGCGAGGCTTCTGCCTTCATGCTTCTGCAGGGGGAACCCGAGGTACCACTTCCCACCCTCATCCTGTTCTTCAAGAAATTCTATAACGGTGGTGGTGGAATCGCGCTTCACTTCTTTTCCGCAGACGAAGCAGATAGTTTTTCCGATTCGTGCGAACAGAAGGCGGAGGTAGTCGTAAATTTCGGTGGTCGTGCCGACGGTCGAGCGGTTGTTTTTCGAAATTGTTTTCTGCTCTATCGAAATTGCCGGAGCGATACCCGTGATAAGGTCAACATCCGGCTTGTTTATCCGCTCTAAGAACTGGCGTGCGTATGAAGAGAGTGACTCGACATAACGCCGTTGCCCTTCTGCGTAAATCGTATCGAAAACTAACGATGATTTACCCGAGCCACTCACCCCGGTGAAAACCACCAACTTGCCCGATGGTATTTCAAGATCGATGTTCTTTAAGTTATGCTCTCGTGCACCTTTTACTACTATGTTCCGTGCTTTGCGCTCGTTGGGCTTTTCGAGTGCCTTCTCGTGGGTCTTCATAAAATCAAGTATCAAATAAATAAAAAGCGACTTTAAATTTACTTAATTTTGTCCTTAATTGGTTAAATTTCGTTTAAAATAATTTTAAGAGCAAAGAAATGGTGATTAAAACGCTCGTTGCACTCCGAAATTGGTTAAATTTCGATTGGAATTATTTTAACGGTTTAATTCCCACTAATACGAAGCCTTTTTTTTCGTTATTTACAGAGTAAATTGAAATTTTTACTGTATTGTTTACGGGCCCGGTGAAAGTTGCTATCCTGACCGTTGAGCTGAACGGTAGTTCTCAAAACAGCGCATTTTAAGGAACGAAATCAGAATTAATCATTTTTGGAGGATAACAATCAATACTTAGCAATTAATCAATACTTAGCATTTTTACGGAAAATGTAATCAGAAATATGAACTTGCAGCTGAAGCGTAACTAAAACCATAAATTTTTCAGAAAAGCATAATTATCTTAGACAGCAGAATAAAAAAACAACACGAAAGAATTGAATGGAAATAACCCGCCGGATTGAAGATTTGTGCCTTCCCCCTTTGGGGCTTTCCCTTCCGTTTTTAAAGGATTTAGAGCGTTCAACTGCCGCTAAAATTGCTCTTTCCGAACAAATTCACCTGATTGAAAGTGAAAGCGAATTTAAGGATTTAATCAGGGAACACCTGCCGGGCTTCCAACCAACCCCCGGCGAAATCGGAAATGCCATTGCAAAAGGGGAGGAAATTATCGGCAGGCATCTTGAGTCAGGCGCTTCAGTTGCAACAATCTGGGATCCGGAATATCCTGTTGCGCTTAAAGAGATTTCCGATCCGCCTTTGATTCTTTATTATTTTGGCGATTTGTCGGTTTTGAACTCGGGGCGAAGTGTCGCCGTTGTCGGCACGCGTGAACCCACGGAATATGGTGCGGGTATCGCTTATATAGCCGGTGAGGTGCCGGCAAATTGTGACAGAACAGTGGTAAGTGGGTTAGCCCGAGGGTGCGATACTGCGGCTCACCGGGGGTGCATCGCTGCACGGGGGCGAACTGTGGCTTTTCTCGCACACGGGTTGGATATGATTTACCCGCCCGAAAACTCGGCACTTGCTCAGGAAATTGTTGAAACAGGCGGATGTGTAGCTACAGAGTATCCGGTGGGAACAAAAATGGCTTCCGATCTATTTAAAAGAAGGAACAGGCTTCAAACCGGCGCCACTTCCGCCACTTTTGTGATTGAAACCGACCTTAAAAGCGGCACGATGTTCACAGCAAAATATGCCCGTCAACAGGGGCGGAAGCTTTTTGTTTTTAACCACCCACTTGATAAACGAACTAAGGCGTGCGAGGGAAACCTGAAATTGCTTACTGATCCGGGCACAATACCCGTAACGGAGGAGGAACTTACAGGCGTTTTACCCATTTCCGGGTTGAATGATTAAGGGGTAAGATACGGTAGCACTGCTTTGCACCAAAGGTCTGATCTGCGGGCAGATTCCCGGGTGAATACTTAGCCGTGTGACGCAATACGCAATTCTTCGATTGGATTAAATTGCATTAAAACTTATATTTGCAGAAAAACTTATTTTTGTACAACAAGAAAATGAATTAACCGGAGGAAACATGAAAAAATTTGCATTCTTCGCAACAGCTCTCTTCTTATTTGCGTTCACTGCCAACGCACAAAAGGTGTATTCCGTTAAGTATTCAAGCCAAGCCGATGTGAAAGTGTATGTCGTGAAATATGAATCGCAGGCGGATCTGAAAGTTTACAAAGTTAAATATGAAAGCCAAGCCGGAAAAAATGACGGGAAGTGGTACTTCGTCAAATATGAATCGCAAGCGGATGTTAAAATTTACTTCGTTGACTATGAAAGCCAGGCGGACCTGAAAGTTTACTTTGTGAATTATGAGTCACAGGCCGGCTGGAGAAACCGGGATAAAATGCACCTGATGTATTAGTTAATCTAAGCCGGCAGAACTTTGTGTTCGTACCTGAATTAATATTCACTAAAGCGTCATTACTGATTAACTAAGCCGGCAGAAACCCCTGCTTTCTTTCAAACAGGATTTGAAGGCGGGCAAAACCATATCCGATTGCTGAGCCGATAAGTGCTCCCGCCAGCACATCCGACGGATAGTGCACACCGACATATAAACGGGAGAGCGCTATTAAAGCGGCAACGGTGTAAAGAATCCATTTAAATTTCGGATATAAGATCGAAAAAAAGACCGCCACGGCAAAATTGTTCAAAGCGTGGTTCGAGGGGAATGAATATGCGCCTGCTTTTCCGGCCGGCAAGTAAACATCGGTGAGGAAATCAAAAGGACGAGGGCGGGCAACCCATTCCTTTAAAAACCTCGCACCGAATTGGTCGCACACAAAAACTAATAAAATTACCATTACTACTGCAATTCGCCCCCGCTTTCCGCCGTAAGTAAGCAAAATCCCCACCAACAGAATATATGTTATAAACCAGCTGTTCACATCCGTTAAAATTGTGAAAAAACGGTCGAGCGCACCGCACGAAAGCGTGTGGTTGAAGAAAAAGAAAATGGCTTTATCTGTCTCAAAAAGAAATTCCATAGGCGACTAATTCAAAATAATTTAACCGGCAAAATAATTAATTTTTTCGGTAACTAATCCCAAAAACTTCCGGTTAATTCAAAAACTCCCAGTTAATTCCGAACCTGAAGTTCCTCGGCAGAACGGGGTAATATGGCACAAGATAATATTTTGCGCCAAGCAGATTCTCAAAAGCTACAAAAACAGTTGCAACTTTCTGTATCGTGCCCGCTAAGAAGAAATCAAGCTGACCGGAAGCCGGCACATCCTCTTTCCATGGCTCGTAAAGCACACGATCCGAGATAAAATTGTACGCAATAGCCACGGAAGAGCTTCGGAAACTGAAAGAAAGCGTTGTTCGCAGGTTAAGCGCCTCGTTGAACAGGATACTCGCATAAGTTACCCCCGCTTTTCCGTTTATTGCGGGGATCATGTCTTTGCCTGAACCTTCAAGTTTTCGCTTGTTGTACTGTGCGTTCACAAATCCCGTGAAATTCCCGATTGAATAAGCAACATTTCCCACGACACCATAGTAGAACTTTTGAGGCATTTCTACAGGGTTAGTGAGGAAACTAACATAAGAACCTAAGAGAATTTCCAAATCAAACGGTATAATGATAGAATTGAGTTGGTTAAATTCATCGTTTGATGCCCACCCCAGAAGCGAAACATAAACGGGACCTGATTTAACAGTAAACTCGGCTTCAAATTTTGTACTCTTTGTCTCGCCGCCGAAAATACTTCTTTCAATGTTTAAGCTTTCAATATAACCAACACCGGCGCGGAAATTTATCTCATCGGTTATTGCGGCTTTCGCCTCACCGCCAATTCCGGAATAATGATTTTTGTTGTAAATGAAAAATTTACCGAACCCGGAAAGTTCAAATCCGGCAAGTTTACCCGTTATCGTGCCACCGACTGAAAAAGATGTTTTTTTCTGCGGGAAAAGTTCTTCCGTCCATTCATCGTTTGCAAACCATGAGTTTGTCACGGTAAGGGAGGAATAATTTGCGTTCAAATCGGCGTCAAAATGTTTTGTAGCGAAAGCGGATCTGAACGAGGCGCCTGTAATCGAATATCTGTTGTTGGTCATGATTTTGTCAGGGCTGTTTCCCGGAGCGGTTTCATTCTGCCGGAATTCGCTCAGTTCAGTCAGGTGGTAAACTGAACCTTCGAAATAGCTTGAAGTACCCAAAGAGCCGAAAGCTTTGAAGTGCAGCCTGTTCTGAGTGCTCTTTTGGTATCTGTTCAGATATTTCACCGGTGCGGCACGATCGTCGTAGAGAAAATCATCTGCCGTTTTGCCCGGCACACCGGCAGCGAGCACTTTTGCGGAATCGTAGTCCACGCCGCCGTTTAAGCCCACATCGTGCTGAATATAATCATATCCGGCGAGCAGGTTTATTTTGTTTGAAATGATGTATTTCAGTTTAACTTTACCCCGCCACAGAGAGAGGTCGCTGTTTCTGAAGCCGTCGTTAACCTTGTTGTTTGCCACTTCCGTAAAAAGAGTGAACCGATTGCTGAGTGTTTGGTTATACTGCACATCGATATAGCCCTCGCCTGCGGGACCTTCAAAATATTTAATTTTTGAGTAAGGTGCGCCTGAAATAAAATCCCGTCCGGTAACCCCAAGGGTGATTTGTTTTGGAGTAGCCGCGTAAACAAAGCCCATGTACGAGGGGTAAAGCGAAATTTTATCGATGTAGCCTTCCTGCAAGTAATCGAAATAAAACGAACCCGTGGTGCCGTTGTTTATTTCAATTCCGTCTTCTAAAAACGAGATTTTTCCGTTCCCTTCGCCGTAGAAAACCATTTCAGAGGGTTGCCCGAGGAACCCCATGCTTCTGTTGTATGCTACGGGGAAGTGTTGCAGAAGTGTTGCCCCGTTCCTGAAATTCATCAGTTTGAGGTCATCCTGCGAAAATTCCCATGTAGCACCCAACATAGGCAACTGATAAAGTGGTGCAAGAGTATCTATGATAACACTGTCTTTTATGTCGCGTGGCAGATATCTCGTTGAGTCAACGGATACTTTTGCCGTATCTCCCGGGGCAACGAGTGGATCGTGCCCTGAAGATGGGTTTTCCTGTGCAAAAAGCGACAAAGAAAACAAAACGGTACCTGATAAAAGGCGGATGAGTGATTTCATTAAATTATCTCTAAATTTGCACTGTTAATATATTAAAAATGAGCATTAGTTGTCTGACAATAAAAAATCAGTAAAAAATTCATCACACGCTTATTACGGCAAAAATAAACCATCTTCCGGGAAAGGTTTTGGAAAGCGAGCCTCCGGTGAGGGTGCAACCAAGCGTAAAGGCAGTACACAAATGCAGCCGGTGGCAAAAGGTGTTGGGAAAAAAGAATTTGGAGGCAAAACACCACTTCTGCCCGGAGGGGCTGCACCCGCCCGATTTTTTATAAATGAAATTTCACTCGGTGGCGACGGCACATTTTTCCCTGATTTATCCAAAACCACCCTGTTGATTCTCGGAAGTGGTTTTACGATGTTGCTGCCTTTATTTGAGAAGGTCGGTTTTGGATCAATTCATGCTGCGTGCGATGATAATGAGGAGATTTTTGGCTACAAAGCAAACACACCGAAAGAAAAACAGGTGCCCGCACTCTTCGTTGATTATGCTTCGCTTGACCATAAACCGGAAAGCTTTGACTTCGTTTTTTGTCAGGCTACTCTTGCTTCGGGTTATCGTAACAAACTGATTAAAGAGATAAAAAGAATATTAAAACCGGGCGGTTTGTTGATAACAAGTGAGGTTATTTGCGCTAAAAAACCGGCACCTACTTTTTTGAACGATATCCTTTCCGGTTCAGGGCAAGACCCCCTTTACTCCGATGAGTTTGAGTCATATTATACTTCCCGAAAATTTGAATTGTTAAACTCCGCAGACTTCACTGATGAACTCGATGAGTTTTATATAACCTGGTATAAAAAGCTCGAAAACAGCCTGAAATCTGCCTCTTCAGAGAAAAGACTGGAAATCAGAAAAGAATTTGCCGGCGAAAAACATGAAATAACCACCATGGTGAAAGGCGGCGCTCTGAAATTCCTCGAATTTAAAACCCTTATTTTGAGGAAGTTGTAAAGGAATTATTTGCGTTGTGAAAAATTGAGCACATACCGTGTTAAAAAACATTAGATTTTAAGTAATTGCAAAATCTGAATTATTGAAAAATAAAATTGCAGTAAATGAAAATTCAAAAGAACGAAATTATAGAAGTTATTGTGGAATCTTACGCCTTTGAGGGTAAAGGCGTTGGGTTCATTAAAGATATTCCCACAGCGAAAACCTTGGTTGAAGCCGCAACCGCCAAAACTACAATTGACGGGCAACAGTCAGCCGGAAACCCAACCGTTGAAGCCCCAACCGGCGAAACCCCAACCTTAAGCCCGGCAACCCACAATCCGGGATTGAATAACGGATTAAACGCTCCGGAGGCAACAACCGATCGGGGGTTCGTTGTGTTTGTTCAGGGCGCGTATCCGGGCGAGAAAGTCCGTGCCAAAGTAAAAAAAGTAAAGAAAAACTACGCAGAATCTGTTCTGACCGAAGTTCTGATACCTTCACCTCACAGAATAAAGCCGGAATGCCGGCACTTCGGAGTCTGTGGCGGATGTAAACAACAAGACTTAGTTTACCCGGAGCAGGTGGCGCACAAACAAGCACAGGTTGCCGATATTTTCAAAAAAATTGGCGGAATCGAAAACTTTCCGCAAGAACCACTCGCCGCCTCGGATAAACAATATTACTACCGTAATAAAATGGAGTTTTCGTTCTCGCAGAAAAGATGGCTGACGCAGGAAGAAGCAGGAAACCGGGATGTTACTAATCTGGGGCTTTTTCTCGGGCTTCATGTGCCCGGTGTGTATGATAAGGTTCTCGACCTGCAGGAGTGTAAACTGCAGTCACCGCTTTCAGAAGAAATTATGATTTTCACGCGGGAGTATTTTATCGAGAAGGGGATGGATGCCTATTCAACTAAAACGCACACCGGCTACCTGCGAAACTTGGTTATACGGCAATCGGAAAACACCGACGACCTGATGGTTAATCTGGTAACATCCAGGGATGAGCAGGCTGTAGCCTATAACTACGCTTCGGTTTTAACGCAGAAATTCCCTGAAGTTACAACGGTTGTTAACAACATCAACACTTCGAAAGCACAGGTTGCAAAAGGTGAGTACGAAATAGTGGTGCTTGGCTCCGGCAAAATTTATGATAAAATCGGCGACTACAAATTTGGGATAAGCGCCAATTCCTTTTTTCAAACCAACACACTGCAGGCGGAAAAACTCTACTATATCGCGCTCGAATATGCCGGGTTGAGGGGAAATGAAGTGGTGTTCGACCTTTATTGCGGGGCGGGGACGATCACAATTTTTATGGCGTCTCACTGCCGGGAGATTTACGGGTTCGAAGCAGTTCCCGACGCAATTATGGACGCAGAGACGAACAAAAACCTAAATAATGCGCCAAATGCTCATTTTTTTATGGCGGATCTTTATAAAAGCTTTTTACCCGTGGTGGCAGAACGAAAATTGCAGAAGCCTGATGTTGTGGTGCTCGACCCCCCGAGAAGCGGGCTCCACCCTAACACGCTTTCTGATGTAATTTCTCTGTCGCCTGCAAAAATTGTGTATGTAAGTTGCAACCCCGCAACACAGGCGAGAGATGTGAAAGAGTTTTTGGAAACGGGATACAGGCTTGTTAAGTCCCGGGCTGTGGATATGTTCCCCAATACCTGGCATATCGAAAATGTTGTGCTGCTTGTGAAATAGGTTGCTTTAACAACCAAGCCTAATAACCAAGAAAAATAATATCTTCGCACAGTTTAAGTCCGCCGACACCATTGGTCATAATCACAATTCCTGAGCCGGATTGACGGTCAAATTCGTGGTAGCACTTAAAGCCTGAGCTGTTAGAGCCACTGTGGTAGAATATGTCCCCGGGGACATTCCCTTTATTAGTTTCATGAAGCTTTCCTTTAACCTCATCTTTGAGTGTTGAAACTTTTTTTTCCGGGTCATTAACAGCCCTGCTAAGTTCTTCACCGGCCGGTGATGGTGAGGGAGACAGCGAGCCTTCCGTCTCATCAATTGCCCAGCCAAGCCCGCGGAAAGTTTTGATTCCGTTTCGTTTTCCGCACCGTTTTTCCGGTTCTCTTTCCGGAGATTCCGCTTGACGGGAAAATATTGTATCAACTGTGGCAGGTAATAAAAACCCAAAATCTTTTTCCCCTGATTTTAATATTGCCGTTAACACACGGGCATAATCAAGCGCCGAGCAATACAGAGAATAACCCGCATTTGCACGAGTGTAAGCCGTTTTTTTCAGAAACCCGCCTTCGGAGTTGTGCCCGGCGGCGATTTTGTAATCTAAATTTTGCCGCCAAATGAAACTCGAGTTTTTCAAGCCAAGTTTTGAAAAAATTAGCTTTTCAGCCAACACTTCAAGCGGTTCACCTGTTAGTTTTTCAACCACTTTCTGCAGAAGATACATCCCCTCGCCTGAGTATTGGAAACGGGTGCCCGGTTCAAACTCAATGGGCAAATAGCCGTTTTCTTCATCTTTGCTTTCGCGCCAATTCGGCAAGCCGGAAGTGTGGGTGAGTAACATTCTCGGGGTGATCTTTTTCCGCCACTCCTGTCCCATAAATGAAGGGTCATCAAAGATTTTCCAAACGGGTTCGTCTAATTTTAGTTTTTCCTCTTCAACCAATTTCATCGCAACAAGTGAGAAAATCGGTTTAGACATTGAGCACGCTTCAAACATTGTTGAATCGGTAACCAAGGCGTAGTTTTTATATTGAATATCTTTTGGGTGGGTTTCAAAACTTGTTGAGTCGGCAACCGGGGTACTGTTTTTAGGTAAAATATCTTTGGGGTGTGCGTTAAGGGTAGTGGAATCGGAAACGGGAACGACTTTCCGAATATCAGAAACACCAAAATTGCCTGCCCACACAATTTCACCTCTTTTGATTACCACGCACGAAACACCGGGCACTTTGTAGCGCTCCATCAAAACGGGGATTAAGCTATCCAAACGGGTGTTGCTGCATAATGAAGTATCTTCTGCAATGGTATTTGCTGCCACCACCCCGGTTGAGGAGTTTTGCGCCAAAACGCGGGTATGCCCGGAAACCGGTGCTTCATTGTTCATTCCTGCAAGCCTAATTGACCCGGTTACCCCCGAAAAGCCGGTAAGTCCAAGAACCGGTGCTTCATTTACCATTTCCGCAAGCCCAATCGATAAAGTTTGCGCATAAACTGCAACCAAATTGCTTAAAAACAAGACCAAAGTCATAAATCGCAATACCTTAAACCGTTCCGGCAGCAATTTTAGATTACAGGGAAATTTGTGCAAAATCATTGTACACTAATATCGAAAAACTCAGAAAATCCCATCTAAACAACCAACACAGCTACGCCTGAAAAAAGTAGAGAGCAGAAGACAGGAAAAAAACCAAAAGCAAAAACAAAGGAAAAACAGAAAGCATTAGCAAACGGCTCACCTTTTCATCTTTCTTACTGCATCCGGAGTGTATTTCGTGCACTTTGGATAGTCCGGAATATTAATTGTATCCGCAAATATTTCGGGCATACCACCGGTGTGAATAAAGAGGACGGTAGAGTCCTTCCGCAACACTTCCCGTTTTGCAAGATCGAACAGCCCCGCCATCGCTTTGCCTGTATAGACCTGGTCCAAAATCATCCCCTCGAGCCGTGCGCAGGTTTCGGCTGCGTCCATTGCAATTTTGATGTGCTTCGCATACTCTTCGTGGTAGCAGTCGTAAACCGTGAATTTTACATCAGCAAAGGCGGGTTCAAGTCCAAGAAGTGCAGCCGTCTGTGCAGCCAGCACCTTCGTCCGACGGGTGATATCCGCAACAGTTCTCGAAACGCTTATCCCCGTTACCTCCGCATTCGGAAGAAACAACGAGGCGCCCAAAACACAGCCCGCCAAAGTACCGCACGAGCCAACCGGGGTGAAAATGTGAACCTTGTCGTCATGTAATTGACCGGCTAATTCCTCCATTGCCTTAACATAGCCCAAAGTTCCGTGCGGGGTTGAACCACCCAAAGGAAGCGCATAAGGATTTTTCCCCTCCTTTTTTAGTTCTTCGCACACGGCAAACTGCAGTGTTTCGAGGTCCTCGTCTTCGTCGCTGCCGTTTATGTAATGAATTTCGGCGCCAAAAAAGACATCGAGCAAAAGGTTTCCCTTAAATTCGTTAAAATCTTTCCCACCAAGAACAAGAACAACCTCTAATCCTAATTTTCGGGCAGCAGCTGCGGTCATTCGTGCGTGGTTTGATTGCTGCCCCCCGACCGTTACTATGGTATCATACCCCATTTTAACCACCTGCGCAAGTTCAAACTCAAGTTTTCGTGCTTTATTTCCGCCGAGTGCAAGCCCGGTCAGGTCATCCCGTTTAATCAGAATTTGTTTTAAGCCTAAGTGTTGCGCCAACCTATCGGCAGTCTCTATCGGGGTGGGCAGATTTGCGAAGTGCAGCCGCTCTATTTTCTCAAACATTTTGTTCTCTTTTTATTCTTTGTTGTTGCGGTTTTTAACCGATACAAAAATAATCATTTCCTCTGCGATTTTAAGCAACTGAAAAAAAGCAAGAAAAGAATTGTTGAGCAACCGAAATATTTAGGGTGCTGAAAGGCTGAACAACCAACACTTCCCTTAGCAGAAGCAACCATTTCAAGCCGGTGAACCGGTACGGGGTTAAACAGGTAGAGTGTGGTAATTACTTCCCCGGTCAGAAGCAACCATTTCAACCGCAAGAACCCCAAAAACAAAAAGCAACGAACCACCAAAATAAAAGGAAACCCTTAGGGGGTTTACACATTTTTTGCCATCTTTGTGGAATAGAAAAGAGAAATTTCAGATGGATGATATTTTACAAAAAGCCCGACCCCTTTTTGAGGGAATTAAACGACACACTACACTAACACCTGAGTGTGAAAAAAAGATTGCCGCTCACCTGACAACTAAAGTCATCCGGCGGCGGCAATATCTTCTCCATGAAGGGCAGGTTGCACGGGCGGCATTCGTTCTAAAAGGTTGCCTTCGTTCATACTCAATCGACGAAAACGGCTTCGAGCACATCCTCCAGTTTGCGCCCGTGAACTGGTGGATAACTGACTTATACAGCCATATATCTCAAAAACCAAGCTCTCTGAATATTGACGCATTGGAGGACTCCGAAGTGGTGCTCCTCTCACGAAAAGACCAATTGGACCTCTTCGATGAAGTGCCGGCTCTCGAAAGATATTTCCGGATTATCAGTGAAAACTCACTAATCAATAACCATCGGCGCCTGATCGACAAAATGGCGCTAACAGCAAAAGAGCGCTACCTGAAGTTTTGCACCACATACCCCTCGCTAATAAACACACTGCCACAGAAGCAAATTGCTTCTTATATCGGCATAACCCCGGAGTTTTTAAGCAAAATCAGATCGGAAAGGGGTTAAAGTTAACCCTCCTTCCAATCGGTGCAATTTTTTCTGCGTTTAGCCGCAAAACAACAAAAAAAACTAACACCCTCCAATCACTCTGGTTGATTTCTTCTTCGGAGCGGCACTTTTCTTAGAAGCAGCAATTAAAGCAGGAAGCTCTTTCGCTGCGCGCACCCTGAAACGGTGTGTGTCTTTCTCCTGTCGGGTTACCGGTTCTTTATCAGATTTGTACTCCAAAATACCCTTTGTGAAAGCAGCGAACCCACCTTCGAGTATCGCATAGTTTTTGAAACCAAGCTCTGAAATAATATATGCAGCCTTCCGTTCCGAAAACTCGTCATTTGCTACAACAATTATTTTCTTGTTTTTTTGAGCGAGCAGCTTGTGTGCGTCTTTACCGAAAAGTTCGTCGAATGTCATATTAACCGAACCGGGGAGGGCAAGTTTCTGATATTCTTCGGTTGATCTCAGGTCGATGATCTGAATTTTATTGTCTTTATCCAACACCCGGAAAGCCAGTTCATCGATACTCATCACATTTTTATCATAAGCAGAAGTGCCGGCACCCTCGTTTTCTGAATTTGCACCCATCGCAGTCGCTCCCTGTGCATCACCAACCTCAACCTTGCCCTCACTTGTACCGGCATCTGCATTTTTACCACCGGCAGCACTACCCCCGCCAACTTCGGCACCACCACTTCCTGCACCTGTTTTCACAGAAGCCTCTGCCGCTGCGGTTGCATCCGCAAGCAACGCTTCTCTTCTTTCAGGCATGAAGAGAGTTAAAAAACCAATAACAAAAAGGGTGATTCCAAGCCCGAAATAGAGTTTTTTCGGCTGCAATTCAGGGTTTTCTGCTTTGTTAACTTTCTTTTCCACCCAAGTGGTGAACCAAAACGCCCCCACTGCCATTGCCGTCATCCCGAAAGCAAACAAACCCTGTGAACTGCCCGTTAGGTCGTAAATTGTTACCATTCCTAAGTTTTCAGCTTTGTATAGCCCCTCTAACCACGGATAGCCTTCAGCGAATAAAAGGACGCCAAGAAATCCACCGAGCACAAACACCATAGCGTCAATCTTGCCGATTGCTGCTGCGCAAACGCCGGTGCCGGGGCAAAACCCTCCGATCACAAACCCCAAACCCATTATTAAGCCACCTACGATTGCCGACCATAAAAATGTTGGGTTAACATAGATGAGGCTTAAATCAAGCAAGCCAAAGTGTCCAAGCGCTACAACTCCTATCATCGCAGTTACACCAGCTGTGAAGAAAACACGCAAAACGGTGAAATCGTATCCGTAGAACAAACCGACCAACTTTTTGGAAGTGGAAAATCCGGCTTGCTCTAAAATAAATCCGAATGCAACGCCGATCAGAAGCGCCACAACAAAATTAAGTTCATTTCCGATAAAATCAGGTACTAACGGTCCCATTATTTACCTCCTTCCAACCAAAGTTTTCTGAAGAACCATGCGAAAGCGTAGGCCCCTCCGAAAATGGCAAACATAGTAATCAATCCGCCGGCAGAAAGAACCGCCATTCCGCTGAGCGCTGCGCCGCTGGTGCAACCGCGCCCTAACTGCGAGCCAAACCCGAAGAGCAGTCCGCCGATCAGTGCGGTTACAACTCGTGTTTTGCTTGTTATTGTTGGTATGTGCTCAAGTGTCAGGTTTAGTCTGTTTGAAATTAATCCGGAGATAAAAGCACCGAAAATAACCCCAATAACCTCAAAAACTAACCAGTTCATCAGTGGGTTGTTGTCGTGCTCTTTCATATATTCTTTGTAGAAATCTGCGTTGTTAGTGTGAGCCGGCGCCACAGCCGTAACGGTAGCAACCACGCCACTTTTAACGGCACCGCTCGCACCCAACCCTCGCCCGGTAACGAAAATGGTGAGTAAAAGCAACAGACCGAGAAAGAAACCCGCCAAATATGGGTTCATATATTTTGTATCGTTCATCGTTTTCCTCAATCTAAATTTTTAGCCGGCAGCGCCGGTGTTTCTGTTTCGGAAATATCAGCAGCAGCCTCTGCGCCCGCCACTTCCTTAATTTCACTCCCCTTTTCTGATTCTTCCTCCTCCAAATCCTCGTAGCCTGTTATCATAGCCTTAAGATTAGTGGTAGGCTTGTGCCCGGTGGTTATCAGATATAAGTGCACTATAACAAAGGCAACAAGCGCAAAAGCACCGGCGGTGTGAAACAATGCAATCGGCTCAACGCTGTTAATATCCAACCCGACAACTCCGCCCGCCTGTGGGTATCTGTAGAACATGTAAAGTAAACCTGAGATAACCATCACCGGAATTACCAAAAGCTTCAAGCCGGCGTAAACTAAGCGCTGCAAAGGGTTTAGCTTGCTTAGCACTGTCTTCTTTGTGGGGTGGGGAGCATCCCTGAAAATTCCGATCAGGTAGAAATTAATCTGAGCTTTTATGTTTGTAAGTGTGGGCACATATTGCTTCCACTCACCGGTAGAAAAGTGCCAGAATATTGCAAACGCAATTAGAATTATGAAAGCATAAGCGGCAATGTTGTGGTACTCAACAGCGTTCTGATAACCAAAAAAGGTGAAAGAACCGTGAATTTCAAACCCCGTGAAACCGAGAAAAAAGATCAGGAATGCCTGAGTCCAGTGCCAAAACCGTTCAAACGATTTATAGATATAAACTTGCTTTTTCATTTTGCACCTCCTTCTTTCCTCTTTTTGGAAGAATAAACCCTAATCGATCCGTGAATGAAAACGCCGAGCAAACTGACAGCGATCAGTAAAATTCCGGCGGAATCAATAAACGGAGAGTGGTCGCGGGCGGGCATATAAAAATCGTTCAGCCCGGCTAAACGGCTTCCGTTGTTTGTGTGGCACTCTATGCACTTAACTGATTCTTCCTTAGGCGCCACCATGTGGTTTATGGGCCAGGTCATCTCGGTGTTGATGAATGTATATTTGCCACTGAAAGGCAACCCTACATCTTTCATTCCAACGGCTGAAGCTCTTGCCCAGTCGAAATCTTTCCAAAATGCACCTTCGCCTTTTTCATCTGCAAAGAGTTTTGGCTGAATTAACATTTTGGTAACAGGGTCATAAGGTTGCTTTGCCCTGTGGATTTTTACGGGGATAATTTTGGAATCAGGGTCGGAATAAGAACCGTTAAGTGTGTTTATTTCCAAAGGCTTGGAAGTGTCGGAAACCGTATCCCCCAGCAGATAATGATCGGCTGTGCCGTTGAACCAAATATATTCCGGCTTCAGGTTTTTACCCCACTTAAACGATCCTTTAATCGAAAGGTAGGTGTGGTTGCCGTCTTTATCGTCGGTTTCAAAAGGCTTTCCGTCGTGAAGTTCCCCTGCAGTTGACCAGTCCCAGTCGGTCTTTGTAGCGTTAACCTTTGCGTAAGTTGGGATGTGGCAAGTTTGGCATGCAACTTTAAGCGTGTGCTCATTTAAGATGGAAGCTGCGTGTGGCGCTTCAGTGTGGCACTGCTCGCACGAAGACCTGTCGCGGTTCATTGAAGAAAGTGAGTAAATTTTCCCTTTTAAATTATGGTTTTCTGCGGTGTGGCAGTCAACACAGGCTAAATTAGAACCTTCAACCGCCATGTGTACATCCACCTCTTTTGAGGGTTCAAACATCGATTTTTCAAGGTCGCCGTGCTTAACATTGTTGCCGCCACCGCCATAGAAGTGGCAAACCCCACAATTTGATCTTTTGGGCAACCCGACGCTCTGCGCAACTGCGCTTAGATCAACCGAAGGATCGGGGTCACCCGACATTTCAGCGCCTTTGGCGTAAGTTTCTGAATTATCGTGGCAGACAAGGCAGTCAATGTTGGTGGAATCGGTGAAAGAAGAAAGGTCTGCGGTCATTCCAAAACCGATGTGGCATTTGGCGCAGCTTTTTTCGTTCCCTTCAACACCTATGCAGAAATTATTCAGTGCATTATGTTTACCTATATGTATAATTCCGCGCCCTTTCACATACTCTTCCCTCTGCCAGTTCCAGTGGCTGGAAGCCATAACTTCCTTGTGGGTTTCCGTGTGGCACGAAATGCAGGCTTCGGTAACATCCTGTGCACGGCTGAACTTCTTCTTCAGCACAGTGAATTTAGAATGATCAACCGAAGGTATATGCTTTTCAGTGGATTTTTCCTTAAGTTGTGAGGTGAGTGTTTGCGGTATCTCTTTAGGACGGAGAAATAAAATTACGCCTACAATTGTAAGGAAAAAAACAACCAATAATCCAATTATTTTTTTCATAATGTATAGTCAATTCAATGTTCAAAACAAAAAATACTTTATACCCTAAAATAAATTTTCGCACGGTCATTAGCAAGAAAAAATATGATATTTATAAAATATTTTCGTATTATAAGTACCAAACGGTATAATACCGTTAGAATTTGGAGATAATAAATTCATAAATGCTGATTACTTCGCTAAATTGACGGTTTTTAACAAAGGGTGGTGAAGAACTGTTAAATTAGTAAATAGCCTGACAACCCTGAAAGATGATGGTTTTTTAGAGTAAGTTCTGCAGAAATGATTAATTCATAAAAAACCGATCATACCGCACGAGGATAGTGTATAGACAAAGAGGGCTGAAGAAATAATTAATTCAAGAAAAAACCGATCATACCGCACGAGGATGGTGTTCAGAGAAAGAAGCGTCAAAAATGATTAATTCATAAAAAACTCTGCCGCACGGGAAAATATCGTGTCGAACCCCTCCTGAACCTCGTTTTGTATATTCGTTAGCGTAGGGAAAGGGTTTTCGTGTGAGTAAGAATAATCGGGGTCTAACACATCGATTGTAATCTCTTTTGGGTGGTCCGATTTTAGACTTTCTCTTATAGCATTTGGGGTCATAACCATGTCTTTTTCCAATGCAATGCCATAGAGGCGGTCCCTGATTTTTGCCAGATGCCTTTTCCGTGTTTTTAACCCATCGTTATCGGAAAGCATCGATCTGAATAGGTAGCTTTCGACTGATTCGCTTGAAATCAGTGCGCGCATTCTGTCATCTGATGAGAGGTTTTGGTCGAATCTGTCGATGTAAAAATCCTGAAGTGATTTAGCCGCTTCACTGTCTAAAATATATTTGTTAACGGGGTTCATTCTCTCTAAGGTGGGCCCCCCGCAGAAAAGGAGACACTTCGAGGCATTGAACAACCCAAGCGGATTACTCATCATTATAATTTGCGAAACGAAAGCGCCGATTGAATAACCGAAAATATTGAAAACGGTGCCTTCTTTCATTCCCTTAATCTCCCCGTTTTGCGCCATATTCGCAAGTTTGGTTATGTCGGAAATTGTCTGTAACCCGGAATAGAAAAGCCTCTGCGGCACAAACTGCAGACGCGAAGAAATGGCGGCGTTAGCCGGGCTTGAGCGCTCAACCTCCGGCAGAAGATTCTTTCTTTCGTTTGAAATTTGTTTCATTACACGAAAATCCGACCAGTAAGCCGGCGCCCTGTGCATGTGAAAAGCGATGGGGAAAAGCACAACCGCCTGCCCCGTTAATTTCGAAAGGCGGTGCGCCCATGGAAGGTATTTATCCCACCCCCGTTCGTTCAAACCATGCAACATGAGTATGGCTGAACTGCTTCCGTTAACAGATCTTCCATGAGTGGACTTTCCATTAGCGGATTTGCCGTCAGATGATGAATCTTTCAAAATGGTGAAGTTAAAGGCATTATTTTCTGCTATCAGTCTGTCCGGCTGGTTTAGTTTTTTCATCAGATAACGGTCAGAGAACTCATTGTGCGAAAGGAAATATTTCATTAATGCGCGCATTAACGGCGAAAGGTCGGAATATTCATCCCCTTCGGGCAGCGTGTTTTGGAAGTCGCTGATGAACGGATGGTTTGTTATCGTAACACCGGCAGCCTCCGATTTAATAAAAGGGGCGGTGGTGTTAAATTCTTTTCTCAACAGAGTTGATAAATCTAAAAGGTTCATTATTTTCGGTTATTCTTTGTTTTCGATTCTTTTTGTGGTTTTGTTGTTCCGGCGTTAACGCTTTTTTTTGGTTTGGCTATCCTGTGTTTTAGCTTTTACGATCTTTTCTGTTTTAGTTTATCGGTTTTGCATTTCTGCGTTTTAGCTTTTTCCGGATTTATAATTTTCAGTTTTTGCTGTTTTCCGGTTTGTTGTTATTCGAGCGCTTGTTGATTTTTGCTTTAAGGGCAACAATCTCCTTTTTCTTCTTTTTAAGCAAGTCTTCCCAGCGTGAAATGCCGGTTTTAAAAAGCTCCATTTTTTCAAATAAACCGGCAATTGCAGCCAACATTTCATCTAATTTAGCATTCGCATTTTCAGGTTCATGCAATTCCGAGTCGGCAGATAGGTCAAGAAAAGCCCTGAAATAATCGGAAACTTTTTTAATTTCTTCTAAAGAATAGCCAAAAAGTTGCAGGTCTTTAATCAGGTTGGAAAAGAAAACCCAGTGCTGTGCGTAAAGCCTGTATCCGCCTTCGGTTCGCATTTCCGGCTCGATAATCCCGATTTCTTCCCAGTGTTTGATTGTTCTCGGGCTTACTTTCACATTATCGGCAAGCTGCCCGACAGTCAGGTAGCTTTCGTTCAGGTTCTGATGCCCGCTTTCGCCGGCAGTTTTAGGCAACCCAACTTTTTTAATAATTTTCTTAATTTCTTCAAGATCATATCCGAGTTCGTATAGTTTTTTCAGGTATTGCCCCCGCTCAAACTGGTATGCTGTGAAAAGGGGCTCACCCTCATCGGAAGTACCGGAAGGCTTCACCAATTCCGCTTTTTCCCACTCTGAGAGTACCCTTTTTGAAACACCAACCTTATTAGCAAACTCGTCGGAAGTGTAAATTTCTTTCATAACATATACCTATTCGTACACCTTTAAGGAAAAATAACAGTTAACGGATACTAATATACACGATTAAATTTACCAAACAAGCGAAAAATGAATATTTTTTCATTTTTACCACCATTACTATAAAAACAAATATCTTTGTAGGTCAGATAATTTGAATTAGTGAGAAAATGCTTAAAGCAAAAACAAGAAAACGGATAATATTAGACTATATCTTCATGGCAATAGGCGCTTTTTTGATGGCGCTTGGTATTGGTGTCTTTTTAGTTGACGCAAAAGTGGTGCCCGGAGGCGTAAGCGGGCTTTCGATGGCGGTTTATTACTTCACCGGTGGAGCTATCCCCGTTGGTGTTATGATTTGGGTGTTTAACATCCCTCTTTATATTTGGGGATTGAAAGAGCTGGGAAAATCGTTCGGAATAAGAACTTTTTTCGGGTTCACCGTTAATTCTTTATTTATTGATATTTTAAGAGGGGATTTCCCGGGGCTTGGGTTTATTCGCCTGCAGGACTCTGCTACGATCCAAGACCTGATGAAACACGATTTCTTCTTTTTAATCCTGATTGGCGCTGTGTTGCTTGGTACCGGGCTTGGGATAATTTTCAAGTCGGGGGGGACAACCGCAGGCTCCGATATTGTTGCTGCAATTCTTCGAAAAAAATACGGCATGAAGCCCGGCACCGCTATCGTTCTAATCGATATCTTTGTGATTTCGATCGCCGGATTGGTTATCGAGTGGAAAGGGCTAAGCCCCGAGAGACCCGCACTCTCGTTAACTCTTTATGCGCTTCTGTTGGTTTTCGTCTCTTCCAGATTGGTCGATTTTATTCTCGATGGATTCGACTATGCAAAGGCGGCGATTATCATCTCAGACCAAAACAAAGAGGTCGCAGAAGCCATTATGCACGAACTAAGCAGAGGTGCAACCGCTTTGAAATCACGAGGGCTGTATAAAGATGTTGACAGGGAACTGATCTACACAGTTATCACCAACAAGGAACTGCCACTACTTACAGAAATTGTGCACAGGGTTGACCCCTCCGCTTTTATGGTGATTAACGATGTGCACGAAATCCTGGGCGATGGCTTCAGAAGAAGATTTTAATTCTTCTGAAGCCCAAAACGCTTATTCGCCCGAGCTTGCAACGCTTTAGTGGCTAAATATTTTTTAAATCAGCCGTTCCAGAAATCCGGGCGTAAAAACCACCCCAAATACCCACCTTTTAGTGGCTAAATACTTGTTAAATCAGCCGGTTAAGCACATCATTCAGGATAGAGTCTGCCATTTCGGTGGCTGAGTGTTGCAATTGTGCGCATTCATCTTTCATCGACTGCACATAGCCGGCATCTTTTATATCCTTAAGATTAATCAGAACATTCAGCACACCTCCCTGAACACAGGTGAGCGCCATCCGTGCACCGACGGTAACATCCGTTATCGAGTTGGGGTTGCCGTACTCTTTAACCACTTCACATATTTTGATGGCTTCAAACCCCAATTTTGCGGTGTTTAACGGCACCTGAACGGCTTTCTTCAACCCTGCCTGCATTTCCGCAAAGCGATGGTCTTTTTCCGCTTGCGTGCCTTGCGGCAAACGCATTGCATCCATATATTCGTTGAAAGCGTTTGAATCATCATCGATGTTACGAATCAATTTATCCTTAATTTCCTGTGCTTTAACCGAAAGGTCATCTAACATTTTATCGTGCTCGCCCGTAGCTTTTTTATATGCGGTAAGGTTCACCACCATCGAAGCCAAAGCAGCACCAACAGCGCCTGCCATCGCTGCAACTGAACCGCCACCGGGAGCCGGGGATTCCCGTGAAACTTCGTCAGCGAAGCCTGTTACGGTCAGTTCAGCCAACGCCTTGGGGCTGGTTTTTGGCAATCCCAAAACCCTTTCCTCAATATTAAACGGTGAAACATCGGTTAACCCGAGAGACTGCGAAGCTGTTTTCAGCACATCCATCACCGGGATGCCGGTCGGGCGCTCCTGACGGCGCAGATAGAACAGACCACTTTCGTAAAGGGCACGGAAAGGTACCATACCAACAATTTCACTTCCTGTAACTGAAACACCGCGCGCTTCAGCGAGTTTTTTTGTCTCTTCATAGACATCGTGCATCGATGTGGTTTTATAATCGGTAAGGTTGATGGAAATTTGTGCACGGTCGTACTCCGGCACCATCCAGCCGATCGCTTTGCAATTTTTGAATTTCCCCGGAATTTTAACCGACTGCCCCTCCGGTTTTTGTGGGTCAATCCCGTTCAACTCCAACAATTCCAACAGATTAAAACCGAATTTATCCTTACAATAAGCCGCAGTTTCGCCTATTGTTTTCCCCACAAAATCATCAAGACCTGAAGGGTAACTGCCCTCCTTATATTTCAGAATTGTAGCCCTTTTGTTGTAGTAAGGGCTGTTCGAACCCGTTCTTGCAGAGCGCCCCTTCTCCCTGAGATCGAAAGCAATATCGGTTGCGGCTTTCACATCACGAGTGTTTAAGTTGATGTTGTATGCGATAAGAAACTCACGAACCCCCATCACTGTGGCACCGGCTCCAGGATTAAACGAACGGGGCCCATAATCAGGTTGCCATTCAGGCTTTTTCATTTTTTCTTCTAATCCCTCATACTCTCCCTGGCGGATAATTGCAAGGTTTTTTCGTTTCGGGTTCTGTTGCGAAAGCTCGTATAAATAGACAGGAATGCCAAGTTCATCCCCAACCCTTTTTGCCACATTGTGCGAAAGCTCGATCGCCTCCTCGGTTGTTACTCCACTGACGGGAATAAACGGGCAGACATCCGTTGCGCCCATTCGAGGATGTGTGCCTTTGTGCTGCGACATATCAATAAGTTCCGCTGCCTTTTTTATCCCCTGAAATGCAGCTTCTGCAACTGCTTCCGGCGTGCCGATGAATGTTACAACTGTTCTGTTCATTTCAAATCCGGGGTCAACATTCAGCAGTTTAATTCCATCAACCGCCTCAATTGCCGAGGTGATTTGCTTTATTGTATCCGGGTTTTGTCCCTCCGAAAAATTAGGGACGCATTCAACGATTCTTTCTTCCATTTCAGATCTCTCATATTTCAAAAAATGCAATTTTTAAATCTACATAATATTTCATTTATGCCGTAATTTGTAAAATTTTTTGGGAAGTGCGGGGTGGTTATAATTTGGGTGGTGTGTGCTGTTAAGGTGAAGCGTTCTGCTGATTCTTATCGGGATGTTTTGGCTCACATCGAAAGATAAAAATTTGAGATTGAACCAAATTTATAATAAATTGCCGACTGATTATCAGTAATTTTTGAGAGAGGAAAATGTCGGGAAGACGAGATTTTATCAAGCGGGCGCTTGGCATATCAGCGCTCTTTTTAGCTGAACCCATTGCTCACCCGGTCGAAAAACTGCTCGGTAAAACAGAAAACCGAACGATTCACGCGGGCGACAAAATTTTCGGCACCGTAACCGCAAACGGAAAACCCATTCCGGGCGTTGCCGTTTCCGACGGGGCTACCGTTACCGTTACGGCTGCTGATGGCTCCTACAGCCTTGCCCCTGCACCTAACGCACGGTTTATCTACATTTCAAACCCTGCCGGATATGCCACTGCTACCAACGAATATGGAATAGCAAGATTTTACCGAACAATACCCGGAAGAGAAGAACCGGAAGAAAATGAAAACGACGGAGAAAACGGCAATAACCCGGATGACGGCACCAACCCTAACAACGGCAATAAAAAAACCGGCGAAGCAAAACTGTTTGATACACCCGTTGACTTTGAACTTAAACCCTCAGGCGATGACACTGTGCACTCTTTCTTCTTCTTAGCGGATCCGCAGATGTTGGATCAGGAGGATGTGGGGCGCTTCAGAGATGAGACACTTCCCGACATAATGATGATGGCTGAAGACAGAAAAAATCTCTTCTGCATTACCGCCGGTGATATTGTTTTCAGCAAACCGGAACTCTTCGAAGAATATCAGAAAGTGCTGAAAAGAACAAAATTGCCGTTTTATCAGGTTGTCGGAAATCACGATACCGACCATGCAGCCCAGACAAATGAGAATTCCGTTAAGTCGTACGAACGGTATTTTGGGCCCGACTATTATTCGTTCAACAAGGGGAAAATACACTATGTGGTGCTGAACGATGTTTTTTGGTTCGGTGACTATATGGGCTACTTAGAACAAAAACAATTAGACTGGTTGAAAGCTGACCTTGCCCTGGTGGAAAAAGGCTCGACAGTCGTAGTATTTGCACATATTCCTCCTTACAACACTGACCATATAAGGCACAATAAGCCCGAACCCGATAAAATACTCGTTGTTACAAACCGCGACGCACTTTATGAATTACTAAAACCCTTTAAAACATATTTCATAACCGGGCATATGCACGAAAGTGAATATATTGAAGATAATGGCTTTGAAATTCATGTCGTCGGCGCTGTTTGTGGTGCATGGTGGACGGAAAACATCTGCTGGGACGGTACACCCAACGGTTACGGGATGTACGAAGTGAACGGCAGTGAATTAAAATGGAAATATAAATCGACCGGAAGACCCCACACCTACCAACTGGCACTTTACAAAAAAGGGAGTATAAAAAACCGACCCGACGAAGTGGTGGCGAATGTATGGGGCTGGGACAAATACGGTAAAGTTAACTGGTATGAAGACGGCGAGGCAAAAGGGGAGATGACACGAATTACCGGCAAAGACCCACAAGCCGTTAATCTGTTCGAAGGAAAAAATAAGCCCGAGAAACACCCCTGGGTTGAACCTGTTGTAACCAATCACTTGTTTGTTGCAAAACCCTCGGCTGAAGCAAAGATGGTGGTGGTTGAATTTGTGAACAGGTTTGGTGATCGCTTCGTGCAGCGGCTCAGAATGGAGTGAAGCCTTAAACGGCAATATGAATAAACGCATAATATTATTCGGAATTTCGTTGCTTTTGATCTTTGCGGTTGGCTTTCTGCTTAAAAGCAACAATGAGAGATCGGTATATAATGCAGGAACAACCGGTAATGCTGCCAATGGCGGAGAGCAATTGGGTTATAATGCCGGTACAGCGGGGTCTATTACTATGGAATCTAAAACACCGGGTTCCATAACTATTGGCTCTAAAACGGCGGGGTCCAAAACTCCTGAGTCTAAAACTCCCGGGTTATCTGAAGAAATGAAAAAAACAGGAAGCAAAGCCGGGTTTGCCGACACTTCCCACAAAAACAAAAATAAAGAGAAAATGAAAGAAAAAATTGTTAAAACTGAAGCTGAGTGGAAAGAAATATTAACCAATGAACAATATCAGGTGATGAGATTAAAAGGCACAGAGCGCCCTTTTACCGGCGAGTTTTGGGATTTCTGGGAAGGCGGCGTGTATAAATGTGCTGCCTGTGGTGAAGAGCTTTTCACTTCTGATACAAAATTCGACGCACACTGCGGCTGGCCCAGCTTTTATGACGCAGCAGACAAAGAAAAAATAGAAGAGCACGCCGATTTCAGCCACGGAATGGTGCGCACCGAGGTTACATGCAAACGCTGCGGTGCACACCTTGGGCATCTGTTCGACGACGGACCAAAGCCAACCGGGCTGCGCTATTGTATCAACTCCGTTTCTCTTAAATTTGAGAAAAAGTGAGCATCTCTCTTAGCGCACCGTAACCTTCTTCTGAAAGAAAATATTTCTGATGCGGGCTTTTTGGTTTATCGGGTAAAGTCATCATAAGATAAATGTTCAGATAAGGGTTGATGTACTTATCTCTGAACTTCGTTCTGTCTTTTTTACCCGTTTTTTCCATCAGTTCCAACAGAGAAATTGGGGTACGGCACAAAGAGAAAATCTCGATTAGCAAGGGATCCTTCGGCGGACTTTTTCTTCTTGTTTCAAAAACCGGCGTTGGTTCTCTTACCATCAGAATGCCCGAATCGAGGTCATCATCTTCAGGAATATCAGGAGGTGTTGCCACCCCGGCTGCTTTCTTTTTGATAGTAACGCTCAATGAAGCCCCTATTTCCGAAACCTCCAGACTAAGTTCGGGATATTTTTTCAGTTCATCTTTCACTTTTCTGAAGCCGGTGCCCCACTGTTCAATCAGGTTAAGCCTTTTGAAAATGGGTGCAAGGGTTTTATTCCGAAGTTCGGAAATGCCGCTTCCCAAAAGCTCAGGTGCCAGGGTACCGGGCAGGTAACCCGGACTTAAGATTTCAATCTTCAGTTCGCTGATAGTAACCTTGATATATCTTCCTGAGAGGGAATAATCTCTGTGAATAATAGCATTCACAATCAATTCTCTTATTGCATTAAGCGGATATTCCCATCGGTCTTCACGATACAACCCACTGAGTTTAGAGGTAAGGCGGATGTTCCGTTCGACAAACGCCATCACTTCACTCGGCTGATGAATCAAAGGTGAATCGATGGTACGGCTGTCCAAAGTAGTAGCTAAGCCTTCACCTTTAAAAGCTGTGCATTCAACTGTTGCATAGGGGAACATCACATTTTTTATGCTATTCCCCGCAAGAAGAACCGCAGCATAAGTGGGTATGGTTTCACCCCGCTCTTCTTTCAGCAAGCCCAGTTTAAGAAGTGTTGTCTTATCTACTGTTTCATTTGTTACTAACTCATATTCCTTAATGAATGAGCTTAAATCAACCTCTTCCGGGGTTAGATTGAAAACAGGGGCAGAATCGAACGAGATATTTCTTTTTTTTCGCTCAAGTTCAAGCATCTGCTCTTCATCAGCTATGCGGTTAACCGAGCCTATTCTGATATAGGCATTTTTATCCTTGCCTTTGGAGGTCATGAAATAAGGAGGCTGCGAACCGGGATAAACGATTATCCGGACCAAGTATTTCCCTTTATAATTAATCACAGAAATGTCGGGAGTTACCTTCGGTCGTATATTATCATAAATTGAATTAACCAACTTTTCTTCGAGTTTAAATACTTCATCCTCGGGTACGCCAACAACCTTTTTGGTTGAGTCTTCTATTCCGATGTATATTTCACCTCCGGCAATATTACTGAATGCAGTTACTGTTTTTACTATGTGATCTCCGGAAGGAAGCCTTTCTTTAAATTCAAGCCTTTTCCCTTCAGATGCTTTTAAGATTTCTTCAATTTCCATCAGTTTTCTCTCCTCCGGTTTCTTTAACTATCTTTTTGCCTGCTTGTTACTCTTTTTTCCCTGCCACCAACCTCTTTTTCCCGAAATTTTTATTTTCACCAACACTAATATACAACACTTAGTGCGGTTTGTCAAGTCTTAGTGCAATTTTTATTCAAATTTTTTATCTTAGTGCGAACTTAGTTCGTTTTTGAGTCCTTAGTGCGGTAATTACGCAAGTTTTTCCGGATTGGAAAAATTTTTCTGACCCTCTCTGTCAGTTTTTACTGTAAAAATGTTTTCAATTTCAGTTAAAATTTGAAATATTTATCCGTTTTTTATTTCGTAAGCGCAAAATATTGGGTTTATTTCTTATGCAAAGAACGAATTATCTTTGCAGCGTGTTAATTTAGTGTTCTTAAACAGATTAAAAACGGAAGGTCAGTATCTCCGGAAGATTAAATCTTCCGGTTTTAGAAATAACAATAAAAGAAAAAATGGAAAAAATAAAAGTTGCAGTACTTGGTGCCACCGGAAGTGTAGGGCAAAAATTCATCCAACTACTTGAAGGGCACCCCTTCTTTGAACTCGTAGAGCTTGGTGCTTCCGAACGCTCGGCAGGCAAAACCTACAAAGATGCAGTCAACTGGTTTATGGAAACACCAATTCCTGATTCCGTAAAAAATTTAAAAATAAAAAACTGCAGACCACCCTTTGAAAGTAAAATCATCTTTTCAGGGCTTGATTCATCCGTTGCCGGTGAGATAGAAACAGAGTTTGCGCATGCCGGATATATCGTTGTATCCAATTCAAAAAACCACAGAATGGATAAAGATGTGCCGCTAATAATCCCCGAAGTCAACCCGGAGCACCTGCAACTGATAAAAGCACAAAACTATAACGGCGGAGCAATAGTAACCAACCCCAACTGTTCGACAATTGGGATGGTTCTGGCGTTAAAACCGCTGCACGATCGTTTCGGAATCAGTAAAGTAAATGTGGTTACGATGCAGGCGCTTTCAGGTGCCGGCTATCCGGGGGTATCAGCACTTGACCTGACCGATAATGTAGTTCCGTTCATCAGCGGAGAAGACGAAAAACTCGAAAAAGAACCGCTCAAAATACTCGGCAGTTTTTCGGGTGATGAAATCAAAGAAGCAGAAATTAAAATAAGTGCACAAACAAATCGTGTCCCTGTTATTGACGGGCACACCGAATCTGTTCAGGTTGAACTAAAAAAGAAAGCAACCGAAAAAGAAATTATAAAAGCCTGGGAAGAATTTTCTGCGGAACCTCAGGAGTTAAACCTTCCCTTTGCACCGGAAAAACCAATACACTATTTCAGAGAAGAGAAATACCCGCAACCGCGCCTTCACAGAAACATTGATAAAGGGATGGCGGTATCAGTTGGAAGATTGCGCCCGTGTAACATATTTGACTATAAGTTCACGGTACTTTCGCACAACACAATCCGCGGTGCAGCGGGCGGCGCAATTCTTGCCGCAGAGTTGTTGGTAAAAAAAGGGTTTTTACAGTGAATTAAAACACGGAAGGTTGAAGACACTACGCACCCACAAAATCAGGGTTTTGGAAACAACCTGAAACCGAATAATATCCTGCAAATTGTGAACTCGGGGTTAATGAAGTAGAAGGTAACAGGATAAAACAGGATAAAATCCCTTCATTTAATTCCCAACTTTTTCATTTTGCTTTGAAGTGTAGTTGGTTTCAAACCCAGAAGAGCAGCAGCACCGTTGTTGCCGTAGATTTTTCCGCCACATTTTGCAAGCGCCAGTTTAATTACCTGTTTCATTTCATCGTCAAATTTGCCGATCTCAACCCCGGCAGCGCTTCCGGGTGCGGTAATGTCGCCGGTTGCCGAAACACTGTTTTTACCCGAATATTCACTCTCGAACAGAATAAACTCGTGCCGGATCAACCCGGATTTCGACATAATCGCCGCTCGTTCTAATGTGTTTTGCAGCTCTCTGATGTTGCCGTTCCACTCGTGCGCATTCAACATTTTCATTGCAGTATCACTCAGATAGAAATGCCGGTTGCCGAACTTCTTCGAAATTCGTTCTAAAAAGAAAGAGGCGAGCAACCCAATATCCTCAATTCTCTCACGAAGCGGCGGTAACACAATCGGAAAAACATTAAGACGGTAGTAGAGGTCTTCCCTGAACTTTCCCTGAGCCACTCTTTCCTCTAAGTTCACATGCGTTGCGCAAATAATACGAACATCCGAAGAGATGATTTTTTCGCCGCCGACTCTTTCAAAAGTTCCTTCCTGAATAGCGCGTAAAAGTTTCGGCTGAATATCAAGAGGGAGGTCGCCAATTTCATCCAGGAACAAAGTTCCGTTATTCGCCAGTTCGAACCTTCCCTTGCGGGCGGAAAACGCTCCCGTAAAAGCCCCTTTTTCGTGTCCGAACAACTCGCTTTCAGCTAAGGAACTGTTGAGTGCCGAACAATTCAGCGCAATAAATGGGGCAGTTGCCCGCTGCGAAAGCCGGTGAACTGCATTTGCAGTCAACTCTTTACCGGTGCCCGTTTCACCCAAAATCATAACATGCGAGCCGGTGGGTGCCACAAGTTTAATTCTTTCAACTACCTGCAGCCACTTTTTCGAGCGCCCTATCATTCCGGCGAAAACTTCGTTATCCTCGCCGATTATGTTGTTTCTTTCGTAAACCAGCGCCTCGTTTATATCGAGTAATTTATCAGTAGCGAGCGACTGTGCCAGCGCAAGCGCAACTATCTGCGAAAGCGTTTCGGTGATTTTGACCCTTTGGGAGGTGAAAATGTCGCATTCCCGATGGTCGAGCGTCATTAAGCCGAGCGTTTCGTCGTTCACTTTCAGGGGAGCCAGCATGCACGAGTGCCCAAGAGGCAGATCAAGCACCCCCTCGTAGGTATCGTGGTGGTCGGGTTCGTCGGTATCTTCAATCAATCGTACCTCTCCGGCTTTTAAGGCAGCGGAAATGTCGGGGCGTTTGTTAAGTTCAATTTCAAACTGCATCAACTTCTCGCTTTTCAGTGGGCCTGAGGCATACCGGACCTTCAGGTGGTCGTTTTCCTCCTTGCTTAAAATAACAGCAAGCTCGTAAGGAATAACCTCTTTAATCGCTTCGAGCACAGTTTCCATCGTTTGTGCAGGGGTTAAAAGTAAATTTTCTTCAATCTTAAGATTTATACTTTTCATTTTTACCGAAATATTGTTTTTATTGAAATACAGTTATTAACGAAAAATTGGACATTATATTCTTAGAATTATGCGCCATGAAGCACACAAACAGCGGCTTCATTTTCACCGAAATAAAGTTGTTACCGAAATATCGTTGCAAATATACCGAAATATCGTTATATTGCAAAATGGATATTGAATTTTAAGCTAAGAAACGATGGATTTTTTTCGGCACGCTAATTGTAATAAATAGGAAAGTTTAACAATAAATTACTAAAAAAAACGGAGAATCAAAATGTCACAAGCAAACGCAAGAATAGCCGCTTTATTAACCGATATACTCGCTGACCAACATGTAATCTACATGAAAGCAAGAAACTACCACTGGAATATTACGGGCCCACACTTCTTCGCACTTCACACGAAATTTGAAGAAATATACACCCTTTTTGCTGATCAAATTGATGAGGTAGCTGAAAGAATAAGAACATTCGGCGAAAAGGTACCCGGAACTATGGTTGAATTGGTGAATAAAAGCTCGCTTACGGAAGACCCCGATGTTAACGGCTCTGAAAGCAAAATGGCAGGTAACTTAGCAGATGACCTTTCGAAACTTGCGGCGAAAATGGAAAAAAGCGCAATGGAAATGCAGAACGAGTTTCAGGATGAAGTTACAGCAGGCATGCTTTATGGCTACGCACAGGGCTTCGAAAAAGATGTTTGGATGCTGAAGAGCTTTTTAGCGTAAATGTCGGGTGCAATTCTGCAACAACCCTTGAAACGATCTACAGGCACTACCCAACATACTAACTTCTCAAATGTGAAAATGTAAGAAGTTACATAACGGTTAATTATAAAAAAAAGGAATCCCGGGAAATTGGGATTCCTTTTTTTTCATCTCTTTTTCTTATGTTTGATGATGCGTTATTTCAAATATTAAATGATCAGAAAAGCAATCGATTCAAAATTTTGAAATAACAGGAACTATAGGTGCTCCGTATCTTAAATGATTTAAATATTAGACGAAGCAAGCAACAACGACCAATAAAACACCATCGAGAAATGTTAAAGACAACAAAAATTACAATAACTATATTTGCGGCAGTGTTAATAATGCTTCACTTCAAAGTTAAAGCACAAAAAACCGACGAAAGACTGAATGCCTATTCCGATAAGAAACTCGGTGCTTTCGTTGAACAAGGGAACACATTCTTCAGACTTTTTGCCCCCAGGGCTAAATCTGTTACACTTAAAGTTTTCGAGAAAGTAGATGACAACACCGGCACCGGACACAACATGACGAAAGATGAAAACGGTGTGTGGGAAACAAGCCTTCCCGGTGAAAAGTATGGGCTTTTCTACGGATATGTGGTTATAAACCCGGAAGATGATTCCGTTAAAAAATCGCAAGTTTTAATTCTTGATCCTTACGCAAAATCGGTGGCTACATTCAATACATACATGAACCCAAGAAAAGGAATCGTTGTAAAGGAAGGTGATTTCGACTGGGGGAAGCATAGCGAAAACAAATGGATACAAAGAGATTGGCGTGACCTGATAATCTATGAAATGCACCTGCGCGATCAGACCGCTGACCCTTCCTCGGGAGTGCAACACCCCGGAACTTACCTCGGTTTAACTGAAAAGGGTAAAAAGGGGGGCTTCAGTTACATAAAAACGCTTAATATTAACACCGTTGAGTTCCTGCCAATCCAAGAGTTCGGTAACATTGAAATTCCATTTAAGGATACATTAGCGGGAATGTTTAACACATGGAACAACTACGAGCGCAATCACTGGGGCTATATGACCGCTGCCTTCTTTGCTCCCGAAGCATACTACGCCGAAAACTGGGAAAAACTCCGCTGGAACCAATGGATGGGGCAGGAGGATAAAGCCCGCCGGCAGTTTAAAGAAGTGGTGAAAACTTTCCACGAAGCAGGAATTGGTGTTATGATGGATGTGGTTTACAACCATATTTCTGAGTATGAACTCGGCAGCTTCAAGCAGATTGACCCTCAATACTATTTCAGGTTGAACCCAAACGGCTCGTTTATTGCGCAAAGTGGATGCGGGAACGACTTCAAAACAGAAGCACCAATGGCAAGAAGGCTGATAATTGAAAGCCTGATTTATTGGATGAATGAATATCACATCGATGGTTTCCGGTTCGATCTTGGTAAACTTATCGACTGGAAAACGGTGGAAGAAATCAGTTCTGAACTGAGAAAGGTTAACCCTTCAGTCGTCATTGTATGCGAGCCTTGGGGCGGAGGATACGACCCGGCCGGCTTCTCAAAAAGAGATTGGGGTGCCTGGAACGACCAAATAAGAAACGGAATCAAGGGGCAGAACCCGGTGAATAACCTCGGATGGATTTTTGGCAAGTGGTTCGGCGATAATTCTCCTCAACGAATTAAAAGCTATGTGAACGGCACGCTCGACAGGGATGAAAAAGGGCTCTTCAAAAAGAAGGAACACGCAGTGAATTACCTTGAGTCACACGACGATCATACATTCGGCGATTTTATCAGAATCGGCCTGGGCGACTATAAAAACGACCGGGTTATAACAGATATCGACAAACATGCAAGGCTTACACCCGAGCAACTGAAGCTGAACAAGCTCGGAGCACTGTTTCTTTACACCGCACAAGGAATTACGATGATACACGCCGGGCAGGAGTTCGCGCGGTCGAAAGTTGTACCCGCTGATATCGATGTGAACGACCCGCTCCGTGGGAAAATTGACCACAACACTTACGATAAGGATAATGCCGTTAACTATATCAATTATCACCATGCCGAGCTTAACAAAGAATTAGTTAACTATTACGCCGGGCTTGGTGCTCTTCGTGAAAAATACTCCGCATTCCGAAGAGCTGAATATGAGGAAGTTAAGTTTTTTGATTTACCGGACGAATTTACACTCGGGTATCAATTATCACACGGAGGGGATAATTTCGTTCTGATTTTTAACGCAAACAGGGAAAAATCAGTCGAGTTTACACTGCCGGCAGGCACTTATGAAATACTTGTAAATGGCGAGAAGGCGGGGGTTAAACCGCTCGGCAAAGTGAAAGGGAAGGCAACACTTCCACCTTCGACCGGGTGGGTGCTTAAGAAAAAGTAGCGGTAAAACTATTGGGAATAAGCGCCGTAAAACGATAAATCAGGTAAAAATGAGGACCCAAAATTGTGAAAAAGTGGATTAATAACAGCAGGAATTTTTGTGCGAAATTTACTTTTTTCTCCGTATTAATGTATATTTGTAATGTATTCTTAAATTTTAGGAGTTTAATTATCTGTGGCTAAGGCGAAAAGAAACAAAACCATCGCTCTGACAGAAGAGCAGATTGAACACTATGCGGAAAGGCTGATTAATGTTGACGCACCCGTATCCGTGGAAGATGTGCTCGATAAAACGATCAACAGAAACCTTTTTGATGTGATCAAATATCTGCCCGATGAGTTTGTCGATCTGTTGATTCTTGACCCGCCGTATAATCTTGACCGAGATTTTGGCTCCTCGAAGTTCAAAAAAATCCCTGTTGACGAATATTCCACATATTTACGAAGCTGGCTGCCTCAACTCGTAAGGTTGCTTAAACCCAACGCAACTATTTACATTTGCGGGGATTATATAAGCTCGCTTTCAATCTACCCCGTCGCTTCTGAGCTTTTTAGATTGCGAAACCGAATCACCTGGCAGCGGGACAAAGGAAGAGGCGCAAGCAAAAACTGGAAGAACTCGATGGAAGATATTTGGTTCTTCACAATGGGCAACGATTATACATTTAACCTTGAGGCAGTTAAGGAAAAAAGATCGGTGATTGCTCCTTACAGAGAAGACGGCGACCCGAAAGACTGGACGGATTCCGACGAGGGGCGCTTCAGAATGTCGCACCCTTCGAATATTTGGACCGATATTACCATCCCGTACTGGTCGATGTCCGAAAATACGGATCATCCGACACAAAAGCCGGAGAAATTATTCGCAAAATTAATTCTTGCCTCTTCAAACGAAGGTGAAGTGGTGTTCGATCCTTTCTTGGGTTCCGGTACCGCTTCGGTTGTTGCTAAGAAACTTAAGAGACATTATGTCGGAATTGAAATCGAAAAATTATACGCCGCAACTGCTGAATATCGCCTTGAAATGGCTGAGAATGACGAGAGTATTCAGGGCTATTTTGACGGTGTATTCTGGGAGAGAAACACACTGAAATATCAGAAAAAACCGAAGAAAAAAGCGATCGAAGAGGATGACGATGAAGAAGAAGATACAAGCGGTTTCTTTAATTTTATGTGATGTTGTGGTCCTTGAATTTTTTCACTAAATAGCACTTCTTCAACAATCACATTAATATCCCGGCTGACACTAATATCTTGTTCGTTAACTTAATGTGATTTTTTCAACTTTCGGTGATAAAACATTTCACAACAGAACTGTTAAAAAACAAAAAAATAAAAAGGCTGCCCGGTTTCGGCGCAGCCTTTTTTAATGTTTGGTTGGTTAAATTTGAGTTTTAGTTTTAGCTGAAGATTCAGCGGCAATTCCTGCTTACTTCATCATCAGCAATTCCTGCTTACTAATTTTGTTTGCAACAAACCCCTGCCGGTTTACTTCATCATCAGCATTTTCTTCACGGATGAAAAATTGCCCGATTTTAACTCATAAAGGTACAAACCGCTTGGCAAGTCTGCTGCGTTAAACGGCACCTCATAGTAGCCGGCTTCTTTTGTTTCGTCGATCAGTGTTTTCACCGTTTCACCGAGCGCATTATACACTTTAAGCGTAACATTTCCTGTAAACGGTATAGCAAACCGAATTATGGTGTTCGGATTGAACGGATTCGGGAAGTTTTGTTCTAACACATAATCGGTCGGAAGCGCCATATCCACTTCAATTTCCTGCGAAAATGTCGTTGTGCCGTCGTGGTCAACTTGTTTCAGGCGGTACAAATACTTGCCCATTGCTGCTGATTTATCCGTGAACTGATAGTTAGTTCTCTCCGAAGTGGTGCCTGCTCCTTTAACGAAGCCGATTTTCTCCCACTGGCTTGTAGCGGTTTTCCGTTCGATCTCAAAGCCGTAATTGTTAGTTTCGGTAGCAGTTGCCCAGTTAATCTGAACAACATTTCCTTTTGCTTCAGCGGAAAGAGAAACAAGTTCAACCGGAATTTCAGTTGAATTAACCATCACAACTTTAACCGTATCAACGGGTTTCAGAAGGTCATTGGAGGTTACAACCAAATCCATCGAGTATGTTCCCAACGGCAGCCCTTGCGAGTTCATCACTAAGTTTATCGCAGCGCTGTTACCGTTGTAAAGCAGCCCCGAAAGATTTGTTGGGAACAGCCAGTCAGGCTCGGCTTTCAGTTCAACGGCTAAATTATTTTGAATAAAGGTTGAGTTATAGGCAACACCCAGACCAACGGCTCCGGTCTGGTTTTCAATTCCCACCGTTGCAGAATTTAAAGTACCGGACATATTTTGATAATAATATCTGATTTTCCCGGAACGATAAAGCACCACCTGGAAATTCAAACTTGAAGAAGCACCTGCATAAGTTTTCCAGTTTTTATACTGAATTATGGTTTTATCAGGGAAGTTTTGATAGAAAGCCTGCCCGCCGCTTGTGCCGTCAAGGTCGTCCCACATTGGTGCAATCAGCGAGTTAGGAGCCGAACTGTTCGGAATGGCAGCATTAGAGTATGTGTTTGCGGTCGGTGCAATAGTGGTTACAAAGCCGTTCGAAACCACATAAACAGTGTTAGATTGCTGCCCATAGAACTTAAAGTTGAAATCTAAGTTCACGGTTGCATAACCTTCATCCTTAGCGCCAAAAGTACCCGTAGGTGTCCAGTTAGTCAGTTCTGTGCCTGTTGTTGAGATATCATTCCATTCAAAAGTTGGCCCGTTAGGTTCTCTGCTGTCAATCCAGGTATAGCCGCCTGCATCCGGTCCTCCCTGCCCTTCAATAGCATAACCGAACAGGATTTCAGGTTTTTCTTTATCGTTTGTTAAATCATGGTTTCGTGTTGAATTATTGCCAATTCCCGCAAGCGAAAACCCTATACTTCCCTCAGGGAAAGTGTTGTTCATCATCTCAACTGAATAAGAAAGTGTTGAGGGGCTTGCCGATGAGTTCAGAACAATTATCGAGTCCGTTTCGGTTGTACCTGAAAGGACGGTTTTCACCAAATTGTGCGTTGAAAGCGCCAGTGTTGGCGGCTGCAGCGTGGTTCCCATCGGTGAGTTGGAAATTGCCGAAGTGTTGCCCCAGCGATCTTGCGCCCTTATGGCAAAATAAAAGGAAGTTGCCGGCTGTAACCCTGTAATTGTGAAATTTTCAGGCTGCCCTGCCGGTTGTGGCGAACCTTGATAAGGTACAGGGGTTGCATTGTCAAAATCGTTCAGTGTTAAAATTGGCGAAGCTGATTTTCTGATCAGATAATTAATCACACCATTTCTTGAAGTATCAAGCGGTGCCGTCCAGGTCAATTTCAGGCTGTTAGAAGTTGATTCAGTAACAGCAAGGTCGCCAATTGGTGTAGGCGGTACCGTATCAGGCGGCACGCCAACTGCTAAGACGGCATTGTAAACATTAAGTCTTCCGCCGGAAACCGTTTTACCCGCCAGAGCTGTGTTGGGGTCAGTTGCTTCCAACAGATATTGTTTGAACAAAAGTGCAGTGTTTCCCGGGTTTGTTCTGTAAGCCTGCAGAAGCGTAGGGTTAGCTGCAGAAATCATCAGCGCAATTGCTCCGGCTACATTTGGTGTCGCCATCGAAGTGCCGGTTAATGTTGTGTAAGAAGAAGATGTATAAGTAGAAAGAATACTCGTTCCGGGCGCGCCGAGATCGATGTTGATGGGTCCATAACCCGCTCCGCTGTTCTTAGCATCCGTGTTTGTTGTGTTAGTTACTGCAACTAACCAGTTGCTCGGGCAGGTAGTTGGGATGTCGCCCTGAAGGTCAACATTAATTCCTAAGTTTGCTGTTGCGCCGCAGCTTAAAACGCCATATTTTCCCAGCGAATCATAAATTGCGCACCAGATAGGGTAGTTTGTGGGGTTGCCGTAATCCACTCCGAAAGAAGCATTTGTAGCCACCACAAAAGCGCCTTTTGCGCCGTTAGTTTCGTTGTAGGTTGCCCTGTGTTCCAGCACAAACGAGTAACCGGCAACCACAACCGATTCGGTACCGGAGGAAGCTGCAACCATCATTACTTTTGTATTCCAGTTAACGCCGGAAACACCGAGCGCATTATTTCCTTTAGCTGCAACAATTCCGGAAACATGCGTACCGTGTGTGTCACTCGGCAGATTACCGTTGTTGTTGTATGCGTTCCAGCCGAAGTAATCGTCAACATAGCCGTTACCGTCATCATCGATACCGTTGTTGGGGATTTCATGCCTGTTTACCCAGAAATCAAGATCAGGGTGGTTCATTTGCGCACCGCCATCAAGCACGGCTACCACGATGGTATCACCAAGCGCAGTAACCCCGCCGGTTGTGAAGTCCCACGCTTCGGGCGCATCGATATCAGCATCGGGAGTACCGCCACCCTGCCCGGTGTTGTTCAGGTGCCACTGTTCCGGGTATCGGGGGTCGTTGGGGGTTGTGTTTCTTTGTTGGAGGTCGATTTTAATCGCTTCTTCGGGGTTTCTATCCCTGAAGTTTTTATTGTCTCTTTGGTCGATGTAGTGATTTTCCTGCACAATCCGGACATCGGGATGCTGCCTTAGTGAGTAAAGCACATCGTAGTTGCTCGCACGCGACACATCGTAACCCAGAAGCCAGATGTTCATTCTGCGCGAAAGCAACTGAATGACCTTAAGGTCATAATTTTGAAAAATTGAAGTTAAAGCCTCCGCTGATTTCGTAGGCTCCATTTGAACAATAATCTCACCCGGCACTATGTCACCGCCCCGCTGTGCACTAACCGGCACGGTTACAAAGAACAAAGCAAGAAAAAATGAAAAGACTGTAAGTTTGTTTAACACTTCTCCACCATGTTTGGTTTTTAGAATTACCAAACTTACAAAAAAATGGAGAATTTTTTACACTTAATCCTTATTCCTATTATAGTATTACCGGTTTAGCAAGTGTATTATTGACTTAAGTTTGCATAAATTTGTAGGGATGTTAATATCTTTTAGGTTGTTTTTTGTTTTGAAATTCCTTGAAGTGGTGGTTTTGCCCCAAATTTCATCCCTGAAGAGGTGAAAAACCCTTTTGACCGTTTGAAAAGTTGTTTAATTTGTTTAACACTTTGTAATTGGATGGTGTATTCGGCTATTCTTACTAAACCGAAGAGTTGCTTTAAAAGCAGGTTAATTTATATTTAACCTTAATTCTTTGAACAAAAGGTTTGTTCATCTTAAACGCTTTAATTTTTTGGATAACAGGCTTTTCCGTATTAAACACCGGAATTATTTGAATTATAGGCTCATCAAATTGTATAATCTGAAATTTGAGAGAATTTATCTGATACAATGGCTTACATTTTAGGAATTTCTGCATTTTACCACGATTCCGCTGCAGCGCTGCTGAAAGATGGCGAAATAATTGCCGCAGCTCAGGAAGAGCGCTTTACACGGAAAAAACACGACCATAAATTCCCCGTAAATGCAGTGAAATTCTGCCTTAAATATGCCGGAATCAATGCCGGTCAGCTTGAAGCCATAGCTTTCTATGATAAACCTTTCTTAAAGTTCAACAGAATTATCGAAACCTACCTTAGTTACCCCGGCAGAGGTTTAAACTCATTTATGTTGGCAATGCCGCTTTGGCTTAAACAAAAACTGTGGATACCTGACCTCATCGAAAAGGAAACGGGCTTCCGTGGTGAAATTCTTTATCCGGAGCACCATGAGTCGCACGCAGCAAGCGCATTTTTCCCCTCGAAGTTTGAAAGGGCTGCATTTCTTACTATCGATGGGGTGGGGGAATACGCAACAGCATCGTATGGCACAGGGCAGGGCAATTTGGTTAAAATTTTGGCAGAACTGAACTTCCCTCACTCGCTTGGGTTGCTTTATTCGGCTTTCACTTACCACGCCGGATTCAAAGTGAACTCGGGAGAATATAAAGTTATGGGGCTTGCCCCTTACGGAAAGCCCGTTTATGCCGAAAAAATTTACAACCATTTAATTGACCTGAAAGATGACGGCTCTTTTAAAATGAATATGAAATATTTCGATTTTGCAACCGGGCTTACAATGACCAACGACAGGTTTTCGAAACTTTTTGACGGGCCACCGCGCAAACCGGAAGGCACCCTGACCCAACGGGAGATGGATCTTGCAGCAAGCGTTCAGGTGGTGACCGAAGAAATCGTGCTCAGAATGGCGCGCCATATCCGGCAGGTGACGGGGGAGAATAATCTTTGCTTAGCCGGAGGTGTTGCCCTTAATTGCGTTGCAAACGGAATTTTGCTTCGGGAGAAAATATTTGATGATATCTGGATTCAGCCTGCTGCCGGCGATGCAGGTGGCGCACTCGGGGCGGCACTTATTGCTCATCACCACCACTTCGGAAACCCCGCCCCGGAAAAAACAGGGTTTAAAGCGAGTCTGAAAACAGGTCTTAAAACCGGGCGGGACCTTCAGAAAGGCTCTTCTTTGGGGACGGCTTACACTTCGGAACAAATTGAGGCGGTTCTGACTAAGCACGGTTTGCCCGCACATAGGTTTGATGAGAATGATTTGTTGGATAAAGTTGCAGGTTTTATGATTGAGGGGAAGGTTGTCGGGTGGTTTCACGGCAGAATGGAGTTTGGGCCCCGTGCACTTGGCAACCGCTCAATAATTGGTGACGCCCGAAACCCCGAAATGCAGAAAAAAATGAACCTGAAAATTAAGTTTCGGGAAAGTTTTCGCCCTTTTGCACCATCGGTTATGTACGATAAAGTTGGTGAGTGGTTTGATCTTGAATGTGAAAGTCCGTATATGCTGCTCGTTGCTGATGTAAAAAAAGATAAACAGCGGAAGCTTTCCGAAGAAGAAAAACAACTTTGGGGAATTGACCTTTTAAATATTGTGCGCTCTGAGATTCCGGCAGTTACTCATGTCGATTTTTCCGCCAGAATTCAAACGGTTAACCCCGCGGATAACCAAAGGTACTACGATTTAATCAAAAGATTTTATGAAAAAACGGGGTGCCCGGTTATCGTGAACACCAGTTTCAATGTTCGCGGTGAGCCGATAGTTGAATCACCCTTGGATGCCTACAAATGCTTTATGCGAACTGAAATTGATGTTTTGGTGCTGGAAAACTTCATTTTACTGAAAGAAGAACAGCAGGAGTTTCACGAAGATATAAAATGGCAGAATGTGTATGAGCTTGATTAAAGTGATTTTTGTGATGGCGTTACCCGTAGCGGACTTTCGACCGGAATATCACAAAAGGCTGAGATTGCGGATTGGGTGTGAGTATGAATAAAGTTGTTAAACCCGATACCGCAGCGTCAAAATATCGACCCAAATTTCACAAAGGAATAAACTCACAGAGCAATTATGAGTTTGATTGATGTTCTAAAAAAGGAAATCATATTGTCAAATATCGACCCAAATTTCACAAAGGAATAAACCGGCGGAATTAACATGAGCTTAGTTAAAGATGTAAAACAGGAAGTTAAAGAGCTTGATCTTTCAGCGCGGGTACTAAGAAGAGGAAGTGCAACGCTGGGCTTGGCGTGTTTTGCTGTGGGGATACTGATTCACCACTACACTTCTTATGAACTTACCGGCTTAGCGCTTCAGGTTTTTGGGGTATTTCTGACGCTGGTTGCGTTTTTGGCACCGTTAAAAACAATCGATATTTACAAAGCGTGGATGACCATTGCCCTGATTTTGGGGTGGTTCGTATCCAAAATAGTTTTTACGGTGATTTTCTATTTGGTTATTACCCCCGTTGGCTTTGTTGCAAAACTGTTCCGAAAAGAATTTTTAGACCTCAACTTCAACAAAAAACGGGATTCATATTGGGTTCAAAAAACCGATCGCCCGGTTAAATATGAAAAAATGCACTAAATGGATTATTGCAAATGAAAGCAGCAATTAATAATTATCTCAATCGATTTTATAAAATAAACGGTGTTGTAAAATGAGTAAAATTCGGATTATTTCGCAGTATTTTGCGTTTTTGAAGGAGCAAAAGAAGTGGTGGCTGATTCCGGTGGTGGTGCTTATTATCTTCATTGGGTTGGTGCTTGTTTTTGCAAAGAGCAGCCCCTTAGCGCCGTTTATTTATACGCTGTTTTAACCCCATGTTTATCCGGTTTTAGCTAAAAGAGGATGACAAGTTAGCAGGTAAGATTTTACTTTAATACCGTTTACTTAATCTCTGTCTTAAGAGGATATTTTTGCAGTCGGGAAGTGGAATCAAATCATTCTTAATAGTTCAAATTATCCCCGTTGTTTATCAAATTGTGGTGCATATACAGCAAACAAGCGTTGTAAAGAGTGGTTCAACTTTGCTCTGTTAGGAACACCCTGTTTTAAATTTATCTCCCCCCATCAAAAAAAAACAAACCAAACTCTTACTTTGCAAGTCAAACTGGGTTGTTTCTATGCAAAAAACTCTCCCCCCACCAAAAAAAAACCTTACCCAAACATTGCGTATCAAAGCGTGGTTGTTCCTGTGGCAAAAATTTGCCCCTCCCCCTCCCCACAAAAACACTCCTCACCTCAACCCAAGCACAAAGTAAATCAAAAGTGTTATAACCACAGCCCCAAAGATGTTGATAAAAAAGCCGGTTTTTGCCATGTCGGCTATTTGCAGTTTTCGTGAGCCGAAAACAATTGCGTTGGGCGGTGTGGCAACGGGCATCATAAACGCCATGGAGGCTGAAATGGTCGCAGGAAGCATCAGAAGCAGGGGGTCAACTTTCCATTCAATGGCAAAGGCAGCCAAAATAGGTAAGAAAATCTGTGCAGTTGCCGTGTTCGAAGTTAGCTCGGTCAGAAATGTAACAATCAGGCTAATCGAAAAGATTATAAAAATAACGGGCATACCGGCTGCAAAATCGAAACTTTTACCGATAGCTTCTGAAAGCCCGCTTTTCACAAATCCTTCGGCGAGTGCGAACCCACCGCCAAACAGCAGAATAACATCCCATGGGATATCCTGAATCACCCAACCGTCAACTATTGCCCCTCCTTCTTCAAGCACTTTCTTTTTTGGAATAATAAACAGCAGAACCGCAGCAAAAATTGAAACTGTGCCATCATCAATAAATTTTGCAGCAGGGAAGATATTTGCCCACCCCTTAATAGTAAAAGCACCAATGGCAATATCCTCACGGAAAATCCACAACACCGCTGCTGATGCAAAAACCGTAAGAATCACCTTTTCTTCATATTTCATTCGTCCCAGCCCCTCATACTCGGTGCGCATAATCGAGCGGTCAATCACAAAACTACCGTCACTTCTAAAAATCACTTTCGTAAGCAGCCACCAGACAAAAATTGTAAGCAGCACCGCCAGCGGAAAAAACCAGATAATCCACTGCCCAAACCCAACACTTGCATTATTGGGAAAAGTTTGCGCGTAAATCCTTTGAAACACAAGATTTGGCGGGGTTCCGATGTAGGTGGCAATCCCACCAATCGAGGCAGAATAAGCAATTGAGAGCATAAGCGCTTTCGAAAAGTTGGAAGTGGCAACACTTCCGTGCTCTTCGCTCATCTTTGAAACTATTGCCATTCCGATTGGCAGAAGCATTACCGCCGTAGCCGTGTTGGATATCCACATCGAAAGGAAGCCACCGGCAACCATGAATGACAAAACTATCGAAGAAGGGGATTTCCCAAAACGGGAAACCAACCCGAGGGCAATTCTTTTGTGCAAATTCCATCGTTCCATCGCCAGCGCAATTATAAATCCACCCAGAAACAAAAAAATTGTGGAATTTGTGTATGCAGCTGCCGCATCTTTACCGCTAATTACCCCCGTTAATGGGAAAAGTACCAAAGGAACAAGTGAAGTAACAGCCAGTGGCACGGCTTCGGTAACCCACCAAATAGACATTAAGATGGCGATTCCGGCGCAAAACCGGGGGTGATCAGGTAAATCGGAAATGAGAATGAAGACTAAAAAGGCGAGAATCCCAAGCACCAACCCGGTCCGTTTGAATTTATAGTTCCCGAGAAATCTCGAAACACTGTCGGTTTCCATTTCAGGGTCTTTCGAAGTTCGTTTGGAAAAAATCAGTCTCGATAACTAACATACAACATCTTAGACTGATCTCACTAAAGCAATTGCAGTCCGTTTGAAAAAATCAGTATCGATAATTAAAAAATAAAAAAATCCGTTAAAAAGAAATCACGCCAAAAAAGATTTTGGACAAAAAAATCCGTATTTTTGAAAACATTTAGAAAAACTTTTGCAGGTTCTACTTATTAAGGAAGCAAATAAGAGAACGAAAAAAGAAACTTTTGCAAACCTTTCTTTAAAATGTAAAAAAAGTTTATAAAACGCTCAAAAAACAGCTATAAGCTGAAAACAACACAACAGACCGGATAACTTTGGCAGAAAACAAAAAAAACTTATGGAAATGGTGGGCGGCAGCCTTGTTGCTTACCGTGGCACTTGGCTATTACCAGCGAGTTACGGGCCCAACTTACGATCAAAAACTTACATTCAAAATCGAAGGAACAGAATACACCGTTAAATTACCGAGGTCGCACAACAGCACTTCTGACTGCCCCGTAATCATTCCTTTGAACGACACCAAGGTAGGCGCTAAACTCATCTGGCGTCGTTACAAAATGGATGAAACATACAATGAGGTTGCTTTCATCAACAAAGAAGGTCATTTAGTAGCCTACCTTCCGAAGCAACCACCGGCAGGTAAACTTGAATATTCCGTGGTTCTTTTCGATCATTCAGGCAAACCGAGCCAAATAACCGGCAACGAAACCGTTGTTATCCGATTTAAGGGTGAAGTGCCGGCTTGGCTTCTGATTATTCATGTAATATTTATGATGGGGGGTATGTTCTTTTCGAACATTACCGGTTTTTATGCAATAATAAAACATCCGTCGTTCACAAAACTTGCTTTCATTACCACTGCGGTGCTTCTTATCGGAGGGTTGGTGCTGGGTCCCATAGTTCAGAAGTATGCTTTCGGTGTTTTTTGGTCCGGATTCCCTTTTGGAATGGATTTAACCGACAACAAACTCTTGGTTACATTTCTTTTCTGGTTTGCAGCCTGGGTTATGAGCATTAAAAAGCCGAATTTCAAACTTGGTTTGGCGGCTTTCGTTATTTTGATTTTAATGTATCTGATACCTCACAGTGCAATGGGTTCAGAATTTGATTATAAAACCAACACGCTTGGTACTTCCAAACAAATAAGGGATTAACCTGGTGCAAGACAAAGATTTTATTCAACAGAAACCAACACACTCGGCACTTCCAAACAAATAAGGGATTAACCGCAGGTCATTAATTTTTTCAGTTGATACTAATCAGCCGCAAGAACAAACTTTTCGTGCGTAGTTTTTGTTTCCAAATTTGTACTGAAAAACCCGATTCACTAAATTTGAATAGTTAATTAGTAAAAATGACTTTTATTTCCCCGTTTTGGTACAAAGTTTGTACAAAAATTAACAGGAGTTTCATAAAATGAAATTAAAAATCGTACTGATGATGTTATTGTTTTCAACCACTTCTCTTTTAGCACAAGATGATTGGTTTGACTACGATTGGGACTCGTTTTGGGTGATTCAAAAGCCGTTTATTTCAATTTCTGCCGGCATTTCAAACAATTCGCACTTCAACTTAAACACCGATTTTGCAAAAACGGGAAGCATCGAGGGAAGAATTGGTTATCTGAACAGCAGTAGTTTTTTCAGCAACTCGCCGGTTGAAAGCGAGTCTTTTGTTTTTCTCAGAAGGGAAGCATTTGACCTCGGCACAGAGGCAAAACTAAACGAATTTCAGACTTCCGCCTGGAAAGTCGGTCTTGGGAATACTAACGGGATTCCATACAAAACAGGTTCTGTTTCAATTCTGCCTTACCACGGTTCGATGTTGCAGTGGGCATTTATGAAAATGGATACCCTAAACCTTGTGGGTCCCCTGCGCGAGTTTGCTGATCTTTACACAGACGGCGTAAAATTTGGCAACCGGTTTGAAGGAGGGGTGAAGTTTCGGTTTTCGGATCAGGTGGAGCTCGGTGTTGGGTTCGAGCGATCAGTTCTCTACCCCAGGGTTAAGTTCTGGCACTGGGCAGGCAGCATGTTAGTGGAAGGAATCGGGCAAAACTTAGTCGATAAATTTGTAATGAAAGTGTTCAGATCATCCCCGAAAACGGCGCCGATTGTCTATTTTCTGTTAAAAAATGCACTGTCTTACGGAATGTATGAACTAAGGAAAGAGAAAATGAACTGGCCCTTTGGTTCGGAAGCGCCCTTTTTCTCCGATACATATAAAGTTAATTTCAGCTTTATATTCTGACTAATTTGACAGAGATTTAATGATATTGAGCCGGCGCTTAGTAACAGAGCAAAAGTCCCTTTAAATTTATTTAAGTTTATTGAAGTTTACAAAAAAGTATTGAAGTATAGCCGAAACCGTTATGAAGCGCCTGATTTTATTATCCGCATTTCTTTTGCCGGTTGTTTTTCTGATGGGGTGCGCAACCGGAAGTTTTACACGACCGGGTGAAGTGTCGGATTACGACACATTTACCTCAGCTTTCACGGGTGCATTTGTTGCACAGAAAACGGAAGACGGCTTGTTCCTGAAAGAAAAATATCCACAGTGGTACAGGCAAATGATCGATAAAATAACTGCTACGCTTCTCGATCCGGATGCCACTCCCACGGCGAAGGAAGTGGCTACTGAACTGTTTTACTGGGCGGAATCGTTGGGAAGAACAAAGGAGCGGTAGGTTGATTTTCATAATTACCTATAAGGTAAAAAAACAGTAAACCCGGTTTGTAAAACAAACCCCCGCACAAAAAAACGAAAGGAAATTAAATTAAATGATATCTGAAGAATTATTAAGCATTATGTGCTGCCCGGAAACCAAAGCTGACTTGGTGCTCGAGGATAATTTCTTGATCTCAACTGACCCCAAAACCAGAAGAAAATATCGGATTGAAAACGATATCCCCGTTATGCTGATTGACGAGTCGGAAATAATGGAAGAAAAGGAATGGCAAAAAATTATGGAAAAACACGGACGGAGTACCGGAGCGGGAAATTAATTACTAAAACAAACGGTTACTTTTCTTAAAAAGTTCGTTACACGAAATAAGAACTAACGGCGAATGAAATACTTTTGCAACCCTTTCAAATGCTTTCCGTTTTACAAATTCCTGAACTTATGGCGCACAAGTTGAACTTTTGCAACCTTTTACAACTGCAACCTTTTACAGCTGCAACCCTGAACAAGCAGAAAAGAATACCCTGCGAAAATTGAGAGCATCTTACAAAAGCGCCCCCCCACGCCGGCAACCCATTGCAGGTAAACAATCAGTTAAAATAAAGACTAAGGATTAAAAACTAAAAACTAAAGACTAAAGGAAGGAGGCATTGGTAAGCAACGCCTCCCTAAGAAGTTTCTTATAGCTTTCTTCATCTATTTCAACAGCGCCGAACATTTTAAGATGTGGGTTCATCAACTGCACATCCAGAATAACGAACCCCCGGTCGTTCAGTCGTTTCACCAATTCCACCAAAGCAATTTTAGAGCCTTGGCTTTTCACAGTGAACATCGATTCCCCCATGAAAGCTCCGCCGATAACAATTCCGTACAAACCACCGAGTAGTTCGTCGTTTTCAAAAACCTCTAATGTGTGAAGATAACCAAGATTATAGAGGTTTCGGTAAGCCTTAATTAGCTTCCGGTTAATCCATGTTTCAAACCGTGCGGCGCATGAGTTGATAACCCGGTCGAAATTTTCGTTCACCCGCACTTCAAAATTTCTCCCCTGCATCTCTTTTTTCAGTGAGCGGGGTATGTTGAATGCATTAAGCGGAATAATTGCCCTTATTTTAGGGAGATACCAATTCACTTCGGGCGTATCCCGGCTTTCCGCCATCGGAAAAGCGCCCATCGAGTAGAGCTTGATCATGTTTCCCGGGGTGAGGAAATTATCGTCCTTAATCAGATCACTCATTCTCTAAGCGCACTTTCGTGAAAATGGTTTTAGTAAAAAAAACAGTACAAATTAAAAAAATCTCAGCTAAAAATACGGTATTACTTCAAAAACAGTATCAATTTATGGTTATAATCAATAATTTCCGTTACATTCCAAAGGCTGCAAACTCGGGAAACAGCAAAGAAAGAGTACCTATCAGGAAATAAAACCCAAACAACAATCCGACAGAAAGGGCGATGTAACTGTTTGTGTTTTCACTGTAAGAAAGTTTTGCCATTCCTATACCGGTCAGGTAAGCACCGCCAATTTTAATCGGGTCAATCGCCGAAAAATATGATTTCAGGTAGCCTGAATCCAACTGCAGAAATGACGACAAAGATGTATCCACATACATTGTCGAAAAAAGCAGAGTTAAAATTGTAGAGACAATCATCCCTCCAATCGACAGAAGTGCCGGCAGTGAATATGCAATCATAGCCCCTTTATACGAAATGGGGCTGTGCAGAATCAGTTTGGCAAACCCCCAGTAAATAGCCACTGAAATAAAAAACATTATAAAACCACCGACTATTATCGGAACACCCATAAAGACATAACCTAACCCGCCGGACATCATCTCTTTTTGCTTGTCCATCATCGATTCCATATCCTTAATCTCGTCGGCAGATTTACCCTCTTTTTTCAGTTGCTGAACCACCTTTGCCCGCTGTTCTTCCCAGTTTTTAGCAGCCACTTCCGGGTCAGCAAACTTTAGAATTGTAAAAAGAACTGCGGCAACTAACAATAATGAAAGCGGCGCAAGCCAATCACCTAATTTAAGTTCAAATCTTGAGATTGAGCCGAAAGTTTCGGCGGGTGACATAACCGACCCTGTTAGTTTATCACCAAGCGAAAGTTCCTGCTCTTCGTTTTCAGGATAATCAGGGTCATCCTGATTATCCTGCCCCTGATAATTTACACTGATATTAATCCGGTTATCGTCCATTTTGGTTACTCATTTGTTAAGTAAAAAATTAGTTAAAAAATAAAAGATGAAAATTCAACAGTGAAAATATGAAATCCCTCAAAGTTATGCTAACCGCTTATCATTTAATTAGTTGCAATTATCCCGAAAAGGGGGCGCAAATTTTTCAAAATCCGGTTACCTTTTAAACACAATTTAACCCCAATCACCTAACCGGCAGCCGAATTGGATATGAAGCACCACTTCTGACCGTAAGGCGTGTGCCCCTCAGCCACGGATTAAGATATCGCAAAGTTTTCAGTGAGGTTCCGTTCTCAATCGCAAAATTAACCAAACTTGGGATGGTTGAAGTTACCTCCACAACACGGTAGGGCACCTGCCCCCGGAAATCATCTTCCGTTAAGATATAGCCGTATTTTGCCGGGTTTTCGAAAATCAGTTTAAGAGCGGCAATTCTGGGGACATATTTCATCGTTTCGTCGGGAAGGAGCAAATCGAAATAGTTGCTCTTTCGTTGGGCAGCAATTCTGTTTTCCATCCCGCCAATCCCCATATTATATGATCCTGCCGCTGCCGCCCACGATCCGAATTTATTTTTTGCCCCTTTCAGGTACCGAAATGCAGCCAAAGCCGCTTTTTCGGGGTCGTATCTCTCATCAACCTCTCCGTCTATTCTCAAACCGTAAATTTTCCCTGTACTCTCTAAGAATTGCCAGAAACCGGTTGCCCTTGCAGGTGAAATCAGATTATCCAAGCCGCTTTCAACAACAGCAAGGTATTTAATGTCAGCCGGCACCCCTTCACGCTTCGCGAGTGAATCAAACAAAGGAAACCACCTGCCCGCTCGCTTAAAATAGCGAAGCATCAGGTGCTCCTGCCTGCTCATCAGAATCAGTTCATTTTCAACCCGTTCCCTCACTTCGGGGTCATCGAGTGGCACCCTTTCGCCAAAAACAGTTATTTCATCAGGAAGGCGAGGGTTATACACCCACGGTTTTGGGGTATCTGTAAGTTTTGCCCCTGCAAGGAACAAAGCTATCAAAATAAGTGTAAAAATGTTCGAGAATTTTTGCATATTTCAGTACCTAAATTAAGAATTAAGTAAACCGGCAGTTAAACGGTCAATTTTTATATAATATTGTTTTTAACTGTTTTAGTATCGGCAACTCACAATTAAAACAGTTAAACTGACTAACAATTTAACGAATAAATATTAAAAGATTGAAAAAAATGATTCCCACGGAAGTTCTGAAAGAACAGGCTGCTCTTGCTGCCCTAAAATTCGTTAAAAACGGCGACACAATAGGTTTGGGCACAGGCTCAACCGTAAAATACGCCATTGATGGGTTGGGAAACAACTTAAAAAACGGTACACTTTCAGATATTAAGGCGATTTCAACCTCGCTGAGTAGCGAAGCACGAGCTAAAGATAACAAAATCCCCACCACTTCGTTCGACGAAACGGTTAAATTGGATGTTTACATCGATGGTGCCGACGAGGTTGACCAGGCACTTCGCCTGATAAAAGGCGGAGGTGGCGCCCTGTTAAGGGAAAAAATTGTTGCGCAAAACTCAGCATTGAAAATAATAATAGTTGATGCTTCAAAGCTTTCCGAAAGGGTGGGTGAAAAATGGCACCTGCCTGTTGAAGTGTTCCCATTAGCACTGGGTGCTGAGCTAAATTTTCTTAAATCGTTAGATGCCGTTGCGAGGGTTAGAACCGATGACAAAGGCGAACCTTTCATAACAGATAATGGAAACTTTATTATTGACGCTAATTTCGGCAGAATTCATAAAGCAAGAAAAATGGCAAAAATGCTTGATGCCAGAGCCGGTATCGCCGGGCATGGGCTTTTTATCGATCTGTGCGATATTTTGATTGTCGCATACCCCAATGGAGTGATGCACATCAGAAAAGGTGAAAAAGAAACTTTCAAAAACCTGCTCGATTCTGTTTCGCCTGCACAAACTTTTTGATTATTCCCCGGTTTTGCTGCCGCTGCAAACTTGCTTTGTAAGTGCTTTTGGTTGATTTTCGGCCGGTTTTTGATAAGGAGTTAACCGGCATACTATGCGTTTTTGATTTGACTCTAACCGGTTTCTAAACCTTTTCTGATCAATCACCAACCGGCTTCTGAACAATTTCCGATCAATCACCAACCGGCTTCTGATCCCCCTCCGATCAATCACCAACCGGCTTTAGAATCCCTTCCAATCAGTGCTCGATCAAGGTAAGATGTGCTCCTAACCGTTTATCGTAAGCATTTCTATAAAATAGATTCGACGAAAAAGGCAAAAAACCGAATCAATCCAACCATTATCGCATATTTTTTGCTTAAATTCCGAGTTGAAAAATAATTTTTTGGATTAAAGCAGAAACATTGACTATTACCACTTCCGCAACACGAATATTCCTGTTCAATTTATTAATGGTGTCGTATCTTTTTTCCCAATCTACAGGAACTCTCAGAGGGTTTGTAACAGATTCCACGCATGGTGGTTCGGTGATTTCTGCTAACATCAGAATAGAGAGCGAAAAAAAGGGCGCCTCAAGTGATATTCAGGGCTATTACTTCATCCCGGGCATTAAACCGGGCGTGAAAACGGTTATTGTTTCCAACATTGGCTATGTTACAAAAGAGCTTCAGGTTACTATAACCCCCGAAAAAATTACTCAGTTGAACATTGCGCTGGTGCCAAGCTCACTTACGCTGGATGAAGTCTCGATAACCGGTACCCGTCGCCCTGAACTAACCGACCCTTCAATCAGCATCGAACAAATTCCGTTAGAGCAGATTAAATCCGTACCCGCCGGGGTTGAGGCAGACATGCTCCGTGCGCTTAAAATTTCACCGGGCGTTACTTCGACCGGGGATATTACTGCCCGGTATTATGTACGCGGCGGAGGGAGCGACCAAAACGCCGTTATGGTTAACGGGGCGGTGCTCTATAACCCATTTCACGCGCTTGGGCTGTTCTCGGTGGTTGACCCTGAAATGATTAAAATGTTAGAGTTTTTCAAAGGCGGCTTCACTTCTGAATGGGGCGGAAGGCTTTCTTCTATTTTGAATGTAGTAACGAGGGATGGCAACAAAAACCGGTTCGTGGGAACTGCCGCCGCAAGCAGCATGTCGGGTAAAGTTTCAGTTGAGGGCCCCATTCCCGGCGGCTCTTTTCTTGTTACCGGGCGCAAGAGCTACCGCCCGGAAGCGGTGCAGAAATTTCTTAACAACAGAGCAGCGCCTTTCGATTTTTATGACCTTTCGTTCAAGCTAAACTATTCAAACCCCGAGTTTTACGAGAACGGCTGGTTCACTTTTCACGGGTTTTTCAGCGACGATAAAATCGAGAATAACGACCCCACCAAAGAAGACTACAAGTTCAACAACTCAACACTTGGGATGAACTGGTATCAGGTGTGGGCTTCACCCCTCTCCTCTAACATGTCGTTCACATACACCACTTTTGTCGGTGAGGTGATGCCAAATTTAACCACTTCAAAACCCAGAAAAAATGTAGTTACCGACTTTTCCAGCAACTGGGACTTTACATACATCTTCGAAAGCAGGGATGAACTTTGGGCGGGCTTCTACAACAAAATTCTGAACACGGAACTTAAACTCACCAACCTTTTCGGAAGCAAAACTGAAATAGATAAAAGGGGGTTGGATATGGTTGCTTATCTGAAGTATAAGGTTTTGCGCCACGAGACAGTTAAAATCGACATCGGAACGCGCCTGAATATAGCCTCCGCTTCAGAGCAAAAGCCGTTTTTCTTAGAGCCAAGGTTCAACATAACCTGGACGCCGGCACCAATTCTCGCAATTCGTTTGGGGATAGGGCGGTTTTCGCAAAATTTAGTTACCCTCTCCAACGAGGAAGAACTGATCTCTATTTTCGAGCCGTGGGTTGTTGTGCCTGATTACTTAAAACCCGCCCAGGCAACTCACTTTATCGTAGGCGCCGATTATTATTTTACCGAGTGGCTCAAATTTTCATTAGAGGCATACTACAAAGATATCGTTAACCTCGTGGATATTAACGAACTTAAATACACAAACCTTGACCCGGATTTTGTTCAGGCGGATGGCAGGTCTTACGGTGTGGATTTTGCTTTCGATATTTCACGGCAGAACTATTTTTTCAAAGGCTCTTACTCGCTGGGTTACTCTTTCAAATCGAAGGGGGGCTTTGAATTTCCGCCAAGATACGATACAAGGCACTCGATAAACCTTCAGGCAGGGTGGATTTTCTACGACGGCTGGCAAATTAATGCTGTGTGGCGTTTTTCAACGGGGCTTCCTTTCACCGGAATTGCAGGCTATTATGACAAGTGGAACATCCCCGATCCCTGGTCGCAGTGGTATGCAATTGGGCAGTATGACCCGGCATTTTTATACGGCGCACGGAATGCACAGCGGCTCCCCTCGTACCACCGGCTGGATATCAGCCTTTCAAAATCATTCAGGCTTTTTTTCACGAAAATCGATCTGGATGTCAGCCTGTTGAATGTTTACGACAGGCATAACATTTTCTATTTTGTAAGGGATACCGGCGAAAGGGTTGATATGTTGCCCTTTCTTCCATCGGCAAGCCTGAGGATTGAAATATGAGGTATTTTGCCCTTTTTCTCATTTCTGTGATGGCGTTTTTTAACCTTTCGTGCGACGAAGTGTTTGCGCCGAAAATTCCGTTTGAAGAACAAAATTTTGTTTATGCCTCGATAAAAGGTGATTCGCTCAAGCAAATAATCACGGTTGCCCGATCTTATGATGTCGAGGGCTTTAACCCTAAAAGCAACAGCAGTGCCCCCGAAATCCCGGGGTGCATTGTTGAAGTGAAACAGGCGGGGGTTACCTATCGGTTCCGGGATACCCTGATTGAAAGAACCGACACTTCCCGCTACGGCAATAAAATGGCGGCGTATGTTTCAACTGAATTGGTGCCACAGCAAAACGCCGACTTGCAACTTAAAGTTACCCTGCCCGGCGGAAAAGTGCTAAGCTCAATCACGCGGGTGCCGCCTAAATTGTTCATTAAAAAATCGGTGTTTGCTATCGGGTACGACCGCGGTAAAACACTCGGCGGAAGTTATACTTTAACCTGGGATGCGCCCGATCTTTACCTGTATGTTCCTAAACTGGAAATTTTTTACACCCGCGACGATATACCCGGCACGCACACTGTCGAAGTGCCCTCGAGGTACAGGGTGGTTAACAAACAGGTTGAAATTATCTATCCGCAAATTGGGATTAACCGGTGGATGACCTTCGATTATGCGGCAATTGACTCAACCTTGAAGAAAATTTCCGATGGGATTGAGGAAAAATCTACCTTTAGAATTCTCCGGGCGGAGGTCAGGTTGTTGGTTTACGACACAAATTTGGCAAAGTATTACTCGAGCGTTAACGGCTATCTCGATCGCTATTCTGTCCGGCTTGATGAAAATGTGTTCACAAATATAAACGGAGGACTGGGGGTTTTTGGAGCGTATATGCTGACCAAAGAGATACTTTTGTTCGACCTTGATTATGTGGCTTCTTTTGGATATAGGGTAAGATAAGAGGTTACTGTGAAAAAATTGTTTTTCTTTTTGTTTTTTGGTTTCATTGCTTCGCCGGTTTTTGCGCAGTTTAATGCTGATAGTTTTCTGAAAACAATAGCAGATAAGCAGGATACTGTAAAAATCAGATTAATTTTAAATGAATGCTGGAGGCAAATATATAACAGCCCCGTTGAAGCTGATATATTAGGACATGTAGCCCTTGATTTAATCCAAAAAGGAAAAAATCGTGAAAAAGAAGCGGAATTTTTGAATTATTTGGGCAGAATTCACACAGAGTCCGGGAAATTTGATTCTGCATATATCTTCATCACCCGTGCACTCCGTACCGCAAAGGAATATCCTGATTCAATCCAGCTCGCTTTCGCACATGGGAACTTAGGTCAATATTATATCAGAATTGCCGCCTATCCGGCTGCTTTAGAACAGTTTATGCAGGCTTATAGTGTTTTTTCTAAGATTGGGCATTCTCGCGGGGTTGCTTATGCGCTGAATGATATGGGTGAAGTTTACCTGAAACAAAAGGATTTTACCACTGCGCTCGATTGTTTTCAACAATCGGCGAACCTGAAGCTTAAGCAAACCGACCAGTATGGATACATTAAAACCTTGATAAATATTGCAACCCTTTATGAAAATAAGGACATGCTGGATAGTGCAAAAATTATTTTCGATAAGGCATTGGAGGCAAGCCGAAATTATAAAAACCTATTCGGCGAAAGCCAGTCTTTGGCAGGAATAGCAGATATGAAACTGAAACTCGGGGATTTTGAGAGCGCTCTTGACAAAACTTTGCAGGCGTTAGGGATCGTTGAAAAACTTGGGTATATTAACGATCAACTGAAAAATTATGTCCGACTTGGCAAAATTTACCTTGGGCTTAACGATCTCGAAAAGGCTAAATATTACATCGCTACGGTTAAGAGTGAAGCAGAAAAAATAAGGCAGGTTGAATTTGTGATGATTTCCTATTTGTTGACGGTAGAACTTGCCGTTAAGCAGGGTGATTATGAAGCTGCATATAATGCTCTGCGGAAAAAAGAAGAACTGGAAGATCGGCTTTTTGGTTCAGAGCCGAATAATAAAATAGCAAACCTTCAAACAGCATTTCTTACTGAACAAAAGGAGAGAGAAAACGCAGCTCTAAAAAAAGAACTTGAATACCAGCAAACGATTGAAAATTATTTAATTGTGATTGTTGTGCTGGTTTTAACCGGTGTAATTCTTTTAATTTTTGGGTTTCGTGCCGAAAAAAAAGCAAAGAAAATTTTGATGGAGCTTAATGAATCGAAAGACCGTTTCTTTTCGATCGTTGGGCACGACTTGAAAAACCCGTTTTTCGCTCTCGAAAATTTGGCGGCAATTCTTCATGAAGAATATGATGAACTTGATGAAGAAGAGCGAAAAAACTTAGTTGGGGGTATCCGTCGGTCGTCTTCGCAAATTTCGAAGTTGCTTTCTGATTTGTTGACATGGGTGAAAGCACAGAAAGGCGAAGTGAAACTTAACAAAGCGGAATTGACGATTGAATCAATTTTCGAAAACATCACCTCACCTTATGAGGCGTTTATTCATTCAAAAAAAATCGACATTAAAACTGAATTTGAACCGGATTTTACGGTTTTTGCGGATCGTTTTGTTATTGAAACTATTCTGAGCAATTTTTTGAACAATGCCATTAAGTTCTCTTTCCACGGTGGTGAAATTGTTTTGGGGGCGGCTAAGAATGAAGGGAAAACAGAAATTTGGGTGCAGGATTCCGGTACGGGGATAGAACCCACTGTGCGTGAGAACATTTTTGATGAAACCTCAACCGTTACCCGCCCCGGCACCAATAATGAAGCCGGTTCGGGTTTAGGTTTAAAAATTGTAAAAGAACTTGCCGAAGTTCACAAGTGCGAACTCAGAGTTGAGTCGGAGCCGGGCAAAGGGAGCCGGTTTATTTTAATCTTCCCATAGACTTACCTTTGGAGATTACGCTATCCGGCGGTTCGGTGTAACGCGGAGCCGGTTGATTTTAATCTTCCCATAGAGTCCCTTTTTGGTTTGGGGTTGAGTTTGAAACCCGATTCCCCGCTCCTAAGCGAGCACGGGCTTGAACTTAGAGTCCCTTTTGGGGGCTAAGGGTGAATTTGAAGTTAGTTACTTTTTCCACTCTTCCAAAAGTTTTTTCATATCCTCAAAATCAAAAGGTGGATTTTTCATCTGAGCGCCTTTTGCAACTGCTTTTTCCATCAGGGTGATTGCCCCTTTTTTATCGCCGGTTTTCACAAGAAGTTGCGCTTTCACTTTAAGAGTGTTGTAGTTTTCATCGATACTTAGTGCGATATCCGCATATTTCATCGCCAAATCTAAGTCTTTACCCGATTTTAGCAAGTATTCAGCGCCGCGTACGGGTGCAGCCCAACTTACATCGTTTTTCAGTTTATCCAAAACATTTTGGTGCGTGTTGAAGGCGATATCAAAACCAATTTTAACATCCGACCAGGCAATTGTGAATCTTGTCTTGTTTTCATCAACGGTTTCAAAATTGAAAGTAAGTTGTTCCGTAGGTTGAATTTTTTCCGGTTTAACCGTAAATCTTGCAGCGTCATTTTCCATTTTGTAAGAAAAAGCGCCCCAATTAGCGTTATCTTTTGAAAATATAACCGTCCATTCCTTTTCACCCGGAATGGTGAACAAGCCGTAAGTTCCGGCGGGGATTTTGGAATTGCCAACGGTTGCTTCGTTGGTAAAGGAAATGGTGGTATTGTTATTTGCTCCGGTGCGCCACACTTCGCCGTAGGGAACCAATCCGCCGAAAATTACTCTGCCTCTGACAGAAGGACGGGAGTATTTCACCGACACTTCCGAAATCCCCACCACCTGCGTGATCGAAGCCGGCGGCGAAAGCAAAGGTGTTGCGGGTGCTTGCGCAAGTGCCTCACTGAAAAAAAATGAAATTATAAAAAATGAAAGAGCTGTGGTTGATAAAAATCTGTTCATTTTGCTTCCTCTCGAGTTAGTTGCTTTTTTACTGTTGTTGCCTGAAATTGAAAAATTAAATCGGGGATTTGAGAAATTAATTGCTTATTAAAGCTCATCATACACAAAAAACCGAAAAAATAGATGTTTGTTTTTTACGAAATTTATTGTTCTTTTGAGGTTTTGCTTTCTGTTATTACAATCGGCTCAATTTTCTGTTTATTGTTTAACTTTTCCTTCGTAGGGGGTACAGGTCGAACTAATTTTGTTTAACCCCATAATTTTCCGGCTGTTACTTTGGAGGTTAAATGCTTTGATTATTCCATCGTAAATAATAGTAACTATCAGTGTGCAAATTCCGTTCATTTTATTCAAAATTCCGTCAGATTCATCACTATCGATTTTTATTTTCAGTTGCTGCGGAGTATATTTGAAGTCCGACTTTTAACTTTTCTTCGGAGGGGTGGGAGAGTGGCTTAATCCAACGGTTTGCTAAACCGTCGTAGGGATTATACCTTACCGCGGGTTCGAATCCCGCCCCCTCCGCAAAGTTTAGAGGCTGTTTTGATACAAAATATCAGGCGGCCTCTTTTTTTTAATTGAAACATGTTAGATATTCTTTTCACCACCCAATTTCGGATGATTTTAAGTAAATTATTTGTTACCTTTTCATCTTTTAACTGCCACATTAGTTAAAATTACCGGTTACTTGCAATTAAGTCAGTTGTTTGTAACAATGGTTATTTATAGCCGGTTAAACACCGGGAGATAAATAAAAGATACTTTTTCCGTATTTTGCTTTGTTGGAAAATAAATTCATTGGAAATTTAATCGGTTACACGAGATGAAAATTAAATTAGAGAATTTAGGCCCTATTCGTCAGGCTGAACTGAGTTTGTCGGATTTTACTATTTTATCCGGACTGAACAATACAGGAAAAACATATATAACTTACGCCATCTATGGGTTCCTTAAATTGTGGCGAAAAGTTATAAATATTGACACATCAAATGAAGATATTCAACAATTGTTAACGAGCGGCAGCATTCAAATTGATCTTTTATCGTATGTTTCTAAGGCTCAAAAGTATGTTGATTCCGGGTGTAAAGTTTACTCAAAATTATTACCAATAGAGGTTTTTGGTTCCTCAGAGAAAGTTTTTGGAAAGACGGATTTCCGGGCAATTCTTGAAGATAAAGAAATTGATATTTCTAACAGCTACCATGGTGTAATAAGAGCGGTTAATGTATCGCTATTCTCTTTAGATAAACAAGAAAACGATAACTATCTTACAGTTACCCTGTTAGTTCCAAAAGAAAGTCAGAAGTTAACTAAAGAAAACATTCAGAATGTTATTTCTAACGCAATAAAAAATATTTTGTTCGCTTCTGTTTTCCCGACCGTTTTTATCGCAAGTGCCGAGAGAACAGGTTCTGCAATTTTTCGAAAAGAGTTAAATTTTGCGCGAAACAGACTTTTGGAAGAAATGGCGAAAAGTGGTTCGAATGTTGACCCAAGAAAACTTCTTTTTAGTTCCTATCAGGATTATGCTTTGCCGGTGCAGGATAATGTGGAGTTTGTAAGGAATATCGAAGGGATTGCAAAGAGTGACAGTTTTCTGGCTCAGGAATTTCCCGATATTTTGGATTATTATTCGGAAATAATAGGGGGTAAATATATTATTTCCCGGAATGATGAGCTTCTCTTTGAGCCAATATCAGGGAAGATTAAACTCACAATGGATGAAAGTTCAAGCGCTGTTCGTTCTCTTTTGGATGTAAGTTTTTATCTAAAACATCTTGCAAAAAAAGGTGACCTTTTAATGGTTGATGAGCCGGAATTAAACTTACACCCGGAAAATCAGAGAAAAGTTGCTCGCCTTTTAGCCGCACTTGTTAACTTCGGTATAAAAGTTTTTATCACCACTCACAGTGATTATATTCTTAAAGAATTAAACACACTAATTATGCTCGGGCAGGGTTCGGAAAGAATCCAAAAGATTGCGGAAACTGAAGGATATAACGATTTTGAGATATTAAATGTCGGTAAGATTTGTGCATACTCCACTAAAAAATCTTTACTTAAGGTGGGTGATAATAAACGCAAAACTAAATGTTTGACATTGGTTAAATCAGAAATTACTCAAGAATTGGGGATTGAAGCTGAAAGTTTTGACGAAAGCATTGACGAGATGAATCGTATTCAGGAAGAGATTATCTGGGGCGGTTAAATGGATAATATTCAACTCCTAAAGAAAATGATTAAATCTAACGCAATCGTTGAACCTACTCCATACAAAGAAAAATGGAAATTGGTATTAAATGAGCCAAATGAGAAAGATTCTACAGTTGAAATATCAAACATTCCGAAAGAAACTATTGCGGTAAGAACAGATTTGTTTCCGGCACCTAAGGACTTTTTCTCCGGCGAAATTGGCGAATTAAAAAGAGCTGATTATGTAATTATTTTCAATTTGAATGAAAAATGGTACTCAGTTTTTGTGGAAATGAAACGCGGGAAAAAAGATTCTTCTCTTTTAGTTAAACAATTAAAAGGTGCCTTGTGTGTTTACAGGTATATTGAAGAAGTGGGGAAATCTTTCCAAGGGGAACCTGATTTTTTGAAAGGCAGTAAGTTAAGATTTTTAGCATTTTTAAATACCGGTCTTAATAAAAAAACTACAAGGCCTGAGAAAAGCTCCAAGGGAAAAGGTTATCCGGAAACACCGGAGAAATTTCTGAAAGTAACCGGTGGCAAATATCATGTTTTGGATAGATTGATTGGGAAAATGATCCCTTAGAAAGTATCGCCGGGGGAATCTTAAGGTAAAAATTATGTTTAGATAGACTAATTGGGAATATAACTAAGCAGAAAATACCCTTTTAGGAAGCAGCGGTAGAAACATCAATTTAATAGAATAAGATGGATAGTGGAAGCAGAATTCCCTTCGTAAGGCAACATTTCGATTTCTTTGAAAAATCACTCAAAAACCTTAACAAGCTCCAACCTTAACCTGCAAAAAACCGGTTTTTATAAAAATTAAATTAAATAAGAAAAAAGATACAGAAAGGTTTTGTATTTTATAGTTTATGTAAAAAGAATTTTTGGCGACAATTAAAATTTGATTTATTTGCCAAGACCCGAAATTCTGAAATGGTAGTTTCATTTCAATGATTTGATGTGCTTTTATTTCCCGGAGTACATTTACCAACATTTCTTAAAAATCAGAAAATATTCCGGAGATGCGTTTAAGTTGGAAGAAGTAGTAAAACAAGATTTTATCAACATTTCGAAACCTTTAACTTATAAAGGGATATTTGCTTTTCATAAATATTGGGGGAAAAAACCGATAGAAACCACTTCTTTCTTCATTGAAAATTTTACAAATCCCGGGGACATTGTTCTGGATCCGTTTTTAGGTTCGGGGTTAATTTGCAGAGAATGTGTGGAAAATGACCGCTCTTTTATCGGGATTGATCTCAACCCTTTCGCAATTGAGCATGCAAAACTAATTTTAGACCTTCCGACCTTAAATGAATATAAAATCGCATTTGAATTACTAAAAGAACAAGTCTGTGAAGAAATAAACCGAAGCTATACAGGCAGCGACAATCTCGTTCGTTCCCATTATCTTTGGGATGATCAGGAATTGAAGCAAGTTTGGAGAAAAAACAGGGGTAGAAAGGTTATCTTAGAACCTAATGCACATGATTATGCTTTAGCTGCTTCATTTAACGATTATCAAATTACCAATTTTAGAGAGGCAACCTTTTTTAACAATTCCCGAATTAATTCAACTTCCGGATTAAAAATGCACGATTTATTTACCGGGCGCGCATTAAGAAATATTGATATTCTCATTGAGGCTATTAACGATTTCCCAAGATATCTTCAACGAGCATTGATGCTCACTTTAACTTCTGCGGTGGGGCAAATGTCTAATATGGTCTTTGCAATTACGGACAGGGGTAAAAACGGCAACGGCTCATTAAATGAGATTGAAGTGGGTAGTTGGGTAATCGGGTTCTGGAGGCCGAAACTTCATTTTGAAATAAATGTCTGGAATTGTTTCGAGAATCGAGCCAAAAAATTTATTAAAACATTATCGCTTATTCAACAAAGAAAAATTCGTTTTACTGAAAACATCGGGCAGTACTTCTCATCGGAGTTTGACGCCCTTTTGATACAAGATGACTGTTTGAAAGTTATGAATAGTATTCCTACTGATTCTATTAAACTTATCAGTACAGACCCCCCGCATGGTGATCGGATACCTTATTTAGAATTAAGCGAAGTGTGGAACTCAATTTTGAATAAAAAAGTTGACTTCGATTCAGAAATTGTCATTTCAGATGCAAAAAACAGGAATAAAAAGAAAGCGAACTATATTGAAGAAATGAAAAATTTCATTCGGGAAGCCGGCAGGGTTCTAAGACCCGATGGGGTGGTGATCAAAGTAATTCCTTAGATAGGTTCCTGATTAAGCAATATGTCAAAGCAATTTCATCGTATGATGTACTGTGTTCTAAGTTTGATGTAGAAATAAGCCGAAAAGTGCAAAGTTACATTCTGAGCAGCTGGTATAATCATTGGTCGAGTATCTTAATCGAGCATATATTCAAATCAAATCTCTTAGTTTTACCTGCAATAGGTCAAATTAAAAGTGTTGATTTTTTCATTAACAATATACCTTTTGACCTGAAAGTTACATATTTCCCAAAAGCTTATTTGAATTTAAAAAGAAAAGAAAAAGGCTTTGGTACAGAATTGAATTTTTTAAAATCAGAGGCTAAAATACTGGGAATAGTTTATAATAAAGAAAGTGCAAATGAGGATATTCGTTACGAAATAATGGAAAAACTAAAAGATAGAAATACACCGGAAAGCAACTTAGTTTTACAAAAGCTGAAGAATCAGAACCTGAGCATTGTTAATGAAGTTCGGCATAAACCTGCTATTCTTGCGAAATGGTTATATGAAAATCAGGGCAGGCAACGATTCGGAGCTGAGAATCGGCTGTACCTTGTTGTCATTGATACTGAAGATTTTTCACAATCGTGGAAACTCAAGAGAAATCTTGAACTATTAGAACCCTCAATAAATAGGTTTATTGAAGAATTTCACTTAAAAAAGACAGAAGACCTATGTGTGGAGTTTGAATTTCCAGAGAAAAGACAAAAATTCACCCCAATTTCTGATGTGATTTTTATTCTTAAATAGTAAAAATTGGTACTGCGAAGTTAATTTTTTATTATTTCGATTAAATCTAAACTTTTTTATTGGGGTTCCGCCTTTTTTGAGGATTTTATTATCGGTGAGAGATTTATGATCTACACAACTTAGGATAAGTATCCAAAACAAGATATTTATTCCACTCTATTTATCCTACCTTTGGCAACAGTTTTGTGCTACTCTAACAACTAAAACAGTAGGATGAAAATGGTAAATTCTCAATTTTGAGGAATTTTAAGACCATGTATATGGTTTACATAATTGCTCTTAAGAAACTAAATTTTCAGTATTTATCTTTGTTGGGTAATAAAACCAACGCAATGTTCACAGGGAAAAAGATGCCCTGAAAAACAGGAGGAGTTTTTGAAAGTGACCGGGTGTGTATCATAACTAAACTCATTTAAAAAAATAATTGTTCTGATATAAATTAATTATAAGGAGAAATATTGGATAAACGAATTGCGGTAATAGGTGCGGGAAATATTGGCTCGGCGATTGTGCTGGGGCTGAATGAGTCGGATTTGATTGATTCAAAAAATATTATTGTTACAAGAAGAAGCCGGGAAAGCCTGAAAAGGTTCGAAGAACTTGGCATGCGGGTTACGACGGATAATCTTCAGGCGGTGAAAGATTCTGATATTATTGTTGTGGCGGTTACTCCGAAAGACCTCGATGGTATCCTGACACAGCTTGACCCCGTTCTGGTTGAAGGGAAACATGAGATTATTTCGATAGTTTCGGGCGCTTCGGTGAAGGATATGAAGGCTCAATTAAGCAAAAAGATACCCGTTATTCGTGCGATGCCGAACACTGCGGTTGCTATCCGGGAATCGATGACCTGCCTCTGCGGAGACGATGAAGATAAAGAAGCGCTCGATCGTGCTGTTGAGCTTTTCAAACCTCTTGGCGCCGCAATTGTTATCCGTGAAGACCTTATGGTGCCCGCTACTGCACTTTGTGCCTGCGGAATTGCATTTTTCTTAAGGGCAATCAGAGCTGCCTCGCAAGGGGGAATTGAGATCGGTTTCCATGCAGACGACGCCCTTTTTATGGCGGCACAAACGGCAAAAGGCGCCGCTTCACTTCTTTTGGAGAAAAACAGCCATCCGGAGGATGAAGTGGATAGAGTTACAACTCCGCGCGGTTGCACTATTGCCGGGCTGAACCAGATGGAGCACTCTGGCTTCAGTTCTTCTTTAATAAAAGGAATAGTAATATCTGCAGAAAAGGCAGAGAAATTGTATTCTTAGCCGGTTGCGGTTAAGGTTGCCCTATGTGTGCCGGAGGGTGTTGGATAGATATCTGTAATCAGATTATCAAATAGATCGGCAATCAAGACTTGCAAATAGTTCTGCAATCAGACCGCAAGCCGATCGGCAAATAAATAAGCTCGGGTTTAGTTGTCTGGGATATAACCTTCTTTGAAAAAGGGGATATTAATCTAAATTTACTTTATTACCGGTTTATTTCGCCTCCGGCAGATATTCGTATGTTATCTTTGTGGGCAACATGGGAATCTCAAGAGTTGATTTCCCATTGTTATAAGTAATTTTGCGCGGCCCATTCAAAGATCTAAAATCATCTGAAAGTACCCACTTACTATTTTTATATTTGTACAAATCAACAGATATAGTATTTCCGGTTTCATCGTATGTGTAATTTATTTTCGTTGATGGAGTGACCTCTTTGTTGGTTTTAATAGTTTCTGTTATTTCTTCAATCAAATTTCCTGAATTATCGTAAATGAGAGTAGTTTTTGAGTCTTGGGTTTCTGTTGTTTTTTCGAGTAAGTTTCCTGACTTATCGTAAATGTAAATATTTTTTTCAGCTCTGTTTTCTTCTGCAATTCCACCGATTAAATTTCCTGATTCATCGTAAATGGGAGTAACTCTTAACTCTTGGGTTTCAGTTGTTTTTTTGATTAAATTCCCCGATTCATCATAAATATTGAATATATTATCTCCTTCTGCTCCTTGATTAAGAAATTCCCAATTTATTACGCTGCTGTCCAAATTTTTAAGCAAATAGTCGAGGTTGTTTAAAAATTTGTTTGAAGTTAAGTCATCCGTTAAAAAACTGAGAGTTGATTTTTGAACCAATTTCCCGTTTGAATTATAAGTGTAACTGATTGTATCAGAAAAGATCAACGAATCATTGTACCATACATTAATTTTCTCTTTACTCAATTTTTCATCAGTATTATATTCATAAGCGGTAATTCGAGAACTGATTAACTTTCCTTTATGCCATATTTTTTCGTTAATATTGGTCAAATTGTTCTCTGAATTATATGTAAAAATTTGATCGGTTGAATCTAATACTTTATCGAAATTTTTCCTTACCAAAGAGATCGAAAGAATATTCCCTGCGCTGTCGTAAGTATAGGTGCGGGTTCTGAAGGATTGTTGCGAATATTCCAACGAAACCTTTTCGGAAACTGCCGATAGTTTCTTAAAAACATTATATGAGTAAGTTTGGACAACTTCATCTTCCCAGGTATTATTTTCCCAAGATTTGATTAGTAATGATGTAAGTGCTCCTGTTGAATCATAAGTGTAAATACATTTTTTATAATTAACTAAATTTGTTGTGTCATAGAGAAGAGATTTATCAAAATCTGTCTGATCATTAACCACTTCATAAGCGAGGGGAGGTGTAGAATCATTAAGGCTTTCATTATCGGAATACCATTGATCGGAGAAATCGGGAAAGTCAGACTCTGTTGAGTAATCTAAGAGGTAAAAAATGAGGGAATCAAAATTCACTTCTTCACTTTTATCTCCATAACTATAATCGCTTTCATAATCATAAAAACTGCCTTCTATGCCATAAAAGAATTTTGGTTTGGCTCCGGGGAAATAATCATAATCGATGAGGGAACCAAGATAATCTGAATAATCGAAATTACTTACATTATCCTTTTTTTTCATTCCTCCATTACGGTCATAACTAAAAAAACCATTTTTTCTTACTAACTTTGATATCAATAATCCGTCGGAATTATAGGTGTAAGTTACACGACAAAAATTACCATTGCCTAAATCTTCCCACTTCTCTTCCACGGTATAGATAATATTTTGTCCTGTACTGTCATAAATGTTGTAAGTTAAATAATCCAACAATTCCTGTGCGTCAATATTTAATTTAGACTCTGACGACCTAACTACCCACCCATTATTCTCCCAATCGCTAACGATTCGGGTGGTTACCTTTCCGTTTTCTTCCGGGATAGTAACTTCTTCCCAACCATTTACCCAGTTGTTTTTTACCCAATATTGAAGGAGTTCATTTCTGTTACCCAAAGTATCGTAAGTGTAAGTAATTTTAGAAAATGTTACCCAGTTTCCATAAGCCCAATCTTTATAGTGTAATTCTTGTGAAAGCAGTTTACCGTTTTTATCGTAAGTGAAGAAAACTTCACGATCCGGTGTCAGTACAGATGTGACAACAAACTTACCTTTCCCTCCGGTAGAAACAGATTTCTTTTTAGGATTAATTGAATCGGGGTGCATGGGAATATTTGTTCGAGCCGTGAGATGCTTCGCCCGGCTGCGGTCTCCAAAACGGGTGGTATAATCACTTATGCTTTTTCCGTAACCGGAAATAACCATAAAACATACAAAACAGAATAAGAGTACCACTACGAAACCGGGGTAAAAATTTTTAATTCTTAGCATTATTTATTCCTTTGCAGTCTTTTTTCTGAGTAACTCAACCGATTAGTTTTACAACTGAAATATTTCTCCGCTACATTCTATAATGGATACCTAACTCTTCTGTACACCTCTAATTCGAACGGATATTTTCTAAATTTAGTTAAAGGTACAAATTTATAAGTTACTTTTGCTGTTGTGGCTCTAAGCATCAATTGTGACCTACCGATATTATAGTAAATAGGTGCTAAAGAATAAGCTTTGTTTATTGTTGCTTGTAACTCCCAGAGAAAATCATTTTTTGTCCATCTGTTATTTTGGCGGAAATATATATTGGAAGAGATTGCGTTTCCTGCCTGATCATATGTGATCTTTTTCAGTTCACGATCTTCCCATTCTTCGTTTAAAAGATATCGGAAATCGATATCTGAGTGGAAAGACTCCGTTGATTTATATTCAGTCATAGATTTATTTTCGGAAAAACTTTGTGTTAAAATTTCCGTTAACAGGTTACCGGATGTGTCGAACGAATATATTGATCTTGTACCGCTGTCCCACTCCCCGTAAAAAAAAACTCTTTGAAGTATGGTATCACCAAAAACACTATCTTTAACAAAAGATTTCCTATCCCCAAATTCAGTGATGAAAATTTGATAATACGGTAAATTATATTTTTCAATTAGCTTTCGGTCATTGTTTTTTAACTCGTAAATGTAATTCCGCTCATCTTGCCAACCATTATTTTCCTTAAATTGAAGTTCAAGGCGAATTAACTCTCCTTTCTGATTATAAATATATTGAGTCCTTTGTTCATTGGACCAAATGCCATTAGTTAAAGTCTTTTCAGTTTTAGACAAAATATTACCGTTAGCATCGTAGTTGTAAAAATATTTAAAATAATTGGGATAATATTCATCCACATCCCAATTCAGTGATTGCTGTTCGACTGATACCACATCACCAAAATCATTAAAAGAATAAACCGCTTTTCTGTTTATCTCTCCCCAACCTTCCTCTGAACCTTTCTGAAAGACCATCATCGTGTTGTTAACGGTATCATAAATGTAAGTGTAATTGGTAATAATGTCAGGTTCGGTAGGGTTGGACGGCTGGGCTACTTTTTGAGCAGACACAAGATAGCCGGCAGAGTCGTAAGTAAAACTAACATCGAAAAAATCCGTAGAAATTGAACTAATAACATACCAGCCGGTACTTGTATCTGTTTTTTCCTTTTGGCTTACTATTGGATTTTTTCCGTCATCTTTAGTGTAGGTTGAGCTCGGCGAAAATCCCAAAATTACAATCAATACAGAAATAACCATCACGGTGCCAATAACACTAATGCCTATTCGGTTTTTATTCTTTTCCATTATTACTCCTGAATAATTTTTTTAACTACATAAAGCCCCGCTAATCAGCGGATAACAATTACCTAATGTGATTTTGAAAAACTGTCTTTTGCCCCATTTAAAACTCCAAATTATCGCGGTAGAGGTGCAATGCGAACAATCGGGAGCCGGGTTTGTTCGATAATTTCGCGCCCGGAATAAACTGATATGTCATAGTTAACGAGCTTGCCACTTCAGTTTGGTGGAACACCTCCAAAGATTTTCCGTTATTATAAGTGAACGAAGTATTTCCGTGAATTTCCGTAAACCAGGCATTATCAATAAAAATGAAAGCGTCGTAACTTAAAGTGTTCCCGGCATCGTCATAAGTATAGACTTTCTTCCCGGAATTAACCCAAGTGTTTCCGTCTTTTGATTGAGTCAATACGGTAATTGTGTGTCCTGCATTATCATAAATAAACATTTTTTTGCTTACTGAGGGTGCGCCTTGATTGTACCAAACAGAGATGTTTCGGGTTTCTTCTCTGCCCTTGTCATCATAGTTGAATGATCGCTTGTAAGAGTTTGTTGTTACGCCGCCCCTTGTCATTTGACACAATTCCGTAAGTTTTCTCCCGGTGGAATCGAAAGTATAGGTGTAATTATAATTGCTTTCTGTTACAGTGTTATCCCAGCTAATAACCCGCTCTTTCTTCGTTATTCTGTTGCCGTTATCGTCATAAGTGAAATCAATATCCGGGTATCCCTCGGAGAAATTACTCATCCCTTTTTCCGAATTTATCCATCTGTAACCTGATTTGTCATAAAGGTAAGTAGTTTTCATTTCTTTGTCTTTAGAACCTTCTGACCCTCTGTATTCAGTTTTGGTTAGCAGGTTACCCAGAGTGTCGTAGGTAAAAAAGAATTTTCGGGATTCCTGCCAGGTTTTATTATCCGACTGCATTTCCTCGGTTTGAGTCAGCGGGTTTCTATGTTTGTCGAAAGTATAGGAAAACCTGTAGTTAGTAGTTCTTGAAAAGCCATCCCAACTAACTGTTTCAACTTTCCGGGTCAGCATATTTCCTTCTTTATCATAAGTGTAATAGTTTTTTTCGATCTTCAGGAAATTTTGCGGCTCGTTTTCAAAACTTGGGTCTTTACTCAAGAGTTTGCCGTTATCATCGTAAGAATTGCCAATTTTTGAATTATCTATTATCATTGACGAAATTACATAAATCCCAGATTTCGAATTGTCGGCGGTTTTATCTTTCGGGTTAAGAGTATCAGATTCGGAAGACTGGGATGAATTGTCGGTAAAAAAGCCCTGATCGGTAAATGCCGCTAAGCCGAAAGTAGCCAAAAGGAGAATAAAAACCGATACAAACAAGATTAAAATAACCGGTGATACCCGTTTTTGTTGTTTGGTTTCCATTATTACTCCGTTATAATTGATGATGAGATGAAAACACAATTTTAGTGCATTAAAAAACACCTGTTAAATATAAGGCTTTTTTTTTGAAAAACCATTGGTAAAAGGAGCAACTTTGCTCTAAAAAAACCATTGGTTTGAGTGCGAAATTTTTCATAATTACCCCATTATTGAATCTGTATATAAATTTTACCCACAATATGTCAGAAATTACCACAAAAGTAAAATTTCTGTTCGCTATCAAAAGTGAATTAAATCTCTTAAACTGCATTAGTTCGTATCGTTTTATTGGTTTGAATTAATCTCTAAGTCTTCGCACACGATAGGAAGCTGGTAAAAATTGTAAGTTCGTATCGTTTTATTGATCCAAATTAATATCTAAGGGTTCTTAGTCTCAGTGCAAAAATATCAAAAGCGTTGAGGTTATAGTATTAAGGATACAAATTAGCACTTAACGCACTAAGATCTCTCAAATCTAGAACGGGTTTATTTGATAACTTAGCTCCGGGAATAAATTGATATTTCACAGTTACAAAAACACCCCCTTCTCTATGTGAAATCATCTCCAGTGATTTTCCTTTATTATAAGAAAATACAGCTCCGAAAGTATGAGGAGTCCAGAGACTATCACGCCATTCAAATCGTTCATAACTTAAGGTGTTTCCGGCTTTATCATAAGTGAAGATATCTTTCAAGTAATTTAACCATGAATTGTTCTCGCCCTTATCTTGGATTAATTCGGTAGTGATGTTTCCGGCGTTATCGTAACTATAAATTGTTTTAGTTTCATGTGCCCACTCAGTATATTTCCATTCAAGTCTATATTTAACAGCTAATCTTCGATTATTATCATAGCTGAATCTTTTTTTTATAGACATTTGTTAGTTTGTCCTCTTCAATCAATTGACATAATTCAGTAAGTTTTTTCCCCGTTTTATCGAAAGTATATGTATATATGTAGTTATTATCTTCTGTCATGGAACTATCCATAGAGAAACGCCGGTCTTTTTTTGTCAGACGGATTCCATTTTCATCATAAGTCAGATATACATCAGGGTACATTCCGGTAAAACCAATCAATCCTTTTTCAGATGACATAAGTAATTTTCCACTTTTGTCATTCGTATAGGTATTAAAGTACTTTGGACTTAAGGAGTCCCCATCATAAGAATAAGATGTTGAAGAAAGAAGGTTATCTTGTTCGTCATAAGAAAAGTTAACTTTATTTGCTTTAGACCAATCAAACGGTTCGGATTCTATATCCCAGAGTTGTGTTATGGGGTTTCCGTTTTTATCGTAAGAGTAAGATATTTTTTCAAATTTTGGAAAATCTGGTGACCAAGTGTTTAATCTTGAGTCATTGTATAAGAATTTCCCATTCTTATCATAATAACTTCCGGCTTTAGAATTATCAATTATGATTGAAGAAATAACATAAATTCCGGGTGTTGAGTCCGGTGAATCTGTTTCAGAGGTTGGTGAATAAGAGGAATAATTATTTGAAAGTGCCGGCTTGTCGGGAAATGATTTATTATCAGAAAGCGCGGTTGATACCCAGAAAGCACTGAGGACCCCCGCTCCCAATAAAAACACGGTGTGAATAACAGAAGACATCCGCTTTGGTTGTTTGGTTTCCATTGTAGTTCCTCTTAAGTTGTTGTTTGTGTGAAATCACTATTTTAGTGCATTTATAAAATGCACCTCAAACATAATTTTTCTTTTCACAAGAAGCAATAACTTAAGTCACAACCTTGGGTTGTGAGCGCAGATTTGTGCCATAAAACACAACTTTTGTTACTGTGTATCGCCTTAGTAGTTCGCCGGGTGTTTCAACGGCACTGTGGATGAAACTGAAAACACAGCATTTGTTACAGTGGATAGTCTCAGATTCTGTGTAAGAGTTTAGTGGACACGCATAACTTTCTTACTACACATTGCATTGGTTTCTGTGTAAAACTTTGGGCAAAAATCTCCGGCGGATAAAGGCAGGCATGCAAAAGTGCGAAATGCTCTTTTACCTTCTTATATCGATGCACAAAACACCCTGCGCCCAATCGGCATAAGCCCAACTGTTAAAATGTGAACTCCCTCCTTACTTTATCACATTCATAAAGAGGAAAAAGTCGTTTCACTGTACTTCCAACAGAAGAAGTAAGGGCGCTACTTCATCACATTTATAAAAAGAATAACCAGCGTGGCAATGTTACCGACAATTCCAAGGATCAAGGCAGTATCCCCCATATACGACCAAAAAGAGCGCTGCTCTTCTTTTGGCACATAGATATAATCCCCCGGTTCCAGCGTACCGCGGAAATCAGCAGCAGCCATCCATTGCTTCGTGTTGCCTTTGATGATCATAATTTCATCTTCGTTGGCATAGTCGTTCAGCCCGCCGGCTTGCCTGATGTAGTATTGAAAATCCATGCCGGGCACATAGGGAATCCACCCCGGATACGGCACCTGCCCGATCATATTAATACCAATCGGTACGGAAGAAACCACAATAATATCACCCATCTGCACGCGATAATTTTCATAAAACGAGCGCAAAGTATCGTTTTTAACCGTTAAATCGATCAACTGGCTGTTGTTGTAAAAGTTCAACTGAGCTTCAAGCCGAAGGTACGAAGTGTCGCGCTCGGTAAGCCCTGAAAGCCGATAAAGATTCAGAAAATCGAGTGTGGCAAGCTCAGTCATAAACTTTTGGATATCGACCACATCCTTATCTTCATTTTTTTCCCGTTTCTCTTTTGGAGCGTCCACGCCGTAGTAAGAACGGATAACGCTGGAAGGCAAATTTTTACTTTTGAGCAGACGGATGTTGTTTTGCGAGGCATTTTCAGTAAATCCGCCGGCAAGCTCAATTGCCTCTTTCAGCGTTTGCTGTTTCCGCCCGAAAGGTATGTAGCCTGGGCGGTTCACTTCGCCGATCACCAAAATTTTATACTCTTCCATAAACGGCTGTTCATCGCCCACCATAATAACATCTAAATTTTGCAGCGGGAAATTTGCAGAAGTGGCAACCCTTATTTTTTCCATGCGTGTTTTATCGTAAGAAACCCTGTAAATAGTGGTGGAATCATACCCCTGAAAAGCAGAGCTTAAACCGGAGGCGTAAAAAATCGCTTTTTGCAGGTCGTCCCCTTCCATAAAAGGATATTTCCCCGGGTTGTTAATTGCCCCTTTAATTTCATAAAAAATGGTTTTGGGGTCAGAATAAGAAAGCACCAGCACATCGTCATTTTTCAGGTAAGGATTATCCTTAATATCGCCGGTAATCCTGAACTTTTGCAGGTCAACCTTAATAACTTCACCGTTGCTGCGTTTCAGTTGAATATCACGCAGGTTTAACGAAAATTTATCAAGTTCAATATTGTACATAATTCTCGTGATAAACTGATCAACTCTTTCACCCTGCGCCGCCACATAAGAACCTGCCAAAATTGGATTACCTGCGATACTAACGCTCAACATCCCGGGTGCCGGCAACTGAGTCAGTGTTGGTGACGGAGTTTTAAATTGCGGTTGTTGCTGCGGATATAAAAAACATGTTAAAAAAAACAAAAGAACAAGGAATAACCTCATCACTTACCTCTTTCCGTAGAGTTGTGTGTAATAAGCTTCATATTCGCCCGAGATAATTCGTCCCCACCACTCTTTGTTTTTCAGATACCAGTCGATAGTTTCTCCGATGGCACTTTCAAAAGAAAACGCCGGCACCCAGCCAAGTTCCGATTCAATCTTATGGTTATCGATGGCGTAGCGGCGGTCGTGCCCGGGGCGGTCTTTCACAAACTCAATCATTTCATCGCCTTTTCCGAGGTGCTTTAGGATAAGCCGCACAATTTCAATGTTAGTCATTTCGTTTTTGGCGCCTATGTTATAAACCTCGCCGGGTGTGCCCTTTTCGAAAACCGTTTCGATAGCGAAGTTATGGTCGAGCACATAAATCCAATCCCTCACATTCAGCCCGTCGCCATAAACGGGCAGTTTTTTGCCGTTAAGCGTGTTGATAATCATCAAAGGAATCAGTTTCTCGGGGAATTGATAGGGGCCATAGTTATTTGAGCACCGGGTAGTAAGGACGGGCATTCCGTATGTATGGTGAAATGCCTGCACCATCATATCGGCAGCAGCTTTGCTTGAAGAGTAAGGGCTGTTTGGTGAAAGAGGTGTTGATTCGGTAAAAAGCCCTGTTGCCCCCAGTGAGCCGTAAACCTCGTCTGTTGAAACCTGCAGAAACCGCTCAGTTTCAAACCTTCTGGCGTTTTCCAGCAGCACATTGGTACCGATAACATTAGTTTCGTAGAAGATTTTCGAGCCAAGAATGCTGCGATCCACATGCGACTCGGCGGCAAAATTAATCACATATTTAATGTTATATTTGCGAAAGATGTACTCAACCAACTCAGGATTTGCAATATCTCCCTTAACGAATCTGTAGTTTTTGTGGTTTTCAACCTCTTTAAGGTTCTCTAAATTTCCGGCGTATGTAAGTTTATCAAGGTTAACTATAAAGTAGTCATCCCTTTTTTTCAGCATAGCGTTAACGAAGTTACTGCCAATAAACCCGGCAGCGCCGGTAACGAGAATGTTTTTCATCAGGTTCTTATTCCTTTGAAAGTAAAAAAAGATAAAAAATTAAAAATCAATAAAAACAACACCCGCACAACTGCACGCATGTGCCACTGCTTCCCCGAACAACAAAAAATTAAAAATCAATAAAAGAACAGCCCCGCAAGCACCCCAAACTGCAGGAAGAAAGTATTTCCGTTAATATCGCGTGCGGGGAAGTTGTTAAGCGTTACATTGTTATCAGCTTTCCAGGTGTCGCCAAACATATTAAAAGCATAGCCAACGCCCACCCTAAAAGAGATAAAAGGGTGCAGCAGAAAATCGGCGTTCAGCGTTGGTGCCAAAGTCATGTAAGTGTTTGAATATTTGCGCGAGTAAGAAAGAAAAGCGCCGCCAACATCATCGTGAAGCGCCGCCACATCCTTATCCCAGTCCATAGCTCCGAAGTGTCGGCTGACTTCAATAGTCTGCCCGCCAATTCCGATGATTCCACCGATAGAAAGCGCCCAGTCCCTGATAAAAGGGAAGGAATATTCAACGGTAACGCCGCCGAAAGAGTTAGAATAGCTGATTTCTTTATCAAATCCGTTGGACGACCCTCTCGATGAAGTGCGGGCGCTCATCCCCAACCCACCGACGCGCAGGTTTTTGATGGCGCCGATGTAAACAAACCCGCCGCCGCCTGAAGAATAAAAGCCGGAAGTTAAGTCGGGCGTGCCGAACCCTGCAAAAGTTGAGTTAATTTTTGAAAGATCGGTAAAAAACACACCACCGTAGTAGCCACCACCGCCGCCGAACTGCGCATCGAAGGCAGGTGCGCGGTAAACAGGCTCGTAGTCGTCATCGTCGTTGTTTTGGGGGAAAGCAACGCTTAGCCCCAGCGCCAAAATCACAATAAGTTTTTTAATCACAAAATCCTCAGTTCTCCGGTGAGTAGTTTAAGTCTATGTAATAGCTCCACTTGTCAAAATAGAGGTTTCCGCCTCTCCATTCCACTTCCCCTCGTTGGAAGTCAACGGTTTCGCTGCGCGGGTAAATTTTCGCGGGGAATAAATTCCCCGAATAATCGTCATTCACGATAAAATGGTAGTTATCGGTGTTCCCGAGATAATAATATCTTACGAGCGGGTCATCCGACGGTTTAAGTTTAAAAGACTGATCCACGGGTATCCACCCGGTTTCATCGAAGTAGATTTCAGCCCAGTCGTGCAGGTTAACTTCCGGCGGGTGCAACATCCATCCGCTTTGCCATTTGGCGGGAATTCCGTTCATTCTGCAAAGAGTAATGAAAAGCAGAGACTGGATTCCGCAGTCGCCGTGCATATTTGTTTTACAGTAAGACGCAATAGCCGGAATTGTTGAGTACTCAATGGCGGAAGCCCAGGGGATGTTGTCGTTAATCCACTCGTAGATGAGTTTAAATTTTTTAACGGGTTCGGTTTCGTTCCCGATAATCTGTGCTGAAAGATTTTTCAGGTCATCCGTAAAGGCGATGTGCGGGGGGCGTTCGGCGGTGTATTCTTCAAAAAGATCGGTGGAAGTGTCGATCGTGTAATGTTTGTTGAAATCCACCCCGTTATATTCGCCGTAAGTTTTGAATTTATAAGATGCTTCAAACACCACTTCGCTGTCTTGCTCGCTAACGGCTTCCATATAAATAGTTCTGTGTGTAGCGTTGAAGGGTGCAATCACAAAGTTTTCGCAGTTGGCGGAAAGAAACTCAACCTCGGTTTGGCGGTCGCGGTTTTCAGCGGGGAACGGCAGCCAGCACCTCACCACTTCACCCGGTGGCACGGCGTTGGGGTCAACAACCAGAGTATATTTTACCGTAATTGTAACCGGGTTCACCAATTTTTCGCCGTTTTTTTTGCTTTCGGAAATAAGTTCCGGCAGGTATTGCAGCAGGTATTTGTCCAGTTCGCCAAGAGCAACCCCGTTTACTTCATTCCATTTATTCAGAGCTTCTTTATCAATCCTGAATAGATTTCTGGCGGCATTTCTGAAATATTTTTTCTCGCCGTCAATCATTTTGCACTCTAACGCTTTCTCATTTTCCCACTTATCAAGTTGTTCGTCCGTAACGCCGGGGAAGAATTTAGCGATGTATTCCTTAACCTCATCACGGTTTTTGGTGAAGTCCATTTTTATCCGTTCCATGAGGTCAAGAGTAAACCTTAGGTTATACTCCTGCTCCGGGTTAACTTTTCCTGAGGCAATAAGGGCGCCAATTTCCTTAGTTGCTTTTGAGTACTCACCCTGTTCAAAGAGGTTATCAATTTCTTTGAAGCCTGATTGTGGCTTGAGAACAGAAAGGAGAATCATCGCAAAAAGAGCTGCTTTCTTCATTTTCATTTCCTGCCGATTATGTTGGTTTTCATTTAAATTAAACCGATTTTAAAATAAAAATGTCTTACATACGCCAAAATAACAAAACATTTTATTTTTATTACGGCGGAGTAAATTATTTTCCAAACTACAAAAATACGATTTACCGAAAGGCTATTAAAATGAAAAAATATTTACTGCCTTTATTGGCAGTTTTTTCATTCACTCTTTTGCCTCAATTTAGTTTAGAATGGGTTTCCGACCCGATATCTTATAACAAACTTTCCGGTTGGTTAAACTATGAAAAGCAGGGAGAGAAGTGGCACTCCAGGCTTTACACACTCGACAGCACAAAGTTTGAAGTGATGGGGGCGGGCTACTCAACTACGCCGGCTTTTTCATACACTTTTACGGAAGAAGAAAGGCTTGCCGGTGGGCAACTCTTTTCTCTGAAAAACGACCTCAACAACAACAATTTCGCAGATGCGTATGTGCTTGCCTACAACGGAACCTCAACCAACTACCGGCAGTCTTTCAAAATAATTGATCTTGCATCAGGGGAGGTGTTGATGGAGAAGAACGACCCGGCGTGGTACTATTCTTATCCCACACTTGCCGATGTTAACAACGACGGCTACCTCGAACTGGTGGTTCTGAAGTATGAGTACCCTCTTTTTGCAAACTACTTTTACGAAGTTTACAGCCTTGGATTTGCCGGTATAGGTGAGAGTGATATACATTTCGATTTCAAATTAGGGCAAAATTACCCGAACCCTTTCAACCCGGAAACAAAGATCGAGTTTTCGCTGGGGAGAAAAGCGGCAGTAAATTTAGAAATTTACGATGTTTCGGGCAAAAAAGTAAGAAGTTTAGTAAACGGCGAGGTTTCCGCCGGCGCTCAATCGGTGGTTTGGGATGGGAAAAATGACGCCGGCTTACGGGTGCCTACGGGCGTTTATTTCTACACATTAAAAACGGGTGAATTTACCGAATCTAAAAAAATGATTCTCCTGAAGTGAGTGTGAAAAATGAAAATTTTTGAAGTGCCGGGCTACGCAGCCATAAGCGAAACGGGGTTTATTTTCCTCGGGAACACGGGCGAAACTTTCAACCTGAACGAAATCGGGAAAGAAATCTACGAACTGATTAAAAAGAAAAAGCCTTACGATGAAATCGTAAGTGAAATTATGAACAACTACGACTCAGACCAACTTACGGTTGAAAGAGACCTTGACGACTTTATCAATCAACTAAAATCTTTCGGTTTGGTAACAGAAAAATGAAAATTGCAGTAACAGGGTTAAACGCAACGGATAACCCGGGGCCCGGGGTACCCGTTATAAGAAGCCTGAAAGAAGGCGGGCTGCCGGAGCTTCAGATTATTGGTCTGGTTTATGATTCGTTAGAGCCCGGCATTTACATGGATGGCCTCGCCGATAAACATTATCTGATTCCATACCCCTCTGCCGGGTTAGAGCCGTTGATGGAGTGGTTGGGGTACATTAACTCGATCGAAAAAATCGATATGATTATCCCCACATTGGATAGCGAGCTTTACGCCTTTGTTAAACTTGCGCCGAAACTTAAAGCGCTGGGGATTAAAACTTTTCTTCCCTCGGCGGATCAGCTGAACATCAGGGGGAAGGATAAGCTTTTCAATTTCTGCAAAGCCGAGGGGATAAATGTGCCCAAAAACATCCTTGCGGCAACACTTCAGGATATTTACCGGGTAACTTCCGAGTTATCACTTCCCGCTGTGGTCAAGGGGATTTTCTACGAAGCCTACATCGCCAACAACCTTGAAGAAACCTCATCGTATTTCAGAAAAATTGCAAACAAATGGGGCTACCCGATAATTATTCAGGAGTATATTCGGGGGACTGAGTACAATGTTGTTGCCTTGGGCGACGGAAATGGCGGGATGACGGGCGCCGTGCCGATGAAAAAACTTTACATAACCGATAAAGGGAAGGGGTGGGCAGGCGTTTCGATTCAGGAACCGGCACTGCTTAGAATTTCCGAAAAGGTGATCTCTTCGATCAAGTGGAAAGGGGGAATGGAGCTTGAGTTCATGCGCTCTGAAACAACGGGCGAGTTTTATCTGTTGGAAATTAACCCCCGTTTCCCTGCCTGGGTTTATCTGGCGGTGGGCGCCGGGCAAAACCTGCCAAGCGCAATGGTGAGAATGGCTCTCGGTGAGGAAGTGCAGCCGTTCAGGGACTATAAAGTGGGCAAAATGTTTGTGCGATGCTCCTGGGATATACTTGCCGATATCACAAAACTTGAGCAAATTTCAACTTTGGGTGTGATTTAGCAAATCAAAGGTTTTAGCAAATCAAAGGTTTTAGCAAAACAGAGGTTTGGCAAATCAAAGGTTTTAGCAAAGAGGGGATTGGGCGAAGCGGGGATTTAGGAAAAAGGGGATTTGGATGCGCAGAAGTTTTAGAAGCGCGGGGATTTAACAAAACAGAGGTTTTAGCAAAGGAATAATTTAATAATGTCTGATAAAAGAAGATACGAACGCCCCGTTGTGTTAAAACAACAAACCGGGTTTATGAATAAATTTGGCTCGGGGCCGCTTACGCACCCGAAAAGTGAGATTGACGGAATCCCGGTTTCCGAGTTGGCGGAAAGATTCGGCACCCCCCTTTTTGTGATATCAGAACGACGGATTCGTGAGAACCAACGGAGGGCAACCCGTGTTTTTTCAACCCGCTACCCGGCGGTTAGGTTTGCGTGGTCGTATAAAACAAACTATCTGAACGCTGTTTGTTCCGTCTTTCATCAGGAAGGCTCGTGGGCAGAGGTTGTCTCAGGGTTTGAGTACGAAAAAGCCCGCCGGCTTGGTGTTAAGGGGGAGCACATCATTTTTAACGGACCCTCGAAAACCAAAGATGATATTCGCCGGGCGATTAAAGAAGGCGCGGCAATTCATATCGACCACTTTGATGAACTTTACGATGTTTTTGAAATCAGCCGGGAGGAAGACCGCACAGCACGCGTGGCAATTCGTGTAAATTGCGACACAGGGGTATATCCTAAGTGGGACAGGTTCGGGTTTAACTTCGAGAACGACGAGGCAAAACAGGCGCTGCGCAGAATTATGACCTCCGACCGCCTTAATCCGGTGGGGCTGCACACACACATCGGCACTTATATGATGACGACCGACAGCTACAAAACTGCCACTGATAAATTAGTAGAACTTGCCGCTTGGCTGAAAACGGAGTATGGACACACGCTTGAATATATCGATATAGGCGGTGGCTTCCCCTCGAACAACACGCTTAACGGTCAGTATTTACCTGCTGAGCAGATTGTTCCCTCGATTGAAGAGTACGCAAACGCAATATCAACTGCACTTCTTTCGCTCCCTTACGCAAAGGATGAGTTGCCGGTGCTTATACTCGAAACGGGGCGTGCGCTTATTGACGATGCGGCTTCGCTGATCACAACCATTTTGGCGCTTAAACGGCTTTCAGACGGAAGACGGGCGTTAATTATTGATGCCGGCGTGAATATTCTTATCACCCGGTTTTGGTATAAACACAAGATAACGCCGGCGCAACCCGGTGGGGTGATGACTGAAAACACCGCAATCTATGGGCCCCTTTGTATGAATATAGACTGCATCGCTGAAAACATCGTGCTGCCCGTGATGAAAAAAGGCGACCGCTTGGTGATTGATTATGTCGGCGCTTACGATATGACACAGTGGATGCAGTTCATTACGCTTCGCCCGAACATCGTGATGGTGATGGAAGACGGCTCGGTTGAACTGATAAGAGAATCGGAAAATATTGAATATCTTCTTGAAAACGAACGAATACCGGAAAAATTGAGGTCGTTTAGTTTGTAATATCGTTGTATTTTGGGGTGCAATAGTTTGCAGAATTTATATTTTGCGGGGTTCGGTTTTTTGCAGGGGTTCCGGCTTTGCGGGTTGCAGTTTTGCCGGGAGCAATTTTGCAGGGGTGCAGTTTTGCCGGGAGCAATTTTTTGGGGTGCAGATTCTTAATTTCATTTTCAAAGGCGATTAGTGCAGTTTTTTCTCAACTCAATATTTTACAGTTACGCGCAGGTGCTGTTTTCAAACCGAAGATGGCTTGGTGCGCTTATTCTGGCAGCTTCATTCGCGGCGCCGGGCATTGCAGCGATGTCGTTGCTGGGGGTTGTGCTCACCAATTTAATTGCCTGGTTTTTGAAGTTCGAGCCTGCGAAGATTGAGTCGGGGTTTTACGGTTTCAATGGAATTTTATTCAGCGCCGCAACGGTATTTTTCTTTAATTTAACGCCGTTGTCGGTTGTTTTAATCCCCCTTTTCGTGGTTATAACCTTCTTCATCGCAGTGGTTTTGGAGAACTACTTAGCGGTATCGATGAACCTGCCGGGGTTAACGCTTCCGTTTGTTATAGCGTTATTTATCTACATGATATTTCTGGGGAATTTTCATGATATAACGCCTGCAGTTCATGCAACAGATGCCAAATACTACGAATTTTTGCCGGAAGTGGTGCGGAATTTTTTCCGGTCGGTTGCATTGTTGTTTTTTCAGCCTAATATCACCACCGGTTTGCTGATTACGCTCGGGGTGTTGTTCTTCTCGCGTGCGCTTTTTTTGCTTGGGGTTAGTGCCTGGTTGGTGGCAACACTTTTTCTGACGGCAATACTTCCCCATCGTGTTGATGATTTGGGGCTGATTGTGGGTTTTAACGCCGTAATCACATCTTTTGCGTTGGGCGGAAGTTTGGTGCTGCCTTCGGCTAAAAGTTACTTATTGGCGCTGATTGCCGCCGTTATGGTTGTTATTGTTACTGCGTTTTTTGCAGCATTGTTCGAAAGCACAACTCTTCCGGTTTTGGTGCTGCCTTTTAATTTCATAACGCTTTCAACGATTTACAGCCTGAAATTCAGGAAAGAGCAGACCGATTTGGTGCTTCTTTATTTCAAACCGGGTTCGCCGGAAGAGAACCTGTATCACCACCGCAACCGCCTTTCGCGCTTCGGGAATTTTAAGCTGTTCTTCCCTGAGCTGCCCGTCTGGGGTGAGTGGACTGTTACACAGGCTTTCGACGGCGAGCATACGCACAAAGATAAATGGCGCTACGCATGGGATTTTGTACTCACCGAAAACGGGGAAGAATTTGCCGGCAAAGGTGAAAGACTTGAAGACTACTACTGCTACGGCATCCCCGTTTCGGCACCTCTCTCAGGGAAAGTTGTGAGAATTTCCGACGGGATACCCGACAACGAAATCGGCGAGATAGACTTAGAGAAAAATTGGGGAAACACGATTATACTTGACCACGGAGAAGGGCTTTTCTCGGCGCTTTCGCACCTGAAACCCGGCTCAATAAAAGTGAAAGAGGGAGATACGATTGAAAAAGGGGAGATAATTGCGAATTGTGGCAACAGTGGCAGATCGCCCTACCCGCACCTCCATTTCCAGTTCCAGACTGATGATTCGGTCGGTGGCTACACGCATAAGTTTCCGTTTTCGTTTTATTTAGAGCGAGGCGGTAGGATAAAACAGGGTGGTGAGATAGAGCGAAGTGAAGCAGGAACGCAAGATGGTGAGGCAGATCGAGGCGGAGTGGCAGAGCGGGGTGGTGATGAAACGAGAAGCAGCAAGACCGAGCGGGGTGGTGATGAATTGGTGCTTAAAGCGTTTGATTTTCCTGAAAAGGCTGCAAAGGTTCAGAATATCGAAAAGCACAAAACCCTCGGAAAGGCTTTTAATTTTAAGTACGGCGATACTTTTTCGTTTGTTTACGAGGTGAACACAAGGGGTGATGTGCCGGCGAGCCATGGGGTTAACATGGGTGGCGGTGATGTTCCCGCGAGCCGCGGGGTTAACATGGGCGGCGGTGATGTGCCGGCGAGCCATGGGGGCAACATGGGCGGCGGTGATTTACACGGCAGAAAACGGGGCGGCTTGGTAAAAACTGAAGAGTGGAAAACCGGCATCGATGTGTTTAACAACCCATACATTGAATCTTCAGCAGGGGCAGTTGCAAATTTTTACAACACGGGCAAAGTTTTCTATTTCAGTTCTTTTTCGGGCAACAAAGATTCTGCGCTCTACTGCCTCTATCTGGCTGCCCGGAGGGTGCCTTTAACTCTGCAAAAAGGGTTGGTTTGGGAGGATTTAATTCCGGTTTCCGACCTTCCGCGGCTGTGGGGAAGATACATTTCTGAATTTTTCATCTTCTTCACTTCATGGTTTGAGGCGAAGGGGAAATATCGGTTTTTGAAACGGGAAGGGGAACCGAACATCTCACTAACGGGAGAAGTTTTTTATTCCGGAAGTGGGCTCTTTGCCGGCTTGAAACGGGAGTATAAAACGGAACTAACCATCACCGAGAGCGGGCAGATCGAATCGTTTTCCTTCGCAATGCCCGGCGGTAAGACAATCAGGGTTAAAAAGAACCCGGAAGATAAGGGCTAAAATCATCCAAAAAACGGGGGAGAGTAACAACCCCCAAACTAACGAGGAGAGAGAATGAAAAAGTTTGCAATTTTAAGTGTTGTAATCTTTTTAGCAATTATTGGCTTTTTTGCTACGAACATTTCGTCGCAACAGAAGAACGACCTCACAAATGCCTTTAACGAATCGATTGCGTTAGAGGGGCAGGGCAAACTGAAAGAAGCGGCAGCACTTCTTGAACCGTTCGCCGAGCCGTATAAGGATAACTACCTGCTTCAGCTGAGGTTGGGTTACCTTTATTACCTGACTGATAACAACGAAAAATCGATTAAACACTACGAGCTTGCGGTTAAGCTTCAACCTTCGAGCGTGGAGGCACTTCTTGGCTTGCGCCTTCCTTATGCTAAAAGCAACAATTGGGCGAAGGCGGAAGAGCTTTATAACAAGGTGCTTAAACTTGACCCCAACAACAGGGAAGCTAACCTGAGGCTTGGGCAAATTTATTATTACAACGGACTGGCTGTTTTCGAAAAAGGGTTCGATAAGGCAAAGCCACTTTGGGAAAAATCTAAAAACTATCTGAACAAAATTATTTCGCTTTACCCTTCCGATTACGAGGCTAACCTTTCATACGGCTACACGATGTATGCGCTCGGCTTTAACGATGTGGCGAAAAAACACTTCAACGCCGTCCTTATGATGAACAAGGAAGACTCGCTCGCCGTTAAAGGGCTGAACCTTATAAAATGACGGGGTGCCGAAGTGTTGGTGTATGTAACATACTGCCTGTCAGCGGGCTTTCGTTGCGTGTGAAAATTAAATTTCTCCTCTTCTTTGTGCTTTTTTTTGCCGGTGGTTCGGTTTCCTTTGCTGATTCCCTTCAGGTTCACACTTCACTTTTTGGGGTTTACGGCAACTATTCATCGGGGGTGGTGTCAAAAGCCGGCTCTGCGTTCATCACTATTAGCTATAACTACAGGCACCACTTCACTCTGGGTTATGACTATCTCACTCTTAAAGCCGAAGGGTGGGACTATACCCAGCGCACAACTCTCGCAGGGGCTTCTTTAATGTTCGATCCCCTCTATATTAAAGCTTCTTACGGACGAATTAACGGCGATTTCAAAGATTTTTCGGGCTACACTTCCGAAGACGGCACAAACATCTACAGTGGCGAGGTGATCCTCCGAACGGGGGCGGCATATCTGGGCGCCGGGGTGAATTTTGTCGATCTGAACAGTTATTTCAAAAGAAAAAATTACCAGTTTGTTGCGCGGTTCGACTATTACTACGGCTATCTCTGGTATCTTTCGGTTAAGCCCGTCGTTTCACTTTTGGATACGCGCAACCCCTATTCCGCCGTGCCGGAAAAAGAAACGAAAACCCTTTTTTCAGTGGGTGCAAAGTTCAATTATTTGCTTGCGCCGGGGTGGGTGGCTAAGTTTTCGGGTGCGCTCGGCAGAAGAAACGGCTGTTACGATAACGACCTCCTTTCAATTTACAACCAAACGGAAGACCAGCTTTCACATTTTTCAGCGGGGGTTGAGTGGTATCCTTCTTATTTAACTGCAAAAACGGCGGTTTCACTCGGCTGGCAATTCAACCAATTTGACGGTTACGATGTAAATTATTTAATTGCGGGTTTAAAAATCAGTTGGTAAGCATATCAGAATTTTAGTTACGGGTGCGGGCGGTTTCCTCGGACAGCACCTTTTGCCCCGCCTGTGGGAAAAACACACCGTTCACGCGCTATATCATAACCCCCCGGTAACCGAGTCGAAAAGCCAATTTTCGCTCGCGGATGTGCGCGATTTCGCGGCTATGCAGTCCATTTTCCGCAGCTTTAAGCCGGAATTGGTGCTTCATCTTGCGGGGATAACTGCGGTTTCTCACGCTTTAGCGCTCACGGAAAAAGATGTTCACGATATTAATGTTAAAGCCTCCGGTTCGCTTGCCGCCCTTTGTGCGGAGCATGGAGCAAAAATGATTTATGCCTCGACCGACTTGGTTTACAACGGAAGTGCCGGCGGAAATCTTCGTGAGGATGCACCGCTTAATCCTCTTTCTTTGTATGCTTCCACGAAATTGGAGGGGGAGGCGGCTGTTCAGGCGGCGTGCGATGATTATCTTATCCTAAGGATTGCTCTGATGTACGGCTTTTCGAAAGGGAAACTGAAAGCATTTTTTCAGGAGGCTTACAACAAAATTAAAAACGGTGAGGAAGTGGTGCTTTTCCGGGATCAATATCGCTCTTCTCTCTTAGTGAACGACGGTGCCCGCATGCTCACGGAACTGACCGGACTGATGGAAAACGGAAGAAATATCCCCCACAAGTTTCTCAATTTTGGTTCGGGTGAAAGAACCTCCCGGGCTGAGCTTTTCCTTAAGTTCGTAAGGCGGGCGGGGTTGGATGAAGCCGCCGTTGTTCTGAAATCATTCCGCGAGCTGCCCAACCTGCCGCAGGTTGAGGATGTTTCACTTGATATTTCACGGTTGCTTTCCTGTGGCGTTGCGCCCCTTTCGGTGGATGAGTCGATTGATGTTGTTGTCAGGGAGTTGGAAAAAGGTTTTTAAGAACCTGTGCTTTTTAGCTGAGAGGGGGAAAAAGTGTGTTATTAAAAGCGAATAAAAAATGTATCGTAAATTTTCAGAAACATAAGCCGCAGTAAATGAGAGCAAAAGATCAACTTCTGGGTGCCCACACTTCAATTCAGGGCGGCGTTAACGCTGCAATTCCTCTGGCGCAGAAACTTGGGTTCACCGCAATGCAAATTTTCACAAAGAACAACAACCGGTGGAGCGCTCCCCCGTTGAAAGAAGAAGAAGCCACAAGTTTCAGGGAGGGAATTGCCGCTTCCGGCATCAAGTTTGTGATGGCTCACGATTCATATCTGATTAACCTCGGCTCGCCTGACGATGAAATATTCAACAAATCGGTGAACGCTATGACGGATGAACTCGAGCGGTGCGAAATGCTGGGAATCCCGCAGCTGAACTTCCACCCCGGCGCACACCTTGGGGAGGGCGAAGCCTTTGGAATTAAAAGAATCGCTTCGGCGCTCGATATTATTCACGAGAGGACACCCGGCTTCAAAGTTAAAAGTATGATCGAACTAACCGCCGGGCAGGGGAGCGCACTCGGTTACAGGTTCGAGCACGCAAGGGATATTATTGCGACGGTTAAACATCCCGAAAGAGTGACCGTCTGCATCGATACTGCGCACATTTTCGCCGCAGGGTACGATATAAAAGACCCCGTAAAATATCAGGAAGTTATCGCAGAGTTCGATTGCGTGATAGGCTTGGAGCGCCTGCAGGCTTTTCATTTTAACGACAGCAAAAAGCCGCTCGGCAGCCGGGTTGACCGGCACGATCACATTGGTGCGGGGTTCATTGGGTTGGAAGGGTTTAGAAATATCCTGAACGACAGCCGACTTTTCCGTGTTCCAAAAATTTTGGAAACACCCAAAGGGAAAGAACAACTTGAAGATTTAGAAAATCTCGCCCGACTCAGGGAGCTTATTGAGGTGTGAAAACTAAAACTGCGGAACTTCACCCGCAAACCGGTTAAAATGTTGCCTGTTTTCAAATTTGGTATATTCGTGCAGAAAAGTAAGCTTCACCTCGCCTGTGGGTCCGTTTCTGTGTTTTGCGATGATCACTTCCGCAAGCCCTTTCATCGAGTTTCCTTCGGAATCCACCTCTTTGCCGTAGTATTCCGGTCGATGAATGAACATCACCACATCGGCATCCTGCTCAATCGAGCCTGATTCACGCAGGTCAGAGAGCATCGGTCGCTTGTCGGTTCGCTTTTCCGATTCCCTGTTCAGTTGCGAAAGCGCAATAATCGGTATATCCAAATCTTTCGCCAAGCCTTTGAGTGAACGGGAAATGGTTGAAATCTCCCTTTCGCGGCTTTCGGTGTCTGCATGCCCTTGCATAAGCTGCAGGTAGTCGATAACAATCATTTTAATGCCGTATTCCGACTTCAGTCTTCTGGATTTCGCCCTGATTTCCAGCACTGTTTGGCCCGGCACATCATCAATATAGATCGGTGCTTCGGCAAGTTTTCCGCCGTATTGAGCAATTCTCGAGTGTTCCTCGGCGGTCATTCTCCCTTTTCGCAGGTTCTGCCCGGGGATTTTTGCCTCTGAGCAGATAAGACGGGTAACGAGTTGAGTTGTCGCCATTTCAAGCGAAAAAATCGCAACGGGGAGTTTGTGCATAACGGCGGCATTTCTGGCAAAGGCTAACGCAAGCGCAGTTTTGCCCATCGAGGGGCGCGCTGCAAGAATGATTAAATCGGAGTTTTGGAAACCGCCCAGAAAATCGTCCAAGTCGTAAAATCCGGTAGGTACGCCCACCACGCCTGCAGCGGTTTTGTTGTGCACCACTTCGATATACTCGATGGTTTGTGTAACGGCGCGCTTCATGTCGATATAAGTTTTTTTCGAGCGTGTTTCCGAGATTTGAAATATGCTGTTTTCGGCTTCATCGAGTATTTTCAGCGCCGTGTCTTCAGCCATATAGGCTCGTTGCGCAATTCTGTGGGATACATTAATGAGGTCGCGCAGAATTTTCTTTTCCACCAAAATTTTCAGGTGATATTCGATGTTTGCCGCCGAAGAGATGTTGTTCCCCAGTTCGGATAAATAGGTCAGCCCCCCGACCGAGTCGATCACTTTCAGTCGTGAAAGCTCGTTAAATACTGTCGGCACATCGATTGGTTCGTGCTCGTTATAGAGGTTCACCATAGCTGCAAAAATCGTCTGATGTGCGGGTTTATAGAAAGCGGTTTTATCTATCACCGAAACGGCTTTGTTAATCGCTTCCGGGTCAATCAGCATAGCTCCGAGCACCAAAGTTTCAATCTCATTAGTGTGCGGAGGCACCATCGCCTTATTCTGACCGTTCTCCGGTTGTGTGGCAACGATCTCGTTTTTTTGTTGCGTGCTCATAAGTTAATATGTGTATAAAATTTGTTGCATGCAGGAAAAATCAGAACATGCATCCAAGTTAAAAAGTTTTATTTATCGGGGAAGTAAAGATATGTATTTTTTCTGTAACCTTTAAGGGTTTTATCCCCCGCTTTAAGTTGGAAGTGGTGGTTGAAATATAAGCGGGAGAAAGGTTGTGAAAAACGCAGGCTCAAACCAAGCAACCCACTTCAAGGAAAAGCATAAAACCAATAAAAAAAGACAAAACAGGTTAAAAATTTACGAAGTAAATTTTAACAAAACCACAATATTATACTTTAGTGATATAAATATTAGGAAAAGTTTGAATATTTTAGTCAGCGAGTATTTGAAATTCTTTGATCATATAAAATTAATCAACCAATGGCAAAAACAGTACAGAATTATGAGTTGATAGAACAGATTGGGCAAGGTGGGATGGGGGTGGTGTATAAAGCCCGGCACATCCACTTTGGCGAAATTTTCGCGGTAAAAATGTTGTGGCAACAATTCAGCAGCAACCCTGCGGTTCTTAAGCTTTTTCATAATGAGGCGAAGCTTCTCCGAAAACTGCACCATCCTAACATTGTGGAGGTTTCCGACATCATCCTGATAGATA